>JFHF01000027.1 GCA_000648925.1 Caballeronia jiangsuensis
CAACAGCTCGGCACGACAGGAATCCTTCGGCAGACGTGCCGAACTTAGGTCAAGCAGCAGTTTGAAAAACCCACACGCCAGCTATGGTCGGAGACCAAGTGATACACTGGCTGCTCTTGTGAAGCAAAGTAAGCCGGCGGGAGGACACCACTAACCCCTCGTCGCACGCGGCCGGGCACCACCCCGGCCGTTTCTCTTTTTAGCAAAACCACAACATCTTGTGTTCGGTCATCGCTTGAACACCAAGTATAGTGGAAAAATGGTCTCGGAGGGTACTTCTTTCCGAGGCCCTTTTTCATTCTGAGGATTTATTGTGCCAGATCGAGTAAGATCGCGGCACAAGTTATCAACAGACAGTGCCATATTTGGCACGATCCATGACACCAGAACAAGAACTCGAATTTCTCCGCTCGGCAACCGAGAGGGACATTGCTGGATATCTGGCTATGCGGGTGCGTCGAGAGCGAATTCGAGGGGGATATTCCCAGCCGGCGTTTGCGGAAAAGGCGGGCATTGCGCTACGAACATATAAACGGTTCGAATTGAGCGGCATTGGAAGTATCGAAACCCTCACTCGTGTTTTGATGGCAATGGGGCATGCACGAGGTTTTTTCACGCTGTTCCCGCAGCCCATGCCCGCAGGACAGCCAACGCTTGCCGAACGAATCGGCGCAATCAGCAAAATTGCGGAAAGCCGTGCGCGCGGCGATCCCGAGAAGAATATCGACTGACAGCCAGTCTCGCGCAGCACGCTATGGTTTCTGCTTCACGACGGTCGTGATGGTTTCGATGCTATCCATCCAGCTGGCGGTCGTTTTGCACCGCCAGGAAACAAGGCTGTGAATCGAGGCATAGTAATCCAGTAGGTTGTAGGAGATGATCGGTTCGTGATGGGCAATCCGATTCCGTAACTTGCGCAGCTTTTCAAGCTCGACTCCCATCAGCGTGCGGCACTGCGCAACTGTATGCGTTTTAGCATCCGGCAAGTTCGGGAAAACCGTACGCAGAAACGGTGTCCACAATCGACCATCATGTCTTTGGGTCAACATTTGCGACCAAAATGCCATCTTAAGTTCGGCGATGACCTTGCCGGTTTCGCCTTGAGCAAACTTCCTTCGCGTGTCGATCAGTTCCCGTTGAGGGTTGAAGCCATAGCGTGGGGCCGGCAATGTTCTTTCGAATCCCGCGACCCACGGCCAGTCAGCCCCATAGCGCCGCTCGATGCCGTCGCAAATTCCGTTTCGGACGGTGACTTCGCAGATTTGTAGCGGAGTCAAAAACGCCCCCGACAACTGCGCATTCCATCCGTAGAGCTTGATCGGGTGAAGCGCGTCATTGTTTCCGGCGTTGGCGGCCGCTTGAATATAGGTTCCGAGCCGCGCTGGCGATAACGCTAAGCTGATGGCATCCAGCTCGGCTTGAGTTAGGGCAAGTGACATCTGTTGACGAAACCGTTAATAATGGATATGATGTCGCTCATTAGCTCTGGGTCTTGTTGGCGAAAGCCTCCCCCTAGAGACAAGCGATAAAGGCGGCCCACTTCGGTGGGCCGTTTTCTTTTCTACGCTCCGATCTGCAGATGCGAGCATCACGCGAGAGGTACAACGGCCTTCTTGATTCCGCCGCGGCGGGTCACGGCTCTTTTCATCTCGTTGGCCGCCTCGATCTCCGGCGCGATCTTCTTCAGACGCTCTACCAATCCGGAAAGGTCGTATTCGTTGCTCAGCTTGCCGCCGTTGGTTGCACGCCGTTCAACGCGCCTGACCAGGCCTCCCTCTTCCAGTTCAGCAATGTATCGTTGAATCTGTCGCGGACCGAGGCCGAGGCGTTCACTCAGTGCCTGCTTGCTGGGGTACGGTTTTCGGTCCGGGTCCCACCAGTAGTCCGCCAATTGAAGCAGCACGGCAAGTTGAGTCGGATTCAACCCAAGCCGCTGTTGAGCACGCAAGAGCACGGACGGCACAACACAGAAGCCAAGCTTCATTACGGGCTTGCCCCACTTCTTGTCGGACGCCTTGTCAGCCGACACGGTGTGCAGCGAGACTACCTTCGCGGACGTCGTCGCGGTCGCCATTGATTTCTCCAGCAATTCATCTTGACGTGAATGTACGGGGATTTGCGGCTTCGCGGAAGAGGTTATGACTAGTCATTCATGACGCCATGGACCAGACAGATCTGACACCTACTGTCCGGTCATCGCCGACTCATAAAGAAGAACCATGCAATCAGGACGCTACCTAAGCGATACCAACTAGGGATAGCTCACTACCAGTCGCTGGTGACTTGTGGGGTATAGGTCCTGTTGAACGTGCCGCAACCAAGACAATGAAGCGGTGGGAAGTTTAGCGGGTGGTGGCTTGCTTTGCGAGCCGTGCATAGTAGCCCGCGACTTCTTCGAGTACACGCTGCTTCTCGGCTTGGACATAGATGGTCGTCGTCTGCAGCGAGATGTGGCCCAGCACTTTCTGTACAACGTCCACCGGGACGTCGTCCGCAACCGACTGCGTGCCGAAGGTATGGCGAAAGGCGTGCGCGTTCACGCGGTCGAGCTGGACGCGCTCGTCCAGGCTCAATGCGTCCATCGTCTCGACGAGCTTCTTCGTCATGCGGCCGATCAGCCGGTTGAGCCCATCGGCGGTGTAGCCGGCCTCTTCCACTCTTGATGGAACGCTGGATCCATCTTCGTTCTTTCCAGCAAGCGCCTGCCGGTGACGCCGGCGCGAAGCCTCCGTCCACGGAATAAAGATGGGCGCCAGGAGTGGACCATGCGGAGCCTCGCTCATGTCCTCAACATCGAACGCCCTGCCCCGATCAACCCAGTGCGCGCGCAGGGCAACCAGCGTCGCCGCACTCACCGGCACGGTCCGCTCGCGCTGCCCCTTGCCGATGAGGGTGAGCTCCCACACTGGCCGCTCGGGCGTACCGTACGCCGAGGGCTTGAGGTATTCGCGACGGGCCGAGGCGGCTTCTTCCCGTCGCAAGCCCGAGTCGCCCATTAGCAGGATCGTCGCGCGCAAGGCGCGCCACTGCGAAGCGTGCTCCGGTGCCGACCGGGCATCGAGCTCGTCACGCAGCTTGCGCCACAACGCAGCGGGCAACGCCCGATCGATCTGCATGGAATTCGCGCGGCGAACGACGGGAGGATCGTTGATCGCCACCCACGGGTTGCCCGCCAGATAGCGCACGTCGACGAGCCACGCGAAGGCACTGCGCAGCAGCTGTTGAGGTTCGTTAATTCCGCTAATGACGCCCACTTATCGCGCTAATGACGCCGCCGCCTAAGCCATTGATTTATTGATAAATTTCCGCTTTCTGAAGCGTTGGGCGGTGTTGTGCAAATGCGACGACCAAAGCGACTACTGCTCATCAATTCGGCTAATGTATCCCCGTTGCCCAACAATTGTACTAATGTAGGTGGCAACCTTCCTCGCGGACAACGTCAATGGCCAAACCAGAGAACGATGCTGAGCGGGAGGCAGCCATCGCCCGCGTGCTTCGCCCGCTGGGGACCGGGCCGCTGCCACTTGAGCAGGCGAAGCAGGCTGCGAAACTGCTTAACCTCCATTGGGCGACTGTCTACCGTCTGCGACGGCGCTTTCTTTCGGATCCGGTAAACAGCTCGATGAGGCCGCGCGAGCGCGGGCCAAAGCGCGGAAAGCGCCAGCTGGGCGGCCGCACTGAGGCGATCGTCGATGACGTCCTCAACGTATGGCTGCCGAAGCAACGCCAGCTTGCCCATCCCCTCTCCGATCTCACGCTTGAAATACGTCGAAGATGTGCGGAGAGCGGCGCGCGACCGCCAAGCCGCAGCACGGTTGCACGGTGGTGGGCGACTCATCGCGAAGCGCAGGCGCTCGAGCGCGTGAACGCCGATGCGCCTCCGGGAAACTTTGTTGTCCGCAATCCGCTCGACGTCGTGCAAGTCGACCATACCCAGGCCGACCTTCTCGTAGTCGATGATCTTTTGCGCCGTCCGCTCGGTCGGCCATGGCTTTCGCTTGCCGTCGACGTTGCGACGCGCTGCGTGGTGGGCTTCTACGTCGGCATGGATCGCCCAGGCGCAGCGACCGTTGCCTTGTTGCTCACACGAGTTGTGCTGCCCAAAGCGGAATGGCTCGAGAAGCTCGGCGTTCAGGCTGAATGGCCAATGCATGGCGTGCCCCGCGTGCTGCACCTGGACAATGCCGCGGAGTTCAAAAGTCGAGCGTTACTTGCGGGATGCGCCGAGTATGGCATCGAGCTCATGTACCGGCCAGTTGGACGCCCGCACTTCGGTGGTCATATCGAGAGACTTAACCGCACTTTGATGGAACGTGTCCACGGTCTACCAGGCAGCACAGGATCCTCGCCGAAAGGCCGAAAAGCGCGCGCACCAGAAAAACAGGCTGCCTTGACTTTGCACGAATTCGAGCAATGGCTCGCGCTTGAAATAGCCCAGCGCTATCATCACAGCGCCCACCGCGGGCTGCTGGGCGCCACGCCCGCAAGCACGTGGACGAGCCTGTCTGCCGCTGCGCCTGCTCCGACGTTGCCGCCAAACCCCGACGCCGCGTTGCGGTTTTTGGTGCGATTTCTCCCGATCGCTCGCCGAACGATACAGGCCGACGGACTAACGCTGTTTTACGTTCGCTACTGGCACCCCATCTTCTCGGCGTGGCGTGAAGACCGTCGCTTGGTGACCATTCGCTACCATCCCGAGGATCTCTCAAGGATATTCGTCAGTTCGACCAGAAAGGAGTTCATCGAAGTCCGATATGCAGACCTGCGCCGCCCGCCGATTTCCCTATGGGAACAACGTGCCGCGGTCAAAGCTTTGCGCGACGAGGGCCAGCGCAGCATCTCTGAGGTCATGATGTTCCGTACGATCGAGCAGCAACGCCGTCTGATCGCCGACGCAAAAAGCATGGCCCGAAAAGTAAAGCGCCACAGCCCACCGGCACGCGAACATTCGACACACGGAATTTTCGAGCAGGGTGCCAGCCCAAGTACCGCGAGTGCCTCGGCGCAGCAACCGGACCCCATCGATTACAGCAAGCCGGTAACGGCCTACGACGTTGAGCAATGGTGATGCGTAGATGAAATCGCCTCCCCTTTCCCATCTACTGCCGGCGACACGGTCACAAGCACAGCTCGACGATGACACACGCATTCAATGCCTGTTACGCGATCGCTGGATTGATTACCCACGCGCCACCCAAGCACTCGAACAGCTTGAACGGTTGTTTGTCACGCCGCGACGCGAACGCATGCCGTGCCTTTTGCTACATGGCGATTCAAACATCGGCAAGACGCAAATCACCGCCAAGTTCCGCCGCCGGCATCCCGATGTTTTCGACGAACGCCGCGGCATGGAAATGCGCCCCATCATCTCGATGCAGATGCCGCCCACTCCTGACCAGCATCGCTTCTACTCCTCGCTTCTGTTTGAACTCGGCGCTCCGCACAACGCCGCTGCCGGGTTAGCCGTACTTGAGCGTCTCGCGAGGGATCTGTTGCGCCGGATGGCGCCCAACATGTTGATCGTCGATGAAGTCCATCACCTTCTCGCAGGCACATATCGCGAGCAACGCGCGTCGCTCAATCTGCTGAAATTCCTGGCCAACGATCTGCGAGCGACCATGGTGCTCGTCGGCACCCGAGACGCGGTTATCGCGCTTCAGACAGATTCCCAGATGGTCAGCCGTTTTACGCCATTCGAAGTGCCGCGCTGGAGGGAGAGCGAGGCATTCCGGCGATTACTCGCAGCCTTCGAGCGCATTCTGCCTTTGCGCCGACCTTCTGACCTCGCTCAAAAGGAGATCGCACAATATGTTCTCGCTGCCAGCGGCGGGCTCACGGGCGAGGTTTCGAGAATCCTGAATGCGGCAGCAGAAGCGGGCATTCGCAGCGGCGATGAGTGCATCAAACTCGAGCATCTCGAACATGTGGCCCCCACACACATCCAGTGACGTGCGTCCGTGGCCATTCGCACCGCGGCCCTTCGACGATGAAGCCTTCGGAAGCTGGTTCGGCCGCGTCGCCAGCCGTTACAGGCTGAGCATTGATCGAATGTGGGTGGCCAATCAACTGGGACCCTTGCCATCCCTGACCAACGCCGGATGGATTCTGTTCGCTCCCGTCGACAACCGTGTGCTTGACACACTCGCCGAACTCGCACGGCTCGACATCGCTCGGCTAGCGCACATCCAAACGCGTACCGACTGGATGATTCCGCGAAGGCATCTACCCTATTGCTTCCGTTGCCTGGTTTTGAACCCGGCGGACGTTACTGCGCCTCGCTGGAAGCGGGCGTGGCTCGATCCCGCCGCAGGCTACTGTGACGAACACCGTGAGCCGTTAGAAACAGTACGTGCATCGACGATACGTCAAGCAAGCAATATGGAACATCTATTGAAGCTGGTCAGCCGCTACCGCAAAAAACGCGAGGTTCGCCGAATGCGCCTATATTAGCGGAAATGTTGCACCCATTAGCGGAAATAGTGAACCTCAACAGCTGGAGCGCTACCGTCACGATCGCGTTTTGTTCGGGGGCGACGCAGCCCATCTGGTCCCGATCTTTGGCGTACGCGGCGCAAATTCAGGCATCGATGACGCGGACAATCTTGCATGGAAGCTGGCTTTCGTGGTGCGCGGCCTCGCTTCCGAAGCACTACTCGACAGCTATTCGGACGAGCGTGTCTTTGCCGCCCACGAAAACCTCAGTTACGGCACCAAGAGCACCGAATTCATGGCGCCGCCCTCATTCGCCTTCGAATTGATGCGCAAAGCCGTGCTGAGCCTAGCGATTAAGCATGAGCGCCTGCGGTCTTTGATCAACCCGCGGCAGACTTCGGCCATCGCCTATACGGCGTCGCCGCTCAATACGACGGAAGCAGAACCGAGCGCATTTGAGGCCGGTCCTGTGCCAGGGGCCGTGCTGCCCGAGTGCCCTTTGACGGTCGTCGAGGGCGGCAACGCGAGGGAAGCTCATCTGACCGACCTGATCGCCCCCTGCTTCACTGCCCTGCACTTTAGCGAAGACGGTCGGGTACCTGCGGAATTCGCCGATCTTGAAGCAGCACTTCGAGATGAGAAGCTGCCTTTCAAGCTGATCCCTGTGACTTCGCATCTGCACCCCGAGACCAAAAACGACCACAACTGGGACCACACCGGTCGGCTGTTTGCGATGTACGGCGCTAAACCTGGCACCGTGTACCTGGTTCGTCCGGATGGTCATGTACTGGGGCGCTGGCCCACGGCAGCCGCTGCAGACATTGCGGCGGCGATCCACCGCGCCCTTCAAAAGTGACCACGATTAACCGATAAAGGAGAACGCCATGACCGATCGCGACCTTGACCTCGTCTATACCCGACTCTGCAGAATCATGACCGAACTCGGCGAGCCGACGACTTCGCTTTTTCTCGCGCGTTTTGCGATGCTTGCCATCGATAAGATCGACGACCCCGCCGTCGCACTCAACCTGATCGACGATGCCAGCGAGGGGTTGCCTGAGTAAGTGCCGGGCCCATGCGCCATGGATGCGAACGGGCGCCTATAGCCGTGCTCCTCAAGCACCCGACGTCCTTTGTAAGAGATCGAAACAATGACACTCGACTATCAAACCGGCTTCGCCAATGAGTTCGCCACCGAGGCCCTGCCCGGCGCGCTGCCCGTGGGGCGTAATTCCCCGCAACGGGCGCCGTATGGCCTGTATGCCGAGCAACTCTCGGGCACCGCATTCACCGCACCACGGCACAACAACCGTCGTTCGTGGTTGTACCGGATCCGCCCTGCGGCCATGCACCTGCCCTTCGAGCGTATCGAGAACGCGCGCCTCTTGAGCCGCTTTGACGAGCTACCAACGCCACCCAATCAGCTACGCTGGGATCCGCTCCCGATGCCCGATGCACCGACCGACTTTGTATCGGGGCTGGTGACCATGGCAGGCAACGGCGCCCCCGACTTGGGACGAGGCTGCGGGATTCATCTTTATGCCGCCAACAGCTCCATGACCGACCGCTTTTTCTACAACGCCGACGGGGAATTGCTTATCGTGCCCCAGCAAGGACGGCTGCGAGTGGCCACCGAAATGGGCGTATTGGAAGTCGAGCCGCAGGAGATCGTCGTCATTCCGCGAGGCGCGCGCTTTCGCGTCGAATTGCCTGACGGCGAGGCGCGGGGCTACGTTTGCGAAAACTATGGCGCGCTGTTCAGGCTGCCGGACCTCGGCGTGATCGGCTCGAACGGCCTGGCGAATCCGCGCGACTTCCTCACACCAGTGGCTGCGTATGAAGACCTCGAGGGCGATTTCGAACTGGTCGCGAAATTTGAAGGCAATCTGTGGCGCGCCCGGATCGACCATTCTCCGCTCGACGTGGTTGCATGGCACGGCAACTATGCGCCGTACAAATACGACCTGCGGCGCTTTAACACGATCGGTTCGATCAGCTATGACCATCCCGATCCATCGATCTTCTTGGTGCTTCAGTCGCCTACCGATACGCCTGGTGTCGACGCTATCGACTTCGTGATTTTCCCGCCGCGCTGGTTGCCTGCCGAGAACACTTTCCGCCCACCTTGGTTCCATCGAAACTTCGCCAGCGAATTTATGGGACTCATTCATGGCGCGTATGACGCGAAGACTGAGGGCTTTTCGCCCGGTGGCGCATCCTTGCACAACTGCATGAGCGGCCATGGCCCGGATGCCGAAACGTTCGAGAAGGCGACGGCCGCGGACACGACGCGGCCCGACCACATCACGGACACCATGGCGTTCATGTTCGAAACGCCTGCCGTCATCCGGCCGACGCGCTACGCGCTCGAATCGTCCCAGTTACAGGGCGAGTACTACCGATGCTGGCAAGGCTTGAAAAAGCATTTCAATCCCGCGCAGGTCTGAATCCGCACACTGGAGAGATCGTATGTCATTGATCAACGAGTCGCACGACCCGGCATTGAAGAGTTGGGTTGAGCAAGCAAACCAGCCGGGAAGCGATTTTCCGATCCAGAATCTTCCGTTCGGTCGTTATCGATCCATTGGCGCGGATGAGGACTTCAAGATCGGTGTCGCTATTGGCGACCAGATCCTGGATCTGCAAGGCACCGGTTTGATCGACAGCCCGGACATGAACGCGTTGATGGCACTTGATTCAACGACGCGGTTGACGTTGCGCCGTGACATCTCCCGGGGTCTGGCTCAGGGCAGCCCACAACAGCAAGCCTGGTCGAAGCTGCTGAGCGCGCAAGACGCGGTGGAAATGGCCGTGCCTTGCCGAATTGGCGACTACACGGATTTCTATACCGGCATTCACCACGCCACGTCCGTCGGCAAGCTGTTTCGGCCCGATCAGCCCCTGATGCCGAATTACAAATGGGTGCCCATTGGCTATCACGGCCGGTCCTCATCCATTCGCGTGAGCGGTCAGAAATTCAGGCGGCCGCAGGGGCAGACGAAGGCGCCAGATGCTGCACAACCGAGCTTCGGTCCTAGTCGACGACTGGACTACGAGCTGGAACTGGGTTATTTCGTCGGTCGCGGCAACGAGTTGGGGCAACCGGTCTCCATTAAAGACGCGGACGATCATCTGTTCGGGGTGACATTGCTTAACGATTGGTCGGCCCGCGACATCCAGGCGTGGGAGTACCAGCCTCTTGGCCCGTTCCTATCAAAAAATTTCGCGTCCACCATCTCGCCCTGGGTGGTTACAACCGAGGCATTGGCACCCTTCCGTGCACCGTTGAAGCGTCCGGAAGGAGACCCCCAGCCGCTTCCCTATCTCGATGGCGATTTCAATCGCAAGTCTGGGATTTTCGACGTCATGCTTGAAGTCCTGATACTGACGCAGCGCATGGCCGAGGCGGGCCTCGCTCCTGAGCGCCTCACGTTGGGCGATGCCGGCGCCGCCGCCTATTGGACGGCCGCACAACTGCTCACGCATCACACGGTGAACGGCTGCAATCTCCAGTCAGGCGATTTGCTCGGTTCCGGTACGTTGTCGGGTCCCGCGGCTAACGAAGCGGGCTCGCTGCTCGAACTCACCGAGGGCGGCAAGCGTCCCGTCCAGCTGGCCAATGGCGAGCAGCGGACATTCCTGGAGGACGGTGACACACTGATTCTGCGCGGCTGGTGCGAACGTCCCGGCGTGGTTCGAATCGGTTTCGGCGAAGTCCGCGGCACCGTCCTCGCCTAGGAAGGAACGTCGATGACAGATTCCATCAACTTGGAAGCGGCGGACTCGGACCGCGTCCTTTACACATATTTCCGCAGTTCTGCGGCTTATCGGGTGCGTATCGCGCTCAACTTGAAGGGGCTGAACTACTGTGCTGTTCCGGTTCATTTGGTTCGTGGCGGCGGACAGCAGCATCAACCAGAGTACCGAGCGGTGAATCCCGTGGGGCTCGTTCCGAGCTACCGGGAAAACGGTCGGACCATCCGTCAATCGTTGGCCATCATCGAGTACCTCGACGAATGCCACTCGGAACCGCCGTTGCTCCCAGACACACCCTTTGCGCGTGCGCAGGTCAGGGAGTTGGCGCTATCGATCGCTTGCGAAATCCACCCGCTGAACAATCCGCGAGTTCTCAAATATCTGGAGCGCGAGATACACACGGACGAGGCGGCACGCCTTGCATGGATGCGCCACTGGATGAAGGTCGGACTCGAAGGGCTTGAGACCCTCCTGGCTGATAGGGGCTCGTCCGGGCGGTTCTGTCATGGCGATCAGCCCACCATTGCAGACTGCTGTCTAGTGCCTCAACTGTTTAATGCGCGCCGGTTCGAGGTCGATCTTTCCAATTGCCCGCGTTTGCTGGCAATCGCCGCCGCCTGCAACGCGCTGGCGCCCTTTCAGGATGCGCATCCGAGCAGGCAGCCAGACGCGGAAACGTAAGGTCGTCCCGGCAAAACTCTCGACTGTAGTAGACGGCGCTAAGCAATGCCATTTTATTCGGATGCGGATGGGCTTATTATTGTGTGCGAGGCAAATTCCTTTACGTCAAGTTAGCGTCGCCGGCTTCCTCGAAACCAGCTTAGTTATCGATAGAACAGCTGCCCATGTCCTGTTGCTTTGGCGCCCTCGTCGCCCGTCCAAATTTGTCGTCACCGAGTTGTCCGCACCTCGACAGACAGTTAATGTCCTGTCGAACCCGCGTACTGAGTCACGCTCGGGGGTGACGTCGAAGATCGTGCTTTTAATTTCTTTGCGCGCCGCTCGTAACAGGGCATTTCATTAGGAGCACAACCACCGCAGCGTCTTTGCCGCCCGATCCCCTGCCGGCCGTCACAGCGACGTTCTCCTTCGCGAACACTGGCTTCAGCGCGGAGAAATCGTCGGCGTGGCATCGCGGCGCTGATGTTTGTTGGTGGCGAAGGAGCGCCGCAATTCGCATCTCCCTGTTTTCGGGCGCATTCGGAAAGCCATGCCGCCGTGCCGCGCCGTAAATTGCGGCGATCAAGAAGCCCGAAGCGCGGCGGTCTCTGCGCGCCACGCGTTGTAATCGGCGCGACGCCAGTCGAGCTCAAGCCCGAGCCGCCTTGTGCCCTCACGAATCTTCGGCTTGTGCAGCGTAAGCGTGAGCGCATCGAGCGCGGGCCATTCGTCGAACGAGAGCGTGGCGATCTCCACCGCGAGCGTCTCCAGCAAGCGCGTATGCGGCTTCTCTTCGAGAAACGCGCTCACGCGATTGCACCACGCCTCGTAGTCGATCAGACCATTGTGCGACTCATGCGGCTTACCGCGATAACGCAGGCTCGCATCGATGCACACGGGCTGCGGCCCTTCATGCTCATGCTCGTACAGGCCGACGCGCGTCTTTACGATCAGCTCGTCGACGACCACGCGCCAGCCCTGCCCGCCCGTATTGAACACGTCAAGCGGTTCGAACGGCTTCATGCGAGCAGCGGCGCGGCCGCGTCGAGGATCATCTTCACGAAGTAATCGGCGAAGCTGCGGCGAATCACAAGCTCGTAACGATCGCCACCCAGCGGCACGATCGTCACCGATGCTTTGAAGTAGTGGCTCTGCGCGCACTGCCCTTCGCCGAACAGCTTCGGATGCAGGTCGAGCGGGCAGCCGCGTGACAGCACTTCGCGCGTCTTGGGACCGTCAATATCGAGCACCGTGTAGCCGCTGCCGATATCCACCGCCGCCGAGAACTGGCCGACGATGGCCTCGCGCAGCTTCGCTTCGAGCGGTGCGGGGCGCGAGGCATCGTGCGCGGCATCGGAATGCACAAGCCATTCATCGGGACCGAGCCACAGCATCGTGTAGCCGTTGCCACGCGCCACCGTGTTCGGCTGGTCGGGCGGCGTGCAGCCGATCACGTTCTGCACCGCCTTGACGAAGGCCGGATTACGCGTGTCGCCACGCACGTTCACGAGTTCGAGGAACGGCCGCTCCGTCAGACGAAACTTCTTCGGCGAGCCGCTCTGATGCGCTTTCATCAACGCATCCGTGCCTACGAGCGGGGACTCTTGCCAGGTGCCGCTGAGGCCTTGCCCGCTGATCGCACGGTCGACGACGGTCGAGGAACCTTTGATCTCATTCAACATGCTGACGTGCTCCTTCGCTGTCGTAGAACACCGAGCTGGTGATCTTTGCATTCACGCGCCTGCCGTTCGCAAGCGGAATCATGACCGATTGGCCGATCTTGTCGAGACCGCCCTTCACGACGGCCAGCGCGATCGAGCGCTTCAAAATAGGGCTGTAGTAGCTCGATGTGACGTGTCCGAGCATCGGCGCGGTATCGCCCTGGAACGGACCCGCGACGATTTGCGCGCCTTCCGGCAGCACGTTTTGCGGATCGTCGGTGAGCAGACCGACGAATTGCTTGCGCCCCTGCCTCGCCGTATCCGAACGCGTGAGCGATCGCTTGCCAATGAAATCTTTCGACTTCGCCACCAGGCCGCCCATGCCGAGGTCGTAAGGCGTCATCGAGCCGTCCGTGTCCTGTCCGACGATGATGTAACCCTTCTCCGCGCGCAGCACGTGCATCGTTTCCGTGCCGTACGGCGTGATTTCGAATTCCGCGCCCGCTTCCATCAGCGCTTCCCACACCGCGCGTCCGACGTTCGCTGGCACGTTCACTTCATACGCGAGTTCACCCGAGAAGCTGATGCGCATCACCCGCGCCGAGGCGCCCGCCACCGTGCCATCGCGATAGCTCATGAACGGGAACGACGCATTCGCGAAATCGATGTCCTGACACACCTTCTGCAGCACCTTGCGGCTGTTCGGGCCGACGACGGCAAAGGTCGCCCAATGATCCGTCACCGAGGCGAGACGCACGCGCATGTCGGGCCATTCGGTCTGCAGCCAGCGCTCGAGCCACGTCAGCACGCGTGCGGCGCCGCCGGTGGTCGTCGTCATCATGTAGTGCTGGTCGGCGAGACGCACAGTCACGCCGTCGTCGAAGATCATGCCGTTTTCGTCGAGCATCAGGCCATAGCGGCACTTGCCGATTTCGAGCTTGCTCCACGGATTCGTGTACATCCAGTTCAGCAGCTTCGCGGAGTCCGGGCCCTGGATGTCGATCTTGCCGAGCGTCGATGCATCGAGAATGCCGACGCTCTGACGCACCGCGAGCGATTCACGCGCGACCGCCGCGTGCATGTCTTCACCGGCTTTCGGGTAGTACCACGGACGCTTCCAGTTGCCGACGTCTTCGAACATCGCGCCGCTTTCGACGTGCCATTCGTGAATCGCGGTCTTGCGCACCGGATCGAGAAACTCGCCCAGCTCGCGGCCCGCGAACGTGCCGAACGTGACAGGCGTGTAGTTCGGGCGGAAGGTCGTCGTGCCGGTCTCGGGAATCGTCTTGCCGAGCGCGTTCGCGAGAATCGCCATGCCGTTGATGTTGCCGAGCTTGCCTTGATCGGTGCCGAAGCCCATCGCCGTGTAACGTTTCACGTGCTCGACGGACTCGAAGCCTTCGCGCGCCGCGAGGTAGATGTCGGCGGCGGAGACATCGTTCTGGAAATCGACGAACTGCTTCGGACCGCGCGTCGCCATTTCCCTGTTGCCGACGATCCACAGCGGCAGCATCGGCGCTTCGGCGATCTCGGTCACTTGCACCGGCTGCGGTTTCGCGACCCTATGCCCCGCCGCGCGCGCCGCGTCCGCGCCCGCTTCGACGCCGAAGCGTATCCCGCGTGCCAGCGAAAACTCGCCCGCGCACGCGCCGACGCTGCTCTCGGCCTGCATCGCCTTGCCGGGAACGAAGCACGCTTTTTCGTCGTGCCAGTGCGCCTTACCGCCCGATTGCGCGAACAGATGCAGCACCGGACTCCAGCCGCCGGACAGCGCGACCAGATCGCATGGCAGATTGGCCTGTTTCTGACCGGTTTGCCCTTGCGCAAACGACGCCACCTCGACCGACACCACGCGTGTCTTGCCGTGCGCAACCGTGATCACCGCGTTGTTCATCACGCGGATGCCCTGACGGCGCGCCGTCGCCGGCAACGTGCCTTTCAACTCGGCGGCACGCGGATCGACGACCGTCACATCCGCGCCTGCGGCCTTGAGATCGAGCGCACATTGGTACGCGTCGTCGTTGTTCGTGAACACGACGGCCTGGCGTCCCGGCAGCACCGCATAGCGATGCAGATAGGTCGACACCGCCGACGCGAGCATGATGCCCGGCAGATCGTTGTTGCCGAACACGATTGGACGCTCGTGCGCGCCGGTCGCGAGAATCACGCGGTTCGCACGCACTTTCCACATGAGTTCGCGCGTGCCGCTGCGGCAGGACACCGGCAGATGCTCCGTCAACCGCTGCGTGATAGTGACCAGATTGTGATCCTGATAACCGAACGCCGTGCTGCGCGAGAGAATCTTCACTTCGGACATCTTACGCAATTCGGCTTCGAGTTTCAGCACCCATTCGAGCGCGGGCTTGCCGTCGATCTGCGCCCGGCACGACAGCAGCGAACCGCCGAGTTCACGCTGATCGTCGACCAAAATCACGCGCGCGCCGGACAGACCTGCCGCATGCGCCGCAGCCAGACCTGTTGGCCCGCCGCCGACGACGAGCACATCGCAGTGCGCGAAACACTTGTCGTAGCGATCCGCGTCGAGATGCTTCGGCGCTTCGCCGAGGCCCGCCGCATCGCGGATCACTTCTTCGTACTTCGGCCAGAACTTGCGCGGCCACATGAAGGTCTTGTAGTAGAAGCCCGCGGGAATGAAGCGCGCAATCTTCTGATTGACCGCCATGCGGTCGTTCTCGATGTTCGGCTTCGCATTCACGCTCTTCGCGACAAGTCCCTGATACAGCTCCACTTCCGTCGCACGCGCATTGGGCACCGTGTACGCGTCGGTTTCGAGCTGCACGATGGCGTTCGGCTCTTCCACACCCGCCGTGATGATGCCGCGCGGCCGGTGATATTTCCAGCTACGCGCGACGAAGCGCTCACCGTTGGCGAGCAGCGCGGACGCGAGCGTATCGCCCTCGAAGCCTTGATACGTCTTGCCGTTGAACGTGAAGGTCACGGGAATCGCGCGGTTGATGCGCCCGCCCATGCCGAGTCGGTCTTTCTGGCTCATTTCGACGTGCCTCCCGTCTTTGCCACATCATCGGACATAACAGCCAACGGACGGTCGAACGTCTCGTAGCCCTGGATTTCATAACTGACGGTGTCGCGCTGCGCCTTGAACCAGCGGCGGCAGCCTTGCGCGTGCATCCATTGCTCGCGATGCACGCCGCGAGGATTCTTGCGCATGAAGAGGTAGTCGCCCCATTCCTTGTCGGTGAGCTTTTCCGTGTCGAGCGGACGCGTGATATCCGCTTCGCCGCCGCAGGAAAATTCGGTTTCGGCGCGCGGCCCGCACCAGGGGCATTCGATCAGCAACATGGTTTCTATCTCCAGTGCGGTTTAGTGGGCCACGGCGGCAGCGCCGTGCTCGTCGATGAGGTGACCGGTATAGAAGCGATCCAGCGAGAACGGCGCATTCAACGCATGCGGCTCGTCCTTCGCGATCGTGTGGGCATACGCCCAGCCCGAGCCCGGCGTCGCCTTGAAGCCGCCCGTGCCCCAGCCGCAGTTGAAGTAGAGTCCCTTCACGTCGGTCTTGGAGATGATCGGGCATGCATCCGGCGAGACATCGACGATGCCGCCCCACTGGCGATTCATGCGCACGCGCGAGAACACCGGAAACATCTCGACGATCGCTTCCAGCGTGCCTTCGATGATGTGGAAACTGCCGCGCTGCCCGTAGCCCGCGTACTGGTCGACGCCCGCGCCGATCACGAGATCGCCCTTGTCGGACTGGCTGATGTACGCGTGCACCGCGTTCGACATGATCACCGTGTTCACGACCGGCTTGATCGGCTCGGAAACGAGCGCCTGGAGCGGATGACTCTCGATAGGCAAACGCACACCGGCCATGTCGGCGAGCGTTGTCGTGCTGCCGGCCGTGACGACCGCGACCTTCTTCGCCTTGATGAAACCCTTCGTCGTATCGACGCCCGTCACCTGGCTTCCGTCGCGGCGAATACCGACGACTTGGCAGTTCTGGATGATGTCGACGCCCGCCCGGTCCGCGCCGCGCGCGAAGCCCCAGGCCACCGCATCGTGACGCGCGACGCCGCCGCGACGCTGAATCGACGCGCCCAGCACCGGATAGCGGCTGTTGAGGTTGATCGTCGGCTCGATTTCCTTGATCTGCTGCGGCGTGAGGAACTCGGCATCGACGCCATTCAGTCGGTTCGCATTCACGCGACGTTCCGTATCACGCACGTCCTGCAGATTATGCGCGAGGTTCATCACGCCGCGCTGGCTGAACATCACGTTGTAGTTGAGATCTTGTGACAGGCCTTCCCACAGCTTCATCGCTTTCTCGTACAGCGCGGCCGATTCGTCCCACAGATAGTTCGAGCGCACGATGGTCGTGTTGCGCGCGGTATTGCCGCCGCCGATCCATCCCTTCTCGAGAATCGCGACATTCGTGATGCCGTGCTCTTTCGCGAGGTAATACGCGGTCGCGAGACCATGACCGCCGCCGCCGACGATCACCACGTCGTACTCGCGCTTCGGCTCGGGACTTCGCCACTGGCGCTCCCAGTTCTCGTGATACGACATGCCGTTGCGCAAGAGGCTGAAGATGGAATAGCGGCTCATGGTGTTTCTCTTCCTTCGTGGGGTCCTGAATTCAGCATTCGATGACGTTGACGGCGAGGCCACCGCGCGACGTCTCTTTGTATTTCGTCTTCATGTCGGCGCCGGTTTCGCGCATCGTCTTGATGACCGAATCGAGCGACACGTAGTGCGTGCCGTCGCCTTTCATGGCCATGCGCGCGGCGTTGATCGCCTTGATCGCGCCCATCGCGTTGCGCTCGATGCACGGAATCTGCACCAGCCCGCCAACCGGGTCGCAGGTCATGCCGAGGTTATGTTCCATGCCGATTTCCGCGGCGTTTTCCACTTGCGCGGGCGTGCCGCCCATCACGGCGGCGAGCGCGGCCGCGGCCATCGAGCACGCGACGCCGACTTCGCCCTGACAGCCGACTTCCGCGCCGGAGATCGAAGCCGTTTCCTTGTAAATAATGCCGATGGCCGCGGCCGTCAGAAGGAAGCGCACGATGCCGTCGTCGTTCGAGGCGTGCATGAACTTGACGTAGTAGTGCAGCACGGCGGGAATCACACCAGCGGCGCCGTTCGTCGGCGCGGTGACGACGCGCCCGCCCGCGGCGTTTTCCTCGTTGACGGCCATCGCGTAGAGATTGACCCAGTCGAGCATCGAAAGCGGATCGCGCAGCGACTCTTCGGAGCGCGAACGCAGCGACGCGGAAAGATCAGCTGCACGGCGCTTCACATGCATCGGACCAGGCAACTCGCCGTGCGCCTTGCAGCCGCGCTCGACGCACGCAGCCATCACGCGCCACACGGCGAGCAGGCCTTCGCGCGCCTCGGCTTCGGTGCGGTTCGCGCATTCGTTCTGCATCGTGATTTCGGCGATCGAGAGACCCGTGTCGCGGCAGATGCGCATCAGATCGTCGCCGGTGCGGAACGGATGCGGCACCGTGTTGCCCGCGCGCAGGCCGTTCACACGATCGCCCCCGCGATTCACGACGAAGCCGCCGCCGACCGAGTAATACTCTTTCTCGACGAGCAACTGGCCGTTCTCGTCGAACGCCTGAAAGCGCATGCCGTTCGGATGCACGATGCTCGACCCCGGCGCGCCCGGCATCAGCTTGCGATAGAAGCCGATGCTTTCGCGCTCCTCGAACACGACGTCGTGCTTGCCGAGCAGCTTCAGGCGCTTTGTTGCACGGATGTCGGCCAGACGCGGTGCGATCGTGTCCGGATCGATGAGATCGGGCAGATTGCCTTCGAGCCCGAGCATCACGGCCTTGTCGGTGCCGTGGCCCTTGCCGGTCGCCCCGAGCGAGCCGAACAGTTCGGTGCGAACGCGGGTGACGAACGCGAGCAGATTTGCGTCCTCGATATTCGACGCGAAACGGCATGCCGCGATCATCGGCCCGACGGTATGCGAGCTGGACGGTCCGATGCCGATCTTGAATAAATCAAAGACGCTCACGTTCACGGGTTCTCCTCGTTTTGGTCGGGTGGGCCTGCGCCCGGTTCTCTCTCTTCACGCTCATTGGACCAAAACGCAGCTCAACTTGATAGAACAAAAACGGCACCGAGATGGGACGACGGCGTCAGGCCGCGCACAATCTAAGTTTTATGGCCTAGTCGATTCTACGTTTTGCATTCCTGACCAAAAGCAGAAGCATCGAAAGAGATCGTTGTCCGTCATGACCCTCGAAGTCTCTTCCTCAGAAAGAAACGCCCGACTTTCTATCGAGGCTCCAGCGGTCGTCTCAATGTATTTACTAAATCCGCGAACTGCTTTCTACATTACGTTCGCGAACGCTGCCACATTCGGGATTTTTGAAGCCTCGCCCGCGAGTTCATCGCTGGCATCGAGCGTGGATTGCGCTGCATCCGTTTGGGCGAGATGGGCAACGGGCCAGCCGAGTCAAACGCAAAACGCCCGTCGGTCAAGATCGCGTAGATCGGTCGCCGTCCCACAGAACATCAATCACCGAAGCCAGCAAACGGTAAAAGGCTAACGCGTATCTATGCCCCGCAGTCCCTGTTTGTCCTAACTCGCAAGGGTTTCTGCCTTGCGGCGAGGACCGCGCCTGCAGCCAGTAAAAACGCGGAGTATGCGAGTCCATGCGCCAAAGCCTGAGCCGTCAGACACCCAGCCAATTATCACGGGTCCGACAATCTGCCCGAAGGCGAACACGATCGTGAATGCGCTGATACCTGCAGTCCACTGACTGGGCGGAAGGTTGTGTCTGACAAACGCCGTCGTCGATGCGACAGCTGAGAGAAACGTCGCGCCGAATATCACGCCGGACGCGAATACTGCAGAACTATGCACGATGAGCGCGGGTATGAGCGTCGCAAACGCCAACAGTGCATTGAATATGGCCAAAGCCTGACCGCCGCGCATGTGAGCAAGCAGCCCGGACCATAAAAGGGCTGACAACACGGTCGCCGCGCCGAGAAGAATGTAGAAACTGCTCACCGTCGCGGCACTCATGCCCGCGTTGCGAAGTAGCGCAACGATGAAGGTCATGTAGCCGATATAGCCAACACCGAAGAGCCCATAGCCGGGACAGCGCAAACCCAAGACGTCGCCACTGTAGAGATTCGCCCGAAGCCCCATAAGATTTTGAGGCGGACCCAGGCGTCATGTAACCGGATTCGATCCGTCGCGCTGCCGCGATAGCAATGACCGAGAACGCGATACACGCAGACGCAAGCGCGAACCATGCGAACTGCCAACCATGCACGATCGGACGAATGGCGAGCGGGACAAGAATCGACGAAGCCACAATACCCCAACCGATGCCACCGTAATACAGCCCGAGTATGAGGCCAGAGGCGCGATGTGACATTGACGCGAGCCGCGCCGCAAGCACGCCGCCCCCGACGAAAATGAGTGCACTGCCAACGCCGGATGCAACGCGCAACATGAGCAACGACTCAGTGTTAGCCACCACGCTGCTGAGCGCCACCGTCGTCGCAGTTGCAATACAGCCAAAGCGGAACAGAGCGCACGGCGTCCACCGACGCGACAGACGGGGGAATGCCAGTGCTCCGAGCAAATATCCCAGTGCATTAGCGGTGTTCATCGTGCCGGCAGTGGCGAAACTCCAGCCGAGGTCCCGTTGCATCGCGGGCAGCAGCAAAGCATACGAGAAGCGAGCGAGCCCTAGTGCAACCGCGCTTCCGAGCGACAGTGCGGCCGTCAACATCAGCACACGTATCTCATCGGGTGCGCCCGCGCATGACAACGGGCTCGAGCGCTGAGATCCCACGTCCCGACCACCACCCGTTCCGACAACGCTCAGACAAGCGCCCTTCTTTGCATCTTTACGGCACATTGCTTCGTATCCGTTGCCTGCGATCCGCTTGGCAGGAGCAGATCATCTTTCTTGCACTTCCCAGTTGAGAGTCGACTCGCCGTTCGCACTCAAAAAACGTCATGTTCTTCTCTCTCCACGCGTGGCTTGATTCCGTCGTCGAGAGTGAAAGCCCGCGATGCCCCGTTGACGCACTTCTAACGGGATCGCGGGCCACCATGATACGGTCCCGTTCAGACGGAACCGGACGTCACGTCGGCAGCAGCCATCCTCACTGCGGACTGCCGAAACGACGGATGGCGTCGTGCCAAAACGAAGTAGGTCAATGCCGACAAGACCAATCCGGATTCGAAGCTCAGATCGCCCCAGCCAAGGTAGTTGCGCATCAAGGGACTGACAAAGGTCGGCGAATTAGAGAAAAGGAGCGACGCCGTGATCCCGACCAACAGAGCCACGATGCCCGGCCAAAAAATTCCCCCTGTGTACCAGTACGCACCGCTGCCCCACTTCATCCAAGCATCTGCCTGATAACGGCCACGGCGCATAAAGTAGTCAACAATCACGATAGCGGCCCACGGCGCCGTCCAGAAGACCATGTAATTCAGAAAGACCTGGTACATGTCGAAGAACTGGCCATAAAATACCGTGACCACCCGAAACCCCAGCGTGAAGAGCGCGATGATCGTAAGCGACGTCACCCGGTTGATCGGGATACGCAATGCCAGCAGTCCCAGACCAGCTGTGTAGCCGTTGGGCACATTGGCCGCAATGCCGCCCAGAATGATCGCGAACAGCAGCGGCACGATGAACCATGTCGGGAGAAAGCGGCCGAGCTGGCTGACCGGATCCTCACCGAGCGTGCCGCCCAACGCCGTCGCAAAGAGCACACCGATGATTTCGCAGAACATTAGCGCTACGAACTGCCCGCCGCCGGCAGCCAACACGATCTTCTTCCAGCTCGTTTCAGCGGGAAAGTAACGACTGTAGTCCGAGGCAAAATTCGCCCAGCCGATGGGATAAGAGAAGACGATCCCCATCGCGATCAGCCAGGTGCTGAAAGAGGCACCACCGTGATTGATGGCCGACGCGGCAGCGAGACTCGTATGCGGCAGCACGAAAGCCGCAAGTCCACCAAACAGGATCGCCAGCGCCAGCGCAATCCATTTCTCCGCCGCGATGATGGTTGCATGGCCAAAGATCGCGAGTAGGATCTCCGCCGCTAGAATAATACCGAGCGAGATCCAGACAATGGCGTGACTGTGAAACCCACCCATCTTCAACAGCGTTTCCATTGCCTGCGTGGCGACTACCGAGTTGATCGAGAACCAGCTAAGCGCCGACACGAGACTCACCGCTTTCGGCAGGAACGATCCCAACTGCCCGAACGAACTGCGCGAAGTCATGATGCCGGACGTGCCGGTACGCGGCCCCATGATTGTCGTCAAGCCGAGCACGAAACAACCCAGCAGGTTACCGACCAGAATTGCGCCGAGCGCCTGCCACAGCGACAATCCCTGCGATAGTGCTAGCGCGCCCGTCACGACCACCACGTAGTTGGTGTTAGCGCCGATCCACATCTTGAACAGCTCCGCCGGCGTACCGTGGCGATCCTTGAGCGGGATCGGATCGATGCCGTGCTGCTCAACGCTCCAGGCCTTGTCTGCTGCGACGGCGCCGTGCGCGTTACCCTTGTCGTAGTTTCCCATTGCTGTCTCCTTCCTGGCGAGTCAACCACGCGGGGCTTTCGCCCGCGCATCGTAAGCTTCGTTAAGTGCGCGCGAAATCCCCGCTACGCAGACCTCGAACAGCAACGCGCCCTTTTCTGCGGACGCGGCCGCTGCCGAAGACAGGCAACCGGACGACGGCGTCCATTCCGGAATCGGCGGAAAAACGTCGTATGGCGGAAACGTCGCGGCCCCATGCGTCGGGACGAGCGACATGTCAACCAGATGAGGATGCAGGTGCAACATCAGCGAGGTCTCCAGCACGCCACCGTGCTCGACCGCCCAGCCAGGAAAACCCTCCGGATAGATCCGCGCGATCGTTTCCTCGGTGACAAAGTCCCAGTAGGACAGCATCACGACCTGAAAATCGTTAATGCCTTCCCAACGCAGTTCACGAATCGCGAGGTCGACGCCCTCGACCGCGAACATCGAATTTTCAAAATGACCGTTAATCAGGCAGATTTTCCGCGCGCCGTGTCGCGCGAATTCCTTCAGCACGTCCTTGACCGTCGACGACAGCGTATGTCCGTCAAGACTGGTTGTGCCGCACAGGTGATTGCCGCCGCCGCTCTTTTGCTGCGACTTGTAGCCGTAGGCGATGGCCGGCGCCACCAACGCGCCGATTTTCTGACCGACTGCCACTGCAATGGCGCTCGGCAACAGCACGTCCGGGTTCATTGACATATGGGGCCCGTGCTGTTCCAGCGCACCGATCGGAATCAGGATGGGCTGGCCCTCCTGTCCAACCCGACGCGCGTATTCCGGCCACGCCAACTCTCCTATCACCACGCTCTTTTCCATGGAACTGTCCCTCCTTGTCTACGATTTCTATGAGTGTGCCGCTACAGATGCCCGTAAGTTTCCGGATCATCGTAGGCATCTCAAAATAACGGAAAGTTTTCGTACGCGACAAAAAGCTTCGCGTATTCGACGTCGAGTTCGCGAGACTAGATGGTCAAGCGATTCCGGTCAAGGAAAGGTGGTCGCAGTGCACCAAGAACGGCAGTGTGCGTAAAAACTGTTTCGCGGATATTCATTGATTGTCTCCAAATCAAAGGGAATCGCTACGGATTCGGCTCTGGCTCTTTCGGCCACTTTGCCGATTTTGGCCTACTGAAGCACGACGGTACGGTTGCCGTTGATGAACGTGCGGCGTTCGATGAACCATTTCACGGCGCGCGCAAGTGCGAGACATTCGACATCGCGACCGGTCGCCAGCAACCGCTCCGGGTGGGATGCATGATCGACGCGTTCGACGACTTGCTCGATGATCGGACCTTCGTCGAGATCATCCGTGACGAAGTGCGCCGTTGCACCGATCAGCTTTACGCCCCGCGCATGCGCCTGATGGTAGGGCTTGGCGCCCTTGAAGCCGGGCAGGAACGAGTGGTGGATGTTGATTGCCCGATTCGCCAGGCGCCTGCACAGATCGGCGGACAGCACTTGCATATAGCGCGCAAGCACGACAAGCTCAGCGCCGGTACGTTCGACTAGCGCGAGCACCTGAGCCTCCTGCTGCGACTTCGTGTCGGCGGTGAGCGGCAGGTGATGCCATGCAATGTGGTTCGCGGTTGCGAGCGGTTCCAGATCGGGATGATTCGAGATGATGCCTACGATGTCCATCTGCAGTTCCTCCATGCGCCAGCGGAACAGCAGATCGGCAAGACAATGGTCGAACTTCGACACCATGATCAGGACTTTCGGTTTTACCGACAGGTCGTGAATCGCCCATTCCATGTCGAAGCGCTTCGCGAGCGCAGCGAACCCGTCGCGTAGCGAACTGAGCTGCAGCGTCTGCGCGGATGCGCCGTGAAAGACGCAGCGAACGAAGAAGCGTGAGGTAAATTCGTCGTCGAACACGTCGAACTCGTCGATATAGCAGCTTCGCTCGTCGAGAAACCGGACCAGCGCCGCGACCTGTCCAGGTGCACTGGGACAGGCCACAGTGAGTGCGAATCGAGCCGCCGCATTATGGGAATTCGTCTTCTGCATGATGCAATCTCTCAAGTTCCGTTTTCCTTGCTGAGCCACGCGGGCACCGCGTTGTCAGAATTTCGGGACCGCCGCCTTCCAGTCGTCCGCGCGACATGGTGTTGCGGAGTGTCAGGTACCCCGTCATCGATGCATCGCATGGCTGTTGAAGCGTGCCCGAGCACGATCAACTGCAATACGCTCGACTACATCCGGGAAAGCACGCGACACCCCGCTCAATATCCGTTTCCGATCCAATTCGGAACGAGCGGCGACGCTCTGTTCGGATCGAGCATGCGATCTCAGACCTCTCGTTGACGACGCTCCCAAGTACAATCCATTTCCGTTGCCAAGGCCCACATTGGGTTCGCGGCCGGCCGGCACGTCATCATGCTCTCGACGGTTTTCAGAAACGGCGTTGCCTATGTCATCGCGAAGACCGACAAAATCGCGACGCGCTTTTTCACGCAGATAGAATCACGTGCGAATTGCGGCTCCATCTTTTTTGTCGGCTCGCCACCTAATGACCGGCGACTCGTACCACGTTTGACTGCGATCCGTTGCGCGGCCGACAGCTGGCATCCCTGATACGCTGCGGCCTGATGAACTGGGTGCACGCCGTTCAGTGGTTTGCGTTCACGCGGCGGCCGGTGTGAAGCACTGCCTGTTGTGCAGACGAAGGAGTATCAAACCGCGGCTCATCTCTCAGGTTCCTTCTCCCTCTTTGCTCTTAACATTCAATGACGTTCACGGCCAGCCCGCCGCGCGACGTCTCTTTGTATTTCGTTTTCATATCCGCGCCCGTCTCGCGCATCGTCTTGATGACTTTGTCGAGCGAAACGTAGTGCTTACCATTACCGCGCAACGCCATCCGCGCCGCATTGACCGCCTTCACCGCGCCCATTGCGTTACGCTCGATGCACGGAATCTGCACCCGACCGCCGACGGGATCGCAGGTCATACCCAGGTTGTGCTCCATGCCGATCTCGGCAGCATTTTCGACCTGCTCGGGCGAACCGCCCAGCACCGCGGCAAGTGCGGCGGCCGCCATCGAGCACGCGACACCGACCTCGCCCTGACAACCCACCTCGGCGCCAGAATTCGAAGCGTTCTCCTTATAGAGAAGTCCGATGGCGGCCGCGGTCAACAGAAACGCCACGACGCCATCGTCATTCGAACCCGGCACGAACTTGAGGTAGTACTGCAGCACGGCCGGAATGATGCCGGCCGCGCCGTTGGTAGGCGCGGTCACGATGCGCCCACCTGCAGCGTTCTCCTCGGTGACCGCCATCGCGTATAGGTTAATCCAGTCGATCATCGATAGTGGGTCGCCTACACACGCTTGCAACGGCGCCTTTAACTGACGAAAGAACGCCGGTGCACGCCGTTTGACCTTGAGCGGCCCGGGCAGCACCCCTTCCGTCGAGCAACCGCGTGCAATTGCACCGGCCATGACGTCGCGGATCTGCAGCAACCCTTCTCGTATCGCCGACGGCGTACGCCAGACTGACTCGTTCGCAAGCATCACTTCGGCGATCGACAAACCGCTTTCGCCACAGATGCGTAACAGATCGACGCCGGTTTTGAACGGGTACGGCACGCGCTTCACCGCCTGCACGCCGTTCATCCGCTTGCCGGTATCATCGACGACGAAGCCGCCGCCAACCGAGTAGTACGCCTGGGTGTCGACGGGTTCGCCCTCTCGGTCGAGCGCGGTGAACCGCATTCCGTTGGGATGAAGCGGCAGCACCTCGCGACGCAAAAAAGCGATCTGCGATTTCACGTCGAATCCGATCCGCCGCACACCGGCGAGTTCGAGCGATTTCGTCTCTCGAATCTGGGCGAGGCGGCGCTCGGCATAATCGGGATCGATTGCATCGGGCAGATTCCCCTCGAGGCCAAGCAAGATCGCCTTGTCGGTGCCATGGCCCTTTCCCGTCGCGCCGAGCGAACCAAAGAGCTCCGCTCGGACCTGGCAAACCCGATCGAGCATGCCTGCATCGCGGATACGCGCCACGAAGCGACACGCGCCAATCATCGGGCCCACCGTGTGCGAACTTGATGGCCCGATGCCGATCTTGAAGAGGTCGAAAGTGCTGACGTTCATCCTTGCTTCTCACAGCCCCATATACACGGGAAACCGGGCGCACAATTGTGCAACCTGCGCGCGAACGCGCTCCTCGACCTGCGCATCGCCCAGGTTGTCGAGCACGTCGCAAATAAGTGTGGCGGTCTGCGCAGCGTCGTCTTCACGGAAACCGCGCGTGGTGATGGCCGGCGTGCCGATGCGGATACCGCTCGTCACGAACGGCGACTGCGGATCGTTCGGCACGGTGTTCTTGTTGACTGTGATGTGTGCACGGCCCAGCGCGGCATCGGCATCCTTGCCTGTAAGGCCTTTCGCGATCAGGCTCACGAGAAAAAGGTGATCATCGGTCCCACCGGACACCACGTCATAGCCGCGCTCACCGAACACGGCGGCCATCGCCCGCGCATTGGCTAGCGTGCGAGTCTGATAGTCGACAAACTCCGGACCGAGCGCCTCCTTGAATGCCACCGCTTTTGCCGCGATCACATGCATCAGCGGGCCACCCTGCGTCCCGGGGAAAACCATCGAATTCAGCTTCTTCTCGATTTCGCCATTAGCGCGTGCGAGAATCAGGCCGCCACGCGGACCGCGCAGCGTCTTGTGCGTGGTCGTCGTCACCACGTCGGCAAACGGAACCGGATTCGGGTACAGACCCGCCGCAACCAGTCCCGCTACGTGCGCCATATCGACGAAGAGATACGCGCCGACGCGATCGGCAATCGAACGGAAGCGCGCGAAATCCAGCACGCGAGAGTAGGCGGAGAAGCCTGCAACGATCATTTTCGGCTTGTGCTCGAGCGCGAGGCGCTCGACTTCGTCGTAGTCGATGAGGCCCGTTTGCGCATCGACGCCGTACTGTACGGCATTGAACACCTTGCCTGAAAAGGACACTTTCGCGCCGTGTGTGAGATGGCCGCCATGGGCGAGGCTCATGCCAAGAATCGTATCGCCGGGCGTAATTAAGGCCAAATAGACTGCGGCATTCGCTTGCGAACCGCTGTGCGGCTGCACGTTCGCGTAGTGAGCCGCAAAAAGCTGCTTTGCCCGTCCAATTGCCAGCGACTCGACTACGTCGACGTGTTCGCAGCCGCCGTAGTAGCGCTTACCCGGATAGCCTTCGGCGTATTTATTCGTCAGTACTGAGCCCTGCGCTTCCAGCACGCGCGGACTCGTGTAATTTTCAGACGCGATCAGCTCGATGTGATCTTCCTGGCGCTGTCGCTCAAGGCGCATCGCGTCAGCCAGTTCCGGATCAAACCCGGCAATCGTTTGTTCTCTGGAAAACATTGAAGCGGTCTCCTGCTACATCATGGGATGCCTGCGGCCTAAGCCGCAGGAGGACTGAAATGTAGCCTCGTCAGGCCTTGATGATGTTGTGCTCCGGACCGTACTTGAATCCGGTGATGTTAGTCGCTTCTTTCTCGCCGACCACCAGGATGTCGTGCTCGCGGTAGCCGCCCGCACCAGGCAGGCCCTGCGGCACCATGATCATCGGCTCCATCGAGACGACCATGTTCGGTTCAAGGATGGTGTCGATGTCTTCGCGCAGTTCCAGACCGGCTTCGCGGCCGTAGTAGTGCGAGAGTACGCCGAAGGAGTGCCCGTAGCCAAACGTGCGGTATTGCAGCAAGTTGTACTCGGCGTAAATCTTGTTCAACTCGTGGGCGATATCACTGCAGCGCGCACCCGGTTTGATCAGCTTGAGGCCCGCCTCGTGCACTTCAACGTTGACCTTCCACAGACGCAGATGCTCATCGGAGCAGTGGTCGAAGAACATCGTGCGTTCGAGCGCCGTGTAGTAACCGGCAATCATCGAGAAGCAATTCAGACTCAGAATGTCGCCCTTCTGCACCTTGCGCGTCGTGACGGGATTGTGGGCGCCGTCGGTATTGATGCCGGACTGGAACCACGTCCACGTGTCCATCAACTCCGAGTCCGGAAAACGCTTGGCGATCTCGCGCACCATCGCCTGCGTTGACGCAAGTGCCACTTCGTGCTCGGGCACGCCTTCGTGCACCGCTGCTGCAAGCGCCGCGCCGCCTACGTCGCAGACATTCGCGCCGTGCGTGATGACTGCGATTTCTTCCGCCGACTTGATCATGCGCATACGCATGGTCTGCGCGCTAATATCGACGAATTCGACCGAAGGCAGCGCTGCCTTCAGTTTGGCCAATACTTCGACGGGAACCTGGTCGAATTCGACGCCCACGCGACCCTTGTTGTCGATCTCGCCTTGCACCGCGCGGAAGAAGTTGTCGCGCTGCCAGTCGGTGTAGACCACGTTGTAGTCACCGACCGTGCGACGCCACGGTTGTCCGCCATCGATGTTGGCCGAGATGGACACGACCTTTTTCGGCGTCACGACGAGGCCGTACTTGCGGCCGAACGAGCAGTAGAGGAAATCCGCGTAGTAGTTGATGTTGTGATACGACGTGAACAGCACGGCGTCGATATTCTCACGTGCCATCAACTCGCGCAGCTTGCCTTGGCGGTTGACGTACTCCGCGTCCGAAAAGGTGTGCTTAACCTTCTCGCCGTTCTCGATGCGAATCAGACTTTCCATTTTCATGCGCTCGCTCCTTGGTAAAAGCACAGGGGGTATGAGCGAATAGTAGAGATTAGGCGAATTTGAACATTTCTCCATTCGACGTGACCCTTTTCCGTTTCGACATTCAGGGTTAACCACAGGAAGTACGCATACGGGTATGTCCGGATGACATGGCACCCGCTCAGGGTTTTGGCGGAAGCGAGCAGAAGGAGAGAGGTACGCGAATGCGGCTCCCGTAGCGAGCGTGCGGACGGCCCACGAAGGCCTGACTTATCTCGTTGACCTAAGAGTGTGTGTGCCCGTAGCGGAGCACACATCGCGCCGAATGATCTCGGGTGCGTTCGTACTGAGTGCGCTTTTTAGAGTGCGTTTTGATAGCGTCGGCGATCGACGCTAGGCGAGATTTGGAACAGCGCTTTGTAGCGGGTGGCAAAATGCGTCATCGACGTGAAGCCAGTACGGGCACAGACCTCTTCAAGCGGCTTCGCAGTTCGGTAAAGCAATTGCCGCGCTCGCAGCAAACGTATTTCGAGATACGCTTGCGCCGGAGTCTTGCCAAGCCGTTCATGAAACCAGCGTTCGAGCTGCCGTTGCGAAACGCGCAGATACGACGCAATCTCGGCTACCGAAAGCGTTTCCTCCACATTGCTTTCCATCATTTGCAATGCGTCATCGAGCTTGGCATGTTCGGCACCCATGTACTGGCGCAACGAAGTGCGTTGGTGCTGCTCGTGGCTCCGCCGTTCAGCGACGAGCAATTCGAGGACGCGCGCCGCGAGTGAGCGGCTACCCGGCGCCATGCCCAGCAGGTGAACCATCAGGTCGAGCGGCGCTATACCTCCACTGCAGGTATAGCGGTCCCGATCGACCTCATACAGGTGATTCGACACTGTGAGCTTGGGAAATTGCTCCATCAGAACGTCTTGATCTTCCCAATGGATCGTGCACCGATAGCCGTTCAGCAGCCCGGCACGCGCAAGGAAGAAGCTGCCTGTATCGAGACCGCCGAGCGCCGCGCCGTGGCGCGCCCGGACTCGCAACCAGTCGAGCACCGAGCCAATGCCTCTGCGCGGAATGGGATTCGGCCCGACCACGAAGACAGCGTCGAAGTTGTCGCTCTCAGACATCGAGACATCGGGAAGTACGCGTATCCCATCGCTTGAGACTGCCACGTGTCCATTGGGTGCGATCAACTGGTAATCGTAGACACGTCGTCCGACAACCATGTTTGCGATTCGCAACGGATCGACGGCGGCACTGAGCGCAATCAGCGAAAAGTTCTCGAGAAGCAAGAAACCGTATTTTGTGACGCGCAGATCATGGATTCCGTCCGGCTGTCTTTCTTCTGACATGGAATTGATTGTCGGTGGCATGATAGAGCGGTTATTCGTGGCAATGCCATCATAGTTGCCCGACCGGGCGTGACACAACAGCAGACGCGCTCGGACGTCACTATCACAAGCGGCCGAGGGATTTGGCTTTCGACCGGTACTGACGCGTATAACTATGGCACCGAGTGCGATTGGAGCACGGTGGACTTATCGGTTGGCCCTCCAAAGTGCCCTACCAAGTGTCCACGTTTGGATGGCCTTCGGAACGACCGTACCGTCTGCTCGTTGCGAGAGACGGCGTCGGTTCGTCAGATCCAAAGCTCTCATTCTCGTTAGACCGTGCCCTCAGCGTCCACTCGTACGGGGCGCTTTATGAACCAAGTCCGATATCCTCGTCCGATCGTTGACAAGGTTCCCGCGACGGCGAGCGCTCGATCTGGATCAAGCCGTCGGTCGCCCGAGTCGAATGTGGAGCTCCCGTCGTGAGGGCGATGCCAAGGGATACGGTCCATCTGCCGTAACAGTTGTGTCCGCCGATGCTCGCGTCGATAGTGGGCGACCATGAAAATGGCGCCCGCCAGCAGGACCGCGAATCCCATCACCATAATTATGTACCTTTCATCCATCTCGAGCTCCTGCTAACCGGCGCTGTCTGCCGTCATTTACGCGTTGCCATTCAGTCGATTAATATCCCGACCGCGATCCATCTGCCTCCCGGTCCTTCAACATACCTAATTTGTGATCCGTACAAGCAGGCCCGGCGCTACACGTGACATGCTGGGATACCTTCCGTATGTGACAGTCATGGACGGATAGATCTAGGCGGGGGACACGTATGTCTCGGGCAGGCATAAAGATTACAGATGTCTGTGCAATGGTTGTCATTCCATACGTCCAGCCAGGAATCGTCAAAAAAAATAATGCGGTCAATGCCGCCGGCCTCGACAATTTGGCGCACAGCCTCACGGTTCACGAACGCGCCCGGCCGCTCGTCCGGGAAAACGACTTGCATAAGCGGGCCGAAGTGCTCGGTGACTTCACTGAAACTCGCGCGCCGCGACGGATCAGCTACGCCCAACCAGAACAGCAGTGCTGCCCTTGGACATGCAGGATCACGAACCACGAAGCGCAAGACCTGGTTCCCGGGAAATATTGATATCGTTTGCATGACTAAACACCTCGCTAAAAATTCTTGGCCGCTTCAAGGCTGCCGCGGAAAGTCCTCCATACGGCTAACGTTTCTTGCGTTCTTTTCCAGTTCATGGTCGACCCAGATTCTTCCCCATCTCATCGCATAACGCAGGGCCTGCGTAGCGTCGTAGAATTGATCCAGCGCGCGAAAATGACGTGATGCGAACCCCGGCCGAACGATGACCAGATCGGCGGCATAGAGTTCGTCAGTCGTCGGCCTTGCAAGCGCATTCAGGCGGTAGCCTTCGTGTTCGGCACAACAGTCGAGCGGTTCAACGCGTCTCGAATGGGCAGCTACGGTCCGCCTCTCACCGGCAGATTGACCGGTGATTGAAATGACGCGTGTCGCCCCAAACATCGGTGTCTCTTTTGAACGGTTCATTTGGATATCCATGCTTTTCCTAATTGCTAGAGAAAGCCCCCGTTGAATCGGGCACGCAGCAAACGGCCCAATTGCAGCGCAACGGGTATCGATTCGAATGTGGCACACGACTACGCATACGCGGACGTGCTTGCGCTCGCGGCCCTTCTATGAAGGGCGCGACGGCGCACGGTCGTGAACGGCCATCTGAGATGGGAGCCCGGCCTTCGCTGTACTGTTTCTTTTTAAGCGAAGAGCCGGGCCGGAGGAAGTGCTGACTTGCCCGCGAGACCACCGCGGCTCCGGGTGCCTGTCACGGCCTCCGCCTTGGTGCGCCGATAGATGCCCCTGCCGGCCTGGGCTGGAAGGGAAAACGGCGCGATGAGAAAGGTCGAGACAAAAGACACGGCTATAGTTCGAAAGCGATTAGTTGGCTGAACATTCGAAATGCATCAGCACCATTAAAGCCTGTTTCCGACAATAATGCAAGGCAAGTGAAAGCTATGAAGAATCAGCCGCAGCCTTGCGGCTAATGCAGCGATACTGTAGGCTTCTATGGGGCATTGAAAGTCAAGCCTTTTCGCGGTCCGTTTTTACTTCAGTCATCTCCCATGGATCACCTCGTCTGATGTTATGGAATCCTCCGTATCGTATCAAGGGAACGTTTCACAGCAGTTGAGGCTGGGGTGTCTCAAGTCCGGAGATTTGACCGGACCAACTTCTATCCGTGCCGGCACGAGACCGGGCACCACATACCGCATGCGCAAGGCGCTGGAACCACCCCATTATGGACGCGCCCCATCTAGAACTACGGTTATCCGATGGGTAACCCACCTACTGTCCGGGCGCGCTCAACCTTCAGACGCTGTTACCGCTCGACGTTGGCTGTTCAAGTCGCCGTCACCTTACTTGCCGGTGACTTGAGGGTTGCCCCGAGGGGAATCTCACCGAATTCCAGATAGCGCCATAGTGCGACCGACAGACGTCGCGCAAGCGCCACAATGCCGATGCGTCGGACACGCTTGCCACCGCCTGCGAAGCGCTCCTTGAACCAGTGGCTTAGCTGGCTAGCGGGCTGGAAACGCAACCAACTCCAGGCTAGTTCCACCATCAGCCATCGGGCTCGCCTGTTGCCGATTTTGCTGATGCCCTGCTCAACTTCACTGGTACCGCTGGCATACGGGGTTGGCGCCAGACCTAGGCAGCCGGCCACTTCGCGGCGGTTGTGAAACTGTCGCCAGCCGAACAGTTCCCTGACCAGCGTCCAGGCGCTGCCTGCTCCGATACCTGCAAGGCGCGCGAGTAACGCGATTGCTGGTTGAGCGCCGCTGCGAACCTCACGCTGCTGCTGCGCCTCGAGCGTCCTGATCTGGCTGGCAGCAAGCGTCAGCCGATCGCATTCGCGGTCGATCTCGGCGCGCACACCTGGCAACAAACGGGTGGCGTTCTGTGCCCACCAATGCGTCCACGCACGCCCACCGATGCGCTCGACCCGCAGGTTGTGGAGTACCAGCAGCGAGCGGATCCGGTTGCTGTGGGCGGTACGTTCCTGCCTCAGGCGATCGAGCTCACGGTGTACCCGCCGGCCATCCTCCTGTTCGGGAGTCGGGATGCGCGCGACTGCCCACACCCGGCATTCACCCGCGTAGTAACGCATCAGCATCGACAGCAGTTTGTCGCTGTCGAGACGGTCGGTCTTGGCGCGGCGCCTGCGCCGGTTCACTTCGATACTGGCCGAGTCCACCACCAGGTTCGTGATCTGAATGTTCCTCCAGGCAGCGGTGCAGCCAGAAACCGTCGCGCCCGGCTTCGTAACAGCTGCGCACCGGAGCCTCGGCGGCCAGATGACAGCGGACCTTGACCTTCGCAATCGCCGTGAAGACTGCGGCCGTATCGCCGGCGGCTACTGTGTAGCGGCTCGGCGCGCGCACCCCATCACCCAGCGAAAGCTTCCAACTCCTGTCGCCCAGCTCGAAGGCGACATACAGCGTTCCGGTGATGGTTGTATTCTGCCCGTGAAGGGCTGTGCGAGGCGCATTCATTTGCGTACTCCTCTCGGAAAACGGGTATCGGAATCCTCGTTTTACTCCAGGAGGCTTACTTCCGCGGCCCTTCCATAGTATCTAGGCATCTAATGAATGGACGAGGCTGCCGGCTGTAACGTCGGTCCCGCTCTCATCCGACTGGCGCAGTTCGCGTCGGCGCGGAATGCCGTCAACGTCCCGCTGTTGCAGGTCGGGTAGTTCATTCGAGTGCTCCGACGAAGGCCGAGGGAAGGCATGCACTTGCCTTTATAAAGCAAGCAAGGTTTAATGGACTCGTCACCTTGCCGCTCCTACAGGAGCCGTCCTTTCTCGGGCCGAAAAGTGTTGCTTTGTTTATTATTTTCCGCCAGATCAGCCCTCACTCGGCATAGCCAAGGAGCCGGCAACTGCGCACGAGAACCCAGAAATGGCAAAACACGTCCCTAGCCGCGTCTGGCCCGCGGACAAGTCCGCGCTTCTTGTTGCCCGGCGCTCCGCCTAATCACCAAACGGTAGCGACAGCGGAAGCCGGGCCAAGCCTCGCACGTCTCATACAGTCGATTCGGTGATTGGGCATCGAGCTGGTGAGGACAAACGCCCTCTGATCACACTCGACCGTCCGATCTTTTGTCGACCTTTAACCACCTTTAGCCCCGCTTGGGCAGAGCGTCTCTAACACTACAGCCGTAGTTATTTTTCCTATACTAAGTTAGTATTACTACTTTGTATAGGGCCATGAAAGAGATTGCTAAAGCATGGGAACGTGAACTGGATGAATTGCATGAGAGGTTGGCTGGCCTGTTCAGGCGCGCTGAACCGAGACAGCGTTCGCGAGCCTATCTAAAAGGTTTGCTTGGTACGGTCGGGGTGCCCTCAAGAAACGGATTTTTTCGTACGCTAAGCACTCGGACCGAGCGTTTCGAGTGTCTCTGCGCGACCCGAATCTGTCCTTCCGTCTCTTAGCTTCGAATGGACGAAAGCTACGCAGTCGCTCGCGCGTGCGACATCCTTCGCGTCGAATCCAACAACGTCGTCCCAGACCTACCCATATCGCGGTATCACTCTGAGGTCTTGTCGTTCGGTCGTCGGCGTATTGATCTCCAGTACCCTTAAACCTCAGCATTTCTTATTAAGAAGCAGTTTCCGCTTGTTCCAACACATGAACTCAGAGAAACCGCAAACCCCATTCCGATTGACACCGGGAGTCACATCAGCTTTCCGTCATAGAATTAACGAGAAAATTGTCCAACATCTCGAGTCGATCATTGCCCCAGAAAAGTCGATCATCAGCCAAGAACGAGGGCGCGCCGAATACGCCTCGGGCTATCGCATCGTCGGTATTCTTCTCGATCAATTCCTTGTATCGCGATGAAATCGCGGCAGCCGCGAGTTCGCGAGCATTCAGGCCGACAGATTCGCCAATTCTCTCGAGCGTCGGCAGATCACTGATGTCACTGCTTTCCGACCAGTACTCGCGCATGGTCGCCCTCACAAACTCATGCGCCTTGCCTTGTTCGGCTGCGTAAAAACTACATCTAAGCGCGCGGGACGGGCGCAGCGGAAAATCAGGGTGATACCGGATTACGAGGTTCCGCTGTTTCGCCCAGTCCTGCATGTCCTGCATGAACCAGCGGACGAACGCGTCGGACGCCTCCAGCGGTCGCCGTCCGTCGATGCGATCAATCAGGTTCGCGAGATGCATCGGCCTCCAGACAATCTGACGACCGTGCTTCGCCGCGATCTGCACGAAGCGGTCGATTGCGAGATAGCACCACGGGCTGTGAAAGTCGAAGAAAAATTCGACCGGTGTCCGATCGGCTGAAGGCGCTATCGGTGTGGAAAATCGCGCGAGGTCGACGAGCGTCCGCTCATGCCAGCCAGACATGATCACGCGTTCGCGCTGTTCGACACGCACGCCGAAACGAATGACGCGGCCTGCCACGGATTCGACGGTCGATTCGCAGACCATGGCGATTCCCGGCCACGCCGCCGCAATGTGTTTCACTTCCACCGACGTGCCGACGGAACCCCATCCTACTTCATAAGCGTTCCTGATGTTCAGATGGCAGGTCTGTTCGACAAACGCGATCGTTGCCGGCGTTGAGACTGCCGCCACGCCCGTGTTCCCTATTGAGGCAGCGGTATCGGCATCCGTCGGAAGGTACTCGCCGGCGAAATGCCGGCCTGCCTCGACCCTGCTCATGTGAGCTCCTTCAGCCGGCCTTCTTTCGCCGCTACCTGGAGCTGACGTTTGATGATTTTCCCGCTAGACGTCATCGGCCATTCGGAAACCGAAAACACCCTGGCAGGATGTTTGAACCCCGCGATCCTGCCGCGACAGAATTGCCTGAGATCGGCCGGTGTCAGCAAAGCGTCTGACTCGATCGCTGCTGCGACGATCTCACCGTAGTAGTGATCGGGCACAGCGAAAACTGCAATCTCCCGGATGTCCGGATGCTCTCTCAGCAGGTTCTCGACCTCGACCGGGTACACATTCTCACCGCCCCGGATGATCACGTCGCGCAGCCGCCCTCCCACCAGTTCGACCCGTCCGTCATGGCGCAGGCAGCCGAGATCGCCTGTCTGCATCCAGCCATCGCTGTCGATGGTTCGATCCGTCTCGACAGGGTCTTCGTGATAGCCGAGCATAACCATCGGGCCGCGCACTTCGAGCTGTCCCACTTCACCATTGCCGAGCGGCACGCGGGTATGGACATCGGTGACACGCACTTCCATGCCGTTCAGCGGCAGTCCGGCCGTGCGCATGCGCTGGGGACTCGCGGCGTCGTCGAGAGAAATCAGCGTGCTCGCTTCGGTCTGGCCATAAACCTGAACCAGCCCCTGCATGGGGAATTCGCGCGCGTACCGCTCGAGCAGCGCCGGATCGCAATCGGCGCCGCCGCAAGTGCCCGTTCTCAGTGAACCGAGGTCATAATCCGCGCGCCGGGGATGGTTCAGCATCGCAAGATAGGAGGTCGGCACGCCAGTCAGCACAGTGCACCGCTCGTTCTCGATCAGCTTCAACATGCGTTCCGCGTCGAATGCACTGATACCTACGTATGTCGCCCCGGCGAGCAGCGCCGCGAGCGAGTTCATGATGCAACCCGCGCAATGAAAAAGCGGGATGATCGAAGTCCAGCGATCGCCCGGAATGACACCTAGACGCTCGATCGTCCCCTGAGCGTTGCGCAGCATGCCGTCGAAACACAGTTCCGCGCCCTTCGGCCGGCCGGTCGTGCCAGACGTGTACTGGATGCTTGCGCAGTCGCGTACGTTCCACCGCCATACGTCTACCGCTTGCCCGCTATGCTCGTCGAGAAGCACCTGATACGAAAGCGTATCCGGCGACCGGGCCGTAGTGCCGTCGAAATTCACCACGACACGCAAATGTTCCAGTTGCGGTCGAAGGTCTTCGATAATCGACAGATATTCATTGGCCCGAAACCGCTCCGACAGGAGGATGGCGGCTACACCTGCGTGCATCAGCACATGCCGTACGTCTTCAGCGCGGAAATGTGTGTTGACCGGGACCATCACGGCGCCGATCGCTGCGATCGCAACCTGCGCAACCGGCCACTCGATGCGATTCTCCGCCCAGATTGCAACTCTCTCGCCTGGACGAACGCCGGCGTGTTGCAGCGCGGACGCAAGCGCGTGCACGTCTTGCAGCCATTGCGCGAACGTCAGACGCCGGCCTGTCTCGGGAAACACAAGGCCCTCGTGGTCGGGAAAGCGGGCGAAACAGTGAAGCAGGGCCTGGTAGGGATCGTGTACTTGCATATCGTCGAATCTCTGTTTATGTCGAGCACGTCAGCGGCTCAATTCGGTAGGGATGGTCAGATGTTCGGACTGCGCACGGCGGCGCTTTCTGGCGACGAGGCCATACAGCAATCCCGTCGCGGCTAGCCCGATCACCCAGGAAATATCGGAGTCCGCGAGCGCGCGCGCGATGGGGCCGGTATAAAAGCCGCTCGATATGAAAGGCAGTTCGAGTAGAACGCCGCAGACATAGACAGCGATCGTCGACAGATTCCAGCTTCCGTAGCGGCCGCTGGGATCGGAGAGCGCGTGCAGGTCATAGCTCGACCCGTTGACGAAGAAATAATCGACGATGCTGATAGCGCTCCATGGCGTGATGAACGCGAGGAGAAAGATCAGAAATGACGAGAACGACTTGATAAACGAATGCGAACCCGTTATGGCAATCAACACCGCGAGCGATACCATGCCGAGCACGTAGAAGAACCTGTGACGGACGGACACGGCATCGCGGTGGCGAAACGCTCCGATGATGGTCGCAGTCGACATGTAGCTGCTATAGGCATTGAGCGTCATCATCGTTATCTTTCCGAAGCCGACAATGAAGTACAGCACCATCGCCATGGCGCCTGTCGCGCCGAGCCCGACCACGAACTGCACCTCGCGTCCCGAGAAGGCGGCACCGGCGAGCGCCGCTGCGAAGACGCCGAACGTCATGGATGCCTGTGAGCCGATCACCGTGCCGAGCGATGCGGCCAGAAAAATCCTGACGCGCGACGTGCTGGCGGGAAGATAACGCGCGTAGTCGGCCACATAGGGCCCGTACGATATCTGCCAGGCGGCCGCCAGCGAGACGGCGAACACGAAGTGGCTCGCGACGAAGTTCCGCTGCGCAAGCAGGCCGCCAATGTCGTGATGTGCCAGTAGAGCGGCGAACATATAGACGAACGCACAGACGCCCACCACACTGGCCACCCTGGCGATCGAGTGGATCGTACGATATCCGAGCGTTGCGAGAAGCAGCGTTACGATGCCGAACACGACGATGCCCTGCCAGTCACTAATGCGCAGGATCCGGGCGACAGCTTGTCCGGCGAGCAATGTCCCACCTGCCGAAAATCCTACGTAAAGGAAGCTCACGAGCAGGAGCGGAATGACCGCGCCGAACACGCCAAACTGCACGCGGCTGCGGATCATCTGCGGCAGACCGATTTTTGGACCGAACGATGCCTGCAGAGCCATCACCATACTGCCCAGCACCTGGCCGATGAGAAGACCGATCAATGACCAGAAGACATCGCCGCCTAACACGACGGCAAGCGCCCCCGTGACGATTGCAGTGATATTCAGATTGACGCCGAGCCACAGCGTGAACTGGCCAAACGCCGTGCCGTGGCGCTCGTTTTCGGGAATGTAGTCAAGCGAACGCTTCTCTATCACTGACGCGGAAGCGCCAACTTCTTTCGAGGTGGCCATGGCGTGAACCTTGAAGTGGTGATGGATGCCGGAAGTAACCCGGCGCTATGGAACGGAACGTACGCAGCATTCGGATCGACGATCCCGAAACGGCGCGACCATGCACAGATAGTAGGGAAGTCGCCGTATAATAAAAAATGTCGGTTTTTAATTCTGTATATCAAATATCTTGATACACTTCACGTTGCGGCAGATCGAATATTTCATGGCAGCGGTAGAACATCGCGGCGCTTTGGCGGCCGCGAAGGCGATGAACGTGTCGCAGCCTTCGATCTCACACGCGATTGGCGAATTGGAGGCGTTGTGGTGTGAGCGGCTTTTCACGCGTGTCCCGAGCCGTGGCCTGGAGTTGACTGCCGCAGGCAAACGCCGCTATAAGGAAGCACGGGAACTGATGCAGCGCGCGGCGCAACTCGGCGCACGAGATACTGCCAGCGTCGTGGGCGACCTGTCGGTAGGCTGTTTCGCGACGCTCGGCGCGCGCCATCTTCCGCCGATCATCCGGCATTTTCAGAATCACTATCCCGATGTCCGGTTGACGATCCAGGAAGGCGATACGGAGGAACTTGTCGAAGAGGTGGAGCGAGGCACGCTCGATCTGGCGCTGATTTACGATATGGATCTCGCGCGTCAGGTGACGCTTCACGCTGTTGGCGAGCAATCACCCTATGCTCTGCTCCCGGAGGGGCATCGGCTGGCAAAGCATACTGCTGTTTCAATCAGGGAGCTGACAGTTGAGCCGTTCTTCCTGCTGGACATGCCGCACAGCCGTGACTATTTTCTTTCCCTGTTCCGGTTGGCTGGCGTATCGCCATCTGTCGCGCTGGAACTGCGTTCTGTCGAGATGATCCGATCGCTGGTCGCGAACGGGCATGGAATTTCGATTCTCGTGACTCGCCCTGTCGGCGATACGAGCTACGACGGCCGGCCCATCGTTTGCCGGCCTCTGGACTCCACGATTCCTGCGCAACGGGTTGTCGTCGCCGCGCCGCAGACCACGCAGTTGCCGCGGCCGGCGGCCGCGTTTCTTGAAGTGATGCGCGACCGGTTCATGAAGTCCTGAATTGTTCTTGGTAGCGCCAAATATGTCCCACGGACAAAAAAATTCCGTTAGAGGGACCAGCAATGTCCGCGTGACTCACAGACGGGACAGAGCAGCCTCCTAGCGACCGTTTCGAGTCTTGGTGCCGCCCCTCGGATCTCCGCCCGAGGATCCGACCGAACGGCCGAAAGTGGACCCCGTGGAAGCCTTCTCTGCCGAAGCACTCAATGGCCCTGCCGAAAAAGCGATTGCGGGCGCAGAGGCCCGGAATCAACATGTAATCGCATTCGGGCCGCAGCGCAAGCGACGGCAACCCGTCAAAGAGGGCCGCCGCGCTGCCGGTTTGAGTTCGCGCGGAACTCGCAAGGCGCCCTGTTCTGAACGGGTATGTGTTCCGATAGGTATTGACGCGCGCGGTGTACCCGGAGATACGAATAATGGAACACAACAAAGACGAGCCCGTTATCTTGCACATCTACCCCCTGCCGGGCGGCCTATGGGGTGGGCGGCTTACAGCGGGAGAGGAGGTCATAGGCGAGCTAGGCGCCTTTCAGTCCACACAGGAGGTCGAGCAGGCCGCCTCCGATACCGGCCTGTACCCGGACCGCATCTTTATAGAGGAATGACGACACCCGGTAGCGTAGCCCTCGGGGACGTAGCCGCGAAAGCGAGTCATCTGGATATCGCCTGCTCGCGCTGCGGACGGCGGGGCAAGTATCAACTGGCGCGGCTCGTGGCCCGCCTCGGCCCGGACTTCCCAATGACGGACCTCGCCTCGCAGCTAACGGACTGCCCGAATCGGGGCGCAAGCTCTCACGCCGAGCGGTGCGACGTGTATTTCCCCGGCCTCGTGGCAATCCTGCACGGCGGGACTAGCTAAAGTTTGCCAGGGCGGTGCCGTTAAACAGGTCTCTCTCCAGAACATGTATTCAATAAGTTTCATGTTTTGCCTTGGGGCCGCTCGACATGGGCGGCCCTTTTTCATTCTCGCCGCATACACACGGGTCTGCACTGCACCAAAACCGCCCGCCTCCGGGCCGTGATTAGCGGTTGACTTAACGCTCTCATCGTGGCGATGTTTATGTATGTATGTCGCCGTCGAGATGACGGCGTTATGTCAAGCTCTCGCAGCGCTCTAGGAAGTTGACACACGGGCATAGGACGCTATCTATGCATCAACCCGTTTCAAGTCAGCCCGAGTTCAACCGGGGATCGACGCTACCGGTAGGAACAGCGTGAGCGGTTCCTCGGTAAGCGGCTCGAAGCCATATTTCTTGTAAAAACCGGCGGCGTCATCATCAACGGCGTTAACAACAACGCACTGAACGCCGACCGTTTCAGCCGTGCTAACGATCGCATCAAGCGCATGCATTAGAAGGTATTCGCCGAGGCCCTGACCTTTATTGTTCTTGTCAACGGCGAGCCGTGCCAAGAGCACTGCGGATACATTCCGGGGGAGTTTCTTGCCAGACATGCCCGCGGTTTCAACCGAGGTAGCGGCAAGAGCGTAGTACCCGGCGATCCGGTGTGGATCGCCAGGCTGAATCGCGACGAATGTACGAGAAAGATTCTTTTCCTGATGCTGCTTGGCTGTTTTTTGCAGCCACTCATTCAGCGAAAAAACGCCGCAATCAAAACTACTGCGGTCGTCCTTCGATTCCAGACTTCGAATTTGTTTTTCCAATTTTAGTTTTCCGAAAACGTTCCATTGCGCGCTGCAACGCTTCGTTCGGCTTGGCCGGTTCATCGAGCAACGCAAAGAAACGCTGAGACTGTTCCACCGTCAGCCGAATGGACCGGATGACGTCTTCCTGTTCGATCACCTGCTCCGCCGCCCGCAGTGCTGATTGCACAACGAACTGGTTGAGGGTGCTACCCGATAGATCTGCAGCAAGCTGCAGAACCTCCTGCTTCTCCGCACTTAACCGGGCAGTGATTCGCCCGCGAACGGAGTTTTCCGTATCGCTGTCGTGCCTGATAGCCATTTGCTATTCCTTCCTATATCGAACCGGCCCTGTGCCGCCTCCCGGCGATGACATGGGCGAGGGCTCTCGCTTGTAATTGACAAAGGGCAACATGCCCTGTCCTGTGGCGTCATTAAACGCATCTCGCCTTCCGAAGAAGGAAACCCAAGTATACCGCATGCGGTGACACATTGCAACCATCCGGTGCCATTTTGACACCACGATGCAATAACGGGAAAAGAAGCCGACCTGCAAAATATACAAATGCATCATCGCACAATTCATATTGAATAACGCGTAGTTCGCATGTAGAATTGCGTTGTTGAGCAACATAGGACCCATCATGACAACCAGCGTGCCGCCTATCGTGACCAGCGTCGAAGACGCCGTTGCCGGCGTTTTTGAGTACAACCAGCAAATCGCGAAGGTTTCAGAAGACCATCCGATCATTCGGACTATGGCGTACGCCCGAGCGTGGTACGCGGTGCGCGATGCCGACGGGACGTATCTCTTTGGGCCTAGCAAATTTATTGGCTATATCGGCAACACTCCGGCGCTCTACGCCGAATACAACGGCAAAGGTGGAGAGATGGATGGTCGTACGACCGAGCGGGCTTTGAAGAATTTTTCGGATCCGATTGATTCGGGGCATCCGCTTTTCGCCGAAATGATGCGTAGTCTTGCTGCCTTCTGTGCCCGCTTCGGTCTAACACCGAGTGCCGCCGCACGCCTTGCTCTGTTACCGACCCCGGCGCCCAAAGGTGCGCCACCGAAAGAAGGGGATGCCGAATATGTGGACCTTATCTGGCGTCTCGTTGAGCGGCTACCACGGCACGCTCGACGGGAAATCAGCCAACGGCTCAGGGACCTTCCCTAACCGTGGGCACCCTGCTCGCAGGAAATTTCGGGCTAGCGCTACCTGCGCTAGTGACTGCTATGCTGCTATGGGACGAGAGCGCGGACATCTGCTCTCTCGAGTTTTTCGCCTCAGCGATCAGTAATAAGCGCTCGCCGCGCGTATGCGCGCGCGGCGGAGACTACGACGAAGTATCCGGCTTGCCTCGCCCGCTGAACAGCTCGGACTCTGAACTCGCCGGTCGTGACAGCTTCGCGCGGCGACGCGAGCGTGCACACGGCGGAAAACGGTTTTTCTCGATTAGTGAATTTCCAGCTCGGACAATATCCCCGCAGCTTCCTTCGGGCTGCATGCTTGTAACAGCTGGATCCCTTTCCGGCTACTCACAAATTTCAGACGATCGAAGAGTTCGTCGGCGATGCGCTTCGATTCCGGCATCACAGCCAATGCCAGGGACGTCGTATTGACGAGCAGTGATGGCTGCGTCGGAGCTGACTGTTCTCGTAGAAGCGACGCCGTAATGTCAAGTTCGAGGACTTTGCTTTCGGCTTCTTTTTGAAGTGAGATAAGGTGAGCGGCTGAAGACGGCAGACTCGTGACTTGGACTAGATGCCTACCGTGAGCATAGTCGATAGTCATCTCAGCGGCCCCGTGTAACTTCAAGCGTTTATTGAATCGAGCCTTTCGTTCCTCGTCTTCCCGAGCAAACGATGATCTGAGGTACCTCAGGAACTGACTGGTTGGTATCGAATTCCGCCGATTGACATCGCCGTCCGCCTCGTACGAATCCCGCGATCCAAAAGTCGAAAGTGATCGAATAGCTCCGTCAACGACCTGCTTCTCCGAGTATCCGCGGATTCGCATAGCCTTTCCGACTGTGAAGCCATCAAACGGAGCGATCAAATCATCGAAAGCCGCTCCTTCAAGCATTTGGTCACGCATGAAGGCAGCCACATGCTCTAGAATTCCAAATGCAGAGGTTGCACGCTTGCTCCCGATCATCGCTTTCAATTGCTTGAGATGAAAGGCAACGTGTGCATTCGAAACGCCAGGCGTCGGCGCGTCGTACCGAATCACAATTAGCGCTACGAATCGCTCACCCGTAGACGCATTCGGCGACCAGAGAACCGGTGCAGCATGTGCGGCGATCGGCGGTAACTCCCATGCGTTCATGGTTTTTACTCCGTCCATAATGCTTCGGCGCGAGGTACATCCAAGCGCTTCTCAATGAATAACGTGAGTGGTGCTAGGCGCAACGCTATCAGGTCGACAATGATGGCCGCGACTCTCAGGATCTCAGAGAGTTGAGGTTGTCGCACCTCCCACTTTCGCATCTCAATCGCAAGGATCTTAAGCCTCTTTGCTTGTCGAGCGAGCTTGTCGGCCTGAGCTACAACATCTTGCCCCGACTGACGCCGTTTCTTAAGTTGATCGAGGATTTGATTTATTCTCGCCATATGCTCGACGATTCGCGCTTGCGCGCTGTCATGCTCGAGCGTCGCATAGATTCTCGAAAGCGGTTGGAGTGCCAAATTGTGGTCAAAGAGCCACCATTTCAATCCGTCGAAGATCAGGTTTTGCGCGTGCCGATCGGGGTTCGCCACCAGTTCGTCCCATGCCGCTCCGATAGGTCCGACGGCATCGCTACAAACTTGGCCCCAGATGTAATCCTCCGCACGATCGTCTTCCGAGAGTCTTCTTGCAAGAAAAGGATCGGGGGCTTGAAAAAGGCTGCCGAACAGAATGAGTGGTCCGGTTTTAACAGCAGAAGGATATGACGGGATGTCTTCAAGCTCAGCTACGACAAGCGCGGGACTCGGTACGGGAAGTTTCAAGACCTGAGACGCGAGTCCGCACGCCAACTCGATGCAAAGTTGTGCCGAGTCGGACAAGTATTTTACGAAAACCGGGATACCAGGCTCATCAACCCAAGGTACGCCAGCGAGGCCTTTCCACACATGGTTCAAATGTTTTCCGTGGACCTTCTCGGCCACTCCCAGCAACCGATAGATCGGAGGGCGTGCTATCAGTGCCGCTATGTCTGCTGGCAGATCGGTTCTCATAGCTAGCTTTTTACGATCCCTGCGAAAATTTCGAAACCAGCCCCGTAAGTGTGGCGCTGCTCATAATCTGATTGTCGCCCAACAGGACATATGACCAAGGCTTTGCACCGCTCTCGGCCGCATGTTTCGTCGCTGCCTGGCACCATTTCGTCGCCGCTTTCGCCTTAGCCTGGACGACGGGGTCTGATAGCTCGTCCTTGCTTTTCACCTCACAAATCACCATGCCAGTCTTGGTCTCGATCACGAAGTCGGGCTCGTAATTGTCGCCCGAGCGATATTCGATCTGGAACTGAGCGCGACCCGGCTTTAACCACTTCTCGACCGTCGGGTCGGCATCAATCAGAACGGCAAACCGGCGCTCCGGATCGGAGTCGAATTTCTGTAGCGAATAGCAGCAATTCTTGAAGCCACCGAAGACCTGGCGCTTGGTGTCGGACAACGGCGAGACGACCTGCCGGAAGTCCCTGACTTTCTGCCCCGGAACGACGTTGAAGGGCTGCGGTTGCAGCAACATGAAGCCTCGCGTCACGCGAACTTCATAGTCATCCTCGCCAAGCGGGGTTTCATGGTAGTTCTGCATCATCTGCGCAAATACGAAGTCGGCCAGTTGCCGGCCATTGCGCAAAAGGACGTTCTCGACATCCGCAGGATCTTCAAGGTAGGAGCTAACGCGGGTGACAACTTGACTCGCGAGCTTGTAGAGGAGGTCGGAGTGGGCGTCGTAGTCGATCTCGTTCCGTTCGATTAGAAAGCGCACCAGGTAATCTTCCAGGTGCTCTTCCCGCGGATCGTCAACGGTTTTGGCCAGGTATGTCCGCGCTTCGGTCCGCAGGGTCTGGATGACAAGGCCGTCGTCGATCGGGCGGACATTGATCGTGGTGAGATCCTTGAGATCGAAGTCGGCGAACTGAAACGTGGCCTGCCGTTTCGGCAAGACCAAGATCTGCGGGATCGACAGGGTGCGGTCGGCGACCGTCTGCGTAACCGCTGAAACAATCTCTTCGACCCGGGGGGCCGGAACGATGCCTTCTAATGTGCTCTGGACAGGTCGAACGATGTCCTGGACCGCCGCGACGATCTGGCGCTGAACGTCGGTCGAACGCAATTCATCGGCGCTGCCGAGCTTGCGCTCAAAGCGGCGGATGACTTCAAGCGTCACTTCTGCTGTTCGTGTTTCTTCCGGAGTCTCGAGCGTCAGCACCGGCTTGGTGGCAGGAGTCTCGAGCCCGGGCAGCGATGGTCCGGTCCCGGTGATCAGGATTTCAGCGATCGACGGCGCCGTGACGAGCGTTGCGCCGCCCGACGACACATCGCAGCCATCGCCGATCTCGATCTGCTTCATGACGATCGAGCCCGGTTCGCGCGCCTTCTGGATGATCTCGTCGAAACGATCATGCGCAATGACGGTGAGTCGGTCGACGGCAGCAAAATCCTCTTCGTCTTGATGCGTGACTCGCTCGCCATAAGGCAGACGCAGGCCGCGGCCAAGGGTCTGTTCGGTGAGGATGTCCGAGGCCGATGCGCGGAGCGGAACGATCGTATAAAGGTTGGTCACGTCCCAGCCCTCTTTGAGCTTGTTGACGTGGATGACAATCTCCGTCCGGCCGTCCTGCTCGAGCGCTACCAGCCGCTGGGTGGCCTCTTCGCTTTCCTCACCGCGCAGGGCCGAGTGCACTTCAGCGACCTTGTCCTTGAAACGACCGCGAAAGAAATCCTCGGATTCCACGTAGGCACGGATACGACGAGCGTGATCCGTATCCTGTGCGACAACAAGGATGAACGGATGCACCTTGGGCCGCCCGGTGACACGATGGTAACGATCGAGCTCGACGGCGACGTGGTCGTGATTGTGGACCGCGTCCTCGAGCTTGATCTGCTGGAGCCGATCTTCGGAGACCGATTTCGGATCGAAATCCTTGCGGGTCGCGACCGCCGGTTCCTTCACAAAACCGTCAGCCATCGCCTCTCCAAGACCATAGCTGTAAATGACGTTCTGAAAAGACGTCGATTTTGCGCCGACGGACTTCGGCGTCGCGGTCAACTCGAGGCCGAGAATCGGTTTGAGGCCATCGATCGCCTTCGCTCCCGCGCTCGCGCGGTAACGGTGCGCCTCGTCCATAACGACAACGAGATCATCCAGCTGGGAGAGATAGTCGTAATAGCTCTCGCCGATCGTCTCCTGCAGCTTCTTCATCCGCGGCGTTCCGCGAGGCCCCTCTTCCTTGTTGATCTTGTCGATGTTGAAGATGTTGATGTGAACGTCGCTTCCGAACAGATCGGAGGCGCGCCCATCGGCAAGCCGGACGCCGCGACCGCTCTCATAGTTGTCGCCCGTGATGATGAGCGGCGGATTCGTCGCGAACTCGGCGATCCCCTTGAAGACGTATTTCGGGTGTCCGGGCGTGAAATCCGCGATCAGCTTGTTATAAATCGTCGTGTTCGGCGCGAGCACGAAGAAGTGACGGCTTTGCCCCGTCAGGTAGAGATACGAGATAAAGGCGCCCATCAGACGGGTCTTGCCGACACCGGTTGCAAGCGCGAAACAGAGCGACGGGAAGTCGCGCTCGAAATCTTGGAAAGACGGCCATCTCTCACGGATGGCCGCGAGTGCCTGGCCGTCGGCAATGTCTTTCCCGAGCGGAATGCGTTGAAGCGCTTCAGTCAGGATTTCGAGGGAATCCGCTTGCGGTTTTCGAAGGGAAAGTCGTTGAGTGATGCTATGCAGCTCGCGATTCATTATTGTATTTATTCCTTTTCCGCAAACAGGTCTGCCTGGGGTTTCACGGCTCGGCGCTTTGGCGAAGGAGCGGGTTGCGCATCGATCAGCTCTGCCTTTGCCTGTGGCAAGTTCTGGACGGTCAGGCTGTAGTCATCCCTGCCCCATTCACACTTCCGGAGAACCGCGAGGGGGATTTTCTTGATGGTCAAGTTCAAGAAAGCGTCCGGCTTGGCGTTGAACGCCTTGCAGCAAACCAGCAGGCTCCGGTCGTCGCCGACTTCTTCAGAAATGGCGCGCAATTGGTCGCGCGTCAGGCTTTGTGTAGTCACATAGATGAAATCGCGCTCGGACGAATAGCCGTGCATCCAGTAAGACTGCTCGCTCGGTGCAAAGGTGAAGCCCATCAGTTTGCATACCGCCTCTGTGAGCATGGCCGGGTTGTAGCCGGACTGGATGACCCAGTTTCCCCATTTGTCTTTCTCGAGCAGCGACGGTGCCAACTTGTAATAGCGAAAACCACCACCACCCTTCCAATCCGTTTGCTTTGTGACGCCACCTTCATCGTGTCCGTCCACTACCTTTCTCAGACGCGGAGCCACGTAAGTGTCGCAGTGCGGTCCGAGCTCGATCATGATCCATCTCCGACCCATCTTATGGGCGACAGCACCGGTGGTCCCCGAGCCTGCAAATGAATCGAGGACGATATCTCCCGGATTCGTGGCAATGGTTAATATTTGGTACAGCAGCCGTTCTGGCTTCGGAGTGTCGAAAGGTATCTCTATTGGAAATAAAGCCTGGATTTCTCTCTTTGCTTCCTGCGAGTGCCCGACCTCGGTGTGAGGCCACCAAGTACGCGGAACTAGACCACCCTGGACTTCCGAGAGGAACAGCTTAACGGCTGGGTTGTTATCGCCCTTTTCCCCGAAAACAATCCGACCCCCAGCAACCATCTGCCAGAATTGCTCTTCAAGCATTCTCCAGTGGCTTCCCTTTGGCGGGCTGACTTTCCGCCCTGACGGAGTGGTGATTGTGTACATCAGGCCTTCATGACGCTCGCCCGCAGCGAAAATGGGCCCAAGCCTCCGGGCCGCGTGGATCGTTATCTTGGTTCTTGTACTTACTTGCGCTTTCCTCGCCTCTGGGCAGCAGGTTGCGCACCTTTTTCCAATCCTGCCCCATAGGAGCATAGAGAAGAATATAGTTGTGCGCCGGGGAGACGGCCGCGGCATTACTACGACCGTAAAAATTTTCCCAAACCATCGTGGAGACAAAGGATGCGCGTCCAAAAACCTCATCACAAAGGACCTTTAAATAGTGTCCTTCGTTATCGTCGATCGTGATCCAAAGCGAACCGTCGGGCGCCAGAAGTCGACGGATGATCTCAAGTCTATCCCGCATGAGGCTCAGCCAAAGCGAGTGCTCTATTCCGTCGTCGTAGTGTTCAAACGCACTACCGGTGTTGTATGGGGGATCGATGAAGACACACTTCACACGGCCAGTGAATTCAGATTCTAGTGCCTTCAGCGCGAGTAAATTGTCCCCGAATATCAGTTGGTTATCAAAGATGTCGTCGAGATTGACGCGTTGCGCGGCATGATGGGATTTGTCCGGATCCTCGATGAGAATGCGAGGTTCCAAATGCGTACGGCTATCTTTCCCAACCCAAGTTAGTTCAAGCTTTGGCTTCCTATTCATGCTACCTCCCACCGCACCGTGAACAACGGCGTCAGCTCAGGGGAGAGCTTCAGGCTTTCCTGAATTTTATCGAGCATCGATTCCACTTCCGCGCGGATTTCTGCCTTTCGATCAAAAAATGCTGCTTTCATCTTGTCCCGTTTTGCTTCCTGCGCGCTGATACGGCGCTTTTCCGCAAGTTTGTCGCTCATCGCCAGGTTTGAGCCCCGGAGGGCCTTCTTGGCGGCTTTGATTTCAACGTCGGTCGCCTTGACCTCAGCTTCGAAGGCCCTTTCCAAGTCATCGGCGTAGGCGTCTAGCTTTTCGCTTTCCTCTTCGAGCCAGGCGTCATTTTCGGCTTCGGCCAGAGCGAGGAGATCCGCCCGGCGCGCGGTTTCGATGGTGTCGAGATCGGTCATCGGCGGGGTGGTCGCCGGGCCGACGTCATGCGCCGGCACCGACAGCAGGCGCTCCATCGTTTCCGGATGTGGCGGCTCCCCTTCATCCGCCGACGTGGAGAGCACGAGATAGTCGCGCACCACGGCGGCTGTATTCACGCGAAGCTTGGCTACACGCAACCAGCCTTTCGATCCTCGCAGCGGCTCGACGTCTGCGAGCCGGCCCGGGTAGGCCGACAGGTCGAAGCGGAGGTGGTTTGCGCCGGTGAACTGGCGGTTCTTGGCGTCTGCAATCACCTTCTGGGCCAGCGTGCCCTCCGTCAGGCGGAAGAACTGCCAGCCGCGTTCGTCGGCGATCGGCCATTCGGTGGTGTAGGTGTGCCCCTCGTAACTGAAGCGCCGTTCGTCATCCGCGTGAAATTCTGCTTCCGGCAACTCGGCCCGGGCGATCCGGAGAAGGTCGCGATCGAAGTCGGAGAGATGTTTGCGGATTTCGCCGTCGCGGTTTTTCAGTTGCCGGATGACCTTTTCGTCGACGTTTTCCAGCAGCCGCTTGCGCGCGTCGAGCACCTGCTCGCTGATCTGCGCCTGCAGATCCGTTTGCAGCTGGTCGAACGCGGCGTTGATTTCCTCTTCGTTGCGGGCAGCCTGCACGATTTCCAGGATGCGCTTCTCAATATCGACGCCGCGTTCGATCGCGCCGAGGACTTCGTCGCTGGCCCCGAATACGCCGTCGAACAGCCTGAATTTCTTGTCGAGCAGGTCGAAGACACGCTGCTCGGCCCGGTTCTTCAGATTGAGGAAGTTGACCACGGTGACATCGATTTTCTGGCCGTAACGATGGCACCGTCCAATCCGTTGCTCCACGCGCTGCGGGTTCCAAGGCAGATCGAAATTGAAGAGCAGCGAGCAGAATTGCAGGTTGATGCCTTCTGCTCCAGATTCCGTAGCGATCAGAATCGACTTGTGATCGCGGAACGCCTCAACGATCGCGGCCTTCATGTCGGCGGTCTTCGATCCTGAAATCGCGTCCGATCCGTGGTGACGGGCCAGCCAGTCGCGGTAGAGTGCGCCGCTGGCCGGATCGTTGTTCTGCCCGTTCATCAGAACAATTTCGTCGCCGTAACCGTTCGCCGTAAGAAGATCGGCAAGGTACCGCTGCGTCCGGACGGACTCGGTGAAGATTACCGCTTTCCGCAGGCCGCCTTTCGACGCGATCGTGTCGAACGCCGCAGGCAGGGCGCTGACGAGCTTGCCGCCCTTCGCGTTCTCGCCGATGGCCAGAGCCAGCGCGCGATATTCCTCGAGCTCTGCGATTTCGGCCGCGAGCTTGGCCGGGTCGATTTCTTCCTCCTCGCCTATGTCGTCGTCAAACTCCTCCGCCGTCTCGTCGATCGTGTCGTAATCCACGAAATTCTCGACGGAGGGACGTTGCTTGTCGCGCAGCCGTTCGATGATTTTCGCCAGCGTTTCCGAGACGGCGAACGTCGAGGAGCCCAGGATCTTGCGGACCACGAGTGTCACGAGCGCGTTCGGCCGGTCGCCGAAAGCGATCGTGCCCGGGCGTTGTAGGTAGGCGGAGACGCCTTCGTACAGCCGCGCTTCGTCGTCAGACGGTTCGAATGACAGCGTGAGCGGACTGCGCGCTGTGTATTTGATGAGCCCCGCCTGCTGGACCTGCCGGCGAAGCGTCCGTTTGCAGACGGCCTCCAGGCGCTTCCGCAGGAACAGGAACGAATTGTTTGACGACGACGCGCTGACATACGCGGCGCGGAAGCTCTTTTCATCGCCGAAGAAATGCTCGTCGATCACGGACACCAGACCGTAGAGCTCCATCAATGAGTTCTGCAGCGGCGTTGCCGTCAGCAGAATCTTGAAATGATTAGCGGTCGCGTCGCGCAGGCGCTTTGCCCGCAATCCAGTTCCCTGCTTATAGACGTTCCGCAGCCGGTGCCCTTCGTCATAAACCACGAGGTCCCATTGTTCGCGCTGAACGTCCTCCGCCTTTGTGGCGGCGAACTCATAGGACGTGATCAGGATGGTGTCTGCCACGTTGAACGGCCGCGGGTTGCCGTTCTTTTTGGCCTGGTTGTAGCTCTTGCTCTCGATGATTGTTGAGGGCAGCGAGAATTTTTCGATCAATTCCTGGCTCCATTGCTTGCGCAATGACGCCGGAACGACGAGAAGGATTCTTCGCTTGCGCTCCGCCCATCGCTGCGCAATGACAAGGCTGGCCTCAATCGTTTTTCCAAGACCGACCTCGTCGGCTAGGACAACCCCTTTGGACAGCGGCGACGATAATGCGAAGAGAGCTGCATCCACCTGATGCGGATTCATGTCGACGCGGGCGGTCGACAGAGATTGCGCGAGGGCATCATCGCCAATCCCTTCGAGCGTAATGCGGTGCGCGAAGAAACTGCTTTGATGCTTGGTGAGTCTCGGGGAGGTCGTCATTGGTCGGCAAAGCCTTTCTTGAACACCGGCATTTTTTTGTTCTTCCCCACGATGTAGGATCTCGGCAAGCATGGCCCTAATAACGGAAGGAATCCGCAAAAGTTAACTGGCTGTCACGCGCGCTCGCAGATAGTCCAGGCCACTCGATTTGCGCCGAAGCAGTCTGTACGCGTCGCAGGGCAAGGGTCGCATTTTAAGGGAATCTTCCGCCGGTCTGACCTTCGACGGATCGGGCTCATTCGCTTTTCGCTCGCCGCGCCGATGGTGTATCTTTAGCCGCCTCTGGCGCAAGGCGCGCGTAGTAGCCTGCGACTTCTTCCAGTACGCGCTGCTTTTCGGCCTGGACATAGAGGGTCGTCGTCTGCAGCGATGCGTGACCGAGCACCTTCTGCACGACATCCACCGGCACCTCGTCGGCGACCGATTGGGTGCCGAAGGTGTGGCGAAACGCATGCGCATTCGACTGCCCGAGCCTCATGCGTTCATCGAGGCTCAACCCTTCCATCGTCTCGACCAGCTCGGTGACCATCCGACTGATCAGCCGGTTCAGTCCATCCGCGGTGTAGCCCGCTTCAGTCGCAGACTGCCCCTCCCCGCTTTCCGCACTCTTCCCCGTTCGATGTCGCCGGCGTGACGCGTCGGTCCACGGAATGACAACGGGACTCAGCAGCGGCCCGCTCTGTTTGTCTTCTTCGGTCGCGCCATCGAAATCTTGAGCCCGATCGAGCCAATGCGCGCGTAGCGCGTTCAGCGTTGCGGCGCTGACGGGCACCGTGCGTTCGCGCTGACCCTTGCCGACGAGGGCCAACTCCCAGATCGGTCTTTCGACGGTCCCAAAGGATGAAGGGCGCAGAGCCTCGCGCCGGGCGCTGGCGGCTTCCTCACGTCGGAGACCGGAATCGCCCATCAACAGAATCGCTGCACGCACGGCCCGCCATTGCACGCCGGACGCTGACGGTCGTCCCTGCTCGGCGCCCTCTTCTGCCGAGCGCCGATCAAGTTCGTCACGGAGCTTGCGCCACAATTTAGCCGGCAAGGCGCGCTCGATTTTGATCGCCCGCTCGCGCTTGATGACGACCGGATCGTTGACGGCCTTCCACGGATTGCCGGCCAGATAGCGGACATCGACCCACCAGGTGAACGCCGTCCGCAGTACCCGCACGGTATATCGCTGCGATTCGGGGGAAAGCGTCGCAGACAGTGATGCCTGACCATCGGCGGCCGCAGAGGAGTCGGACAAGGCGAAGGGTCGCCAGCGCGGCGAGTGCCGCGGGAAACGCTCGCCGACGAAGCGCGGATCCGGGCTTTTCAGGAAATCCTTGTAGGCCTCGCAGTCGTCAACGCGCAGATCGCTCAGCGCCTTGCCGCGCAGCACCACCGCCCACAACAGAAAGCGCTCGAGTTCCTTGGTGTACGCGCGCAGCGTTTTCGGCTGATCGCGATAGCGGTTCAGGTAGGCGCGCACCGCATCGAGGTCGTGGTTCGCCTGGATATAACAGAAGGCCGTCGCGCGGTTTTCGCCATGCGCGCCGGAGAGCGCGTGCGGCACGGCGAGTCGCTCGAGCGGCGCCAAGGTCAGCCGGCTTGCAGACTCTGGGCTGCTTGGACCGCGGCCTGGGCCGCTTCCCGTCACCTTGGCGGCCGGCACCACCTCGACGAGCCCGGCCGCGAGCAACGGGACGCCGTCCTCCTCCTCGGAGTCGACGTCGGCTTCGATCGTTAGTTGCAGGGATGCCTGCTGCCTGCGTAGCCAACTCACGATCGCGTGCGCTCGGCCCGGGCCGATGCGCGGGATCGAGCGCCACCAGCTGCCGCCGCGCCTGTTGCAGAACGCCACCAGTTCACCCAGCGTCTTGATGCCCTCGCCTTTCAGTCGCCGCGCCACGCGCGGACGCAGCCAGGCGCCGATTGAATGATCCGCCCGCGGCGGCAGCGCGGCCAGTTGCGCCGCCTCCGTCACCATGCGAAAGGTCACCGCCGTCAGCTTAGGTTGCCCATGCTGCCGGATCGACGCGCGCAGGTGATCGGCGAGCGCGGTCGAACCGTGCGCGAGCGCGAGCGCCACTAGCGCGTCGAGCATCGTGGTGAGATGCCGCTCCATCGCGCCGGGCGTCGCCGCGTGCGCATCCTCGTCGGGATCGTAGTAGGTGCGCGCAATCACCGCGGGCGGGATGCGTTGGACATACGCGCGCAGCGCCGTGAAATCCTTGGTCGTATAGCGCCGCTCGAGGGTGAGCTTCTCCGGGGGGCGCGCCGTTTCTGCGGGGAGCTTTTCCGGGGAAGACGACGCGCGCTCAGGCATCGTCGCCCTCGTCATCCAACTTGTCGCCTGACTCGTCGTCCGACTCATCGATTGGCTCGCCGCGGCCGCGTCGTTCACCGTTCGTCGACGGCGGCGCCGGCGTGCGCAGTGTGGGCAGCCCGAGCTGCGCGAGGGCCTCGCTGGCCTGCGCCATGAACGCCTCGGGCCACGTCGCACAAAGAAACTCGAACGCGGTGCGGGCCTCGCGCAGCAGTTCGGCCAGGCGTGCATTCTCCGCGGCATAGGCGGTGACATCGAAGTCAGTCGTCGGCCGCGCGCCATACATGACCCGTTGCACCAGCTTCACGGCGCCGTAGTCCGCGATGAAGTCGAGCACCGGCACGAAGCGCGGCGCCGTACTGAGCGCAGCGCCATAGGTTTCGGCCAACGCGATCACCACGGCCAGCTCGAGCCGGGAGGGCTTCACCGGCAGCAGCGGCACCGCATCGCCATGCGCGGTCAGCCACGCGACCGCGGCCCGGCGCTTGAGCGTAATGGCTTCATCCACCGCGAGCACCACCTGCGCGACCGCTGCGGTCGGCGCCTCACTCAACCATTGCTCATCCGGCAACGCATCGCTCATCCGATTGCATTTGTCGTCGTGCCGCTCATCGTCATTTGGCGCGGAGCCTTGTCCCACGGCGCTCTCCCCTCTCTTGTAATTTCGAATTGGCCAATTCTACCCCTGAAACGCTATCCCGATAATATTACATTATCAGGCTTGATTTGTCATAGCTAAATTCTATTTTTGCACAATGATAAGGACCTCCCCTATTACCCGATTTGCCCTGCTTTGGCATGGCCGCTTTAAACGCCCCACGGAAAGCATAGAAAGCGACGCTCCAACTTCGAAGACGCGCTTGATCGCCTCGCGAGTTTTTCCTGGAGACCGTCGTTACGACAAATTCGCGGCCGCCCGCGACTGACCAGAACATCATTCAGCAAGATTTGCCTTCTCCAGGCTGCTTCGTAGGTATGGCGGTTGCGATGCAAGCGTTGGCCGATCCAATAATTTTTTAGGGGACAGGTAACGGACACGACCGAGGCAAACGGAATGCTGAAAGAGGCGACGGGCAAGGTACAAGAAGCCGTTGGAAGCGGCGTAGCCGATGCGATGACGCAGACCAAAGGCAAGGCTGGCCAATTGGCCGGCGCGACGCAGGAATTTGCAGGCAGCATGGCGGCCATGGTTCGCGACAAAACCGAGGAAAACCCGCTGGTAGTGCTCGGTATCGTCGCTGTCTCGAGCTTTCTACTGGGCGTTCTTATTGGCAGAGTCGGCCCCAGCAGAAATTTTCTCCAATACGCAACTTCGTCAGCGACTAGCTGACTCAAGAGCGGGTCGCGGCGCTCTGGGACCATTAGACGCACGGCCGAGCGACATATGTAGGATTCATCGCTCGGTTTACCTGGCTTCCTAATCGGCAGCGGACGAGCTCAGGCCACAACTCCCGGTTCAACGTAGGCTCAAACAGTTTCTTTGACCAGAGGAAGAAGGCTGGCGGCGAATGGCGATGGAAGTCACTATATCTCGCTGGGCTCTGTGATGAAGACGGCTACATCCACGTCGTCTCGCAGTTACGAAGGCCTTGGCCTGCCGTACATGTGCTCAACTTTGATGCGAGTGATGCCCTCAAGCTTGCCAACGGCGTCACGCAGAGCGCGTACGCACACATCGCCAAGACCTTCGACGATTATCTGATGGTCGAGGATGCTGCCACAACGAACGATGGTCCATTTATGAACAACTGCACCGAAGCTTGCAAGGGCGATCGATACTGAACCGGGCACGTTACCACTTGCAGTGGTGACAAGACGAATAGTATGCGTCAACTGCAAGTCGGGCAAAACGACTGACTGACGACAGGATATTGATACCTCGTTGGCGTTCATGACTTGCTTGTCTTGGTCTAAATCCAACTAAACCGGTGCAAGCTTCGCCGCACCCGCTTCGTTGCCGTTGAATGGCCGCATCGCCTGATTGAAAGGCTTCCACCTTGCCCGGGTAGGCAGGTTGGCGTCGTGTGACCGACTCTTGATGCATGCACTACTGTTGAGGTTCGATATATCGAAAACCGTTCCATTATATCGACCTTTGCACGCGCGGACAACGCCCGAAGGCAGTCCATTCTTTTCAAGCCGGTTAAGAACTTACCCTGAGGAACTCACGCAGCACATCACAGAGCAACGAAGCTTCTCGCACTGGCCGTCCGTGATGGGTCACACGTTTGTGGCCTGCGCCGTCAGCCTCCAACGTACCAATTCCCTTCGCAAAGCGAAATGAGTTGGTCGCATGTCAAGTCTTGTCGGTTCAAGCTTGAAAGCAGACCGTTTTTGCGAATCTTATCTGCGCCAAAAATCATTTCGGCCATCGTTATGCATGCGTTCGTCGCCGGCATTGATAGATTGACCAGCGTTCCGAGATACGCGAAGAATCCAAGCCCAAAAGGAACGTCCTCGGTAAGGAAGCGTGTTGCAGTGGTCGTCGGTCCGGCCGGGCCACCATTGCGCAATTTTGCTATCTCCGCAGCGGCGTTTGCCAGACCGGTTTTCTGCGCACCGAACGATGTGCAGAAGTGGTCTTCAATGTCATTTAGTAAGTAACCAAAAGCGTCCGCAAGGCGCAGCCGCTCTTCGTCCACCGACATGATCATCTTCGAGACGTTCTCCGTCATCTGCTCGTACTGCAACCAAGCCTCTCCGTGCTCAATACGCGACATGTTCATCAACGCCAAAGGAACATGTACAACCGGGCCAGTGTTTGCAAGCGTCGAAGTCAGTATGGTTGACTGAGGAGTGAATATTGAGCCGAAAATGACCGTTAGCCTGGCGATGGCCTCGTTTATTCGATTTGCCGGAAAACTCGATACGGCGAGCTGTGGGCGAAGCGTCAGCACATCCACGCTTCTCCGATCTTTCTTCCGTGCTGTGACGAACGTTGTCGGGGATGCGCAGATAAGGGGTCTCGCAGACGTTTCCGCTACAGGACGTGCCAAAATCAACGCACTCAAAGAGACGATGGGCGTTATGACGATCATCTGGTCGTCTCGAGCATGATCTGCGATGGCACGAATTACGCTCTCGTGCCCATATCCGGGGATTGCGAAGACGACCAAGTCGGCGTTCTTCATTCCTTCGGCCAAACTAGTGCATTCCTCCACCTCGTATGAACCGTAGACCTTTCCTGATGAATGGATGACCGAAGTGGAGGATGTGAGATCCGTAGCCCCTTCGCCGGAACGCGACCAAATACTGATGCCGTGCCCCAAAGAAGCTAGATAAGAGGCGTAACCGAGCCCTAGAGACCCAGCTCCGAGAATAAGAACCCGCATACGGTGAACCGGAATGAAATGCTGCTGGCAAGGGAGAGGTAACGCATCAGAGCCTCAGGGCAACGAGGCCTCTGATGAATCGGGAGCAGAAGAGACCCGCTTGAGGAACGTTTCTACGGTTTGACTGCAGCAGTCACGATGATTTCGACTAGAACCTCCGGCGCGCCCATCTCGCATTGCGCAGTCGCACGAGTCGAAGCAGCGCCCGGTGTCACCCATGCATCCCAGATTTCATTCATAGCCGCAAAGTCTGCCTTAATGTCCTTGAGCCAGATTTGCGCCGTCAGAAGGCGACTTTTGTCGGTGCCCGCCTCGGCGAGGAACTTGTCGATACGCGCCAGCGTCTGACGCGTCTGACCGCCGATATCCTGACCGCGATCTTCGGCGGTCTGGCCGCCAAGAAAAACGATTCCGTTGTACACCACGGCACTGCTGCGTCGGGCGTTCGTGTTGACGCGAACGATGTCGCTCATATTTCTGTTCCTCTCAGAAAAGGTCAAACAGCATTCAAACTGCAAGAAGGTTTCGCTATGCAGGCGAAGACAAACGAAGGCGGCTATTACTGCCTCAGGCCGTGCCGAGCGGCAGGTCCGATCGACGTAGTGTCTCGTCGACCAGCGGATAAAAACACGCCACCGACCGCGATTCGCCCATCTGAACGAGCGGAGGCAGTTGCGACGAGCATTCGGGCTTTGCCCTTGCACATCGAGGATGGAAAGTGCATCCGGATGGCAGGTTCGTCGGCGCCGGAATTTCTCCCTGTATCCGCGTCAGGCTGATCCGGGCTCGCGGATCGGGCACCGGCGAGGAATCCCGCAATATACGGCTATAGGGATGCAGCGGCCGGTCCAGCACTTGCCCCGTCGGGCCTTGCTCGATGATGCGTCCGAGGTACATCACACACACGGTGTCACAGAAGTGGCGCACGACGCCGAGGTCATGCGAGACAAAGACGAACGACAGTCCTCGATCTCGCTTCAGCCGTTCGAGAAGCTGCAGAATCTGCGCCTGGACCGAGACGTCCAGCGCTGAAACCGGTTCGTCGGCGACGATGATCTCCGGGTCCAAAACCAGCGCACGCGCGATGCCGATACGCTGGCGTTGCCCGCCCGAAAACTCGTGAGGGAACCGGTCGAGCGCGGAATGAGGCAGGCCGACTTCGTCGATGGCCTGCTCGACTTTTCTTGCGATCGTTTTGGCGTCGCCGGCCTTATGGACGATTAGCGGCTCCGAGAGCGCCTGGCGAACCGTTCGACGTGGATTCAGCGATGCATAAGGGTCCTGAAAGACGATCTGCATGCGGCGGCGCAAAGCCCGCAGCCGGGAACCCGTCGCTTTCCGGATATCTTCGCCGTCGAACAGCAGACTGCCCTCGTTCGGTTCGATGAGCCGCAAGAGCGTCCGTGCGACTGTCGACTTCCCGCATCCCGACTCGCCGACTAGCCCGATCGACTGTCCGCGTCCCACGCTGAAGGAGACGTCGTTCACGGCGCGAACGATCTGAGCCGGTCCGCCCAGCCAGCCGCCGCCGCTTTCGAAGCGCTTGACCAGGTTCTTCACTTCCAGAAGCGTACTCATACGTTCTCCGCCATCTGTTCGACCCGCACGAGGCATCGGACCTGATGTCCGGCGCCGATGTCGTCAAGCGACGGCCGCTCGATTTCGCAGCGCGGCTCCTTCAGCCGACAACGCGGCGCGAACGCGCAACCGGCAGGTCGTGCCGTGATCGCGGGAACGCCACCCGGAATTGCCTCCAGGCTCTGATGATCCGCATCGACACGCGGCATCGCACGCAAAAGCGCCTCCGTGTACGGATGGGTCGGCGAAGCAAATAACGTCTGCACGTCCGCAGTCTCCACGACTTCTCCCGCATACATGACCGCGACCTTGTCGGCGATCTGCGCGACGACGCCCAGGTTGTGCGTGATGAACACCACTGCCATGCCATGCGCCGTCTTGAGATCGCTCAGGAGACTGAGAATCTGCGCCTGGATGGTGACGTCGAGCGCGGTTGTCGGTTCGTCGGCCAGCAAAACACGCGGCTTGCACGCGAGCGCCATCGCGATCATGACGCGCTGGCGCATGCCGCCAGAAAATTGATGCGGATAGTGATCGAAGCGCTCTTCGGCTGCCGGAATCTTGACTTCGTTGAGTACATCGAGTGCAAGACGGCGTGCTTCCGCTTTGGAGACATCGCGGTGCTGCCGGATCGCCTCGGCGATTTGCTCGCCCACGGTCATCGTGGGATTCAGCGAAGTCATGGGCTCCTGGAAGATCATCGCGATCGCATCGCCGCGAAGCTTGTTCATCTGCTTCTCGGAGAGCGATTCGAGATGCTGGCCTTCGAACAGGATCTGCCCGCCGCCGTGGCGCGTCATGGTCTGCGGCAAGAGGCGCAGAACCGAGAGCGCCGTGACGCTCTTTCCGCTGCCCGATTCACCGACGACCGCGAGTGTCTCGTTGCGCATGACCTTGAGCGAGACATCGTTGACCGCCGCGTGCCATGAACCGCCGACGCGAAACTCGGTGCGCAGGTTGCGCAGCTCAAGCACCGGAATTTGAGAATTGCCTTCTGCTTTCATGACCGCTCCGAGCGCATTTTCGGGTCTATTGCGTCGCGCAAGGCGTCGCCGAGCAAGTTGAGCGCGAGAACCGTGAGCAGGATCCCAACGCTGGGAAACACCGTGAGCCACCACGCATCGAGAATGTTTTCGAAGCCGTCACGGATCATGCTGCCCCAGGTGGCCGCCGGCGGCGGCACGCCCATGCCGATGAAGCTGAGCGATGCTTCAGTGCGGATGGCCGTCGCCATCCACATCGAGCCGAGGACGACCACGTCGGAGATCATGTTCGGCAGAATATGAACCCCCATCAGCCTGATGTGCCCGAAACCCAGCGCCCGCCCCGCTTCGACGAAGTCACGCTGCTTCAGCGCGATCGTCGGCGCACGCGCGACACGAATGAACGGCGCGACTTCGGTGATCGCGATCGCGATGACGAGGTTTTCGAGGCTGGCCCCGAGCATCGCGGCGACCATGAGACCGAGCAACAGCGCCGGGAACGAGAGCAGTACATCGACCAAGCCCGTGACGAACTGATCGACGATCCCGCCGAAATAGCCGGCGAGAATACCGAGCGCCGAGCCGACGGACATCGCGATCAGAATGGCGACGAAGCTGACTAGCAGCGAGATTCTCGCGCCAAAAATCAAACGCGAAAGCACGTCGCGGCCGAAGCTGTCCGTGCCGAGCCAGAAGTGTGCCGACGGCGGGTCAAGCCGGAAATTGATGTGCTGCTGCAGGGGGTCGTATGGCGCGATCCAGGGCGCGAACACCGCGACGAAGACGATCAGCGCGAGAAGACCGATTCCCAGCCACGACAGGCGATTCTTCCTCAGCGCCTGCCATACGGGATTGGATTTGGAGGACGGCTTCGCCGCCATGGATGCCGCAAGGTTGCTCATTTGTATTTCACCCGAGGATCGATCAATCCATAGACAAGATCGGTCAGCAAATTGACGACGACCACACAGGCCGCGAAGACGACCATCAAACCCTGAAGCAGCGTGTAATCACGCGTATTCAGGGCGCTCAGAATGAGCTTGCCGAGTCCGGGCCGGTTGAAGATGATTTCAGTCAGCACCGAGTTGCCGATGAGCGTGCCGAAGTACAGACCGACCACGGTTACGATGGGGATCAGTGCGTTGTGCAAGCCGTGCCGCAGGACGAGACGCGCGGTGCCCACACCCTTCGCACGCGCGGTGCGGATAAAGTCTTCACTCATCACGTTCAGCATCGAGGAGCGCGTGACGCGCATGACATAGGCCGCCATGATCAGGCCCAGATTGAACGCGGGTAACGCGAGGTTACGCAACTGCACGCCGACACCCTGATCCATGCTCGTGATGACCGGCAGCCAGCGCAGATGAACGGCGAAGACGAGCAGAAGCAGGATCGCGGAAACGAACGACGGAAACGAAAGGCCGACGAGCGAGAGCAGGCGGCCCAGATAGTCCGGCCACGCATTGCGGCGCAGCGCCGCCCATATGCCGAGAGGAAGCCCGATCACGAGCCCGATGGCAATCGATGCAAGCGATAGCTGGAGCGTCCATGGCAAGACGAGCGCGACCTCGTGCAAGACGGTTCTGCCGCTCGCCATCGACGCGCCGAAGTTCCCGGACATCATGTCGCCCATGAAGTGCAGGTATTGCAAGTACATGGGCAAATCGAGGCCCATCTGCTTGCGCAGCGCGTTGAGCGCCTGCGCGCTCGCCTGATCACCGAGCATCGCCGCGGCGGGATCGCCCGGCACGAGCCGGACCAGTACGAATACCGCGGTCAGCATCGCCAGCAGCGTAGGGACCGCCAACAGAAGGCGCTTGATCGCATAGCGGATCATGAGTAATGCTCCTTGGATTGCGCCGTTTTCAACGACGCGGAGATAGAGGCGCCGTTGCCAAAGCGCGTGCATTGCCGGGGTGCGTCTTCATGTTTCGCTCTCCGTTTCGAGCGTGGCCAACTCGCCGAGGGTCAGGGGCTTTAGCGGTGGTCTGATCCGGTAAAAACCGACTTCAGTCACCGGACGCCGCTGCTCCGCCGCGATGATGTGCGCGATCGTGTAGCCGCATTGCCTGCCCTGACACGGCCCCATCCCCGCACGAGTGAACGCCTTGAGTTGGTTCGGTCCCGGCTGGCCGAGCGCGGCGGCTTTGCGAATGTCGCCCGCGGTGAGTTCTTCGCAACGACAGACGATGGTCTCGTTATCCGGCTCGAGGATGCCGGGACGCGGCGGATACAGCGCATCGAGCATCGGCCGCAACTTGAGCAAGCTGCGCAACTGCTTTCTGAGCGCCGATGCCTGCGACTGCGCGACCTCGTCGGACAGCCGGTCCGCACGATGCGCGACGCCGATCGCGGCCAGTTCACCGCGCACGGCCGCTGCCTTCGCGCCACCGATACCTGCGCCATCGCCCACGACGAAGATGCCCTGCTGGCTTGTCTCGCCCCATTCGTCGACGTCGGGAACGAGGCACGATTGCTGTTCGCTCCAGGTGTGGCGGCAATCTAGCGCCCGCGTCATGTGGATGGAAGGCACGATGCCTTCGTGCGAAAGAAGCACTTCGGCGGGCTCGCAGCGCGTTGTGCCGTCGCGCAGTGTGTACTCGACTTCCTGCAACCGTCCGTCGCCCAGTGCGCGCACGTTCACCACGCCTCGGATATGCATGACGCCAGCTTTCTTGATTTCGCTCGTCCATTGCAGGCCTTTGCGAATGTCCTTCCAGCCCGCCAGCATCGCGCCAGCCCACGGCAACGCGCGGCGGAACGTGTCCGTAGGAGCGGTATCCAGCCAGCCCGCGATCTTTCCGCCCGCTCGGATCAACTGCGCCATGTACAGCAGCGGCAAAGGACCGGTTCCCGAAATCCACACAGGCTGAGACGGCACCTGACGCGATGTCTTGAGCAGAATCTGTCCCGCACCGACGGTCAGGACGCCGGGCAGCGTCCAGCCGGGAAAAGGTGCGGGACGTTCCTGCGCGCCCAGCGCGAGGACCACACGCTTCGCGCGTACCGCTTCGGCACGCCCGCCGTGCGTCAGGAATACGCGCCAGCCCGGCTCGATCTGCCAGACCTGCGTCAGCGGTTCATAGACGGCCCCGCTACGACGAAACGATTCGGCCAGACTCGCGCCCGCAAGATACTCTTCGCCCAACATCCGGCCGATGCGCGTTGGCGCGACAGCTTCCACCGCACGATAGATCTGACCACCGGGAGCGGGCTGCTCATCGACCACCAGAACGGATAGACCGCTGCTTCGCAAGCGAACCGCTGCGCTCATGCCCGCCGGTCCGGCCCCTACGACCACTACATCGAATTCGCGCATCATTGCGTCACCTTCTTTCGGCCAAGTTGTCGCTCGACGCGCATGCCTTCTTCCACGGTCATCAGACAGGTCTGCGTCGACGCGACGCCATCCACGACGGCCAGGCACTCGAAGCAAACGCCCATCATGCAGAAAGGAGCGCGCGGCGAACCGTGCACGGGCGTCGTTCGGCTCGCGGCGTTGCTTTCGCGCAGGAGGACGGCTGCAATTGTTTCCCCGCGTTCAGCCGTGACGGCATGACCGTCGACATACAGCGTCAACGTCGGCGCGACGAGGTCAGGCAACTTTTTGAACATCGAAACGGCCATGATGGAAATGATCGAAAGTGTTTGCGCGCGTGCCGTGGGCCAGCGCGCGTGCGTAAGCGCCCGCGTGAAAGGAAGCCAGCGTGACGCCGGAATGGCAGATGGCGATATCGGCGCCGGGACAGGCTTGCGAACTCGCATAGATCGGCGCGCCGTCCGGCGTCATGATCCGCAGACAGGCCCATTGCCGCACCAGACGCGCCTTCGCCAGATCCGGAAGGATTTGCACGGCCTTGCGCGCAAGGCGGACGGCCGCATCGGATGTGGTGTGGAGGTCGAATCCGACTTCTTCCTGAGTGACGCCGATCATCACCGTCCCTTCGCCCGTCTGACGAAGACCGCTCGCGGGCAGTGGAAGCAGTGGCGCGAGTCTTTCGGTCACGAGCAACTGACCACGCTGGGGCCGGATAGGCACGTCCAGGCCGACCATCGGACCCAATGCGGCCGAGCCCAGACCGGCCGAGACAAGCACTCTTTCCGCTCGCGCGGCCCGCGCTCCGGCGATGACCTCGAACCCGCCGCCCGCGAGCAGCTTGATCGACGTCACTTTCTGCCCGCTTCGCAGCGTGCCACCGCGCCGAAGGAAAGCCGCTTGCATGGCGGCGAGAAGACGCAACGGATTGACGTGTCCATCGAGCGATCCAAGGCTCGCGCCGAACACGTCCTTGCCGAGACGCGCATTGGGAAGAAGACGCTCGAGTTCGTTCCTGCCGATCATGCGTGTCGACACGGGAAACTCAGGGAGCTGAGCGTGCCACGCGCCGATTCGGGCAGCGCGGTCGGAGAACTCCTTTTCGCTCAGGCAAAAATAAAGTCCGCCCTTCTGTTCGTAGGCGACCGGCATGCCGCTTTCCGCCTCCAGTTGCGCAGCGAATTGCGGCCAGTCGTTCGCCGCTTCCAGTGACAGACGCTGATATTGCGGCTGGCCCTGACCTTTGCCATGCGCCCACACCAAGCCGAAATTGGCCTTCGCCGCGCGGAAGTCGGTGTCTTCACCGTCCAGCATCAACACGCGCCGGCCTTCCCGAATCAGCCCATATCCAACGGCGGCACCGACCATGCCGGCCCCTACTACGATGACATCAAACTCTTGAGACATAACAGACATCCTTGCGAAAACACGTGAACGCATCGCGTTCCCTGGCTGCAGGCCGGGCCCCCGATCGAGTGCGCACCTGCGGCGGCTGGCATCAAAACCGGGACGGTCAGGGCTTATTCCTCGAAAGCGTCGTGAGCTCGGTCACGGGAGGCTGCAGACTCAAAGCTCCTTTGAGCTGATAACCGAGATTGACGCTGTTGCTCTGCACCCAGACTTGTTTTAGGCCGAACAGCGGCACTGCGCAGACGTCGTTATGAATTTTCTGTTGCGCCTGTTTCCAGAGATCGAGCTGTCGTTGAGCATCGGGCTCGACGGCCGCTGCGCGGATTTCGCGGTCGGCGGCCGAGCAATGCCCAAAATTGGACATGGCGCCCGGCGCGCCGATGGACGCCGCCGAATCATAGAACTCTCTTAGCCAGTTTCCGGCAGTCGGGAAGCGAGCCGCACCGTAGAATACGAGCGCGCTCTCGTCCTTGCGGCTTTTCGCCTGATACGTGGCGTGATCCACCACTTCCATGTCAAGCTTGATGCCCGCACGGGCGAGCTGCGCCTGAATGATCTCCATGATCGGCTGCTGCGCGGAAACGTTCGACACGACCGAGTGAAGCGTTAGGCCGTTCGGAAATCCTGCCTCGGCAAGAAGCTGCTTCGCGCGAGCGGGATCGTACGTATAGCCACCGCTGCTGCAATCAGCCCCGAGATAGCCGTTCGGGACGGCGGAACAACCCTTGTCCGCGACGTCTTTACCGGCATAACGAACGATTTCATCGACGTCGATGGCTGCGGCGATCGCCTGACGAACCTTCAGGTTATCGAGAGGTTTGATATTGCGATTGATGAAGATGGTTCGAAATTCAGCGGGATCCATGATGTCCACGTTCATGCCGCGGCTTCTCGCCCTTTCAACCCAGCGTTGCTCCCGCTTCGCGCCCATCAGATCAATTTCGTTCGTCGTGACAGCCAGTTCGCGCGCGCTGTCTGAAAGGATCATGCGATACATGATTCCCGAGAGCTTCGGCGCGCCCCGGAAATAGGCATCGTTGGCAACGAGCTTCACGTACTGCTGCGTCACAAGTGAACTAAATGCGAACGGGCCGGTGCCGATCGGCGCCTGACCGAACTTCTTGCCCAGCTTCTCGGCGGCGGCCTTGCTGATGACGCTCCCGCCGTGGTAGTTCGCAACCAGTCCGAGAAACGCCGCGGACGGATGCTTGAGCGTGAAGCGCACCGTGTAGTCGTCGAGCGCCTCGACCTTGTCGATGACCGCGAAGTCTCCGGCGAAGCTGGAGCGTTTGGGATCGGCCGCGCGGCGCACTGAATAGACGACGTCGTCGGCTTTCATTTCGCCGTAGTTGCCGTGGAACTGCACGCCTTTGCGCAACTGGAAAGTCCAGACCGTCTTGTCGGCAGACGCTTGCCATGTGGTGGCCAGATCTGGCTCGACGAGTTTCGGATCGGCGCTGCCGGGTGCAAACCTGACCAGTCCATTGAAGATTTCCGACACGACACCGAGATCGCCGAAATTTGTCGCCCGGTCGGGATCCAGTGTCGCTACATCAGCGGAGCTAGCACTGATGATCATCAGCGGTCGCACGTCGACCGGCGAAGCTGCCGAACGAGCAGCAACGCTCAGCGTCCCCAAAAGTAACGCAAGCGCAATCGCTTTGGCGGCAAGGATCGTTTGCTTCATCGGATGTGGGGCTAATAAAAGAATGGGGCTGTGCTCGGCTTCAATGAATCCGCCGTCTAACCCCTATGCTAGCGACGAATGATCCACCCGATAACCGGTAAACACCCTAGTCAATGCTATTTTGCGATGAGACCTAAACGACGCCGTAACCTATTGTTTTATCGACGTATTCATCACATCGCAACGCGCGTATAATAGCCTTTTACGATCCATCTATGTCTTTATGCTATGGATAAGAGAATAACGTTGCGGCACCTGGAAGCCTTTCGGGCGATCATGGTGCGAAAATCCGTTACGGGGGCTGCTGAGATGCTGGAGATCACGCAGCCGGTCGTGACTCGACTCATAGCGGATCTCGAAGAGAGAATCGGCCTTACGCTTTTCGCCCGTGACAAAGGTCGATTGGTGCCGACGGCGGAAGCGGCGCTACTGTTCGAGGATGTGCACCAGTCCTTGGTTGGAATTGAACGCATCGCGAACGCTGCCGCTAATATCAAAACGCTGAAACTCGGACATATTGAAATCGCTACTGCTCCGAACATGGCGCACTCTTTCCTTCCGCGAGCGATAGCAAGCTTCACGCGAGAGCACCCGGACGCCCTAGTTACAATGCATGTGCATAGCTCGGCGACAGTCCTCAATATGGTTGCGGGCGATCGATGCGACCTCGGCTTCGCCATGGTCCCGTTGAAGGCGACGAGACACGGAAACACTGAGATTCTTGTCTCAGCGCGAATGGTCGGCGTCGTTCCGGCGACTCATCATCTAGCCGGCCGACATGTCCTCCATCCAGAAGACTTTGAAGGGGAAGCATTCATCTCCTTCTCTCCCCTGATGGAAGCGCGGACCAGGATCGATTCCATCATGCTGTCTCATGGGGTGAGTCGACGCATCAACGTGGAGACGCAAGTTTCGTCCGTGATTATTAAACTGGTCGAAGCAGGAGCGGGACTCTCCATCATCGATCCGCTGACGGCCGCGGGTTACACTGGAGGACAGCTAAGGTTCATTCCATTCGAACCAGACGTCATAAGCGATTATTCGATCGTCATTTCACAGCGCAACGCATCAACCCTTATCCTGAAACCGTTCATCGATCACGCGCGCCGGGAGATCCGCGCGATGTTGTCACCGCAACTGATAGTCGAAAGTTGAATCTCTAGGAGGCGACCCGAAAACGGCTTATGCTGGAACCGTCTCCTTGCAAGCACTCGGCATCAGTCACTCCGTTGACCGGACGCTTTGCCTGCGCCGTGGCTTGCTAGCGAGCTGGCGTGGCCGATTAGATTGTCTTTTAGGAAAGCAAGCAAGGAGGCAGCCGTACGGTTGCCACCGTCCGTCTCGGGCATGATGGCAGCTACCTCGACGCCCTCAATCGACTCGACAGCGATAGTTGTGAGGTGATCGTCGTACATTCCAATTTGCGATGCTGCGCTAATGCGCGAGACGACAGCGACGCCGAGTCCCGCACGCACGAGCTCGATAGCGGCCCATGCATCGCGCACTTCATACTCGAAGATCGGGTGAAGACCCGCGGCAGTAAACCAGCGCTCGAGAATAGGACGGATGACGCCGCCTGGTTTCATCGCGATCAGTGGTAGCGAGGCAAGGTCATCCGGTGTGACCGCAGCCCGATCAGCAAGCGGATGAATGCGAGGCAGGACGCAAACCAACTCACTCGTGAAAAGCGGCTCGACGATGATTCGACTGACATTCACCGGAAGCGAGACAATCCCGATGTCGGCGAGACCGTTGGCGACATTGCGAACCACGGCGGGACGATGAGCAGCATCCAAATCCATACGGAGACCCGGATGAGTGGCTGCGAACCGCCCAATGGCCCCGACAATCAAGGTGTTGGAAAACGCCGATGTCAGCAGGACTCGCAAAATAGCGCGGTGATGTCCTGCAATTTCCACGGCGGCCGCTTCGATTCCAGAGAGCCCATCGTAAAGACGGTCTACCTCAGCGAGCAGCTGATACGCCTCTGCGGTCGGGGTGAGCTTTCCTTTCGCCCGATTGAAGAGCGCAAAGCCAACCGCAGTCTCAAGTGTCGAAATCTGATAGCTGACGGCTGGCTGGCCGATGGAAAGAATCTCTGCGGCGGCTGTCATCGAGCCAGCACGCATCACTGCTCGAAACGCCTCGATCTGCCTAAGTTTGAGACCCATGATGGGGCGCGCCTTCGTCGTTGGTACGTTCATTCCTTGAACCGTCAAACGAGAACGGGAAGGTAAATCGGAATTGCCTTCCCGTGAGAACGTCGTTCTCAACGACCGCACGCCACTAAACAACCCAAGCTTACGCAGCGACCGGACGTTCTCCTTCCACCGTCGTGCGATGCATCAGACGCGTCGTCGCCGGATCGAACGAGTCGCGATAGTGCATCAGGCAACGATTGTCCCACATCATCATGTCGCCCGGCTGCCACTGCTGAATCCAGACGTGACGCTTGTCCGTCGCGCGTTCCCAAAGTTCGGCGAGCAACTCCTTCGCTTCGGCTTGCGGCATTCCCACGATCGCTTGACGGTGCGGTTCGCCGCCAAGATAGATACAAGGCTTCTTCGAATCGCCGTGCAGGCGAACGATCGGATGGTCAATACCCGACCACGTCGCATAGTCTTCATTATCCGGCTTCGTCTTATTCAGACGCACTTCACCGCGACCATCGATGACGTTCTGGTGATGAATTTCCAGTCCCTTCAGGCGTTGCTTCAACGCTTCCGGCAGTGCAGCGTACGCCGAGTACATGTTCGCAAAATACGTATTGCCACCTTCCGGCGGAATCTCGATGGAGCGCAGGATGGCGGCCGAAGGCGGGCGCTCGACAAACCACGTATCGGTGTGCCAGTTCACTTCACCGTCGCCCAAGTCGCCTGCTGCCGTACCGTCTACCTTCTTCTTGTTGCTGATGACGAGGATTTCGGGAAACTCCGCGTTCTTGCCCTGTTGCAGTTGGCGCGGATGAATGACCGGCGGCCCGAGACGCTTGCTAAACGCCACCTGCGTCGCATCGTCAATTTTCACGTTACGGAAGCGGATGAGCGGGTACTGCTTCCAGACGGAACGGAACTGCTCGATGGTCTCGTCATCGAGGGACTCGAAAGGAAAGTCGGGAATCTCGGCGACGAAGTCTTCCACGAGCGGCGTGACGGTGAATTTCATGTCGGGGTCTCTTCAATGTTTGATATGGACAACACAGGCTTCGTTAGCGCTGCATCGTGAAATTATTGTGTCGCGACAAAACGCACTTGCCCAATAGAGCGTCAGGCATGCCCTATCGAAAAATTTGATACCCAGCCCTCCCGCGCTCAACCCGAATAGCTTGATAGGGTGAACTGGCATTCGACCAACCGGATGGACTCCTGGCTCATCTGTAATGCGCGCATCTAAAGTCGGTTACACCAACGCCAACTTGCCTACCATGATTGGCTGCGGCAACCTCCTTGATCACAAGGTAGTCCCGGACGATGTCGACGAGCGCCGCATTTCCGAGCTGCGAGCCGAGACCTGCAAGCTCGAAGACATCTCGAATCAAGGTCGAACATATCTATGCTCAATCCCGCGGGCGCATTGACAAGAGACGGCCTACGTGTCGTCTGGTATCAGCACATCGATGATGTTGACCGCTAAACCTCCACGCGAAGTCTCTTTGTACTTCGTTTTCATATCCGCGCCCGTTTGCATCATTGTCTTGATGACAGAGTCAAGCGACACGTAGTGGCTGCCGTCGCCGTTCAGCGCCATGCGCGCTGCGTTGACGGCTTTGACTGCACCCATCGCGTTTCTCTCGATGCACGGGATTTGCACCATACCCCCGACGGGGTCGCACGTCAGACCCAGGTTGTGTTCCATGCCAATCTCAGCTGCATGTTCAACTTGTTCCGGCGTCCCACCCATCGCAGCGCACAATCCGCCAGCTGCCATCGAGCAAGCCACTCCGACTTCGCCCTGGCATCCGACTTCGGCGCCAGAAATCGATGCGTTCAACTTGTAGAGCGTGCCGATCGCTGCAGAGGTCAGGAGGAAGGCGAAAATGCCTTCCTCGTTAGCCATGCCGATAAACTTCATGTAGTAATGCATCACGGCGGGGATGATGCCGGCCGCACCGTTGGTTGGTGCAGTCACGACTCGGCCGCCGCTGGCATTCTCCTCGTTGACTGCAAGCGCAAAGAGGTTGAGCCAATCCATCGCGGCCAAAGACTGGTCGCCTCCACCATCCTTGCGCAACAACTGTTGATGCAGTGCCTTTGCTCGTCGCTTTGACCCCCAATGGACCCGTGAGGTTGCCTTCGTTCCTGCAGCCGCGGTCCACACATGCTTGCATAACCCCCCAGATGCGGCGAAGTCCCTCGACTATCTCAGCTTCGGTCCGCCACACGAGCTCGTTCTGCATCATCAGCTCGGCAATCGACAGCTCGTTCTCGCGGCATAGATTCAGAAGCTCTTTGCCGCTCGAGAATCGGTAAGGCAACTGGAGCGGCGCATCGAGCATCCGCGAGTTGTCTGCGCCAGCGGTCACGACGAACCCTCCACCGACGGATAAGTACGTAGACTCACGAACAATACTTCCGTCCTCTCGGTACGCCAGAAGCCTTAAACCGTTGGGGTGTTCCGGAAGTGCTTGCCGATAGAAGGCCACATCGCGACGGGCATTGAACGGAACGTCGTGATGACCGGCGAGGGCGAGTTGACCGGAAGCGGTCACTTCCAGAAGACGCGGTTCAATAGTGTCCGCGTCGATGGTGTCGGGTGCCTCTCCAAGCAGCCCGAGGATCACACCTTTGTCGGTCCCGTGCCCCTTTCCGGTGGCACCCAAAGACCCATAGAGCTCGGCACGGACTCGCGCTACAAAAGGCAACATCTCGCACCTTTCCAAGGCCCGCACGAACATCAGTGCTGCGCGCATTGGGCCAACTGTATGTGAGCTTGACGGCCCGATGCCAATCTTAAAGAGGTCAAACACGCTCACGGCCATTGATTTTCCTTTCCCTAATAGAAAAAAGCGGGCACCTAATGGGGCCCGCTTAAGACCATGCCCCATGGAGAATGTAAATTAGTGGGCGTTGAGTGGGATTGCGCTGCGGCGCCAAACTGGCAGTGTGCAAATCACAAGACCGGAGATGATTGCTGCCGGAACAATCAACAGCGACGGTGCTGCGGGCATGTGCAGAGTGGAAATGAGCCACGTCGACACGAGCGGGGAGAATCCGCCGAAGATCGAAACGGAGAGGGTGAAGCCCACACTCATCCACGTTGTGCGAAGCTTCGTTGGGAAAATCTCGCAAATCGTGGCGGGCGCCGGACCCGAGAACAAAGCGAACAGCGCTCCTAGGCAGCACTGCAACAACAGGACCTGCTGGAAGCTCGCACCGCTCGACATCATGTGCAGAATCGGATATCCCGCGATTGCCGTGAGAAGGCAGCTCCCTAGAAGCAGCGGCTTACGACCAACACGATCCGACATAGCACCTGCGACCGGAAGCAGCAACGTCTGAACAAGTAGCGCGATGTTGCTCGCCAGAAGCGCCTGTTCGCGCGTCAAGCCTGCCTCACGCTGGGTGTAGGTCACCATGTACGCGTTCACGAGGTAAGACAGCACCGTCCAGAAAATCGTGAAGCCAAACGCCTTGAGGCCAAGCTTGAACGCAGCGCTGCCTGCAACGGGAATCGGCGGCGCTTCCTTCTTGCTTTTCTCGTACTCTGGCGTCTCTTCAGTCTTGGCTCTCAGGAAAATGCTGAACAGCGAAATGGCAATGCCGCCAGCGACAAACGGCACGCGCCATGCCCAAGCATGCACGACATCCGCTGGCACCAGCGACAGCAACGAAGCAACAACCGAAGCCAGCAGCGCGGCACATGAAGCGCTGACCGTCTGGAAGCTACCGAAAAATCCGCGATGTTCGGGGGGCGAGGACTCGACGATGAAAGCGGTCGACGTACCATATTCGCCGCCGGCTGCAAAGCCTTGAAGTGCCCGCAACGAAACCAAGAGAATCGGAGCTGCCACACCAATCGACTCATAGCTCGGCACCAGACCAATCCCGATGCTGCCAATTGCCATACACGTCACGGTCAAAATCATCGCCGGCTTGCGACCTTTGATGTCGCCAATGCGGCCGATAATGAGGCTTCCGAAAGGGCGCGCAATGAAGCCAATACCGTAGGCTGCGAAGGTTTGCAGCAGCGACACGACCGGGTCTTGATTCGGGAAGAACAGCTTGGCGATCGTCGCGACAAAGTAGGCGTACACCGCAAAATCATAGAATTCGAGGAGGTTGCCGCTTGCTGCTGCAATCACGGCAATCCACGTCTTCCGGTTTGAATTGTAGGGGTTCATAGACCTTCCTTATGTCTCGCTAACGAAGCTTCCGGGTTAAGCGGCGACTGTCGCACCGGCTTCTGTCTTGTTGAGTTCAGGCGCAGCGAAGCGCCGATTAGCCAGAACCGGCAGGACTGCACGAGCGTGGTCGATGCGAGCGCGGTCGATCTCAGCGTAAAGAAGCGTCTCGGCTTCTCCCGCTCGGGCGATTGCGACACCGAGTGGGTCGACAACCACGCTTGCTCCGATGTTGCGCGGACCGCATTCGCCACTTGCGATCACATAGCAAGTGTTGTCGAGTGCCCGCGCTGTCGTGAGAACTTCCCAGTGCCACTCTTTCATCGGACCCTTGACCCATGCTGCTGGGAGCACAAGAGCGTCGGCGCCATCGAGCGCGAGTCGGCGTGCAAGTTCCGGGAAGCGAACGTCGTAGCAGGTCATCATGCCAAAACGCAGCCCGTCCACCTCGACCAGGGGAGGCACTTCATTGCCTGGTGCGACGCGGACCGATTCCTGCATCGAGAATGCGTCGTAAAGATGTAGCTTTTCGTATTTTGCAATCACTTCGCCATTACGAATAACCACGAAGACGTTCTTGACTCGTTCAGCGCCAGTGGTGATGTGAATGGTCAGCATCGTGGTCATGTCGTTGGCTTTGCTCGCTTCGAGCAAAGCCGTCAAGAACGGACCGTCGAGCGGCTGTGCAGCGCTCAAGACAAGGTCCGGATCGGCAATATCGCGCGCCAGAATCCCCTCGGGAAGGACGAAGAGCCGAACGCCATTATTGGCAGCGGTGTGCATCAACTCGACGCACTTCTGCTGATTCCTTTCGACTTCACGGTCTACAGCGATTTGTCCGATTGCGATTTTCATAGAAACTCCTGCTATTACCTAGATAGGATTCAGATCCGAAAGAGCGTCTTCGCGTCGAGGCGCGTCTCGATAATGCGCTGCTCGTAAAGCTCGACCGCGAAGTCGTCAATCATCTTTTCATTGCTTGCGAGGCCGTTGGTATTCCAGGTCGCCGGTAGATCACGGCTGGTTCGCGCAATGTCGTCGAGCAACCAAGGGGTTGTGTCCTGATACTTGGTTCGCTTTTCCGACCAGACACGCGACGACTCCTCGATGACTTCGCCTATCTCGGCGGCTAGCCAGGGATACTGTTTGCAAAGGTCCGGCTTGACACCAAGGATGTGAATTCCAGGGACGTATCCAACCTCCTTGAAATATCGCACCTCTTCGGCACGAAAATCTGACAGTAAGAACCGAAGTCCGGATCCGTCGCTAAAGAACGCGGGCGGCAGAAACGGTGAGAACAACGCATCGAGCTCGCCAGCTTTGACCATGTCGACAAGCGGCTTCTCGTTCGGCGTTGCCTCAATGCGACCGGGCCGTGCAAATCGGCCAAGGCGGTCAATGATCGGATAGGACTCCGTTAGACGTCCGGCGTACCACCGCACATCCTCGATTCCGATTCCCGCCCGGCGCAGCAGTGTGCGAGTCCACGTGTTGCCCGAGTCGGACCAACCAGTTACGCCGATACGCTTTCCGGCAAGGTCTTCGACTCGGGTGATGTCGCTGCCGGTGCTGGTGAGAATGCACCGCTGGCGGAAGCCTCTCATCAGGAAATGGGGCAGGCACCGGAGCGGATAGCCGCCCGTAGCCATACCCTGCAGGTACTTACTGAAGGAGACTTCTCCCGCGTCGTAGTCGTTTTCCTGAGTCCAGTCCTGGACGGCTTGGACGCGAACCACTTCGATATTCAACTTGCCCGACTTCACGTCGCCCAATGCCAGCGGGGTTAGATAGTCCCAGTCACGCACTGCCAACTTCACTTTCAACTGCATGTTGTACCTCAACTTGTAGCCGTCGTGAGCGGTTCCGCTCAGTGACGAATCCAGTGTATAAATGCGTTAAAAAATGTACAATCGGTTTTTTGTACTTGCACAAAACTTACTTCTATGCCTGACGAAGATCGCATCGTTGCGCTTGTCTCCCGCATCCAGGACCGCAGTCCGGCCGGTATTGCGGTCGAAATCGCTAACCTGATCCGCAGCGGTGAGTTGCCCGTTGGCACGCAACTGCCAGCCGTCCGCGATCTCGCCGCCGCACTGGGTGTCAGTCCTTCGACGGTCTCAAGCGCATGGCGACAATTACGTTCGCACCGAATGGTTTCCGGCTCACGTCGCAATGGCGTCTGGGTTCAAGGCGACCAAACATCGCTTCGCCCTGTTCGTTACGAGGGACGAGGTAACTTTGGTCCTTTCGCGGTCACCGACTTGCGCCTGGCGACACCCGATCCCGCACTGCTCCCCGACTTGTCACAGGCTCTGGTGCACGCAACCAAAGTCAAAAACCTAAACAGCTACGTGAGAGAGATCATCACTCCCTCATTGCGCGAGGCCGTTATGCGTGTGTGGCCCTACGAAGCGCCAGCCTTCATCGCTACAAATGGCGGATACGATGCTCTCTACTTAGCCTTGGTCTCGTCTGTCCTTCCGGGCGCGTATGTGGCGGTCGAGACTCCCGCAACGGTTCGGATCCTCGACATCGTCGACAAGGTCGGTGCTCGCTCGCTCCCCATCGAATGCGACGACGAAGGCCCATTACCTGAATCGCTTGCCGCTGCTCTGAAACGGAAGCCCTCAGCGTTTCTCTTCCAGCCCGGCTCGCACGCAACAACGGGTCGGGTACTGAGTAAAAAGCGCATTGCCGCGCTCACCGGCCTGCTCAAGAAGAGCGACATGCTCATCATTGAAGACGACGGACTTGGCCTTATCTCTCCGGAGCCAGCGGCAAGCTTTGGCAAGTCGTTCTCGGAGCGCACCGTCCACATCAAATCCTTCTCCAAATCACACGGTCCGGACTTACGCCTGGCCGTCATGTCTGGCTCCGCAAACTTCATTGACCAGGTTCGTGGGTACCGAAACTTCCGCGAAGGCTGGACCTCTCGAATCCTTCAGGAGGCCGTCGCATGGCTCCTGCAAGACAAAGCGTCCATCGCTTGTGTCGAGTGTGCGCGAGCGAGATATGCGCAGAGAAACGCCGCCTTCTCCCGGGCCCTCACTGCGCGCAACATTCCCCACAGCGCCGGCGGACTCGTGGTCTGGGTTGCCGTTCCATCGGAGCAACATGCCTTGGTCACGCTAGCCTCTCGTGGCATCGCGGTGAATCCTGGCAGCTCGTCTGGACTGACCAAAACATCACACTTGCGCATCGCAACCGGTCAGTTGGTCGACGACTTTGAAAGAGTCGCCGACGCGGTTCTTGCCGGCCTTCATAACCCCGGCCTGCAAGGACCAGCTGACGCTTACTACTAAAAGCGCGGTGTTCGCGGCACCGCGGGCATCAAAACTTGTGGTTGATACCCAACGTCGCCACGAACTGATGATTCGTCGAAGACGGCGTTGCTTGATTAATGGCTGCGACCGCTTTGTTGCCAAGCGAGTTGGTACCGCTGGCGGTTTGATACAGACCAACCAAGTAGAGAGTCGTGCGCTTGGAAAGTGAGTAAAGCGCACCCAAGTCGTATTGGTTGTAATGCGCGCCCGAGTCGCTCGTCGCACCGCTATCACGCGTGTAGTTGTAGGCGGCGCCCAGCAATAGGGAAGGCGTTACGTTGTACTTAACGCTAACTTCACCAATATTGAAGGTTGCGGAGCCACGATATGCACTCGTTATCGGACTCAGCCCTGCAACCGGCGTCGCACCAAGGCTGTCAAACTTCACGTTGCTGTAGACCACGCCCAGGGTTGCCGCACCCACTTTGTATGCAGCGCCAGCTGTCACAATTTGTTGTGAGCCCGCCGAGGCGTATCCAGCAACAGCTGGACTGGTGATGTTGACGCCGGTTGTGCTGTCGTTGGCCCGGTTGCCGTAGAACGAGAAATTCGGGTTCTTCGCATACAGGTACGCGACCGCTGCTGAGAGCGGGCCGTTTGCGTATGTGACGTCGATATCGTAGATGTTGTTCTGCGTGAAATTCCCGGCACGGCCGCCGAAGCTATAGAGACCCCCGAAGGTCACACCGTGATAGTCGGCACTCTGGAACTTCACAGCGTTGTTGATGCGCCAAGAACTATCGAGGTTATCAATATCGCCAACGTGGGCGCCATATGCAGCACCACCTGCTGCCCAGTTCGATGCCTGGAACGGACCGACTTTGACCGATACATCCGAATACTGGCGGCCTAGCGTAACAGTGCCGTATTGATTTGCGAGGCCGACGTAGGCTTGACGGCCAAACTCCGTGCCGTTCTGACCTATCGTGCCGTTGGTCACGCTGTATCCAGCTTCCAACTGGAAGATTGCCTTCAATCCGGCGCCGAGGTCCTCAGTACCCGTCAGGCCCCAACGAGCGCCATTCATGTTGCCCGATGTCATCGCAATCTGATTTTTGCCGCCCGCATTCGAATTGAAGCTCATGCCTGCATCCACGAGGCCGTAAAGCGTCACGCTGCTTTGAGCACTTGCCGCGCTGGCGAAGACCAGAAGAGCGGCGGCGGTGGTCACCGTCAGAGTGAGAGTTAGGCCCCTGTCTTTGCCCGCACGGGTTCTCAAGTTCATCAATACACCTTTATCTAGTTTGAAGGGGGCGATAGAGCTCACGTGCTCCTCAACGGCCGAAGTGCACCGGTCGAAGGTTTGCCGCGGGAGTTTGTCAACGACCTGCAAGCCCACGAAACGGAGAATAGTGAAGAAGAAAATGTTGCACAATAACGTTTTTGTACTTGCACAAAAAATCTTTGCGTTTTCAGGGTTTGCCCTAACCTATTGGTTGAAAAGAGCTTTTCGATTAACAAGGTGGCCTTCCACGCGCGCGGACGTTGCTCGAAGCTTCGCAGCACAGCGCGAAGTCGGCGGCAGACGAGGTTGGGTATGGGAGTTCGACGCAGTTCAGTAGGTGTATGCACGCGAGTTCGGCATGCCGCGAGTAGAAGATGCCGTTCGCCTGCCGCGGAACAAGATGCGACAGTCAAGCCCGATGCATTAAGAGGCGTTAACAGAATGACTTTTGCAGGTGTCGCCAGCATATGATGCAGCAAGCGATTTTCATGAAGGCCTCGTGGATGAAAGCGAGCCGTTCGAAGCGGATGCGCAGTCTGCGGAAGTTGTGAAGCCACGAGATGGTCCGCTCCACAACCCAGCGTGTTTTGCCTAATCCGCTACCGTGGGGCTGACCGCGCCGAGCGATTTCGGTTGCAATGCCGGCGGCATGCAGTGGACGTCGATATTTGTCGTGGTCGTAGCCTCTGTCGCCTTGAACGACCCGAGGCTTTGACAGTGGTCTGCCACGCTTGCCGCTGATAGGCGGGATGGCCTCGACCAGCGCTTGAAGTTGAGTGACGTCGTTGCGGTTGGCGCCGGTCAGTATCACCGCGAGCGGGATGCCCTGCGCTTCGGTGATGAGGTGGTGCTTTGAACCGGGTCGCGCGCGGTCTGTGGGATTCGGTCCTGTTTTTGACCTGAGCCCACAGCGCGGATTGAAGAGGAATCGACGATGACGCGAGACCAGTCGATTCGGTCAGCTGCACGCAGTCGCCCAAGCAGCACCTCGTGCAGTTGCTCCCAGACGCCTGCCGCCTGCCAGTCCCGCAGGCGACGCCAGCAACTCATGCCGCTGCCGCAGCCCATCTCGCGAGGGAGTAGGTCCCAACGCAGGCCTGTCTGTAAGACGAAGAGAATGCCGGTGAGCACCGCACGATTGTCGAGCGGCTTGCGCCCCGGATAACGGGCCCGGCGTGGCTTCGGAGGGGGCAGCAACGGTTCGATGAGTGCCCAAAGGTCGTCGTCGAGTAGCGGCTTGGCCATGTCCTTTTCACCGTCGAAACAATGAAAAGGTTAACAGGATTCATCGAGGGTTAACAGCCCCTTCGTTCATTTTGTTAAGGGTTCTAAGTAGGTCGTCTGCGGGCCGCGCTAGAACACGCAACAAGGCAGAAAGGTCTGAAGACGGCTGTGTACGAGGCGTTCGAAAAGCCAAAGACCACTGGAGGGAAGACTGCTTATGGCCGAACCCGGCAGTTCAGATCAAGACCCAACGAAGCAGAGATCGTCGACTAGCGCGAAAACAGGATCGCCCAAGATCCACTCAAGTTCGGCGATTTTCCTCACAATCGTTCCAGTAGCGCAGCGGGTCGCAATGGTCCGGGTAATGTAAGTCAAGCCACGCTGCGAGTTTTGGCCAATCCGGACGGTGGGTTCCTGTTCGCGCCGACCAGGTCGACGATCGCTCGAGAATTCGACCATTCCCGCGGTCGCGAACAATCACGCTTCCGAGACCGCTCGACGTGTTTGCCTGTGATTCGATCAGGTAACGTGGCAGGAGCCGGAGTTCAGCATCCTTGGCCCATCCGAATAACCCGCATACCACAGCATAAGATAGTCACGATGTCACGCTGGCCGTGCTGCAGATCTTGTCGCCAACCGACTCGGGCGCGCGAAAATGCCAGCGACACGTTGCCAGCAACGGTGACGATCACGATTCTTCCCTCCGACGGTCCATTCGCCTAGCTCACGACCGTGATCTGGTTCATCGCCGCAAGGTCCGGGAAGCGTCCCGCTTTCAATATCCGATCCAGCCGTCCCTTGGCGACCTCGATTCGGTGAAGGGGCGTGGAGGCGAGTTGGGTGTCGTGCGCGCATAGGACCGTCTCGATCGCCTCGCACTGATCGTCGGCGATAGCCCACGGGTGATCCGTCTCCGAATCGTGAATGCACGCCCTCAGGACCGCTTCCGCCTTGAGGTAGGTCTCGATCGGCGGATCAAGCCGATCCCTCTCGCAGACGAAGTAGGTCAGGTAGAGGGTTTTGACGAGTTCGCTCGCAAGGTCAGCGTTGCCACGTCCGTTGCGCAACGCAACCAGGGCCAGGTGGTATCTCAGCGAGAAAGCCCGCGCCGTAGCCGGCGCAATCGGCAACAGCTGCGCCCGGGTCAGCGGCGCACGGCGCATGGTCTTCGCGTTTTTCGGTTTATTCGACATGTTGGCGATGGTCAGCGACCGCCCCCGCTTCGACGGTCTGGGATGCCGGAGACGTCATGTATGAGGGAGTCGGCGCAGTATTTGGAGCAGGAGCACTGTGCTGCAGACTACGCCTTCTCAGCAGAGGACTCCGTGCGCGGAGCGAAGTAGCGAACAAATGGCCTCCGGCTCGCCGACGCCGATCGGTCCTTCGTTGGTACAAACAAAACCGCACATGCTATTTCCGTAATGGCAGATCTCTGCTCTCGTCCCGTTCATGCGCTGTATGAATGGGCGAGTCATTAGGTTGGTCGACTGACGCACCGACGCGTGCGATCTTGATACTGCGCGCCCGAAACGGCCGAGCGCGTCGAACGCGCGTCCGCGCTGCAACAAAAATCACCCCTATGCCTCGTCGTCGGCGTAGTAACGCGCCGCAGCGTCGAGCATGCGGCGCCGTTCAGCCCGCACATAAATTGACGTCGTCTGCAACGACGCGTGGCCCAGGATCGACTGGACGACGTCTGTCGGCATATCGCGCGCAACCGCGCGCGTCCCAAATGTGTGTCGAAAAGCGTGAGCCGAGGTGTTGGCTAACTGCACCAGGTCCTCCGCGCTGAAGTCGGCCAACGCCGCAGTCTGCGCGCTCAGTCGTTGCATCGCCATGCGAACGATGCGGCCGAGCGCATCGACGGTATAGGGCATCGAGTGAGCTCTACCCTTTTCATTAGGTTCGTCCAAACCCGCTTCATGTCGTTCGATCGCCGCAGGCGTGGCCGGGATCCAGGTTGGCGCGATGAGCGGTCCATCAGCGTGCACCTCATCAAAATCGCTGCCGCGATCTCGCCAGTGCGCTCGCAACGCGTCAACCGTCGCGCGACTGACCGGCACCGTGCGTTGCTTGCGACGCTTCCCCACGATGGTCAAGGTCCAGACCGCGCGGGCGGCCCGAGCGGCACCGGCGTTTGCATCCGGTAACGATTTCTGTGCCGCAGCGGTCATGTTAGTCGATGGATTGTTTGTCGATGCCGCGCTCGAGGCAGGTCCGCCCGTCGATGGCCGAACGGCAGTTCTTCTGCGTTCCGCTAGCCCGCGGTCGTCGCGATCTTCGGCGGGACGCAGATCTTCACGTCGCGCCGAGGCAGCTTCCGCACGGCGCAAACCGGAGTCCCCCATCAGCAAGATCGCCGCGCGGGCGGCACGCCATTGACGCCCATCCTCGTCGGCTGGTAGATGGGCCTCGGTCATGAAGGTGCGGTCACATCGTTCATCCAGTGCTGCGCGTACCTGCGCCCACAGTTTGGCCGGCAGCGCCCGTTGTACCTGCACGGCGAGTTCACGCGTGATAGTGGCCGGCTCATGCACGGCGCTCCAGGGGTTACCCGCCAGATAGCGCACCTCGACGAGCCACGCAAATGCCGCGCGCAGCACGCGCACCGCATACGCCTGACTGTCGGCCGACAGACCTTCGGTTGAAAACGGCCGCCACCTTCCACTGCTGCGCGGCCGCTTCGGTCCCGTGAACGAGGCCAACGGCGCCTTCAAGAAATCCTTGTAGGCCTCGCAATCCTCGACCGCGAGCGACGACAGCGCCTTTTGCCGAACGACGACGCTCCATAGAATGAGGCGTTCGAGTTCGCGCGTGTAGGCGCGCAAGGTCGTGGGTCGATCGCGATACCGGTGCAAGTAGGCGTGGACTGCGGCCAGATCGTGCTCCGCGCGGATGAACGCGAATGTGGTCGCCCGGTTGAGACCGCGGTACGTCCCCTCGCCGCCTGATAGTGCAGCCGGTACGGCGAGGTGTTCGAAGGCGGCCAGGCGCGGTTCGGCCGGGTCACCGCCAATGACAACCGGCCCTCGATCGGATTCCTGTTTGGGGTCGGCGTGCGCGCCCGGTTGAAGCGATGGCACCAACGACGTCGTGTCGACGTCCGCTGCAACCTGGACGCCGAGTGTCGCTTGATGGCGTCGCAGCCACGCGACAAGTGTGCGGGCGCGCAACGCGCCCACGCGCGGAACTGATCGCCACCAGCTGCCGCCGCGCGCATTGCAATAGTCGATCAGCGCGCCGAGTGTGCCGATGCCCTCCCCGCTCAGGCGCTGCGCGATGAGCGGACGAAACCACAGGTGAACCGGGTGCATCGTGAGCGGTGCGGCCGCGGCGAGCGTCGACGCGTGCTCGACCATGCGCAGGGTGACGGCAGTCAGCTTCGCGCTGCCGTGCTGCTTGATCGATGCCTTCAGATGATCCGCCAAGGCCTGAGAGCCATGCAGCAGCGCGAGGTGAACCAGATCGTCGCGCATCGTGCTCAGATAACGCTCAGTCGCCTCGGCACTGGCCGCGTGCGGCGAACGCTCGGGATCATAGTAGAGACGCGCGATCGTCGATGCCGGCAAGCGCTGCACAAACGCACGTAAGGCGGTGAAGTCCGTGCGCGTATAGGTCCGCGGGGGCGGCAAGATCAGTTGTTGCGGTTTGTTGGCCATGATCGGTCAGCGCACCTCGTCTCTCACTTCATCCATTTCACACGATCCGCTTCGCACCCGACCTTGCTCGGTTCCTGGACCGACGATGACGGCCTGTTAGCCCGCTCGACTCGACCACCCTCGGTGAGCTTATTCGGGGGTCGGCTTCTCATCGCTTTGGTGCCCGCGCGGATTCGGATCCCGCTCGCCGTCACTCACAAAGAACCGCTGATCCCACACCACGGGCTGCGGCGCCGACACCACCAGGCGCGCCGCGTCCGGATGCGCGGGATTGACCACGGCATTGCATTCCGCCCTTGCCACTACCGACGGCACCACCAGGGCTGCGGATCTCGCTTCCTCGATCCACTGGTCGCCGAAGCGTCGCGCGATCTGAGCGTCGGGCGCGTCCCACCCCGCCGACAAGTCCTCGACGGTCACGCGCTCGATCGACACATCCTCGGGCACGTCGACCTCGACCCACACGTGATGTTTCGGCACCTTGCCGATCCGCGCATGGACCAGCACTTCCAGCATCGCGCCCGCGAAATTCAGCGCCCCGTAGATGACCGGACGGCCCGGGCTATTGAACCGGCCGCCCACGAGCATCGCGCCGGTGCCGCTCCAGACGGGATGACGGCGATCCGCAATTCTAAAAATCCGCATCAGGCCCGTACCTCGCCCTCTGCCTCAATTTCAACCTCGACGCCATCTATGTAGGAGGTCATGCCGGCAGCCCATAGAACAACTTCCACAGCAACTCTTCGACGCGCCGCGCACCCAGCTCGGTCAATGCCACCTCCACCGGCGTGCGCCCTTCGAGCAACGGATGCGGGGTGTTCAGGAATTCCCGCGCGTCCGCCTCGTCGTCCCAGACGTAACGCGCGGTCGCGACGATCCGCGCCAGCCGCTCGGTCTTCTCCGACTCGTCGGGACTGAGCTTGTCGCGGCGACGCTTGAAGGTCGCCTCCGGCACGATGCGCGCGAGCAGCGCACGCCGTTCCTCGGCGCTACGCGTCGCGTGCTCGACGCCTTCCTTCAACGCCGATTTCGGCAGTCCCTCGCGCACCTGCGCGTCGAGTTCGGCCACCGAGTGCGGGATACGCGCCAAGGCCATCACCGCGGCGATCTGTTCAGGCGACACCAGCAACATGGCGGTCTCCATGGAATCATTTGAACCTTCATTATAGGCCAAATGATACCTCCGCCCCACTCCGCAGCGACGCAGAAGCGAAGATGCCCTATTCTAGCCATTAAATCATTCACTGCTAATAAGAATTAGCAGACAAGGATGCTTCGGCTGTTCGCTCTGTTTTCGGTCAGCAGCGGGCGACTTTCGGGCCTCCGCCCTGCCCTTCCTGCCCGCGTAACGCCCCGATGACCGCTCGATCGCCGGGACGTGTTGATGCAATACCCGCTTACGCCGGCTTGATGTTGGCCGCCTGCTTGCCCTTCGGCCCCATCTTCTCGTCGAACGTCACCTTCTGCCCTTCTTTGAGGGTTTTAAAGCCCTCGGCGCGGATCTCGGAGAAATGCGCGAACAGATCCTCACCGCCGCCATCGGGCGTGATGAAGCCGAAGCCCTTGTCGTCCTTAAACCACTTGACCGTACCGGTTGCCATTTTTGTTGTCCTTGAAAGTTGAGAACGGCGTCGCCCTCGCGAAGGCCGGTCGCTATCTTGGCCGGGCGACGCCGGCAAGGCAACTAGTCGATTGCCCCGCAGTGCCTCCACTCGTCGGTGCCTTTCCAGCGGTGGGTTCGCTCCTTCAAGCCTGATAAACCGGCGTTATCAGGCTTGACGCAAGCGTGAGGCATCGTCTTCGGCGGCCGGGGGTCCCGCGCATGAGGCCCGTGCGACCGGCCTGCCCCTGCGCTGCTGGGCGTCTAAAATGCCTGGGAAGCGCCACGCCGGGCGGCGCTTGCCTGGAAAACGCCATGACCCGCGATCACACCCGCCTGCTGTGGATTGATCGGCAGCCCGACGGCCGCTGGGCCGGCCACTATATTGACGCCTACGGCGCCCTCGATCTGGCGCGCGACGGCGCGTCGCCCGCCGCGGTCGAAGCCGCCGTGCTCGACGGCCTGGGGTGCAGCCCACGCGCATCGAGGTCGAGCCGCAGGACTCAGACGAGGAGCTGCCCACGCCCAGCGCCGCCCGGCCGCTGACGCTCGCCTACGAACGCCGCATGCTCGCTCAGGCGGATCGCGACATCGCCGCCGCGCAGGCCCGCATCGACGCGCAGGCGGACCGGCTGGCGACGCTCGCGCGCGACGGGCATGAGATCGGGTCAGGGCGGAGATTGTTGGATGTTTTTAAGGCGACGCTGCAGGCCATGGTCGAGCACCGCCAGATGATCGTCGAACAGATCGAGCGCTTGAGCCAACGCGAGACCGATCCCAAGACCGACGCATGAACCGGCTTCAGCGGCGGGCGTGGGCTCGCGTCACTGCCTCTAACCGGGCCTGATTAATCCCGCCTTTATTGCTGATCAGGCTTGACGGCGACCGCTCTTTCACCCTGCGTTTGACTCATGGTCGGCTGTTAGCAGCCGGCGAATCTGCCTGCGACGGGCGGTCGAAGAGAGCCACCGCGACCGCTTTTGACGCGTTAGCGAACGATTCCAGGCGCTAAAGGTTGTGGACGCGGCCTGTCTTGAGTGGCCCGGTTTGGCGGTGTCTACGCGCGCGGCTTCCCCTGCGTGCCTGTTCCTTTCCTGAACTGCGTCGAGATCCCATAGCGCGACCTTTTGCTGCGCGAGGCTGTCGTCGTCCTCCGGCAGTCGCGCCAGGGCGAAGCCCGCAATGGACACGACGTGAAACTGGCGCTGCTGCTCCGTACCTCGCAAGCCACGCAGCAGGTCATGATCGAGCACCGCACGCTGATCATTCGGGAACTCGAGCGCTCGAACCAGCCGAGCGAATGACCCACACGATGAGGCAGACGACGGCGAGGCATTTTGGCGCGTGGGGCGTGCATAAAGCCCGGATTCAAGCCTGTTAAATCTCGCGTTTTAACTGAACTGCAGCGCGTTCCCACATGGGATCTCCTGCTGGGCGAGCAGCACGGTGATGCACGCCCTTAGTCTGAAGCGTATGCCGCAACGCCCGACACTCGACGCTGCCGTATTGCTGGGACAGTCGCGCCAAGGCGAAGCGGAGCCGTGTTATGAAGGAGGCAACATGGACTGCCAGCACGAACGCGAGGCGCTGGAACGCGCGGATGCCAATCTGGTTCGCCCGCGCGGCGCGCATCCAATACCAGGAGCGCGTCATCGAGGAACTCGTCAGCGATGGCCGCGAGGTGGAACCTAGTTCTGCAGCTGTTGCGCGCTTTGCACGCCACGCAGCAGGCCAGAATCGAACACCGGGCGCTGATCCTTCGGGAGCTTTGAGCGGCCAACAACAAGCGGACGATGACGGCTTGTCGCAGCGTCGCTACGAAGGCAATCGGGATGATGCTCGCAGACGGGCGCGGACATTTTCGGCGCAAGCGGTCGGCGTGTCGCCGACGATCTCAAAATTTGGCCACGGCAAAGGCGATATATTGCTGCAACGAGTGCGGCATTGAAGACTGGTCGACCGACGCATCAACCGGCGGCCAGCCAAACTCGACGGGTTGCATAAAACCATTCGATGGAAGCCGCCTGAATGGTTCGTTTAGGTCATCCGCGATCCCTGCGCTCCCGAAAACATGGATCGCAGAGACCTTCCACTTTTTTCGGCTGGTCTTGCTTATGCGCGAACAGGCGCGTAGATCCCGGCCGGCGTTCGCCCGAACGCGGTGCAGGGAGCTGAAGTTTTTATGGCGCAACGGCTATGCTCCGCCACCGGTAAAGTTCACCCGGGTGAACTCTCCGACTGTAGCGCAGCAAGATATGCTCGAAGCGATTCGAGCTTTTCGGGGTCCAGCTTTGCCTTGTTGATGTCGATTGTTGCCTTTGTGCTCGTTTCGTTCCATGTACCGAACGAAAAGTTCACCCGGGTGAACTCTTCCGCGGGACGATTGATCAGCGCTTCATACACGCCCTTGGGGGCAATGGGCTTACCCTTGACCGCCTTCGCCGCACTGATCACTGCGGCCGAATCAGCTTCGATCACTTGTCGGAGTTTTTCAGCCCACTTGGGCTGAATATCACTTGGCGACCGGAACGCATCTACGACGGCGTCCGGCAGTTCGGCAAGGGCGCTATACCGACTCATCAGGCTTTTGGTCTTCCCCAGGACCGCTGCTATCTCAGACCAGTTTCGGTAAAGTTTGAGATCGATCCCTCGTCTGTAATGCATGGCGAGTTCGTATGCCGAAAGGTCCTTGCGCTGTTCATTTTCTCGGCTCATCTCCTCAAAAAGATCTTTGTCGGACATGTCCTCTTGGATCATTGCTAGAACCTCTAGCCCGAGTTCTAAGCACGCCCTGTGTCGTCTGTGCCCGAACACGACTTCGTAACTTCCCGGAGCGACTTGTCTCACCTTGATCGGTTGAACGTTCCCTCCAGCGTTCGCAATTTCTTGCTTGAACGCTTCGAATGAGGGGCCTTCAAACGACCGCTCGATCCGGTTCGCGAACTTCGAAGCTTTAATCGATTCTGGGGCAAGGTTCCGTGTAGGGCGCGCGCCCTCATGAAGCGCGAGCTTCCTATTTGCCTCGCTCAGGTCTCGCTCAACTTTTTCAAGCTCGCCGGTGAAATCGGTCACTCTGTTCATCGCAATTCGCGGCGTCCGGCGTTCTAGGCGCGGCAACAATGCTGGGTCCAATGCTGCAGCGGCAAGTCGAGCCGCCTCCTCTTTCTTACTTGTCATCAGCAACTCCTTTAATTGACCCAGACGCGTCGGATTTGCGCTTCCACTTGATCCACGGCTGCGTCATAGGCCACTCGCGCCGTCTGATATGTCTTAGCGCTGCCGGTGTACTTCGTGATGTCGTACACCGTCGAAAACTTGGTGCCCGAGGAACTAGACACGACCGTCTTCGGAATTTCGCCTGTCATTAGCTTGTCACCATAAGCTACCTTCACCCACTCCCTCACTACGCTCTCATTCACGTTTCCCTGGCCCTCCGTCATGCAAAGCAGCACATCAATGAACTTCCACGTTTTCTCAGCGCCTGCTTGCTCAGCAATCGAAGAAGCCAACCCTGAGAAAAGAGTCCAAAACTGGCTGGAACTGGCGAAGTCCATGCCACGAGGTGGAATTGGCATGATCAGACCATCAGCAGCAAAGAAAGCGTTCAACGACAAGTAGGAGAGCGTTGGTGAGGTGTCGATCAGAATGACGTCGTACTCCATTCGGAGGTCATGCAATCCCTTATTGAGCACGTCATAAAATCGAAAGTCGGGCTCGCGCTTGGACTGTCGACTTGGAATGTGAAATTCAGCTGCGAAGGCTACCGGACTGCAACCAACGACGTCCAATCCGTCCCAGTAGGTCGGCTTCACCGCATAGCGAAGCGATATCTCGTCTCCAGCGCACAGGGGCAAGATTGTGTCTTCCTCTTGAACTTGGGTATCGGGCAGGTAGCCGCATAGGCTTGTAAGCGAACCCTGCGGGTCCAAGTCGACGCACAGTACCCGGTAGCCGAGGAGTGATAGGCCCTGTGCCATGCACATTGTCGTGGTTGTTTTGCTAACGCCCCCTTTGCTGTTCCCCGTTGTTACGACTACGGCTCGATCATCCGGTCCGCGTGTGTACGATCGCCCATATGCACGAGCCCACCGGCGCGCTTCGGCCAGAGTGAAATCGCGTCTAGACTTGTTTATTTCTTTGCCAGCGGGAAGGTCACCCTTCGCGACCCGCCTCATGAGCGCGCTTCGATCAATGCGGCAAAGGGCTGCAAGTTGCGCGACCGAAAAAGTAGGGGGCTTTTTGATGTAATCCGGCGAGAAAATGCTGTTGCGTACACGCTCAACCACATCGGCTACCCGATTGGCCTGGTCCTCAATGTCATCGATTGTGTACTCAGCGCGCAAGGGATCAATCATCGTAAGTCCGATCAGAAATTGTTGTTATACTCAAAAAAAGTAATCGGCACTAGAATACCTGATCGACGCCGAGGTACAAAGCAAATGACAAAGAAAACGCCAAGTCTGATTTCCTCCGAATTCTTCGAGCCTGCAAAAGCGAGCGAGCAGGGGCCCAAGGAGACAGCGCTGGAGATCGTCGCGAGACTCGAGAAATCGCTTGTCGGCAGGAACCCCGCAAATCAACAGTCGCCGCGACCACCGACGCGCGTTCAGATTCCCCTATGGTCGGAAGATCATCGGCCAGTTCTACACGACCTGGTTCGATCCGCACTCTTCACGTGCGGGCAAAGGGATGCCCGTATGGACCTGAAGGCGAAGCCGATTTACGCCCTTGAACACATCAAAATCACATACACGGGCGAGGAATTGCGCCAGCGCGACTACGACGTCTACCTACAGATTCTCCATCTGTCGCGGGGCGCCACGGTCGACAATCGGCAAGAGTGGGTAGAGTTCGAGGCGCGTTCTCTTATAAGGATGCTTGGCTGGACGCAAAACTCCCGCAGCCTTGTCGAACTGCGCGAAACAATACGTCGCTTGACAGCATGCGCTTTAGAAGTAACTCGCTCACGCACGAAAAGCAGCGTTCCCGTTGTCTATGGCGGCCCACTTCTGCTCAAGTACGCTGGTGCGCAAGAGGGCGGTTTTGACGAAGTAACCTTCTGGAAGGTCCAAATCAACAGTGAGGTCGCAGCACAACTGAAGCCCGGTGACTATACGCGTATCGATTGGCAGATCAGGACCAAGCTCTCTCCGTTGGAGAAATGGCTGCATGCCTTCTACTCGACTAATCAGCACCCGTACCCTATGAAAGTCGAGACGATACATAAACTATGCGGATCTCGTATGGCTGAGATCAAGTTCTTTCGCCGCGCGATCAAAGCAGCTCTCGAACGTTTGACGGAAGTCGGCTTCCTTTCATCTTGGCAACTCGATGACACGGACAAGATCAAGGTTGTTCGTAGTCAAATGCTCACCAGCCAAGACCCTCCATCCGACCACGGGGTGCACGCATAGAGATTTCGCCGGTTTAGCTAAGTCAAATACTCACCACCGTTGCGATGCCCAGTGACTATTTGACTCAAAAACCGATAGATACCTCGCGAAATCTAGTCAAATAGTCACCGCGTTCCCGGACAGCGGGCTTTTTTGGCCGTAAGCGTCGAATACAGCCCGGCCAAACCCAGCGAAATGCTAACTTTTTCACCTCTGAGCGCCAACGCTCGTGCTTACACAGGGCGGTAGTCGAATACTCACCGCATCGAGTCAGATGTGCACCGAAATCAGTCAAATGCTTACCACCGCTAGTCAAATGGGCACCTGCTCCAGTCAAATATTCACCGACCCAATGTGTAACTGCCTGATTCCTCAGAAAGAAACATCTTCTAGCCGGATTGCTAGAAGGTTTTAAGAAGGTTCTAAGCTTTTTCTTTAGTGAATCCGAGAAAGAGAATGACCCTTACACCAAACGCAGTTCGCTGATGTTAATGCAACTAATTGTCTTTGAGTCTGGCACCCCGCGAAATCGCATCGATTCCCGGCTACGCCGGAACGTGTCGGCGCAGTCCAGTCGGCAGAGGAGGACGGAGGCCGCAAGTTGGTCGACCGGTTTGAGAACTGCCGACCATTGTTTGGTGGCTGGGTTGTGCGGGCGACGCGTAGCGGCGTTATTATTGTGGTTGCAAGTAAGATCGTTAGTTGCGTTTAAGTAGTTGCGGCATTTGCTCGCCGCTGAGAAAAGCAAAGCGCATAGCGGTGCTCGACGATCGCCCCGCAGCATTGCGCCGTGGTTCCCGGCGAAACGACGGCGTCTGAACTGTCGCGCTTTCCACAGGAGCCGCTCGGCGTTTGCTGCCTCGTCGCCCCCTGCGTCCGGCACGAAGTAACGCAGGAAGCGACCCAGAGCCGCTGCCGCAGATGTCTAGCACGATGATTTGCGGCTGCCAATGCGCGGTGACGTCGATCGCCGACCCTCCGCCATAGACTGCATCGGTTTCGAACCCGCTAAGACCCAGAGCCATACTGATCGCGTCGGCTGTATCGATAAAGTCAACCACGAGGACCCGCGGACTAACAACCGCGTCTTTTTTCCCTGTGCGTCCAAATCGCGCACTTGAGCGGGGCACTTCCACTTGCGGCATTCACGACGACTCTGTTCTAAAAAATACGAAAGCCTGCCGCTTGCGCATGGAGGAACAACATCGGCTATCCCGCATCGCGCTCGACAGCAATGCCGTCAGCCATGTCGGCATCTTTTTTTTGCGCTTCGATTCCAGGTCCTGCCCCTCCGCGTTTTCGTCGCACTACATCTGCGGGCGAATCCTCCTGACGTCGGACCGCGCTCTATTCGCTGACGCTCACCGGGCCGAAAACCCGTCCCGGCCATTCGGTAACGATCGCTTTCGCAAGGTCAAAAGCTCAGTCAGACGGGACGAACTAAGGGTCCCTGCCCCTGGCGCGCTGCAAGGGAAATGGCTTCGCCCTGGCCGCAGGGTATCCCCCAAATTTTTTCGATACAGCGCTGAAAAAAATCCCGGGTGATCCCCCTCCCCGCGGCCAGCCCTTGCAGCTTGCCTCCCCGGTCGTCGCCCGACGGTCGTCGGGTGCATGTGCGCAACCCAGCACATCCACCCCGAGACCTAAAGGAAAGACCATGAACGCTCAAACCAAGACCGCTTCCCCCGACATCTACAGCCGGGTGACGGACAAGATCATTGCCGACCTGGAGCAGGGCGTCCGGCCATGGGTAAAGCCTTGGAAAGGTAGCACCGCCGGCGACCGGATCACGCTTCCCGTGCGTCACAACGGCATCCCCTACCAGGGCATCAACATTCTGCTTCTTTGGGGCGAGCAGCTGGAAAAAGGCTTTCAATCCAATCGCTGGATGACGTTCAAGCAAGCGCAGGCGCTCGGCGCCAACGTCCGCATAGGCGAGCATGGAAGCCTCGTTGTCTACGCCAACAAAGTCACCCAGAGCGAGACCGACGACAAAGGCGACGAGATCGAACGCGAGATCCCTTTCATGAAGGGCTACACCGTGTTCAACGTCGACCAGATCGAAAACCTTCCCGCTGAATTCCGCACGCAAGCGGAGCCCATCGAAAGAGAGCCTTTCGGGCCGATCGAGCACGCGGAAGTCTTCTTTGCCAAGACCGGCGCTGTCATCCGTCACGGCGGGAATAGTGCATACTACGCACCCACGCAAGACATCGTGCAGTTGCCCATCCCCGAGTCATTCGACACCGCGGAAAGCTACGCAGCCGTCAAGGCGCACGAGCTCATCCACTGGACCAGTCACAAGACCCGCCTTGACCGCCAGCTAGGCAAGCGTTTTGGCGACGACGCCTACGCCGCCGAGGAACTGATTGCCGAGATGGGCGCCGCTTTCGTGTGTGCACAGCTGGGATTGACCCTGGACGTTCGCGACGATCACGCCGCCTACCTCGACCACTGGCTCAAGGTCCTGAAGGCCGACAAGAAGGCGATTTTCACGGCCGCAAGTCAGGCGCAAAAGGCCTGCGAGTTCCTGTTCTCACTCCAAGGCGCAGACGAACAACAAGCGGCGTGAAGACATCGCCGAGAGCCTGGAGCACCGCTCCAGGCTGAGGACCATTTTTGGGAAACAAGGAGATGGACTTGTGAGCAACTTCACCGTTGTTTATGCCGTCAATGTCCCGCACTACGGCAGGACTCAGATTGAAGCGCCGACGGCGGCCGATGCGATCGCCGCGGCCAAGCATCGAGATCCCGCTGAAATCTGCACCGAGCGCGACCGCAGCAGCGCCGCTTGCGCGCGCATCGTTTCCATTACTGACCATGACGGCCGGAGCATTGCCGAGGGTGTCACCCTCGACGGGGCGTTTATGCGTTACGGTGGGCGCCCCGCCTGGCTTCTCTGTGAAGCCTCACCGGCAATGCTCGAAAGTCTGCAGCGAATGGTAGCGCGCTCCGACGATCTCGTGCGCGCATTGGTCTGCCACAACGGCCGAAACGAACATCTCGTCGAGCGGCTTTGCGCCGCGTCTCATGTCGCGAAAGCCGTGATTGCCGCGGCAAACGGTGAGAACTAGTCACAGCATCAGTGCAACCGGCCTGCGTCCTAATGACATCGAGTAGGTTTCCGCATTCCCTTGGAGCCACGAAAAGGCCCGCCGGCTGGAGCGGGCCAAAAGGGGTAACCCAACCAGCGACTCGAGGAGGTACCCGCGCGATCGAAATTACCGCTCCGGCAAAGGGGCGGGCTAGCATATCAAAAGATTCTTATGATTTGCTTATTTACAGTTGCGCATCAGCGCCGTCGAACCGTCACACGAGCGCGTGTAGGTAACTGTTACAAACGAAGCGCTTAAAACATATAATTAAGTCCATTTAAACGCTTTTCATTGTATTAAGCTTGTGCAAAGCTTGGACAAACACGCAGAACCTGAGAGACTCAGCTTACTTCATATGGAAATGCACTATCACGGCGCGCTTATTCGTCCGAGAGTTAACCAGACGAATGGCGTTTTCAGCTCGAGCGTGCTGATTCGCGACCCGCACGGCAATCATCAGCTTTATGAGGGCATCGGCCGATTTGCCTCGGACAAAGCGGCTTCCTATTTCGCTGTGAATTGGGCAATCGCGCGTTTAGACGGAAAAGAGCCGATGACACCTACTTCTAGGATGTTAGACGGCTAATGGTGACGCCGATAGAAAGCCACGGTGAAACTATGGCGTTCAATATAGGCAAAAAAAAAGAAAGGTCGCCCTCGAAGAGGGCGGTGAAACATGCTTCCGGAGGAGGAAAGCATGTCTGAGAGAAATCACGAGACAAGCGCAGTGTGGCATAAGGTCGATGTGATTAAACCAGGGTCAATGGAAAACATCGTTGCCTTATCAACGCACAACACACTTACGTTTTTTACTGCCGAAGCCGTGTGCCGGCGTTTTTGCAAACACCGTATGACGTCGATCCAATAAGGCGATTAGTTGTACGTCGGATAACGCCTCTCGGATGTCGGCCTGCGTTGTCGAACAGACATCGCGCCGCGCTACCCACGACGCTTTCATCCTCGTATTGTGAAAGTGTCCGCGAAGCGTGGGGGTGGCTATGATCTTCTATCATCGTGGCGCCGCCGTTCAACCTTCCGCAGTGCGAGTCGGCAACGGTTTCGTCGCTCGTGCACTTATCCAGAGCGAGGAAGGCGAAACGGATTCACTCTTGGATCTTGGTCTTTTTGCGAATCGAAGTGCAGCGATGCAGTTCGCGATTCGCTCAGCGCTCGCTTACGTCGAAGGCAAGCCCATGCCGCCTCCCCCGGTGAAGGTCTTCAACAGCGAAGACGGTCCAGAGTGAAGCTGTCCGTGATGTGCGCGGCATGAAGCGCACATCACGGCATCCCGCGGAGGCGGTACGGCTGCTCATGGAGCAGGACGACCGCGCTGCCGGCGACTAAACACATATTCGAGCGCGGCAGTTGAAGTTGACATCGATCAACAGGTGCCACAGCCGCTTGGTGAACATTGTCGTTTGGTCATCAAACTGTCGGAGGGTACGAGAAATGGCGACGGGCACAGTCAAGTGGTTCAACGAAGCGAAAGGGTTCGGATTTATCACGCCCGACGACGGGGGCGTGGATCTCTTTGCCCATTATTCGGAGATCGTCGGTCAAGGCTTCAAAACACTGAACGACAACCAGAAAGTCCAGTACACGGTCAAGGAAGGCCCGAAGGGCAAGCAGGCATCGAATATTCAACCTGTTTGATGAACACATCGCGAGGGCGCCCCGATGGAACCAGTCATGAAAGAACAGAGATGTCGACGCGACCCGGAAGGCACACGGCATCGCATTCTAACGGCCGCGCAGGAAGAGTTCGCCGTGGGCGGGTTATACGGCGCGCGCGTTGATCGCATTGCGCGCGGTGCTGGAACCAATGAGCGCATGCTCTACTACTACTTCGGAAGCAAGGACGGGCTGTTCCTGGCGGTGCTCGATCATGTATTGACATCGCTAAACAATGCAGAGCGTTCACTCGATCTCAGTAGTGTTTCCCCGGAAGAGGGCGTAACACGCGTCGCGCACTTTCTCTGGGACTACTATCGCGATCATCCCGACTTAGTGCGCCTTCTGAACGATGAAAACCTTCGCGAGGGAAAGCTCACAAGGGAAGTGACGAGCCTTCGGCGAATCGTCTCGCCGCTGCTCCACGCCCTGACGGACGTTCTCGATCGAGGAAAACAGGCGGGCGTGTTTCGCGACGATGTTGACCCCGCGAAGTTCTACACGGTTCTGTCTGGACTGGGCTATTACGTCGTTTCAAATCGGTTCACCTTGGAAGCGACGTTGGGAATGGACTTGAATGATCCGGCGGAAGCGAAACGCATGAGGCAGACGAATACGGAGTTCGTGCTCTCATACCTCAAGCATCGCGAGCCCGTCGCGGCGGTGTAGTCCCACTCCATTCGAGGCCCAATCGGACGTGCGTGAAATCGTTTCCGAAGACATCGAATCAGCGGAACTGCGCGCCGACGCTGCCGAAGTGTGCGGCGCTATCTCGCCGGTGACAGCGACACAGCGCTGGTTCGCGGTTCGAAGGGCGAGTCGGCGGGCTCGGTGCTCGCCCACTTGTGAGGTGCTGCGTCTTAGCGAAGATCGCATTCGGCTGAGGGAGCCGAGGCCGCCGAGGCGACCTCATGAAGATCCTCTGGGCAACCGAGGCCGGGAGCCGACGCGCCAACCAACTGCGCGATCGCTGCGAGATTCGATGGTTCGCGACTAGGTCAGCCACCGAACGACGAACGCGGCGATCGCCGCTCCGAGGAGGGCGCTCACGCCAGAACAGATTGCCAAAGCAGGCAGGGCCTGCATCACGCCAGCGGCGGCGGCTCGTTTGCCGCTCGCCGCCACCACCTGCACCACCTCGGCGTTCGTGCCTTTGGCATCGCGGATCGCCTGAGTCAGCTCCCGATGCGCCGCCACGAGTTCACGCGTCGCGGCCTGCACGGTCGCATCAAGCTCCGCCTTTGCCTGACCAATGCCGTCTCGCAAACTCGTCGCGTCCGCGATGGCTGACTTCAGATCGGCGAGAATCTCTTTGGAGTCGCCCAGGAACCACTCGAAAAGGACCTCTTCCTTGGTTGGCGGGCGCTCCATGTCATGCCACCAACGCCGTATAAGCATCGTCCAGGTTGTTACGGACAGGAATTGCCAGTTTTTTCCAGCGATACATTCGTGCATAGTCCTTCGCCTTCTCAGAATCGGTCTCCGACTTGGCCAGCGCGCGATAATCGATGCCGTCGTCGATCAATTCCGTGAAGCTCATGCGCTTAGCGGCAAGGTAGCCGTAGATCTCGCTCTCGAAAAGGTACGCATCTTCGCTAATGCGTGCTTTCTTGGTTTTTTTCACATAGTTGAATATTGCGGGAATCTCATCGGCCGGAGCGGCCACAATGCGATTGGGCAGCAATCGGATACTTCCTGCCTCCACACCGATGTTGGAAAGCGCCTCAACGGTTTTCAGGCTCTCTTGCCACGCTTTCTGATCCGGAGTGACGGGAATAACGTATAGATCAAACTCTCGCTCCGAGTCTGAAAACCGCGACATGGATTCGAAAAAAGACTCAATGTTTGACGCCCCGATATCGACAATGGCATCCTCCTCCAGCACTAAAGCTTCGAGCAGCTCGCCAAACTTTTTCCCCTGGAGTTGGAAAACCTCTGACGCACCGAGATCGCTTGCCGACTGATTAATCGTCTCCACCGAAAAGAAGGCGGCGTCAGGCATGCGCGGTTTTAACAAATGGTGCGCCGCTACCGTCTTGCCAACGCTGCCACTGTAATTCAGCACGGCGATTTTCATTTGCACCTCACTTAAATTTGTCGTCAAACTCGTTGAAGTCCAGTTTATGGACGTCGGCAAAATCTTTCGACGTCTTGATGCGATTCTTTCGCGGCGAGCGCTCTGAGGCTTGCTCCGGTCCGCGCATGCGCGTGTCGAAAGAAGAAGGGCGCGCGTGTTTCGGCTCATCAATGGCTTCTAATGCTTTCTCGCGATAGCTTTCCGCTTTTCCCGCAGTCGATTCAAGGCGCAGGGCGTTTGCTGCGGCACCGGAGTTTTTCCTCGCCTTTGCCCTCGCGCGCTTCAGCGCGACACAAAACGCATCGAACGACAGCTTCAGGTCGTGATGCTCGCGCAGGTTACGCCAGAGATCCTGGCGACTCGCTCCTGATTCTTGAGCGGCCTCAATCTCGCGCAGCAAATTGCGGACAACGGCCGCATCGCTGCGTGGCTTGAAGTCAAAAATCGTCATCGGGCGAAAGCCCCGCATTTGATTGGCTAGTGATTCCCACTTGATCCTTTTCTGTACTCTAGGAGATCCTTTTTCATCAGTCAAATAGGTTTCCGATTTTCTACTGATTCTTCGTTGATCCCCGGATGATCCCGACATGATCCTTTTTGACGTTAACGTTCAGGGCCCTCGCGCATGCGCGAGGGATCATGCGAACATTCTCTGATCGCGCAGAATGGGAAGAAAACGCCGTGGTTTTGAGACGTTTCCGGTGGTGTGGATGAGCCCTTAAAGGCTATACACCATACGCAATGCTTCGCATCGCCTAAGTTGTTGAAAACACATAACATTTTCTTGCGCTGCGCGTGTCGACGTAAAAACCGAGTTTTACAGATCAGGTTGAACATCTGACAAATCGGTACTACTGTGTAAAACGCGCGTTATACATGGAGGCCGGACCTTGCCGATGATCTGCATCCGCGTCAATGAGGCGCAAAAGCTCGAGCTCGAAGAGCGCTCCGTGCGCTTCGAGGGCAACGTGTCAGAATACATCAAGGACGCGCTCTTTGGTGATCGCAACCGAGAAGTGTTAGCGCGTTTGGACGTTTTAGGCGAGCTACTAGCAAGTGTCTCCGCTCATCAGACGGGAGGCAAGCAGGGGCAATCTGACCAGTCAACGCCCATGCTCGCGGAGATACTCATCCTGCTGCGAATGTCGCTGAGCCCAGACAAATTACGAAGTGCTCGTGCAGAGCTTGATCGCTTGAAGATTGGCTCATGGGAGCCACCGCAGGAGAAAGGCCGTGGATGATATTCAAAAGCGCCAGGCAGCCTTCGCGGTGATGCTGATTACTCCGCTGTTTGCGTGGTTTACCACTGCGAAAGCCATTTTTGGATTTACGCCGCAGAACGTCCGCGACATGATGCCGTACCTTTTTCGAAACACCTTCAATCTCTGGCCGTTGTGGTCAGCCTTGATTTTTGGTGAGGTTTTCGCTATTGCCTGTCTTGTGATCGCCGCCAGGTTCGGCAAGCGGCCGTTTAAGGGTGCGTCGTTTTCGAAATTCTACCGAGGCACGCAGATAGTTACGGCGGCTGATCTAGCTCGCAAGACAACAGAGAACGGCAAAAAGCAAATCACCATTTCAGGCGTGCCCATGCCAACCGAGGCGGAAACTACCCACGTTTCGATTGGCGGATCGACTGGAACCGGAAAATCGACCGTTTTCAAAGAAATGATGGTCTGCTGTCTCGCACGCGGGGACCGGATGGTGATGCTTGATCCGGACGGCGAATTTCTGTCGAATTTTTATCGAAAAGGCGACAAGATCTTAAATCCTTATGACGCGCGTTCGGAAGGCTGGTCGTTCTTCAATGAAATACGCGATGATTACGATTTTAAACGTTATTCGGCGTCAATCATTCAGCGCTCGGGCAGCGCAGAATCAGAAGAATGGAATGATTACGGGCGGCTATTGTTTGCTGAAGTCGCGCGTAAAGTCTATGCTACTGAGCGTCATCCGACCATGGATCTGGTATTCGACTGGACGAATCGCAAGACGCTGGAAGAACTCGAAGCCTTCGTGGAAGGGACGAACGCACAGGCGCTTTTTACGGGAAACAGCAGGGCGTCGGGCAGCGCGCGCTTTGTGCTATCAAACAAAATCCCGCCGCATCTTGAAATGCCGCAGGGTCGTTTCTCGTTGCGCGATTGGATCGCGGACCCCAACGGGGGAAACCTGTATATCACTTGGACGGAAAATACGCGCGCGGCTTTGGTTCCGCTTATCTCGTGTTTTGTGGACACGATTTTCAGCAGCGTGCTCGGCATGAGCACCGATGCGAACCGGCGTATCTGGGTTTATCTCGACGAGCTCGAATCGCTCGCCCGGCTGCCGACTCTGGGCGACGCGCTCACCAAGGGTCGCAAAAAGGGCTTGCGCGTCGTGTCCGGCTATCAGACCTACACGCAGTTAGTGGATGTCTATGGCGAGAATCTGGCCGAAACGATGCTTGGCAACCATCGCACCATGGTTGCGCTGCCCATCGGCCGCATGGGCGAAAAGACGGCAGAGAAGATGGCGCGTGCACTCGGTCAGCATGAGGTGATGCGCCATCGCTCGGGCCGCAGCCGCAAGGCGTTCGGCGGGGCGGGGACCAGTAGCCAGAACGAGGAAATCAAACCGGAGTTGGTCGTGCTGCCGTCCGAGCTGATGCGCATGCCGAATCTCGAAGGCTACCTGGCCTTTCCGGGTGATCTACCGATTGCGAAGTTCAGGACGCAGCCTGTCACCTACACCCGCAAGAACCGAGTGCCGGGAATGATCTCGCTCGACGGTGAAATCATGGGGGCGTCCTGATGCTGAATATCACGACGATCAAGCGCCAGAACGTCGGCAAGGTGGTGGCCTATTACACCGACAGCGCGGACGATTACTACGCCAAGGACGGCAGCGCCATGCAGTGGCATGGCCAAGGCGCGGCGGCGCTGGGTTTGTTCGGCCCGGTCGAGCAGCGCCGTTTCGCTGAGCTGCTCGACGGTCGGATAGACGAACACATCCGCTTGCGGCGAACCAAGCGTTCAGAGGCCCGGAAGGAGCGCCTCGGCTACGACCTGACGTTCTCCGCGCCGAAGGGCGTGTCGTTGCAAGCGCTCGTGCATGGCGACGAAAACATCATTGCCGCCCATGACACGGCCGTAGCCGCCGCTCTTCTTGAGGCTGAAATGCTCGCGGCAGCGCGCTATACCGTGAACGGGAAGACCGGCGTCGAGCGGACCCACAAGATCGTTGCCGCAACCTTCCGGCATGAAACGTCGCGTGAAGTCGATCCGGACCTGCATACGCACGCCTTCGTGCTCAACATGACGCAGCGGGAAAATGGCGAGTGGCGGGCACTCGTCAACGACGGCATCGTCCATTCTCTGCGTCACCTGGGCAACGTCTATAAGGCAGAGCTGGCGAAGGAGCTTGAGCGACAGGGCTTCTTGCTGCGCTATGACCGGAACGGCACGTTCGACCTCGCGCATTTCACCGACCGTCAGATCCACGAATTCAGCGGGCGGCGCAACCAGATCGACGCCAAGCTGGCCGAGTGGGGGCTCAACCGGGAGACTGCCAGCGCTGACCAACGCGACCGAGCCGCCATGCAGACGCGTGAACGCAAGAGCGAAATCAATCGCGACGACGTGCGCGCCGCTTGGCAGGCCCGCGCAAAAGAGCTTGGCATCGACTTTCACAGCCGCGAGTGGGCCGGCGTCGGGAACAACGGCCCTAGTCACGATGGCATAGGTAACGACGGACCCGTCAGAGACGAAAGCCCGACGGCCCGCCATCGCGCCCCGCCGATCGAGAAACCGCTCGAATACCATGCCGATCAGACCGTGCGCTTTGCCATCAAGCGCTTGACCGAGCGGCAGGCGATCGTGACCGGCGATGACTTGCTGGCGGTCGCCTTGAAGCATGGTTATGGCCGCTTGTCTGCGTCCGATATTCGGGCCGCGATCGACCGCGCGAAGGACGGTGGGCACCTCATCAAGGAGGACACGCTTTATCGGTCCATGAACCCGGCACGGCAAAGTGGTCAGGCCGGCAAGACGAAGGCCGCTGCAGAAGGTCCTGCGCTCACGCGGGCGCAGTGGATTGCCGAACTGACGACGAGTGATCGCACCCGCGCGCAGGCGAACGCGATTGTGGACAGCGGCATCGCCAAAGGGCGCTTGCAGGAAATGGGCGCCCGCTACACGACGCACATTGCGCAGCGCCGCGAGCGTGACATTCTCGCGCTCGAGCGTGCAGGGCGCGGCACGCGCCAGCCGCGCATCCGCGCGGCGCAGATCGACGCCTATCTGGCGGGACGAACCCGCACCGCCGAGCGGGAAGGGCTCAACGTCGAGCAGGCCCGCGCCGTCGCGAGAATCGCCGACACGACAAACCAGTTCATGGCCGTTCCCGGTTTCGCGGGCGTGGGCAAGAGCTACATGATGAAGGCCGCGAAAGCGCTGCTAGAGGAACATGGCTATCGCGTGACCGCGCTCGCCCCCTATGGCAGTCAGAAAAAGGCGCTGGAAGGCGAAGGCATTGAGGCGCGCACGTTGCAATCGTTTCTGAAGGCCAAGGACAAGAAGCTGGACGGCAACACCGTCGTTTTCATTGACGAGGCGGGCGTCATTCCGGCGCGTCAGATGCTCGAAATGATGAAGTTCCTCGAGGCGACCGGCGCCCGTGCCGTGTTTCTCGGCGACACCGCGCAGACCAAAGCCATCGAGGCGGGCAAGCCCTTTGAGCAACTCTTAGCTGCAGGCATGCAATCGACCGAAATTCGAATGATCCAGCGCCAGAAAAACCCGGAGCTACTGAAGGCGGTCGAGCTGGCCGCAGTGGGGAAGGCCGCGGACTCGCTCATGCACGTCACGCGGGTGCGCGAAGTCAAGGATCCCAGCGAACGATACAGCGCAATTGTGCAAGCCTACGCTGGGTTGACGCCGGCCGAGCGCGCCGAAACGCTTGTCATCACCGGCACGAACCGCAGTCGCAAGGAAATCAACGACGGCATCCAGCAGGCGCTCGGGTTGAAAGGCACGGGCATCCAATACATATTGCTGGATCGGCTCGATACGACGCAGGCCGAACGGCGACACAGCAAGTACTACGAGAAGGACGCGATCATCATTCCGGAGCGCGACTACCGCAGTGGCCTGAAGCGCGGCGAGCAGTACACCGTGCTGGATACGGGTCCCGGCAACCGCTTGACCGTCCGTGGCGCAGACGACGCGATTGTAACCTTTTCCCCGGCGCAGACAACGCAGCTATCTGTCTACAAGCCTGAGCGCACAGAGTTGGCCGTGGGCGACCAGATTAAGATCACGCGCAACGACAAGGACCGCGATCTGGCGAACGGCGACCGCTTCACCGTGAAGGAGGCCAGCGAGCAGGAAATCATCTTAGAGGCAGGCGGGCGGCGCATCGCGCTCGATGCAGCGCAGGCGATGTATGCTGCGCTCGCGTATGCATCAACCGTTCATAGCGCGCAGGGACTAACGAGCGACAAGGTGCTCATCAATCTAGAGACGCGCTCGCTGACGACCGCTAAGGACGTGTATTACGTTGCCGTGTCGCGCGCGCGGTATGAGGCCGATATTTTTACGGACGATGCGAAACGCCTGCCCGCGGCAATTTCCCGCGAAGCGGACAAAACGGCCGCACTGGAGATCAGCCAGCTACAGCGACACATCGACAATGCCCACGTCATTGACGGTCCCACTCGTGGCCGTACACAAAGGGCCAAAGAGAAAGACAGTCTGGGTATCGGATAAGTTAGTAGGACCGGAACAAGCAAAAGAAGGGACCCGATTCGGGGCGTAAGTGCGTCACGTTTGCTTCGCCGCAGCGCGCGACGCCATTCGACGGAAGCCGGCCAGTTTCTGCCGTTCGCCTGCGCCTTGCAGCGGTCGCTCGAACGGCTGGTCCGCTCCGAAACTGGCCTGATGCCCAAATCCGGTATCGAGGCCATAGAATGGTGCGACGCTGTAGGGCCCTTCTCGAACGGAAATCGAAACACCAATTCAATCTGGACTGCCGGGATGGTCTAGCATTCGAATAGTTAAGAATCGTTGGTAGACAATTGGAGAGCGGTATTCAGTAGTATCTACAGCTGAGGTAAGCGATATGGCCATTTCAGTTGATGAAAGCAAGAAACTTGTTCGTGAGTACGAGCAGGTTGAAAAAGACAGCCTCGACGCCTACTTGAAGAAGTATAAGAGCAAGGAAACCTCGCGAAACAAGGATCACCGGCCGGACGACCGTGGCTGTCTAAATGCAAAATGGAAGATTGAAGACGTCAAAGATAAAAGCGTCTTGGTCTTTGGCGAGAACGGCCCGGGAGATGAAATTTTGACCTTGGCTTGCTTATCGGAGTTCAAGATAAACTGCCGTCGTGTCCAATGGCTTTGCCAGAACGACAAGCTTAAGAGGCTTTTTCAACGTTCTTTTCCAGATGTGGATTTCATTTCGACAAGTGATTTGAAAGCACCGCTTGATGGAAGCATTTATTCGTGGGAACTTCTCGAGCGCTTTCGATCTACGCTGGATACATTTCTATGGACCTCCACGGGCAAATTTGAACCTTACCTGAGGGCAGGGTCATATTCTGAAGGTCTGAAAGCGCGTTACGGAAGCGGACAACTACCCCTTGTCGGATTGGCGTGGAGAAGTGAGAGCCATTTACAAGGCAAGACGTGCAACCTTAAAGGCGTCCCCGAATGGTCGAATTTTTTCGAGCGGCTTCGGGGTCGCGCACGCTTCATATCCCTTCAGTATGGGGATACCCGAGATGAAATCGCCTTTTCACGTTGGAAGTACGGCGTTGATATTTATCAAGACCAAGATATTGATACATATAACGACCTAGATGGGGTCGCCGCTCAAATTGCCGCGCTCGACTATGTCGTAAGTATTGGAACGACCGTTGCTCATTTAGCAGGCGCATTAGGTCGCCCTGGCTGGGTGCTCTTAAACAGAGAATCATTTCCCCATTGGGACGCCGGTAAGCACGTGATCCATTGGTATCCAACGCTACGTCCGGCTCGCCAGACGATCCCCGGAGACTGGGGCAGAGTCTTGACGTTTGTCGCGGACGGGCTTACTACCGAGATGAGCCAAAGTGCCTCGTGACCGCAAGGGTGTATGTTGTCAGACTTGGCTAACGATTGGTCGCTGTCCGGCCAATTCCGGTCATCCGCGCCAGATCGTCCGCGATCGAGACTGCCTTACTGCTCCTCTCGCATAGGCGCTCCGCTTCAACGACGACCGGCTCGCCAGCATCACACGGCGTCAGGGGCACTGTTCCGTGTCCAATTCCTGTGGAAACGTGATAGTGCGCTACCCCTCATTTCTATCAATTCTGCTCAATTCAACCGTAGAGAATCGCCTAATGTTGTCGGCACGCTTCAAAAGCAAGCTGGCATGCCATGAGCAAAGGCTGGACGGCCGCAGGTTGCTCTGGGCATCGCTAACAGGATATTTCCCAGTAAATCGAGATTGATCGCGCCGGGCTTGTGCATTCTCAAAAGTGGCGGATCATCGCATGATTGGCTGCCGCCTACGACGTTTCTCAACGGGCATCGAAGATGAAACAGCGAGAATTTGCGTTTGGACTACTTACGGCGGGTACCCTTTGTCTCTTGCTCAATGCATGTGGCGGAGACTCTAACGGCCCCACGGCTACGCCTGCGAGTGCGTCAATGATGGCGACTGACCGGAAGCAGACTCTGCCAGTGGAGTCGGCGTTGCCGACCGTCCGGCCTGGTTTCAATATCCAGGTTTATTCCCCGGTCGATGAGCCTATGAAGCTGTCTTTCGGGCCCGATGGCGCGCTCTATGTGGGACGGCAAGGAGGCAACAACCGGATTCACCGCATCGCTCCTGGGGGAAGTCCAGTTTCGGAATTCGGTCCGCCCATGGTCGATCCGGATGCAGTTCTTTTTGACGCTGCAGGACGCATCAGTGGCGTCCCAAATTCCGTCCTTGTCGGAGGAGGAGGCATCCTCGCTGCGATCTTCCCGAATCAGACAGCGGCCGTTGTTTTTAATACAGGCTTCGCTGATGTGGATGACATGAAATTCGACGGTTCGGGACGCCTTATTTTCTCCGATGATCTCCCCCGCATCCTCACAAGCAGCGGAAGCGCGCCGACTGTATTGATTTCTCTCCCAATCCGGGCTGGCAGTATCGCGGTCGACAGAAATAACCGAACTTTCCTGGCGTTGGAAGATGGGACAATCAGGATTTACAACGCAGATGGAACGCTGGCAGACAGTGCTTTTGCGACCGGGTTGGCCGGTCTTGATACATACCTCGCCTTTGGTCCGGGGGCAGGGGGCTTCGGACACGAACTCTACGTCCTGAATGGAAGCGACCTTGTTCGCTTCAACACTAATGGCAAGACCACGCTGATTGGATCAGGATTCAGTGTGGGTCCATCGTCCGGTACTGGCTTTGTGTTTGGTCCTGACAACGCTCTCTATGTCTCAGAGTACTCTAAAAATCGAATTTTAAAAATTAGTAGAGGAAACTGAGTTTAAATCGAAAGAAAGAGTAAGCGTTTCCTCGTTGTATCGGTTGGAACGTTGTTCGCCGCGCAGAATATGGAATCGATCGGCGTGTATCAGTATCGGGGCTACATCAAATAGCTCAAAGTGCAGTCGCCCTAGTCGAGCGTGACATCGAACGGCCGCTTTCCGCCGTGTTCGACGTCCGTTTCGGGTCGACTAAGGCCGGCCGTGTCGGGCGGCAGTCGGCCACTCTCGGCCATTCGTCGGCACCGCCGCTCGGTACTTGAAACGTCGGCTACTGCTTGGAAGCAGTCCTCCGGTCCCGGCTCGGATTGAAGCCGCCTTGTCAAGTCGGAAACCACGGACGAGAATTGGGCGTCCAAACAATAGGGCGGAACAATGGATACGAAACTACCACTCATGACTGCCGCAACGTTGATTGGACTGTTCAATTCGGTCGTTTATCTCGAATTCTTTTGGACACCGTTCGGGGTAGAGATTTTTCAGTTTGCTGGAATGACAGACTTCCCAAAACTCGCGATATATCCGCTCGGGTTGTCGGCTTTATTCTTCGTGCTTTACCTTGCATGCATTCACATGCTGACCATTCTCATTGGTCGCGGGCTTTCTGACAATTTAGAACCCGGTTCCGGCGACTCAGTAATCGTTTCCCCCAAAACGGGAGTTTCCTTGCCCGGAAGGCCGCGTGTGCCTCGGCGGAAGGATCTAGCCCTCGTTGCGCTGGTATTTATTTTAACTGCTGGGATTCTCGTTTATTACATGCATTTCTCATTAAACTGGGGTGCCCTTCTCGTTTTCGCTGCACTGGCTATGTTTTTTGAAGAACAACCATACGTGATACGGTATCTTCCCGATCGATGGCTCAGGCGATACTCACTGTTAGTCATAGGCGCGCTTCCGATGGGACTAGTACAACATCCCGGAAATACCTTTAAATAATTATCGGATTGCAAGTAAGGCTGCAGGAGCGTAACGACAAGCTCGCTCATTTCATCGAGCGAACCTGTGCCCGGCAGCGGTTCCCATCGGCCGGTGTGGTTGCGAAAGGCGGCACTATAACGATTGTGGCCGAGCTCGGTTAGGCGCGCCACAACGGTCGATTCCTCATCATCGAGACGTTTGATCAGCAGGTGGCGCCCGTAGGCTTGTGTGACGATCTGCTCATGGCCGAGCAAGCTGCGCAGTTGACGCTGAAGTTCGGCCGCGTAGTGCTTAGTGGGGATGGCTGGCATGTCTGTCTCTCGATTACGATGCGCCAGTTTGCAGCGGATAGCCCCGGAAAGTCCATTTGAAGGGGCGTGCTGCCTGATTATGCTCGCGGATAAACTGTTCGGTACGCTCGCGTAGGTGCGCGGTGCTGGTATGGCTGGCATGGCGTAGCACTCGGCGCGTGTAGCGTGCAAACCAAAGTTCGATCTGATTGACCCAGCTCGCGTGCAGCGGGGTGAAGTGGAAATGAAACCGCTCATCATGTCGCTCGTTGAATGCCTGCCAAACGGCCTGAGCGCGATGCGTATTCAGGTTGTCCCAAATCACGTGCACCCGTTTGCCCGGGTGCGCAGCCGCCACCCGCTCCATGAAGGCGACCAGATCGTCCTGGGTGCGCCGCTCGCGGCAGTCTGCCAGCACCTCTCCGGTATGCACATCAAGCGCGGCAATCAGCGCCTGGGTGCCGTGCCGGATATATTCAAACTCCCGACGACGCAGCCGTCCCGGTGCCGGCGCGCGCCCCGGGTGCTTGCGCTCGATGGCTTGAATGGCGGTCTTCTCGTCGATGCTGAGAACCACCGCGTTTCGAGGGGCCTTGCGGTACAACTTGCAAATCACATTGACCTTCTCGCGAAAGGCGGGATCCGGACTGTGTAGCCATTGCTTGACTCGGTGCGGGTGCACGTCGCCGGCCTGCAAGATACGCTGCACATGGCTGCGACTTATCTGTTCGACAATGCCACGCTCGATCGCGCGCGCCACTATCTCGTCCAGTGTCGGCGTAACCCGTCCCTCAGGTTCGTGTGCTTCACATGCCAACGCAAT
>JFHF01000028.1 GCA_000648925.1 Caballeronia jiangsuensis
CCGGGGACAGCTTGATGTCCTTCACATTCATTGTCACTCCAGTTGTGGTGTGGTTGATGTCGATGCCTGAACAGGCGGTGAAACCGTGCTCAAAAAAGCCGTCCGCCTCGCGCGTGGCGAGCATGGCGGGCGGCTTTTTTCAGCAGGGGAAGCGAAAGGTAGGTGTAGCGACGAATGAGGCCCGTGTCGCGTAGGAAAGAGACGCTTCGCGGCTCCGCCGACCGTTTCCGGTTCGACGAAGCAACGAAGGTGAGAAGAAACAGGAGGTGAGGTGAGCCGTTACGGGATCAGATCGCGGCCCACTCGCGCCGCGTCAGGAATCCCCGAAACGGGATGTCATCGTCCATGTCTGCGAAGCCGCCGCCTCCACCGAACGACGTCGTTTGCGTTTCGCGATTCGCCGGCGCAGGGTTGCTCGATCGCTGCTGCTGCGATCGATCTTGACGCGCGGGGCGCTGGCTCTCGAAACCGTCATTGGATGAACGATCACCCGCAGAGCGGCCGCCGAGCATCTGCATTTGGTCCGCGACGATTTCCGTCGAGTACCGCTCCTGCCCGGCCTGGTCCGTCCACTTGCGCGTGCGGATTCTGCCTTCGATGTAAACCGACGATCCCTTCTTCAGATACTCGTTGACGATCTCAGCGAGCCGACCGAAGAACGACACTCGATGCCATTCGGTCTGCTCCTTCATTTCGCCCGAGGCCTTGTCTTTGTAGCGATCGGTCGTTGCGAGTCGGATATTCGCGACCGCATCGCCGCTCGGCAGGTAGCGCGTCTCAGGATCAGCCCCGAGGTTGCCGACGAGGATGACTTTGTTTACTGATGCCATAACTAACTCCTTTAAGATTTTTTGGAAATAGACCAAAGCCACTTGTCCCACAGCACTTGCTCGCCGCGGGCATCTAGCTTGGGCCGTCCCTGTCCATCGACTGCCGACACTTTAGTTTTGCCGATCCGCTTGACTTCAACGCGGTCGCCAATGCGACAGGCCGACTCTGCGATCGCGTCGCGCAGGCCCTCACCTTGGAGAACGTGCGTCTCGCCGCGATGCTCGAGCGTCAAGCAAAACGATTCATACGTCTTGCCAGGGCGCTTGCCATCGGGAAATCGTTTCTCCCCCCACTCTCTCAAGACCCCGTACCTCGCGCGCTCGGTCCGCCGATGTGACGACTCAGCGGGTCGAGGCGGCGCTGTCACGACGGCGTCCGTAACTTCTGGCCGGGGTCGCGCGTCGCTGACATTGACTGGTCGAACGGGTTTGGCGTCGAGCGAAGGCGTGTCTTGCGCATGAGCGCCCTTGAGTGCAGCCGCAATGGCGTCGGTCAACGTGCCCTTGTACTCGTGCAGCACTTCCCAGTGCGGCGCGAGCGCCGGTATCAGCTTCATGCCGACAGCCGTTGGTCGCAGCTCGTAGTCGAACGCCGGACGAAACTGCACGACGACTCCACCTTCATCGCGGAACAACATCGGTTGTCCTGCGATGGCGATGTGCCGTTCGTTGGCACTGCCCTTACCGACCTCGATCGGGGATGAATGGCTTGTGGGATTGTCGCTGCGACGCTGCGGCTGCGGCGTCACTCCGAAAAGCGTCCCGATCAGCCGGCCGAATGTTGATGTGCTCATCGTCGGCCTCCTATACCAGCGTGCCGAAGCACTCGCGACGCACTTCTTCCATGTCGCGCTTGAGCAGCGGGTTGCTCAGGATGACGTCTTGCAAGAACTCGGGATCGACGCCGTTGATCTGGCAGACGAACCGATACGGCAGCGCCCCGCTCCAGAACTCCATAACCCAGCCGAGCGTTGCTCGGTAGTCTTCGAGTTCCATCTTCTTTCTGTTTCTGAGTCGCTCGCTGAACAGTACAGCGCAGTCCATCAACGACTCGGGCATGTTGTCGCCGCGTCTGCTGTCAGTCGCAAGACTGATCAACGCGTCGACCATTTTGTCTTTTACCGCGTCGCTCCACAGATGCGGATCGGGCAGAGGATCAGGCTTGGCTCGGGCACGCGTGATCGGCGCTGGAGGAGCGTCGAACATGTCCAGTTGCCATGCTGCTACTTCTGCTTGCATGGGAATCTCCGATAAACGGGAACCCATGCCCGCAACGGGATGGTTTCCCGTTGGGGTGAGGGGTCAAGACCGCCCGCGCGGGCAGTCTTGACATTCAGGCGTAGCGACTAGTCGTCGGTGCCTGTCTTAAGTGGAACGACCACTGCGGACTTGGCGTACTGACGTTTGATGGGCGTGACATTGCCGTCGGCGTTAGCCGGAGCGACAACGGCGGGCGCGTGCGCCTTCGAATCCTCAGCTTTCTCCTCTTTCAACGCCGCTTTAATGGATCTCTTGATCCAGACCGCGACGGTGAAGGAGACAAACAGAAAGGCGAAGAACGAGTGCGCGGCAAACCACAGGGCAAAGCAAACAGCGACCAACCAGCCGGGCGATTTCATCGCCTTCATAACCAACTGCTTCGGCATTTTTCTCTCCAGAAAAAGACGCACTAGGGGATGTCCAGCCAGTACAGCGCTGGATGGTTTTCGATGCTCGGGTGAGCAGGGAAAAACGGGCGCGCGGAGAGACGCTTTCGTCACGGCTCGATGAAGGCGTGGCGGAAGCAGCTCACTGCGGATGAAAGAAGAGATCGCAAGCGCGCGCACTCATGCTCAGCGGCGGCTTGGGTCGATGCGTCGGTGACGCGGGGATAACAGGCAATTTACGCGTGGGCCGCGAGCGCGTGCGCGCGAAAGCTCCCAATTTCACACCGCCTTTCGATTTTCGGCTCGGAACGTGGCAGCGCCGCCGTGCTCCCTTGACTTCCATTTGTCCTTGGCATGCTAGTTACATGCTCAACAGGGAGGCAGCGAATGTTCTTCGAAATGGTTGTCGCAGTCGGCGGCTATCACGTATTCAAAGCCATCAAGCGGCGGAGCCGATCTGGTTCGCGCAGCGCCCATCGCGCAAAACGCTCATCGGACGATATCGGTGCGGCCGGCGAGGCTCTGGCTCAAGCAAAGCTTCGAACGACGCTCAGGTGGCTGTGCGGCGACAACTTCTACCTGCACGAGGGGACGTTACTGATAGAACATGCTCCCGGGACTGCGTTCCCTACCGCAGAGATTGATCACCTCGCGATCACGCCGTTCGGCGTCTTCGTTTTCGAGACGAAGAATTGGTCCGGCCGCATCGCGCCGTCGAATTGCACCTCGATGCTGACACGCATTGCGCCCAACGGAAAGGCGGACGAGCGCCGCTCGCCTATCGAACAAAACCGCAGCAAGATCCGTTTCCTCCGAGAGCAGCTTCCTGCGATATGGCCGGTCGCTGGCGCGGGTCTCTTCGTGTCGCGAGAAGTCGTCCTCCATCCGGAACTATCGACCGATCTATTGGCACTGGACGACCTCCCCCACTGGTTGCGTTCGAAGCGTGCAGAGTACATCGGCAGGTCGGCGGTGGACGTTGCCAAGGCCCGCGAAGCGGTACTCATGTATGCGGACACCTCGACCGAAGGTTTCATGGCGCACAAGGTCCGCGCGACGCGCGGCTACCGGTAATTCGCGAAAGTTTCAAGCGTTTCGGCTAGGTAATCGCTTCCACGTCAAAACTCAGGAATTGCTTAAGTGTTTCAGAAATGAACCGTTAAACGTTTGCAAAGATGGACAAAAACGCTGCCTTTCACTCCCGGAAGGCGAAAGACGGGGTAAAAACGGCGTCTTTTGACGTCAGACGTGCTCGGGAGGGCCGTTACGATCGCTTACATCTGTGAGAAAGAACGTCCTCCGGCGGGAAACGTTGCACGAAATGAGAACTGCCGCTGTCGCGAATGACTGTCGGGGGATGCGGCTGGTTTTGTACTGACACCATTTTCTTATCCGCGAGCGAAGTCCTCGCGGGGTTTGAACGCAGCGCGCGGGGGCGCTGCAACATCTGGAGAGAAGTTATGTCATCAAGTAGTGACGATTCTAAGAAGAACCTGCAATTGCGAAAAACGGAACTCCACGATCCGTTGGACGACATCTTTGGCGGCGTTTCGGCAAGCGGCGCCGAACGCGCGAAGATCGAAAAGGTTGCTCGGCAGCTATTCGGAGAAGGCGAGCAATTCGCTGATCTTATCGCCCAGCTCGTCGAGAACATGGTGACGATCGCTGAGGCTAGAGCGCGGATCTCGACCGACCTTAAAACGATCGGCGGCCTGCTGATCAACTCCATGCACCTGATCAAGAACGTGATGGTCGCAGAGTCCGGCAACAAGACACATACGCTGCGGCGGGCGGCGACGTTGGGATTTTCTTTCTTCGACTTGGCTCTCGGCGTGAAGAAGCCCGCAGCGCGCCAGTACATGCGCTGCTACGAGGCGTTCCTCGACAACACTGAGGCTATCCGCGTATTCAACGTGGGCGAACTGGACATTCTCGCTGCCGACCACGTGACCGACGAGCAGGTCGCAGCGATTCTTGCGGCGAAAAAGGCCAACGAGCATATGACTCGCGAAGACATTCGCAAAATGTTGGCAACGCTGCAGAAGCAGGAAGAGGCTCTCGCGGATCGCCAAGTTCAGGTAGACAACTATAAGACCCTGCTCGAGGACAGCAAAACCGCTCAGCGAGTCGCGGAGGACGAAGCCAACCGCCTTCAGCAACAGCTTGACGCCACAGCGAAACTGATCGCCGAAAAAGAGGCCCAGCTACAGCGCATGGACAGCTATTACACCGGTCGGCAGGCGGGCCTAGCCAACCTTGAAAAGGACCTCGCGGACAAGGACAAGGAGATTGCGAGGCTGAACGACGAAAGAAACGCTTTGCTCAACCGGAAGCCGGAAGTCCAGATCAAGGAAGTTGAGACGACTCCCGCTGGATATAAGAGCATTTCCGAATCACTGGAAAAGCGCAACGCTGAACTCAAACAGCTAGAAGAGCAGTTGGTCGAGAGGCGCGCCGAGTTGGAACGACTTGAGGCCGACAGGAAGAAAGAGGCCGGCGCCCTTGAAGCCGCTAACCGCGTGCAAGCAGCGATGCAAGAAGCGCTATCTGCATTCGAAGAATTCGCGGGCAAGCTCACGCTGGCTCAGGTGGCGGTTCAAGCTTCCGATGGGCTTGGGCAGCACGAACCGTTGGTCCAGACGCTGGCCGCAATGATGCGCAAGCACCTCAGCGAGATTGAGACGGGTTTGCGAAAGCTGTAAGACGTACCTGCCATAACGATAAGGCGGACGCGATGGGGTCGCATCCGCCAGCAAAAATACAAATAATATGTCGATCACCACGCTTGATGCCGTTGAGACCAACATTGCCCTTCGGCAGTATCTCGCTGAGAAGATACAAAGGAGCAACTTTTCGCTGACCGCGGTTATCCATAAGGTACTCGCGCGGTACAGCAGCGCCGAAGCATTTTTTGGCGTCTCGTTTGACAACATGGAAACGTTCAAGGCGCACGCCGTACCGATGGCCAAGCTTATGAACATGCCGTTCCTGGCGCTGTCGCCGGCGCTGCAGGATCCTCGCGATTGGGCGACGTTTGTCGACGGGATAATGTTTTCGACAGCAGTGTCGAAGCTTTCTTCATCGATGCCTTTCGTCGACGACGTGACGGCGCGCGATATTTTCCATTACAACTGCGCCTATGTCTCGCTGCTCAAAGACGTGCTGCACCAGAGTGTGCTCGCAGCGCCGCTCCTAGGTATCTCGTTCGAGTTAGCCGAATACTTGATGGGCTTGCCGATCGGACGGCTTGAAGCAGCGATCGGCGGAATCCGTTTCCCGCTGTATAGATGGCGGTTCGACGACGAGCGCTTCTGGCGACAATACGGCGCAGACTCGCTTACCGAAGAGGCCGTCGCTCACTATGTCATGCGCACCTCGAACCTCAAGCCGAGCGGACTTCCTTTCAAGAATCTCTGGTCCGACCTGCGGCTCGACCGCGCTAGACGCGAGATCTACGCAAGATTGTTGATGACCCAGGGTTGTCGAGCTTCCACCGCCACAAACCTGTTTGGCGTGACTTCGGCGATCACTCGAAATACTTATCGAGAGATCCACGGCGTCAGCTCGCCATGCGGAAATAGTGCAAGCTCGTTGACGTGGTACGTCGAGCGTCCCACGCATCGACTCCAGGCAACCATGCTCGTATGGCTCTATCGATGTGCTCTCAAAAACGGAGCGAACATTCCGGAAGCGCTGATTGCCTCCAACGACGTTCTCGACAAGATGTTCGGTAGTCGGCTCGCCGTTTCTGCTGACCGCGCGAACCATCTCACCCGCTCCATGGCGATCGATTCGAGGTTGAATGTCGCACCGTGCAGAACTTGCGCGACGGAATACATCTTGGCGAACGACGAAGGGAAGATCGAATTGGCGAAGGACTTCGTTTGTCCCGGTTGCACGGGCGATCTGAAGCCGCGCTTGACCGAGCCAAAGAGCAAAGGTCGCAAGGCCAAGAAATAGTCACAGATAAAGGAGTTGTTGATGCCGCATGAATTCAACGTCGAGGCCGGTCTAGTGGTCTTCTCCCGCGACGGCCGCCCTCAGTTCGGCTGGCTCGACTTAGTGACCGGCGAGTATCACGCCGAGTCCGACGGACGCTGCATCACCGATGCAATAGGTGCGATCGAGTTCCAATCAGACGTGATGCACTGAGTCATGCAGGACTTCGCTTACCTCTTTCCAGACAGCGTCGCCGCGTGGCTCGAAGGCCGCGGCGACGCGCGATTCCAACGGTACGAGAGGCACTACCGCGCCGACCGCGCAACGGCGCAGTCTCAGGAGGCATTCGACCTTGAGCAAAGCAACGTTCGCTTTGCGCAGAGGTTCGGCTCCGGCAGGCGACAGTTCGCGGCTGTGTCGAAAAGCAAAGCTTTTGGCGCGCTCGCGACTTTTCTCATTCTCCTTTGGGGCGGCACCGCACTCCTCTCTTCGGTCGGCGCGACACAGCCTGTCGCCGTCGCTGCGGTGCTCGGCGTCGTCTTCGTCGCCTTGAGGGTGAAGAACTTCCGCGCTCGCGGGCAGAAGCGATAGCAAACGGTTGCGATCAAACAACGGTGCAAATCCCGACCCCTTACCGGGTATTACAATGCCTGCGCCGCCGATTGGCCAACGGCAATATGCCAACGAGGAAAGCGGTTTCGAGGCTGATTTCCAAGACGACTTGACTTCGAACACCGCTCGATAAGATGAAAGTAAGCAGATCGCGGGGGCGACTGCAACAACTAGATCGGAAACAACAAATGACGATTCAGAAAAACTTCAAACTTTCGATGGCCGCGATCGCTGCATCGCTTTTGGTCGCTGCTTGCGGCGGTGGCGGTGGTGGCGGCAGCAGCGATGCATCGCCTGCGGCCCCGGCGAGCGGTGCCAGCACGCCCGCGACAACGACTCCGGCGAATCTAACTACGCCTCAGTACCCGGCTGACAGCTTCCATCTGGCAGCGTTCAATCTGCTCAACCAGCAGCGCCAGCAATGCGGCTTCCCTGCCCTTCAGGAAAACACGGTGCTCGATCAGTCGGTGGCTGCTCATGCGCAGTATCAGGCCACGAACAATATCGTGTCCGATACTGAAACGGCGGGTGCTCCCGGGTTCACAGGCGTCTCGTATGCTGATCGGGCGGTACACTTCGGTTACCCGCAAAACGTGCCGATCGGCGGTGTATCGGGCGGCTTATACACGAATGCGACGTGGACGGAAGCGCACTACGGACAGCAAGCTATCTATGGCCTGATCTCCGGCGTGTATCACAGCATGATTGCCGTTGCACCGATGAACACGGTCGGTATCGGCAAGGTCGCGACGACCTACAACGGTTTCCCGCAGGAGTGGTATGCACTGGCACTCGCCAACTATCAGCAGGTCACGACGAACGCGCCATTGACGTTCCCGTGCCAAGGCACTACCGGCGTCGCAAACGACTCTTTTGGAGAAATGCCGACGCCCCCTGCAACGTCCGGCCATTGGGGTACGCCGGTCGCGGTCGCGGGCAACCCGAATGACACCATCGTCATGCAGACCGGCACGATGACCGATTCGGCGTCGCACGTGATCGCCTTGCAAGTGCTGGACTCGGCCACGGACCCGAATAAGATTCTGCCGAAGTGGATGGGCGTCGCTTACCCCGCCACGCCGTTGTCGCCAAACGCGCAATATACGGTCTCGCTCACCGGTACGATTAACGGCGTAGCGTTCTCGCGTACCTTCACCTTCACGACTGGAAGCATCCTCGCCGGCTAACGAAGGCTGTGTCGCAGAAAGACCAAGCCGCCAGTCGATCTGGCGGCTTTTTATTTTTGCAAGAGTGAAAAAACGCCTTGAAGTGAAGCTCCGACGCGTTTTCTTGCGAACAATTGCCTCAGCCGCCTGAGCCGGCGGTGTCGCCATAACCCTGCACATCGTAGCCAGTCACGGCGCCCGTGCTATCGCTCGCACTGCACATCGCGTACTCGTAAGTGTTCCAGGATGTGTTCCAAGTATTTGTAATATAGGTAGTGTTTGTGCCGTCATCAAAAACTGAATTCTGCTGGCCCCACCCAGGCCAAAATCCGAGTTTCTGAGTCACGTAGGTTCGGCAGGCTTCCTCGGGATTCCCCTTCGGTTGCGTGGGTGCATTTGGTTGGCATACCTGTCCGACCCAGGCCGAGCCATTCCACGAGGGCGCGACGAACTGTGTTGACCCGCTCGGGCAACTCGGAGGCGGCGGTACATTACATGAGTAGCTCCAAGCTGTCCCTGTCCAGACTGGTCCACTAGCGAAGCCGTATGCGCAATTAGGTTGTGGCGTGGCGCACTGATACCGCACACCCAGCTTCTGCCACGAATACCCTGGATCGCAACCGGGAGCGCGCGGAACGCCGATGGGATTCTGAACCCATTCCGCGTTGGAGGTAACTGGAGCCGTCAGCACGCCGCTAAGCGTCGCCATCAATGCCAACGAGATTGCCGTCCTGATTCGCTTCATGTTCTTATTGGTTTGAGTAGTTACAGCCAACGTCGATTTGCGCTTGGAGGCCGAGCTGATCTTGCACAAGCGTATTTGCGCCGTCAGCGAGCACGTCATAGATTTGGAGCACCCATTGCGAGCCGTTCCAACCCATCGCGTAACGCGCGCCCGAGATCGGCGGATTGTGATTGGAATAGTCGGTCGTCAGCGATTGCGGAGTGATGCGATACCATGCCGTGCCACCGGGGCCACATGAAGGAGGCGTAACACCCCACCCGTTGTGCCAACCGCTGTACTGGGCATCCGCCGACTGATTGGTCACCAAGGTGCTCGCGCCTACCCAGTTGCCCCACTTATTGCAAACGTACATAAGGTTGTTGCGGATCGTCACTCCGTTCCAGCTGCATTTGCTGGCGGTGTAGTTGATGTTCGCAACATTGCCGTTGATGGTGTTGCCAGAGACCGTCCCTGACGAGCTCACATCCCCGACGTTAAGCCCGGCCGGTCCCGTTCCCTGATAGTTCTGCACATAGAGGTTGCCCTTGGTACGCACGGCTGCGTTCACGCTGTCACCGTAGAACATCGCGCCGTTGTCGATCTGCAGGCTGTTTCCTGCCTGCAACTTCAAGACCTTGTTCGCGCCGAGCGTGACATTGCCGACGTTCTGCATGTCCTGATTATTGGCGTTCATCGTGCCTGTCAGCGGAAGCGCGCCGTCCCGGCGGTAGTACGGCGAATTACCGTCTGCACCGAATCCATTAATCGCGAGGACCATCCCGGCCTTGCTGCCTACTGGATTAGGCAATGTCCACCCGCCGTGGATGCCGGTGACCGTTGCCGGCGCGCGGTTTGTCGAGTAGCCGAACTGCGCTCCCCCGGCGGCAGCGATGACACCAGCGCCGGCGATGTCGGCCGTCTTGTCTGTCATGCTGATAAGCGGCAGGCTCGGATAGATTTGCGAGGCGATATGGCAGTTGCCCGCAGCGGTCGAGCAGTTGTCGGGCACAACGGCCAACGCGATCTGGTAAGTGCCGCCCCAGAACGGCCCGTTCTTAAACGTGACCTTGTTGTTCGACTGCGCGCTCAGTTGCGCCAGCGTCGGCGCAGCGATGGGCGTAGAAGTCGTCTGCGAATACCCCACTGGAATAAGCGAGGCGTAGTTGTTGGTGATGTAGCTGCCCAGCGCCGAATTGATCGACGCAATGTTCTGCCCTTCGATCTGCAGCAGATTCTGGCGTTTGGCAGCGATGTCTTCCTTGATACCCTGTACCGTCAGCAAGGCCGCGCCGACCAGGACGATCAACATCTCAAGAATGCTTCCCATGTCGGCGGTCCGCGATCAGGTACGGGTGGTCCACAGTCCCATCGACGCCATCGCGCCGTTCGACGCGCATGCAGTGGCGACCGTCTGCGGGTTGAACGTGACCGTCGGCGAGAAGATCGTTGTGCCGTTTACAGTCACCTGCGTGTAGACGGTGATCAACGCAGCCGCACTCAGCGAGCAAACCGTCGACGTGACGGGATACGTCAGAATCAACGAATCATTCGAGGTAACGAGCGTGCCGACGGCAGCCGTCACCGTGCCGTTGAACATGCCCTTGACCGCCGACTTGTCCGAGGCGACGCGCGAGCCCGCCGAATCAAAGGCGTGATTCTGCGCCAGCACCGTGAGCGTTTCAGAGGAGAAATCAGCGTCGTTCTGCGTCGCGTTCAGGATCCCGGTGTGGAACATCTGTGCTTCGCTCTTGAACTGGGACGAATGAATCAGATCGAGCACGTACTTGCCTCCCGCATAGACAGCCAGCGCGAGCAGCGCAGCGCCAGCCATCACCGCGCCTGCCTCGATCATCGACAGCTCGCCCGACTGTTTCTTGGCACGGGCAATTTTAAGAATGCGCGCCCGGCGCTCTTTGATCGGATCGATCTGGACTGGTTGCTTATGTTCGTTGGTCATTTTGCTTTTCCTTAATAGCTTGAAGCGGCGGGATTCCCCGATGTGAGGTTGACGGCACCCGTCACGACGTATGAGCCAATGCCGAGGGTCAGAAACAGTGCGGCGGCAAAGCCGAGCAGGATGAAGTGCGTCGTTCGAGCGTTGCGCTTAACTGCTTCAACGACGCGATCGAGCGACTCGCGGCCTAGACTCTTGATAGCGGCTTCGAACTGATCGCGCCCTGCAGCGTCGGTGATCGTGTCGACGATCGTGACCGAAAAGATGCCAGTGTCGAGCGCGCGCATCGGCTCATCGGATCGGGCCGTCAAGCGTCGATCCATGATCTTCAAATGCCAGCGCAGCCATGGATCGGCTGTCTTGAGAAGCCTTTCCAGCGCCGCACGGAGCGTGAGGTTGGAGTCAAACAGGCCCGCGAGCGAAACAATAAGCAGCGCCGCGCGAAGGTCGCGGCGATTGCGCCAGAGCAGCGGCATGCGATCGAACCTGTCGCGCAGCGGACCGGCCCAGCGCTTCAGGCTCGAAAAGTAAACGAGCACAAGGCCGATCATCGCCGTAAGCGTGAGCCACCAGTATTCGTAGCAGAACGTGTCGACGTAATAGAGAAACCGGCCAAGATCGGGCCATTGATCGAGAGGCCGGACGTCGAGCACCTGCGGGAAGATGACCCCACCAAATAGCATGCAGTACGCGTACATGTAGACCAGCAGCAACGCCGGATAGGCCATCTGCACCGAGGTGGTCGACGACAGCACGCGCTTGGCCTTTGCGGCCATTTCCGCGAGCTCGAAGCCGCGAACGACCGCATCTTGGCGCGAAGACTCGTCTGCGATGTCGAGCAGCGCGTACTCGTCGCCGGGGACGAACGGCTTGATTGCAAGCGCGAAGCTTTCCCCGCGCTGCATCGTCTCGCGGATGCGCGCGAACACACGCCACTCGAGCTTGCCTCGCGAACGGCTGCGCTTCTCGTACGTTTCAAGCCGGTCGAACAGCGTCTCGGTGTTGCGCAGTCCCTTCGCTGCGATATCAAGACGCGTCTCGCGATAGAAGTCCTCGCGGACTTTCTGAAACTGCCAGCGCGCGACGACCAACTGCTGCCGCACGGGCAGCATCTTTGCGAACGTGGTGATCATGGAGGACCAGGTTTAGACCATCAAGCCATCGACGCCGGGCATCACGCGGTACTGCGCGAACGACTGCATCGAGCGATTGATGAATTGTGGATCAATCAAACCGCGCGAAGCCTTGAAAAGAGCATGTTCATATAGCGTCTTTCCAGTCATATCAGCGTTATCGAACCCGGTACGGCGCGCCCCGCGCCAAACTGCGCGCGCGCCGGCCCAATCGCGCTCGGCAACACGCTCAAGAAATTCCGGGGTCGGGCGATACAACTCGGCCGCCAACGAGGGGCGCTTGGTGCCACCCGCCACCTTCCCGTTGCGCGTGAAAAGCCCTCTGAGTCGGCAGTGCTCGCAGCCATCGTAGTTGCGGCATGCCATCGCCGAGGTGTCGAGACCGAACTTCGTGCGCAGCAATTCCAGATCGGCTTTGGGCATGACGTCTTCTGCCGGCAGCTTGCAGTGCTCGCAAAGCGTCGGAATCAGCTTCTGGTTGCCGACTGCATTGATGAACCCTTCGGAAGCCAGCTCGTCGATCGGCAGTTGCAGCCGCCCGCCCGCCATACGCATGACCGCTGCGATGATGTCGCCCGCGTGCAGCGAGAAACGCACCGGATGACCGGTCAAGGCGAGTTCGGCGACCAGTCCCATCACGACGCGGTCACGCACTTCGCCGATGGTCAAATCGTCCGGGTCCTGCCGCATCAGCGTTCGAATAACTTCCGCGTACTTTCGGTTCGCTTCATCGTCAGTCTCGTCCGGGCGGCGGATGATCGAGTAGTCCGACAGCCACGGCATCGGATACTCGGACGGCTCGTTCACCGCGAACTGCTTCTTGAGTTCCCGATCCGGCAGCATGTACGAGAGCGCGCGCAGCGTCGTCGTCTTGCCGGAACCGGTCTCGCCGGTGAGCGCCGTGATGCCGCCGCTCACATAGTTGAGCGTTTCGATCAGCTCAAGCTGGCTCTTCTCCAGGCCCATGTCCTTCGGCAGCAGCACCGAATAGTTCTTGAAGTTGCCGTCGAGCAGACGCAGCGTGACGTCATACCCGCCAACGAGGGGGGATGACTGCCAGCGCAGATTGACCGTGTCCGTCTTGACCACGAGTGGGATCATTGCTGATTGGGGCGCGCTCGGCTGAAAGCTGTTGCCCGAGTTCGTGTTGCGCTGAACGAGATCGCTGTACGCCGCGAACAAGGCGCGACGCACGATGGCCTTCGGCATGCGACTGAAGGTGTACATGTCGCCGTTCACACGGAAGCGGACTTCGACTTCATTGTGAAATTCGCGCGGCTCGAAATGGATGTCGCTCGCGCCGTATGCATGCGCGGCCTCAACGATGTCGCGGAAATTGCCGATCGCACGGCTGGCTTCGCGGACCGTAGAGTTCGCGGAAGCAGCGGCCTTTCCCGAGTAGATCGCGGCGATTACGGCATCGGTCGCGATCATTTCCTCGCGCACAAGGATGTCGTTCGCGCCGAGATCCTTGATGAAGGTTGCGTACTGCGCCTTCTCTGAGAATCGCGCGGTGGCCACCGTGATCGCCACACCCGGTTGAAGCTCAACGGCGACGAACTCCTTGCGGGCGGCCGCGGGAATGCGCAGCGCGGCATCGTCGTCCGCGACGGTGAGAATACGCTTGAAGTCCGGAAGGGAGTCGGGCGACACGAGTTCCGGCCGCCCGGACGACAGTCCTCCGCCCTCCAGTTGCTCATCGTCGTCCACTGGCGGTTCCTGCGCTGCCGTGGTCGGCGGGGGCATTGCGCTTTTCTCGCCAGAGCCTACGGGCCGATGAGGCTCGACTTCCGGTTGCTTCTCGAACTGCAGCGGATCGACGCGCGCTGCGGATGCGACACGCACGTCGGGAATCGCATCGCTGGCAGCGGAACCAGCACGCTCATGAGTTTCCGACGGCGCGGTGACAACGAGCGACTCAGGCTGCGGCGAATTTTGTACGTCCGCAACAGCTCGCACCGCTTCCGCTGTCGCGCCTACGCTATTCGCCAGCTCCCCGCGCTCCCTGGCTACCATCGCGGCAGCCATGCTCGCGTAGCTGGGTCGTTCGAAGCTGGGCGGGACGAACGGTCGAAAGGCCACATCTTCATCGGTCACATCGGCCAGAGCTTCGGATCTATCAGGCACCGCCTGCGCCGGCGACTGCCAATCATCGCCAACCTCTGTGCTCTCGACGTCCTCAATGTCGCCCCCCGACAGCGCGCGACCGAGAAACGTGACTTGGGGATTCACCGCGCGCGTCGTCACCCGCGACGCTTGCTCGGCTGCCGTTTCGGCCAATATTTCCCGCAGTTTGCGTTTTCCCGCAACCGGCTCACCGGCCGCGAACTTCGGTTCCGCACCCGTGCCGGGCTCAATGAAGCTCGAGCGCGGTGCGCGAAACCGCTTCAGGAAGCCACCACGCGGAGCGTCTGGTGTGCCCTGCTCTTCTTGTGCGAAAAGACCCATTTCTTATTTCCCAAACGGTACGAAGGTGGAAGCCGTCGACGCGATACCGCCCGGAGGAAGCGGCGATGACAGATCAGTGATCGCCCTGACGGCTGGCGAATCCGGAATCGCGGCGGGCGCGTCGGAGGGCGCAGCGATGGTCTCTGTCCAGTGGCGCTTGCCGTCGACAAGATTGACCGTGAAGCCGTCGATGGAGGCGACGGTCCAACCGTTGAGCAAGCGGCTACCGCTGCGCGCGGTATAAGTCGTGCCTTGATAGTCATACAGCACGTAGGAGCCCGACATATCGGAATACGCGCCAACGAAGGTCGCTGGAATGACGCGCTTTGCCGGGACACTGGGCTTGTGCTCAAACTTGGGCGCGGCTGGTGGGGCCGCGGTCACCGCCGCAGGCGTCGCGCCGAGCGGCGAAGCAAGGCCAACGCCGTTGCCCGGTGCTGCTGCCCCGCCTTGGCCACCTTGCGGACCCCGCATCGAGTCGACGAGCTTTGCGCGCGCGAGCTTGTCAATGTCGTCCAGCGTGAGATGACTTTCCTGCGAAACCGCCGCGCCGGCGACGAACATGAGCGCGCCGAAGCAGGCGGCCCGTGCTGGCCACTTAGTTGAGAACATAGTATTTACCCTTCGCAGTGAAATGCACCCCGGTACCGTCCTCTTTCAGCTCAACGTCGAGGGTGTCCAGTGCCATGTTGTCGGGCAGGCGCGCGAGCAGCGCGCTCTGCCACTTGTATCCGTCGATCTGCCACGTGCCGCGCTGCACGAGCGGGCCCTGCACTTCGCCCGCCGTCGGTTGTCGCGCAATGAGACGCTCGGCGGGCTTGATATCAACGACGTAGCCGTGGCTATCGAGCGTGTCCGGCTTGGTGGAAAGCTTTTGCGGATCGGTCTGCAAGGTCTTGATGAGAGCCTGCTGAGTCGGCCACGTCGCTTGTTGGGCGAGCGCGACCCGTTCAGCGACGGTTACTTCAGGACCCCGCGCGGTCAGATGCCAACCGTCCGGGTTAAAGACGACCGGTCGCAACGACTCCGGCGCGCGTGCGTCGAATTCCTTGAACGTGCCGCCCTGCCGCTTGTAGGTTGCGATGCAGGGGCCCGAGATCGTGCAGGACGCTTTCTGAAACTGCCATCCCGCAACGTTGGTTTCTTGCGCGCCAAAGCTAGCGAGCAGCTTTGGTGCAAGCTGATTGGCAAGTGGAGCAGGCGCGGCCAGCGTGCGCATGACAGCCGACTGGTATTCCTGCATGAACGTCGGCGGGGGTGCCGGCGGCGGAGGCGGCGGGTTGAGCATCTCAATCAACTGCTTGCCGCCGAAGAACACGGCAGCGAGGATGACGAGCAACGGCACCGTCGTGGGCACCGCCACCGGGACCTTCTTGATCAGCCCGACTTTGCGCGCAACGAGCAGCTCGCGAAGGTCAAACGTCTCATCTACCGCGTGGAGTTGCGCGCCGTAACCCAGGGTCGCCAGTTCGAGCCCTGCCTTGGCGCACCCGTCCTCGATCTCGTCTCGACGATCCGCAAGCGCATTAAGTGCTACTTCCTGATCGAGCGAGACAGCGCCGCGCTGCACGAGCACCACATGCACGCGCTCATCGTTCTGGATGAGAACGAGTACCGCCGGGCGCCGACGAACGCGGTCCAACGACGCGATACGCGCCGCAGCAGAGTACAACTTGCCGCCCTTGCGCTGCGCAGACTCGAGTTCGCAGAACCCGACGATGGTCTCGTCATTCGCCTTGTACTCGGTGTAGTGCGTCGCGCCGGACTCCTCGACGTAGTGTCGGCGTTCGGCGCGGGCGCCCTTGGCGGAATAAGCGCGCCAATCCAGCCCGAATACGAGCCTGGCGCCCTTTTCTCCCGGTATGGATTCGAAGTGCATGGGGATCGCTACCTCGCGCTCACATCGACGGGACGACGGTCGCCGTCAGCATGATCACCTGGAACGTGCGGCCCTTATTCCATGCGCCCGAGAGACCACCAATGCCGTTGTTGCTGTTGCCGTCATAACGATTGCTCACCGCGCCGTACAGCACGACGGTCTGTCCATCGGACAGCGCAATGGTCTGGTCGTCCTTATTGCCGAGGATGTCAGGCAACTGGATCTGCTGCAGCGTGGCACCCGAACCGGTGCTGATGGTCGTGAACGGACCGTTCAGCTTCGAGCTATCACTCCAGTACGACAGGATGATCTGGTTGTGGTCGTTGACCGACGGCAGGATGTTCACGAAGTCGCCGACGGTCACCGATCCCGGCTGCAAACCGGGTACGCCTGCGGAACTACCGGCGATCGAGCCAACGCTGGGCGTGGTGGCTGCCAAATACCCTTTCGTCTCGAATGATCCGATGGACACGGGCAGGCCGTTCAACGTCAGCTTCGTCTGGGTGTTGTCCTGAACCGTCTTTCCGAAAGCGTTGAGGCCGCTGATGATCGCGTTGGTGCCTTCCATCGGCGAGCCGGGCTTCAAGACCGACAGGCCGACAGTGCCGCCAATCGCTGTTGCCAACGAGGTAGGCGAAGCCACCGTGATCGAATAGCGCTTCAGACCGTCCGAGATCCGGTTGAACACGATGTCCGCACTGACGCCTGCTTGCGACGAATTGCTCAGGTCGACTTGCAGCGTACGCACGCGCAGCGCGACCTGACGCGTCGAGATCGCGTTCTCGCGCGCAAGCAGCGCACCCATCCGATCGACGGCTTCCTTGGTGTCGCGAACCATCACCAAGCGGCTTTGCGGATTGACGACCACTTCCCCGAGCGGCGACTTCAGCTTCTCAAGTTCCGACTGGATGATCGCAATCTGGTCAAACGTGCCATCGCGTCCGGTTGACGTGATCGACGAGAAAGACCCGGTATTGCCCGACGTGCCGCCCGTGGTACCACCGGACGCCTGGTTGCCGGTCGACGTATCCGTGCCCTTAGACATCGTCGATTTGATGGACACCTTGCCCGGGATCGCCGCGATGGTGAACGTCTTGGTGACGAACCGGCTGATGGAAATGGTACTGCCATCGAATGTCCAGTCGAGGCCGAGGTTTTCCGTCACGCCACGCAGATACGCGCCGACCTTGCAGTTACACGCCTGCGCATAAACCGGCTCGACATTGGACTTCGCCATCGCTTGCGCCGGCACCGGGGCACCCTGTCCGCCACCATTGGTTCTGGGAATCAGCGCGTCGCGCGGAATGAAAACGTCCGGGCTCAGATGCACCGGATAACCGGTAGCTGTCGAAACCAGCGTCGCGATTTTGGACAGCGGCAGGTTGCCCGGAAAGACAACCGACTTTTCTCGGAAGACCGCGGGGAGCGTGGCTTCATAGGCGACTGGCACGAGCCGGTCGCCGAGGAACGCGGTCGGCACTTCCTCGACAAGCGACATCGACTCCGGGCCGTTGCCCATCGCGCGCGTGGCTTCCGCGTTGGTCGCGTCATAGGCGTGGTTCACGTCGGATTGCGACACCGCGCAGCCGGTCAGCGATGCAGCCACGAGAATGGCAACGGCAGATTTGATTTTCGTGAGGCGCATGGCGATTACTCTTGGCAGTTGGCTGCGCGTGCGACGACGCGGATAACGTTATTGGTGTGCTTGCAGACGCGCGTGGGCGTGCGCATGTGATTGGTAGCCTGCATCACTTGCGTGAGCACCGACTTGAAATCGCCGGTGAACGTCGCGTTGAACTCGAGCGGGAGGTCGTCATCGATCTTCCAGGCGAGTTGCCAGCCCTGCTGCTGAAGCCAGCGGTCGAGCGCGTTGCGCATGTTGATGTCCTGCGGCGTGATGGAAAAGGTCAGGAGTCCACCGGGCGCCGTTGCACCGCCTTGCGACGGCACGACGACCGGAGCGACGTCCAACGAGCCGACAGGTGACGGCGCGGCAGCACCCGGAAGCGCCGAAGGCGCACCGCCACCGATCGCTGCCTTGAGCGCGGCGGGAGAAGCGGGATCTGCGGGAACGACAGGGACCGCAGCCGCAACGTGCGCAGAAGGCGCCACCATCGCGACCTGTGCGACCGGTGCCTTTGCGGCCGGCGCGGAGAGCAGTTGCCAACCGTCTCCCGGCGGCGGCGCAAGGCGAGACTGATCAGGTTCCGCCGCTGCAAAACCCGATACGGTCGTGAGAGCCAGACACGCGAACAAGTTAGCCACCATGCGCGCGGTGCGATGCGTTTGAAGAGAAAAGATAGGCGTCATGTTGGTCAGTTCGCGCGTTGCAGGCGGCGGTAAATGTTGTTGGCGTAAATGAGTTGCTTATTCGAAGAAACGGCGTTGTAGGCACCAACCGCTTTCCATGTCGGACCGAACTGCTTGATGTTGGAAGCCAAGATCCACGTTCCTACGTAGGCGTTCACACAGGCGTCGAACAGGTGTTGCCGGGTAATGCCGAAGCGGCCCAGTTTTGGAAGCCAGGACGAGTTGATCTGCATCAGGCCTATGTCCTCGCTCCCATCGGTATTGCGATTCGTCACATACGGCCGCATCCCCGATTCTTGCTGTGCGATGGCGCGTACCACTTGAACGCTGACACGGTGATAGCGCGCGGCATCGTCAAGACAGTCCGCGTGCGCATGAAGAGACACGGCCGCAAAGAGCAGCGTCGAGACTCGAAGCAATCGGTTCATGACGCGGGCCGATCGAAGAACCGCACATCGTGCTTGCGCAGCACGTTGACGACATTGCCGTCCGCGTTGACGATGAACTGCTCGGCGGTGCCGTTGAACTTGTAGTAGCGGCCCTTCTGCTCGCCCGACCCCATGTGCCCCACGTCGGCGACCGTCACCTTGCCGACGGTGTCGGCAAACTTGAAGAACGTCGAGCCGTTTTCGTCGAACACGCTTTGCAGAGCGGCCTTGTTGGCAGTGTCGAACTCGTAAACGGTTCCGGCGACACGCGCGACTTCGACCTTGTCCGTGCCGTTGGAGATCGTGAAACGCTCCGCGCGGTTGAACGTCACCACGTCGGTCGCGTCATCCCACTTCGGACGCAGCGACTTGCCGTCTTGGCCCGTTACCTTCAGCTCCGCAGCGGGCTTCGCCGAGAACTTGATCTGAATGTGGCTGTCGTCACCATCGCGGATCGCTTGCGCGCCGAACTTGGCAGCAAGCACGGACCCGGCTGCTGCCGGCGCGTCGGCATCGACCTTCTTGGCGATGTCGGCGATGGGGTCAGCCGCAGAAGCTTCGCTCGACGCGGCCGCCGCGGTAGCAGCCGCCGAAGCAGCAGCAACCTGCGACACCGGCGCGACGTAGTTCACCGCAACTGACTGCGGAGCCGAGCGGCGAAGTGTTACATGGTGAGAGTTGAAGTCGACGTCGGCGTACAGGTCGGACGCGGACACCAGCCGATCAAGCGACTGCATCCAGTTCTCGCCGTCGCGCGTGCCGAAGCTCGTCGAGGCCGTCAGGTCAATGTCCTTCTGTGCCGATCCCGTCCAACCCTGCGGCACCAGCGCTTTGACCAGTTGCGCGAGCGGCAGCGTGGCGTTCAAAGACCGCGTACTTTCGAGGCTGCTGCGCGGTCCGATGAGCGCAAGGCGGCCAGAAAAGCCGGAGAAACCGGACGGGGTCTCGCTGCGCGCCTTGTCGCCAATAAAGCGATTGGCCTTTTTCCAATAAGCAGTGGCGCTCGAGCCGCCGGCCGAGTAGCGAATCACGTCGGGCGTGCCCGGCACAACGATGTACGGTCCTTGGCTATGTCCACCGTCCACGCGCAGGGACTGCCCGGCACGCGGCTGGAAGTAGGTGTCGCTGCCATCGTTGAAGACGAGTGCCGGTCGCTCAAGCACATTTCCCGCGATCTCGTAGTCAAAGTCGAGCGGGTCCGTGCCAGCGGCCACCGCATTGAGAGTGACTGCCGCAAGGGCAAGAGTGAGAAGAGAGAGCGTGTGCTTCATAGACCGCGTTCGATTTGAGAGAGGTGCTTCATGAAGCGCGCGAGGTATTCGCGGCCCGGGGCGGGATTGGCGCTGTGGTAATACGCGACGGCCTTCACCGCGGAGTGCGTGAGGCGGTAGTTCTCGTTGAGGATGTCTTCCGCGACGCGGATGTTTGTCGCCGGTGCGAGCGCATCCCAAGCACTCTTGAAGCGCTTACTGTGATATCCCCAGTTCACTTGCATCAGGCCAATGTCGAAGTCCGAACGGCCGTTGCCGATGAGGTATCGAATGGCTCGGTACGCGTCCTCGCGCGTGCGGAAGAAAAAGCCGCGGCCGGCGACGTTCAACGTCCACGGCCATGCGCGACCGTTGTAGGCCGACTCATTCAGCGCGATGCCCGCGAGAATCTTGGGATCGACTGACGCGTGCATGACGTCGAATGGCGCTTGCGCGGACGCGCAGGCCCAGCCACCTCGCCGCTCTGCGATGCTTCCTTGTGCGTCATCGGTAAGATTCGCGGGGCGCAGCCACCCGGCTTTTATGAATAGGCTTTCGAGGCTGACCGGCGACCCATCGATGCTCACGGAGAGGCCGCCAGCAGCAGCTTCGACTGTTTGGCCTTCGAAACGGTTAGCCCATGCGAGGAACGGCTTCAGCCCACAGGTGTAGACCGGCTCGCCGGGCAATTCGACGATTGCCCGCTTTACGCCGTCGTCGAGCACGATCCGCGTCGGGCTGATGATCGAATCGATGATCGCAGCGTGGGCGCCGAACGCCATGACAGACAGGCATGCCGCCGCGACAGCCTTACTCATGGTACGGCTCCATCACGATGTCTTGGGTGACCTGCACCAGAAACTTCTGGCCGGGCTCCACCGTGATCGTCGGCGGGATATTCTGGTTGCGCTGCATGACGGTCTGGGCCGTCGCTGCCGCGACCTGCCCCGCCGTGTCGCCGTACGTAGTGACGCCGTTCGGCGTCGCCGTCGTCGCCGTCTGCGAACTGCTGTCGAAGGCCTTCAGCAAAATCGCAGTAATGAAGCCCGCGCCGAAGATTTTCAGGAAGTGGTTGTTCACGTCGCCCGAGAACCCGGCGTAGCCGTTCTGGTCGGCACCTTGCATGCCGTTGAGCGGCACGCTTTTGCCGTTGGGCAGGCGCAGACTCGTAGAAGCAACCAGCAAGCGCTCCTGACCGACTTTGACGTCCGCGCTGTACATGCCATTGATGAACGCGCCCTTCGGGATCATCAAGCAGTCGCCGCGCAGGCTGTCGTATACGTCCTCGTCCACCATCAACGCCACGCGGCCCGGTTTGTCTGAGTTCAGCCCCTCAACCGTCTTGACGTGGATGACGTGCGGCGGCGTCAACGTGCAACCCGTCGACCGGCCATTGAAGGTTGTCCGTTCGATGCCGCCGCGCGAACCAGCATCGCGCAGGAAGGCGCGGTCGCGATCTTCCGGTGCTTGGCCCTGCTTAGCCAAGGCGATCGCCATCGCGTCGGGGGTGTTGGCTCCCGCAGCGTTACGCGCAGCTCGTACCTCGTCCAACGAAGGGACGCCAGCAGGCAGTACGCCGGTCGCCGAGTTCGCCGAACGCGACGCGCCTGCCTGTTTGAAGATGGAGGACGTATAGATCGCGTCTTGTGCGGCTTGGCGGGAAAGCTCGCGCGTGTCCGTGCCCGAGCCTTTGACTTCTTCTTGGAAATCAGCGCCCGTGAGCATCGGTTTGACGGCGGGCTTGGGAGCCGCTGCTTCAGACGCTGCACGCGCGGCAGCCTCCGACGCCGCCGCCTCGCGCTGCTGACGGATCATCTGATCGATGTCGTTGTTGTTTGCTGCAGTGGGCGCTTCCGTACTCGACTTAAGCGCAGTCGCTTTCTTAATGCGCGCGTCTTCCTCTGCCTTGTTCGTCGCCTGCAGCTGATAGTAAAAGCCGAGGCCTCCGATGACGACAGCAGCCAGAATGCCGATGCTCATGATCGCATTTCGTGGCGTCTTGCCTTTGACGAGTGCTTCTTGCTCCGCGCTGGGCGTAGCCGAGTCCGGTTTCTTCGCCACGATCAAAACACTCCGAACAGGCGGCGGCGGCCGCGGGTCACTGTGACCTCGTCTTTGCCCGAGCGAAGAACGATCTCGTCGGCCAGACGCTGGAGAACAAGGAAGTCCCCGCGGCGGATGAAGTTCGCAACGACGCGATCGCCATGATCGAGAATGAACGGAACCGGCCACTCCTGCGCTTTGGCTGGCATGCGCATCCAGACCGCATGGCCGTCGTCAAAGACGGTCTCCGGCGTGAACTCGGCGCGGCCATCTACGCTGTAGTCCCAGTTCAGCTTGTCCGGCGCAACGCCGATGCTTCCTGAGTCCGCACCACCGCGGCCGCCAGTCGCCGTCGCGTCATCGCGTGCGCTGACGCGGGCCATTGGCGCGCGCGGGTATTGAAAGCGCACGGTTTGATAGAACATGCCGCCCGCCGGCGACGCGATGAGCGTGAAGTCGTACTCCCGCAGATTCGTCGTCAGATGCAGCGTGTTGACTAGGTCAGCCTTGTGCGGCTTAATGAACACGTGGTTCATTTTGTCGTCGTCGATCTCCCACTGAACGCTGTCGCCCATTGCCGGGTCGGCGATCAGCTTCTCGCCCTTCTCCAGCTCGATCGTTGTGAGCTTGAGCGGCGCGGTGAGCACGCGGTAAATCTGATCGCGGCTGTACGGGAAGACGCCGATGCGCGCGTCGCCGGGCATCGTCAAAGGATCGGCGCCGCCGTTGAACGGATTGATCGGGCTCATGGGGTCGCCCGCGACCATCGCGGCATTAAAAGCCGAGTCGCTTGGGGCTTTCTTCGCTACAGCGGGTTGAGCAAGCAACGCTGCGCACGCAGCGACAACGCACATGCCGATGACCGGCCGTTTATGGAGAATGGTTGCGGTCATACTTATGCGGTCCGCTCAAGGCGGAAGAACGGAATGAAGATGCCGAAGGGGTTCGTCGTCAGCGCCTGCTCAGCAGTCGGTGCGACGATCTGATAGCGCAACGTGAGTGCGTATGACTTCACGTCCGGCTTGCCGGTCGCGCCAGCCTGCGAGGTAGTCGTCGTGAATTCGACAAGTACCGTCGAGTCCTCAAGCAACGCGATGTTGCGCACGTCGACTTCGCGGATCAGTTTCGGGTTTGCCGTGATCTGCTGGAACGGTGTGTCGGCTTTCAACCAGTCGCGGAATTGACCGGCCGCTGCGCCGATCATTTGCGCCTTGACCGAGTTGATGTTGGCGGTCATGCGCGAAGTCTCGAGCCGGTCCGACAGCACCGGCTCGATCGTGAACCAGCGAACGGCCATGTCTTTGACCGTCGTGCGCACAGCTTGCGAGTCGGGCTTGTAGGCGACGAGCTCGGTCACGATCGGATGACCGCCGGTATCGGCTGAGACGCCCACAACGCGAGTAACCGATGGCGGAGGTTGCCGCGTCCATACCGCGCCGACGGCAATCACGGCCAGACCGAACGAGATCAGCATCCACCGGTTAGCTTCGAGCTTTAGCTTAGTGCTTGTCTCGAAGATGACTTGGCTCGGATCTTCCTCCGCGTACATGCCAGGAGCCGTAGACAGCGCGGCCCGACGCTTGTTTTTAAAAAGACGCATGGCAACCCTTTATGAATGGTCACCATTGGAACAGCACGAGCGTCCTTCATTTTTTCGAAAGAACGCTAATTTCGTGCGCCATTTCCCATTGTCTAGCGCACCAACGGCATCAGGAATTTTTAGCGTCCAATTGGCATGTTGCGTCTATTCGCCTTTCATAATATGAAAAGCGTGCCGAATAACGGGGGTGTGAATATTCGGCACGTTTTGTAACAGAGGTTTTCTCCTTTGATTTCAACGACTTGCTGTTTCGCGCCGCTGAAAAGGGACACTATCCGGATAGCGTCCCTCATCGTCCGCAGATCCGTTTAAGCACCTGTCTTAGCGAGCCAAGAACCTCCCGAGCAAGCGCGTGCGTCGAGGGCAGTAGAGACAAAACACCATCGCCTTGGCAAAGGTCCGGGGCTGTGCCCGGCGCGACAGCAGGCATCCGGTGCTCAGAGTATCGCCGAAATTACTTCGCGCACTTGGCTAAACGGGCTTGAACTCTTCTGCCCAGCGGCGTCGATTCTTGCCAAGCCGTACTCCTCGACAGACCAGATGTCGCCATCAGCTCCAGCGAAGGACTGCCCTGCCAAGGCTCGCACTTGTTCCGTTTGATCTTTCTCTTTTGAAGGTCACCCCTCTTCTGGGCCGGCGAAGGCGACATCAGTATCTTTCTGCGCATTAAGGCATCGAGCAGTCACTTCCGTGACTGGTTGCTAACTCGCCTTGGAAGTTGTTGTTGATCGGGGTGCGTCCGGCGGTTACGTGCCGGTGACACCTCGAGCGTACCCATCGCATGTGGACCCGATCGCGCCGATGAACGCAACTTCGACCCATTGCGGGCGACCAAGCCGTAACACTTGTTCAGGGATAAAGGCTCGAGCGGTTCCAACGCCGACGCATACAGGCGTTATCGCCAATCGATGCGGAGATCACACTCCGAACCAACGCCAGCGTTGCTGAGGACTACACCTATAGGCGTAGTCTTTCACCGACATACGTAGCCCTAAACCACCACAAAGGTAGTCTTGCGACTCCCGACAAAAGTAGTCCTGAACCGCAAAGACTACAGTTCTCGGGGTTATCCCCACTAAAAACGTAGTCCTATGAGCATAGATCAGCTTAAGGATCAATGGGTTAGCTGACGTTAACAGATGAGATTGGATTAGTACTTAAGAGATCAGATCGACCCGAGAAAGATCGGCACCACCCCACTGAAGGCACAGATCAAGGCTTCGAACCCTGCTGGCGCTTGACGAAACCAACTTAGCCAATGCTTCCAGGACTACATGTCTCGGGGTGCTACCACCGCCTGTCCGCAAAATTCCCCCGAAAGACTACATTTATCGGGCCCTTTCCTCGGGAGGCCCCTATAGATGTAGTCTTCACTCGTGGTTAGCGCCCCTGCGCACGCATACGGGCTGTTCCGCCGACTTAGAAGCGCGATTTCGAAAGCGTAGTCAGACAAAGCGCCAGATAAACGTAGTCTTCACGATGGTCCGGTACGGCGTTGAGTGCCAAAAAGGACCACGTTCCGTCTTTCGCCACTGTAAAGGTGGTCATCAATGCCTTGCACTGTCAAGGAACCGAGGGTTCCCTCGCTCGCTCACGGTTGTTTCTGCCTTGGCCCTCGCGCGTTGTGGTACTGCAACATCCTCAAGACTACTTTTATGGGCGCATGCCCGGTCGTTGCGACCGTTGATAGCCGCACAACTTCGCCCTCAGGACTACATTTATTGGTGACCGGAGCGAGAAGACTACATACCTTTTTTGACATGGGGCTTGGAGCCGGTCATAGTAGCGCCTACATCGTTGGAGGGAGTATGGGCGTCAGGAACAGAAAAATTGAAAATCAACTCTTGGTCCCTGTCGCTGCAGCGAGGTTAGCCCCGTCCTACCCTGCTACAACCGCGTCAATCGCCGAGCTCGGCAGCGATGCCGTCGAGGTTCTCACTGAAGAAGACGAGGCTGCGCTTCTTGAGAGGCTATCTTCTACAGACATGGCGCGGCTTTATTTGAGCAACGAATCAGAGGGCAAGAGGAACTACCAGCAGAGTCTCGATCTTTTCAGGGAAGGGGTCCCGGTTACCCAAGTAAAAGAAGAACTCCTTCTGAAAAAAGTCAGCCAGCGAGTACGGTTTATAAACCCGCTAAAGCTTCTGCAGAGCAAGTTGCATAACGCTCTCATTTTCGTCGCGCGTCCGACAATGTCGACGCATCAGGTCTTCTCGGTCTCGCTTGATTATCTATCGTGGTTAGTGGACCACAACGTGAACGACTACGCCTACTTGAAAGCGTCACTGTCAGAGATGCAGCAAGCGCTGATGCAGATTCCGGATGGTAATCGATGGTTCTCAACGCAGATGATTCAGGATGTTCTGATCGAAGGGACGACCCTACACTACAAGATTCCGGCGTTCCTCTGCAGGCTCTACGCCGCGCCGGATCGGTACCATCACGTCTCGATGAGGATGAACGCGCGATTCAAAAGCAAATACACCCTCAACCTATATGAGTTATTGCGAGAAAACCTGTGGCGAGGAGAGACGGGTTACATGACGCTCGACGAATTCAGAGAGCGAATGGGCGTTGGCCCAGAGGAATATACGGAGTTCAAACGTCTGAGTATGAGAGTGATACAACCGGCACTAGTGGAGCTTGAGTCGCTCGGCGACATTTTCGCCTCGGTGCGATATGGCCGGGAGAAGCGATTCGTCACTTCACTTAACTTCGTCATAATTCAAAATCCCAACAGCAAACTATTGTCTGAGAGCGCCTACCTTGACCCGGGCCGGTACAAAGAACTTCGGGAAGAATTCGGTCTCAATCAGAAGCAGATTAAAGAGATTGCAGAAGCTTTCCCTATAGAACGAATCGAAGCGATATCTGATGTCTTGTTGTATCGCTACGTCCTCAACAGACAGAAAAACCCCGTTAAAAATTGGTTCTCCTTGTTTAAAAGTGCCCTACGAGACGAAGAGGACCGTTATCTACTAACGAATTCGGAGAAGGCCGAACTCTCACTGTTCCGAGAAAAGCGGCAGCAGGCGGCCCTGTTAGAAGATAATCAACGCCGTGAGCGGGAGCTGGAGCGGCGTCGGACCGCGGCCCGGAAGCACCAAAGCAATCGGATGGATGAGTATTGGTCACAACTTCCGGAAGGCAGCCGCCAGGAACTGTGGGACGGATTCCTGAGCTCGCCGGAAGGAAAGCATTTCCGACAAGCTCGAAAACTGTCGCCCGGCAGCAGGCCTGACGTCACCCATCCGCTTGCAAGGGCAAGCTTTGCCGATTATCTTAATCGGTTAGAAGTAATTTGAATTTTTTCGCTAATGCGATAATTTTTAAAACGTCCAAGCCCGGTTTCCACGTTTGTTTGCTCGTGACAAGCGACACGCGTCAAGCTCCACACAACGTCTCCTCCTCGACCACGGCTCCACTTCTCAGCCAATATTCGTGCGCGACTTCCCGAAAGGTCTCGTGGGCTCAAATGTGTAGCGATGATAGCGCGGCCGCTTCGTCTCTTCGTGTGGAAGCCCTGCGCCCCTACCTCGCGTTAGTAACTTCTAAGGTCGGTACAGTCTCGTAGCCTCGCTGTTCATGCGGCAATGGCGGCAACCGTCACCCATAGAGGCTGCGTGGCTACCACGTGGTAGTGCGGCACACGAACCGTCGCTTATGCAGTGCGCGTGACTACCACGTGGTAGTACGGGGCGAGGACCGTCGCAGTGGGCGCTTGGTTGCTGACCTCGGGTAGTGTGAACGCGAACCGCGGCAATTGGGCGACTGCGTAGCTACCACGTGGTAGTGCGTAACGTGAACCGGGCCTCGGAGACCGCTGCCAAGCGTTAGTGCGTCGAGAGAAACCTAGCGTGAGGCGACTGCGGTTCTACCACGTGGTAGCGGGGGACGACCACCGCAACGCAGTACGATTCCATATCTCGTCGCGCGTAGTGCGGCGCGGACAGCGTCGGAACTAATTCATAAGATGAATACCGGATCGGTCGTGTGTCGACGGGCGACACTGGCGCGCACCACTTCGCAGACGGTAAGGCGACTAAGTGCCCACTGCGCTTGCCGCCGGCGGAGTTATGGATAGCGAGCAACTAGCGATTACGGCAAGGGCATGTTGCTAATGTTTCGGTTCGATCAAGCACTACCACGTGGTAGTGCCAATTCCGCACTAACCCACAAGACCGGTTCGTACCTAAAGTAATTTCTAGATTCTGACCGCGCCTGCTTGTAGAATCGGAAGAAAATTTTTTAAACATATCCGGAGCCGATGATGGGACTCGTAATCGCAGTCGCGAATCAGAAGGGCGGGGTAGGAAAAACGACAACAACGATGAACCTGGCGGGAGCCTTCTCCGCCTCGGGCTATCGGGTATTCGTTGCCGACGCGGATGGACAGCAGTCGTGCATGAGTTGGGCTGCGACTGCAGATCCTGAAAAACCGCTCCCTTTCCGCGTGGGGGCGGTCCGCAAGCTTGAAAAGAACATCGGCAACGAGATCGGGCGATTGGCGGACGACTACGACGTCGTTCTTGTCGACTGTCCCCCGAACATTGACGACTTAACAACCGGTCGCGTCCTAGCAGTTGCCGATGCAACCATAGTTCCGACCAATGCGTCGCCTCTTGACCTTTGGAGTAGCGAAGGGATGATGGCACTGATTGAGCGGACACGGCTCCATAACAAAGCCGGTAAATTTGCAATTTTGGTCAGTAAAACAAATTCGAAAACTGTTTTACATAAGCAAATGAGCGAGGTGTTACGGGAAAGCAATGTGTTGCTCCTACGAACAGCGGTACGGCAGCGAGAGGTCTATCCGCAGGCGGCGGCACTAGGACGAACGGTTTTTGATGTCCGCGGGATTCGCGGCGTGAAGCTGGCCAAAGAGGAAATCAACGCTCTCTTCGACGAACTCGTGGAGTTGTTGAACAGCGAGGAAGATGCTGCAGAGGTGTCGCATGGCTAAGTTAAACCTAACTAGCCGGGTTAGAGCCGGCATGGCTTTGGAACGTCAATCTGCGGAGGCGCGCCTGCAGAAGAATGCAGTCGCCGAGACTGCGCTGAGGGAGGCAGCAACGGTTGTCGGTGTGCCGCCGTTTCACGGCGATGACGTGGCGACGAGAGTCCCGAGGCAAAAAATCAAAATTGCAGATACGGTTTCGAACCCCTACAACCCTCGAACTTTTTATAGCGCCGAGACGATTGATGGCTTGGCTCGCAGCCTAGAAGTAGACGGACAACTTGAGCCTATTAAGGTAACTCGGCTTTCGGAGTATCCCGGAAAATGGGTGATCATCGACGGCGAACGGCGGGTACGCGCAGCAAAATCACGCGGCGCAGAATACATCGACGCGGAGTTGCACGAAGAGCGCCTGGAAAATAAGGCACTTTATCTTCGAGCATACAAGGCGAACAAAGAGCGCGACGCGCAAACGGTTTTCGACGACGCAATTGCGTGGAGCCGCCTTCTCGAACAAGGCATTTACCGAGATTACTCAGAGCTTGCCGCGGCCGTGAACGAAGCGCCGACACACGTGAACAAGGTGATACTTCTTAACAGCCTACCTCCCTCGTTCTTAAGCCGGATGGCTCAATCTTCGGATACTGTCGGTCTTGCCCATGCGTACAACCTCAAGCTCATTCTCGAGCGAGGAGGGCAGGCAGTAGCCGAACATTGGCTTCAAGAGATTCTGGAAGGCCGAGCGAGCGTGAGACGGCTTGAACAAGCTGCTTCCGCAGAAGCACCGACGCGCCGGGCAGGTTCGAGGCGTGTTCATTACCAATCGCGAGTTCAGTTCAAGCGGCGTGATGGTGGTCCTCTTGGCGAATTGAAGTTGTTCGCCGACGGAAGGACAGAACTCAGTCTCCAAGGCGTCGATGGCGAATCTCAACAGATGCTAGCTGAGCGCATGAAACAGCTTATCGAAAGTTGGACCCGCGAACTTGACGGCGAGGCCTCGGTGTAATGGTTTGAGATGCGCAAAGGCGTGGAAGCCGCCCGACGATGAGGCGTCTTCTCCCTCACCGCCAGCTGAGGTAGACATCCAAGCAGTCCGCTCACCAGCTAAACGCTGAGTGCTGACGACGGGGGCGGCAGCAAAGCCGACGCGGCCGATGCGTGATTGAAGAAACGCAAGATTCTGGCCGGTAGGACGGACCCCATTCGGTTTACACATAGGCCGAAAAGAACAACTTATTTGCCGCCTTTCGCCGCTTTGCGCGGCGCTGCTAGATCAGATAATCGCCGCGGCAACGGAAGAAAAACAATGACCGCACTAGCTGGCACACCGATATCTCGTGATCCTCTCGCACTGGCTGAGCTCTACCACTCGGGACTTGGCACCTCATGGCAGACTCGTCGGGAAGCGGTCGCTGCATTCGCCCGATTCACTCCGAAGGTGACTGATGGAGCACTGAGCCGAGCCATTTCCGTTTCTAAGATGCCGCCGCAGGTATTGGCATTGTTTGAAACGGCAGGGATATGGCACGAAACGGCTAGACACCTGATACGACTTGTCCGAAAGCACGGCCCCGACGTTATCTGTCAGCGAGCGATGGAAATTGATCCGTTAGGGCTGCGGTGGTCGGAAATCATCCAGCTCCTCGACGGTACAGACGCCAAGCCACCGCAACGAATCTTTCGCCCGATCGCGCCGTTGGCACTAGCTGCCGAGTACAAGCGAGGGATCGACGAGGGGCGATGGACGTCGATGATCACTGCCGTTGCCGCGACTCCGACGTGGGAGCGCACTGCGCTTGCAAAAGCGGTGTCCATTTCAGAGCTACCGCCAGAGGTGTTGCAGCTCTTTGAGCTCAAGCGCGTTACATATGATCTCGGCGCGACGCTCGTCAAAATTCGAAACGCTATTGGCGAACGGGAGATGGCTGCGCGTGCGCAAAATATCTTGAGCGCACCTCGTCGTAGAACAACGAATGAGATCCTGGCGAACCTGCTGCAGGTGCGGCCGGAACAAGGGGTGGAATTGGCGGTACGCCGCGAACAAACGTCAATGGTCTTTGAATTCAGGGTTCCGTTAGAGGAGGCTGAAGAGTTGATGAACAGTACCAGCGAGATTGCAGCGCTGGTTCAGGTGGCGTTGATGAACATCCGTTTCAAGCGCAACGTCGATCCTGGCCTGGTCAAAGCACGTTGGGGTAGCAACAAAGAAAAGCGCCCCGTAGCCAAACGAATGGCCGCAGCAGGCAGTTCGCTTCGCCAAATTGCTACCGAGTTGGGGGTCGCCAAGACAACCATCGCTAAGTGGATTTCGGACGAAGCGTAATGAGGGTCGCGGGGAGGGGCCTCGCTAAAGTCGATATACTGAATTTCCCTCAACCGTCTCACAGTTGCAAGCGCAAGGGACGCCCAGAAGCACAGGAGCCGCCAGCCAAAACGCGGTAGGATACTGTATATACATACAGTACTGAGACGCACCATGCGACTTCCTAGTTTCTTGCCGGTCAGCTACCACGAGCTACGAGTGCTTTGGTGCAGGTACAGGGGATCCTGACGTGCAGCGTCTCGTCCTAGAGGTACAGCGCTTCCGCGGAGTTGTCGACGATGCCTACCAACTTCAGCAGGTAATTGAAAAGTGCTGGCGAGAGGAGGGGCATGGTCAACTCGTTGCGCTCGAAAAGCTACGCCTCTTATTGAACAACGAAAGGACGCGCTAGCGGAGAAGCGCCAACCCCACACCGAGTTTCACCGGTGAAACTGCGCAGGGAGCGGGAGAGGGGTAGTTAGGGTTATCCCGAATACAGCAACGATTTGTTGTTCGATCGCTAATTAATCTTAAGCGGACGCTTACCTATACTTAGAGCACTGAAACGCAAACAGGGCTGTTTGCGAAGAACAAAGATCTGGAGGTAAGCATCATGAAACTCGCAACTCTCATCGTCGCCGCTGCACTCGCTATCCCTGCAGCTTCCTCATTTGCTCAGAGCCAACCGGTGACTCGCGCGCAGGTCAAGGCCGAACTTGTCCAGCTCCGAGATGCTGGCTACAACCCGAGCTTGGATCGCACGACGTACCCGGCGCAGATCCAAGCTGCCGAAGCCAAGGTCGCTGCACAGAACGGCCAGAATAGCTACGGTGGCGTCGCCGACACTGCGTCGGCATCGGGCGGCCCGGCTCACACCGGCAATAGCATCGCTCCCGTTTATTTCGGTCACTAATCGACCGAGGGAGCCAAGTAGATCGCGCTAGAAACTAGAGAACTGGCCGCTGCAGGGATACCGCAGACGGCCAGTTTGCTTATTAGCACCTCCGCCACCGGCAGAGCCGATGGCTTGCCCAGTACCAGAGAGGTCCTGGGCTTTTTTGCGCTCTTCCGACTTCTTTGTGTGGGTCTACGGGAAGAGGATAGCGGCGATGTCTCGGGCGCTATGCAGCACATGAATGACGTCGATGCGCTCGGGGTGCCCGATCACACGATAGAAAATCTGATAGCTGCCGTGAACGCGATGTCGCACGCCGCGATCTTCGTAGCGAGGCACGAGCGGGTAGGCGAGGGGCATGTCGGCGAGGCTCATGCACTTGTCACGTAGCTCGCGAACGAAGCTCAATGCACGGCGTGGATTGTCGCGGGCGATGTAGTCGCCGATGGCCTCAAGCTCCGCCTGCGCCCCGGGTAGGATGCGAACGATCATGCCTTGCCGTTAACCATCGCCTGATACTTGGCTTCCAGCCGGTCGAACACTTCTTCGGCGGGTTTTCCTCGACCCGCGTCTGAATCGGCGATGCCTTGCTCGATCACGGCATCCAGCGCGGCAAGCTGCGTCTCACGATCCTGAATCAGTCGCACGCCTTCGCGGAGCACTTCGCTTTTCGAGCCGTAGCGTCCTGACTCGACCAGCTTCGTAATGTACCCCTCGAGCTGCTGTCCAAGGTCTGCGCTAATCATCTCTACCCTCCAATTAAGTCCTAATAGTGCAGCGCTTATCAACTATTATCAAGCAAAGTTGTGAGCGTCGGGTCTCGAGCTGCGAGCCGGCTGCATGCCAGTCGTCACCGCGCTTCAAGTACGCCTCAGCTGTGTCGTTGAGATACTTCTCGTACGGGTAACGCAGAGCGACGAAATTGTGGGACCAGTCGGCTAGCACCGTGACATGGTCCCGGAGATCCGATGGCCCGATGCGTTCTCCGGCAACGCGAAGAAGATCGACCTGGAGTTCCTGTGGGAGCGCTGCGAAAATCTCATGGTAGCGGTGGCCGCGCGCCAAGCCGCTCTCCGGCACGGCCGTGTTGTGGACGAATTTGAGCAGCAGTTCGAAGGCCAAAAGCTCGAACAGATGACTTCCGTTCGACGAAAGGCGTATCGATCGTAGCGCTTGGACATCATCGAAACGTTCGATAGCCTTGCGGTACATCAGACGCAGGGCGTGCGGTGCCATGGCAAGTCCCAAAAGACGTGAATTCTACGCTCGCCTTGACGCGACAAGGGTGAGCCTCAGTCATGCGGGCAGAATAACGAACGACGTAACGCAGTCAGCAATTGCCGGGAGGCGCAATAGACAGGCGATGCCCCGTGGTCCCCTGCATCAAGCCATCAACTCGCAAGGGTAATGGACTTTGTGCATCAATAGCCGTAATGCGCCCGCCGGCGCTCGTACTCTTGGCGCTCCCGCCATTCCCGACGCTCGCGCCATTCATGCTCGCGCCATTCGCGTTGACGCCAGTCTTCCCCATAGACGACCGGTGCAGGCACGGTTTGATAGACCACTGCCGGCGGAGGTGGCGGGGCGTAGTAGACGGGCGGGGGAGGAGGCTCGCGGATTGCGCTTTCTTCGCTCAGTCGCTTGTGGACGTCGGCTTCCGACACACCGAATGCTTCTCCCTGTGTCAGTCGGCGCAAAGAGCATGAGCGTTCTCGAAGGTGTCTTCGCCGCCGTGGTGGATGTGAGCGAAGCGAACCTCGGGGAGCGGATTTACGTCATGCGAATAACAAGACGCGTCGGAGCTTGCAGACGTCGCAGTGGTAGGGGAGTGGTGTTAACGCACGTGCGGTCATTCGTCGCTCCTGGGGCGGCGGTAAAAGGAAGCCGCCTCGCGAAGCATCCGCTGCTTTTCCGCCTGCACGTAGATGGACGTCGTTTGTAGCGACGCATGTCCGAGAATCTTCTGCACCACATCGAGCGGCACTTCCTCGGCCGCGGCGTGTGTGCCGAAGGTATGGCGAAATGAGTGCGTCGACGTGCCAGCCAGCAACTTCATCTCATCGGTCGTCAAATCCCGCATTTCTTTGATGATCCGTTTTCTGACCCACTCCACCAGTATGTTGATCCCGTTCGCGTGATACCCGAGTGGTTTCCCCTCGGCATGCTTGCGTTCGGCTCGTCCTGTCGAGGGGACGAAAATCGGCGCGAGCAGGGGCCCGGCGGTTGCGCTCTCAAAATCCTCGCCACGATCCCGCCAGTGGGCAGCCAGCGCCTCGACGGTGGCTGGACTGATAGGAACCGTGCGTTCCTTGTTTCGCTTGCCGATGATCGATAACTGCCACACAACATCGTCGCCGTCGCCGTAGGTGGTCGGCGACATTCGTTCTCTGCGCGCGCTCGCCAGTTCCTCACGCCGGAGACCCGAGTCGGCAGCTAGGAGGAGGGCGACGCGCGCCGACCGCCAGTGACTCGCCGTGTCCGGCTTGCACTGGCTGTCGATGTAGCCCCGCATGCGCGCCCAAAGGTCGGCGGGCAGGGCGCGGTCGACTTTCAGCAGGTTCTCGCGTTCAACCACAACGGGGTCCGATACTGCGGTCCAAGGGTTGCCCGCCAGATACCGGACGTCCACCAACCAAGAGAACGCCGCGCGTAGTGCTCTGACCGCATAGCGCTGACTTTCTGGGCTCAGTTCGCTTGCCGCGAACGGCCGCCAGCGGCCACTCGCCCGTGACTGGCGTGGGCCAACGAAGGCCGGCGAGGGCGCTTTGAGGAAGTCGCGGTAGGCTTCACAATCGTCGGCCAGCAAGGAACTTAGCGGTTTGCGCCTGACGGTCACGGTCCACAAAAGGAAGCGTTCTAGCTCCTTCGTGTAAGCCCGCAAGGTCTTGGGCTGCTCGCGATAGCGGTGCAGGTAGGCACGTATCGCCTCGAGATCGTTGTGCGCCGCGATGTACGGGAAGCTGGCGTGGCGGTTCAGGCCGCCGGCGCCGGATAGTTCGCTTGGCAGCCGCACGCGCTCGAGCGGCGGCAGGATGCCCGAATCCGTATCGATCGTTACGAGTTCGCGTTCTGAGGCCGAGAATGGATCGTCGATCGAGACGTCTGCGCCGACGCGCGCTCCGATCGTGTCCTCGTGCTGACGCAGCCACGATACGACCCGCTGCGCGCGGCCCGGCCCAATGCGCGGAACCGCCCGCCACCAGCTTCCGCCACGGCGGTTGCAGAAGTCCACCAATTCGGCCAGCGTTTGGATACCCGCGTCTTTGAGCCGCCGGGCAACCAGCGGCCGGAACCACATGCCGACCCCGTGGGTCCGCTCGGGTTTGGCGACGGCCAAGAGTGCCGCCTGCTCGACCATCTTGAGCGTCACCGCGGTCAGCTTGGCACTGCCGTGCGCCTTGGCCGACGACTTCAGATGGTCGGCCAGAACCGACGACCCGTGCTCAAGCGCCAGTTCAACCAGTTCCGCCTGCATGCGCCGCAGGAACGACTCGACCCAGCCTGGCGTCGCTTCGTTGCCGTCCTCATCCTCCGAGAAATACAACCGCGTGATCGTCGCCTCGGGGATGCGCTGCACGTACGCCCGCAGCGCGGCGAAGTGATTGCGAGTGTACGACGCTCGGCTTTTGTTGACGGTCTGTGGTTTGTTGGCCATGGGCTTCTTGTGGTTCGTCGAAGGCCCGTCTGGACGGGACGTAGATGCCCTACCCCCTTATTTTACCCATTAAACGCAATGGTGATAATACGACTTATCACCATTGGACGGAACCTAAACGCCGTCGGTTTTAAGGCCGTACTTCCCGCTAGGGGTGCCCTCAAGAAACGGACTTTTTCGTACGCTAAGGCCTCAGTTGGTCGATTTGACCGCGCGTAGCGGCCGGAACCGCCCTTGCGCGACCCTCTTGTTGGCGTGCCACACGTAGTCGCCGGTCAGGTTGATGTGGTTCCACCCCAGCGGCGCAACATGCTGGATCAGGTTGTCGTCGATTTCGCGCTGCTGCCGCAAGGCGGCGATCGCCCGTTCCAGATACACCGTGTTCCATAAGGTGATCGCGGCTACCACCAGATTGAGTCCGCTTGCCCGGTAGCGCTGGTTTTCATACGAGCGGTCCCGTATCTCGCCCAGGCGATAGAAGAACACGGCGCGTGCGAGCGAGTTGCGGGCTTCCCCTTTGTTCAGTCCGGCAGACACGCGACGGCGCAGTGCCGGATCCTGGAGCCACTCGAGCGTGAACAGCGTGCGCTCGATCCGGCCGAGTTCGCGCAGGCCGACAGCGAGACCGTTCTGCCGTGGATAGGCGCTGAGCTTCCGCAGGATGAGGGAAGCCGTCACGGTGCCCTGCTGGATCGATGCGGCCAGGCGGACCACGTCGTCAAATTCGCGTTCGATCAGTTTCCGGCTAATCGACCCGCCAATCAGCGACGACAGTGCGGGCCAGTCGCCCGGCTTGCCAGGGACGTACAGGTTCTTGTCGGCCAGATCAGCGATGCGTGGCGCAAACTCAAATCCGAGGAAGTGGCACAGTGCGAACACATGATCGGTAAAGCCCGCCGTGTCGGTATAGTGCTCCTCGATGCGCAAGTCCGATTCGTGGTACAGCAGTCCATCGAGCACGTGCGTGGCGTCCCGCACCGGCGAATTGATGACCTTGGTGTGGAACGGTGCGTACTGGTCGGAGATGTGCGTATAGAACAGGACGCCGGGTTCGCTGCCGTACTTCGCGTTTCGATAGCCGGCAGCCTGGCCGTGGCCTCCGGCACGGAAGCGCTGACCATCGGATGACGAAGTCATGCCTTCGCCCCAGTACGCTGCGAAGGGCAGGCGATGCTGGTAATTGACCAGCTCGGCCAGCCCCTTATGATAGGTCTCGTCGCGGATATACCAGGCTACCAGCCACGAAAGCTTCGCGAAGCTGGTGCCGGGACAGGCGTCGGCCATTTTCTCCAGCCCGAGATTGAACGCGTCGGCAAGGATCGCGGTGAGCAGCAACGTCCGGTCTGGTTGCCCGGAATCGCTCTTCAGGTGCGTGAAGTGGCGTGTGAAGTCGGTCCATTGATCGACTTCCATCAGCAGATCCGTGATCTTCACGCGCGGCATCAGCTCATAGGCCTGCTGCGTGAGCACGTCAGCCGCCGGCGGCGTCATGTCTTCGATCGGCGAGATCTTGAGTCCCTTGTCGTTCAGCTCGACGTCTGGCAATTCGCCGGCGGCTGCGAGCCGGGCCGTTTCGTCAAGCGCTTCTCGCAAGCGAGCGAGGCGCTCGTCCAGATACACGGCCGCCGAGGTCTCCACGGCCAACCCGAGCCGGTTCCCGCGATGCTGGTCGTCGAACGTCGCACGCGGCATCAGGTATTCATCGAAATCCTTGAACTGCCGGCTGCCGATCACGGACACGTCGCCTGAGCGAAGCGCATTCTTCAACTCGCTCATCGCGGCCAGCTCGTAGAACCTGCGATCGATACCGCCTTCCTTGAACACGAATCGCTCCCAGCGCGGCTTGACGAAGGCCGTCGGCGCATCGGCAGGCACTTTTCGGGCGTCGTTGTGGTTCATCGTGCGCAAGGCGTCGATCGCGTTCATCAGGTTCTGACGGGCGGATGCTGCACGGAAATCGAAGGTATCGAGGAAGGTTGGCGAATAGCGTCGCAGCTGCGTGTAATGGTCTACCAGTAGCGCGGTCGAATCGAACTCTGCGTCGCGTGCAAGCTGCTCGGCCTCGTGTACGCTCGCCGTAAAGGTTTCCCACGGCACGATCGCTTCGATCGCCTGGAAGGGATCGGCGCCGGCCTCCTTCGCTGCAATCAATGCCGCGCCCACCTTCGCGTAGAGACGGACCTTGTCGTTAACCGCTTTGCCTTCGGCAGCGAACCGCTTTTCATATTTGTGCTTGGCCTTGGTGAAGAACGAACCGATCAGACGGTCGTGCAAGTTCAGGATCTCGTCAGTCAGCGTCGCAGCAGTGGCGAGCAGGATAGCGACAAGCGTAGCGTGACGCCGATCGGTTTCATATTCTTCAAGCTGATAGACGGCAGTCTGCCCACCTTCGCGCGCCAGGCGCAGCAAGCGGTTCTGGTGGACATTACGGCCGATATCCGGAGGCAGTCCGAGTGCGCGGATGGCTTGCAAACGCTCGATATGCGCCAGGACGGCTTTCGCGCTCGGCTCGCCCGGCGATTGCCGCAGCCAGGCGAGCTTGCTAACCGGGCGGGGGGCAAACGGCTGGAGAAGCTGGTCGAGCGCCGAGCGCTGATCTGTACTCAGCTGCGCGGTGAGCAGCCGGTACACTTCGCGTTGTGCGCGCGTGGCAACGGTCGAACACAGTTTTTCGAGGGCGGCGACCGGTGGCAACAGCACACGCTGGCGCCTGAGTTCGTCAACGGCGGCCTGCGCGAGAACGATGCCTTGCGCGGTTTGCATCGCGACCGGCAACAGGAATGCAACCAGTTGGCGATAACGATGCCGGTCGAACTGGGCCAGTCCGGTGCGGGTCAGCAACTCCTGCAGGTGCTCCCGTCGCGTCTCGTCGCGCGACGCATAGAGATCCCACACCGCAGGCGCGACCCGCAGTTGCGTCGCAACGATACCGAGGATCGGCGCATGCGGTTTCTCGCCCGGGCCCAGCACGCGGCCGGGATAGCGCAGGTAGACCATGAGGACCGCAACGCCGAGACGGTTGTGATCGCCCCGGTGCTGACGCACGAACGCGAAATCCTCTTTCGACAGGGTGGCCAGACGGATCAGTTCGCTTTCGTCCTCGGGGAAAGCAAACAGCTGGAATCGCTGGGCAGGCGTGAGCAGTTCGCGGCGGGGCACGCTTCACCTCACCGAGCGGAGGTACTGGTACAGCGTTTCACGGCTGATCCCGTAATCGCGTGCGATCTGCGCCTTGCGTTCACCGGCTTCCACGCGACGCCGCAGATCGGCGACCTGCGCATCGGACAACGCCGGCTTGCGGCCGCGATACGCTCCGCGCTGTCGCGCGAGCGCAATACCCTCACGTTGGCGCTCGCGAATCAGCGCGCGCTCGAATTCCGCGAACGCGCCCATCACCGACAACATCAGGTTCGCCATCGGCGAATCCTCGCCCGTGAAAGTCAGGCACTCCTTCGCGAATTCGATGCGCACGCCGCGCTGCGTGAGCGACTGAACGAGGTGGCGCAAGTCATCCAGATTTCGCGCGAGTCTATCCATGCTGTGCACGACCACCGTATCGCCACCGCGCACAAAGCTCAGCAGGGCGTCGAGCTGCGGGCGCTTCGTGTCTTTTCCCGACGCCTTGTCGGTAAAGGTGCGGTCCAGCGTCACGCCGTCGAGCTGGCGCTCGGCGTTCTGCTCGAACGTGCTGACCCGGACGTAGCCCACGCGTTGCCCGTTCATGACCGCCTTCCGAGGAATGTGTCAGGTTGAAATCTATGACGGCGAAACGGGAGCGTCAACAAACCGAGAAATAGGCCCTAACCTGACAATGCTGACAGGGCTTGCCTGACATCAGGATAGGGTATGGTTCAAACTGACAGTGGGCCAATCGCACACGAGCTGTTCGGGAGCAGGATTCCGGACGACCGAAAGGAAGCATTCAGCAATAAGTTCCTGGACACGTCGGTTCAGCCACGGTGAAGCGACCTGGGTTTCGGGCACTCTGTATCCTTTGGACCGGGCCAATAATCAGAGGCCTAATTGGCGTGTCGTCTCACAACAACGGGCGAATCAAGTACGTCCCCCGGCTGGCCGATCGGGTAGTTGAATGACAACGCGATTTCTAGTGGCGGCCGGTTGCGGCTGCCTAATTGTGGTGGCGCTCACGCATGTCGCGGAGCGTTTTTCGATTCTGCCAAATATGGGCTGGGGTTTGCCGAACAGCCCGGGCCATTACCTAGATCTGTCCTGCGCCGTGTTGGGCATAGTTCTGCTGCTCGCGGCCGGCATCGTGCGGCTGTTACATTCAAACTGAGACACTACCTGACGTCAGACAGTTGCCGACGGCCCGACGCATAAGATATTCCTATTAAATTCGTCGGTCGGCCGCATTTGTGCGATCTGCCATTCGAAGGTAAGCAATGCCAGCATGTGCCGACTGCGCATCCCGTTTTGGGCGGCGGGAAGTACTTTGACAGAGGACGTTCCAGACAACGGAAAATAAGGCACGCCAAGGCATCTGGCCGAGAGCTGTGACTGGTCAGCGACCTTCCTCGAACAGTTCACCGAACAGCTCCTTGACCTTGATCTTGGCGTCGGCCAACGCTTCCCGGCCAACGGGCGTGATTTCATAGACTCGCCGCGCTCGCTTTCCGGACTGCTCGGGCCGGGAGAGCAGATAGCCCCTCCTTTCCAGGCCATGCAGCATCGGATACAGCGTACCCGCGCTGATTTCGTAGCCGTGGCGACGCAACTCCTCAATGATACCTAGCCCGAAGATCGGTTCTTCGCCGGCATGATGGAGGACATGCAAGCGGATCAGCCCGCCATAGAGATCCTTGTCGTTCATGGGTCTGCCCTCGATTTGTGCCTCAGAGAACGACACTCAGCAACCATCCGAGAGCCCCACACGCCAACACCACTAGCCAGGGCGGGAGCCTCCAGAACATCAGGGCAACGAGCGCGACTAGCACCAGTCCGAAGTCTTCTGGCTTGAAAATGGCGCTGGTCCAAACCGGGTGATAGAGCGCGGCCAGTAACACGCCGACGACGGCTGCATTCACCCCGGCGAGCGCGGCCTGGGTATGGACGCTGCGACGCAGTTCTTCCCAGAAGGGTAATGCGCCGACCATCAGCAGAAACGATGGCAAGAAGATGGCGACCAGACAAACCGTAGCACCGATCCAGCCATTAGGCGGCAAATGCATCGAGGCCCCCAGAAAAGCCGCAAAGGTGGAGAGCGGCCCGGGAACGGCCTGGGTCGCGCCATAGCCTGCGAGAAAGGTCTCATTCGTCACCCAGCCGTTCGACACCACGGCCGCTTGCAGTAGGGGCAACATGACATGCCCGCCCCCGAAGACCAGTGACCCGGCCCGATAGAAGGCGTTGACCATGGCCAGGGTCTGGTTTGGCCATGCTTGCGCCATGAGTGGCAGCTCAATGAGCAAACCGAAAAAAAGTAACAGGCACGATGCCGACGCGGCGACTGACCGCGATCGGGAGCGGCTCGTGGGCGATATCCCGCGCTGGCTTGAACAGCAGCAGACCCGCGACAGCAGCGCCAGCGATCACGCTAACCTGTCCCCACGCGGTCGGCCACAAGAGCACGATGCAGGCGGATACGGCGGCAATAGTGATCCGCGCCGTATCAGTGCACAGCTTGCGCGCCATGCCCCACACCGCTTGCGCGACCACTGCGACCGCAACGACCTTCAAACCATGCAGTACACCTGCAGGAAAAGCGCTGCCCCACCTCGACATGCCAAACGCGAACAGGACCAGCGCGATCGCCGATGGCAGCGTGAATCCAGCCCAGGCGGCGAGCGCGCCTGGGAATCCGGCGCGCGATAACCCGAGCGCCATACCAACCTGGCTGCTGGCTGGGCCGGGCAGGAACTGGCACAACGCAACCAGATCCGCATAGCTACGTTCGGTGAGCCAGCGTCGGCGTGTGACAAATTCAGTCCGGAAGTAGCCTAGGTGCGCGATGGGGCCGCCAAAGGAGGTCAGCCCCAGGCGCAAAAAGACCAGAAATACCATCCAGGCCCGCTCATGAGTGACCTTCCCGATTTCGTTCGCTGACATGCAATGCCCCACCTAGTCGAAACAGGAAGGATAATAATCGAAATTCGATATCGAAATACGATTATTAGCGATCGCTGATGGACCTCTCCGATAGTTCCTACTGCATATTCTTATATTCGCTAGAATGTACGAATGAATAAACGATCGATCAAGGACCTCCTGTACGAACAGGTCGCCCGCATCGGCAAGGCCGTCTCGAGTCCGAAGCGACTTGAGCTGCTGGAATTGCTCGCACAAGGTGAAAAGACGGTGGAGGTGCTGGCGGACGAATTGTCCACCGACATCAGGCTCACAAGCGCTCACCTGAAGGCGCTCAAGGATGCCCGTCTGGTCGCTTCCCGGCGGGACGGCAAGTACATGGTGTATCGCCTGAGCGGCACGGACGTCGCCGCCTTGTGGGTGGTTTTGCGGGAAGTGGCCGAGGAGCACCTGCTGGAGTTGCGCGCGGCACTGGCGCAGATGGTGGCCGATCCGGGCAGGCTCGCGTCAGTCGGGCGGGAGGCGTTGCTGGAGCGGGCACGTCACGGCGAAGTGATCGTCATCGACGTGCGTCCGGCAGCGGAATATCAGGCGGCGCACCTGCCCTTCGCCCGATCGATGCCGCTTGCCGAGATTGAACAGCGGCTGGCAGAGCTGCCCACCGACAAGGAGATCGTCGCGTACTGCCGCGGCCCATTCTGCCTGATGTCCGATGAGGCCGTGACGCTGCTGGCGTCGCGGGGATATCGGGTGACCAAGATGCTGGACGGCGTGAGCGAGTGGCAGGCTGCGGGCCTGCCGCTCCAGGTCGCAGGCGACGAATGAACCGGATATCAACGAGGACAGGATCATGTTTTTCAGACAGCTGGCAACCAGGGAAGCATCCCTCTCGTACTTTTTCGGCTGTGGCGGCCACGGTAAAGGGGTGGCGGTTGATGTCGTCGCCGGCGACGAAACCTGGTTCATCGAAGAGGCAAAAAAAGCCAACGTCACGATTACCCATGTCATCGACACCCATGTTCACGCGGACCATTATTCCGGCGGCCGGGTACTGGCGCAGACGGTGGGCGCACCGTATTGCCTGCATGAGTCAAACCAGTCACAGGTGAAGTATGATTTCGCGCCCCTGCGTGACGGCCAGGTGCTCGATATCGGGAACGTCAAGATCACCGTGGTTCACACGCCGGGTCATAGCCCCGACAGTGTTTGCCTGCTGGTCACCGATATGCGGCGCGGTGAAGCGCCCTGGTTTGTGATCACCGGTGACACGCTGCTCGTCGGTGCGACCGGCCGCCCCGATCTGGCCGGCCGCGAACGTGAGATGGCCGGTCTGCTGTATGAAAGCCTGCACGGCAGGCTGCTGTCGCTGCCCGATGACATCGAGATCTTTCCCGGCCACCAGGCGGGTAGTGCCTGCGGTGCGGGCCTGTCCGGGAAGCCGTCATCGACCCTGGGTTTCGAAAAGCGCTGGAACCCCGCGCTGTCGATGGATAAGGCCACCTTCATCGCCCATGTGACCGCGGAAATTCCGCCGCGTCCCGCCGGCATGGACGCGATGGTGCGCTTCAACCTGGGACTGGCGGCCTGACGCATGCACGCGGCTCCCGTTCGCCTCGGGCTGCGCGAGAACCTCGGTCAGTTCTCACTGCTGCTGCTCGTCAACGCTTTCGTGGGCGCCATGGTGGGGCAGGAGCGCAGCATTCTGCCCGCCATTGCCGAGCAGGAGTTTCACATCGCGGCCAAGGCCGCGATTCTCTCGTTCATTGTGGTCTTCGGCATTACGAAGGCGTTGACCAACTATTTCGCCGGACGTCTTTCCGACCGTTTCGGGCGCAAGCAGGTGCTGGTTGCCGGCTGGCTGGTCGCGATTCCGGTGCCGTTCGCGCTGATGTGGGCGCCTGACTGGAACTGGGTGGTCGCTGGCAACGTGCTGCTGGGCGTGAGCCAGGGGCTGACGTGGTCGACCACGGTCATCATGAAGATCGACCTGGTCGGGCCCAGACAGCGCGGTCTCGCGATGGGACTGAACGAATTTTCCGGCTACTTCGCGGTGGCCGGCAGTGCACTGGCCACCGGCTGGATCGCGGCGCACTTCAGGCTCAGGCCTGAGCCTTTTTATCTGGGCGTCGTCTACGTGGCGGCTGGGCTGCTGCTGTCCATGCTCGTCGTTCGTGAAACCCGTGGGCACGTGACGCAGGAACTGCGGGCACATGCTCCGGCTGCGGCGAGCGAAAGTGCCCTCACGCAACGCGAGATCTTCCGCCGCACCTCGCTCACCGACCGCAATCTCTCCAGTGTGAGCCAGGCAGGCCTGGTCAACAACCTGAACGACGGGATGGCGTGGGGGCTGTTTCCACTGGTGTTTGCCGCAGCGGGCATGACACTGTCGCAAATTGGCCAGCTGGCCGCGATCTATCCGGCGGTCTGGGGCATCACGCAAATTTTTACCGGCGCGCTGTCCGACCGGATTGGCCGCAAATGGCTGATCGTGTGCGGGATGTGGCTCCAGGCCATCGGCATTGCCGTCACTGTGCTAACGGGGCATTTCGCTGCCTTCGCGCTCGGCGCCGTGTGGCTCGGCATCGGAACCGCGATGGTGTATCCGACGCTCCTGGCCGCCATCGGCGATGTGGCTCACCCAAGCTGGCGCGCGTCCGCGGTCGGCGTCTACCGGCTCTGGCGTGATCTCGGCTATGCGCTCGGGGCGCTGCTGGCCGGCCTTACCGCCGACCTGTTCGGCCTGGCTGCAGCCATGTGGCTGGTCGCGGGACTGACCTTCGCGTCCGGCGTCATTGCGGCGGTGCGGATGAGTGAGACCCGATGGCTGGGGCGTGCCGCGAAATGACCGGCATGTGGCATGGACGACAACCTGCGCAGGGACCAACGTTAGTGCGACTGTCCCACGCGACATCATCGGTTCTCAAGCAGAACATTAGCGCGGCAAACGAAACGCGCGCAGCGCCCGTGTAAGCGACAAGGCAAACAACACCAGTAGCACGACCACGGCGATGCCCTTATGCTGGCTGACGAGTGCCCCGGTCGCAGTGCCGGATAGCGCCAGCAGCACGATCGGCAGATGACATGGGCAGGTGAGCGCCGCGAGCGCACCCCAGAGCCAGGCGCGCCAGCGGGCGCCACGAGACAATCCAGGTGCAGTACGGTCACGCACGGTCTGCCCTCTTCGCGTTTCGCAGACAAGTGGCCCGCAACAGCCGTTCGGCACGCTCGCGGCCAACGGCAAAGGCATCCTGGAGGCTCACGATCTCGATGCCGGGGTGCGTCGCGGCCCACTTCTGCCCCGTGGCGGCAGAGGCAAAGAAATGCACATGACAGCAAAAGGCATGGCGGATGTCGGGCATGTCCTGCGGCAGGATCAGCGACACGGCCGCGCCTGCCGGCGCAACATTCTGTAGCGCGTTGGGCGTGACCGTGAGCGAGACCGGCACGCCAGTGGCCGCACAACGCGAGACCACGTGCGCAGTCCGGTCGATCAGCGCCGGGAAGAACAAGGTGTCGAAGGCGCACCACGTGTAAAGGCGTCGACCGCCGACTTCGAAAGTGTGCGGGGTCTCACGCAACGTCAAACCATACCCGACGACGTTGCCATCGTCGTCCCATTCGGTGCTGACCGCCTGTTCGAGTGCAGCGGTCACACGCCCGACGGGCCAGTCCAAGGCCAGAGCCAGCGCGGCGGGAGAAACCGGCGCCCCCTTGCTGAGTTCACGCAGCAGGACAACAAAGAGATCTGCAAAACCTTCCAACTGGTTGGCCATCGTCAGGCGATCGACCAGTTCGGCCGTGTAGCGGGCAAGGTTCATCGTCGTCCCCCGCAGGTTATCCGGCGCAGCACGAGAGCTGCTTCACATCCTTCGAGAAGGTCTGCGCGGCGAGCTTAAGCCCCTCGACCATCGTCAGGTACGGGAACAGCTGGTCAGCGAGGTCCTGCACGGTCATCCTTGCGCGGATCGCGATCGCGGCCGTCTGGATGAGTTCGCCCGCCTCGGGCGCCACCGCCTGCACGCCGATGAGCCGGCCGCTGCCGGCTTCCGCCACCAGCTTGATGAAGCCGTGTGTGTCGAAGTTCACCAGCGCACGCGGGACGTTGTCGAGCGTCAGTGTGCGACTGTCGGTCTCGATGCCCGCCTGGTGGGCCTGCACCTCGCTATAGCCGACCGTCGCAACCTGTGGCTCGGTGAAGACGACCGCCGGCATCGTATCGAGATTCAGCCGCGCATCGCCGCCGGTCATGTTGATCGCCGCGCGCGTACCGGCGGCCGCCGCGACATAGACGAACTGCGGTTGATTCGTACAGTCGCCCGCCGCATAAATGTCCGGTGTGCTCGTGCGCATGCCGGCGTCGATCACGATGGCGCCGCGCTCGTCGAGTCGCACCCCCGCACTAGCCAGGTCCAGACTGCCAGTGTTGGAGGAGCGGCCCGTTGCCACCAGCAGCTGGTCGGCCCGCACCTCGCCGTGGTTCGTGGTGAGGACGAACTTGCCATCAGCGTACGACACGTGGCTCGCCTGGGTCTGTTCCAGCACCTCGATGCCCTCGGCGCGAAAGGCCGCCGTCACGGTTTCGCCGATCGCCGGGTCCTCCTGGTAGAGCAGTGTGTGGCGGGCCAGGACGGTGACATGACTGCCCAGCCGTGCAAAGGCCTGGGCCAGTTCCAGCGCGACCACCGACGAGCCGATCACAGCCAGTCGCTCGGGAATCGCGTCGCTCACCAACGCTTCGGTCGAGGTCCAGTACGGCGTGTCCTTCAGGCCCGGAATCGGCGGCACTGCGGCCGTTGCACCCGTGGCAATCAGGCAGCGATCGAACGACACCGTACGTTCGCCGCCGGCGGTCAGCGTGACGGCGAGCGAATGGCTTCCCGTGAAGCGCGCCTTGCCGTGCAGGACGTTGATGTTCGGGCTCGTGTCGAGAATGTTTTCGTATTTGGCGTGGCGCAGCTCGTCCACGCGCGCCTGCTGCTGGGCGAGCAGGCGCGGCCGGTCAATGGCCGGTGCCGTCGCGGTGATGCCCGCGTCGAAGGGACTCGTCTGCCGCAGATGCGCGATGTGGGCTGCACGGATCATGATCTTGGAGGGCACGCACCCTACGTTCACGCAGGTGCCGCCGAGGGTGCCGCGCTCGATCAGTGTCACCAGCGCGCCGTTTTCGGCGGCCTTCAGCGCAGCCGCCATGGCAGCGCCGCCGCTGCCGATCACGGCGACCCGCAGCGCGCCGGCATCGCCGCTACGCTTCCGACCAGCCCCCGCCCAGCCGAGCGCCTTGTCGAGCGGGCCGGCGGATTGGCTCGGCACGTCAGCAACCCTGGCGTGATAGCCGGCCGTCGTCACCGCGGCAGCCAGCATGTCGTGGCTGACTCCTTCATCGACCGTCAGATCGGCCAGCGCTTTGGACCAGGAGACCGCTGCCGAGCGCACGCCGGGCACGCTTTCCAGCGCCTGCCTGACATGCTCGGCGCAGGAAGCGCAGGTCATCCCGTCGATCTTCAAGGTCATCATGGGCTTGCTCCGTTCTTTCATGGATTGGGTTAGATGCGCGACTGCTCAACTTTTGCGGACGGTGCCAGTGCCCTGATCACACGTATCGGTGGCACAGACGCGCTTCGCCGGGGAGAACAGGTCCCAGATCGATACCGCCAGCATGACGGCGAAACCGGGATAGAGCAGCCAGCCGCTGTGCTCGCCATAGGCCCGCATCACAAACACGGCCATCAGCACCAGTACCGGGCCGATCAGGCCGGGCACCGTACGGCGCCACTGCCGATGATTGAGCCACCCGACCGCATTGGCGAACAGGGCGATGCCGGCGAAGGCCGGTAGCAGGATGCGGATGAACAACCCTTCATACTGGCTCAGGAAGCCCAGACCAATGGTGGCGCCCAGACTGGCGATGGCGGGAAAGCAGCTCGCACAGCCCATCGCCGACGTGATGCTGCCGAGCAGACCGGCCTTATCGGCCACGCGCGTGACGAACGACATTGCAGTACCTCCGTGGTTTCAGTGTTTGACCGACGACGGATAGCCCGCGTCCGCCGTGGCCTTGGTTAACGCCTGGACGTTGGTCTTGCTATCGTCGAACGTCACGATGGCTTCCCTCTGCTCGAAACGGACATCCGTTTTTTCGACGCCGGCAACTTTGGAAAGCGCCTGTTTGACCGTGATCGGACAGGCCGCGCAGGTCATGCCCGGCACCGACAACTTGACGGTCTGTGTGGCCGCCCAGACCGGGACCGTGAGAACGGTGAGCGCGAGCGCAGCAGGCAGCTTTTTCATGACGATCTCCAGGTTCAATAGAACAGGGGCAGTACGTAGGGGAAACCGAGCGCGATCAGTACTAGCGAGACCACGATCCAGAAGATGAGCTTGTACGCGGCGCGCACCTGTGGAATCGCGCACACCTCGCCGGGCCTGCACGCCGCGGCCGGCCGGAAGATGCGCCGTCCGGCGAAGAACAGCGCCACCAGCGCGGCGCCGATGAAAACCGGCCGCCAGGGTTCGAGCAAAGTCAGGTTGCCGATCCAGGCGCCGCTCACACCCAGCGCGACGAGCACCAGCGGCCCGAGGCAGCAGGTCGACGCGAGGATCGCAGCCAGTCCGCCGGCGGCAAGTGCGCCGCGCCCTTTCTGCTGTTCCGCCATACGCTTGCCCTTCCGGATTTCCACTGGGTAGCGTAACCTTACTTCCGTACCTATGTACGGAGTCAAGCGGTATGGAAAAAGGTTGCGAAACTCTGACCATCGGCGCCTTCGCGAAGGCGGCCAGCGTCAATGTCGAGACGATCCGGTTCTATCAGCGCAAGGGATTGCTGCTGGAGCCGGAGAAGCCGTACGGCAGCATTCGCCGCTATGGTGAGGCTGACGTCACCCGGGTGCGGTTCGTCAAATCGGCCCAGCGGCTGGGCTTCAGCCTCGACGAAATCGCGGACCTCCTGAGACTGGACGACGGAACGCACTGCGACGAAGCGAGCAGTCTCGCGGAACACAAGCTCCGCGACATTCAGGAGAAGCTCGCCGATCTCCGGCGCATGGAGGCGGTGCTGACACAACTCGTGTGCGCGTGCCATTCGCGCAAGGGCAACGTGTCATGTCCACTCATTGCGTCGCTGCAGCGAGGGGAAGAACCGCGTGACGCCGGCGCCGTGTAAGGGGCATTCGGCCTTAGTAGTCGGGGCAAAAGTCCGCTTCTTGACGGCACCCCATGTCGGCTGCGCTGGACGAGATCTATACTCGAATCGTAAGGTAAGTTCAGGCCCATTGCGTGCATTGCGAAGAGTCCGTAAAACGTCAGTGGTTCGATCTCGTACTCTTTCCGCGCTTTAGCACTCTACCGGCGGCAATGGACCGTGCTGGCGATATGTCCGGGCGCGCGGCAAGGAGAGAACATGTTCAAGCGTCGATGGCTGCGGAGCGCGGGAGTACCAATCTCCGCGATGTTTAGCGGCGCGGTGGCGGATGCCGAGCGAATTTGCGCGAAAGTCCAGCATATGCGGGCCATCGCGAAATTCCTGCACTCCCTGTGCCGAACTGAAAAACTTGATACCAGCGAGATGCCGGATGACACCCCCTCCGTGCCAAGCGATCCCCATTCTAAGGAGAGCATCGGGACCGCCGAAGAGAAAGACAGCCGGAATTATGGTACCTGCGGCGCAGCGCATGCGTATTATGACGCTCAGCGGCAGCTCATCAAGCAACGAGCCGATCACGATGGGACGTGAAGCCGGTGCGTTCGGGCGGCGATATCCTAACTCTCGCGGCGGGATTGCTTGTGCCTGCGTAGCAGCAACACGTGAGGCGGGATAGGCACCCGCTGGCTGAAGGGCGAACTGCTCAATCAGGCGATCGATGAAACTGCGGGCTTTCGCCGGCAGGTAATGCCGACTCGGATAGGCGATGTGGACGTCCACACACGGCAGTTGGTACTCGGGCAGCAGACTGACAAGTCGCCCGCCGCGATGTCGCGTTCGATCAGATAGCTCGGCGGGATTGCGATGCCGTGGCCGAGTAACGCCAGTTGTCGCAGCATCTCGGCATTGTCCGCGAACGCCACGTGGGTCGGGCGAACCCGAACTGCTTCGCCGCCCGGACCGGTGAAGACGCATGCGTCTCCCCCTGACCGGGCGGCAGCGACAGACAGTGATGCTCGAGCAGCTGTTCCGGCCGCTGCGGAACACTATGCCGTTCGAGGTAATCGGGTGTCGCACAGCATTCGCTGATATGGTGAGGCTGACGTCACCCGGGTGCGATTCGTCAAATCGGCCCAGCGGCTGGGCTTCAGCCTCGACGAAATCGCGGACCTTCTGAAACTGGAAGACGGAACGCACTGCGACGAGGCGAGCACCCTTGCTGAACACAAGCTCAGGGACATACAGGACAAGCTCGCCGATCTCCAGCGCATGGAGGCCGTGCTGACTCAACTCGTGTGCGCGTGCCATTCCGATGATTGCCTCATTGCAGAGAGGCGAAGAACCGCGTGACGCCGGCGCCGTGTGAGGGCCATTCGGCCTTAACGTACGCAAAAGTCCGTTTCTTGAGGGCACCCCCGCTAAGCCTGCCGAACCGCTGGTGGCTGCGATCGGGCGACCGAAGCCACTGCATGCCTGCCACTACGCATGGATGGCGTGCGCTGCGTCCCGGATCTGGCCCCAGAACCGGAGATCCGACCCGGTTCGCTGCGAGCCGGGATCGTCATAAGCACTTGTCGCGACCTAGATGGCGGGCCACGCGCATAATCCGGTTGTAAGCTGCATCGCAGGAGGCGACGAGAATGAACGAACCGAGAATCAGGCGAGACCCCGAGGGCACACGTCGGCGCATCTTGGAGGCGGCGACACAACAGTTTTCAACCCATGGACTTTCCGGAGCCCGAGTCGACGCCATTGCAACGGCTGCGGAAACCAACGAGCGGATGCTCTATTACTACTTCCAAAGCAAGGAAGGGCTGTACGTCGCAGTGCTCGAGGCGATGTATGCAGAGTTTGCGCGTCATGAGGTGAGTCTCGATCTCGCGGGGCTGCAGCCAGCTGTCGCGATTCGAACGCTTGCGCTTTCCATCTGGGATTACTTCCGGGCAAATCCAAGCTGGCTGAATCTCATCAACAACGAAAATCTGCATGAAGGGCGGTACCTCGAGCGTTCGCCGAAGCTGACCGAGGCAATTTCGCCCGTGATCGACTTGTTGCGCGCGACCTTGGCGCGCGGGGCAGCGACCGGGGATTTCCGGGCCGATGTGGACGCGCTGGATTTCTACGTCACGCTGGCCGCCATGGGCTACTACCTGGTTTCCAATCGGTTCACCCTGAAAGTGTTCGTCGGACGGGACTACACCGAATCAACGGTCATCGCGGCGGTGACCGAGATGCAAGTTGAAATGCTGATTGCATATTTACAGCCGACGTCGCCGGGCGCATCGCCTTAGGCTCTTACGTCCCAGGATCGTGCTTCAATCGCGTTTGCCCCGGAAGTCACCTGAGGCGTCCAATAGGGACCGAACGATCGGTATTCACTGCCGTGCAATTTGCTTGCTCCCCCCCATCGCGTTGTCGCTTTATCGAGCGGGCAGGAGTGTGCGAATCAACTGGCCTTAGCGAGCAATCGGTTGCTAGTGCTGGTCGACTCGAGTAAGTCCATCAATGCGCACGCGACGGCCAGCTGCGCGGGTAGAAGATGCCGCGTTTCGACAATTTGAGCGACGCGACGCCGCCAGAAAGTGAGTGGTAGGACCGGGCGCGGGGCGGCGACTTCCAATGCGACCGCGCGGTGCAGGTGCTCAAGATCGGCGTCAATCAGCAACAATTCATAAGCGGCCGCGGGAGGGTGAAGGTGGCGTTCCATGCCACATATCGGCAGTGGCGCGAATTTCCTAAGCGGCCGCCGAAAAGATTTGCTCGGTTGCGGCAAGGCGCGAGAAAGCACGTCCGACCCGGGCCACAAGCTGGATTCAAGGTCACGAAAGAGGTGAGTGCGGGCGCGCGATGCGGCTGGTCGGATTCGGTACCTTCGTCCGCGGCGAGCATGCGGCGCACACTTGCCGCAAAGCGCAAACCGGCGAGGCCATCGAAATCGACACCGCGAAAGACGGTCGGTTTTCCGCTCGCAAGGGTCGTTGAGGACATGCTCAACGCGTCTGAAAGACTCGAGTTGCTGGCGTGAGCGAATGCACGCGCCCGAATCAGAACAACTGGCTTTCGAGGGGAAGCAAATTAGCTAGCTTGACGGCCGTCAGACGCTCGCGCCCATCGGGATGAATCGAGCGGATCATGACGCGCTGACCGCGCGCGTCACCCAAGATCTCTACAATGCGATCGCGGTACCGCGCCAGCGTGCCGCGTGACAGTTTTCGCTTCGTGCGACGGCGAGTCGATGAGGGCATGAGCGAGCGGCAGAATGTGTCGCTCTGATTATGCCAAGGTTTTGCCGTGCCGCGTGTATCGTCAAAGCACGCCGAGAACTAGGTACTTCCTATAACTGTGCGTCTCTTCTTCGTTCGTCGCTCGCCTGTTGACGGACGCCGCGTGTTTGCAGTCGCCTAGATCGGCGCGGGCGAGACTATCCCTGAATACAAGGAAGCTGATCTCGTGGGCAGGGCCCAGCGTCGATATGAACGCTCGACGGCGGAAGACTGGCTTCGATCATCACTTCGTCAAGCCCGTCGATTTCAAGGCGCTGCTGGGCGTTCTGGGAGCAATAGCGTCGTGAAATGAGGGTTGCGCGGCGCCAGTGCAGGGAAGGCGGAGCCTGCGATCGGTGACCGGCGTGAAGAAGTATTAGCTCGGGCAGAGAAAGCGCTTTATGCCGCAAAACAAGCTGGTCGCCATCGCGTCGAGGTGTTTCAACGTTCTTCGCCAGACACTTATCCGGACTAGTCTATACGTAAAGCTATTGGGGGGGTGAGCATCGTGATTATTCAGGAAAAGAACTCAGGACTACGTTGAATGTTCGGCGCCCAGCGTACTGTCGGGTGCGCATTGCAGGACGCTCGCGTTGCGCTACGAAATGCTGGCCAATGGAGCGACTCACGGTCATGGCCGCCTCTCGTCCCGACGGTTGAGATTCTTCACGACGCGTTGAAGCGGAGCGCTGGGTGCCCCATCCTGGGTCTTGGGGGTTTGCTCTGCCTTCAGCCTTTCATCGCGCTCGCAGAGCGTAGGCGCGGCTAGGTTGAAAACCGACGCGCGACCGAGTCATCAGAGAAGTACTGCTTTGTGCAGTAGTTCGAGTGCCGTCAACTCGTCTAATCGACCCGTCCGTGCTTTACCGGCGAGCGTCTTGAGCAGCGCCTCCGCTATAGGCGAGATCCCGTCCAGACCCTGCAGAGTTGTTGCCGACGCCAGTGGCAACTCCGCGTTCGCGAGTGCACGTGCCGGCACGCGATCGCCGCTGTCTCTGACTGCAGGTGCATCGGCTGCGGCGAGTTGTTCGGTCTCGTTCGTCGGCGAGGCATCCGCCGTCTTGACACCGCTGAGCTGAGGCTCTAATACAACCGGGGCCTGTGCGCTTCCCGGGGCGGTGGACAGCGTCTCGCTTGCCCGCAGACTAGAAGCGTCCGGGGCGCCGGCATTCAGCGTCGCAGCAGAAGACGCTTGCCCTTGAGCGCTCGCGCGAGCGCGTGACGCGGGCGCGAGTAGGACGGAGACGGACTCGGGTACGTCCGCGGCGGAGCGCGGTTGGTCCAACCAGCCCGTCGGCAATCCAAGCCGCTCGGTAAAGCGGTTCGCTTCTGCCTCGTCCATGCGCTTCTTGCCGTGCAGTCGATGCGCCATGTTGGACCCGGTCATACCCATGACGAGACCGAGCTTGGCCTTCGATCCGTTGCGCGCGGTGAGCACATGAAGGTTCGCGCGTCTGATGCTCTGGACCGTCGCATCGTCGTCCAGGCTGAGTTGTTGAGGCGATGCCGCCTCGATGGATCCGCGTCGACTGGCAACTGCTTTTGTCGACGCCTTGCTGGTCTGTTGCGCAGCTTGACTACGACCGCCCTTGGCACTGCCACGCGGATCTTTCGCTTTCTGAGATGGCATTTTCGCGTCCTCGGACGAACCGTCCGCAACAAACAACTGTTCTGGTGTGACTGGAACGACCGATGCCGGTGCCGGTGCCGGCGCCGATGTCGGTACCCTCTGCGTTTTGACGTCGTCGTCTAGCTCGTCGTCCGTTCGAACAAACTCGAGAGGCGATTTCAGGCGAGCAATGAGTTCGGACGAAAGGGCAGGGTAGGGCTGATCGAAAAACCCATGAGGCAGACCGAGCGTGGTCTCCATGTGGAAGGCAGTCTCGGGCGTGAATCTTTCGCCCTTCGTAAGCTCCGCGACACGCGATAGAGTGGAATCCAGCGCCAACGCGATATTCTCAGCGCCGACCGTATTGACCAGAAACTGAAACGACCGCGTCTTGATGATCGAGGCCGTCGCGGCGGGTTCTTTGGAAGGCGACTGAGAGGACGTACGGGTGCGGGACGAGAAGTTCGGTTTAGACACGTGATGAGGCTGGCGGCTGTTCGCCTTTTCTCGGTACCCCGCATTTCGCCCGCGGGTCTGACTCATAGCTTAAGCTCCAGTGCGGCGCATTGACTTTTCAACTCGGGATTATAAGCGAGGGATGATCGGCTGCCGCTATGCGAAAACCTGCTGGAAACCAATCCAACAGTCGCAGCGCGGTGTCGTGGTGGGTTGGGACGGTCGCGTCCTCGGCCTTTGCGGGCGTTCGATAAGGGTTGGTCGAACGTCAGCAGTAAAGAGGGTTGCCGACGGTCGCGGCGGCGCCCCAGCTAAATCCATCGCCGTTTCTGGGAGCTCGCGACTGACAACTTCGGCCAGAAGCTGCTGGTCGAGAGCGTCTGCTCCTCGGCAGATCGATCTTTTGATGTGGCGCTTCTCCAGCCGCAGGTCGGGAGCCGGCTTGCATTACAAAGAAGATGCAGAAGTCCTTTCCCTCAACTTGTACAACTAGGTAGGCCGCACAGCTTTTGGTTTTCGCTAGCAAGGCGCCCCTATCGAATCGAACGATGCGGCCTATACGTGGTGATTTGTATCGACGCGGATTGCTAGTGCCGCACTCACGATTTCGATCGCACCACCCTTTCTGATTCACATGACCAGCCGAGCGAACTCCGAACGCCTGAAGGCGATCTTTCTCGCGATTGAATGGCAGAAGAATTTGGGCAAATGGTCGTTCAACTCGCATCCGCAGATGTCTTAGAAACGCCGGTCTGGCACCCCTCCTTCAGTTGAGAAGATTGTTTGATCGCCCACTACATGTTGTAAGCTGACTTCTTAAAAGCACAGTATATAGTGTAAAATTCAGGGGGCAAATGCTAAGATGAAAACGACAAATTCGACACAGGCCACCGCATTCGAAGCCATGAGCAACGCGCGCTTCTTCTCGGCGGCCATTTCTTCGGGGTAGAACAAGATGGCAAGCAGGGGCTGGAAGAAAGATCGCGCCCAGGAGCGCATCCGCGGCAGCGTCAACCAAGTCAGCAAGGTCGAGGTTAAGGATTACGTCCGGGACACGAATCTGACCGGGCTCGGCAACGGTGTTGCCTATCGGGTCGACGGCGTACACCTGTATGTCGACATTCTCAACATTGATGAGATGCTCGGGGTCACGGGCACAGAGGGAGTACGGGCACACAGCCGCACGCTGCGGTTCCTGGACCGGCATTACCGGGCAGTACGCGACATCCTGAAGGATGTTGACGCGATCCAGGTCGACTTCCATAACCAGCGGCTTCACGCCGTCGTTGCCAAACCGTACGGCAACGAGGCTGGCCGAATCCATAAAGCGGTCGCGACGGCGCAACTGATCATCGACGTGCTCGCGCGCACGGGAGAAAACAGCGATGACCCGCTGCCGGCAGCCAAGGTGCGGGCCGGCATAGACTCCGGCAAGGCGCTAGCCGTCAACAACGGGCGTCGCGGCAACCGCGAGCCGCTTTTCCTGGGGGAGCCGGCCAACCTAGCCGCCAAGCGTTCAGGTGGAGGCGCCGACACCGGCATCTACATGACCAACACCGCGCGTGCGGCCGTGGGTTGGAGCACGGTCAACGATGAGGACAAGACGGCGTTGACCAAGGCGCAGATCGAGCAGTCCGAGGATGTCGCGGATCTCGAAGTCACTGCTGATGATGTGGTCGATGACTGGGAAGAAGGACTTGCCAATCAGCCGCTCGGCTCGTTCGAATTCACGCGGCACACGCCGCCGTTCGCCGACCTCGACGTGGAAGCGCTGAGCCCGGGCAATTCGCGACGCCAGGAATCGACGTCGATCTACGCTGATATCGACGGCTTTACCGCCTACGTGTCGGACAGGATCGACGACGACAAATCGGCCAGAGATGTCGTCCGGGCGCTGCACGTGCTGCGAGCCGAACTCGACGCCGTCCTTCATACCGACTTCGCCGGTCGTAAAATTCGATTTATCGGCGACTGCGTTCACGGTGTGTTAATCGAAGGGACGTCCCAGACAACCGACGACGCTGAGTCCGCCAAAAACGCCTTGCTGTGCGCGGCTGCTATGCGCAGCAGCTTCGAGGAGGCGATTAACATTCTCGAGGAAGAGGGCATCGACACCGGCGACCTCGGCATTCAGATCGGTCTGGAGCATGGCCCGACGGCAATCACTCGACTGGGCTACAAGGGCGAGCGGATCCGGTGCTGCATCAGCCGTGCCGTGCTGCGCTCCGAAGATGAGCAGCGCCGCTGCAAGGGCAACGAAACTGCGATCGGCCCGGCCACATACAAGCATGCGCCTGCGGCTTTCCGCACGTTGTTCGGTGAAAGCCGGATCCGGGAGGATTTCGACTACGATGAGGCGACCGACGCGCTCGCTGGCAAGACCAGCATCCAGAAGGCTGCTTCGGGGCTAGCCTTCGCCGCCGCGTTGCCGCCGACCCAGCCGGGCCGGCTCGGTCGCGCGCCAGCATCCGCCGCCGCGGCATTCACGCTGCCGGCTCAGGCCGCCGGCCCCACGAATCCGAACAAGGTTCCGGCGGGGTTCGCCTGATGTGGTGGTTCATCACTGACCAGGTTCGTCTCCTGACCGAACGGGCCGCGATCGATCAATTGGTCGCCGAAGGAACTGGCGTCGAGAACGCCCGATGGGGTGTATCTGAATCTAACTTTGCCTTGAAGGTGGATGTCGATCTGCGGATCGACGACAAGGTTCGCACGGTCACCATGATTTACCCACTGATTTTTCCGAACGCGCCGCCGGTCGTGCGTCCCATCGGGGAGACCACAGACTGGGGCGCTCACCAGTACCTCGCCAGTGGCGATCTCTGCCTTGAGTACCGCGCGGATAACTGGCATCCGGACCTGGGTGGTGCCGTAATGCTGCGCAGTGCGTTGAAGCTGATGGCCGCCGACTTGGGTATTACCCACACGTCGGGCTGGGCGTTACCGTCGGCGCACCACGTGACGAACGGTCAGCAAATCCGCGGGAACTGGTGTCGGATGAATATGACTGCCGCCGGCCGGGCGAAGCTCGCCAATGTGACCGGGACCCAGCCGATCAAGCTGCATCGGTGCTGGGGCCCGCAGAGCGTGATGGTCACGCTCACCCATACCATCGAACTGGACGATACGCAGTGGGTCGATCCGACGGTGCCCACGGCGCTCGTCGAGGACGCACGCCTAGATGGCCTGGCCATGACCATAAGTGCTGACGACGCACGTCTGAAAGCCATCGACAGCTTCCTCAAAGACGGTGCGAGCAGTAGCGCCTTCTGGAGTATGTTCGTCACTGAGCCCATCCTCAACGACGAAGATCGGTGCCTCATGCTGGTCACGCCGACAGGGGTGCGCGCTTTCTACGTTCGGTCTGACGACATGCGGCCGTACGAGTTCGCGTTAGTTCTTCCTGACCCGGGCAATCGCCTTCCGACCCGCAACGCTGACTTGGCCGACAAAAGGTTCGCCATCTTAGGATGTGGCTCCTTGGGCTCGAAGGTCGCCACGACCTTGGCGCGCAGCGGTGCGCGCAAGTTTATCCTGATCGACGCCGATGTCCTGAAGTTCGAAAACCTTGTTCGCAACGATCTCGACGCCAAACAGGCAGGTGCATCGAAAGTGTCCGTCGTCGCCCAGCGCCTGAAGCGCGTGGCTGCAGGCGTCGACGTAAAGGTGCACAACTTCCTGCTGGGCGGCCAAGAGCCCGGTAGTAAGGACGACGCGTTGGTACGTGAGATTGCCAACGCGGATATCATCGTCGAGGCTACGGGCGACCACGACGTCTTCAACTACGCTGCGGCGGCAGCCAGGCTCAACGAGAAGACTATGTGCTGGGCTCGCGTCTTTGCCGGCGGCTATGGCGGCTTGATTGCGCGTGCACGCCCCGGGTTGGATCCAAACCCGTTCGACGCGCGTTCGATGATCGAGCAGTGGTGCGCCCAGCCAGGTTTTCCCGAGCCGCCGCAGCCCGAGAAGAACTATGCTTCGCGGAGAGAGGATGGGCCACCGATGGTTGCTGATGATGCGGACGTGTCGGCCATTGCCGCACATTTCGCTCGCCTGCTCATCGATACAGCTATTGCCGGCGACAGCTCCGAGTTCGAGTGTTCGGCTTACATGATCGGGCTACGCAAGGAGTGGATCTTCGAGAGGCCCTTCGATACCTGGCCTATCGATCTCGGCACGGGCCTATGGATGCACCCCGCTGAAATCGACCCCGACGTGCGCGCCGAGGGTTATAAAGCGCTGCTGGAAATTTTTGGTGCAGCGGCGGGGGTCCAAGCTAATGATTGAAGTTCAAATGGCGCCGGAATGCGCAGCCATGCTACTACGTGAGCTTCGGCGTGCGGGAACCGATGAGATCGGTGGCGTCCTGGCGACCGAGCGCGTTGCCGACCGCGTCTTTCGCATCGTTGACCTGTCTGTTCAGCGTAAGGGGGGCACCTTCGCGGCGTTCTCGCGAGACGCAAGCCTCCATAAGCGCTTCATACGTCGATTCCACGATCTGACTGGACACCAATACGAGAGATTTAACTATCTCGGAGAGTGGCACTCACACCCGAGCTTTCCGGCCCTGCCAAGTCCCACGGACGTCCTTACGATGCATTCGCTGCTCGAGGCGCCGGAACAGATGGCCAATTTCCTCGTGCTGCTAATTGTCAAACGATCGAGTGCCGGCAAGCTCGAAGCGTCTGCACACGCGTTCGCACATGGACTTGCGCCGATACGCGTGCCGCTGGTTATGCCTGAGCGAAACGACGCGCTCACCGAGGTAGCCGCTTCCGCTCGGTTGTCGCTGCGCAAGAGACTTGCTATGCGTTCGAACAGCGACCGTTCTCGACTGTCGCGGCGGTAGGCTTCTCCAAAATCACGACTTTGCTAAGTAAAAGAGACAAAATGAATCTGATCGACCGCTTCAAAGAGCCCACCACACTCGTGCAGGCAATGCTCGCGCAAACCATAATTCAAGGAAACCGCGAAGTTGCCACGGCGCTGGCTAATGCTGGACAACTGACAGAGCACTCTGCCGGTGAAATGCTCATCAAAGAGGGCGCTGCCGATCGAGACATGTACTTCCTATTGATGGGGAAAGTCGGCATATCTGTTAAGGGTAAGTTCCTGTACCCGCGGGAACGCAACCTCACGGTGGGAGAAATGTCGACGGTCAACCCTTCCATCCTGAGAAGCGCAACGGTCACAGCACTTGAACCGACCGTATCGTTGAAGGTTTCGCCGGACACACTCGATCAAATCGCGAACGTGCACCCTACGTTGTATAAACTCATCGCCGCTGAACTGGCAAGTCGCATCCTGCAGCGGAACACTCTTATCCGGTCGCCTAACGAAAGGCCGCGAGTGTTTTTCATCAGCTCCAAGGAGAGCTTAGCCGTAGCCAAGGCAATTCGGCATGGACTAAGATACACCGAAGCTGATTCAGTTCTCTGGTCGGACGATGACATCTTCCCGCCCGGAGCATATCCCCTGGAAACGCTGGAGACAGAGGTGAATCGAGCGGACTTCGGTGTCGCCATTGCCCATCCGGATGACATAGTTCGGTCAAGGAAGCACCAGACTGCAGCTCCTCGAGACAACGTCATTTTCGAGCTCGGTTTCTTCATGTCGCGGCTGGGTCGCAAACGCACGCTCTTGCTAGTTCCTGCGATGGATGAGGAATTAAAGATGCCATCGGATTTCAAAGGCATGACGCCTATCATGTACTCGCCGCTCAGCGAAAAACCCGGCGAAGTTGCCACTCAGGTGCTGGCTGCGCCTATCTACGAGCTTGAAGCGAAGATTAATCAGTTGGGTTGTCGGGAAATGTAATGAATTGGCGTTAGACGGATTGAAGAAACGTCACGAGTGAGAGGTGTGGTTGTGTGGGCAATGCATTGTCCTTGGATCGCACCTTTCTTGAGGAGCTGCTTCAAGTCAGCGCCAGCAGTTCTGTCACCGACAGGGCGCAATCAATAAGGGCTTGTCCCCGGTCATTGCGGCCGCACATAGCATCGTCGTTGGCACCACGCGAATCCACCGGCAACCCCCGGTGACTTAGTTGGTGAAATGGCAGCCATCTAGTCGAACCATCAACGATCCGCGATGGCAAGCGCAGTTAGAGAATCCTGACTCGAAATGGAAATTCCACAGCTTTCACATTTCCCGGCGTTCTCAATGATCGTCGACGTCAACAGCTTCACAGCATTGGTCGCGAAAAATGAACTTGGCGCCGGCGTCGCACAGTTCGTGGGAGACATCTTGCTGGGTTCGATTGCCGTGGTGGAGAGAGAAGGTGGCAGTGTGATCGGAGTCAATGGCGATGCAATCTTCGCGATTCTGCCTGACGCAGAAAGTACCTTCATGGCTTGCGTAGGCATCGCGAAAGATCTCAACGCGACGTGTAGTTACCTAGCGGGCACTGACTACATCACGAGTATTCCGGCACCTCCATCGCTAAAGATCGGCGTCGAATATGGGCTCCTGGATAGCGGCACGATTACGACGAAGGCGCTGGGCAATATTCCGTTCTGCATCGGACCAGCCACCAATTACGCAGCGCGGATCATTGCCGCTGGAGCAGGCAACCGATGCCACATCGGCCCAGCCGCGTACGCCGCTGGCATGAATGCGTGGTTAGCGGGGCAAACAATTCATGAAGTCGCCGGCAAGCGAGGCGAACCAGCCTATCCATATTACCAGCTTCACCTCGGCGATATATGGATCGAAGGTCAACGTGACGACGGTGAATATTATTGGTAACCGGTTCATCGAGACGGACAAGATGGAGTCTTCCCCCGATTTTCTCGGATCGCCAGTAGCAACGGCGGTTTCGTGTCCAATCTCGGTCGTCGGTGGAGCGGGTGCCGGACGACCGCTAGGGCCGATTCGCGGAACAGTCGACGACGCGCTGCCAGCCGACTTCCTTCCGTCGCTCAGAGAGGCAGGTCGCTTGCGCGTTCCAGGAAGGAGCTAGGGAATGCGGCGACTCAATGAGCGAGAAGGGCGCTTCGCGATTCTTAAAAGCGAGTTGTGGTTAGAAATCGGCGTATCAAAATAATGAGAGTTATCTGAATAGCTGTGTTTTGAACGCGCCAGCGAACTGAGCCGACGATTGCTTGATGCGCTTTCTGCGCCGACACGGACACCAGCGAGGCATTAAAACCATGCCTGATACTACGAATTATCACCATTAAAACTGACACCCGGTGTGCGGCTTGACGGGTCGCAATCCGAGAGCACGGACCGGAGGCAACCAGCAAAGCCGAGCTCGCGCTCCAAGGCTAAGCCTCTGGGAGGGGCACTCCTTGCAACCAGCGGGGGCCGCAGCCCAGGAACCGAACCGCGAGCGGCAGCCGCGGTTACGGGGGAGCGGTGGAGGCGTGGTTGCCGCTCGCCGGACTCGCACTCACCGGCGGACACAAAAGGAACCGAGGCAAATGTCGCCCCAGACGCCGCAATGGACGGTGGCCAGTCAGAGCAAAAGCGCATGCACTATTCCGATAAGGGTTTATACTAGGTTCGTCTCCTCCATGTTCACCGATATCGATTCAGCCCGCTCTTCCGAGTGGGCTTTTTCTTTTCCAATGAGACCGCGTCCCAGCGAACGATCCCGTTGCCGGTTGTAGATGCCTCGCTCCATTCAAGAAGGCGCGCGTCGCAACCGTCTTCGAGACACGTCTACACGGTCGCCTCTACAAACATGCATCTCCCCCCGCCGACGACGAGAAACACCCCGGAGAATCCAGAGGATTTTTAGCGAAGCGGGGACGGCGCAGTGCGCGGGTCGTAGGGCAGACGCTTCCATCAGAACGGCGGCTCACCGAAAAGCTCGGCGTGTCGCGCACCGCGCTGCGTGAAGGGCTAAAGATTTTGCGAGCGCGTGGTCTGATCGAGACGGCGCAGGGCAAGGGCTCGTTCGTCGCGAATCTCACCGCCGAGCCAGCCCAAACGCCGATGATGCATCTGCTCACCACGCAGCCGCGCACGCTCTACGACCTGCTGGAAGTGCGAGAAATGCTCGAAGCGGAATCCGCGCGGGCTCGCCGCGCTGCGCGCCAGCCCGCGGATCGCATCTTGCTTACGCGGCGTTATGAGGACATGATCGAGGCTGGCACGCGTGAAACCGATGCCTCGACGCCACGCGCGGCTCGACCACGCCTTTCATTTGGCTATTTGCGAGGCATCGCACAACCCGATGCTCGTCACACGCTCGGCATGTTGAACGAACTGATGCTGAGCGCGGTGTTCGCATCGGTGAACAATCTCTATCACCGTGAGCCGCAAAAGCGCGAGATTGACCGGCAGCACGCACGGTTATACAACGCAGTCACCGGAGGTTTGGCGGAGCAGGCGCGGCGCGCGGCGAGCCAGCATGTAAAAAGAGCGTGCGCGAGAGCCTGAGCGAGATAGAACAGGAGGAGCAGACTCGTGCGCGCCACGCTGCGGCTCGAAGGCTGGAACTGAGCGGCGCTTCTTCCAGGCGCTTTGTGCTCAATCAGTAGGCGTATAGCACCTCATTCGGCGGGAGTTCGCGCGCTCCCACGCTAAATTCGCATCGACCGCTGCGTCGAGACCAAGCCACCCTGCACCTGCGCTCGCTCATTGCCGGGTTGACACCTGATCCCAGGTGATGCGGTTTTCCTCGTCGACGAACTCGCGGTCCGGCTTCCAGCCCGCCTTCAATCCTTTAATTCCGCCTCGTCCAACTGCGCGAACGCTGCGATGATCGCCAGGTCTCCCAGTTGCGCCCGGCGCGCAGCCGATCCGTTCCGCGAAATCAACCCGCTGTGCCGCTCGCCCTTAATCCCATAAGTGGTCAGGTGCTCACCGTTGTTCAAGTTTCAGATGTCGATCCGCTCGTTCTCGACGGGTTCGCAGCAAAACTTCGTTTTCTCAGATTTCGAGGTTATCGATGAGGCGGGTCGTGCCGAGCTTGGCCGCGGCGAGAACGACGAGCGGCGCGTCGGTATCGGCGGGGTGGGGCGGGAGCAGGTCTACGCGCTTGCGCACGGCGATGTAATCGGGATGCCAGCCGCGCTCGGCAAGCGCATCCATCGCCTGCTTCTCGACCGACGCAAAATCGCGGTTGCCGGCGAGCACCGCGTCGCGCACGCGACTAAGCGTCGCGGCGAGAACCGGCGCCTCGGCGCGTTCGGCGGCGGCAAGAAAGCGGTTGCGCGAGCTGAGCGCGAGGCCGTCGGTGTCGCGCACGGTCTCGGCGGCGATAACCTCGGTCGGCAGCGCGAACTGGCGACACATCTGCCGCACGATCATCAGTTGCTGGTAATCCTTCTTGCCGAACACGACGACGCGCGGCTGCACGCACGACATCAGCTTCATCACGACCGTACACACGCCCTGGAAGAACCCCGGCCGGAACTCCCCTTCGAGGATGTCGCCGAGATCATGCGGCGGATGCACGCGATACTGCTGCGGCTGAGGATACAGATCCTGCTCCGTCGGCGCAAAGAGCACGTAAACGTTTTCGTTGTGCAGCTTTTCGATGTCGTCCTGCAACGTGCGCGGATATTTATCGAAATCTTCGTTCGGGCCGAACTGCAGCCGGTTCACGAAAATGCTCGCGACGACCGGGTCGCCGTGCTGGCGCGCGAGCCGCATCAGCGAGAGATGGCCTTGGTGGAGGTTGCCCATCGTCGGCACGAAGGCGGTGCGGTTTTGTCCGCGCAACTGGTCGCGCAGTTCATGGAGTGAACGGACTATCTTCATCGTTCGCTAGACCAGCTTTACGTTCGTGAGTTGCGGTCCCATCTTGATGGGTGTTTGGATTGGCCTTGCGCATAACGTCATCGCTTTTAGTCCTTTTTCGAGAGGCGAGGGGTTTGAGGATGGTCAACCGGTCACTATCGGTGCCCGGAACTCGTGTCCATCCTTCCATCGGCGGGCGCGCTGCGATCGCGACGTCATGCATTCTCGGCGAGAGATGGAGCGGCGGTCGCCGGGTACGTTGAAGGACTGCTGACAAAGATGCTTGAACCAATTTAGTCCTTCTGCGGACGCTGCCCGACTTATCAATAAGAGACCCGCTCGTGTGCGCTAACTCCTGCTCATATTGAGCCACCGCAATCGGCCATTGTCAGCGTCGCGTGTCTGATGCGCCTGATCCACCTGTACTACTCCGGATCGGACGGCATTGGAGCTAGCAAGTCGACAAGCCTAAGAATAGGGCAATGAGCACCGCCTTGTAAGACGGCGTATTCATAGGTTATCCTGATTGCACTTGCAATGGCGTCTGCAGCTGCCGCGTCTTTTGCCATGGTTGTGTAGTAGGACAAATCCTTTAACGCATTCGACATATAGAACGGTAGGCCTGCAGTGTCACCGGTCGTCAAGAATGGCGTGAGCCGATCGAGAGCCACACCGCCGCCGCCCCCCTTTCCCAATACCTCGGCGAGCGTAGCAAGGTCGACGCCGGCCTTCCTCGCGCAGGCGACAGCCTCAGACAACAGGGCGATCGTGCCGAGTGAAACGTAATTATGCAGAAGTTTCATGCTATGACCGGCACCGACGCTTCCTACTCGCGTGATATTTTCAGCGAAGCATGCGAGAACAGGCTTTATCGCGGCGAACAATTCGGGAGTAGCGCCTACTAAAAGGTTCAGTCGCCCCTCGTGAGCCTCCTTGGCACCGCGCGTCATCGGTGCGTCAATAAGGTGCCCGCCTGCAGCCGCCACTATCCGTGCCATTCTCATCGTAGAGTCTGGCACAGCTGTTGAACAGTCGATAACGATTGCGTTGAGTCTTAGGCCGGACAGAATTCCTTGCTCAGCGGTGAGGACCGCCTCCACTTCCGGGGAGCCGGTCACGCACAGGATAACAACGTCGGACTCGCGTGCGAGTTCGCAACCGGTTTTCACCGTTCGCACTCCCATGTCCATCAGTTCATCTAGCGGCTGGTTGCCTGGATGCTCGACTACCGTCAGTTCGTAACCATGTTTCAAAACGTTGCGCGCAATACCGTGTCCCATAAGGCCCACGCCTACCAAGCCGATTCGCTGTTTCATGCATTTGCCTTCAAAGATGGTGCCGACAGTTCCGGCCACGAAATAGAATTCATCTTCAGTGGTCGATCAAGGGAGTCGGCACAGCACCGTCTTAACTAGGCCGGGGACCCGCAACCGACCATCACGAAAAGCGGCATGCCGAGGCTACCGGAGACCCGTTGCTAGTAGCCTACCGCATAAGGACCAAAGAAGCCGCCAAGATTACCCAATGAACGTACCACTGCTATACCAAACCGCTGCAGCCCCCCGTTGCCAACGACGGATGTAGGCAGACAGCAGAACAGTTGAGGAAATGAGGAGACGGGCGTTCGCGATACATAGCGCGAACATACCGAGCCAGAGCTGAACGTGCCACACATCGGAAAGGCTTAGGCCGATCGCACCGATGAAGAGTAGCGCAGCGACGTGCAATCGTCCGTTCCACGCCGGTCGGCGCTATGGCTAAACATTGCTCAAACCACCGCGGCAGCGTTTGGATAAAGCAGCCAACAAACCAATGAGGAAGTAACATCTTGGTGCCCATCTGGTTGATCATCGTCGGCGTCCAGAACGGATAGCCGCATATCGCGAAGACCTCCAAAAGGTAGATGAGGCGAATGCCCAACCAACGGGCTCGCAAAAAGGGCTTTGTGATTTGCTGCCGCAAAGGTCGCACGATCCTCTGCAAGCACTCGTGCAAGAACGGGGTTCTCTAAATCGCGCACCACGGATAAGGTCGTCCTCTAGTCCTTTGCAAATCGTCCTCGCTGATCATGTCATGCGCGGGCGCGTCGGCGTAGATGCTCGCGGGCGAATTCCTATCTGTTCCGGTCCGTACAGGGGTGCAACTCCGCTTGCACCTGTGGTTTCGCTCGTGAACCGTACTCGACGGTGTTGGTTAGTCAGAATCTACCGGTGATGCCGCGCTGCCGATATACGAAATCCCTCAACCGGCACTTCGAATTTCTCGAATGCCGCCGGTGAACCGACACGACATCGCTGCAGCGCACAAGTCTTCAAGGTGTCGCCTAGGCTGGTGGTTACGAACTCTGTCCGCCTTGCAAGCCATGTGGAGGTCGCAATGCAGCATTCGCTCTCTCTTCGTTAGTCCAAAACTGGCAACACAGTAACTGAAGCTCAGGAGTGACATACTTGCGACATCCTCAAAGGAGCCGTAGCTTGTTCGATCTCACTTCACTCGCCCTATTCGTCCGCGCTTCGGAGTTGGGTAGCCTATCTCGCGCTGCGCAGCAGTCTCACATGTCCCTATCTACCGCGAGTCGCCGCATCGCGCTACTTGAGCATCACTTCCGAGTGGCACTTCTCACCCGGACAGTTTCGGGCGTAGAGCTTACGCCGGCGGGTGAAGTATTGGCACGTCATGCAACGGACCTCATGCTGTGTATTGACTCCATCTACGGGGAGCTTTCGGACTATACAAAGGGCTCCATTGGTACCGTGCGAGTGTATGCAAACATATCTGCGATCAGCCAGGACCTTCCTGACCAGTTGCGCGCGTTCTCGCAACGATATCGTGAGATAAAGCTGCAGATTAACGAGCTCCGGAGCTCTGAGATTCTCCAGGCGTTACGAGAAGGTAGGGCGGATATCGGTGTAGTCACCACCCAGACTGCCACGGAAGGTATCCGGCTCGCCCCATATTGCACTGACAGAGTTAGCGTAGTGCTCCCAAACGATCACCCTCTGAAGGAAGACTCAATCGATTTCGCTGCGTTGCTAGAGCACGATTTGGTCGCGTTGGACGATCGTTCAGAGCTCACCCGCTCGCTCGTAAAGGAAGCAGCGTTGTTGGGAAAGTCGATCCGGTTTCGCGTGCAGGTACAAAGCTTTGAGGCAATGTGCCGCCTGATAGCCGCAGGACAGGGAGTCGGAATTCTGCCAGAACGCGCTGTGGCGTTGTTCAGGGAACCTATGGGGTTGCGCTTTATACGGCTCACCAATCCTTGGGCAGACCGCGTTATGTCGATCTGCATTCGCACCGGTCCCGTGCCCCTTCCGGTCCGCAGGCTTTTCGAGTTTCTGACCTCTTTTGCACCGTCCTCTCTTGCCGAAAATACAAGCGATCGATCGAGCGACTGATTCAACCGCAGAGCTTCGGCCGCAGGTCGACATGTTGCGAATCTTCGAAGGTCCCCTTCACTGATCCGCACTTCCTCGCCTTGTACGCGACGGGGTAGATTCGACGGACGCGATTGATCGCCGGAGCGTTAACCGATCGACCTGGGCGGAAGGGGACACGCGATCGCTCGCATGAGGAAAATCAAGTGCAGCGCTGCGCCCCGTTGTTCGCGTGACGACAGATAGATTGTCCGGCGGATTTCGTCGATGCGCGCCCTGCTCTCAGCACGATTCCACTCAAGTCGTGCTACCTATTAATGGAGACGCCCCTAAACATGAACGACGCACACAGGATCGCCGTCATCGCCGGAGACGGCATCGGCAAGGAAGTTATGCCAGAGGGCGTACGAGTACTGCGCGCCGCAGCCGATCGCTTCGAGATCCCGCTAGCTTTCGACGAATTTGGCGACTGGTGTACCGAGCACTACGTGCGTTATGGCACGATGATGCCGGCCGATTGGGACCGGCAAATCGGTGGACACGATGCAATTTTTTTCGGCGCTGTCGGTTCGCCAGACGTCGTCCCAGATCATACGGCGGTTTGGGAGTCGCTGATAAAAATCCGCCGCGAGTTCGATCAGTACGTAAATTTGCGGCCGGTCAAATTGATGCCCGGAGTGCCTAGCCCTCTCGCCGGACGAAATCCGGGGGACATCGATTTCATCGTCGTGCGGGAGAATACGGAAGGCGAGTATTCATCAGTGGGCGGGCGGATGTTCGCTGGAACTGAGCGCGAAATCGCTGTGCAAGAGTCGATTTTCTCGCGTACCGGTGTTGATCGTGTACTCAAATTTGCATTTGAACTTGCCGGCACGCGTCCGCGCAAGCTGCTGGCCGCAGCGACGAAGTCTAACGGCATCTCGATCACCATGCCATTTTGGGATGAACGTTTTGCTGAAGCGGCAAAACGTTACCCAGAGGTCGATGCACGCAAGTATCACATCGATATTCTGTGTGCACACTTCGTACAGAATCCGCACCGTTTTGACGTGGTAGTTGCATCGAACCTGTTCGGTGACATCCTGTCTGATCTCGGACCTGCTTGCACTGGGACGATCGGTATTGCGCCATCTGCAAACCTCAATCCGGAGCGCCGGTTTCCGTCGCTTTTCGAACCCGTTCACGGCTCGGCACCGGATATCGCGGGGCAAGGCATAGCCAATCCGATCGGGCAGATCTGGTCGGCTGCGTTGCTTCTTCAGCACCTGGGACGAGGTGAAGCTCGATACGAAGCCGCAGCCGCTCAAATCGTTACTGCAATCGAGACCGTTCTCGTCGCCGGTCCGCGTACCCCCGACATGGGTGGCACAGCTACGACATCGGAGCTTGGCGCTGCTATCGCCGAGACCGTCTTGAATCCCGCATCGATTGAGGAATAACGAATGGAATTTGGCCATTACATTGACAACGCACGGGTAGCGCCCACCACAGGCGAACGGATCGAGGTTGTCGACCCTAGCACCGGTAAGTCCTTCGCCACAATTGCCCGAGGCAACGCAACTGATGTCCAAACGGCCGTTTGGGCCGCACAGCGCGCGATGGGGGATACCCTCGACGGCCCTTGGGCGAGGTTGTCGCCGGTCGACCGCAGCAATTTGCTGTTCGCATACGCTGCAGCGGTAGTGAAGCACGGGGACGAACTGGCGCAACTCGAAGCATGCGACACCGGCAAGGCGCTTAAAACGGCCCGCGCGGACGCATCCGTGCTGGCTCGCTACCTCCAGTACTACGCGGGATGCGTGGACAAGCTACATGGAGAGACACTGCCTTATGCCTCCGGTTTTACCGTATTGACAATACGCGAGCCGATTGGGGTGACAGGTCATATTATCCCGTGGAATTACCCGATGCAAATCTACGGGCGTAGTGTCGGAGCTTCACTCGCCGCCGGTAATGCGTGCGTTGTCAAGCCAGCCGAGGACGCCAGCCTGTCTGTTCTCCGGCTGGCGGAAATCGCTGCTGAAGTTGGATTTCCAAGCGGCACGATCAACATCGTGACCGGCTTTGGCGGGGAGGCAGGTGCCGCCCTATCGGCCAACCAGGGTATTTCCCACATCTCATTCACTGGATCGGCGGTAACGGGCGCCCTCGTAGGGCGTGCAGCAGCCGAGCGTCACTGCCCTGCAGTTCTGGAACTCGGCGGGAAATCGCCTCAACTGGTTTTCGAAGACGCGGACCTCGAACAGGCGCTGCCCGTAATCGTCAACGCAATCGTGCAGAATGCAGGCCAGACGTGCTCTGCGGGCAGTCGCCTGCTCGTCCAGCGCAGTATTTATGAAGGCGTGCTGGAACGCCTAATCGAACGGTTTTCATCGCTGCGTTCAGGACCGCCATCAATCGATCTCGAGATGGGGCCTTTGGTCAATGCAAAACAACACGCTCGTGTTCGGTCCATCGTGGAGCAGGCGGAGACGGAAGGCATTCGCATCGCGGCCCGTGGTCAAATTCATCCTGAAGCGTCACACGAAGGCTATTATCAGCAAGCAGTGCTATTCCGCGATGTGCCGCCTCAGAGCCAACTAGCGCAGGAGGAAGTATTCGGCCCTGTGCTCGCAGCGATGCCATTCGAGGACGAAGCCGAGGCGGTGAAGCTTGCCAACGGTACACAGTACGGTCTTGTTGCAGGTGTGTGGACTCGGGATGGCGCACGCGCTTTGCGCTTGGCGCGCAAGTTACAGGCGGGACAAGTATTCGTCAATAACTATGGGGCCGGCGGGGGTGTTGAATTGCCGTTCGGTGGTGTGAAAGCCAGCGGATATGGCCGCGAGAAGGGATTCGAAGCCTTGCTGGGCTTTACCGCGCTGAAAACTATCGCAATAAAGCACGACTGAAAGTTGAAAAACGCGACGGGCTTATAGGCCGCCGCAAGGGAGATGTGATGCCTACACTGAATATCATCGGCGCCGGCCGAGTTGGTAAAACGTTGGGTAACCTGATAGTTGCCAACCGCGTTCTCGACATTGGCCAGGTATACGACCGCGATGCCAGCTCCGCTATCGCTGCCGTCGAATTTATCGGTGCCGGACAGCCTGTTGACGATCTGAGCCTAACGGAGCCGGCAGACATCTGGCTGCTTTCGGTGCCGGACATGCAAATCAGCGAGGTAGCGAGAGCGCTAGCATGTCGCTGCAAAAACGACGATAGCTCGATAGCAGTGCATTGTAGCGGAGCCTTGGAATCGGAGACGCTCGCACCGTTACGAGCGGTCAATTGGTCAGTAGCAAGCGCACATCCCGTGCTTAGCTTTGCTGATCCGGGCACTGCCGTGTTCCAGTTCGAAGGCACACCAGTTGGAATTGAGGGGGACCAAGAAGCCCGCGACACATGGAGAGACACTCTCTCAGCGGTCGGCGCGCGTTGCTTTGAGATTCATCCTGGCAGTAAAACGCTATACCATAGCGCCGCTGTTGTTGCGTCCAATTTTCTTCCTGTGCTGGCTGCTCTGTCTTCGGAGCTCTGGCGCAACTCAGGGCTTCCAGAAGCACTCACGCTCGACATGTTGCGAGCCCTTATCCGGAATTCAGTCGACAACGTTCTCACCCTCGGACCTCGTGAGGCTCTCACGGGCCCGGCATCGCGTGGAGACAATGCGGTGGTGGAATCACAGGCTCGAGCAATCGGCGCCTGGGATCCCGCGTGTTCTGAAGCGTATGAGGCTCTATCGATACTCGCCGGTCGGCTGTCTCGGCTGGGGACGGTTCGCGCCCACCCATAGTAGTGATGAAAAGCGCTCGCCCAGTCCTCCGCGCAGCGCGAGGTCCGGTTGCGGGCAAAAATGCCACCAGGAAAGCTCGTCGCTTGTTTTACGACGGCGTGGGCAGGCTCAAAAGCATCAACGAGAAAACCAACGGTGTACGACAGCGAAAAACCAAGGCTTTTAGCGCACGCATGTGCCGACACAGATCCGGAAATTCCTAAGAACGCTCCGGGCGGTGATCGCACCAATGCCTACGCGCAGCGCCCCCCGAACTGGGCGTGGGCAACCGTGCATGACCGATACGACTGGATGGATTCACACGCGTTTTCTGGCGAGTTAGGAGAGGTGTGAGTCTCATCGCGCGGGGCGCAGCAAACGCAGTCTTAAACGCACTCCCGGCACCGGTCGTTTTCTTATGAAGCCTGAGACGACGATGATAGAGGTGCACCACGACGGTGCTGTCGTTGAACGCGCAGCTGCGTGTGCGGCGAAGGATTGCTTAATCGAGCTGTGCGAAGGAAGTGGCTGAGCGGAATCCATTCCGCCTCATCGAGTTATGAGCAACAGCCGGACACTTACTAGTTGCGGAAGGAGACTCAATGCAGCGCAATATGCTGAAGTCAAAGATTCATCGCGCAGTTGTCACCCATTGCGAACTTCACTATGAAGGATCGTGCGCAATCGATGAAGACCTACTGGACGCGGCAGGGCTTGTGGAAAATGAACGAATCGATGTCTGGAACATCAACAACGGTGAGCGCTTTTCCACCTATACCATCAAGGGAGAGCGAGGAAGCGGTATGATCTCGCTCAATGGCTCAGCCGCCAGACGCGCACAACTCGGCGATCTTGTAATAATCGCGGCGTTTGGGATGGTTGACGAGACGGAGCGTGCGGCCGGATGGCATCCTAAGCTGGTGTTCGTCAATGAAAAAAACAGACTGAAGGGTAGTCGCGATCATGTACCGACGCAGGGTTGGTCCTAAAGGGCCTGCTCCCGTACTAGAAACTTGTGCTTGCGAAAGGCATAACGAGTGATGCAATTCCGTAGCCTCCATGCTTCGACGTGACCGGTGGCAACATAAATCGTGCCAAAAAGCGGACTTCGGCACGGAGCGTAAATTCCCGGGCATTGAGCACCAAATTGCTCTATCTGGCATGAAGTGCGTATCGATATAGTAAATGTGCGGAAGGGATCAGGATTTCACCACCCTCTGCTAACCGACACCGCATCGGTGGACGGTATGCGCTATTCGCGATTTGTATTGGCTGTGGCTAAGACAGACAGAGCGGCGATTTTACCGGGTCGATGCATGACGGACATGACCTAATTAATCGTCCCTGATTCGCTGATGGATGTGCGTAGATACTTGTTCGGTATTACTAAAGGGTTGAGGATATGAAAATCCTGGTTGCGGTGAAAAGAGTGGTCGATTACAACGTCAAGGTTCGAGTAAAGACGGACGGCACGGGCGTCGACATTGCGAACGTGAAAATGTCGATGAATCCGTTCGACGAAATTGCGGTTGAGGAAGCCGTGCGTCTGAAGGAAGCGGGCACAGCGACCGAGGTGATCGCCGTATCCGCGGGCGCGAGCCTATCGCAGGAAACGCTGCGCACGGCGCTCGCCATTGGGGCGGATCGCGGGATCCTGATCGAGTCGACGGAAGACCTGCAACCCCTCGCGGTCGCGAAGCTGCTGAAGGCGCTGGTCGAGAAGGAAGGGCCGCAACTGGTGATTCTCGGCAAGCAGGCTATCGACGATGATTCGAACCAGACCGGCCAGATGCTCGCCGCATTGGCGAACCTGCCGCAGGCAACGGCCGCGTCGAAGGTCGTGGTGGCTGACGGCAAGGTAACCGTGTCGCGCGAAGTGGACGGTGGCGCTGAAACCCTGTCGCTGACATTGCCCGCTGTTATTACGACCGATCTGCGCCTAAACGAGCCGCGTTACGTGACGCTGCCCAATATTATGAAGTCGAAGAAAAAATTGGTGGAAACGGTCAGGCCGGAAGACCTTGGCGTAGACGTTACGCCGCGTTTGACGACACTGAAGGTCGCCGAGCCGCCGAAGCGTTCGGCCGGTGCGAAGGTGCCGGATGTGAAGACACTGGTCGAAAAGCTGAAGGTCGAAGCCAAGGTGCTGTGAAGAGGCGGGAAAATGACGAATCTGATAATTGCTGAACACGACAATGGGTCGATCAAGGCCGCCACGCTGCATACAATTGCAGCCGCGCAGAAGATCGGCGGTGATAACCACGTGCTAGTCGCGGGCCACAACGCGCAAGGGGCAGCCGATGCGGCCTCGAGGATCGTTGGCGTTGCGAAAGTGCTGCTGGCCGACGCGCCGCAACTGGCCGCAGGTCTCGCCGAAAACGTCGAGGCGACCGTGTTGAATATCGCGAGAGGCTATTCGCACATCCTCACGGCATCAACGGCCTATGGCAAAAATATCGCGCCGCGTATCGCGGCAAAGCTCGACGTCGCGCAGATCAGCGACATTACAGCGGTGGATTCCGCCGACACGTTCGAGCGCCCCATCTACGCGGGCAACGCAATTGCGACGGTGAAATCGGCCGATCCGATTAAGGTCATCACTGTACGCACGACCGGCTTCGAGGGAGCTGCGGCTGAAGGCGGTAGTGCATCGGTCGAGAAGATCGAAGCCGCAGCGGATGCCGGCATTTCGCAATTTGTGAGCCGTGAAGTGACGAAGCTTGATCGTCCGGAACTGACGTCGGCGAAGATCATCGTGTCCGGGGGCAGGGGCGTAGGCAACGGCGAGAACTACGCGCAGCTGCTCGAACCATTGGCCGACAAGCTCAATGCGGCCCTGGGTGCATCACGGGCAGCCGTCGACGCGGGCTTCGTGCCCAATGACTATCAGGTCGGACAGACCGGCAAGATTGTTGCGCCGCAGCTGTACGTGGCGGTCGGCATCTCGGGCGCAATCCAGCATTTGGCCGGCATGAAGGACAGCAAGGTGATCGTCGCGATCAACAAGGACCCGGAAGCACCGATTTTTAGTGTAGCCGATTACAGTCTCGTTGGCGACTTGTTCAAGTTTGTGCCCGAGCTTACCAAGGCCGTATGAATGCCTATTGTTTCTCGGGCGAGGCAATTCAAACTGGCGGGAGTGACCGATGGCTGCAGGAGAAAGATCGTTGCGTCGCGTCATCGAATCGTGGGTAGGGGCAGGAGCGGCCAAGCAAGTCCGGGTGATACGTTTTGGCCCTAAACGACGGCTTTGCCGTTGTGTGCGCGTGGAAGCCGTTCGCGAAAAAGGCAGCACATTGGTCGTTGTTTTCTTCCGCCATGACGACGGCTCATGGTGCGTTTTTCCGCCTGCACCACGCAGGCCCGTTATGGGCCCGACAATCGACAATCTTCAGTTCGGTGGCCCACGATGTCCCCATGGCGGTCCTGGACCGTGACGCTTCGGCCCGGCTGCCTCACCCGGAGTAGCACTTTTTGACATGAAGGTTTATGACTGCTCTTAGCCCTCCACCACCTGGACCTCACGACTTCGATGCGCCGAAGCGGGTTAAGTCGTCGTTGATTGACGCTGGTGGCCGCTGACTGCGCCAGTGAGCGCTCGCAATCGATGAGTGGAGAGCTCATAAAAGAACACTTTCGGCGATGACGCGTCACTCGTATCTTCGAAAGCGAAGAGCGAGCGCGTTTCGTTCCGCCAACCATCTACATCGAGGCAAATTCTATGTCGAACGTGGTGATTGAGAAGACTGATCAGTTGACCATTGGCAACATTCTGCGCGCCAACGCTGAGCGCTTCGGTGCCGAGACCTTCCTTCTATTTGAGGATCGGAAATATACCTACGCCGAAGTTGATGCTTTGACAAACCGCCTTGCCAACGGGCTTGCTTCGCAGGGTGTACGAAAGGGTGATCACGTTGCCGTGATGTTGGACAACGGCGTGGAGATTCTTTTCTCGCTATTTGCTCTCGGAAAATTGGGCGCCGTCGCTGTACCCATCAACACAGCTGCAAAGGGCCGGCTTCTCGAATACTTTTTATTGCAGTCGAAGTCGATCGCCCTGATTGTGGATGGGAAGTACATAGAGCGATTTTCGGAAGTACGACCCGCCGTCGGGGCGGTTCGACTGGCCGTCGTTGTTGACGGCAATGTCGAGGGTATAGACGGTGGGATCTCCTTTGACACATTGTATGATCTGGACGACACCCCGCCCCCAACGCAGGTGCAGTTCAAGGATCTGGCGTTATTGATGTACACCTCCGGCACCACGGGGCCTTCCAAAGCATGCATGTACACACAAGCGCATACGCTGAAATGGGCGATCACATTCGCGAAAGAGTTCGGTTACCGCGCTGACGACACGATGTACGTATGCCTGCCGTTGTTTCACGGCAACGCCCTGCATACTGCGACGTACGGGATGATGATGGTGGGCGGTAAGGTGGCCATCGCACGAAAGTTTTCAGCATCGGGTTATTGGCGGGATATAGATCGATATCGCGCCACAATAACGAACTTGCTGGGCTCAATGGGCGACATCCTGTGGAAGCAGCCGGTCACACCAGAGGAGCAAAGTAACTCGCTTCGGCAGTGGATGATGGCGCCTACGCCGAGATATGCACAAGAGGCAATGCAGCGCTACCAGTTGAAGATCACAAACGGATTCGGGCTAACAGATTTTGCAGTGAGCCATTATTTCGGACCCGACGCGCCGATCGAAAAGTTAGGTTCGGTTGGGACGATCCATGCGGATTTTGAATGTCGGATCGCCGACGAAGATGATTTCGAGTTGCCGCGCGGGCAAGTCGGAGAGATCCTGTTAAGAAGTAAGACGGCGTGGCACGGTGCCTCGGGTTACTACGATATGCCGGAAGCGACCACGAGGGCGAATCGGAACCAGTGGTTCCATACCGGGGATTTTGGCTATGTCGACGAAGACGGCTATCTTTACTTTACCGACCGAAAGAAGGACTCGATCCGACGTCGAGGCGAGAATGTGTCCGCCTTCGAGGTCGAGCAGATTCTTATGGACCATCCGAACGTCAAAGAGGCCTGCGTCTACGCTGTCCGCACTGAGGGCGACGAGGAGGTAGGCGCGACGTTAATCCTGAACGCCGGAGTGACCCCGGATGAACCAGACATCATTGCGTTCTGTCAGTCGCGCATGGCCTACTACATGGTGCCGCGATTTCTTCAGTTCGTGGACAGCTTCCCGCGCAATACGAGCGAGAAGGTAGAAAAGCACAAGGTTCGCAGCCAGGCGGAAGCCGATCTTTCGCAGTTGTGGGATCGCGTCGCGGCCGGCATCGTGGTCAGCCGATAACAGGAGGGAAGTGATGGAACAAGTAGCGGAAGGTTTTGATCTGCTCGAAGGACCGGTCTGGGAGGACCGGCGGGGATTACTGTTCGCAGATGCGGAGGGAGGAGGCGTGTATTCCCTGTGCGACGGACACATATCAACCGTGGTCCCGCATCGGCGCGGGATCGGCGGCATGGCGCTTCACGCTGATGGGGGGCTCATCGTCGGTGGCCGCAACCTCGCGTACAAGGGGGCGGCGGGCGAAGAAACGCTGGTGCTCGTTGAAAACGATGTTGCGAAGAGTGCACAGGTTGGCTTCAGCGACATTGTGTCTAGCCCGAGCGGGCAGGTCTATGCGGGCACGTTGGGATCACGCCCAGACGCAAACGGGCATGTCGCTCGGGGTGGGGGTCTGTATTTGATCGATCTGGATGGTTCATGCCGCGCAGTGATTCCAGCACCGCAAGTGCGACATACCAACGGCCTGGGGTTCTCACCTGATGGGAGGCATCTCTATTACGCCGATTCCGGCGTAAAAACCGTGTTCAGGTATCGAGTCGAGGCCGATGGCAGTCTAAGTGAAAGACATGCCTTCGCAAGACTTGAGCAAGGCATTCCGGATGGCTTAGCGGTGGCGACCGACGGATCCGTATGGGTCGCCGGCTGCTTTGCCAGCAGCGTGTTCGTCTACGAGCCAACAGGCGCATTGCGCCATAGAATCGCGGTCCCGATCAACATTGTTACGAATGTGTGCTTCGGCGGACCTGCATTGTGTGACGTCTTCATCACAACCGGTTCTCTTGAGGCGTCGAAAAAAGAGGGGCGGGTCTTCCACATGGCTGGAGAGATTCCAGGCGTGCCGATCGCAGCAGCGCGAATTTCAATCGACCGTTCTCGTCTTGCTCCCCACCTTTGATAGCGGGCGTCATGACTCTTCCCATATTCTTTCATGTTTGCGAGGTCGGGCCCGTGAAACTACTTGAATGCGAAAGGCCTGCACGGAGCTATTTCTACAGGCGTGCTGGACATTGAGGTGTGGCCGCTCTGCGAGCAAGACGGTTCGCAATGGAGAAGTCAGCAAGACTTCACCTGGGCGCGACTGCGCTTTGGACGCAACTAGCAACGGGGCCGCGAGTTCATCAGACGTCCTCGCGGCTGTAGAGCGCACGTTTCGCATCGCCGACGAAAAGGCACAAGACCGACGGAAATCACGCTTGCTGACTCGATGGACTGGGTGATGGCTTCGTTAACCGAGCGGATGGTGTGAACGTAAAGGACCGGTGCCCTGACAAGCACATTCGGCTCGAAATATTCGACACACGCGGTCCCGATTCCGAAGTGCCATGATCGCTATGCGCCTGGTTACGGATCAATTCCGAAGGATCGGTCGGAGGGCTCGGTGGCTGCCTAATTGCGCAAAAAAAGACGGCCTGTGCACTGGCGATCCGGAGCGGGGATGAGATTCCTGCGTCATGGTACGCCCGATGTCCGAGCCAGTGTTGGCTGGCGCGGACGGAGCGCTGCAAGGCTGTGCGCTAGGACCATCTTGGCGGATTGCTCCTTCGCGATACCTCGGCCACTGAACGCATGTCCGCCATGGTCCATAAGGCCGGGGCTGTTCCATGACCGCCGCCGTAGAGCTTGCACACAAGTGACGCCAGATTTAGGTGGCGACCGAGCGAATTCTAAAGCCGCCTTTCAGTTCAACCCTTGGATACAACACAACTATGGCGATTTACGAGTTGGACGGCATTGCGCCGCAGCTAGGAAAAGGCGCATGGATTGCTGAAACTGCGCACGTGATTGGCCGGGTTCAGCTTGGCGATAATGTCAGCGTCTGGTACGGTAGCGTTGTGCGCGGCGACACCGAACAGATACGCGTAGGAAACAACAGCAACATTCAGGATTTAGCGATGCTTCATGCGGACCTCAATGTGCCACTCACCATCGGCAACGAGGTGACAGTAGGACACCAGGCAATGTTGCATGGCTGCACCATTGGCGATGGTACGCTTATCGGCATCCAGGCCGTTGTGCTGAACAATGCTAGGGTCGGTAGAAACTGTATCGTCGGAGCGGGCAGCCTAGTAACTGAGGGCAAGGATTTTCCCGATAACTCGCTGATCGTTGGCTCGCCCGCTAGGGCAATTCGCACGCTCGACTCAGAGCAGATTGCGAATTTGCAAACCCTCTCGCAGCTGTACGTCAGCAACGCAAGGCGACATGGAACACGGATGAAGAAGATTGCCTGAAGGCAGTGGGGGCGTCCGTGGCTATCGTGGCGCCTGTAAGGGCGACGGGCGCATGATCAATGTGATGAGAGTGTAAAACCACATTGGCAGCCGAACTGTGGGGACGTTCGGGTGAAGCATCAGTGGGATTGTATAAGCCAGCCGATCGAGCATCGAGGAATAGTCGTCCTCCAGGTGCGGTCGCTGTCGACAAGGTGCTGCTCCTGATCTCCTGATCTCACAGAGCGATGCGGACTAATGCTCCAAAGCAAACCGATCGATGACTGACGCACTCGAGTTGATGCAAGCTTGCCCCGCTATTTGGCGTGCCCTTGATGACGTCGCGGCAGCAACGTATCTGGCGCGAGCACGACATTCGGCCTGCGTCGTCTCAATACCCACATGGTGTCCAACGAACCGGGGTTTGAGCTCAAGACTGCCGCGGTGAATGGCCTGTGCCGAGCCGAACGAATACAGCTTTCGTCTTCCTGGCTCAGCGCTACGCAATCCACACGGCGCTACGGGTTCACAGGGCTGTCGCTCGCCTGCTCGGCGCTCTCGGCATCCGACGGTTGCAGTTGCATCAGTTTCAGCGTCGGTCGTCGGTCTTCGCTGCGGCGCTGCCGGGCGTGCGCGATCGAAAGATAGATAGATAGATATGGATCGAAGAACGGCGCGCTGGTGGTTCCCATCGCTTACACGGGCGAGCATTTGAGAAGCGGGGCAGGGGCAATTGCTGGCTTCATGAGACGCGCGTGGCGCTCGAATAAGCGCCACGCTTCATCCACGCGACAGGCGTTACGCTTTAACGGCCTCGTCCCGAGGCACTCTTTCCACGATTCCCTCCGACCGGTTTACCGCGCTCACGACCGCATCCATGACCGCGACCGCCGGATTCGCGTGCACCGCGACGCCGAAGCGCATCGGCTGATCGCCGACACGGCAGCCTACGAACGCTGCCGTCTCGCCCTTCGACGTCAAGACTGTTTCGAACGACATCACGCTCGCGCTCACTTGCAGCGCCGATGCCACCGCCTTCGCGCATTCCTCGCCGCTGGCCGCACTCAACGCCGACGCGACCGACACCCCCCGCCCGAGCACTGAAACCGTCGATGCATCGACACGCGAGACCGCCCCGCCTGCATTGAAATATTCGCGTTTGAAGAGCGCACAGACTGCTTCGCCGCTGATCTCCTCACCCGACGAATCGGCAAGTTTTTGCACTGCGTGGCTGAACTCGATCTGCACACGTCGCGGTGGCGCGAAGCCGAGGCCGCGTTCGAGCAGATACGTCGCGCCGCCCTTGCCAGATTGGCTGTTCACGCGGATTACGGCGTCGTAGCTACGGCCGAGATCGGCGGGATCGATCGGCAAGTAGGGCACTTCCCAGACCGCGCCCGGCTCGCGCTGCGCTAAGCCCTTGCGGATCGCGTCCTGATGTGAGCCCGAGAACGCCGTGAATACGAGGTCGCCAGCATATGGATGGCGCGGATGCACCGGAATCTGACTGCAGCGCTCGCACACGCGGCGCACCGCATCGATGTCCGAGAAATCGAGGCATGGATCGATTCCTTGCGTGTAGAGATTCATCGCAAGCGTGACGAGATCGACGTTGCCGGTCCGCTCGCCGTTGCCGAACAAACATCCTTCGATCCGGTCCGCTCCCGCGAGCAAGGCCATTTCCGCCGCCGCCACCGCCGTGCCGCGATCGTTATGCGGATGCACCGACAACACAATGGAATCGCGATAACCCATATTGCGATCCATCCATTCGATCTGATCGGCGAACACGTTGGGCATCGCGGATTCGACGGTCGCGGGCAGATTGACGATCATCTTGTGATGCTGCGTCGGACGCCACACTTGGGCGACTGCACCGCAGACTTCGCGCGCGAACGACAGTTCGGTCATGCTGAACGTCTCGGGCGTATACTGATACGTCCAATGGGTGTCAGGCCGCGCCATCGCGCATTCCTTGATCATGCGCGTGCCTTCCACGGCCAGCGCCTTCACTTCATCCTTCGACTGGTTGAACACGATCTTGCGAAACGACGGAGCGATCGCGTTGTAGAGATGCACGATCACGCGGCTCGCGCCCTCGACGGCTTCGAACGTGCGCTCGATCAGTTCGCGGCGCGACTGCACGAGCACTTCGATGGTCACGTCGTCGGGAATGCGGTTTTCGTCGATCAGCTTGCGCACGAAATCGAAGTCCGTCTGCGATGCCGACGGGAATCCCACCTCGATCTCCTTGAACCCGATTTTCACCAGCATCTCGAAGAATTCGAGCTTCGCGGCGATGCTCATCGGCTCGATGAGCGACTGGTTGCCGTCGCGCAGATCGGTGCTCATCCAGATCGGCGCGCGCTCGATCGTGCGGGTCGGCCAGCGGCGGCCATTCAGAAGGACTTGCGGAGACGGGTGGTATTTCTCGGCGGGGTTCGGCATCATGATCGTCGATCTCTCTTTGGACAGTTTGCGTAGCGCCTGCGAGAGATGCCGATGCCGGCGGCTGGCCGGCATCGGCTGAATGCACATGTCACGTTGCCGCTCGTCCTGTCACGATGGGCCCGGCGTGGGTAACGCCTGCGATCGACGTGAACGTGCGCGGAACAGTGTGCATTTGACCCTCGCGTTTCCGTATCACGGGATGCGCGAACGAATAGCTGACGACTACAAGTGGTAAGAAAACGAACTACTGAGAACTGCTTGGCCTTTGCACTTAGTGGGTCACGGCTTCGAATACAAACGCAGCGACACCCTGAGCATGTTTTCAGCGTTGAACGCTGCTACGGGCGAAGTCCTGGTCAAAACGGCGCCACGCCATACCAGTTTGTCGGGTTCCACACAGACGTCATTAAAACTTGTGGCGGATGCCGACGCGAGCCGCGAACTGTCGGTCGTTGGCAGACGGCGTCAGGTTGCTAATTGCCGCGACTGCCGTCTTGTTCGTCGAGTCAGTCCCCGACGCCTTCTGATAGGTTCCGATCACGTATAAGTCGGTGCGCTTCGAAAGATAGTAGTCTGCACCGATTGAACCTTGGTAGTATTTCGCACCCGCGTTGTTGGTGCCGTTCGCTTCCGTTACGTTGCTTCCTGTCGTGTAATTGAATGCAGCGCCCAGCAGCAGAGCCGGTGTGAGCTGGTACTTGAAGTTGATTTCGGCGTTGTTGAAGGTTGCCGTATCGCCCTTTCTGAAGGCCGACGGAGCGTCTGCGCCGAGATTGGCGAATCGCGTGTTCGAATATGTAGCACCGATCGTCGCTGCGCCGAACGTGTAAGCACCACCTGCGCCGATCACCTGATAGGTGTTGGCCGAAGTGTAGCCACTGAACACCGGCGTCGTTACAACTGACGCCACACCCGTCGACTGATTGTTTCCGAACAAGCCGTTAGCCAGGCCCGGCTGACGGGCGTTCAAGTAACCAACTCCCAAGAGCAGTGGGCCGTTGTTGTAGCCAGCGCCCAACGACCAGATCTGGTTGGCCGTGAAGTTGCCTGCTTGGCCGCCGAAGCTGTACGTGCCGCCGAAAATCAGGCCCCCGTAGTTAGCGCTCGTGTATTTGACCGTGTTGTTGGTGCGGAAGTCGTTGTTGAAGTTGTCGACATCGCCCGGGTGGGTAGCGAGGTAGCCGCCCCACTGGTCGCCCGCTTCCAGTGGACCGACGTAGTCAACGACGGAGTCGTACTGACGACCTAGCGTGACCGTACCGAAGTTGCTTGAGAGGCCGACGTAAGCTTGGCGACCGAACATCAGGCCACCTTGACCCAGCTTGCCGGTGTTCACGTCAAAGCCGTTTTCCAACACGAAAATTGCCTTCACACCGCCGCCCAAATCTTCCGTGCCGCGCAGGCCGAAACGTGAGCCGCTCAAGACGCCGCTGGACAAGTTGTACAAGTGCTTACCGCCCGCATTGTTGTTAATGTTGAAGCCTTCGTCAACAATACCGTACAAGGTCACGCTACTCTGCGCATGAGCGACGCCTGCGAGTCCGCTCAGTGCTGCGACAGTAAGAAGCGACTTTTTCATTCACGATCTCCATTAGTTATTAATTTAGGTTTATTTGCCAAAACGTCGGATTCCGGTGCAAATATCCAATCGTTGGGATGAAGAGTGGAACCTCTTTGTTACTCTGGGATGGACGTTGCATGCCCGCGCGACAATCGCCGACCGTAGAGCATGGCGGCCAGCAACACGCCGGATAGCACACCCAGCACGGAAAGTAGTTGCAACCCGCCGTCGAAGCTTCCTGTCATGTCCTTAATGATGCCGATGAGATAAAGATCGACGAAACCCGACAGATTGCCGAGACAGTTCACCATTGCGATGCAGGCCGCCGCCGCCGTTGCCGGGACCATATCGGAGACCAGTGCCCAGAAGACGACGATCGAGCACCAAGCACCCGCGCACGCTATCGTGATCAGCAAAAGCTTCAATGCGGGCGAGCCAGCGAATGTCGAGCCGCCCAGGCCGATCACTGCGAGAGCCAGCGGAAAGAGGACGTGAAACGGCCTCTCGTTGCGTGCATCCGAGCGCTTGCCCCACATCGGCATGGCTATCGCGGCGGCAAGAAACGGTATCGCGCTGATGATTCCCGTCATCTGCAGGCTTAAATGGAATGCGTGCACGATCTGCGGCAGAAAAAATCCCATTCCCTGGATCAGCCCAACAATGCCAAAGAACGCCGCCGCCAACGCCCACAGGTACGGAGCGACAAGCACGCGAGCAATTCCATGAACGGTGACAGGCCGCTTGAGCCTTTCTGCCGCGAGCGTATCGATCAGCCACGTTTTTTCCTTAGCGTCGAGCCAGCGGGCGTCCTTTGGATCGTTGGTGAACACGAACCAGATCACGCAGCCCAGCACGACGGAAGGGATTGCTTCAATCAGAAACATGATTTGCCAGCCCTTCAGTCCAGCGAGCCCGTGCAGCCCGATCAGATACCCTGACACCGGTCCGCCAATCACGCTGGCCACCGGTACGGAGACGAGGAACAAAGCGAGCGCGCGCGCGCGATACGCCGCGGGAAACCACAGCGTCAGAAAGAACATTGCGCCTGGACCGAAGCCGGCTTCGGCCGCGCCGAGCAGCAAGCGAACTATGTAGAAGCTTGTCGGTCCGTTGATGAAGGCGGTGGCGCCCGCCACGACGCCCCACGTGATCATGATCCGGGCCAGCCAGACTCGTGCGCCGAAGCGTTCGAGCGCGAGATTGGACGGTATCTCGAAGACGAAGTAAGTCAGAAAGAATAGTCCCGCGCCGAACCCGAAAACCGCCTGCGAAAATCCCAGATCACGGTTCATTGTGAGCGCGGCGAAGCCGACGTTGGCGCGATCCAGAAACGCCGCGACGAAGCACAGGAAAAGTAGCGGCATGAAACGTCGGGTTACCTTTCGCATGGCTGTGCGTTCGAGTGTTTCCATTAGAGTCTCCTATTGCGCGCGTCGAAGGGGCGCGTGTTCTCGAGCGACGGGCTCAATCGAGCACGGCGCTAACTTGTGTCGTTGTCGCGGTTGCGATGGCTTCTACTGTTGCCGTTGCCATCACCATTGCCAGTCTCGCGGACCCGAGGTGCCAGAAGGGCAGCAGGCGCTACGCGGTGCGATCAGCCAACCGCTGCGACCTGTGCTTCGATGGCGTAGCGGCGTAGGCGATCGCCGGCTCGCATGACCTGACCGGGAAGCGGCCGGCCCAGCACCGCCTCTAATTGAAGGGCCGCCTGGATCAGCAGATCGAGGTCAATGCCGGTTTCGATGCCGAGATGATGGGCCATGTGCACCGCATCCTCAGTGCTCACGTTTCCGGTTGCCCCTGGCGCAAACGGACATCCGCCGATGCCGCCCAGCGACGACTCAAACGACGTTACGCCCATGCGCAGCGCCTCCAACATGTTAGCCAGCGCCATGCCGCGGGTGTTGTGGAAATGCGCCGTGACCGGCACCGGGCCGAAAGCCTGACGCAATCGCATAAGGGTCTGCTGCACAATCAGCGGCGTGGCCATACCTGTCGTGTCGCCCAGCGTAATCCCTTCACAGCCAATCTCTAGATAGCGCTCCGCGATGCGCAGCAACGCGTCCGGATCAATCTCACCTTCGAATGGGCAGCCGAATGCCACGGCGATCGCGCCTTGCATCGGCATGCTGGCCTCGCGGGCAGCCTGCGCTGCTTCGCCGATATTGTCGAGCGATCGGGCGATCTCGCAGTTCAGGTTCTTTCCGTTGTGACTCTCGGATGCGGAAACGAATAGCACCACGGAGTCCACACGAGCGTCGACTGCACGTTGCACGCCGCGCCGGTTCGGCGCGAGCGCTGCGAGATGCACGCCCGAATCACGCGGAATGGCACTGATGAGCGCCTCGGCGTCGCGCAATTGCGGCACTGCTCGCGGCGACACGAAAGAAGAAATCTCCAGATAACGGACACCGGCTCGAATGAGCGCCTTGACGAGTTCGAGCTTGGTTTCCGTAGGAACGAAAACGGATTCCATTTGAAGGCCATCGCGCAAGCCCACTTCGGTGAAGCGAATGAGAGCGGGATAATTGCAGGCTTGGATACTTGACATGCTGTCTCCATCGTCTTTGTGTATGGCCTAGCTTAAACGTACGCAATCGGTGCACACGATCTATTTGACGATTGAGGCATATCGAAACACGATGGCTGGCGCATTGTTCGAACACGGGCATTCGAACGCGACGGTTCGAGCCCGATGCAGCGGGCTCTATGCATTCGTCAGGCGTGCGCTTCCTAGATTGCGGTCTCGCGCGGGGCCCGGGCCTGGGCACCTGCGACGAGGGCGGCCTCGCCGCGCAAATGGTCGAGCAGTTTGCGGGAGGCCGGCGAAAGGGCTTCGCTTGAACGTACGCAAAGACGCAACTGGCGAGCGGCCCACGCATCTTTCAGTTCGATGACGGCAAGGCCCTCCGATGCGTAAAGCATGACCGAGCCGTCCGGCATCATGCCGATACCCATCCCGGCCTTGACCATGGCGATCATCGCATCGTAAGAGGTGCAATGGAATCGCAGACGCATTTGCTCGTGCGCTTCACGGGCAACCTTCAGCAAAAGCGTAGTAGCCGCGCCGCCGGGGTGCATCCCGACATGCTCATAGGGCAGGGACTCCGTGAAAAACACGCTGCGCTGTTGCGCGAGTGGATGGGCGCTCGGAGCCACCAGCACGATACGGTCACTGCGATAAGGGAACGTTTCGAGTCCGGCATCGTTTTCCGCCGACATATATATCCCGATATCCGCGGCGTTCGTGCTCACTTTGCGCACGACTTCGGTACTGACGAATTCCTCGAGATCGACGCGCACGAATGGATGCGCAGTGCTGAACGCGCTCAGATCGCCGGGGAGGAACTGCGTGATCGACGAAAGATTTGCCGCAACGCGCACGCGGCCGGAAAGCCCGCTCGCGAAGTGTCCTATCGCGTCGGCGAGATCGTCCGCATTGCGCAGCAGCAGACGCGCGCCTTGCGCCAGGACAGTGCCTGCCGCCGTGGGTTCGACGCCGCGTGCTTTGCGCACGAGCAGTGGCGTGCCAAGCGCCTGTTCGAGTTCAGCGATGCGCTTGCTCAACGCAGAGGTTGCAATATGTTCTCGCTGTGCGGCCTCAGCAATGGTTCCGGCATCGACCACGGAAACGAAAACCTGCAACGAATAGAGACTGAGACGCATTTTTGGGTAAGAGACTACGGCAAGTATGCCGTCATCGTAAGGCGGCAAGCGGCGTGCTGTCCACGCGAGGTGGCGAGTAAGTAGAAACCCTCATTTTTGGCGGCCCGAGTCGCGCGCCTGACATGGCGTCGTGAATAGCGATGGGGGCACGAGAAATCGTGATGCCTCAACCGACGCGATGTGTCGCATCATGGATGCTCAGCGTCACAACGGAGTTCAACATGCAACTTGACGGCGTTCGCGTCATCGATCTTAGTCGCATCATTTCTGGGCCTTTCTGCACCATGCTGCTCGCCGACTTTGGAGCCGATGTCGTCAAGGTCGAGCCGCCAGGCGGCGATCCCGTGCGCCAGCAAGGCGCGATCATCGAAGGAATGAGTTGGTATTTCGCTTCCTTCAATCGCAACAAGCGTTCGATCGAACTTGATTTGAGGTCTTTGCAAGGATTGGAGACGCTCCGCGCTTTGCTTCGCGACGCCGACGTCCTGGTCGAAAACTTCCGGCCCGGTGTCATGGACCAGATGGGCCTCGGCTGGGACGCCTTGCAAGCTCTATCGCCCGGCATCATCCACACTAGCATCAACGGGTTCGGCACAACAGGACCTTACGCCAAGCGGCCCGCGTTTGACTTCATCACCCAGGCGATGAGCGGGTTCATGACCATGAACGGTACATCCAGTACGGGCCCGATGCGCACGGCGGTGCCCATCAGCGATCTGATCGCGGGCAATTACGCGGCGCTCGGCACGGTGGCGGCGCTCTATCGGCGCAAGACGACGGGGCAGGGCGAGCAAGTCAGCACATCGCTGCTAAGTTCGATGATCAGCCTCGGCTCGTTCGTCAGCGCGAACTATCTGGCGTCCGGCGAGCAAATGCCGCCGACCGGAAACGATCATCCGCTGGTCGCGCCGTATGGTCTTTTTACGGCATCCGATGGCGATATCGCCGTGGCGCCATCGAACGACGGCGTGTTGCGGCGGCTGTTTCAGGCGTTGGGACTCATCCATCTCATTGACGATTCGCGGTTCTCGAGCAATGCGTCACGCGTGTCCAGGCGCGCCGAAATCAACTCGCTCATTAACGAGGTCGTTTGTACCCAGCCGCGCAGTCACTGGATCGCGGTTCTCAACGAAGCCGGCGTCCCATGCGGAACGGTGATGAATCTCGACGAGGTCTATCGCGACCCGCAAGTTCTCCATCAGGAAATGGTGCTGGAAGTGGAGCATCCCGGAAGAGGAACAGTTAGAATGACAGGATTCCCGATCAAATTCCGAAACGAACCCTGCGAGATTCGGCATCATGCGCCGGATCTTGGCGACAATACGGAAGAGATTCTCGAAGAGTTGGCGTCCAAGCTGGCTGCCACAGGCCCATAACGGAGGCGTGCGAGCATGGCGTATCCAGCGGACGCGGTCGGTCAAAGCTCAAACGAGCGCGAGGAACCGGCAAGCTGTGGCGACGCTCTAGCGGTCGACGCCGATCATGCGTGGCCGGCATGGGCCGGATCTAAAGCTCGTTTTCATCGTCGTCGAACCCCACGGTACTGCGGCCGCGACCCCATGCGGCCGGCGTGGGCGTGGCGTCGGCTACGAGCTCGCGCGGTCGCAAATCGGCGGAGGCGTTTGGCGTGAACGACCTGTCGTCGCTCGTCCCGCTTCCGGTGATGGCGCAATGGTGGTTTCAGTCCAATCCAATCATTTAGCGATCCGAGCGCCGCGGCGCTCGTTGGCGGGATGTTTGATCTAGATTGGAGCGCACGCCGCCCACGCCCGGCGAACTCCCGTTGGAACTGGCTACCGCGTAGTTCATTAGGAGACGGTGTGCGGCCACGATATTACGCCGCGCGGTCGGCTACCCATCGCCGTTTATGAACGTGCTGTTCCGTTAGGCGGTGTCGATCTGGGCCGCGCGGGAGCGCAACGCGGCGGACGCGCTGAGAAAATTGCTAGGACTGGTTTCAAACAATAGTGAACGCCGAGACAAAGGGCGAAACTGCCGTCGTCTTGGCCGTTGCCGACAGAAAGCCTCGCCTCGATTGAGGACTACTACAAGGAGACATCTCGCATGACGAAGCCCGCCGCACTGAGCATCGAAGCCATCTCGACAATTGGCTCCGGCCTAACAAGACCGGAAAGCGTGCATTACTGGGACGGCCAATTGTTTTCCTGCGACGCCGTTGGTGCCGTCGCAGTGACAAGTCAGAACAAACCCGCACGTTTTTTGTGCTCGCCCGGCGCGCTCCCGGCGGGAGTACGTCCCAACGGCATCACCAGACGGCGGGACGGCACCATCATCTTCGCCAACGTCGGGCAGGCGGGCGGCGTATGGCAGATCGACAATGCTGGAGGCGTGCGGCCGCTGATCGAGGAAGTCGACGGAGTGCGGTTGCCAAGCACTAACTTCGTATATGCCGACCGCGAGGACCGCATCTGGATCTGTGTGAGCAACACGGCGGAGGACTGTCACGATCCGGAGTTTCGTTTCGACCGTCACTCGCCTTCGGGATTCGTCGCGATGGTCGACGCTCGAGGTAACGGCCGCATCGTGGCCGACCGGATCTCGTGGACGAATGAATGCCGCATCGATGCTTCGGGGAACGCTTTCTACGTCAACGAGACGATCGGACGACGTCTGCTGCGGTTCGATCTGGCAGCCGATGGCGAACTGTCAAACCGCACCGCGCTAACGGAGTTCGGAAACGGAAGCTGGCCCGACGGTATGGAGATCGACTCCGCCGGCGCGATATGGGTCACGTCTCCGATCTCGAATCGCGTGATCAAGGTACTACCCGACGGCGAGCAGATTCTCATTGTGGAAGACGCCGATGGCCGCTCTGTTCAGACCGCCGAACAGGCTTTCGACGCCAACGATTTTCGACGCTCGCACTTCTACGAGGCTACTTCGAAAACGCTGCGCCATATCACCAGCATCACGTTCGATTCCGAGCATACCGAGGCCTACCTCGGGTCGCTGAAAAATGACGCGATCTATCGATTTCCGATCGCCGGGTTGGTCTGATGGAACGTCGCAGAGATGCGGGATGCTGCCGGAGCCAGGAAACCGATGGAGATGAATGTGGAATTGTCAGCGCAAAACACGGAAACCGACAGGTTGATGTCTCGAGCTATGTGGCGGCTCGTGCCGTTCCTCTGTCTTCTTTACTTCGTTTCCTATCTCGATCGCGTCAATATAAGCTTCGCTGCGCTTACGATGAATGGCGATCTGAAATTTTCGTCGGCGGTCTATGGCGCCGGAGCCAGCATTTTCTTCGTGGGCTACCTACTGTTCGAGGTGCCGAGCAACCTGCTGTTGGCACGGGTAGGCGTACGACGATGGATCGCTCGAATCCTCATCACATGGGGCGCCATATCAGCATGTATGGCTTTCGTGTCGGGGCCGACGAGCTTCTACATCATGCGCTTTCTGCTGGGTGTAGCCGAAGCGGGATTCTTCCCGGGCATCATCTATTACATCAGCAAGTGGTTCACACAAAGGCATAGAGGCCGTATTACGGGGGCGTTTTTTGTGTCGCTGCCGCTGTCGAGCGTGGTTGGCGCGCCGGTCTCAACGTTCATTCTGATGCACCTGCACATGGGCGGGCTGGCCGGCTGGCAATGGATGTTCTTCCTCGAAGGTATTCCGGCCATCATCTTGGGCATTCTTTGCCTGCGGCTGCTGCCTGATCGTCCCGCCGACGCGCGCTGGCTCACGGCGGAGGAGGCCGGGGTGATCGAAGCGACGCTGGAGCGGGAGCGCGCCGCCGTCAGGTCGCGTGCGGACGAGGCGGTGTCGATGCGCAGTTATCTGGTGGTTGCTCTGCTCAGCGTGATTTTGCTGTTGCTCGGGTCGGGCATCTACGGTCTGGGATTCTGGATGCCGCAAATCCTCAAGCTCCAGTTTTCGGACAACTCGATCGTCGGGTGGGTCACGTCCGCGATTTATCTCGTCGGTGCTGCGGGCATGATCGCGTGGGCGCGTTTCTCTGATCGCGGAGGCAATCGCGCTCTGCATCTTTCGTTGTCCACCATGGTCGGAGCTGCGGGACTCATGCTTTGCGGTGCTTACAGCCACTCGGCGCCGATCATTATCATCGGACTCGCGCTTGCTGCAGCGGGCATACTAGGCTCACTCGTCGTCTTATGGACCATTCCCTCGTTGTTTTTAACTGGCACAGCGCTCGCTACGGGCATCGCGGTCATCAATAGCATAGCCCAGTTCTCGGGAATCATTGTGCCGTGGATCATCGGTATTGCGCGAAAAGACGGACAAGACTTTTCACATGTGCTATACGTAATGAGCGCATTACTTTTCATCGCAGCGGCAATTGCGCGATTCGCGCTGACCGGCCGGACAAGCGAAGCAGGCCTGCGCTCGGCACAGGTGGAATAAGCGGGGCTAGGAACGCTCCAACGCATCGCTCCGGTCCATCCAGCTATCTAGCGAAGGCGATTCCATTGCAATTCCGGGTTCGACGGGCGTCGATTCCGTGTCGGAGGTTCCGAGATCCAACTCGGACTGGACGGGTTGAGTGGCTTTGCTGCGTGTCTAGAGGCAAAGTGTTCTGTTCCTGCCCGACAGACGTTGGCGCCTCTAATAATTTTGTTCTGAACTCTCCGACACATGTCCGCCAAACTTGGCGGTCGAAAGTTTTCATATTACGACCGTCGTTCGAAATTTGTAACGCTAAGCAATGCACGCGATGTAGGGGAGGCTCGACATCGGGAGGGCGGCGTCCCCAAGGAAGTCGTCGCCGTTTTAACGGGACTTCACAATGTCAGGAAACCTTCGGAACGACACGCGGGATCGGTGCTGACCATGGATCCTTAACAGACTTGTTAAGAGTTGTCACCTCTGAGGTAGCGAAAATGTTAAAGCTGTCGTTGAGATGTTGCGGCCATCAGATTTTTCTCGAAAGCGCGCGCTTAACGACGACTTAGTTGAAACCGCTCAGATGCTGGCGGTGCTTGCTGGCTCGTCCTAAGCGACGTTCGATCGCTTGGCTCGTGAGCGTCGATGCGTGGCAACGTGTTCACGACTATCGTGATCGTCACTCCTCTCGAACTCTGACTGGAAGGGTTGTCTTATAGTGCACTCGCCTGAGCGCAATGGAGGTGTTGATATCCCGCACCCCTGCTATTTTCGTGAGCTTTTCCATAACTAAACGCTCGAGACCCGCAATATCGGCCGCAACCACCCTGAGCATGTAGTCAAAAGCGCCGGTCATCAAATAGCACTCCATCACCTCTTCAAAATTTGCTACCTCTTGCTCAAACGTCTTGAGCAACGGGGCGCTCTTTTTGTCGACAGCGACTGAAATATAGGCGCTAACTGGGAAACCCGCTTTCTCTTGGTCAAGAAGCGTCACATGGCGACTAATGATGCCGCTTTCTTCGAGCAGTCGAATCCTACGATAGAAGGGCGACAGCGAAAGCCCCAGCGACTCAGCAAGATCTGCAGCCTTAACGTGAGCGTCATCTTGAAGGGACGCAAGAATCCGAATGTCGACACGATCGAGCTTCATTAACTAACTTCCTTTGGATGTCTGAACACGGTGGGAAAGATTGCTAAAAATCGTCAACTTGTCGGCTCACATTAGCACATTTCTTCATCAGCGAGTCCCTAAAATTGATTGATATTAGAAAGCACCGGAGGCGTTACAAATGAACATGCTAACGCCGAAGCGGAACGCGCAATCGACAACACATATCAGTCGGAAGATCGCTATCTTCGCGAGGAAGGGACTGTGTTCTTGATCGGAACCCAAGCCCTCGTTCAGATCTTGTTCGAGCAAGCTAGGAGCGACAAGCGCTCTGGAATTCGGTCCGCTGGGCTTGTCTCTGGCTATCGAGGATCACCGCTCGCCGGCCTAGACCAGGAGTTATGGCGGCAGAAGAAACTTCTTAAGGAAGCAGACATCCGTTTCGAGCCGGGCGTTTAACGAACACCTTGGTGCAACGATGGGTTTGGAGCGCGCAGCAAATTGACGCTTCTCTGGGAAACGGGTCGATGGCGGGTTTTCTTATGTTGTACGGACCGGGCGTTGATCGGACTGGAGGCGTCTTACGCAACGCGAACACATCATTGGAACGGAACGTCGTCGCGGGGAGGAGTTCTCGCGATAGCAGGCGACGACCACGCTGCTCAATCGTCAACGTTAGTACAGGAAGGGTGCAGATGTACTCATCGGTTCTGCAATCCCGTCTGTCGTACATGCTAGTGTGGTTTCTACGTAAATATCGGGCTGGCCTACATTGCAATGTTGCGACGGAAGCAACGTTGCAAGTCGTCGGCGCGAATCACCGTATGCCGCGGAGATTGCCGAAGCGGCCGGGCTTTAAGGTCCTGCTCATCGTCGAGCGGTGGCATGGCGCCAATTCGCGCGACATGCCCGATCTCGGCATCAGCATGATGGATGACGTGCTGAGCGACGTGAGCCGGATCACCGATGCGTCGTCGCTACCCGCTCGTGGCCAGTATCGCTCCGGATGTGGCGGCGCCTCTAACATCGCACCCGGGATTCGCTTTTTGATCAGGGCAGGCGTCGCGGCCATGCATATCGAGATCAAGCCGGCCCGAATCGCTGCGGACAACGGCCCGGCAAGGAAGTTGAGTCAACCCGCAAAAAGGCCGTTACGTGAAGGCGAGGTGACGCACGTACCGATGAGACGTTCGTCATCATGGCGCGCACCGATGCGCTGGAGTCAAGGGCGTCGACGCCAATCGAGCGCGACGTGACATATGTGGCGTTGAAACGCTCGACGAACTATCTCGGCTCTATGGTCGCCCTCGGCATTTCGATTTTGGGCGCGCTGACCGAGTTCGGTTCGGCGCCGCGAACTTCGGAACCGCTCTATATAGCCACGGCGCAAATGGCGAGCTGCACGCCACCGCGCTCATTTTCTTCGGAACGGAAGCGCAACGGGACGCAGACGGCCGCTTTCCAAACGATGCAGACACGCGCCGACTTGTACAAGTAGCTGGTCATCAGCGTACGAATAAAGCCCTGGTTAGATTTGGCAGCACTCAAATAAAACGTGTTATAGGAGATGAATCGATGAGTGAAGCAGGACTCGGCGCGCACGCGCTTAATCTATACACTCGCTTATCGACTCGGACGAAGCTCTCGTAAGAGGCGCGCATGAAATTTCGAACCGTGTATGCATCTATAGTAGTCGGCGACAAGAAATTCTCGGCAGCCTTCGGACTGTCAACCGGCGACTTAGTTGTTAGCGAAGGGGCAAAGGTGATCGAAGCGATCAAGCCACCGGATTCCTGGTTAGCGCTGGCCTCGTTGAACAGAGGAGACGGCTGGGGAACGCGTCCCACGACCCACGACCTGCAAACTTTCATTGAGCGTTATGTCATGCGTCTGACCGTGTCCGGCAGCTAGGAACGTTTCAATCTGAATTGCTTACCCGCTTGTGATTCGGCGAAGAGTTAATTGGACTCCGCGGCATTGGGCATGAGCGCTAGCTCGGCTACGCCGGCACAGTGGCGCGATGGCAAGTCGGCAACCCGTTGCATGTAGGCCGTACGGATATACCGTTCACAACCGCTTCCTATTCTTCCGAATGCGCACGGGAAGCGTCGTCTTGTAGTGAACACGACGCAGCGCGATCGACGTGTTGATGTCCCGCACTCCGGCGATTTTTGTCAGCTTCTTCATGACGAATCGTTCAAGGCCGGCAATCTCGGGGGCAACGACTCGCAGCATGTAATCAAACGCGCCGGCCATAAGGTAGCACTCCATCACCTCCTCAAAATTCGCTATCTCTGAACTAAACATTAACCCCAGTTGCACTTCGGATTGAAACCGCCTGCTCAAAGCTTTTGAGCAAGGGAGCGCTCTTCTTGTCCACAGCAACCGACAAGTATGCGCTGACAGGAAACCCCGCCTCGTCTTGGTCCAGCAACGTCACATGCCTGCTGATGATGCCGCTTTCTTCAAGTATTCGAATGCGCCGATATAAGGGGGACAGCGACAAGCAGAGTGACTCAGCGAGGTCCGCTGTCTTGATGTGAGCATTACTTGAAGGGCTTGGAGGATTCGAACATCAACAGGGTCGAGCTTCACTGACCAGCACCCTTTGAGCAGCAGATACGCGTGGGAAAGATTGCTAATTATCGAGTTATTTGAAGGTCAGGTTAGCACACTTCGCCTCACCCAAATACCTAGAATCAAGTGGTCCGCAGAACATATTCGGAGACACCACAATGAACATGCGAGCGCCCGATGTTGAGCGCGCCATCGATGGCGATTACCGGTTGGAGGACCGCTACCTTCGCGAGGAAGGTCCTGTCTTTTTGACCGGCACGCAAGCCCTCGTGCGGATCCTCTTCGAGCAAGCACGTTGCGATAAGCGCTCGGGCGTCAATTCTGCCGGTCTGGTCTCGGGCTATCGCGGCTCGCCTCTCGGCGGGGTCGACCAGGAGCTTTGGCGCCAGCGCAAGCTCCTAAAAGAAGCCGACATCCGTTTCGAACCCGGCCTCAACGAAGACCTTGGCGCCACGATGCTCTGGGGCGCGCAGCAAATCGATGCGTTTCCTGGCAAGCGAGTGGATGGCGTTTTCTCGATGTGGTACGGGAAGGGTCCGGGTGTTGACCGCACGGGCGACGTCTTCAGAAATGCAAACATTCTTGGCACGTCGCCGCGTGGTGGGGTGCTGGCAATCGCTGGCGACGACCACGCCGCACAGTCTTCGATGTTTCCGCATCAGACGGACCATGTTTTCGAAGGCGCGATGATGCCGATCATCTTCCCTTCGTCAGTTGAAGAATACGTGAGCTTCGGCCTGGCTGGCTATGCGATGTCCCGCTTCTCTGGTCTCTGGGTGGCCTATAAGGCGATTACGGAAACCGTCGAAAGTGGACGCTCCATGGTTGTTGGGCCGAGCGACGTGGCGAGCCCTGGCTTTCTCACCCCTTCGGACATCAAGATTCCAGACGGTCGTGGATTCAATTACGACGCGAAATTGCGCTGGCCTTCCGAACGCATCGAGCTCGAACGACGCGTCATCGAAGAGAGACTTCCCGCCGCACTCGCGTTCGCGCGCGCCAATCCGTTTGACCGGACCGTTGTTCGACCTACCAATGCTCGGATTGGAATCGTCACGGTGGGCAAAGCGCACGGCGATGTTATCTCGGCTCTGAACAAACTCGGGCTCGACCCAGATGAGCTTGAGCGCCTGGGCATCGGCGTCTACAAAATCGGCATGACGTGGCCGCTCGAGAGCGCTGGAATTCAGAAGTTCGCGCGTGGCATGTCGGCGGTCATGGTTGTCGAAGAAAAACGCTCGTTTGTTGAGCGTCAAATCAAGGAGGCGCTCTTTAATCTGAAAGCGTCCGACCGGCCCGACGTGTACGGCAAGACGCTTGGCGACGGCAGTGTTCTCGTGCCGACGACGATGGAGGTCTCTCCCGGTCAAATGGCTGAGAGCATCAAGAAGTTCCTGTCGTTCACTAATGTAACGATTGAAGCCACGCTTGCTTCGGTTGCCGCTCGGCCCACGAGGAAGTCAATTCCGATCCTCACCGGCAGCGAAGCGGACATCCTGACCCGCAAGCCTTTCTTCTGCGCGGGATGTCCTCACAACACATCGACGAAGCTCCCAGACGGCTCATTCGCCGCCGCGGGTATCGGCTGCCACATCATGGCTTTGGGAACTGTCGATTCGACGGCCACGTTCTGCCAGATGGGTGGCGAAGGCATTCAGTGGGTCGGCATGTCGACCTTCACCGAAATGCCACATATGTTCGTGAATCTTGGTGACGGAACGTATCAACATTCTGGCAGCCTCGCCATCCGGCAAGCCGTGGCGGCCAAAGCAAACGTCACCTACAAAATCCTCTTCAATGACGCTGTCGCGATGACGGGCGGTCAACCGACCGAGGGCGGACTGACGGTGCGTCGTGTCGTTGAGCAGGTTCAAGCCGAAGGTGTTTCAAGCGTTACTATCGTTAGCGACGACACGACCAAATACGACTCGGCGAACTCGGTGCCGGGTACCGCGAAGGTAGTGCACCGTGACGAACTGGATGCACTGCAGCGCACGCTGCGCGAGCAGAAAGGTGTATCCGTCATCGTTTATGAGCAGACGTGCGCAGCAGAAAAGCGCCGGCGCCGTAAACGTGGAAGCATGCCGACCCCGCCGGCGCGTGTGGTCATCAATTCCTCGGTTTGCGAGGGCTGCGGCGATTGCTCCGTTCAATCGAACTGCATCGCGATTGAACCGCTGGACACCGACGTTGGTCGCAAGCGCGCGGTCAATCAGTCGACGTGCAATAAGGATGCGACCTGCGTTAAGGGCTTCTGCCCCAGCTTTGTGACAGTCGAAGGTCTTCAGCCTCGCAAGCCTGACCAGAAGAAGATTGAAGCCCTGGAAAAGGAGCTTGCAGCGAAGCTTGCGCAGCCGTTGCCAGTCCTGCCCGAAATCAAGCGCCATGCGCGCATCGTCGTCACAGGCATCGGGGGTACGGGTGTCGTGACGATTGGCGCGATTCTCGCCATGGCCGCTCACCTGGAAGGTCGCGGAGCATCCACCCTCGACTTCACGGGGTTGGCCCAGAAGAATGGCGCTGTGCTCAGCCACGTCCAGATTGCAAGCAGCCGTGCGGAGATTGCCACCTCACGTATCGAGTCGCAAAGCGCGAATGTCCTCCTTGCCTGCGACGTTGTGGTTGCCGCATCGACGGATGCGCTCTCGCGGCTTGTGTACAACTCGACGCATGCCGTTGTGAACACTCACATCACACCGACCGCCGATTTCGTGAAAAACGGCGACCTTGCGTTGAGCGAGACGGCCTATCGCAAGGCAATCGGGGCATCGGTGGGGGACGCAACGTCCTCCTTCTGGAACTGCAACACCGCGGCTGAGACCATCTTCGGCGATTCCATCGCCTCAAACATGATGATGGTTGGGTTCGCGTTCCAGCGCGGTTTGATTCCGCTCTCGGAAGCCGCTATCGCACGCGCCATCGAACTGAACGGCGCTGCTGTTGCGATGAACAAACGCGCGTTCCTCTGGGGGCGCCTGATTGCGCAGGACCCGAAAGCCGTAGACCACCTGGCCGGAAGCGTTTCGTCGACTGAGGCACCCTTCGAAGTCGAAAGGTTCGCGCGGGCTCGCATGGACGATTTGACTGCGTACCAGAACACTGCGTACGCACGTCGATACAAGGCACTTGTCGACCGAGTGAAGGAACAGGAAAGCCGGGTGAGCGGCTCGGCGGGACCGCTTACCGAAGCTGTGGCCCGAAGCTACTTCAAGGTGCTTGCATACAAGGACGAGTACGAAGTCGCGCGCCTGCACACGGATGGCAGCTTCCGAAAGCAACTCGCAGAAAACTTCGAAGGGACGGGCAAGTTCACCTTCCACATGGCCCCGCCCGTCATCTCGACCTACGACAAGGAATCCGGTCGTCGCAAAAAGGTGGCCCTGAGTGGATGGTGGCTCAAGCCGATGCTGAGCGTGATGAAGCACGGCAAGGTGCTGCGAGGCAGTGTCCTGGACCCGTTCGCTCGCCAGAGTGACCGCCAGATGGAGCGCGCGCTCATCCGCGAGTTTGAAGATGACGTGCAACTGGTTCTTGCGAACCTCTCGGCATCCAATCAGAAGACCGCGGTCGAGTTGGTGACGCTTGCGATGTCGATTCGAGGGTATGGCGTTATCAAGGAAAACAACTACCGAGCGGTCCAGCAGAAGCGCCGTAGTTTCAGGACTCAGTTGTCGAACGGCCTCTGCCATGCATGAGATAGGAGACTTCAATGCTCTTTAAAAATAGCGTAATTATCGTCACCGGCGGTGGCTCGGGCCTCGGAGCCGCTACTGCCAGGAAGTTGATTGAACGCGGCGCTTACGTTGTCCTCGCAGATGTCAACGAAAAGGCGGGCGAAGACACTGCCAAGTCGCTTGGCGAACGAGCCCGATTCATTCGTACCGACGTGACCAGCGAAGGGAGCGTCGCCGATGCAGTTAGCTTGGCGAGCCGACTTGGCGCGCTGCGCGGATTGATTAGCTGCGCGGGTGTTGCGCCCGCCGAGAAGGTCATTGGTCGGGAAGGCCCCCACCGTCTGGCCTCCTTTTCTCAAACAGTCGGCATCAACCTTATTGGCGCGTTCAACGCAGTACGCCTTTGTGCTGAGGCGATGTCGAAAAACGAGCCAGATGCGACGGGTGAACGCGGCGTCATCATTAACACGGCATCAGTCGCGGCATTCGATGGGCAGGTCGGCCAAGCCGCCTATGCGGCATCGAAGGGCGCCGTTGTGGCCATGACCCTCCCTATCGCCCGTGAACTGTCGCGATTCGGTATACGAGTGATGACCGTCGCTCCCGGGATTATGGAAACGCCGATGCTTCTTGGCATGCCGCCGGAAGTACAAGAATCCCTCGGCAAGATGGTTCCCTTCCCGTCGCGTTTGGGCAAGCCCGAAGAGTTCGCGCTGCTGGCGGAACACATCCTCACGAACACCTACCTGAACGGTGAAGTTATCCGGCTCGACGGAGCCATTCGAATGGCCGCCCGATAGATACAGCCAAAGGAGAGAGACACTCATGAGCAACGACCCCATTGTTATCGTATCTGCCGCCCGTACTCCGATGGGCGGCTTCCAGGGTGAGCTCGCCTCGCTGACGGCACCCCAACTGGGCGGACACGCTGTGAAAGCGGCCATTGAGCGCAGTGGCATCGCTGCAGACGCCATCGAAGAAGTCGTGCTGGGCTGCGTTCTGTCGGCTGGTCTGGGCCAGGCGCCTGCCCGCCAGGCTGCTATCGAAGCGGGCCTCCCGCTGTCGGTCCAGACATCGACAGTCAGCAAGGTGTGCGGTTCCGGCATGAAAGCCGTGATGAACGCGTACGACACCCTTCGCGCAGGAAGCGCGGACGTGATGGTCGCCGGCGGAATGGAGTCAATGAGCAACGCTCCTTTCCTTCTGCCGAAGGCAAGAGCTGGAATCCGGATGGGACACGGTCAGGTTATTGACCACATGTTTTTCGATGGCCTCGAAGACGCGTACTTCGACCGTGGTCGCCTGATGGGTACGTTTGCTGAGGATTGTGCGGAACGTTTTAACCTCACCCGCGGCGACCAGGATGCCTTCGCCATTGCTTCGACCAAAAAGGCGCAAGGAGCCATCCAGTCGGGTGCGTTCGATTGGGAGGTGGCGCCAATCGCGGTCGCGGCGAAGGGTGGCGACGTGCTGATTTCGTGCGACGAGCAACCTTCGAAAGCGCGAATCGACAAGGTGCCGACGCTCAAGCCCGCCTTCCGTAAAGACGGCACAGTGACTGCGGCGAACAGTAGCTCCATTTCCGACGGCGCAGCAGCGCTGGTCCTCATGCGGCAGTCCACGGCAGAGCGTCTGGGCGCCAAGCCGATTGCAGTGGTTTCCGGACACGCGACTTTCGCCGATGAACCGCGCTTGTTCATCACTGCGCCGATTGGCGCAATCCAGCGCCTGCTTGCCAAGACAAACTGGACGGCCGCTGATGTTGACCTGTGGGAAATCAACGAAGCATTCGCAGTTGTGGTGATGGCATGCACGAAGGAGCTCTCGCTGGACCCGGAGAAAGTCAACATCCATGGGGGCGCGTGTGCCTTGGGGCATCCGATTGGAGCTTCCGGGGGGCGAATCCTCGTTACCTTGCTGGGTGCGTTGCGCACAACCGGTGGCAAGCGCGGCATCGCCAGTCTGTGTATCGGCGGCGGCGAAGCCACGGCTATTGCCATCGAAATGGTCTGACGCGGAGCCGAACATGATTCTCACGCAAGAACACGAGATGGTTCGTGACTCCATCCGGACCTTCGCATCAGAACAGCTTGCTCCGCATGCTGCGGAGTGGGACAAAAACCATACGTTTCCCGCCGACGCGCTGAGAGAACTCGGCGAGCTGGGTGCCCTCGGAATGGTAGTAGAGGAAAAATGGGGCGGCGCCGGGATGGACTACATGAGCCTGGTGCTTGCAATCGAAGAGATTGCTGCGGGCGATGGTGCAACGTCCACCATCGTAAGCGTCCAAAACTCCCTCGTCTGTGGAATCACGTCAAAGTATGGTTCCGATTCCCAGAAGGAAGAGTGGTTGAAGCCGTTAGCCAAAGGGCAAAAGCTTGGCTGCTTCTGTTTGACCGAGCCGCACACGGGCTCGGACGCATCGGCTCTCAGGGCGACTGCTCGGCGTGACGGTGATGGATGGGTTCTGAACGGAGTGAAGCAGTTCATCACAACCGGCAAATATGCTGATGTCGCGATTGTCTTTGCCGTGACGGATAAGGCCGCAGGCAAGAAAGGCATTTCCTGCTTCCTCGTGCCGACGAGCACGCCAGGGTACGTTGTCGCCCGTCTGGAAGACAAGATGGGCCAACACGCCTCCGATACCGCTCAAATCATCTTCGAGAACTGCCGCATTCCCGCCACCGCCATGATGGGGAAGGAAGGCGACGGTTACAAGATTGCGCTCTCAAACCTCGAGGCCGGCCGCATCGGTATTGCTGCGCAATCGGTCGGAATGGCGCGAGCCGCGTTTGAAGCCGCAGTGCGGTACGCGAAGGAACGCGAGACTTTCGGAAAACTGCTGGTCGAGCATCAGGCGGTCAACTTCCGCCTGGCCGACATGGCCACACAACTGGACGCAGCCCGTTTGATGGTGTGGCGCGCGGCAACGCTCAAGGATGCCGGCAAACCGTGCCTGACCGAGGCCTCTATGGCAAAGATGTTCGCGTCCGAAATGGCCGAGAAAGTGTGCTCTGATGCCATCCAAGTTCACGGTGGCTGTGGCTATGTTTCCGATTTTCCGGTCGAGCGAATCTACCGCGATGTACGTGTCTGCCAGATTTACGAAGGCGCAAACGACATTCAACGTTTGGTCATCGGACGGGCCATTTCTCAATAGTAGGTTCCTCTGATGGACGGCCCGTGAAGACAAGGACGCGACCTCACGGTCGTCCTCGCTAAACGATAGTCTCCGACTGACCCAACTGACGAAATGCCATGATTGATGTTTCAGAACAGCACGACGGAACGGTGGTATTGCTCACCCTTAACCGGCCGCCAGCGAACGCGTTCACCCCTGAGGGCCTTCAGACGCTTCACGAAACCTTCCGCCAAATTGACGCAGACAAGCGGATTCGGGCAGTTGTTATCACCGGACACGGGCCGAAGTTCTTTAGCGCCGGGGCTGACTTGAACACGTTCGCATCGGGCGACCGAGAGGTGGCGCGGCATGCTGCTGCCAGATTCGGAACCGCATTCGAGGCCATTCAAAATTCGAGAGTTGTCGTCATCGCCGCCATCAACGGATACGCCATGGGTGGCGGTCTCGAATGCGCGCTGTCGGCGGACATTCGTGTCATCGAGAAGCAAGCACGTGTCGCATTGCCAGAAACCGCCGTTGGCCTTCTTCCATCAGGTTGCGGAACACAAACTCTCCCATGGCTAGTCGGCGAAGGGTGGGCCAAGCGGATAATTCTTACTGGCGAACAAATCAATGCTGAGACCGCCCAGCGAATCGGGCTGGTTGAAGAAGTTGTCGAGAAAGGTGCAGCAGTCGAGGCCGCTCTCCAGATGGCGTCACGCGTAATCAAGTTAAGCCCCCAGGCGGTAGCTGCAAGCAAGTCGTTGATTCATCTAGCGCGAGAAGGTGTTCCGCGCCGTGCAGCCTTGGCACTCGAACGCGAGCGGTTCGTTGAGCTCTTCGAACATGACAATCAGCGAGAAGGCGTGAATGCGTTTCTTCAAAAGCGCGAACCGCAGTGGTCGGCGGACTGATTCTCCACCCTAAGATAGTTATACCACGGCGGAGGTCATTGATTCGTAGCGATGGATTGCCGTTGGTTGGACGTTGCGCAAATCAGCGAAATTGCTGCAGTCCTATCCTCTGCGGGCTGGCGTGGCACGAGCAGGGCGCTACGAGTTTATTTGCAGCATTCCGTTGAAGGTCTCTCCGTCGCGGCAATCTCAAACTATGTGCTTTCGTTGATGGCGTCCGGTTTCAAGCTTTGTATGGGCTGAGCCCGCCCATGGAGTCTGACTTGACTGAAGGCCTCGCGATAGGGCCGGTCATTGTCGCTGTAATTGCTATCACGAGACGGAGCCGCAAGCGACGTTTGATGCGGCACGCGAGCGACGAGCAGCACCTCTTTGCATTGAACTAATCATTTTGACATCTACCTTTGACAAAGAACCATGAGTGACCGAGAAAGTCGTTTCGCGCGTGAGCGCGACGGCACCGAACCTGTAACGGAAAGGGAGAACTATGTGCCGACTTATCGCTCTTTACTGAAGGAACCGACCGCTTCGCTTGCGGGTAATCCGAATGACCGACCCGACGTGGAGACCGCTGCGATTTTGGGCTACAACTGACAGAAGAGGACAAGAGGCAGCCAAAGCCTCGCCGACTTGAGCGTGAGGTCCGTCCATCACTTGATGGAGCGCGGACGGTAGAGGAGTATCACAAAGCCTTTGAGAACTTCGTGCGGCACTGTTCCAGCTCTTTGGTCAGCGCATCGATTTCTGCCTGTATGCCGGTCGCGTGGCAAAGCAGCCCGCCTAAGACCACTCGCCTACGGAACGCTTGGAAGTGACAAGACGTGCAAGAGTGGATAAATGCGAAGCGATCCGCACGCATAGAAGAGCGTGGAATTCCGGGGCGAATGAATCTTGACCCAAGCACCGGGGCATTGGCGGCGCCGCAAGGTTCCCCATGCATATCTCAAGGACATCCTGACCCGCCTGCCGACTTATAGAGCAAGCGACATCGCAACATTGCTGCCGCATAACTGGCAGCCTCTCGCGCCTGTCGCGTAATCGTCAAGACGGGTTCGCTGGCCGCTTACAGGCAATCCGCACCCTAGACGAGAAGCAGATCGCCCATTTCCAGCCCGCTTCGCCTGAAGCTCTACCCCATCCGGAGCCGCGGATGCGAGTGCACGGATAAGTCTCGCGCAGACAAGGCGTGCTCCTACCCGAGGCGCTCTCGCTGCAATATGTGCAGAACGCGAAGCGGCACGATCGGAGGTCGCGGCGGCCATGCCATCGCGTTGCCGCAAATGATCCGCCATCGCACCACGCGACGGGTGACCGAAAATTTTGAATGGCTAGACGTTTGACGCACGGGGATACTTCGCTTGCCTGACACCTCGAGCGGAGGTCGACGCGTCCCACCGTTTCTTGTGTCAGCAACTTGGTTAGCCCGCACCTCAAGGAGATTCGCGTGAACCCCCGATCACCATCGCCAGCACTTCTGATAGCAATGCTCGCGGCTGTTCCGCTTGCCTCATGCGGAGGGGGCGACGACGCCGTCGCCGTCCTCCCAAGTCCAGCCGCGGAACAGCAGTGCACGCAGCTAGCCACGCACGCTTTCAGTGACGCGAAGCTGCTGAAGATCGCGCACCACGCAGCCGGTGCCTTCGTGACACCCACCAATGCGACGATCCCAGCGGTGCCCGGCTTCTGCCAGGTCTCTGCGTCTCTCCAGCCCTCAACGGACAGCGACATTCGGGTCGAAGTCTGGTTACCAGCGGCGGGTTGGAACGGAAAATACCTTGGGTTGGGTAACGGGGGCTACGGTGGAACGCTGGACTACAACGCCCTCGCTCAAGGGTTGGCCAGAGGTTATGCGGTAGCCGACACCGACATGGGTACGGCTCCGTCGACAGGCACAGATGGGTCTCCCCTGATAAATCACCCGGAGAAATGGCTGGACTACGGCTACCGCTCGACGCACCTCATGACCCTGTTCGCGAAGGACGTCGCCTCGAAGTACTACGCGAAGTCGCCAGCCAAATCGTACTTCGTAGGGTGCTCCACCGGCGGAGGACAGGGCATTCATGAAGCCACCCAGTTCCCGGAAGATTACGACGGCATCGTCGCCGGTGCTCCTGGCAATAATCGCTTGGGCGCACACCAGTCGGTTCTTTGGAGCTGGGCGGCGTCGAAGGTGAGCCGCGAGTCCGCGGTGCCGGCAGCGAAGCTGACCCTGCTTGCCAACAGCGTCGTGGCGGCGTGTGACTCGCTTGACGGCGTGACGGATGGCATTGTCAGCCGCCCCGATAAATGCACCTTCAACCCAGCCGTCCTCCAGTGCAGCGGCGCGGACAATGCGTCGTGCCTCACGGCGGCTCAGGTGACAACCGTGAATGCGATCTACGCTGGTCCGCGAAACCTTCTTACTGGTGAACAGATCTTCCCGGGTCCCTTGGCCGGCTCGGAGGCGAGCTGGAGTCTCTACACCGACGCGGCGGCGCCTGGTGCGACCGTTCCCTTCGGTGCCATCTTTAACTGGGTGTTCGGCAAAGACTGGGACTGGCACACCTTCGACTGGGGACAGGACGTCATCACCATGCAAAGCAGCCTCGGTCCAATGGTGAATGCCGTGAATCCGGATGTGAAAGCATTCCGGGACCGCGGGGGCAAGCTCATCACCTTCCAGGGTTTGGCCGATTCTCTCAAGCCTCCAGGTGACCTGTGGCGATATCTGCAGAACGTCGAGACCACCACGGGTCAGAGCTCCAGCTTCGTGCGCCTGTTCAACGTACCTGGCATGGGACATTGCAGAGGCGGTTCAGCGCCCACGATGTTCGGTAACGACCTTACCGCCGACAGCGTCGCGCCGGGCGATCCGACCCGTGACCTCCTGACCGCGCTCGAGCAGTGGGTGGAGAAGGGGGTCGCGCCAGAGCGAATGGTCGCGACCCAGTTCAGTGGTTCGGATCCGTCGACGCGCACTGTGGTCAGCACGCGTCCCCTCTGTGCCGCCCCGCTCGTCGCGAAATACAAGGGATCAGGGGATCCGAATGCGGAGTCCAGTTTTACCTGTGCCGCGCCGGACTAAGCCCCTAAGCAGGATCGTTCTGCTTCGCAGTCCGGTGATGGTTCGGCATTGCGCGATGCGCGCCGCCCCTACTTTGACACGGTCCTTGGCACCAGGGCGCTGGAGTTGAGGGTGAGGTGCTGACGTCCATCACCGGCAAATAACTCGATCCGAGTCTTAGCTTGCCTGCCATCGTGTTCGGCGATGGACTCCAACACCGGCGAGTCCTTTCCGCGATGCGTTTCGAAGGGAAGAATGAACGTACGCGATCCACGAACGACGCCCCTCGGAGTAAGGCGGAGAGCGCGTGATGTATGTCAGCAATGCGGGTCAGCGGAGATCTGCGGGCATCTTCCAAGGAAGCAGCGCGTCGTAGTCGTCAACGGTCCTCGCCAGAGGAAGACGTTGGAACAACCAGTGAAGGTAGCGATAGGGATCGATGCCCCCGGCTTTGCAGGTTTCGATCAGGCTGTAGAGGTTTGCACTTGCGTTCGCCCCCGCTACGGTGTCGCTAAAAAGCCATGAGCGGCGCCCGACGACGAATGGGCGAATCGCATTCTCGCAAGGGTTATTCGAGATGGCCCAAGTGCCGTTCTCGACGTAGCGGATCAGCTTCGGCCACTGCTCGCGCAGATAGGTCAGTGCCTTTCCGAGCAAACTTTTTGGTACGACACCCGGCGACTCCGCGAGGGCTAAAGCGTAGATGGCGTCGAGTATGCGCGTGCTGTATCGACGTCGCAATCGCTGTCGTCGCTCAGCTGCCCATTTCTTAGAGCGGGCCTCCGCAGCGAACAGCTTGCCGATCAGCGTGATGAATCGTGTCGCGAGCAGATCGGGCGAACGCGCGGCTTTCGGCACGTTCTCCTCCGCTTTGATGAAGTACCGCCTTAGGTGTGCCCAACATCCGAGGTGCACGAGGTCGTAGCGTTGAGCGATGTCGTTGTAGGGCTCGTAGCCATCAGTCATCAGAACCGCGCCCTTGCGGATCCCCGTGAACAGCTTGTCGGCCAGCTTGGTACCGCGTCCGGGCGTATAGCTGAAGCAGCGGATGGGGATGCCTGAATTGGTCATCTGCGCCCAGAGGTAGCTCTTCGTTTGCGGCTTGCGCCCTTTCT
>JFHF01000029.1 GCA_000648925.1 Caballeronia jiangsuensis
CGTCCCGTGGGGCGCGGCCAGCGTCGAGCGGGCATCGAGCGAGGTCGAGCCGGCATCGAACGCAATGGACGACGTGTTCGCGGCAGTGTTCGACGCGCGCAGCGTGAGCGTCTTCGTGGCCGTCGAGCCCACGCTGGAATCGATGATCTGGAGGCCCGCCAGCTCCACCGTCGCGCCGCCGGAGATGGAGCCGGCGAGCGTGATGTCCGAGCCGTCGAGGCTCGCGTTGACGAGCTTCACGCCCGAATGGAAGCGCGTATCGGCGCCCGACGCGGTGATTTCCGCGCCGTTGGTCACGCCGCGAATGTCGATCGGGCCAGCCGTGCCGTCGCGGGCGGACGCGACGAAGAAGATGCCCCGGCCGCTGTCCACGCCGCCCGCCGAAGTCGAGACGCCTTCGTAGCCGTTGCCGCTGCCGTAGACGCGGATGCCGGGCAGGCCCGATCGCAGCGTGATGTTGCCCTCGCCCGCTCCCTCGATGGTCACGCCGCCGCCAAGCGGGCCATCGAGTGCGGCGTGGCCGCGAATGGTGATGCCGCCCGTCGTGGTGATCGGCATCGAGGAGAGCGAGACGCCGTCCGCGCGTGCGACCGAGCCGGAGGCGAGCACGGTGCCGTCGATCGTGACGTTGCCGGAACCCGGCTCGATGCTGCCCGATTGCGCCGAGACGCCGCCCGCGCCGCCGTTTCCTGTCACCGTGATCGCGCCGCTGTCCGAACCCAGGTTCGCGCCGCTGAGAACCACGCCGGTTCCGGTCGATGATCCGGTGCCGGTCAGGCTGATTTCGCCCGTCGTCGACGTGATGCTGGAAGCGCGCGTGCTGTTGCCGGCGCTGCCGCCGACCTTCACGCCGCCCGTCAAGCCGTCGCCGGTCAGCGCGATCGCGCCGGTCGTCGTTTGCAGCGTGGACCCGCCTTCGACGTTCACGCCGTAGGCAAGACCGCGCGCGTCACCGACCGCGTCCACCGGGGCGGAGCCATTGATCGAGATCCGGCCGCTCGGCGCATTCGTGCCGATCCGGAAGGCTCCGTCCCCCGACAGCGTATCCGTGCGCGTGCGCGTGTCCATGTTGACGTTGTCGATCACGACGCGCGGCGCGATGCCGCCCGCCGGGCCGCCGATCGTCACGTCGCCGCCATTGGTCAGGAACTGGAACGCCGCGTTGCCTTCCGATGCGCGCAGCAAAATCTCTGCCGAACTGTCCTTGTATCCGGCGGTGTTCGCGGTCAGCACGACCGACAGCGGGCTCGGCGTGTCGCTGTCGAGCGCCTGCGACGACACAATCCCCGCCCTGGCGCTTCCGTCCTTCGTCCGGTCCATCAGGATCGAGCGCGCGGCGAGCAGCGTCAGCGTGGCCGCCTTGCCTTCGCTCTTGTTGATGAGACCGTCGAGCGTGATGTTGCCGCCCGTTTCGGGACCGCCCGTCCCGGTATCGATGGTGACCGACGTCCCCGCGTTCAAACGGCTGTTGACGGTTCCGACCGAGATCGTCGATACATCCGACGACGCGGAAAAATTCGGCCCGCCGCCACTGTCGATGCTGGTCGACGTGATCGTCACGTCATACGGGTCGAGCAGCCACGTTCCGCCTATGCCATGCAGCGCCGATGCATCGATATTCGCGCCCGCCACATCCAGAAACCGCCCCGACGTCTCGATCAGACCGCCGTTGCCCGCCACGTTCCCGCCGCGCGCCGTGAGCGTGCCGTACACGCGCGCCGCGTTGGTGCCGTAGACCACGACGTTGCCGCCGTCGCCGCTGCCGAGCGCATCCGCGTGGATTTGCGCGCCCGGCCCCATCCACACGGCATCGGCGTTGTGGATATCGGTGGCCTTTCCCGCGGAGCCGCCGCCCACGCGCACGCGCCCGCCGCCCGCGCCGCCGCTCGCGTCGATCACCGCGTCATTCAGTTCGACGTGATACCCCGTGATATCGATCCTGCCGCCGGCAAGGCCCGCGCCGCCGGTCGCATCGACGCTGCCCGCCACTTGCGTCAGGCCCGCGTTGCCGCCATCGAGCACGATGCGCCCGTTGCGCTCCGCCACGCTTTGCGCGCGCACCGTGCCCGTCTGGTTCAGCACGGTCGAGGCGAGCGCATCGGCGGTCTGCACCGACATCATCACCTTGCCGCCGTCGGCCTGAAGCACGCCCGAGTTGCTTGCGAGCGCCTGCGCCGCCGGGCCGTCGATCTTGAGCATGGTGAGGCCGTCGCCCGCGAAATCGAGCGTGATGTCGCTGCCCGCGCCCATCGCGACGGTGCCGAGCTTCGCGCTCACCGTGCCGCTGTTGTCCACCTGCGCGCCGAGCAGCGCGACCGTGCCGCGCTCGCCCGCCGTGATCGTGCCTTCGTTGCGCACCAGCCCGCCCGCGTTCTGCGCGCTCGTGAAGCGATACTTGCCCGCGAGAAAATCGCTGTCCGAAATGCCGAGCGTCGAGGCGACGATCGAGCCCACGTTCACCGACGCGCCGCGCGCGAACAGCACGCCCGCCGGATTGACGAGAAACACTCGCCCGTTGGCGTTGAGATGCCCGGCGATATTGCTCGCCTCGCCGCCCGTCACGCGATTGAGCAGCACCGCCTGCGACGAAGGCTGCGAAATGTTCACCGTCTCGTTCCCGCCGATCGAAAACGAGTTCCAGTTGACGATGCCCTTCTGCGAGCCTTGCGTGATCGCCATCGTGTGCGGATCGGGCTGGCTGATGCTCACGTTGCCGTTCACCACCTGCCCGCCGCCGGGCAGCGCGAACACGCCGGGCGCCGCTACCAGCGCGATCAGCGGCAGCAGCGCGGCCGGCTTGAGGTCGATGCCCGCATGGCGCGCCGCGCGCCTGGCAAGCCGCCGGATCGCTCGCTCCCACTCCCGGCGATGCCGGCGGGTCCGAAGGCTGATGTCGTCGCTCATGTCGAACTCCTGTCTGACCGCTCCGATGCGGCGTTGATCAGCTAAAACGATTTGGAAACCTGAACATATACGCGCGGCACCTTGTCATCGCCGGTGCTGTCGGCGCGGGTGGTGCGCCACGCCACGCTGGCGTCCACGGTGATGCCGTAAGGCGCGTTCCAGAAGACGCCCAGGCCCGCCCCGCTGCGCGTGACGGTGTTGGCGCCCTGTCCCGGCACCGAGCGCGCGTTGTAGCGGCCCACGCCGATATCGAAGAAGGCGGAGAGCGTCAGCGTCGGAATCACGGCGTAGCGCAACGAGGCCGTCGCGACCAGCCCTTCGTCGACGATCGCCTCCGACGGCGAGTACGCGCGCACCGCCTTCGGCCCGCCGAGCGCGAAGCGCGACGAGCTGTCGAGGTTCTGGTTGGCCCACTGCCCCGACACGCCGACGAAGAAGCTCGTCTTCGGCGTGATCGCATTGAGGCGGTTGGCCTGCATGATCATGCGCACGCTGTTGCCCGCGGTGTCGCGTCCGCCCGGCCCCTTATCGATCTGCTGCCCCGCCGCCGAATCGATATTCAGGTGCGCGAAGGCCAGTTGCAGGTCGGCGCTGTTGAAGCCGCCGCCGAGAAAATTGTCGCGGCTCTCGTACGACAGCCCGACGCTCGCCACATACAGCTTTTGCGGATTGTCGAAGTTGACGGTATCGATCTTGTCCGTGAGCGAGCGATACTCCAGCGCGCCGCGCAGAAGCAGGTTCTGGCTGCGCGAGCGGATCAGCGGATGCGTGACCGACGCCGTGACCACATCGGCATTGCCGTGCGCCTGCAGCGCCGAGAAGTCCTGCCCGAGGTAGTAGTAGAGATGCGAGTACGCGATCCCGAGACGCGTGCCGTTGGCGTCTATCGGCGCGTCGTAGCCGACGCGTCCGTAGAGCGTGTCGGCGCGCTCGGCGGCGAGCAGGTTCACGTCGAGGTTGTCGCCTATGCCGAACGGCGACGCCAGCCGGCCGACCGCGCCCAGACGCCAGCGTCCGGCGGGCGCGGAGCCGTAGTTGTCGCCGGCGAGCGCGAAGTCGTAGCGGCGCGCGGCTTCCACGGTCACGTTCAGATCGACGGTGCCGGGCGCGCTGCCCGACTCCAGCGCCGAACTCACCTTGATGCCGGGCACGTCCGAGAGCAGCAGCATCGTGCGTTCGAGCTCGCCTTGCCGGAGCGGCTTGCCCGGCTCGATCGCGGCGAGCCGCGCGCGCACGAGCGACTCCTTGATCGGCGCGCCCGGCGCCAAGGTCAGCCGCACGCGCCCGATCTTGCCTTCGAGCACCGTGAAGGTGACATCGCCTTCGGTCACGTCCTGCGGCGGAATCACGACCTGCGCGAGCGGATAGCCGCGATCGCGATACACCTGCGCGACGCGTGCGGCCATCGCGTTGAGATCGTTGATGGACACTTCCTGACCGATCCTGTCGGCGACGGGCGCGAGCAGCGTATCGGCGGGCAAGGTCTCGTTGCCCGCGAGCCGGATGCTCTTGAGCACGAACTTCTTGCCCTCGGGCACGGGCTCGGGCGGCGCAATCGGCGCGGGCAGCGCGTTGGCCCCGCCACCGGGCGGCGGCGCGGTGACGGGCGGGCGCGGCTGCTCGTTGAGCAGCGTGCCCGCGCTCGGCACCTGCGCCGTGCCGGGCAGCGGCACCTGCTGCGCCCACGCCGTGATCGCGCTCGCGCAGGCGAGGCTCGCGCCCGCCATGCGCACGAGACGGCGCGGACGCAGACGCGAAGGCAAACGCCGCGCGGGAAGTTCGGTTTTCATGGCATGGTTCACGGCGACATCCTCATCGGGACCGGCGCGGCACGGCGTCGGACGAAACTCAGCGGGCGACCGAAAGCCGCCAGTTGCCCATCAGATCGAACGGCGCCCAGTAGAACGGATGGGCGAAACGGCTATTGGCGAGCACCGCGAGCTGGGCGTCGCGCATCGCGTCGATCGCCTGCTCGCCCTTCGTGAGCGAGCCATAGAAGGTGCGCATCGTGAGTTCGGTCGATTCGTCGGCGACCGGCCACATCGACACCAGCAGCGCCGATGCGCCCGCATAGAAGAACGCCCGAGTGAAGCCCATGATTTCGTCGCCGCGCCCGACGCGCCCGAGCGCCGTCTCGCACGCGGACAGCGTGACGAGCGCCACCGTGTCGAGCTTGAGGTTGTAGATGTCGGCGGCGAGCAGCGGGTCGGGGCCATCGGCGGGCTGGCTCGAAGGCGCGAGCAGCACGCGCGAGTGCAGCGGATCGATGGTGTCCGCCTGCGCGTGCGTCGCCACATGCACGATGCGGCCGGCCGGCGCGTTGTCGTCGAACGCCTTGCGCGTCACATCGCTGCGCAGGAAGGTCTCGTTGCGCGCGAACAGCGGGCCGATGGCGCGGACTTCCGCCTCCGCCGACGGCAGTTCGTACTCCGGCCCGATGCGCGGATTGCCGAACGCGACGAGATTGCTCGCGATGTGCTGCTGGCGGCGCACGAGCTGCACCGCGACGCTCGCCGACGGCGCGAGCGAGATCGCGTGACGCTGGATCAGAAAGCCCTGCGCGTTCTTGAGCGCCTGGAACGGCATGTAGTGCAGCGCGCCGTTCGGCACGATGATGAGCCGCTCGCCGGCGCGCAGGTCAAGCGGCTCGATCAGCAGCGCATCGAGCTTCGTGCCGTAGGCAATCGCCTGCGGCTTGCCGCGAATGATCGCGTTGCGGAAGTCGCTCACGGCGAGCGTCATGTCATGGCGCTTGATCGGCAGCGTGAAGCCCGTGATGCCATCGGCGCGCACGACCCACGCGATCATCCGGTCCGGCAGGCCGTGATATTCGACGATCGCCTCGCCGGGCGCGAGCGTCGCGCGCACGTCGTCGAGCGCAAGCGTGCGGCCGTTGAGCTGCGTTTCATCGACGTTCTTGTCGAGCCGGTTGCGCACCACGTCGAGCAGCGCGCGGCTGCGGCTGCGCTCCGACAGCGTCCACGCGAGCGGATAGTCGCCATCCTCGACGACGAGCGCGATGGTTTCCTCGAAGACCGTCTGCGTGTCGGAGAAGAGGCCGGTCTTGAACTCGTCGCTGCGAAAGCGCGCGCGGATCGATTCGGAATCGTCGAGCGCGGCGAGCCACGCATCGCGGGCTTCCTTACGCTTGCCGAGCGCGAGATACGCGCGGCCCATGCCTTCGTGCGCCCACAGATTGTCGTAGCTGGCATCCGATCCGCCCTTCGCCGCGCTCGCGGAGAACGCGGCGAGCGCCTGTTCGGGCTTGTTCTCGGCGAGCAGCAGATTGCCTTCGATACGTTTCCGGAGCAGCGCGAGCAGCGTGCCGTCGATATCGCCGGTCTGCTCGAAGGTCGCGCGCGCGCCCGTCGCATCGCCGCTCGCGATCTGCGCATTGGTGATCGACAGCAGCACCAGCGGCCGATAACGCGGCGACGCCGCGTCCAGCGCCGCGCGATATTCGGTGAGCGCCGCCGCCGCATCGCCGCGCCGCGCCGCGATGTCGCCGAGCACCTTGTGCGCGGGCGCGAGCACCTGCTGCGGATTCTTCTCGCCGGCGGCGAGCGCTTCTTTTGCGTAGCGCGCGGCGTCGTCGAGATCGCCCGCGTAGCTGTAGGCGATCGCGAGATCGCGGCGCGACAGCGCGGCGAGATTGGCGTTGTCCGTCTCCTTCGCGACGACAAGCGCGCGCGACGCCGCCTCGATGCTCTCGCGAAAGTCGCCGCGCTCCGCCGCCGCCACCGACATGCTGCAATACGCGTAGCCGTCGAGCTTGACCTGATCGCGCGCAAGCAGCAGTTGGCCTTCCTTCGAGAGCGTCGCGATGGTTTCGGCATCGCGCACGCGGGCTTCGGCGTCGCGCGCCGCGCTCGTGAGCGGCGCGCCTTGCGCGGCATCCGATGCAGACGCGGCATGCGTTTCCTTCGTGTCCGGCGCGTTGCGCGCACCTCGCGCGGCTTGTTCCGCAGGGGCGTCGTTCTGCGCGAGTTGCATGCCCGGTTCGCGCAGATCGTTCGACGCGAGCTGAATGCTGGCGGCATCCGGCGCGCATGCCGATCCGGCAGCGCGCAACGTGGCCTGCGCATGAACGGCGGGCGAACTCAGCGTCAGCATCGTAAGCAGCGCGAACAGAATTTCGACCCGTTTGCCCGCGCCGCTCATGGGCGCGTGTGCATCGGCCTCGATACAGGCCGACGCGATCCGTTCGATCGGTTTCACAGATGCGCTCCTCGATGGACCCCGGCTTTTGTTTCGACGCGAGCGGCAAACGTTCGCGGCGGTGTCACGAGTAGACGATCCATTGCGGCCGGTTTGAAAAATGCAGCGGCGCCGTTCGTCTGCTGCTGTGTTGGCAGGCATACGGACGAACCATGAGCAACGTCGAGCCGATTTCACGCTTCGGGCACTTCATGCGCTTCATCGCCGCGCGCGCCGTCGCGCTGGTCGTCCTGATGTGCGCGTTCGCCGTCACGGCGTGCAAGTCGCCGCCGCCGCCTCCACCCCCGCCGCCGACGATCGTGCATATCGACGTGAACGCCATCGACAAGGTCAATCCGGATCGCAGCGGCCGTCCCTCGCCCGTGCTCGTGCGCGTGTACGAGCTGAAGGCGACCGCCGCCTTCGACAGCGCCGACTTCTTCACGCTCTACGGCAAGGATCAGGCGACCCTGGGCGCGGATCTCAATGCGAAGAACGAGTTCCTGCTCAAACCCGGCGATAAACAGAGCGTCGAGCAGCCGGTGCAGCCGGGCACGAAGTTCATCGCGGTCGTGGCGGCGTATCGCGATATCGAGCGCTCGCGCTGGCGGGCGACCGCGCCCGTGCCGCCGAACCAGACGACGATCATGAGCGTGAGCATCGACGCCGCCGATGTGTCGATCGCAGCGAAGCCCGCTCCCGCGCCGCCGCCGTCGAAGAAGAAGGCGAAGTGAATCCGCCCCCGCGCCGCTTTGCAAATTCGCGCCGCTGGATCGTTCTATGAGCGGAGCGCTCGCGCCATGCTGCGGCAATGCGCGAGCGGAACGCCGAACCCACGCGAAGCGGATACGCCACCATGACCTGGCACCAACGCATGATCTGGTCCGAAGGGCTGTTTCTCGAACCTCAGCACTTCCAGCAGCACGACCGCTTCATCGAGCATCTCGTGCGCTCGCATGCGCGTGCGACCGAGGCATGGTCGTGGGGCTGGGCGTCGGTCATGCTCGATGAAGTCGCGCTCGGGCTCGGCAAGATCGCGCTCGCGCAGGCGTTCGGCGTGCTGCCCGACGGCACCGCGTTCTCCTTTCCCGACGACTTCCCCGCGCCGCCGCCGCTCGACATCCCCGCCGGCGCGCGCGACGAAACCGTGCTGCTCGCGCTGCCGCTGGAACGCTCCGGCGCGAAGGAGTTCGATCCCGACGGCACGGCCCCGGCGATCAACGGCCACGCCGACGCATTGCGCTATCGCACGACCGACACCGCCGTCGCCGATGTCACGACCAGCACCGACCGCGTCGCCGAGATGCGCGTGGGCGCGCCGAACCTGCGGCTCATGCTCGCCCGCGACGCCACCGACGCATTCGCGACCATCGGCATTGCGCGCGTGCTGGAACGGCGCGCGGACAATCGCGTGATGCTCGACGCGCGCTATGTCCCGCCGATGCTCCACGCGCTCGCCGATGCGCGCTTGCTCGGCCACGCGCAGGAAATCGCGGGGCTGTTGCATCAACATGCGGACCGGCTCGCGCGGCATATCGCCAATCCGGGGCGCGGCGGCGTCGCCGAGATCGCGGACTTCCTGCTGCTGCAGACGCTGAACCGCTTCGAGCCGCAGTTCGCGCATCTGTTGCAGGTGCCGCTCCTGCATCCCGAACGTCTCTATCAGACGACGCTCGCGCTCGCGGGCGATCTCGCCGCCTTCGACGAGCGCCGCCGCGTGCTCGCCTATCCGCCGTATCGACACGACGATCTCGCCAGTTCCTTCGAACCGCTCATGCGCGACGTGCGGCAACTGCTCGCGCAGGTGCCGGAGCCGAACGCCATCGCGATCGAATTGCAGAGCAGGAAGCCCGGCGTGCGCGTCGCCGTCATCAACGATCTCGAATTGCTACGGACCGCCGGCTTCGTGCTCGCCGCGAGCGCGCAGATGCCGGGCGAGGCGCTGCGCACGCGCTTTCCGACGCAGGTCAAGGTCGCGCCCGCCGAAAAGCTGCGCGATCTCGTGAATCTCGCGCTGCCAGGCATCGAATTGCGCGCGATGCCGGTCGCGCCACGGCAGATTCCGTTTCACGCGGGCTATTCGTATTTCGAGCTGGATCGCGGCGGCGAACTGTGGAAGGAGCTGGAGCAGACCGGCAATCTGGCGATGTACATCGCGGGCGAGTTTCCGGCGCTGGAACTGGAGTGCTGGGCCATCCGCCACTGATCATTCAGGTTTCCCGACGACATGACCAACGACGACGATCCATTCGCCGGATTCGAATCCGACCAGACGATGATCAAGCCCAATCCCGGCGCGCGCCGCCGCACCGGGAGCACGCAGGGTCCGTTCACGCCCGGCGCGGCATCGCCCGATGCAAACGCGCACGCCTTCGACGCGGCGTTCGCGCAGGGCGGCGCGATCAATCCGCTGGTCGCCGCGTGCGCGCCGCTCTTGCAGCTCGCGCCGCGCATCCGCACGATGAGCGCCTGCGCCGATCCCGCCGCGCTGCGCGATTCGCTCGCGGCCGGCGTGCGCCGCTTCGAAGCGCAGGCGCGCGTGAACGGCGTCGCGGCGGAACAGGTGACGGCGGCGCGCTACATCGTCTGCACGATGCTCGACGAAGCCGCGTCGTGTACGCCGTGGGGCGCGGGCGTGTGGGCGCGTCAGAGCCTGCTCGTCACCTTTCATAACGAGGCGTGGGGCGGCGAGAAAGTCTTCCAGCTGCTCGCGCGGCTCGCGCAGAAGCCCGCGCAACATCTGCATCTGCTGGAACTGGCGAGCATGGTGCTCGCGCTCGGCTTCGAGGGACGCTATCGCGTGGCGGCGCAAGGTAGGCAGGCGCTCGATGCGATCCGCACGCGGCTCTATCAACTGATCCGCAAGGAGCGCGGCGAGCCGGAACGCGCGCTCTCGCCGCACTGGGAAGGCGTGCCCGCGGCCCGGCGGCGCACGACCGACGTGCTGCCGGTGTGGGTCGCCGGCGCGTTCGCGCTGCTGGTGCTGACGCTCGCCTATCTGGCGATGAGCTTTCGCCTGGGGCAACTGTCCGATCCCGCGTTCAACACGCTCGCGTCGATCCGCGCGGGCGCGCAACGGCCGCTCGTCGTCACGCAGGCGGCGCGGCCGCGTCTCGCCGAATTTCTCGCGCAGGAAATCCGCGATGGCCAGCTCGCCGTCGATGACCGTGTCGATCGCTCGGTGGTCACGCTGCACGGCGACAACGTCTTCAGGCCCGGCAGCGCGGAAGTGTCGGACGCGGTGCGGCCGCTCATCGAACGGATCGCGGCGGCGCTCAAGGCGGTGCCGGGCAACGTGCTCGTCACCGGCCACACCGACGACCGGCCGATCCGCTCGGCGCGCTATCCGTCGAACTGGGAACTGTCGCAGGAGCGCGCCGCGAACGTGCGCGACCTGCTCGCGGCCACCGTGCCGGCGGCGCGTCTGAAGGCGGAAGGCAAGGGCGAAGCCGATCCCGTCGCGCCGAACGATTCGCTCGCCGGCCGCGCGCGCAACCGGCGCGTGGAAGTCACGCTGTTCGCGAAGCCCGGGTCCTGACCATGAAGAAGCTTCTGAAGATCGTCTTCCATCCGCTGCTGTTGCTCGTCATCGGACTTCTGCTCGTTTCGGGCGCGATATGGATCGCCGGGCCGCTCGTGTCGATCGCCGGCAAGTATCCGCTCGAAACGCGCGATGCGCGCTTCATCGCGATGGGCTGCGTCGTGCTGCTGCTCGTGCTGCGCCACGCATGGGTTGCGTGGCGTGCGCGGCGCATGCAGGCCGCGCTCTGCGCCGGACTCGCCGCGCCGCCCGAGATGGCGCGAACCAATGCAGCGCCTACGCCCGGCGAAGCGGAAGTCGCGACGCTCACCAAACGCTTCGACGAAGCGCTCGGCGCGCTGCGCGATGCGCGCATCACCGCGTCGGGGAGAAAGCCGGGCTGGCGCGACTGGATCACGCTCTCGGGCAGACAGTATCTGTATCAGTTGCCGTGGTACATGTTCATCGGCGCGCCGGGCGCGGGCAAGACCACGGCGCTGGTGCATTCCGGGCTGCGCTTCCCGCTGGCCGAGCGCTTCGGCACCGACAAGATTCGCGGCGTTGGCGGCACGCGCAACTGCGACTGGTGGTTCACGGACGACGCCGTATTGATCGACACCGCCGGCCGCTACACCACCCACGAAAGCGACCGCGACACCGATCAGGCCGCGTGGCAAGGCTTTCTCGCGCTGCTGCGCAAGACGCGTCCGCGCCAGCCGATCAACGGCGTGCTGATGACGCTCGCCGTGCCCGACCTGCTCGCCGCGACGCCCGCGAGCGCCGGCGACATGGCAGCGACGCTGCGCGCGCGGATGCGCGAGCTGATGCAGGCCTTTCGCACGCGCTTTCCGGTCTATGTGCTCGTCACCAAGACGGACCTGCTGGCGGGCTTCACGGAATTTTTCGCGGATCTGTCGAAGGACGAGCGCGCGCAGGTCTTCGGCTTCACCTTTCCGTACGATCCGAAGCGCCCGCTCAGCGAAGCCGAATTCGCCGCGCGCGTCGATGCCGAGCTCGATGCGCTCGAAGCACGCCTCGTCGCGCGTCTGCCCGAGCGCCTGAACACGGAGACCGGCATCGCGCAGCGCGCCGCGATCATGGGCTTTCCGCAGCAGTTCGCCGCGCTGAAACCGGTGCTCGCCGAGGCATTGCGCGCGACCTTCGTGCAGTCGAAGCACGACGATATCCCGCTCGTGCGCGGCGTCTATTTCACGAGCGGCACGCAGGAAGGCACGCCCATCGACCGCGTGATGGGGTCTCTCACGCGCGCGTTCGGCATCGAGCGCGGCGTGCAGCCGGCGCGCCCATCGAGCGGGCGCAGCTTCTTTCTCGAACGGCTGCTCACGCGGGTCGTGTTCACGGAACAAGGCCTCGCCGGATCGAATCTGCAATGGGCGCGGCGGCGGCATCTGTGGCGGCTTTCGGCCTACGCGGCGATCGCGGCTGTGAGCGCGTGCGCGCTCACGCTCTGGGGCACGAGCTATCTGCGCAACCGTTCCTACGTGGCGAGCGTCGATCAGACCGCGCAGCTCGCGAAGCAGGCCGCGGCGGGCACGACGGCCGCGAACGCGAATGTCGTCGCGCTGTTGCCGCTGCTCTCGGCGGTACGCAATCTCGCCTCGACCCCGCAAGTCGATGCCGCGCATCCGCCGCTCGCGATGAAACTCGGCCTGTGGCAAGGCGCGAAGCTCGACGCCGCCGCGAACGACGCCTACGAGCGCCTGCTCGACGATCTGTTCCTGCCGAAGCTCGCGGCGCGCATCGAGGAACAGGTGCGCGGCGCGAACCCGTCGAACCCCGGCTACGCGTATGAATCGCTCAAGGCGTATCTGATGATGAACCAGCCCGATCATCAGGATGCCGATGCGCTCAAGACCTGGATCGTCACCGACTGGGACCGCACCCTGCCGCGCGAAGTCGGCAACGAGGAGCGCGCCACCCTCGCCGCGCATCTCGATACGCTGTTCGCGCGCGGCGTGGTGCATCCGAATCTGCCGTTCGACGAACGCCTCGTCGCGCATGTGCGTGCGATGCTCGCCACCAGCACGCTCGCGCAGCGCGTGTACGGGCGCGTGAAGCAGCAAGGCGTCGGCGCGGACTTTCCCGAATTCACCGTGGCGCGTGCGGCGGGCCCGAACGCGTCGCTCGTGTTCGTGCGTTCGAGCGGCAAGCCGCTGACGAGCGGCGTGCCCGGCCTGTATTCGTTCGATGGCTATCACAAGGCGTTTCTGAAGGCCGTCGATCAGGTCTCGGTGCAGCTCGCCGCCGAAGAGCCGTGGGTGCTCGGCATCCGCGACCAGAGCGGCCTGCCGCGCGGCGATCCGGCGGCGGTGCAGCGTCTGACCGAAGACGTGCGGCTGCTCTATCTCCAGGACTACGTGCGCGTCTGGACCGAGTTTCTGAACGACGTGCGCATCGTGCGCTCGGACAATCTGACTCAGTCGGTGCAGATCGCGCGCATTCTGTCCGCGCCGGATTCGCCGCTCGCGATGCTGATCAAGGCCGCCTCGCGCGAGACCACGCTCGGCGCGAAGCCCGACAGCGAAACCACGGTCGTCGATAAAGCCACCGACAAGATCAGCGCGGCGCGCCAGCAATTGCTGAACATCATCGGCGGACCGGACCCGACACGAATCGCGCCGGTCGCGCCGGGCACGCGGCTGGAGAGCATCGTCGATGACCGCTTCACCGGGCTGCGCGCGCTCGTGACGAGCCCGGGCGGCGGCCAGCCGCCGCCCGTCACGCAAATGCTCGCGTTGATCAACGACGTCTACACCTACCTGAGCGCGACCGACGAAGCCCTCCAGCAGAAAACCGCGCCGCCGCCCTCGGACGCGCCCGCGAAGCTGCGCACGCAGGCGGCGCGCATGCCCGAGCCGATCCGCACCGCGCTGCTCGATCTCGGCAGTCAGGGCGCCGCGCAGACGCAGCAGGTGCGGCGCGCCAACATGACGGGCGATCTGAAGGAGTCGATTTCCGCGTACTGCGTGAGCGCGGTGGGCGGGCGCTATCCGTTCAATCCCGGCTCGACGCGCGACGTGCTGCCCGAGGATTTCGGCGCGCTGTTCGCGCCGGGCGGCAAGTTCGACGACTTCTTCCAGAAGAACCTCGCGCAGGACGTCGATGTTTCCGCGAAGCCGTGGGCCTTCAAGAAATCGGATTCGTCGGCGACGCAAGTGAGCCCCGCGGGACTCGCGCAGTTCGAGCGCGCCGCGACCATCCGCGGCGTGTTCTTCGCGGCGGGCGGCAAGACGCCCGCGCTCACGCTCAAGTTCAAGCCGCTCGACATGGACCCGACGATTCTCTCCTTCACGCTCGATGTCGACGGGCAGGTGCTCAACTACGCGCACGGCCCGCAGATCGCGACGACGATCCAGTGGCCCGGCGCGCGCGGCTCGGGACGCGTGAGCCTGCAACTGACGCCGCCGCCGTCGAGCGGCGCGAGCAACGTGATGTTCGAAGGCCCGTGGGCGCTGTTCCGCATGTTCGACCGCCTCGACGTGGAGCCGACCGATCAGCCCGAGCGCTTCATCGTGACCTTCGATGTGGAAGGCCGCAAGGCGCGCTTCGAAGTGACGGCGAACAGCGTCGAGAATCCGTTCCGCCTCGCGGATCTGCGCAAGTTTTCCTGTCCGGAACGCCTATGAGCGACGATCTCGGCGCGACGCTCGTCGATGGCGGCGCGGGCATCGCCGGCTGGTACGGCAAGCTGCCCTCGCTCGGCGATTTCGCCGCGCGGCGTCTGTCCGACGCGTTCGTCGCGCCGTGGGACGCGTGGCTCGCGCAGCGCGTCGCGGAAACGCAGCACGCGCTCGGCGCGGACTGGCTCGAACTCTATCTCACGTGTCCGGTATGGCGCTTCTTCGCGATGCCCGGCTCGATCGCGCCGACGCTCGCCTCGTGCTGGACAGGCGTCGTGATGGCGTCGGTGGACCGCGTCGGGCGGCATTTCCCGCTGACCATCGCGGCGGCGCTGCCGTGCGCGCCGTCCACGGGCGCGGAGGTCGCCGCGCTGTGGCAATGGCTTTCGGCGATCGAAGGCGTGGCGCTCGTCGCGCTCGATTTCGATCACAGCATCGAGCGCCTCGACGAGCAACTCGCCGCGCTGCCCGTGCCGGTGCTGAGCGCGCCGGCCGCCGCCACGCGCTCAGCCGTGCTCGACGAGCCGTGGATCGTGCAATCGCCAGAGGCGCTGCCCGAGACGCTCGCGCGCAGCTTCGCGCCGGCGTGGCAGAGCGAGGTCTACGGCATGAGCATGTGGACCTCGGCGCAGGCCGCGAGCCCCGCCGATCCGCCCGACGACGCGCCGCGTCCGTTCACCGTGTGGCCGGTCTACGGGCTGCCGGACACGGCGCTCTTCACCACCCTGTTGCGGGATTGCGGATCATGAACGCGACTGGCCGCGCGCCCGAAGACGACCGCGACGACGGCAGGACCGAGAACAACGCCGGCGACGACCGGACGGTGATCGTGAGCGGCTTTCGGCAACAGGACGCGCCGGGCGCGACGCAAGCCTTCGAACAGGCAGCCACGCACAACGTCCTGCCGACAGGCACGCGGCTCGGCGAATTCGAGATTCTCGGGCTGATCGGCGAAGGCGGTTTCGGCATCGTCTATCTGGCTTTCGATACCTCGCTCGACCGTCATGTCGCGCTCAAGGAGTACATGCCGTCGGCGCTCGCCGCGCGGGTCGGCGCAACGCAGGTGCAGGTCCGCTCCGCGCGCTACGAGAGCATGTTCCGCGCGGGCCTGAAAAGCTTCATCAACGACGAGGCACGGCTGCTCGCGCGCTTCGATCATCAGTCGCTCGTGAAGGTGTACCGCTTCTGGGAAGCCAACGGCACCGCCTACATGGTGATGCCGTACTACAAGGGCGTGACGCTCAGGGACGCGCTCAAGGCCAGAAAAACGCCGCCCGACGAAGCCTGGCTGCGCGCGCTGCTCGCGCCGCTCGTCGATGCGCTCGCCGTGCTGCATGCGGCGAACTGCTTTCATCGCGATATCGCGCCGGACAACATCATTTTGCTGGAGGAAAGTCATCGGCCCGTGCTGCTCGATTTCGGCGCGGCGCGACGCGTGATCGGCGACATGACGCAGGCGCTCACCGTGATCCTGAAGCCGGGCTATGCGCCGATCGAGCAGTACGCCGAAGTGCCGTCGCTCAGGCAGGGACCGTGGACCGATCACTACGCGCTCGCCGCGCTCGTCTACTTCGCGATCACCGGGAAAACGCCGCCGCCGTCCGTCGGGCGGATGGTGAAGGACAGCTATCAGCCACTCGCGAAGCTCGCCGCCGGGCGTTATTCGGAGCGCTTTCTGAAGGCGATCGATCACGCGCTCAGCGTCCAGCCCGCGAACCGGCCGCAGACCGACCGGCAGTTCGCCGCCGAACTCGGCATTTCCCTCGATGAGGACGCGGCGGGCGGCGGCGCTAGCGGTATGACGCCCGGCGCGCGGCGACGCGCCGGCTGGTTGCTCGGTGCGGCCTGCGGACTCGCGACGGCGGCGGCGCTCGGCTTCTTCGTGCCGAAGCTGCTGTCGCACGCGCCTTCAGCCTCTGTCGATCGCGCCACGAACGTCGCAAGCGCGCCGGTTCCAACTTCCGCCGCGCCTGCCGTGGCATCGGCGGCATCCGGCGTGCAGGCTCCGGTCGCGCCGCCGCCCGCATTGCCACCCTTCACCCCCGCCGATGAATTCACGCGCATCGTCTCGCTCGCGGACCCGTCCATCGTCGTGAAGGCGGAAGTGCCGCAGCCGCGCGCCGTGATCGGGCGTGACCGGCTGCGCTTCTCGATCACGAGCAATCGCGATGGCTATCTCTACGTGTTCGTCGTCGATCCGGCGAATCAGTATCTGCAACTGTTCCCGAACGAGCTCGACCGCGACAACCGCATCGGCGCGAAGAAACGCCTCGTGCTGCCGCGCCCGAGCTGGCCGATGGAAGCGGGCGAGCCTGTCGGCGCGAATCATTTCATCGCGATCGTGTCGAGCGCGCCGCGCGATTTCGCGGCACTCGACATGACGCACGATTCCGTGTTCGCGAGCCTCTCGCCCGAGGCTCAGAACGCGGCAGCGGCGCAGCGCACGCTCACGGCGTCGCCGTTCGCGGGCGTGCCGTCGTGCGGCAGCGGGACGCCCTCGTGCCCGGTCGCGTTCGGCGCGGCGGCCTTCAAAATCGACGTCGTCCATTCGTCTAAATAGCGCAACGCGCATCACGTCCGATGACGCGCGGCACGGCAAGTCGAAAGCCACTGCGGCTGGACGAGGACATCATGGCACCACGAACGCGCGGCCGAGCCGCGGAGTCGGGACGCACGCCCGGCGTTTCTCCTTTAGCCGCGCGCGCCGCGCTTTCCCTGCTTTGCACGATGCTCGCGGGCGCGCTCGCCGCGTGCGCGAATTCGCCGACATCGACGCCCGCGCAAGTCGCGCAGGCGCGCGACACGGCTTCGACCAGCGCCGCTTCCGACGAGCCCGTCGAACAGGCGCCGATCGTCAGCGCGGCCGCATCGGGACGCGAACCGGGGATCGTCAATCCGTTGCCCGCGAGTCCCACGGCCGCGCTGTCCGGCACCGCGACGCCCTTCGCCACGAAGAACGCGCTCTACACGCCCGTGCCCTTTTCCAGCGTGCCGGGCTGGTCCGGCGACGACGTCGCGCAATCGTGGGACGCCTTCCGGCGCGGCTGCTCGGTGCTGTCGGGCAAGGCCGCGTGGGCGGCGCCCTGCGCGGCGGCGCGCGGCATCGCCGCCAGCGACAGCGCCGCGGTGCGCCGCTTCTTCGAGGACAACTTCACGGTCTACCAGATCCGCAACGTCGACAGGAGTTCGCGCGGCGTGCTGACCGGCTACTACGAGCCGGTCCTGCGCGGCAGCCGCAAATACGGCTCGCCCTATGTCTTTCCCGTCTACGGCGTGCCGCGCGACATGCTGTTCCTCGATGCACGCCGCCTGCCGCCGAATGCGCGCAGCGAAGCGGTCATGGCGCGCGTCGAGGGACGCACGGTGGTGCCGCTCGCGGCGATCGCGACCGGCAATGCGAAAGGCGTCTACGCGCTCGACCTCGGCAACAGCGTGCCCGACATCCGCGACAAGAAGCTGCGGCTGCGTCGCGAGGGCAACCGCATCGTGCCGTATTATTCGCGCGCGCAGATCGAACGCGGGCGCATCGACGCGCCGGTGCTCGCGTGGGTCGCGGACCCCGCGATGCTCTATGCGATGCAGTTGCAAGGCGCGGGGAAGATCGTGCTGCCCGATGGCGCGGGCGTCATCCGGCTCGCGTACGCCGAGCAGAACGGGCTGGCCTTCAATCCGCCGGTCGCGAGTGCGTCGAGCCAGGGCCGCAAGGTGCTCGTGCGCGGCGTCGAGATCGATCTGGACGACCGCGATGTGAGCACGCAGGAAACGCCCGGCCATATCGACGCGTCCAATTCCGACGACGCGCCGAAGTCCGCGCTGCTGCGCGGCGCCGCCGACGCCGATCCGCCCGACGACACGGCGGCACGCCCCGAAGGCCCGCCCGAATCGCCGCTGTTGCGCGGCTTCAGTCTCGCGAAGGGCGCGACGCCCGCCGTGCGGCCGGCGCGCGTGAGCACGTCGGCGACAACGGTTCATGCGGCGGTTCAACCCGCTGCGCCCGCCGCCGAGACATCCGACGCACCCGCGCCGTCGCTCGCCTATGCCTTCGCATCGTCGGACCCGAGCTACGTTTTCTTCCGGGCCATCCCCGATTCCGCCGCCGGGCCGATCGGCGCGCTCGGCGTGCCGCTATCGGCGGAACGCTCCGCGGCCGTCGATCCACGCACGACGCCGCTCGGCGCGCCGGTGTTCATCAACGCGACGGAAGCGGCGAACGGTTCGCAGGTCTCGCGCCTCCTGATGGCGCAGGACGCGGGCGGCGCGATTCGCGGCGCGGTGCGCGCCGACTACTTCTTCGGCACCGGCGAGAAGGCGCAGCAGAAGGCGAGCCGCATGAAGCAGCCGGCGCAGATGTGGGTGCTGCTGCCCAAGGGCCTGCGCATCTCGGCGAAGGAATCGGCGGTGCGCGTGCGCGGCGGTCCGGCGATGCCGAGCGCCGATTGCGTCGTGAGCGACCCGGACCTGTGCGTCGACGATACGCCATCGAGCGCGCCATGAAGCGCACGCTGGAGCGAGCATGAAATTTCTCGTCGCCGACGATCATGAACTGATCCGCCATGCGGTGAAGTCGCTGTTGCGCGGTCTCGATCGGGAAGCGCAGTTCGACGAAGCGGATAGCTGGGACACGCTCGCCGCCGCCGCACATCCCGAAGCGAATCACGATCTCGCGATCGTCGATCTGCACATGTCGGGCATGGCGAGCGCGTCGTCGCTGACGGCGCTGCTGAAGGCCAATCCCGCGTTGCCGCTCGTCGTGCTATCGGCGGAAGAATCCGTCGATGAGATGCGCGCCGTGCTCGCCGCCGGCGCGCTCGGCTTCGTGCCCAAGCGCGAGCCCGCCAACGTGATGTTAAAGGCCATCGAGCTGGTGCTTTCGGGCGGCGCGTACGTGCCGATCGAGGCGCTCTGCCTCGTCGATGCGGACGCCGTCGCGCCGCATCCCGCCGACGCGACGCAACCGCTCAGGCGCGCACCCGGCGCGCCGCTCGCGTCGCATCACCGGCATCTGATGGAGAACCTGTCACCGCGTCAACGCGAGATCATGCGGCTCGTGCATCGCGGCTGCACGAACAAGATGATCGCGCGCGAACTGCAACTCGCCGAAGGCACGGTGAAGGTCCATCTTTCGGTGATCTTCCGGGCGCTCGGCGTGCATAGCCGGTCGGCTGCGATCGCCGTCATCAACGACTGGCTGCGCACGGGACGCGAGCTATGACCGCGCCCAACGTGCTCATCTGCCTGCCGACCCATCACGACGACGTGCACATCAACTTCGCCTTCTCGCTGATGGAAACCGCCCGCGCGCTCACCGACGCGGGCTGCGGTTTCCAGACGATGCATGTGGGCTCGTCGCACGTCATTCGCGCGCGCAACTTCTTCGCGAGCTATTTCGTCGCGCATCCGGAGTTCTCGCATCTGCTCTTTCTCGACACCGACATGCGCTTCGCGCCGCAAGCGGTCATGAAGCTGCTCGCCGCCGGCAAGTGCGTGGCGGGCGTCGCGTATCCATACCGGCGCGTGAACCTCGACAAATGCATCGGCGAGGCGGATCAGGGGCTGACGCTGCGCGCATGGCTCGAAAAGCATGCGGACTACACGGTGCGTCTCAGGACTTCCGGCGACGGCCACGCGCGCGTCACCGATGGTTTCGTGGAAGCGGAGCACGTCGGCACCGGCATCTTTCTCGCGCGCCGCGATGCGTTCGACGTCACGCTGCCGTTCACGCAATGCTATGCGCCGCCCGAGCAATATCGCGACGCGCTGCCGGACGGCCGCTTCTATGGCTTCTTCGACACCATCGAGGAACAGGGACATTACCTGTCCGAAGACCTTTCGTTCTGCCGGCGCGTGCGCCTCGCGGGCGCGCAAGTGTGGGCGCTCGTCGATGAGACCGTGGTGCATTACGGCGCATCGGAAGTGGCCGGGCAGTATCTGCGGGCGCTGCGCATGCGCGGCAACGTCGCGTGACGCGCGCCGAGCGCAAGCCCGCGAATCACGCCGCTTCGTGCCCCTGCCCGTGCGGTTGCAGCAGCATGTCGAGCGTGCGGCGCAGGCGCGTCGGCGTGACCGGCTTGTGCAGCACCGGCACGCCTTCCGCCGCCAGCGCCGCGAGTTCGGGCGATGTCATGTCGCCCGTGATCATCACGCGCGCGAGGCCGTTGTGGCCGCGCCGGCGCAACGCCTCGCGCACCGCCTGCATCGCTTCGATGCCCGTCTGATGACGGTCGATCCGATAGTCGCAGAACAGCACGTCCGGCACGAAGCCTTCGGAGATCGCGCGCACCGCGGCGAGCTCGTCGCGGCAGCCGCGCACGACGCAGCCCCAGCGCGCGAGCAAGGCGCCGAGCGCGTCGAGATTCGCGGGATCGTCGTCGACGCACAGCACGCGGCGGCCATCGATGAACGCGCTCATCGCGGGCGACGCGACGAGGCTCGCGGTGACGAGACTTGCATCCCCAGTTGCGACCGGCACGCGCATCGTCGTGCCGCGGCCGGGCGCGGAGCGCAGCATCGGCTCGCAGCCGATCAGGCGCGTGAGACTGCGCACCGTCGAAAGGCCGAGACCGTGACCCTGGCGGCCGTCGCGATGCGCGAGCGGCGCCTGATAGAACTCCTCGAACACGAGCGCGTGCTCCTGCGGCGCAATGCCGATGCCCGAATCGCGCACTTCGATGAAGCAGCGCTCGCGGCACGCGGCCCGGCGCACGCCGACCCATACGGCGCCGCGCTCGGTATAACGCACCGCGTTCGCGACGAGATTGACCAGCACGCGTTCGAGCAGCACGGGATCGGTGAACGCGACGCAGGTCGTCGGCGCGACGCGCAACGCCAGCCCCTTCGCGGCCGCGGCGGGCCGAAACTGCCGCTCGATGCGCGCGAGTACATCGGAGAGATGGAAGTGCTGCGGCATCACTTGCGTCACGCCGCTTTCGATGCGCGCCAGATCGAGCACCTGATTGAAGAGATGATTCAACGCCTCGACATTGCCGACGATATGCTGCGCGGTGTCCTCACGCTCGGCTTCGCTCGCGCGGCGATCGGTGAGCGTCTGTGCGAGCAGGCCGATCGCATGCAGCGGCTGACGCAGATCGTGACTCGCCGCCGCGAAGAAACGCGTCCTCGCGATGCTCGCCTCCTCGATCACGCTCTTTTGCCGCGCGATGGTTTCGGCGAGCCGCTGCTGATCGACGCGCGCCTCGACGATGCCGCGAAAGAGTCCGCGATATTGCGATGCGAGCCGATCCACGGCGGCGATGAAAATGACGAGCGCGACGCCCAGTTCGAGTCGGCCATGTTCCGGTTGCAGAAGATGCAGCGCGGCAGCGGGCAGAAGCAGCGGCATCACCGCGCTGCGAAGGTTGAGCAGGTTCAGGCCATTCGCGCCATAAGCGAGCGCCGCGAGCGCGACGAGCAGCACGATATGCGCGGCGGCGAGTCCCGCAAACGCATGCTGAAACGCGAACCAGACGGACAGGCCCGGCGCGCTGTAGAGCGCGACGTTCCTCAACGCGTGCAGTTCGATCCACCGGCGCGCGCCGAACCGAAAAGGCCGACGCCGACGCCACGCCCACAAGCCGATGGATAACCAGATCGCCACGCCATAGAGCAGCACGCAAAAGAGCGGCAGCAGCCCTTCGCCCGCGCGCCCACCATAAACGACGACGAGAAGCACGATCGCACAGGCGTGCGTCGCAAAGGAGGCGGGATCGGAGGCATAGAGCGCGCTTGCGACATCGTGGTCGATATCGGCGTCGGGCACGCGCTTTCGTTGATCGCCATGCATTTCTGTCATCCCCTTGGCCGGTATACCCAGGCGTTTAGACGACGGCTATTACCAACGGCATATTGGTCGGTTGGTAGGAAAAAACCATACTCGATTCGTGGCCACCTGAATGGGGGGATGACGAGATGGAAACCCTGACCCTGGACGTCGCGCAGGCAAGCGGCGCGACTCCGATGCTCACCGATCTGTGGCGGCGGCGCACGAACCTGTCGCACGACGAGATGCTGTCGATCTATAACCTCGTGCAAGGCGCGCTGCGCACGTATCATCCGCCCGAGCTGCACGCGTTGCGCGAGGACAAGGAAGAGCTGATCGCCCAGTTCATCTATGCCAAGGTGTTGCGCCTCGAACCCGGCCACGGCGCATCCCATGCGGGCGAGCACAGCGCGCCGTCGAGCGGTTATGCGGTGTGCGCGTATTTCAGGCGCTTTCTGATCGATCACCTGCGCAGCGCGAGCCATCAGCGCGACGTGTCGATGGAAGTGGATGGCGTCGAAGAGCAGATGGACGAACACGCGCACGCGATGGACGATCCGATCCGCTCGGTTCTGATTCAACATGGACTCGATGAAGCGCGCGTGCGGCATCTCGCGCGCGCGTTCATCGGCGGACTCGACAAGTACGAGCAACTGGTGCTCGCCGGCACCTTCGGCTGGTGCTCGGGCGACAAGGGCGGCCTCTTCGGCATCGCGTCACGGCATCACATTCCTTCGTACCACTATCGGGCGCTGAAGCTCGGCGTCACGCTCAAAAAGTCCGCGCAAAGCGAGGATTTCGCAGCGACCAAGATCGGTCGATGGATCGGCGGCACGCTCGGCATCTCGATCAGCGCGGACAATCAGTCCGCCATTCTGCTCGTGCTGAATCTGCTCGCGCTGGAGTCCAGTCAGTGCGCGCCGTGACGGTGTCCTGAGCGCCGCTCGTTCGCAATTTCAGGCGAGCGCCGCGCGCAGATAGTCCGCCGCGCAATGCGCACGCATGTGAGCGAAACCGTCGCGCGCGAGCCGCTCGCGCTCCGTGTACGAGGCAAGCAGTTCGGCGGCGCGTGCGGGCAATGCATCGTAATCGGCGAAGGCGATGGCGTGCGCGAGCGGCGCTTCATCCTGCGGATTCGCGCAACGTTCGCTCAGCACCGCGCATCCGTTGGCGAGCAAGTACGAAAGCCGCACGATCTCCAGCACGCCGTCGGCGCGGCTGTGCACGTTGAGCAGCAGCTTCGCGCGCGCGATGAGCCGATCGCGCGCGCGTCCGTAGAGGCCGAATACCGCGATCGCATCGATGCCCGCCGCGCGCATCCTGTCGATGATGTTCGCGCGCCTCGCACACAGCGAACCGAAGAACAGCACGTCGATATCGCGCGGCTCGGCAAAGCGGATGCGCGTGAGTTCCGGCACGTAACCGATCGGCACCACGCGCCCGACATGCACGCCGAGCGCCGCGAAAGCGCGTGCGTTCGCGGCGCTGTAATCCCACACGACATGACGGCGCAGCAGCGCGAGCAGACCGGGCGTGATCCATGCCGATCCCGCTTGGACCTGTTCGAGGTTGTAGAGGATCGCGTCCGGCGCGAGCGTCAGTCCGCAATGCGGCAGAAGATTCGAACCGAGCACGATATGGCGTCGCCCGTCGAGCTTGCCTTCGCGTGTCATCACGCTGTCGTGACCGAGCGCGCAGAGCGCATGATGAAGCGTTTCGGCCACCTCGTGGAATGCGGCGGAATGCGCATAGCCCGGCGGCGAGACCACGGTGACGGCGAACTTCATCGGCCTTCGATCATCGCCGATGTGAGGCAGAGGGTGTTGAACGGTCCGCTGATGTAGCCACGCTCGCGCGGTCCGATCGACAGGATCAGTTGAATGGAGCCGCCCGCATAGAACTTCGTGGTGGGTTGAGCGAGGCGCTTCGCCGCATCTTCCGAGACCCGTGACTGAGGTTTCGTGAAGCCCCAGTAAGCGTTGAGTTCGGCGCCTTGCGGCAGGCGCAGCACCCAGCAGTTTCGCAGATCGCCCCAGTCATTGGAGATGGCCCAGCGACGCCGGACATCGCGGATCAGGCGATCGATCGTCCGCTGCGCCAGGGCTTCGAGCACTTCCGAGCCGTACATCCAGTATTTGCCATATGCGCCCTTCTCGTGGCGGTTCGAATCCGAGAAGCGCACCACGGTGAGCGGCCCTTCCAGAACGGTGTGTCGAACGGTTGTGAGAAACGAAGCTTCCTCCTGCACGCCCAGATCGAAGAAACCCATGATGTCCTTCCCGTCGGATGATTGTTCGATTGTTCCTTGCGTATAGACGAGCGGAAGCGATGCGGTTTGAACGGACCGGACGGTTACGATGAAATGAAAATGCGCCGAAGATTCGCGAATCCGCGGCGCATGGGTTCTTCTGCGATCGAAGCGATTACTGTCCGCCGAAATAGATCTGCTTCAACTCTTCGGATGAAGCGGGCTGAACGACAGTGCGGGAACCGGATGTCGATGTGCCGGATGACACGCCGCCATAGCCGGTTGCGCCGCTCTGGGCCGTTACGCGCGCCTGAGCCGTCTGAATGTCCACCGGATAGTTTGGATCGTCTTTTGCCGGGTTATAACCGGCCTGCTCCAGTCGTTCGAGTTCGGCGCGGACCTGAGCACGCGTCGGTGACGCATCGGTTTGACAGAACGCGGAAAGCGGCACGGCGAGCGCCGACGCAGCAGCAACCGCAATAACGAACATTTTCATGGCGACCTCCTCATGAATGCCAGCGAGCAGGATTCGAAAAAGGAGACCCGTAGCTGGCAATCGCAGTTTAGGCGGCGAAGCCTTCAACTTCGATACGACCGGACACGGCCCGTCCGACATGACGGGATACGGCTGACACCTGTTCGCAGGTATCAAACGAACGACAAGCGAGAAAATTGGAATGCAGGCTGGACATCGGCACGCCTATCGTATTTATTTAGATTGCCTACAGAGCGTTGACGATAGCTTTGTCGGGAAACTCCAGAATAAAATGATTTTCATGTGCGTCGATATCATTGTTTCCGCCGCATTCAGCTATGCGTTTCTCTCGGTGCTCGAATGGATTTTCCATAGGTACTTCATGCACAGGAGATCGCGCATCACGGCATGGAGCGGCTTCGTCAAATCGACGCACTACAAACACGCTGTCCTGCATCACAACCTCTATTACAAGCGCTTCGATCACGAACCCGATCCGCATGGCCGGTATATCAGCGTGGACCCCGACTTCGTCTTTACCACGGTGCTCGCCGTGCCATTCGTCGCGGCGCTGTATCATTTCGATCACATCCTGGCTCTGGTTTTCTCTCTCGTTCTCGCGCTTCATCACATCGTCTGGATAGCCGCTCACAGGCAGATGCATATGCCGAGCGACGCGTTCTTCAGGAAGTGGTATCCGTACCGGTGGCTCGCGCGCAATCACTGGATGCATCATCGTTATCGGAATGTGAATTACAACCTCGTCTTTCCACTCGCCGATATGTTGTTCGGCACGTACAAGGCGCCCGATGAACGCGACCGCGAGCAGATGTCGAAGAATGGCGTCTGCGGCTGAAGACGGCGCGGTTCATGCAGGCTCAGGTGCCTCCGGGTTCGACGTGGCCTTCTGGTCGGCAGGTGCGGGCGGGAGCCAGAACTCGATATTGCCGGGAATGCCATCGAGGTTCGGCGGGATGGACCGGACTCCGATCGTGCCCGGCATCGCGTGCGAGACGTCCTCGTACTTCGCCGCGAGCGCCCGCGCACAGTTTTCGTCGCGCTCATCGACATAAAGGAAGGTCGGACGCGGCCAGCGGAACGGAGCTCGCGTTCCTCTCCGGTCGGCCGTCGCCTGTACGTTCTCGATGCCCATCCATCGCACACGGCTTTTCTCCGCCGCCTTCTTCAGTGCGTCCAGCGACCCCTTGTTCCGGTCGTCCTCCGAATAGATCTGCGCGTAGAGCTTCCGGCCGAGCCCGGATGGATCGCAGGACTTCGCGAGGTTTTGGTCCAGATTCGCACTGGTCTGCTTCGGCGCTTCCGGCTTGCCCTTCGGCGCCGCACTTGCCGATTTGCCCGCGTCCGTCGGCGTCGGCGCGGGCGCTATCGGCGTGACGTTTTTCCCAGCGAGCGAGGCGTTCGCCGACGTCGGCTTCACGACCGACGTGGACAAGTCGATTTTGCTCGCGGCCAGCGCCATCTGATTCGGTTCGCCGTTGCCGGGCGCGAACATGGTGCCCTGGCTGATGAGCGTCGCGCGATGGATTTTCGTGCCGTCCATGTACTGGTCTTCGCGTATCGCGCAGCGATAGGCAATCGTCGTCGATGCTTCCGGCTCCAGCTTCGGCACATTCGCCTGGTTCGGCCGCGACGGATTCCAGTACCAGGATGTCGGCGTGAACTGCTGAACGCGGCTGTCGCTGCCGCTATCGAAGAAGCGCGACCACTGACGCGTGAGATCGCACTCGGTGACATCGGGGTTGTCGCAGAATCGCGTGGCCAGTTGCAGGATGTTCGCCGTTTGCACGCGCGCTTCGTCCGTCGAGCCGAGCGCGGTGCTGGCCCGATCGAGTTCGGCGATCGAGAGCTTCAGGCTGACCGGTTCGACGCAATCCTGCTCGACTTCGGTGGTCAGCTTCCTGAGCGTCGTGTAATACGTGTCGCGCACCGTGTCGTGCGCATGCAACTGGCTCTGCACGGTCTGCCAGAGACCGGCCAGCGCACTCAGCGAAACGCCGACGCCAAGCGATGTCCGCACTGTCTGCTGCACGCGCGCGCGGCGGCTCGCCGATGGTTGCAGCGGCGCCAGCGACTGCACTTCGCCCGGCACGCCGGCCGCCGACGGCATCAGCGGCAATACGCGCGCCTGCTCGCACACCGAGGGCAGCGTCGCGAGAAAGTTCGGCGTGAGTGCATAGCCGAATTCGACGCCGAGCGCGTGATAGCTCTCCCACTGCTGTTCGGAAAAGAGCTGATGCGCAGTGGACTCCTGCGGAAACACGGGATTGCGATCCGCATAGCCCACGACGTCGAGCGGCATGCTGTCCGTGCGGCGCGGCTTGACGATCAGCAATGTGCCGCGCGAACCGTCGCAATACCCGATGCGCGCGAGCAGCAGGAACGCGGGGCCGGCGGAAGCGGTCATCGAATAGGGTGTGGCGAACCAGGCCGGACTGACGCCGCCGTGCGCCGGAAAGGTCGAAGGATCGAGGAATTCGATCGTCGCGGTGAGATCGATCTTTGCCTTGCGCACGAGATTTTCGACATCGCCGAAAAGATAATCGGGGTCGGCTGCGGCATCGACGAGCACGATCAACTGAAGCTTGCGCTTGAGGAGCGCATAGACGCCCGAGTTCTCGAAGTGGCCTCCGTCCGACGCATACCAGAACCGGGAGCGCAGGCCCGGGAACGAGCCGAACGCTTCGGAGAAGACCGCGCAATACTTCGGTATGCAGATCCATGCCCAGCGAGACAGACGGCTCATCGTCCCCGACCCGGCGTTGATCGACACCCAGTAGCCGAGCCGCAACCCGCTCATGTACAGCAAAAGCGCGACCCCGCTGCGCGTATAAAAGCCCATGCCCGAGGACACGGCGGCGCCGGACACCGCGGTCCATTCGGCGAGCGAGGTCCTGCCGAGCCGCGGGTTATCCGCGGGCGGCTCGCCTCCGGTTTCGACGCCGCGCGGTCCCACGACGAGCGCGACGCCGCGCCTGTCGGCGTTGTAGGTGCCCGTGCGGTCGTCGCGTGTCTGGTTGACGCAGCAATTGATCAGATGCAGCGGCCCGCCGGATTCGTGCGGCACGTAATCCGGGTAAGGGATGTCGTCGCCGGGCAAGGCTTCGTCGACACGTCTCAGTTGATTGGTCGCCTGGCGGTCGGCCTCGCAGGTGATCTGCTGCGGGAAACGGTTGTGATTGCCTACCGACGTGTACGCGCGCGCGAGCCGGGCGCGATACAGATAGTGCAGCGACGAGAGGTTCGTCGACTCGATCTGGCGCCCGGTTCCCGCGACGAACACCGCGATGCCGAGCAGCACCAGCCCGAGCACTTCGAGCGCCGAGGCCGGGTGGCGGGTGCCGAGATACAGCACGAACGTGAGGGCGAGCAACGCGAGCCATGCGAGCAGCGCGACGGTCACCCAGCCGAGCACATGCGCGACGGCGAGCCAGTCCACGTTGCGCATCCAGCTCGGGCCGGAGTTGCCCTGCAGCGACGGCAGGATCGCGCGAGCCGCCACGAGCAGCAGCACGACAGCGGCGGAGATCGCGTTCAGGCTCGTGACGAACGGGCTGTTGCTGGCCGTCCAGATCGTGAAGACCCACCACGTGGTCGCATCCATCACGGCCGCGCACAACGTGAAGACGAGCACGAAGAGCGCCTGCTTGAGCAGGCCGGTCAGCGCGAGCCGCTGCATCGCGATGGGGTTCGGATCGTTCGTGCTCGTCTTCGTCCGATGTATCCATCGCTGAATGCCGAGACAGCAGAAGATCAGCCAGCCGAGCCCGGCCGACGCGGCAATGAACGCGACCGCGCAACCGGCCAGAAACGCCACGCCCGCGCCGCACCAGTAGTACGCTTCGGCGAAACCGCCGGTCATCGCGAATGCGACGCCGCCCATGATCGCCACGGCGAGCGCCCATAGCAGCGCGCCCGTGATGCGCAGCACGAGGAAGCAGTGTGCCCAGATCAATCCCATGCAGATGAACGCCGGAAGCGGCACGGCGATCAGCCACGCGGACGGCAGCCATTGCGAACATTCGCCCGCCATGATCCTCGTCTGCGCGAACCAGACGCTCGAATGCGGCAACGCAACGATCACGACCGCGGCGAAGATGAGCAGCATCAGCGAGAACTGCGACACCATCCAGCCGCGCAGCGCGCTCGCGCCCGCCATCCATTCGTCCTGCGCGCCGGCGGGAATCAGATAGCGGCCGTTGTGCCTGAGCCACCAGAGGAACATCGAACGGTCGTCCGCCATGCAGGACTCGGCCTTTTCGGCGTCGCCCGTGCTGCAGATGAGTCGGCCGATGGCCGCGCCCACGTAGCCGCCGCCCGACACGGTCGACATGTAGTCGAACAGGCGGAACGAGCGCTGCTTGGCGAGACCGCGTATGACGCCGAGCGCGAAGGTCGCGCTGCGGATGCCGCCGCCCGAAAGTGCGAGTCCGTATTCCGGCCGCCGGGCCGGACCCTTGGGTTCGCGGCACTTTTTGCGCCTGTCGTCGACGCATGTGTGTTCAGCGTCGAATCCATTCGAGGCGCCGGAACCCGGGTTCTTGGTGGTGCTCATATCGGCCCTCGCGTGCTGGCATGACAAGCATTCCTGATTGTCGAAACGTTATCTCCGATCAGCTTCATCGGTGCGTTTCAGCTTAGAACGCGAGTTCATCGCAAACAGAAGATTGGCCGACGCCAACGCTATCTTGGCCGATTCGAACTCGCGCGCGATGGATTCAATTTCCGGCGAGTCCGAACGTCTTAAAGACAATTGCTTCAGAACCATTGCACCATGCATCACCCGATGCCCGTGCAATCCTGCAGCAGTTCCCGAAGCGTCTTGCCCTTCTCGAACATTTTCCCGAACGACTTCTGCTGCAACCGGCAACCGATCAGATAGCCCAGCTTTCTATAGCTCTCGAACTGAGCTTCATCGAACCATTGGTCGAGCGTGGTCTGCTGCGGAAAAGTATCGTTGGTCAGCGCGTAATTCACGAGGTCCGATGCGGTCGAGATGACGTCCTTGGTCAATGTGGGCTTGACCAGAATCAGCGTGCCGCAGAACGCGTTTACCGTGGGATCCGTGCTGCTCGCGGGATACTTGATGATGCCGTCCACCACATACGCTTTGCTCTGCGGCGGCGGCCTCTTGCTGCCCTTTTCCAGATGCCGCAGCGGATCCACGTCGATGACGATATCGACGCCGAAATCGGCCGAGCACTTGCGGATCGTGTCGGCGAGATCGTCGAAACGCAGCGGCGCGTCCTCGCCGCAATCGCAGACCACGATCAGCTCGGTTCGCCGGCGCACGAGTTCGTAGAGGCCCAGATTGTCGAAGTGACCGCCATCGGAAAGATAGAGATAGTCGGACTTCGCGTCCGCGTGACCGAACAGCTCGTTCAGATACAGTTTGCCGCTGAATGCCGGACTCGGCGGCACCGGCCCTGCCGGCGTCTCGCGGACCGGGTTCGGGCACCATCTGCCCAGCCGCACGTTGAAGAGCGTCAGCAGGAACGCCACGCCCGGATCGGTATGGAAACCCCAGTTCGGACTCGCCGCAGCGCCCGAGATCGCCACCGCGCCGCCGAGCATCGGGCCGACGTCGCGAAGGGTGCCGGACCTGCGCCGCAAGACGTGTCCGGCTCCGGTTCTCGACGCGGTGCGCATATAGTCCGCGGTCCGCACGAACTTGCCCGCCCCTTCCTGCCGGGAAACGTAGGCCTGCGGCAGGCCAAAGCCGCAATAGAGCGGCGAGAAGAAGAACGAGCCGGCCTTGCGCTGCTGCCACGCGAGGCTCTGGCCTTCGGTCAGATTCACCGACGTGTTCAGAAGGTGATAAGGCCGCTGCACATATGCGCCGTCGTCGCCCTGCGGCGGCGCGCATTGCGTCGTCGCGCCGTCGCTTTTCGGCTCGGGCCCGCACGCGGCCAGCCGGTCGAGCGGGATATCGTCGGCGGGATCGAAACCCGTGAACGGATCGGGCTCGCGCTTCCGATTCCCGTCGCCGCAGCGCGACGCGCCGAGATAGCATCGGGTCAGCCGGTTACGATAGAAGTTGTGCAGCGAGAACAGATTGACGTCCACGCGCCACGCCAGCAACGCCCACGCGGCCGCCGTGCCGAGCAGGACCACCAGGCCCATGCGCGCCCACGGCACGCCGACCGGAAGGCTCGTCTGCGCCGTCATCTGCGCGAGCGTCGTGTCGAGCACGCACAGATAGGGTTGCGAATCGCCCTTGTGCGGCGGGCTGCATGCGGACAGCACGTCGGACGGATCGAGCGTCGCCTGCCAGATCGCGTGAATCGCGTACGAGAGCAGGATCAGCAGCCCGACGATGAACACATGCGGCACCACGACCAGGAGACGCTCGGTCCACGACGGCCCAGGGCCGCCCGTCTTGTTCGACGCCCCCTTCAGCACGCCCCAGAGCGATGCCAGCAGCCACGCCGCGCCGCCCGCGCGTGCCCAGTTCGAGCCGAAGACGACGAGCGCCGGCCCATACACCGACACGACGAAAATCCCGCCTACGAAGACGATGATGGACATCAGCCAGCCGCCGTAGCGCGCCCACCACTCCTGCACTTCGTATTCGAAGATGCGGCCCACGAGCCCGAGATGCACGACGATGATGAGCGAGAGCACGCCCAGAATCAGAAACGGCGCGACCGATATCGCGATCCATATCACGGACTGGACATCCGGCGCGCCGGAAGCCGCCATGCCGAAGGTCGCGTGCGCAATGCCGAGCAGGCTGCGGACGAGCCACAGCCCGAATCCGCCGGTCGCGCCGGCGAACAGGCCGAAGAACACGATCCAGAAGCGATTGCGCCAGCGCGCGCGGTCGCTGGACACCGACTGCGGCGCGGGACCGGTCTGCGGCTTGTTCGCGGGCGCATCGAAATCGACGTTCATGCGCTCGGCCGGAAGCATGGTCGAGCCGACGCCGAAGATGATCACGAAGACGAGTATCCAGGTCAGGACGTCGTCATGGGGAAGCGGATGGTCGAGCGTCGCCAGAATCGTCATCGCCGCCGTGAGGATGAAAGAGGCGAGGATGCCGGGGCCGAGAATCCACACGAGCACGAAACTCGTGCAGGCGGTCTCCGCGTTCCCGTTCGAGTCCATGTTGCGCCGGATGTTCCGGATGCTCATCCACAGCAGCACGGCCACGATCCCGATCATCCCGGCGACCGGCCATCCGGCATCCTGCCCGACGAGCGACTGCGTCCCGCGCATCAGCAGAAACAGGACTCTCGGCACCAGGAGCAGGAAGCTGAGCATCAGGATCAGCATGCTCTGGATCAGCGTGAGATTGCGCAGATAGGCGGCGATCGCGGCGAGGGTGTCGGTGCTCAGCAGACCGAGTCTCGGCGTCAGATAGTTGCTGTACTCGCGCAGAAAGACGATCGACGGATCTTCACGGTCCTTCTGGACGCCCTTCTCCGTCGTCGGACTGAGTTTCGGCTCCAGCTCTTTCGGCGTGCCGCTGGGACACCTGCGGTAGACCTGCGCCGAAAGCCATGCGCCGATATAGCCGCCGCCGGAAACGGTCGAAAGATAATCGAAATGACGCAGCAGCCCTTTCTCGCATAGCGACTGAATCATGCCCAGGCAAAACGTCGCGCTGCGAATGCCGCCGCCGGACAGCGCGAGGCCGGTGAGCGACGTTCCTTTCCCGGTCATCGTGTCGCGCGCTAAAAGATCGACCACCTTTCTCGTGCGATTGACCTGTCTGAGCTCGTCGGCCATCACCTTTTTGAAAGGATCTTCCGCTGGGCCGTTCGTGTCCGCCTGACCATCGGGATTCGCCATCGCCAGCCTCGCTCGATTCGGATCATTCAAGGCGACGCATACGCCGCCGCCCGCTCGGGACACATCCTTTCAAGGCGCGGGGCAATGTCATGCCGACGATCGGTGATCCTGATCGATGCGCGCTCCGTTCGAGCGCGTACCCCGAATTCTTCGCATGCATCGAAGCATAGAATAAGCAGCAACCCTTATCAATTGCGCTACAGAAAATAGTATGACTGATTTCGAGTTTGTCGCGAAAGGCTTGCTGAACCGTGCAATATCGCCTATGTATGAGAGAGCGGATCATCGATGCTCGAAGAACCGGTTGCCGGGCCTCGGCAGACCGAGATGCTCCCGCAACGTCGTACCCTCGTAAACCCGCCGAAAGATGCCGCGCCGCTGCAACTCGGGCACCACTTTCGCGACGAAGTCATCGAGGCCCGCGGGCAGATACGGAAACATCACGTTGAAACCGTCGCTGCCTTCTTCGACGAGCCACTGCTCCATCTCATCCGCGATATCCGTCGCGGTCCCGACCATCTGCAAGCCCGAATAGCCGCCGACACGCTGCGCCAGTTGACGCACGGTGAGCCCTTCGGCGCGCGCCATGTCGATCACGCGTTCGCGCGCGCTCCTGCTCGCGTTGGTCTCCGGAATCTCGGGCAGTAGGCCATCCGGATCGAACGATGAAACATCGTGACCGAGCGCGATCGAAAGCGATGCGAAGCCGCTGTCGTCATGCACGAAGGTATCGAGCAGCGCGCGCTTCTCCTGCGCTTCGTCGCGCGAGTCGCCCACCACGACGAACGCGCCCGGCAGGATCTTCAGATGCTCGCGCGCCCGGCCGACGCGTTCCATGCGGCCTTTGACATCGGCATAGAAACGCTTGCCCGCCGCGAGATTCGGCTGCGCGGTGAAGACCGCATCGGCGGTTTCGGCGGCGAGTTGCCTGCCCGCTTCCGACGATCCCGCCTGCACCACCACCGGCCAGCCCTGCACCGGCCGCGCGATGTTCAACGGGCCACGCACCGACAGATACGCGCCCTTGTGATCGAGAACGTGCAGCTTGTCGGGATCGAAGAACAGGCCGCTTTGGGTGTCGCGCACGAAGGCGTCGTCGGCCCAGCTATCCCAGAGGCCCGTGACGACATCGTAGAACTCGTGCGCACGGCGATAGCGCTCGTCATGCTCCATGTGTTCGTCGCGGCCGAAGTTGCGCGCGGCATCGGGATTCGATGTGGTGACGAGATTCCAGCCCGCGCGCCCATCGCTCAGATGATCGAGCGACGCGAAGCGACGCGCGATGTGATACGGCTCGTCGAACGTCGTCGAAGCCGTCGCGATCAGCCCGATGCGTTCGGTCACGGAGGCGAGCGCGGAAAGCAGCGTGAACGGCTCGAACGATGTCGCGGTATGGCTGCGCTTCAACGCATCCACCGGCATGTTGAGCACGGCGAGATGATCGGCCATGAAGAACGCATCGAAGCAGGCGCTTTCGAGCGTCTGCACGAATCGCTTGATATGCCTGAAGTTGAAATTGGCGTCGGGCCACGCGCCCGGAAATCGCCATGCGCCTGTATGCAGGCTGACCGGCCGCATGAACGCGCCGAGGTGGAGTTGTCGGGTATGTGGCATCGCGTCGGTTGATGAACGAGTGGCGGATCGCGCCAAGTTACTGCAACTCGCCAAAACGCGCTGAGATGGAAATGACCGCTCGCCGTTCGACAGAACCGTATATGCGAAGCACGCGCCGTGTCATTTGCTACGCATAATTGATTCGTAGCGGCGGCATGCAAAGTGCCTATAGTCGGAGGCTTCTTCACATCACTCCGTCCGCGCCATGAAACATACGACCCTTCGCCGCACGCTGATCGCCGGCGCCGCTTCCTTCATGCTCGCCGCCGTCGCGCTCGCGCCCGTTCACGCCAGAGCCGAAACACGCGAGGTCGTCATCGGCTATCAGGACATGGTGGTGCCGTGGCGCTATGCGCAGGCAAGCGGCGCCGTCGAGAAGGCCACGGGATACAAGGTCACGTATCGCAAGCTCGGCAGCGGCGCTGACGTGATCCGTGCACTCGCATCGGGCTCGATACAACTGGGCGAAGCGGGCTCCAGCCCGATCGCGGCGGGACTCTCGCAAGGCGTCGATCTCTCGCTCTTCTGGATTCTCGACAACATCAACGACGCCGAAGCGCTCGTCGCGCGCAACGGCTCCGGCGTGAGCAAGCTCACCGATCTGAAGGGCAAGACGCTCGGCGTGCCGTATGTATCGACGTCGCACTTCCATGCGCTCGTCGCCTTGCAGCAGGCGGGCGTCGATCCGTCGACGGTGAAGATCGTCAACCTGCGTCCGCCCGAAGTCGCGGCGGCGTGGGAGCGCGGCAATATCGACGCGACTTACATCTGGGACCCGGTGCTCGCCAAGGCCAAGCAGAGCGGCCGCGTGCTCATCACGTCGGGCGAGGTGGCGAAGGAATCGGGCAAGGCGACGTTCGACGGCTTCGTCGCGTCGCGCAAGTTCGCGCAGGACAATCCCGCGTTCCTGAGCGGCCTCGTGAAGGTGCTCGCCGATACCGATGCGCAATATCGCGACCACAAGGCCGACTGGACCGCCGCGTCGAAACAGGTGCAGGCCGTCGCGCAGGAATCCGGCGCGAACGCCGCCGACGTGCCCGCGAGTCTCGCGCTCTACGCCTTCCCGAGCGCGGGCGAACAGGCGTCGCCGACATGGCTCGGCGGCGGACAGCAGTCCGGCGCGGCGAAATCGCTTGCCGCCACCGCGCAGTTCCTCAGGCAGCAGGGCACGATCCAGAACGTGCTCGCGGATTACTCCACGGGTGTCGATCCGCGATTCGTGCAGCAGGCCGCGAAGTGACGTCGCTTTCTATCCGCCGCTGAATCGCCTCCGAATACATCGAATACCCTGTCATGTCCAAACGTAAATCCGTCATCGATCGCCGTGCATTCCTGTCCCTGTCCGCGCGTGCCGCGGCGAGCGCCGCCGCGTTCGCCGCGATGCCGGCATCCTTCGCCCAGCAGAGCGCGCAGGGACAGCCGCGCGTGCTTCGCATCGGCAACCAGAAAGGCTATCTGAATCTGCTCAAGGGACGCGCGACGCTCGAAAAGCGGCTCGCTCCGCTCAACGTATCGGTAAGCTGGACGGAGTTTTCCGCCGGCCCCGTGCAACTGGAAGCGCTCAATGTCGGCTCGATCGATTTCGGCGATGTCGGCGAGGCGCCGCCCATCTTCGCGCAGGCTGCCGGTGCGCCGCTCGCCTATGTCGCCGCGACGCCGGCGCGCCCGCGATCCGAAGCCGTGATCGTCCCGGCGCACTCGCCGGTCAGAACGGTGGCGGATCTGAAGGGCAAGCGCGTGGCGCTGAACAAAGGCAGCAACGTCCATTACTTTCTCGTCAAGCTGCTGCGTCAGCACGGCCTTCAGTATGGCGACGTCGAACTGGCCTTCCTCGCCCCCGCCGATGCGCGCGCCGCCTTCGAGCGCGGCTCCATCGACGCGTGGGTCATCTGGGACCCGTTCTTCGCCGCGGCGCAGAAGACGCTGAACGCGCGCATCGTGGCGGACGCGAGCGGCGTCGTCGGCAACCGTGCGTACTACTTTTCGTCGCAGAGTTATGTCGCGAAGAACGCGGATGTGATCCGTATCGTCATCGAGGAAATCAGGGCGGTCGATCAGTGGGGCAAGCAGCATCCCGATGAACTCGCGACCGAGCTCGCGCGGCTATGGGGCTTGCCGAAAGCCGTCCTCGAGCTTGCGGTGAGCCGGCAGGTGTTCGGCACCGAGGCGATTACGCGGAACATCATCGGCGAACAGCAGCAGATCGCCGATACCTTCGTCGAACTCGGCCTCATACCGAAGCACGTCGATGTGCTCAGGGCCGCGCCGCCCGATCTCGCCTGAGCGACGCGAACGCGTTCATGAAACGACTGCCGTGCGCCGGCGTTCGAAGTCCCTTGGGCGACCGTGCGCATCGAACCCGAAGATATGCCGCGTGATCGCAGCGTTGACTTCGTCAGCGTGCGTGAGCGGTCCCATGTGGCCGGCACGCGGGACGATTGCAAGCCGCGCCGACGAGAGCAGGATCGGCAAGCGCTCGGCCAGCGCCCGCGTGGGCAGCGGTGCGTGCTCGCCGCGCATCACGAGTACGGGCATACGGAGGCTCGCGTATGCCGCGGCGGACGTAGGCTCATCGAGCAGCGCGCGAAAATCCAGCGGCGCTTTGGGCGCCCAACGGGTGAGCGCGGCCTTGACCGAAGGCCGCAGCGCTTCCCAAGCGCCTTCGCCGCCCCAGTAATCGACAAACGATGCCGCCGCGCCGCGATAGTCGCCGCAACTCACGCTGTCGGCGGTGCGCTTCGATATCGCGTCGATTTCAGCCAGCGCGTGGGCGCCGTGCTTGCCCATCGTCTTCAGGAGATGGAACGCCGAGGGCTCGTAAAGCGACAGTGTCGCGATACGCTCCGGCCGCTCCATCGCCACCCGCAGCGCCACGCCGCCTCCATACGAGTGGCCGACGAGATGCACCTTGCCTCGCGCGGCATCGATGATATCGACGGTTCTTCCGGCTTCGTCGGCGAGTGTGAACGCACGTTCGCCGCTCCACGGTCCTGTGCTGTCGCAACCGTAGTGCTCGGGCGCGACGAACGACACGCGTGAGCCGAGCGCCTCGCCCAGCTTGCGCCATTGCGATGCACCCGAGCCGGAACAATGCAATGCGATCACCGTCGATGGAGCCGGCACGGGCTCGATGGGGAGAGGGTTATTCATATCGTCGATCCGTTTCCATTTCCATCGCACGCATGCGACGTTCGAGTTCTTCCATATCCACAGCCGATGAGAGATAAGCGTCGCGCCGGCTGTTTTCCGCGCGATCGAGCGCCCTTTCGAGGCACAAGAAAAGATAGACGAACATGTTCCCCTTCCTTCGAGCGGATATGCCTGCTCCTTCGCCTTGCAACTGCTCAAGGCGAAGGAGCGGCTAAGCCCGCCTCAAACCGGCACTCCGAGACGCGACAGCGCGAATCGAAAAGCGAAGAAGCACACCGACGACAACAGCGGCAAAGTCATGACCACCGACCCGTACCGAAGCCCTGTAAAGCACAGCAGCGATTGCAGGCGCGACCCGATCTCCAGGGCAGCGTCGACCATATGTTTGAATCGGATCATTTTCGTTCCACCACGACTTCGAGATACTCGCTGGGCAACACGAGCGTTTGATCGCCCGACCGGTTGCGACTCTCGATGAGCGCCATCAGATCGCCGTGAAACGCGGCTTGCCGATCGCCTTCGAGCGCCGCGAACGCCTTGTTCATCGGACCGTAGTACGCGCGAAATACTTCGACGAAATGCGCGGGCGAACGGTATCGGAAAACGAAGTCGCGTTTCTTCGCTTCGATACGTTTGGCTCCGCTGCCGAGCAGTTCGGCGAGACGCGCCTCCGTGCCCCATAGCGCGGGCGACTTCACGCCAGCAGGCGGCGCGATGTATTTGCCGATCGTCTTGAAGACCTGTCCGATGAAACTCTCCGGCGTCCAGTTCGCGAGGCCGATCCTGCCGCCCGGCCTGCACACGCGCATGAGTTCGCTTGCCGCCAGTTCCTGATTCGGCGTGAACATGACGCCGAAGGTCGAGAGCACGGCGTCGAACGAGGCGTCCGCGAAAGGCAGCGCTTCGGCGTCTGCTTCCTGGAACTGCACGGCAAGTCCTTCGGCGTTGGCGCGTGCGCGGCCCGCGTCGAGGAGCGAAGACACGTAATCGGTGGAGACGACATCGCAATAGCGGCGCGCGGCCGCGAGCGTCGCATTGCCATTGCCCGCCGCGACATCGAGGACACGGCTGCCGGAGCGCAGATCGAGCGCCTCGCAAAGATTTTCGCCGACGATCTGCAGCGTGGTGCCGACGACGGCATAGTTGCCCGTCGACCAGGCGGCTTGCTGACGGACCTTGACGGCGGCGAGATCGGCGGCGGGCGAGATGGCGGTATCGACTGCGGACATAACATGGCTCCTGATAGACGAGATGGCGGCGTTGCGAGACCGTTGGTTCGCACTGCCTGTTTCGATTGCGCCGCGAAAAGACCCACTTCGAGCACGCCGACGCGACGCACCGGCATGTCGATCAAACGACTCGAACTATTCGGCGACGCTCACGCCCGAACCGCCCATTTCCTTCGGCAGGTCCTTCATCTTGGGCAGACCGTCCCTCATCGGCAATTTCGACTCCGCGTAATGAACGTGCACGCACGGGTCGTACTGGAAGTCGGCAATGACGGCGGCGTAGACATCGGTCAGCCCGAGACCCGGATGCTCGGTGAAGAGATGGCCGCCACAGTCCCTGCACCATTTCCGATAGCTGTGCTCAGTATTGTTGTAAGTGCCGATATGGTCGGTCCCGCGCGTGATGATGACGGCATCGGGCTTCCAGAGCGTGAACGCATTGACCGGCCCCGCCGACCAGCGCCGGCACGATTCGCAATGGCAATACCCCATGCCTTCGGGCTTGCCGGTCACCGTGAACTTCACTGCACCGCAAAAACATTGGCAATGGTAAGTATCTGCGTCATTCATTTACGCATCCCTCGTTAATGTGGGTTGGCGATTGGTCGAACTGCGCTTAACCTTGCGTCAGTGATGTTTCGCGTGATGCCAGTATCGGCGCGCGAATCGCTTCTTTGAATGACCGAGCGTCCAGATGTTTTGCGCGGGACGCCGAAACTTGGGGCCTGCGATGGATGCGCTTTCCGACGTTCTTCGTCTCCTGCGTCTCAGCGGAGCGGTGTATCTGAACGGCGATTTCACGGCGCCGTGGTGCGTGGTCGGTCAGGTTTCGCCCGCGATGTGCGCGACGTTTCTGCCGCGCGCCGAGCGTGTCGTGTCCTATCACCTGATTCTGGAAGGCAGTTGCTGGGCGGCGCTGACCGATGATCCGGCCTCGGCCATTCGCGTCGATGCGGGAGAGTTGCTCGTCGTGCCGCAAGGCGAGGCGCATCTGATGGGCAGCTCGCTCGAACTCACGCCGACGCCATCGGACGAAATGGTGTCCAGATATCTGGCGACGTCTCCCGGCGACGTGATGCGCCTGAGCGTCGGAGCCGAAGGCGCGAGCCAGGAAGCGGGCCACACGCGCATCGTCTGCGGCTTTCTCGCTTGCGACGACATGCTCGCGAATCCGGTGCTGTCGTCGCTGCCGCGCCTCTTCAAGGTCGATATGCGTGACGATCCGCAATCCGCGTGGCTCGAATCGTCGCTGAGATTTGCGGTGACCGAGGCGGCCGAGTGGCGCCCCGGCAGCGCGACCGTGCTGGCGCGGCTCTCGGAATTGCTCTTCGTCGAGGCCGTGCGGCGCTGCATCGGGTCCATGCCCGAGGATCGCCGCGGCTGGCTCGCGGGCGTCGCCGACCGGTTCGTCGGCAAGGCGCTCGCATTGCTGCACGCGCAGCCCGCGCACGACTGGACCGTCGACGAACTCGCGCGCCGTGTCGGTCTCTCGCGTTCCGCGCTGGCTCAGCGCTTCACGCAATTGCTCGGCCACGCGCCGATGCAATATCTCGCAAGCTGGCGATTGCAGGTCGCGGCCCAGGATCTGCTCTCCGGACCGCGCTCGATCGCAGCGGTGGCCGAGCGCGTCGGCTATGAGTCGGAGGCAGCGTTCAATCGGGCGTTCAAGCGCCAGTTCGGGATGCCGCCTGCGAGCTGGCGGCGCAGCCAGGGACGCGTCGCGAGCGATGAAGCATCGTCCGATGAAGTCTTCGCGGGAACCGATGCGAACGAAGACGCTTGCGCGCCATTTTCCGCGCCAACGCCTTTGAAAGTTCGTCCTGAACGCCGCCTCAACGACGCTGCGTGATGTCCACCCGCTATCTGATGCCGACGAGCCTGTAGCCCACGGCCGTCTCCGTAAGAATGTGCTCGGGCTGCGCCGGGTCCTTCTCCAGCTTCTGGCGAAGATGTCCCATATAGACGCGCAGATAATGCGCATTGTCGATCTGCTCCGGGCCCCACACATCGCGCAGCAACTGCCGATGCGTGAGCACGCGCCCGGCGTGCCGCATCAGAACCGTGAGTAACCGATACTCAGTGGGCGTAAGGCGAACCGGCCGGCCTGCGCGCGTCACTTCCCGTTTTGCGAGGTCCACGGCGACCTCGCCGAACGATACCGCGGGCGCTTCCTCCAGCGCGCGCACGCTGCGGCGCAACTGCGCGCGAACGCGTGCAAGCAGCTCGGACACGCCGAAAGGCTTCGTGAGATAGTCGTCCGCGCCGGCGTCGAGGGCTTCGACCTTCACGGCTTCGCTCGTGCGCGCCGAGAGCACGATCACCGGCACCTGCGTCCAGCCGCGCAACTCGCGAATCACGTCGATGCCGTCGGTATCGGGCAGGCCGAGATCGATCACGACAATATCGGGTTGCCTCGTGGCGATCTCGCGCAATCCCGCCTTGCCCGTCTCCGCCTCGACGACCGCGAGTTCGTGCGACTCCAGCGTCGAGCGCACGAAGCGTCTGATCTGCGGATCGTCTTCGATTATCAGCGCCGTGTGCCCGGTTTCGCTCATGGTCGCGTCTCGCCGGTTCCGTGGTCCAGCGCGGGCTGCTCGTCCACCGGTACGTCGAGCGTCGGCGGCGTGCCGTCCGCGGGCAGCGTGAACCAGAATCGCGATCCCGCGACGCGGCCATCCTCGATACGATTCTCGACGCCGATCTGCCCGCCATGCGCTTCGACGATCGCGCGGCAAATCGCGAGGCCCAGCCCCACGCCGGACTGCGCGGACTCCTTCTGTCCGCGCGTGAATTTTTCGAACAGACGTGTCTCGATGCCGGGCGGAATGCCCGGCCCGCGATCGTCGATGCAAACGCGCACGCATCGCTGTCCCGAAAGCTGTTCCTCGCGCGCGGATATCTCGATGTCGGTGCCTTTGGGCGTGTACTTCGCGACGTTCTCCAGAAGATTGGCGAAGAGCCGGTCCATCAGCACGGCGTCGAGTTGCAAGAGCGGCAAGTCCGGCGGAATGCGGGTCTGCACGCGGCGGCCCGCGAGCGTCCGCTTGAGTCCCGCGAGCGCGGCGCCTACGGTTTCCTCCAGCATCGACCATTGCCGGTTCAGCCGGATCGCGCCCGCTTGCAGCCGCGCCATGTCGAGGAGATTGGTGACGAGACCGCTCATGCGCAGCGCTTCCTCGTGAATCGCGTGAACGAGCTCCTGAGCGCGGCCGACGCCCGGCTCGGCGGCATCGACCTTTTCTTCGAGAATCGAAGCGAAGCCGACGATCGACGTGAGCGGCGTGCGCAGATCGTGCGAAATGGCGGACAGAAGCGCATTGCGCATACGCTCCGACTCCATGTTGACGAGCGCGTCCTGCGCGATTTCGACATAGTGGACGCGCTCGATGGCAAGCGCGATTTGCGCCGCGAAGGTCTCGATCATCCGGTGTTGCTCGGGGATGGCGAGATCGGCGATGCGCTGCGGCGCGAAGGCCAGGACGCCGCGCGTGCGCATCGGCGCCTTGAGCGGCAGATACAGCGCCTGCGCGGCAGGCAAGGTGTCGGTGCTGAGTCCCGCGGGCTTCTGCTGGTCGTAGACCCACTGCGCGATATCGAGATCCAGCTCCGATTTGTCGATCGTCGTTTCCGGGCTCGCCTCCGCCACCTTCTGCTGCACCTTCTCCGCGCTGTCGGGCAGAAGAATGGCCGCGCGCGCCTGAAATACTTCCGCGATGTGCCGCGTGCCGATCTCGATGATCTGCTCGGTCATCAGCGCGGCGGCGAGTTCCTTGGTCATCGCGTACATGGCGCCGGTGCGCCGCTCGCGTTGCGAGGCGATGCGCGCCTCGCGCCGCAGGCTCGACGTCAGATGACTGATCGTGAGCGACGTCAGCAGCATGACCGCGAACGTCAGAAGGTATTGCGTATCGCCGACCGAGAACGACATGACCGGCGCGACGAAAAAGAAATCGAACGCGGCGACCGACAGGAACGAGAGCATCACGCCCGGTCCGCGGCCAAGGCGCACGGCAGTGAAAATCACGCCGAGCAGATAGAGCATCACGAGATTGGTCACTGCGAACCGCTGCGCGGCGAGCGCGCTCGCGACGAGCGTGATCCCGCCGCCGATCGCGAGTGCGAAGGCGTAGGCTCGCGGCGGAGAATGCGCGCCGTCCCGCAGCGCGCTGAACGTGAGCGGCGGGCGTTGCGGGCCTTCGCGCGTGCCGGTGGACACGAGCGTTACGTCGATATCCGCGGCCTGCCGGATGATGCGCTCGCTCACCGGCCGCGCGAAGTAGCGCCGCCAGCCTTGCGTCATCGATGCGCTCGCCACCAGCTTCGACACATTGCGCATGCGCGCATAGTCGATGAGCGTCGCGGCTGCGTCGGCGCCATCGAGCGTGACGGTTTCCGCGCCGAGCTCGGACGCGAGCTTGAGCGCATCGAGCGTGCGGCGCCGCTGTTCGTCGGAGAGCCGCTGGAGCTTTGGCGTCTCCACATAGACGGCGAGCCAGTCGGCCTTGAGCGCCGCCGCGAGCCGCGCGGCCGCGCGCACGAGCGCCGCGCTTTCCGGACCGGGACCGACGCACGCGATCAGGCGCTCGCGCGCCCGCCAGATGCGCTCGATCGATTGATCGGCGCGGTACTCGCGCATCTGCGCATCGACGCGATCGGCGGTGCGCCGCAGCGCGAGTTCGCGCAACGCGATCAGGTTGCCCTTGCGGAAGAAATTGCGCACCGCGTGCTCGGCCTGCGTCGGCAGATACACCTTCCCGTCGCGCAGGCGGTCGAGCAGTTCCTCCGGCGGAAGATCGACGAGCGTGACTTCATCGGCGAGATCGAACACGCGATCCGGCACCGTCTCCCAGACGCGAATGCCGGTGATGCGCCCCACGATGTCGTTCAGGCTTTCGAGATGCTGCACGTTGACGGTCGTGTAGACGTCGATGCCCGCATCGAGCAGTTCCTGAACGTCCTGCCAGCGCTTCATGTGGCGCGAGCCCTGCACGTTCGAATGCGCGAGCTCGTCGACGAGAATCAGCTCCGGCTTGCGCGCGAGCGCCGCATCGAGATCGAACTCCGCGAGCAGGCGTCCGCGATATTCGATGCGCGCCACGGGCAGCGTGTCGAGCCCGTCGAGCAGCGCGAGCGTCTCCTTGCGGCCATGGGTTTCGACGACGCCGACGACCACATCCGCGCCTTCGTCGAGGCGACGGCGCGCGGCCTGCAACATCGCGAAGGTCTTGCCGACGCCCGCGGAGGCGCCGAAGAACACCTTCAGCCGCCCGCGCTGGCGCTTCTCCTCTTCTCGCTGAAGCTTGTCGAGCAGTTCGTCGGGATCGGGCCGCGTCATCGTTGTCGTCTCTTATCAAGGGCGCACTGTATCAGCCGCGCGCCGCATCCAGCGCCAGATTGAGCTTCAGCACGTTCACGCGCGGCTCGCCGAGCACGCCGAACTGGCGCGCGCTCGTGGCCTCGCCGACGAGCGCCTCGACCTGCGCCGACGTCATCCCGCGCGCCTTCGCCACACGCGCGACCTGATAAGCCGCCGCCGCCGGACTGATCTCCGGATCGAGGCCGCTGCCGGAGGACGTCACGAGATCGACGGGCACCGGCGCCCGGTTGTCCGGATCGGCGGCGTGGAGCGCGTCGATGCGCCCCTTGATCTCATCGGCGAGCGCGGGATTGGTCGGCCCGAGATTCGAGCCGCTCGAACTGCCCGCGTTGTACGGATTCGGCGTCGTCGCCGACAGACGTCCCCAGAAGTACTGCGGCGCATCGAACTGCTGTCCGATGATCTCCGAGCCGACCGCCCGGCCGTCGCGCTCGATCAGGCTGCCGTTCGCCTGATGCGGGAACGCCGCCTGCCCGATCGCGGTGACGACAGCAGGATAAACCAGTCCCGTGAGCACCGTCAGCGCGACGAACAACACGATCGCCGGACGCAAAATTGTCTTCATCATGTTTAACTCCAGCCAAGTGCGGTAATGACCATGTCGATGAGCTTGATGAACGGAAACGGCAGGACGATGCCGCCGAGGCCGTAGATCAGCAGGTTGCGGCGCAGGAGCGAGGCGGCACCCAGCGCGCGATACTTCACGCCCTTGAGCGCGAGCGGAATCAGGAACACGATGATCAGCGCGTTGAAAATCACCGCCGACAAGATAGCCGACGAAGGCGACGCCAGATGCATCACGTCCAGCACCCGAAGTTGCGGATAGGTCGTCGCGAACGCCGCCGGGATGATCGCGAAGTACTTGGCGACGTCGTTGGCGATCGAGAACGTCGTGAGCGAGCCGCGCGTCATCAGCATCTGCTTGCCGATCTCGACGATCTCGATCAGCTTGGTCGGATTCGAGTCCAGATCGACCATGTTGCCCGCTTCCTTCGCGGCCTGCGTGCCGGTGTTCATCGCCACTGCGACGTCGGCCTGCGCGAGCGCGGGGGCGTCGTTGGTGCCGTCGCCGGTCATCGCGACCAGACGTCCTTCGGCCTGATGCGCGCGGATCGTCGAGAGCTTGGCTTCGGGCGTCGCTTCGGCGAGGAAGTCGTCGACGCCCGCTTCCGCCGCGATCGCCGCGGCCGTGAGGCGGTTGTCGCCGGTGACCATCACCGTCTTGATGCCCATCTTGCGCAGTTCCGCGAAGCGCTCCTTGATGCCGCCCTTCACGATGTCCTTCAGCTCGATCACGCCGAGCGCGCGCGCCGTCTCGTTCACGCGCTCCGCCACCACGAGCGGCGTGCTGCCGCGCCGCGCGATGTCGTCGACGGCGCTCTGCACTTCCTGCGGAAAGCGCCCGCCGCGCTCCTCGACGTACTTCCTCACCGCGTCGGCCGCGCCCTTGCGAATCTCGCGGCCGGGAAGATCGACGCCGCTCATGCGCGTCTGCGCCGTGAACGCGAGAAAGGTCGCGTGCAGTGTCGCCATGTCGCGCTCGCGGATATTGAAGCGCTGCTTCGCCAGCACGACGATGCTGCGGCCTTCCGGCGTTTCATCGGCGAGCGATGCGAGTTGCGCCGCATCGGCGAGATCGCGTTCGGCGATGCCCGGCGCCGCGACGAACATCGACGCCTGACGATTGCCGAGCGTGATCGTGCCGGTCTTGTCGAGCAGCAGCACGTCGACGTCGCCCGCCGCTTCGACCGCGCGGCCCGACGTGGCGATCACGTTCGCCTGCATCATGCGGCTCATGCCCGCGACGCCGATGGCCGAAAGCAGGCCGCCGATGGTCGTCGGAATCAGGCACACGAGCAGCGCGACGAGCGCCGTGATCGTCACGACATGGCCCTGCTTCGCCGCTTCCACGGAGAACATCGAGAACGGCAGCAGCGTGGCCGTGGCGAAGAGCAGCACGAGCGTCAGCGCGACGAGCAGGATCGTCAGCGCGATCTCGTTCGGCGTCTTCTGGCGCTTGGCGCCCTCGACCATCGCGATCATGCGGTCGAGAAAGGCCTCGCCGGGATTCACGCCCACGCGCACGACGATCCAGTCGGAGAGCACGCGCGTGCCGCCCGTCACCGATGAGAAGTCGCCGCCCGACTCGCGGATCACCGGCGCGGATTCGCCCGTGATCGCGGATTCGTCCACGGACGCGACGCCTTCGATCACGTCGCCGTCGGCGGGAATCACATCGCCCGCTTCGACGAGGACGACGTCGCCCTTGCGCAGATCGGTGGATGTCGTGATGCGGATCGGCGACTTCGGATGCGGCTCGTTGAGCTTCTTCGCCATCACGTTGTGCTTCGCCTGACGCAGCGATGCGGCCTGCGCCTTCGAGCGCCCTTCCGCGAGCGCCTCAGCGAAGTTCGCGAAAAGCACCGTGAACCATAGCCACAGCGCGATCGCGAGGATGAAACCCGCGGGCGCTTCGGCCTGGCCGGCAAGCGCGGCGAAGAAGAGCACCGTCGTCAGAATGCTGCCGACGTAGACGCAGAACATCACCGGGTTGCGCAACTGCGTGCGCGGCGCGAGCTTCTTGAACGAATCGACGATCGCCGGCTTGACCAGCGCCGGGTCGAACATCGAACGTACGGCCGTGCGTGCCTGTCCCAGATTCTCGGGGCGATGCATCGGCGGTTGATTCATTTGAGTCATGCTGTCCTCGACTTCAATGGCCTGCGATCATGGTGATGTGCTCGACGATGGGACCGAGCGCGAGCGCGGGCACGTAGGTGAGCGCGCCGACGAGCAGCAGCGTGCCGAGCAGAAGGACCACGAAAAGCGGACCGTGCGTCGGCAGCGTGCCCGCTGTCACGGCGAGACGCTTCTTCGCGGCGAGCGAACCGGCGATCGCGAGAATCGGGATGAGCGAGCCGAAGCGGCCGAACCACATCGCGATGCCGAGCATCGAGTTATAGAAGGGCGTGTTCACCGAAAGACCGCCGAACGCGCTGCCGTTGTTGTTGGCGGCCGAGCTGAACGCATAGAGGATTTCGGAGAAGCCGTGCGCGCCCGGATTCGCGATACCCGCCGTGCCCGCCGCGCTCAGAACGGCGATCGACGTGCCCACGAGCACCAAGAGCGGCGTCAGCAGAATGACGATGGACACCATCTTCATCTCGAACGATTCGATCTTCTTGCCGACGTACTCCGGCGTGCGGCCGATCATCAGCCCGGCGACGAACACGGCCAGCAACGCGAACGCGAGCATCCCGTACAGACCGGAACCGACGCCGCCGAAGATCACTTCGCCGAGCTGGATCAGGAGCATCGGCACGAGACCGCCGAGCGGGGTGAGCGAATCGTGCATGTTGCTGACCGCGCCGCAGGAGGCCGAGGTCGTCGCGACCGTGAAGATGCCCGACTGCGCGATGCCCAGACGCGTCTCCTTGCCTTCCATGTTGCCGCCCGCCTGCAACGCGGACGCCTGCGTATCGACATGCAGCGACGCATAGACCGGATTGCCCGCCTGCTCCGCCAAGATCTCGAACCAGCAGGCGGCGGCGAACGCGATGGTCATCGCCGCGAGCACGGCGTAGCCCTGACGCTTGTCGCCGACCGTGCGTCCGAACACCACGCACAGCGCCGCCGGAATGATCAGCATGGCGAGCATCTGCATGAAGTTCGAGAACGGCGTCGGGTTCTCGTACGGATGCGCGGAGTTGGCGTTGAAGAAGCCGCCGCCGTTGGTGCCGAGCATCTTGATCGCTTCCTGCGAGGCGACCGGGCCCATCGGCAGAGTCTGCTTGTCGGCCTTGAGCGTTTGCGTGACGGACTTGCCCTGCGCGTCGGTCGATTGCGTCTGATAGCTCGTGACCTGCAGCGTCGATACGTCCTGATACGCCCTGAAGTTCTGGATCGCGCCCTGGCTCACGAAGACGAGCGCGAAGACGACGGCGAGCGGCGCGAGAATGTAGAGCGTGGTGCGTGTCAGATCGACCCAGAAATTGCCGATGGTCTGCGCGGAATGGCGCTTGAAGCCGCGGATCAGCGCGATGACCACCGCGATGCCGGTCGCCGCCGACAGGAAGTTCTGCACGGTGAGGCCGAGCATCTGCGCGAGATAGCCGAGCGTGCTCTCGCCGCCGTAATCCTGCCAGTTCGTGTTGGTCACGAAGCTGACGGCGGTGTTGAACGCGGCGTCCGGCGACATCGCGGCGAAGCCTTGCGGATTGGCCGGCAGCATGCCTTGCAGACGCAGGATGGCGTACAGCACGAGCGCGCCGAGCACGTTGAAGAGCATCACGGCGAGCGCGTAATGCTTCCACGACATTTCGGCATCGGGATCCACGCCGGCGATGCGATACAGCACGTTCTCGACCGGACGCCCGATCCTGCGCACGACGACGGACGATCCGTCGAGCACGTTCGAGATATAGCGGCCGAGCGGAATGGCGAGTGCGATCAGAACGACGATGAAAATCGCCGTCTGCATGAAGGTATTGGCGTTCATTCGAGATCCTCCGCACGCAAAAGCGCGTACACGAGGTACACGAAAAGCAGCAGCGTGGAAGCCGCCGCGAGCCACAACATCCAGGCGCTCATGGACGGCCTCCCGTCGCGCGGCGGCTCAGTCGCTCGCAGCCGCGCGTGAGCGCCACGCAAAGTCCCCAGAACAGGACGATGCCGGCGAGATAGATGAAGTCCATTTTGGTGTTCTCCCCTTATGCGGTTCAGGACAGCGTGGAGAATACGAAAACGGACGTAAACGACTTAACAAGAGGTCGGGGGAAGGTATAAAAATGGTGTAAAGATGTGGACTGCCATTCTCGCGAGGCGATTCTTATGACAGACGATCCCGATCCCGAGCAGCTAAAAGGCCCAGGCGGAATGACGTTGCGGGAGATACACGAACAGGTGCGGAAATCGGTCGAGCGCGACCGCGAAGCGCAGGCCGCGCATAAATCAGTTGCGCCGAAATCGCGATGGCAAAGATGGGTGCGCTACGTGTGGGGACGCAGCGGGCGCCGCTGATCGCGGTTTGCGGGTCAGCGGTTCGAACCGGTTCTCAGGCGGTGGCTTTCGCCTCCAGCTCCGCGATGCGCTTGCGTAGCGCGCGGTCTTCCTGAAAGCGCGCCGTCTCATCGCGGATGATCGCGACGATGCCGGTCACTTCGCCTTGCGATTGCAACAGCGCGACCGTGAACGCAATCGACATCGTGCGTCCGGCTTTATCGACGGCGGGCACCTTGAGCAGATCGTGTCCGTAGCGCGTCTCGCCGGTCGCCATCGTCTTGTTATAACCGTCCCAGTGACGGCCGCGCAGGCGTTCCGGGATGATCAGGTCCAGCGACTGTCCCAATGCTTCGCTCTGGGTGAAGCCGAACATGCGTTCGGCCGCCGGATTCCATAACGTGATCGCGCCGCTCGCGTCCGAAATGATCACGGCATCGCCGATCGCATTGACGAGCTGTTCGTAGTCGATGGTGGGGGTCATGGTGTCGTCCGGATCGATATAGTATTTTTGAAGGGCGCTGCCATTCTGCCGCAAAACAGACCGACGGCAGAAGGCAGCGATTACCCTTCACCTGCCAATATAACCGCGTCAGACGGCCCGGATCTCCTGCATGCGCGCAACCTGCTCCGGGCTATAGCCAAGCTCGAGCAACACTTCCTCAGTGTGCTCGCCCAGAAGCGGCGAGCCCGTGATTTCCGGCTTCAGATCCGAGAACTTGATCGGGCTGCCGACCGTGAGGTACTTGCCGCGCACCTTGTGATCCACTTCGACGATCGAGCCGCTCGCGCGCAACGATTCATCGTTCGCGAGTTCTTTCATCGTCAGCACCGGCGCGCACGGGATATCGAACTTGCGCAGGATATCGACGGCTTCGAACTTGGTCTTGTCGGCGAGCCATGCTTCGATCGTATTGAAGATATCGAAGATGTGCGGCTGGCGCGCTTCGGCCGTCATGTAGTTCGGGTCCTGAATCCATTCCGGCTTGCCGATTGCGCGGCAGATCGGCGCCCACGCGTGGCCCTGAATCGTGAAGTAGATATACGCGTTCGGGTCGGTTTCCCAGCCCTTGCACTTGAGCACCCAGCCCGGCTGTCCGCCGCCGCCCGCATTGCCGCCGCGCGGCACCACATCGCTGAACGTGCCATGCGGATATTGCGGATACTCCTCGAGATAGCCGATGCGGTCCAGACGCTGCTGATCGCGCAGCTTCACGCGGCACAGGTTGAGCACGCTGTCCTGCATCGACACGGCGACTTTCTGCCCCTTGCCCGTTTGCTGGCGGCCGATGATCGCCGTGAGAATGCCGATCGCCAGATGCATGCCCGTGTTGCTGTCGCCGAGCGCGGCCGCGCTGATGGTCGGCGGGCCGTCCCAGAAGCCCGTCGTCGATGCCGCGCCGCCCGCGCATTGCGCGACGTTTTCATAGACCTTCAGATCGTCGTAATGGTGGCCGTCGCTGAAGCCCTTGACGGATGCCACGATCAACTTCTTGTTCAGTTCGTGGATGTTTTCCCACGAGAAGCCCATCCGGTCCAGCGCGCCCGGACCGAAGTTCTCGACCAGCACGTCCGATTCGCGGATCAGCTTGGTGAGCACTTCCTTGCCTTCGTCCGTTTTCGTATCGAGCGTCAACGAGCGCTTGTTGCTGTTGAGCATCGTGAAATACAGCGCGTCGGCGTCCGGAATGTCGCGCAACTGGTTGCGCGTGACGTCGCCCGACCCGGGACGTTCGACCTTGATCACATCGGCACCGAACCAGGCCAGCATCTGAGTGCATGCGGGACCGGCTTGCACGTGCGTGAAGTCGATGATCTTGATGCCTTTGAGTGGTTTGTCGCTCAATTGAGTTCTCCTGGGTGGCTTTGTCGTCGTTACTTTTTCATCGCCGCGCTTTGCGGATTCAGATTCGTCAGGCGTCCGCTCTCCGTGCCGGCCGCTTCATCGATCACTGCGTTGATCAGCGTCGGCTTGCCCGATCTGATCGCCTCTTCCAGTGCGTGCGTCAACTCTTCCGGCGTCGTCGCGTTGAAGCCGATCCCGCCGAATGCCTCGATCATCTTGTCGTAGCGCGCGTTCTTCACGAACACGGTGGGCGCGACGTCCTTGCCACCCGTAGGATTCACATCGGTGCCGCGATACACGCCGTTGTTGTTGAAGACGATGGTGCAGACCGGCAAGTCGTATCGGCAGATGGTTTCGAGTTCCATGCCGCTGAAACCGAACGCGCTGTCGCCTTCGATCGCGACGACCTGCTTGCCGCTCGTCACCGCCGCGCCGATCGAGAAGCCCATGCCGATGCCCATGATTCCCCACGTGCCCGAATCGAAACGCTTGCGCGGCTCGTACATGTCGATGATGCTGCGCGCATAGTCGAGCGTGTTCGCGCCTTCGTTCACGACGTTGATGTCGGGGCGGGTCTTCAGTACATCGCGGATGGCGCGCAGCGCGCTGTGGAAGTTCATCGGCGACGGATTCTTCGCGAGCGTCGCCGCCATCTTTTCGAGGTTCTTGTTCTTGCGCTCGTTGATCGCGCCCGTCCATTCGCTCGACGGCTTCGGGAAGCCCGCGCCGATGCCCGCGACGAGCGCCGACACGCACGAGCCGATGTCGCCGATCACCGGCGCGGCGATCGCGACGTTGCTGTCGATTTCGGTCGGCGAGATATCGATCTGCACGAACTGCTTGGGCGCCGCGCCCCAGGTCTTGCCCTTGCCGTGCGCAAGCAGCCAGTTCAGACGCGCGCCGATCAGCACGACGCAATCCGCTTCCTGCAGCACGAACGAACGCGCCGCCGACGCCGACTGCTCATGCGTGTCGGGCAACAGGCCCTTCGCCATCGACATCGGCAGATACGGAATGCCGCTCTTCTCGACCAGCTCGCGAATCTGCGCGTCGGCCTGCGCGTATGCGGCGCCCTTGCCGAGCAGGATCAGCGGCCGCTTCGCGCCCTTGATGACGTCGAGTGCGCGCTTCACCGAATCCGGCGACGGCAACTGACGCGGCGCAGCATCGACGACCTTGATGAGCGATTGCTGACCCTTGAGCGCGTCCATCGTCTGCGACAGCAACTTGGCGGGCAGATCGAGATACACGCCGCCCGGACGTCCCGACACGGCGGCGCGGATCGCACGCGCGATGCCGACGCCGATGTCCTCCGCATGCAGCACGCGATACGCAGCCTTCGCGTAGGGCTTCGCCGCGTTCAACTGGTCCATCTCTTCGTAGTCGCCCTGCTGCAGATCGACGATCTCGCGCTCGCTGGAGCCGCTGATCAGGATCATCGGGAAGCAATTGGTGGTCGCGTTGGCGAGCGCGGTCAGGCCGTTCAGGAAGCCGGGCGCCGACACGGTCAGGCAGATACCCGGCTTCTGCGTCATGTAGCCCGCGATCGCGGCCGCATTGCCCGCGTGCTGCTCATGACGAAAGCCGATGAAGCGCATGCCTTCCGCCTGCGCGAGGCGCGCCAGGTCGGTGATCGGAATGCCGACGAGACCGAAGATCGTGTCGATGTCGTTCAGCTTCAGCGCATCGATGACGAGGTGAAAGCCATCGGTCACTTGCGGCGCCTTCGTTTCAACGGGCGCCTGCGTTGTTGCCTCGAGTACGTCTGCCATTTGTCTCCTCCTGAGGGCCGGTTATGTGCTGATATACTAGATATCAGATACTGCATTTGTCAAAGCTTTATTTTGTGTTTTGTGCGAAAAACTGAGGGAGAGATACGGCGCACGCTCTGGTGCATTGCGGCATGACTCAAGGGCCGCGGACATCTCTGTCGCGCGGCCCCTCATCGGGCTTATGAAGCACGCGTGCCGGACGTCGTCATCGGGTTGAAGACTTGCTCGGCGCTTCCGTCCAGTCCGGCTGAAAAGCCATGCCGATGACCGGCTGCGGCGCAGCCTCCGCGATCGTGTTCTCGATCCAGCGCCGGCGCATCGGCGCGAGGACGAACTTGGCGCAGATGCCCGCCGCGATCGATGTGATCGCCGTAGCGATGAACACGGTGTTCCAAGAGCCGAGCGACGCCAGCACCGATGCAAGCGGCACCATCATCGACGCCGTGCCCTTCGCGGTGTAGAGCGTCCCCGCGTTGGCGGCGGCGTATTTGCTGCCGAACGTGTCGGCGCAGGTCGCGGGGAAGATCGAGAAGATTTCGCCCCAGCACAGGAACGTCAACGCCGCGAACAGCATGAACATGTAGGGACTCTGCCCGAACTGCATCAACCCGAGCAGCGCGACGCCTTCGCCCAGAAAGATGATGAACATGGTGTTTTCGCGGCCGATCTTGTCCGAGATGAAGCCGCATAGCGGACGCGTGAAGCCGTTGCAGAGGTTATCGATGGACAGCGTCATCGCGAGCAGCGGCAACGTCGCGCCGAGGATTGTCACCGGCATGTTCGCGAAGCCGTATTCCTTGGCGATCGGCCCGAACTGCGCGGTGGCGATCACGCCGCCCGCCGCCACCGCGACGAACATCGCATACAGCACCCAGAAGATGGGCGCTCGCACCATCTGCCCGGTCGTATAGTCGATCTTGGTGGCGACGACACGTTTGGCCGGCACGATGTTCGCGGGCGGTTTCGGTCGCACGAGCAACAGCGCGAGCACGAAAATGACCGCGCCTTGCAGGCTGCCGAAGAACATGAAGGCGCTTTCGTAGCCGGAGTGCTGGATCATGTTCGAGATGGGGATCACGGTGACGGCCGCGCCCGCGCCGAAGCCCGCCGCCGTCAGACCGGCCGCGAGACCGCGCTTGTCCGGGAACCACTTGAGCGCCGTGCCGACGCACGTGCCATACACGCAGCCTGCGCCGATACCCGCGACCACGGCGGCGATGTACAGATGCATGAGCGTGGTGGCATGGGCGTCGATGATCCACCCGATCGCCGCGCAGATCGCGCCGCCCATCACCACGGGCCGTGGTCCGAACTTGTCGACGAGCCAGCCCTCGACGGGCACGAGCCAAGTTTCAGTGACGATGAAGATCGTGAACGCGGTCTGAATCGCCGCCTGCCCCCAGTGGTGCTTCGCGTCCATCGGAATCACGAACAACGTCCACGCGTACTGGAAATTGGCCACGAGCCCCATGCAGACGATACCGATCGCCAACTGCACCCACCTGTTATGACGACGTCCGTGCCACTGCCCGGCGACCGCCGTATCTGCGCTTGCCATGTCTGTCTCCGTTATGTGTCATTGCGCTCGTTCGGCGCTTGAGTTACTGCGAAAACCGACGCGATGCATCGGTGGCGAGACACGCGGCCCCGATGCAAAAGGGATCGGGGAAATACACGAAGCCATCCTGCGGCAGAAAAACGATAGGGGAAAGTTATAAAAAATTTCGATATGGATTCACGATCGTGAATGGATGACGGCGCGCGATGGCATCGGCAGCTATCGCGAACTTGTTACACCTCTTACCGACGGTGCCGGATCGCGTTACTAAAGCCTTTCAGCGCTGCGGTTATACTCGCGTCGTCTCAAAAACAAACGTCCGAACAATGTCCAAACGAATCATCAAACTTCTTGCTGTCGCAGCGTTCACCGCGGCGGCGTCGGTGCCGGCCCTGGCTGGCGACATGAACAATGCGCTCGGCGGCGCGCTCGGCGGCGTGGCCGGAGCCGCGCTCGGCGGCGCTGTAGGCGGCAGCACGGGCGCGGTGCTCGGCGGAGCGGTGGGCGGCGGCGCTGGCGGCGCGGTCACGTCGAACCGGCGCGAGCGCACGGGCGCGATCGTCGGCGGCGCGCTGGGCGGCGGCGCGGGCACAGCGGCAGGCAACGCGATGGGCGGCCGTGGCGGTGGCCTGATGGGCGCGGCGCTGGGCGGCGGCGCCGGCGCGGCGCTGGGCGGCAACGTCTCGCGCTCGAACTCGTACGCGGACGACTACAGCCGCGGTCATCACGGCAAGCATCACAAGCATCACCGTCACGACTGAGCGGCAAGCGCTTCAAAGCTGGAAAACGGACGCCACGTGATCGATGAACGCCCGGACGACGGGCGGCAATCCTCGGCGCGTGGTGAATACGAGATGGACGATGCCGCTCTCCGTTTTCCATTCCGGAAACACATGAACGAGCGCGCCGCTCGCGAGTTGCTCCCGGCATGCGTGATCGGGCAGCAGGGCGACGCCGAGTCCCGCCATCGCGCTATCGCGCAGTGAGACATAGTCCACGCACGTCATCCGCGGCTCGCTGCGGATCGTGTGCGATGCATCGTCCGGGCCGGTGAAAGTCCATTCGATCTCGCCCATCTGATCCGTGGTCGCGAGCGTCGGCAACGCGGAGAGCGCCGCAATGTCGCCGCTCATGCAAAGCGACGCGACCGAGGGCGCAGCCACCAGGATGCGGCTCGAGTGCCCCAGCGTGCGCACGATCAGCGATGCGTCCGTATCCAGCCGCACGCGCACGCGAATGGCGATGTCGATACGTTCCTCGATCAGATCGACCGGGCGATCCACGGCGATGACCTGCAGGCGCGCCTTCGGGAAGCGCGTGAGGAACGTGCTGTACGCCTTCGAAAGTGTCGGCATGAGCCCGAGCGGACAACTGCAGCGGATGACTCCGCGAGGTTCGCTCAGCGCTTCGGAGATGACGGAGTCGGCCTGCTGCACGTCGAGCATGATCGTCCTGCAACGCTCATGGAAGGCGTGCCCGATCTCGGTCACCCGAAAGCGGCGCGTCGAGCGCTCGATCAGACGCACCCCGAGCCGCGCTTCGAGCGCGGCGATCCGCCGGCTGATGGTCGATTTGGGCGTGCGCAGCACGCGGCTCGCCGCAGCGAAACCGCCGTGCCCGACCACTTCCGCGAACAGCACGTAATCGTTGATGTCGGCCATGCCTATTGACCCATTTTTGGAACTATCAAACCCGGTTTCACAGTCTACCGCGCCGATTGTCTCATTGGCATGATGCTCTCAACGCGACGCAGCCTGCGCCGCCAAACCAGACGGAGAGTTGAAAATGACTGGCAGATTCGAAAACAAGGTCGTGGTCGTGACGGGCGGTACGAGCGGAATCGGCTTTGCGACCGCGAAGCGCTTCGCCGCGGAAGGCGCATCGGTGTTCATCACCGGTCGTCGTCAGAAGGAGTTGGATGCGGCTGTCGAAGCGATGAACGGACGCGTCGTGGGCATCCGGGCGGACATGTCGAAACTCGCGGATATCGACCGGCTCTACGATGCCGTGCAGCAGAAGCATTCGAACATCGACGTGCTGTTCGCCAATGCCGGCGGCGGCTCCATGCTGCCGCTGGGCGCCATCACCGAGGAACATTACGAAGACACCTTCGGGCGCAACGTGAAAGGCGTGATCTTCACGGTTCAGAAAGCGATCCCGCTTCTGCGCGACGGCGCTTCCGTGATCCTCACGGGCTCGACGGCAGGCAGCACCGGCACCGCCGCGTTCAGCGTCTACAGCGCGTCGAAGGCCGCTGTGCGCAGTCTCGCGCGTAGCTGGACGCTCGACCTGAAGGAGCGTGGGATTCGCGTGAATGTCGTCAGCCCGGGACCGGTGAAGACGCCGGGTCTTGTCGAGCTGGCAGGCCCCGATGCGGCGCAGCAGCAGGGTCTGCTCGACTACATGGCGTCGAACGTGCCGCTCGGACGCGTTGGCGATCCGGACGAGGTCGCCAAGGTCGTGCTGTTCCTGGGATCGGAAGAGTCCAGCTTCGTCGCCGGAGCCGAGTTTTTTGTCGACGGCGGGCTGGCCCAGGTCTGATTCACCGCCCGCGCGCCGGACAAGCTCGCAGGTTCGAGCCTGTCCGGTACGTCGTTAGTGAACCTGAGCGCCTTAAACCTTTTTGGACGCAGCGCCGATCGAACGATCGAGAAAGCTCAACAGCAGCGGAGCGATTTCGTCGAGCTTGTCTTCCAGCGCGAAATGCCCCGTGTCGAGAATGTGCATCTCCGCATCGGGCAGATCGCGCAGATACGGGTGCGCGCCCTCTTCCGGGAAGATCTTGTCGTTCTTGCCCCACACGATGATCGTCGGCGGCCGGTGCTCGCGGAAGAACGCCTGAAACTGCGGATAAAGCGGGACGTTCGTACCGTAATCGAGGAACAGATCCATCTGAATCTCGCGGTTGCCCGGACGGTCGAGCAGCGCCTGATCGTGCAGCCAGTTATCGGGGCTGATTCTCGACACATCGGAGACGCCGTCCGTGTGCTGGAAGATCGTCGTGTCGAGCGTGACGAGGCCGTGCAACGCTTCGCGATTCTTCACGGACTGATCGGCCCAATAGGCCTTGATCGGATTCCAGAACTCGCGCAGACCTTCGGTATAGGCATTGCCGTTCTGAACGATCAGGCCCGTCACGCGCGCCGGATCCTTGAGCGCGAGCCGATAGCCCACCGGCGCACCGTAATCCATCACGTACATCGCGAAGCGATCGATATTTAGCCGGCCGAGCAACGTATCGATCATGTCGGCGTATCGCTGAAAGCCGTAGCTGAAAGCGGCGCGATCGGGAGAGTCGCTTTGACCGAAGCCGGGATAGTCGGGTGCGACGACGCGGTACTTCTGCGCGAGAATCGGGATCAGATTCCGAAACATGTGTGACGACGTCGGAAAGCCGTGCAGCAGAAGAACGACTGGCGCGTCCGATGCGCCGGCTTCTCTGTAGAACACGTTGACGCCATCGATGGTTTCGGACTGGTAGCGAACGACGGGAATCGAAGTCATGACGAGAATTCCTGTGAAGGATGATCGAGTGCCGCATCCGCTTCAAACCGGTCCGTGATGCAGCGTTGAATACATGGTGCACCCGTCGCCATTTCGACGGAATCCTCATCGTGCAGAATGCACTCTTCTGTCATCGAGAAGAGTTGCCTTTCCTCGAACTCCGGCGCTTGCCTTCGAACAAATCGCGCTGTTGCGCGAGCCCTTCTCCGACCACATCGAAAAACGCTCGCACGCGCGCGGTCTTTCGCAGATCGGCATGCGTGACGATCCATAGTTCCCCTTCCAGTTCGGCGACCGGATTCGCGGCGACGCGCGTGACGCCGATATCGCCGTCGCCGAGATAGCACGGCAGCAGCGCGAGGCCGATGCCCGCGCGCGCCGCGGTCAACTGATTCACCAGACTGTTGGTCCGGTACACGAACGACGACGGCGACGCATTGAGCGCCAGCCATTGCGCCGCGCGAATGCCCGACGCCGTTTCGTCCCAGCCGATCAACGCGTGATCGTCGGGCTTCCAGTTGCGACGAAGGCCGCCGGCATCGGCGACATACGACGGCGCGGCATACCACGCCCACGCGACGCCCGCGAGCTTCTTGCCCCATAGCTCGCCTTCTTTCGGCCGAACCGGACGCAACGCGATATCCGCTTCGCGCCGCGACAGACTGAGCACGCGGTTTTCGATCGACAGTTCGACGACGATGCCAGGATGCGCGAAACGGAATGCGGCGAGATGCGTGGTGAGCTGGCTATACGCGAGCGTCTCCGACGATGTGACGCGCAAGCGTCCGCTCAGCCGATGATCGCCGCCGACGACATCGCGCCCCAGCGCAAGGAATTCATCTTCCATGCGCTCGGCGCCCGCGGCGATGCGCGCGCCGGCCTCCGTCGGCTGATACACGCCGCCCGGCAAGCGCTCGAACAGACGCGCACCGAGCTGCGTTTCGAGCACCTTCAGACGGCGATACGCCGTCGAATGATCGATGCCGAGCGCTTCCGATGCGGCATTGAGACTGCCGCCACGCTGAATCGCGAGCACGAGTCGAAGTTCGTTCCAGTCTTCCATGTATCGACGTTAAACCAGCGCTTGCATCGATGCAAGCGCGGCTTTCACCCTGACAATGGACTTGCATCATCGCAACCACTACTCTGCCGTTGTGCAGACACACATCAACGGGAGGCAGGTCATGAAGCCAATCGAAGCGCCGACGCTCACGCTCGTCAGTCATCCGCTTTGTCCATACGTGCAACGCGCTGCGATCGTGCTGGCGGAAAGAGGCGTCGGTTTCGAGAGGCGTTACGTCGATCTGGCGAACAGGCCCGCATGGTTCGAAACGCTTTCGCCGCTCGGGAAAGTGCCCTTGCTGACGATCGCGCGTGAGGGCCGCGAAGACGCCGTGATTTTCGAAAGCGCCGTGATCTGCGAGTATCTCGACGAAACGCAGCCGGGCCGCACGCTGCTTCCACAGGATGCGCTCGAACGCGCGCAGCATCGTGGATGGATCGAGTTCGGCTCGTCGATACTCGCCGAGATATGGAAGCTGGAAATCGCCACCGATGCATCGGCGTATCACGCCCAGCGAAAAGCGCTCGCGGAGCGGTTCGTAACGGTCGAGCGCGTGTTGAACGCGGGGCCGTGGTTTGCAGGCCGCGAGTTCGGCATGGTCGATGCCGTGTTCGCGCCGATCTTCCGCTATTTCGATGTATTCGACGAACTCGCGGATCTTGAGACGTTCACCGATACGCCGAAGGTCATCGCATGGCGACGCGCGCTCGCTGCGCGCCCGAGCGTGATCGGCGCGGCGCCCGCGGACTACGCACAGCGATTGCGCGCTTTCCTGCACGAACGCGATGCGTACCTGCTTCGCGCCGACGCCAAGGAACCGCGATGAGCCAGAGTGCGGCGTGGCTGCTGCTCGTCCTGTCCGGATTACTCGATGTAGCGTGGGCCGTCTCGATGAAGTTGACGCAGGGCTATACGCGCCCCGGATGGACCGTGCTGTCGATCGTGCTGCTCGCGGCCTTCGTCTATCTGCTCGGCAAGGTGCTGGCGCTATTGCCCGTGGGCAGCGCGTATGCGGTATGGACCGGCATCGGCGCGCTGGGAACCGTGGTGCTCGGCGTCGTGCTGTTCGGCGAAACCGTGAGCGCGCTGAGGGTTATCGGCGCGGTGCTGGTCATCGCGGGGATCGCGGCGCTGAAGCAGGCGCCGGTCTGACGCAAGCATTTATCCCTTTCCGAGCGGCGGCCGGCCGGGAAACCCGGCCATATTGCTCAACTGCGCAAGTTCATTGGCCGCCTCGCGCAGCAGTACCGAGTACTCGTGAATCTTCTCGACCGTCAGCCGCACGCGCGGACCGGCCAGGCTGATGACGCCGACGCATCGCGAGCCGCTCACCGCGGGCACAGCCACCGCCGACATGCGCGGGGCGAACACTTCATCGATCATCGCGTAGCCGCGCACGCGAGCCGCGTGCAGAAAACCCAGAAGCGCCTTGAGCGTCGTCGGCGCATTGGGCCCGAACTCGTTCGGCTGTCCGAAGCCCTGTTTCAACACCAGCGCGACCGCCTGCTCGTCGGTCATCGTCATGAGCCATGCGTGTCCGGTCGACGTGCATGAAAGCCGTGCCGCCTGCCCCATGTCCGGATCGTAGCGAAAGCCCGTGCGCTGTCCGTCCGCCTTGCCCACCCAGATGATCGCCTCGCCGTCCACGAGCGACAGCCGCGCCAGTTCGCCGGTCCGCGCGGCGACGCGTTCGATGATCGGCTGGGCGATATCCGCGATGCCCGTCAGGCTCAGAAACTCCAAGCCGTTCGACGTCATGCGCATGGTGAGGATGTAGCGGCCGTGATCGACCAGTTGCCGGACGTATCCGCTTTCGACGAGATCGACGAGCAACCGGTGACACGTGCTGCGCGGCAAAGCCAGAGCGTCGGCGATGGCGAGAAGGCCCGCGCCTTCTCCCTGCGACGCGAGGAAATCGAGAATTCTCAGGCCGTTTCTAAGCGACATGTCCCGTCTGTTTTCGTGATATGAAATGCAGTTCCGGTGCGGAACGTCCTGCCTTTGCAGCGCAAACAATAGCACTTGTTCGTGGCCAGAAACGAACGCTTCACCATATCGAACACAGGGGAGACACCATGTCAGTTCTTGCTGACTCAGACATCGCCGCGGGCGAACAAACCGCACAGACTCACTTGATGGCGCGTCGCGCGGTGGCGGGCGCCACCGTCGGCACAGCGCTGGAATGGTTCGACTTCGCCTTGTACGGCGTGGTCGCGGCTACCATTTTTCCGAAGCTGTTTTTCCCGTCGCTGGACCCGACCGCTTCGCTGCTGGCGTCGCTCGCGAGCTTCTGGGCGGGGCTTGCCGCACGCCCGCTCGGCGCGGTGATCTGCGGCATGCTCGGCGACCGCTGGGGACGCCGCAATCTGATGCTGGTCACGGTCTCGGTGATGGGCGTGTCGTCGTTTCTGATGGGATTGCTGCCCACCTATCAGCAGGTAGGCATTCTCGCGCCGACGTTGCTGGTTTCGCTGCGCATCATTCAGGGCTTCGCGCTCGGCGGCGAATCGACGGGCGCGCAACTGATGGCGGTGGAACATGCATCGCCGGCGCGACGCGGGCTGTATTCGGGCCTGCTCGGCATCTGTTCGCCGCTCAGCCAGATACTCGCCAATCTGGCGCTGTTCGCGCTGGCCGGTCTGCTTTCCGCCGATGACTTCGAATCGTTCGGATGGAGAATCCCGTTCCTTGCGAGCTTCGTGCTCGTGCTGCTGGGCATCTATATCCGCATGAAGGTCAGCGAGACTCCGGCCTTCGAGGCGCTCAAGAAGAACAAGGGCGAGCGCGTGCGCACGGCGAATCCGCTCGGCATCGTGTTCGAATTTCACTGGCGCACCGCGCTGCGTCTGACGCTGTTCTTCTGCGGCCCGGCTGCGCTCTTCTACCTGATCGTGGTCTTCTCGCTCAGCTATCTGACCAAGAACCTCGGCGTGCCGAAGCAGACTGGCTTCATGCTTCTGATGGTCGCGAATGTCTGCGCCATCGGCGGCGCGCTGGCGGGCGGCTATCTGAGCGACCGGATCGGGCGCAAACGCGCGCTGCTCATCGGCTCGTTCTGCACGCTGGTCTGCTGCCTGATCTACTTTCCGATCCTCAACCAGCACTCCATCGGCATGACGATGGCCGTGATGGGCGCGTTCCTCGGCTTCACGCAGTTCCAGAGCGGCATCCAGCCGGTGTGGTTCGCCGAATCGTTTCCGACCGAGGCGCGCTACACCGGCTCCGCATTGTCGTACTCGGGAGCCAATCTGCTCACCGGCGGGCCGATGCCGATCGTCGCCGTGGCGCTGCTCAACGCGTTTCACGGTTCGCCGTGGGCGATCGTCGCGGTTTGCGGCTCGCTGAACCTCCTCTCCTTCCTCATGATCGCGACGTCCCGGGAAACCAAAGGCACCGCCCTCGAACGCAGCGCTACACACTGAAACCATGACCCGCAAGCTCTATATCCTCAATGGCTCGAACCTGAACATGCTGGGCGTCAGGGAACCTCACCTCTATGGCAGCACGACGCTGAAGGACATCGAACAGAACTGCCTCGCGCTGGCCGATACGCTCGAATTCGACTGCGTATTCCGTCAGACCAACAGCGAAAGCCAGTTGATCGACTGGATTCAGGAAGCGTTTCTGCAGGACGCCGCGCTGATCATCAACCCGGCTGGATTTTCGTTTGGACGGATTCCGGTGCTCGACGCGGTCAAGCTCGTGCGCCGGCCGGTGGTGGAAGTGCATATCACGAACATCCATCGGCGCTCCGAGGAATATCGTCACTCCACCATCTCGGTTGCGGCGACGGCGGTGATCTGCGGCGCCGGCGCGAATGGCTACTTGCTCGCGATTCGCGCGGTTGACGATCTCTGGAACGTTCAGAGTTGAACCCGGTGCACGCGGGCTCCGCGATGAGTCCGCGTGCGCCCGCCGTTCGAATCGAACTTGAATGGCGAATCGCGTCAGAACTTGTGCCGCAGGCCGATATGCACGCTGGTCTGCGCATCGCTCGTGGACGCCGTCAGGCTGTTGATCGCCGCGACCGCCGGCCGGTTGCGCGAGTCCGTTCCGGACGCATGCTGATACACGCCCATCACATAGACATCGGTGCGTTTGGACAGAAAATAATCCGCGCTCAACACGCCCTGATGATAGGTCGCGCCGCCGTTCTCTCCCGTCGCGGATGCGATGCTGCTGCCCTTCATGTAGTCGTATGCGGCGGTCATCTGTAACGCCGGCGTGAACCAGTACTGCACGTTCACTTCCGCGTTGTTGAAGTGCACGGACCCGCGATAACCCGACGGATTCGGCCCGGAGTTCGCCGTGTCGCCGAGATTGCTGAACTGGATATTCGAGTACGTCGCGCCCAGAATCGCGTTGCCGATCTTGTACGAACCGCCCGCCGCGATCACCTCGTACGTGTGCGCCGATGCAAAGCCGCTGTACACCGGCGATGCGATATTCGTCGCGGCGGCGCTGGGCGTTCCCGTCGTGCTGTTGCCGAAGAAGCTCACGTTGGGATTGCGCACGTTCATGTACGCGGCCGCGAACGAGAACGGCCCGCGATCATAGCCCGCACCGACGGACCAGGTCTGATTGCGTGTGAAATCGCCCGCCACGCCGCCCACGCCATACATGCCGCCGAAATGCAGCCCGGCATAATTCGGGCTCTCGTACTTGATCGAGTTGTTGGTGCGATAACCGTTGTTGAAGTTATCGATATCGCCCGGATGCGCCGCCAGATAGCCGCCGCCGAATGCGCGATCCGAGTACACGCCCGGATAGTCCACCACCATGTCGTACTGACGGCCGAGCGTCACCGTGCCGAGTCGCGCGTCGGTCAGGCCGACGTATGCGCGGCGGCCGAACTCGAGGCCGCCTTGCGTGAACTTGCCGGTGCTCGCATCGAAGCCGCTTTCGAGCAGGAAGATCGCCTTCAGTCCGCCGCCGAGATCCTCGGAGCCGCGCAAGCCCCAGCGGCTGCCCTGCAACACGCCGCCCGCCATGCTCCACTGACTTTTCCCGCCCGCGTTGCTCGTGTAACTCAAACCCTGATCGATGACGCCGAACAACGTCACCGCGCTTTGCGCGTGCGCGGCAGTCGCCGCCAGGCCGAGCAGGCCGATGGGAATCAAACGGCTATGTCTCACTCTTCTTCTCCATGGTTCATCGCGCGAGCGTGGACGATGCATCCACGGCTCGCGCTGAGGTCATTGCGACTTGTTTCAGCCGCGTTGGGACACGCGCCATCGATGCGGCGATCGATGGTAGCGTTATCATTTCGATGCGAAAAAATGCGGGGTTGTGCAGCGTGAGGCTGGCTTGCAGGGCTTGAAGAGCCCTGCGTGATGGCGAGAGGCCGGCGCCTCCGGCTTCAGTGCGTGCTTTCGAGCTCCGCGTCGATGACCGTCCCGCTGCGCGGGCTTTCGATGCCGAAATGCCTCGCGAGCGCATCGACGACGTTCTCCGCCATCGCGCGGCGCGTCTCCTCCGTTCCCGATCCGATATGAGGCGTGAGCACCAGCCTGCGATCGCGTATGAGCGCTTCGGGCACGGCGGGCTCGTGCTCGAACACATCGAGCGCAGCGCCCGCGAGCCTGTCCGATGCGAGCGCCGCGATAAGCGCTTGCTCATCGACCACCGGGCCACGCGCGATGTTCACGAGAAAGCCATCGGGGCCGAGCGCATCGATCACGGTCGCATCGATGAGATGATGCGTCGCCGACGAGAGCGGACACGTGAGGATGAGCATGTCGCAATCACGCGCGAGCCGGGTCACGTCGTCGTAGTACGGAATATCGACGGGCTTGCGGCTCGGTCCGAAATACGCGAGCTTCGAACCGAACGCCTTGAGACGATGCGCGATCGCCGATCCGATCGTCCCCAGTCCGACGATGCCGACTTTCATGCGCGAGATGGAACGTCCCAGCCGGTATTGACCTTGCACGGGCCATTGTCCCGAGCGCACGTAAGCATCCGCGTTCACGAAGTCGCGCGTGACTGCGAGCGCGAGGCCGACAGCCGCATTCGACACGTCTTCCGCCAGGATATGCGAGGTGTTCTCGATGCGAATGCCGCGCGCGCGCGTCGCGCCGATGTCCACGTTATCGAGTCCCGCGCTGTAGCTCGAAATGATTTCGAGCGCGGGAAGCGTATCGAGGAATGCGGTATCGATCTTCGTTTTGCGCAGCGCGATCCCGCGCACCTTGTTGCCGTGCTCTTTCAGGAACGCATTCGCGGATTCGGGCTCTTGCGGCAGATCGAGCACGGTGAAAAGCGCTCGCAATTCCGCGTGAGTCCATTCGGGCAGTTCTGCCGCATTGAGGATGATCGGCTTGGTCATGGTTCTGATTCGATGATGTATGCAATTGATGCAGGGCGAAGCGCGCAACGAAGCTTCAACTCATCTTCACGCGCTCGATCTTGCCCATGAAGAACAGATAGACGATGGCCGCGATCAGGCAGTGCGCAGCGACGAAGTACAGTCCGACCGTGTAGCCGCCCGTCGCCTGCACGAGATAGCCGAAGACGATCGGCGTCACGATGCCGCCGATGTTGCCGATGCAATTGAAGATCGCGCCCGCAAGCCCCACTGCCTCGCGCGGAGCCGTGTCGCTCACGATGGCCCACGTTCCCGCGCCCGCCGCCGCGCCCTTGCCGAAGAAGGCCAGCGCCATCAGCAGCACGATCACGACATTGCTTTCGGTGACGGCCGAGAGCACGATGCTGCAGCCCACCGCCATGCCGACGATATACGGCGTCTTGCGCGCCCACGACACGCTCCATCCGCGACGAATGAGCCAGTCGGAGATCGTGCCGCCCGCAATGCCGCCGACGAAGCCTGCGACGGCCGGAACCATCGTCGCGAAGCCGGCCTGCATCACGTTCATGCCGCGCGCCTGAACGAGGTAGATCGGAAACCAGGTGATGAAGAAATAGCTCAGCGCGATGGTGCAATACTGGCCGATATACGCGCACCACAACATGCGATTGCCGAGCAGCGCGCGAATCGCGCCGGGCGCCAGCACGGGACGCGATTTGAGTTCCTGTTTCGAATCGATATCGATCATCGCGCCGCCCGCGATGATGTGTTCGAGTTCGGCGCTGGAGACGCGCGGATGCTTGCGCGGCTCATGCATGACGACCGCCCACACGCCCGCCGCCGCGATGCCGATCAAACCCAGCGCGATGAACGGCGAAGGCCAGCCGAAGCGCGACGTGAGCCATCCCGCGAACGGCGAGAAAATCGCCACCGCGAAATACGATGCCGATGCGAACAGCGACGTGGCAAGACCCCGCTCTTCCTTGGGGAACCACATGACCGCGACGCGGCCATTGGCGGGAAAGCTCGGCGCTTCGATCAGTCCGAGTGCGAAGCGCAGCGCGAACAATAAGCCGAGCGCGACTGACAGATCCGACGTGAAGTTGCCGATGAAGCCGACGAGCATGGTCGCGATGGACCAGAGAATGAGCGTGGCGCCGTACATCGTCTTGGTGCCGAGCCGATCGAGCAGCAGGCCGCCGGGTATCTGACCGACGACATAAGCCCAGCTGAACGCCGACAACACATAGCCGAGCTGCACGTGATTCAGGCCGAATTCCTTCGATATGCCGGGACCGGCGATCGACAGGATGGCGCGATCTGCATAGGCCACCGTCGCCAGCAGCAGTATCATCGCGAGGATCGAGTAACGCGTGCGGGTCGTGCGGGCCGCCGTGCCCGCTATATACTGGGTCGTTCGCTCTGTAGCCACCGATATCTCCTCTTCATGCCCCTGAACGGTTCGCGATGTCGCGCGATGCGAGCGCCTGGTCCGGGGTTGGTTTATGTTTCGCATTAGACCGATGCCGTGGATGACCGTCAATCTTGATTGATTCGATCAACGTGAAGAACTGGATGACCCAGGAAGAAGCCTGCGAGGCCCTCGGCGTGCGCAAGCAAACGCTCTATGCGTATGTCAGCCGCGGTCAGATCGAAGTCCAGGGCGATCCGCAGCACGCAAACCGCAACCTGTATCGCGCAGCGGATATCACGACGCTTCTCAAGAAACGCAGCCTCGGGCGGGCGCGCAAAAACATCGCTGCAAGCACGATGGCCTGGGGCGAGCCGATCATCGATACGAGCATCTCCACGATCACACGCGGCAGGCTTTACTATCGCGGCCAGGATGCGGTGCAACTGGCTGCATCGGCGACGCTCGAAGATGTCGCGCGGCTGCTCTGGAACGTGACCGAAGCGCCGCACTTCGCGTCTTGCGAGCCGGTTGCGTTCGACGGCCCCATCGGTGCGCGCGTTTTCGCCGCCCTGGCCCGCGACGCCGCGCATGTTCGAATCGAGTCGGCGCGCAATCTGGCGGACGAGGCGCAACAGGCCGCGGCGCTGGTTGGCCGCCTCGCGAGCAATTTCGTCGAGTTGCGATCGGATGAAGGACCATTGCATCTGCGCATCGCGAATGCGTGGGATGCGCCGCGTCACGCGGATCTGCTTCGCCGCGTGCTCGTCCTGCTGGCCGATCAGGAACTGACGAGTTCTTCGTTCGCCGCGCGCGTGGCCGCATCGACGGGAGCGTCGCTCGGGGCGAGCATGATCGCGGGACTCGCCGTGTTCTCCGGACCCATGCATGGCAATGCGATCGTGCGCGTTCGTCAATTGATGGATGATGCCAAACGATCCGGAACCGAAACCGCCGTCCGGCGAAGGATCGCGCAAGGCGAGCCATTGCCGGGCTTCGGTCACGAGCTTTATCCGCAGGGCGATCCGCGTGCTGCCGATCTCCTGTCCGCTTTCGAAGCGCCCGACGATGCACGCGAGCTGATCGATTGCGTTGAGCGCTTGACGGGCAAGCTGCCCGCGATCGACATGGCGCTTGCCGCGCTCGTCGAGCATTGCCCGCTTCCGGACGAAGCGGCGTTCGCGTTGTTTTCGATTGCGCGCAGTGTCGGCTGGATGGCGCACTCGATCGAGCACGTGATGGAAGGCAGTTTGTTGCGGCCGCGCGCGCGGTATGTCGGGCTGGCTGTCGGCGAATGAGTGCGGCTGGACCGATTCCATGATTAGAACTGCGAAACGATGGCTGGTACGAGTGACGGCGGTCATCGCGACCGTGTCGTTGCTTTGCGCGTGCGCTGCGGGCGGTGCCGACAATCGAGCGAGCCACGCGGCTTCGTTCGAGACTACGCCTTGCCCGCAGCCGAACATCGCCGGATTCCCCGATCTCGATTTCCCATCGAGCGTTCAATGCGGCTATCTCACCGTCCCTGAAAATCGCGCGCTGCCCGACGGACGACACATCCGCATCTTTGTCATGCGCGCACCCGCTGTCGCGGACAAACCGCGGCGCGATCCGCTCGTCTATCTGTCGGGTGGTCCGGGCGGCGCGGGATCGTTCGAAGCGGCGTTCATGATGAAGCAGGGCATCAATGCCGGGCGCGAGGTCATCTTCGTCGATCAGCGTGGCACCCATCGCGCCGAACCGCTCCTTGCGTGCCCCGCGTGGGAGCAGTATGTGTTCGATTCCGTCAGCCGCCGCTTCACGACTCGATCCGGCACGCTGGCGGACGCATCGGCTCTCCAGTCGTGTCGCGATGCGATGGCCGCCGCCGGCGTCGATCTCGCCGCCTACAACACCACCGAAAACGCCGCCGACATCGCCGATCTACGCGTCGCACTCGTTATCGACCGATGGGACGTCTACGGCGTCTCGTATGGATCACGGCTCGCACTGACTTTGCTGCGCGATCATCCGCAAGGCATCCGAAGCGTGGTGCTCGATTCGGTATCGCCGCCCACGGTCAATATCGTCGAGGACTGGTGGACGGCTCCGGCGAGTTCGTTCAGGGCGATCTCCGCTGCGTGCGCCGCCGACGCCTCTTGCGCCCGGGCCTACCCGCATCTGCAAGCCGACCTGAACCTCGCAGTGAAGCGACTCGATCGGAAGCCGTTTACGACACGAGTCAAGGACGACTCGGGTGCTTCGGTGAACGTGGTCATCGACGGCTTCGCGTTCGCCTATACGCTCATCATGTCGAGCGAGCGCGGCAATGCGTCAGACGTCCCGAGGATGATCTCCGATACGGCGCGAGGCGACGTGCGCGCGGTCGCCGCCCGCTATCTCGCGTTGCGCGGTCCGCAGCAGTTCGTCGGTTTGGGCGGCATGGGTCTCGCCCTCGGCGTGTTCTGCGAAGAAAGCGCCAATCTGACAACCGAGGCAGCGACGCTCGCAAAAGCGAAAGCTGCCCTTCCCGGTTTTCCCGAACGCGTGCTCCGGATTCAGCCCAAGCAAGGGCGGCTCTTCACCGAGTGTCCGGTCTGGAACGTCGGCAAGGCGCCTCCTTCGGTCAGTGCCCGAATCGTGAGCGATGTGCCCGTGCTGATACTCGAAGGCGCATTCGATGCCGCGACCGCGCCGGCGTGGGTCGGCGCGATCACGCCGGATCTCGGCCGCGCGCAGGTCGTGTCGTTTCCGTACACGGGGCATTCGGTGCTCGGCAAATCCGGTTGCGCGCAATCGATCATGGCCGCCTTCCTCGATGATCCGACGCATCCTGTCGATGGCTCGTGCGCCGCGAGCCAAACGCTGAAGTTCGATACCGGTCGATAGCCGGCCGTTCCGGTGTTTCCCGAACCCGGCATGCGTTTTGCGCGTCGATCCTATCCGTCGCGGGTGATTGCTTCTCACCCGGACGTCAAAAGGAGCATCGCGTCATGTCCAATCCTACCGTCGGCGATTTTCTGATCGAACGTTTGCACGCCTGGGGCGTACGCCGCATTTACGGCTATCCCGGCGACGGCATCAACGGCGTATTCGGCGCGCTCAATCGCGCGAAAGGCAAGATCGAATTCATCCAGGCACGGCACGAAGAGATGGCTGCCTTCATGGCCTCCGCACATGCGAAGTTCACCGGCGAACTCGGCGTGTGCATCGCGACATCGGGACCGGGCGCGGCGCATCTGATCACCGGCCTTTACGATGCGCGCCTCGATCACATGCCGGTCCTCGCGATCGCGGGCCAGCAGGCGCGTGCGGCGCTGGGCGGCCACTATCAGCAGGAAGTCGATCTCGCGGCGATGTTCAAGGACGTCGCCGGCGCCTTCGTGCAGCAGGCGAGCGTGCCGTCGCAGATTCGCCATCTCGTCGATCGAGCGGTGCGTATCGCGCTGTCGGAACGCAAGGTGACGGCGCTCATTCTGCCGAACGACTTGCAGGACCTCGAATACGAACCGCCGGGCCGCAAGCATGGCACGCTGCATTCGGGCGTCGGCTACCGCGCGCCGAAGATCGTGCCGTATGACGATGACCTGCAACGCGCCGCCGATGTCCTCAACGCGGGCAAGAAGGTCGCGATTCTCGTCGGCGCGGGCGCGTTGCAGGCGACCGACGAAGTCATCGCTGTCGCGGACAAACTCGGCGCGGGCGTCGCGAAGGCGCTGCTCGGCAAGGCCGCGGTGCCCGACGATCTGCCGTTCGTCACCGGCTCGATCGGCCTGCTCGGCACCGAGCCGAGCTACAAGATGATGAACGGATGCGACACGCTGCTCATGATCGGCTCGGGCTTTCCGTACGCCGAGTTTCTGCCGAAGGAAGGCGCGGCGCGCGGCGTGCAGATCGACCTCAAGGCGGACATGCTGTCGATCCGCTATCCGATGGAAGTGAATCTCGTCGGCGACAGCGCCGAGACCTTGCGCGCGCTCCTGCCCTTGCTGCAACGGAAGACGGACCTCGCATGGCGCAAGGACATCGAGGGCTGGGTCGAAGACTGGTGGAAGACATTGGAGAAGCGCGCGATAACGCCCGCGAAGGGCGGCGTGAATCCGCAGCGCACCGTGTGGGAGTTGTCGCCGCGCGTGCCCGCGAACGCGATCGTCACGAGCGATTCGGGATCGGTCGCCAACTGGTACGCCCGCGATCTGAAGGTGAAGCGCGGCATGATGTGCTCGCTGTCCGGCGGGCTGGCATCGATGGGCGCGGCCGTGCCGTATGCGATCGCCGCGAAGTTCGCGTATCCGGAGCGGCCGGTGATCGCGCTCGTCGGCGATGGCGCGATGCAGATGAACAACATGGCCGAGCTCATCACCGTCGCGAAGTACTGGAAGCAATGGTCGAATCCGAGCTGGATCTGCATGGTGCTCAATAACGAGGACCTGAATCAGGTCACGTGGGAGCAGCGCGTGATGGAAGGCGATCCGAAGTTCGAGGCGTCGCAGGACATTCCATCGGTGCCTTATCACAAGTTCGCGGAAATGATCGGCTTGAAGGGCTTTTATGTCGATGATGCGGAGCGCATGGCAGCTGTGTGGGACGAGGCGCTGGCGGCGGATCGTCCGGTGGTGATCGAAGTGAAGGCCGATCCGAACGTGCCGCCGTTGCCGCCGCACATCACGTTGCAGCAGGCGAAGGCCTTCGCGACGACGCTTATGAAGGGCGATCCGGGTCAGGCGAACGTGATCGTCGATACGGCGAAGCAGGTGCTTGGTGCGGTGCTGCCGGGGCATAAGGAGAAGTGACGCCGTGCCGCTCTACGGTAGCAACGGCTTCACGACTACAGCGGCGAGGACTGTCATGCAAGGCGAGCTTTAATCTGCTCGCCGTCACCTTTATAAACCTATATGAATGTCTATAGGCAATGAGTCTCGCGTTTGCGGGCTCATTGCGATCAGCGCTCGACAAATCTTGACTTTCAGTAATCCAAAATTCATCCGGCATCCGTTAGCTTTATGCATTCACACGATTACGGGTTCGGACGATGAAAAAAAGCAGGACGATGCATCTTTTCGCAACCGCAATGGCTGTATAACGCGATGGGTCAATATTTTTCAGCGGTCGAAGGCGATCCACTTTCCGGCAGTTCCGATAGCTATGTCATGTCGTCGGGCGCGGATGCGGTTTTCGTCGACGAAGGCAATCGCACGATGGCGTTTGTCGGAGGCAATGCCTACTGCGGCAAGTGCGCGAGCATCGGGACGATCATTGGCGGTTCCGGGTGCAGCGATAGCGCTCGCTTGTACGACGAAACGACGGGTCGTCGGCAGGCGGTCGCGGGTGACTTCGTGCAATGTCAATGCACAACGAGACCGACAATCGTGGCGCGTTACGGGAGGTACTGGATTATTGAGGACATGCCGAGAACGTATGGTTACGCGCAGTCTTCGAGGGCGTCTTGGTCGTCGGGTAACGATGCTTCAGGCTTCGACGAAATGATCGTGTTGTGTGATGAAGACGGCAACCCGGTTCCGAATCAGCGCTTTCGCATCACGATGGCCGACGGCTCGGCGCAGGAAGGGACCACGAATGACGCGGGCGAGACGGTGCGTGTGCGCACGAATGCTCCCATGAGCATTGAAATTGAACTCCTGATTTGAAGATGGCTGATTCTTACGTAGACTATTTGAGAAACCGCTGCGCACAGACTAATTGCAATCGGGGAAGCATCCACACGGCGACTGTCGAGACACGGTACACCCGAGCACCGTTTCGGGACCGCTGGCTACTTGTCCGGCGCGAAAAGACTGGTGAAAAAGTGTCTATTTGCGAATACACAAAAGTCACAATGATCAAAGCAACGGGCGGCCGCACGTACTTTCGAATAGCTGATGGGCACAGCGATTATGTCGGAGAAACGGTTAGTCTCAGCGACGATAATGTTGACAGGTGCCTGTCTAAACAACCTCCAAATACCGTCACGCAGACTCTCAAGGTTCGTTATGGAAAGCGGTCTGTGGCGCTTTCGGAGCCTCGGAACAATCAAGCGCTAGACCAACAATGGGGGACGCTTACCATTCCGGGAGTAAGCAACGCAATTACTGTAACGTTGAATTCGGTCTGGAACGGAAGTTTTAAGCCAATACCTGTTGGAACGCACCGTATCATGGCCCCGGACGCGCCGCATGACGCTTCGTACACAAACTTCTATGTCGACTACGCAAAAACGAAAGGCCTCGGAGACATCGTAGCGGACCAGGTGTGGTTTCCTCTCGAATTGGCAGGTTCGCGCGGAAATTCGAGCAGATACATTCACATTGGCAACCTCTCTGAAGGGTGCGTGACCGCTTATGCACTAGATCGATGGAATGATGTTTATAGCTTCCTGATCTCGCATCGTCTGCCTAATGAGCAGGGAAAGTACGTCGCCATGATTGAGGTAGCGAAGTGAGGTGGTTTATAACTTGCCTTATAGCCGTTGCGTTAAGCGGTGCTCGCGCAGACGAGAAACCGCCAAGCGAGCGACTAGACCCGCCAACGGTATGCGGCGACTTTCTTAAAGCGGAAGGACTTCAGCGCGCGGACGTAAAGTTCGTTGCGTGTAAGCCCGGAGAGTTTGGTGGAATAGACAACCTGAGCGCGGAATACCGTATACAGGGGAAAGACGTCATAAGCGTCGAGAACTGGCTGGTCAAACTCGCTCACGTTCGACGCCTCAAACGCGCCTGTTGCATTTGGGAGACCAGTAGAGGGAATTTCAAAGGTCGGGAAGGTTCCGAGTATGAAGTCTCCATGGCAGCGGAGACAACGATCCGTTCGCGTCGAGACCTACCAAGAGTTCCGTTTTTCCACTTGACCGTGACTCACTATCTCCGAAGTCCCTGAGTGCATCATGCATGGCGGCTTTTTTTCGAGACATAACAGTTGCGCTCCTAACCCGCTATCGGATTGGCCGAAGTTCCTGCGGTTGACGCAAACGCGCCCCCGCGCGCTGGTGCACGAGGCCATCATCACCCGCCTGTCGACGCCCCAAACGTGCGCCGTGCTCGCATGCTTCTCGCAAGCCACCGGCAAGAAGCAAATGAGCGCGTCCGGATTTAGCCGCGCTACTCGGCGACCAGTCGGGCTTCCCGTTATGCGCTCGCTGACGCGCTCTCCGCACCCATCGTAGTACTCGACGCACGTCCCTCGAAGTAATTCCCAACTAAGTCAAGCCAGCGACACTTCCCGCGTGCCCACCTCCCCCGGCACGCAGCCGCCGCTCGCCAACCCGACGAGCGCGCCCCGCTACGCATCCGAGCCGATCAAGCATCATGGTTTTAACCCCCGACACCATCGTCATCATTATCGCTGCCGGCCTCTTTTGCGGCTTTCTCAACGCGGTCGCCTCTTCGGGATCTGCCGTATCCCTTCCTGTTCTGATGTCGGTCGGTCTGCATGCCGTCGCCGCCAATGCGACCAACCGCGTTCCGGTTCTCGTCGGCGCCATCGCTGCCACGGTCGGACTGGCGCGACGCGGGGCTATCCCATGGAAACGCACGCTGAGCACGGCCGGCCCGATCACGCTGGGCGCGGCAGCAGGAGCGCTGCTGAGCGAACGGATTCCCGGTCACGATCTTCGAATGGTGATCGTGGCGGCCGTGGCCGTCGCGCTCGTTCTCATCCTCACCAACCTCAAGAAGCTGTTGAACTCGGCCGCCAACGGCGACGCGCGAGTCGACTGGAAGGTGATGCTTCTGCTTTTCTGCGTCGGCGTCTGGACAGGCTTCATCGTGCTGGATGCCGGAACGTACATGCTGCTCGTGCTCGTCCTGGCGGCGGACTTCGCGCTGCCCGAGGCGAACGCCCTCAGAAATGTCGCGACCGCCACGGCGACCGCGGTGGCGATGGCAATCTTCGCCGGGCACGAGAGCGTCGACTGGACGACGGGCGGCATCATGGCGCTCGGCAGCGTCGCCGGTGGCCTGCTGGGTGCGCGGCTCGCCATCTCCGACCAGGCGCGGCGCTGGATCGTGGGCCTTCTCATCGTCGTGATCGTGGGCGAGCTGGCCAACCTGTCGATCCGTTATTTCGCTCACTTGCTGCACTGATCGAAGACGCGCCTCGCAGTAATTCTGAGCTAAGTCGCCGCCGACATCATGAAGTCGACCGGGCCGCGGACCCCGCACCCCGACTCAAGGAGAAACGTCATGAAAACAGATTTCCTGCACGGCGAGCAGAATGCCGCCCCTATCGATATTCCGGCCATCGGGCTCAGCATTCAAGTACGCATCGCTTCGAAGGCGACGGGCGCATCGGCGACGCTACTGGAAACGACAGACCAGCCCGGATTCGGCCCGCCGCAGCATCGGCATGAGATCGAGACGGAAGTCTTTCATGTCGTGCAAGGCCGTTATCTTTTCGACGTGGACGGAAAGCAAACCATCGTTAGCGCAGGCGAGACGATAGTCGCGAAACAGGGCACCACGCACCGCTTCATCAATATCGACGATCGACCGTCGCGGATGCTGGTGCTGGTCACGCCTGGCTGGGACGCCACACGGTTTTTCAGCGAACTCGGTGACGTGATGGCGAATGGTTCGCCGGACCCGGCGGTATTGAAAGCATTCGGCGACGAGTGGCGCATCGAGTTTGTCGGTCCGCCGCTCACGAGGCCCGCCGAACTCGCCCCCGACGCATTAAGCGTGTAATCGGCGTACGCCCGATCAAATGCGGCTTCTCGCTTGCAGCAGGTCGCGCGCGGTGCTCAGCATGCCGTCGGCGATATTGCCCGAATCGATCTTGTAGCTACCGTCACGCAGCGCGGCCTTGATCGACTCGACCTTGGCCGTATCGATGTCGGAGCCGCTCGATTCGCCCAGCGCGGACATGGACGACAGACTCACCGTCGAGTTCTGCGCACCGGCGGCGCTCACCGGCTGCACGGCGGCCTTCGCATCGCCGTTGTTCGTCGCGCGTTGCGTGTCGTTCTGGACGGTTGCGACTGTGTAGTTACTGGATTCGATCTTCATGGTGTCTACTCCCGACGTGTTGAATCCTTTAACGGTCCGGGGTTTGAAATCTTCACCATGCACGGGAACGCGTGACCGATCCCGACCTTCGCCGCACCCCGCGAAGCCTTGCCGGGCGGGCGTCTCAGTCGTTTGAAACAAATTGAAACAAAGTGTGAGCAAAGCCACACAAGGGCGCTCGGGTCAACTCGCGATGGCTCGAACGCGTCGCGCCGCAGCGCGCATGCGCCGGCCCTTCTGCTTCTCCAGCCATTGCAGCGACTCCTGCACGACTTCGGGCGGAACGTCCTCGAATGAGGCGTCGCGAATCAGCATTTCACTCGCGGCGATGTCGTTGAACTGGCCGAGCTTGTTCTGCACCGACGTCAGCTCCTTGATCGTGCGATCGTGTCCGCCCTTGATCACGGGCTGAAAAAACTCGAGCAGATAGCGCAGCTTCTTGCCGGCCTTGCGAACGTCGTGGAGATCTTCTTCGTGGGCGGTCTCGTTACGCGATGCATATCTGCTGCGCTTCTTCAGCGCGCGCTCCGCCCGACGAACGCGATCCTCCGCGAAGTCCCGAATGGGAAGATCGTTGCAGCTCGACGCCAGCGCGTTCTGCGCGCGAAGCAGGACGTCGTTGAGAAACGACTCGACATCATCGCTCTTGATCATCGTCTGACTATGCACCACTGCCTGCGCCCGCTTTTGTCTCGCGGCGGCCACGAGAAGGCCCATCGATGCACGCGACGCCTGCGCGGCTTTCAGAAGATCGCCGGCGATATCCCAGTCTCGCGTGCCACCGGCCACGGCGGCCAGGCGCTTGAACTCTTCTGTGGCGTGCGCGGTCGCTTCTTCGCCGAGATAAGGCGAATAAGCCCAGTACAAGGCACGCAGTTTTCTGAAGGCGACGCGCAGTTGATGGAATGCTTCGGCATCGCAATCCGTGGCGACTTCTCGCGCTCGCCGAACAGCTTCGGCAACGACGGGCGCCGCCAATGATGAAAACGTGCTCGCTATTGATTCCGCGTCGGCTGTCGATGAATCGGCCGGTCGTCGGCCTTCCTTGAAATTGATCGGCCGGGGCAAGGGCCAGTCAGCATCCATATCCACCATCGAGGCCTCGAGTCAGACAGAATTTTGGTGGACTTGACCATACCACAGCGAAGTACCCGAAAGCTGAACTCGATGACGATTTGATGAAGGTACAACCCGATTATCGATCCGCGAATTCGACGCGGTTGCGCCCGCCTCGCTTGGCGCGATAAAGCGCTGCATCTGCCAGCGCATAGGCCGTGTCGAAGCCGGCTCCGGCTTCGTTGTTGCTGATGCCGAAACTCGCGGTGATGCGGCGATCGACCGGCGGAACAATCAGCGAATCGCTGATGGCTTCACGCATACGCTCCGCGAGAAGCGCGGCGCTCGACGGATCGTGACCGGGCAACAGCACGGTGAATTCCTCTCCGCCCACGCGCCCGATGAAGCCGCGCTCGCCCACGATTCGCCGCAGACAATCCACGACGCCCAGTATCACCGCGTCGCCGGTGGGATGGCCGAAATCGTCGTTGATCCGTTTGAACTCGTCGATGTCCAGGACAATCATCACCGCGCTGTTCGTACGCAGCATCTTGCCGGTCCGCTCGATCACGGCGCTGCGATTGAGCACGCCTGTCAGCGCATCGTGCGACGCGCGATGTTCGAGCTGCGTGGCAAGCGCCTGCATCTCGCGCTCGGCACGATCGCTTCTGCCGATCAAACGCCGCGTGTCCCGCATCAGCCGCTCGAAATGATCGATGAGTTCCCCCAGCGACTCGCGATACACATGCGCATCCGCATCGGCGGCCGCATGCACGGCGCGCGCTTTCACGAGCGCCGCGCTCTCCTTCTGAAACAGATCGGGCGCCGCGTCCGGAGGCAGATCAGGCGAGGATGTCGAGGGCATCCTTAACGTCCCTGATAGATGATGGGACGATCCGTGAATTCGATTGCGCCGAAATCGGCCTTCAGCTCTTCGCCGAATTCGGCAATCGTCTCGTCTTCTTCATCGTGATACCAGTTCATCAGCACGCGGCTTCCCGATTGACCCGCCTGATCGAGCGCGTCGAACATGCTGAACAACATCTTGGTGCTCGAACTATTGAAGTAAGTCAGCGCGACATCGATGGTGATGACTGCGCCCGCGTTCTCGGCCAGATACTTGCGCATCTGCTCGATGACCGGCGCATAAAAAGCCGCCGCGTTTTCCGGGTATGACTCGCCCTTGAGCGACAACGCGTGCTGGTCGAAACGAAAATCGACCTCGGGCGACGTCGTCGTGGCGGCGATATAGAGGTTATCCATGGTTCTTGCGCCTTCCTGCTCAGATTTTGGCCATGAGGCAAAACAGCGTGGTTCCGGGGTCGTCGGCACGCGGGTGAAAAGCAAACTCGAGCGGCGCACTCGCATCGCGCGCCATCGTGAGAAATCCAAGGCCCGCGCCCTTGCTGTCTTCCGGCGTGTCGGACCGCAGCGATAGCTTGTACGCCTGCCTGATCTCTTCAAGCGACATGCTGCGCAGGGGTTCGAGCTTATTGCGCAGATTCTCGACTTCCGCAGTCGCCATCGGATTGACGCATAACATCACGTGATGCTCGCCGTCCTTCGAGATGCAGACTGCTCCCTCGCGTATCGCCCCCGCCGTCTCGCCGCCCGCTTTCAATGCGTCCGACGAGTAGTGAACGATGTTCTGCGACAGCTCCACAAAAGACGAGAAAAGCTTGCGGCGAGTCGGCGCGTTCACGCCCGCGACTTCCAGTTGCAGCTTGACCACCTCGCCCATCGCCGCGACGATGTTATGCGAGAAATAGCCCTTGTGATAGAAGAGAACATTGCGTCGCCGCGCCAGATCGAAGAAGGCGCTGTCTTGATCGAGTAGTTGAGACATTCTGGAAATTGACTAGATACGGGCACAAAAGAACGTGACGTCATCGCGGCGCGGCTGCGTGCGTTGCCATTCGGCGAGTGCGAGCCGAAGCGCTTCGCAGATCGTCGATGGTGGCTCGGCCCGATGTTCGCGAATCACGTCGAGCGCGCGGCGCCGGCCGAAAGAAATGCTTCGCGGGCCGCCGATCTGATCCGTCAGTCCGTCCGTGCAGATGAAAAAGAGGCTGCCCTTCGGTAATGAAATGGCGTGCGCCTTCCATTCATAATTCGCGCGGCTATCGACATAACCTACGCCCATGCGATCGGGCGCGATCGTTTCGAACTCCGTCGCGTCCGGCGACAGGATATGCAACGCAATCCTCGCCCCCGCGAAATGCAGCACGCTCTTTGCGGCATCGAACCAGAAGAATGCGGAATCCAGCCCGTCGTTGGATTGCGGTCCGCCGCTCGCGTTGTTCACCTGCCCGAGCAAGCCCTTCACGTTGCGGTTGAGCGCCGACAGCAAGGCGGCCGGATCGCGTGGTCCCATCTGTTCGAGCGCCTTCGAGAGAGACGCCGAAGCGAGCAGCGTCATGAACGCGCCGGGCACGCCGTGACCGGTGCAATCGGCTATCGCGCCGAACCAGTCGCCGGAGTTCGCCGCGAAATGATAGAAGTCGCCGCCGACCACGTCGCGGGGTTCCCAGACCATCGCGGCATCGCGTATATGCGTCGACAAGGTTTCATCGGAAGTACGCAGCATCGCGCGTTGAATCACGCTCGCGTACTCGATGCTCTGCATGATCTGGCGGTTCTTCTCCGCCTGCATTTCCGCCACGGCGCTGACGAGTTCCAGTCCGCTGCCCACGCCCGTGAAGCGGCCGCCGCGCGTGACGATGAAACCATCAACAAGTGCTTTCTCTCCGGCCTCGACGGTTCTGAATGCAAGCGTTTCGATGCTCTCGTCCGCATCGACGATCAAAGGCTCCTTGTCCATGAACGCGATGCAGGTCTTCTTATCGTAAAGCTCGCGATGAAAAGGCTTGCTCATTTGCGACATGAAGATATCCCGGTTGATCAGGCCGATGGGACGAAGGCCATCGATGACCGCGAGACTGCCCATATCGCGACGCGCCGAGAAAATCTCCATCACGAGCGAGTTGGAGTCCTCTGCGTCGACGAACGGCACTTCCTGGCATAAGTCTCCCGCAGTGCGTGGCTCTATCTGGGCAGAAGATCGGCGAAACCTCGAAAACGCTGGCTGCATGGCACGCGGATGACATATGAAGAAACCCCGCACGCTACGGTTTCTGTGTGTACTTTATGTGTCAGATCGAAGAAAGTTCGGCCGATTGGCGCGAATGTGAAGAACGATCGTTCGCGCAATCGTTTGCCCGGCGCTAAGAGAAACAATCGTGGCCGTCGGCGATATCTGACACTCGACTGACAACACTGCTCAGATCGGCGTATCTTTACTTCCCAGCGCACTTCCTTCGGGCTTGCCGCCAGCCGCGTGCGAAGGCAATGGCCCGTATCCAGTGCGTCTGACCAACTTCGTCAAAAAGGAGAATCACAATGAATGCACGAAAACCACTTGCACTGGCGGCTGGCATCCTCGCCGTCGCGGTATCGCTCAATGCGGGAATCGGCAGCGCATACGCTCAGAGCAGCGACGCCGCGCCGGCGACATCGGCCGCGCCGAGCGCCAAATCCACGAAGGCCGCGAACCGGCAACTCGCCAAGGACGTGCGCAAGAGCCTGACCAAGGTGAAGGGTTTGAGTGTGTCGAACATATCGGTGCGTGCCAACGGCGGCGCCGTGACGCTCGCGGGCACCGTCCCCGACGCCGCGCAGATCGACAAGGCAACCGAGGCCGCAAAGGCAACGGCTGGCGTGACATCCGTCAGGAACGCGTTGACGATCCGCGAAATCGGGCAATAAGAAAGACTTTCGCCGCGACACGGACCGGCCACGAGCATCGAGGTCGGTCCGTGGCGGATAGCGCCACGGATAGGAATTTACCCCGAGAACCGAAACGCGGATTTCGGCGGAGAATGGCTTCCGAAACATTCTTTCGACCGCAACATTGTCGATATAGTGAGTCGGATCGCGCGCCTTGTGCACGATGCTCGGCAGCCGCCTGATTTGACGCAGGCTCGCGACGCCGGCTCGACCGCGTGACATTCCTCTTGATGAGCGCCCTGTCATGAAAAAAGCGATCCTTTCTCTTCTGGCGGCGTCCGCGCTCTGCATCGCCCCGCTCATCGCCAGCGCGCAACAGGCGGTTCGCATCGGCGTTTCGGCGCCGCTCACGGGCCTCGGCGCGGCCAATGGCAAGGACATCGAAAACGGCGTGCGGCTCGCCGTGGAAGAGGCGAACGCGCAGCACTTCAACATCGGCGGACAGCCGGTTCAGTTCGAGCTCGCATCCGTCGATGATCAGGGCGATCCGCGCATCGGCGTGCAGGTGGCGCAAAAGCTCGTGGACGACGGCGTCGTCGCCGTGGTCGGCTATTACAACTCCGGCGTGGCGCTTCCCTCATCGCCGATCTTCGCGAAAGCGGGCATCCCGCTCATCGATCCGGCAGCGACGAATCCGGCCATCACGCGCCAGGGATTGAACAACGTATTCCGCATCATCGCGACCGACACGCAGAACTCCGGCAACGCCGGCACGTATGCCGTGAAGGTCACGAAGGCGAAGCGCATCGCGGTCATGGACGACCGCACGGCATTCGGACAAGGCGCGGTCGAAGAATTCAAGAAGGCGGTGCAGGCAGCGGGCGGCCAGATCGTATCCGAGGAATACACCACCGACAAAGCGGTCGAGTTCAACGCGCAACTCACGAACATCAAGGCGGCCAACGCCGACCTTCTTTACTTCGGCGGGCTCGACGGCCAGGCGGGCCTGATCGTGAAACGCATGAAGCAGCTCGGCATACGCGCGCAGTTCGTCGGAAGCGGCGGCATCGCCGATAGCGTTTTCATCAGTTCCGCGGGCAACGCGGCCGAAGGCGCGATGGCCTGGGAATACGGCCGGCCCGTCGATTCATTGCCGGAAGGCCGGGCGTTCGCGGCCAAGTTCAAGAAGCGCTTCGGCGCGGATACGCTGACCTATGCCCCGTTCGCCTATGACTGCGCATGGCTTGCCATCACGGCGATGAAGCAGGCGAACTCCACGAAGCCCGCCACATTCATGCAAACGCTGCGCACGATGCAATACAACGGCATCACCGGCCATATCTCGTTCGATAAATACGGCGATCTGAATAGCCCGACATCGACGCTCTATCAGGTGAAGTCGATGAAGTGGCAGCCGGTGACGACCATCGGCGCGGAGAAATAAGCGGCGACGCTCGCCTTATCTATTTCTCCGCTGACGGCCATTCGTTCTCGAAGACGCATTCGTCGATAGAACGGCGCTTCGCCCAATGCTCGGTCTCGAGCATCGGCGCAGCGTAGTAGCGTTCGACGTGCCCCACGCAGAGAATCGCGACGGGTCTCGCGCCCGAAGGCATGTTGAGCAACGCGGCGACTTCCTGCGGATCGAAGAGGGAAACCCAGCCCATTCCGAGTCCCTCCGCGCGCGCGGCGAGCCACATGTTCTGGATCGCGCACGCCACCGAAGCGAGGTCCATCTCGGGAAGCGTGCGTCGTCCGAAAACGTAGTTTTCGCGGCCGTCCATCAGCGCCATGACGAGCACTTCAGCGCAGTCGCGCAAGCCTTCCACCTTGAGTCGCATGAACGAATCGCGCCGCTCGCCGAGGGCGTCGGCGGTGAGCAGGCGTTCGCGTTCGACAGCGTCTCGCAACTGCGCGCGAATATGCGCACGCGTGATGCGCAGAATGCGCCACGGCTGCATGAAGCCGACGCTCGGCGCATGCAGCGCGGCGTCGATGAGCCGCTGCATGACCGGCGGCGCGATGGGATCGCTCACGAAGTGACGCATGTCGCGGCGCTCGTGTATGGCGCGATAGACCGCTTCGCGATCCGCTTCGCTGAATGCTTTTTCCATGGATATCGGTGAAGGTTCAACGCATGGAGAAGCATCATACTGCGTCGGGTCGCCGGCGCTATCGACGGGATTTAAAACCTGCCCACCCGATACGCGCCCGGATCCGCAAACGTCGCTTCGCCGCTCATCATCTCCGCCAGAAGCCTCCCCGTGACCGGCCCCAGCGTGAGCCCGTGATGCGCGTGCCCGAACGCGAACCACAGTCCCGGATGCCGCTCCGCAGCGCCGATCACGGGCCGCATGTCCGGCGTGCACGGTCGCAATCCGAGCCACGGCGACTCGTCGAGCCGCCTGCCAAGCCCGAACACCGGCCGCGCGATACGCTCGGCACGTTCGAGCTGCACCGGACTCGGCGGCCGGTTCCTGCACGCGAGTTCGACGCCCGTGGTCAGCCGCAAGCCGCGGCGCATCGGTGCGACCACGTAGCCATTCTCGATATCGACGACCGGCCTCGAAAGCGCGGCACGTCCATCGTTCGCGTAGTGCATGTGGTAGCCGCGCTTGGCCATGAGCGGAATGCGATATCCGAACTTGCGCGCCAGGTCGCCCGACCACACGCCCAGCGCCACCACCGCCGCCTGCGCTTCGACCAGCCCGCTCCCGGTCATCACGCGCCATCCGCTGCCGGTCCGTTCGAGCGATGCGGCGTCGCCGGTCAGGATGCGTCCGCCTTCGCGCTCCAAGAGCGCCGCATAGCCCTTCGTCAACGCGCCCGGATCGATCACGCTGCGCGGGTCCGCCCAGTGGATCGCGCCCGCGTAGCCGCCATCGAGCGACGCTTCCAGCCGCTGCAACGCGCCTGCGTCGAGCACCTTCATGCCGAGTCCGTGCTCCGCCGCGATCCGCTGCGCCGCGCCCGCCTCGCGTTCGAACTGATCCTGCGAGCGATAGGCTTCGAGCCAGCCCGTCGGCCGCACGAGATCGGCGACGCCCGCCCTCGCGATCAGCGCCTCGTGCTCCGCCACGCTCATCCGGATGAGCGGCAGCATGTCCCGCGCCGCCGCGGCGAGCCTCGTGGGCGCCGACTCCCACCAGAACCGCGCGAGCCACGGCGCATAGGCCGGCAGCGAGCGCAGGTCGTAGCGCAGCGCTGTCGAGCGGTTGAGCGCGAACTTCAGCACCGTGCCCCAGTCACGCGGGAACGCATACGGAACGACCGACGACGCCTCGATCAGCCCCGCATTGCCGAAGCTCGTCGCCTCGCCGGGCGCGCGGCGATCGACGAGCGTCACCTGCCATCCGCGCTGCCGCAGATGCAGCGCGACGCTCACCCCCACGATGCCCGCGCCGAGCACGATCACGTCCTGAGTCATAGTCCGATGCCTGATGAAGTGCCTACTTCGCAATGATGTCGCGTTTGAAGTACTTCTGCGACAACTGACTGAGGGTGCCGTCCTTTTTCAGCGCATCGAGCGCGGCGACGACCTTGGCCTTCAGCGCCGCATCGTTCTTGCGCAAGCCGATGCCGGTGCCTTCGCCGAGCGTCGTCGGGTCGGTCAGCGCGCCGCCCGCGAAATCGAAATTCTTGCCCTCGGGCTTCGCGAGAAAGCCGTCGATGGCCGTCTGCACTTCCTGCACCGCGCCGTCCAGCCGCCCCGCCGAGAGGTCCGCGAAAATCTGGTCCTGGCTCTGATACGTGACGACCTGCACGCCCTCGCTCGCCCAGTGCTTGCGCACGTAATCCTCCTGCGTCGAGCCCTGCAGCACGCCCACCGACTTGCCCTTCAGGCTCGCGGGCGACGGCTGCAGATTCGAGCCGCGCTTCGCGACCATCTGGATCGGCATCACATAGACGGGCGGCGTGAAGTCGATGGCCTGCCTGCGTTTGTCGGTGATGTTCATCGCCGAATTGATCGCGTCGAACTTGCGCGCCTGCAGCGCGGGAATCAGCCCGTCGAAGCTGTTCTCGACCCAGACGCATTTCATCTTGATCCGCTGGCACACCGCGTTGCCGATGTCGATATCGAAGCCCTCGAGCTGGCCCGTCGGCGTCTTGCTCTCGAACGGCGGATACGACGCCTCGACGCCGAATCGCAAGGTCTGCGTATCCGCATGCGCCACCCCGAATGTGAACGCGAGGCCCGCCGCGCCCGCCAGGCAAATCATCTTCCAGTTCATTGTCGTCACCAAAGGTCGTGTGTGTGAATCAACACCGTCGGTCCTGCACCGGGCGCGCCGCGTTTCATCGCGCGCTCACCGAAATATAGACCAGAAATAAAATTAAAGTCTAGAATAGACAAAAATGTCCACTATCCGGAGGCCGACGAATGAATCTATCGCGCGAACTCATGCGGGGCGCCGATGCGCCTTTCATTGCCGACGAAGCGCTGGTTCGGCAGGCGCTGCCGTCGCTCGACATCCGCGGCGCGCTCGAAAACATGTTCAGCGCGCTCGGCGATGGCGAAGCCGTCCAGCCGCCGCAGACGCTCACGCTCTTTCCGCGCGACGCGGGAGATTTCATCACCTACCTCGGCGTGCTCGCGAAACACGACGTATTCGGCGTAAAGCTCTCGCCCTATCTCGTGAATGCGGGCGCACCGGTCGTCACCGCGTGGACCGCGCTCATGTCGATGCGCACCGGCGCGCCGCTGATGTGGTGCGATGCCGCGCTCCTCACCACCGAGCGCACGGCGGGCACGACCGCGCTCGCCGTCGATCGCCTCGCGCGCGCGTCGAGCCGGCGTCTTGCGATCATCGGCTCGGGCGACATCGCGCTCGCGCATTTGCGGCACGTCGCGCCATTGCGCGAATGGTCGGAGATCCGCATCCATTCGCCGCGCCTCGCGAACGATCGCGCGCGCATCGCCGCCATCGAAGCGCTCGACGCACGCGCACGCGTGGCGGCATCCGTCGACGAGTGCGCGCGCGACGCGGACGTGGTCATGCTGTGCACATCTTCAGGCACGCCGGTGCTCTCGCTCGACGCGCTCACCACGCCCGCGCTCGTCACGTCGATCAGCACGAACGTCGCGCGCGCACACGAGATCGACCCGGCCGCGCTCGGCGCGCTCGATGTCTACTGCGACTATCGGCAGACCACGCCATCGAGCGCGGGAGAAATGGTGATCGCGCGGGAGCGTCACGGCTGGTCGCCGGAGGCCATTCGGGGTGACCTCGCGGAACTCGTGCGCGGCGCATGTGCCGCGCCTTCCTTTGAACGTCCGGCGTTCTTCCGCTCGATCGGCCTCGGTCTCGAAGATATCGCCCTCGCGCATGCGCTGCACGTCCATCTCGCGAAGGGGCGCACGGCGGTGTAGCGGTATCATCGGTTTTCGCGGTTTCGAACCCATGTCTATTTCAATGCCACGACGCAAGACGCAAAAGCCGGATAGCGACGCGCTTCTCGCACGTTATGCGCACATCGCGGACAGCATCACGACGCTCTTCTTCCCGTACGCGGAAGTGGTGATCCACGATCTCTCCGATCAGACGATCGCGTATCTGTCGAACAATCTTTCCAAGCGCGAGATCGGCGACGACTCCGCGCTGGAAGATGTCGAAGAGACTGCGCGCGATCGGCTCGTCGGTCCGTACGAGAAGCTGAACTGGGACGGACGCCGCATGCGCTGCGTGAGCACGGCGCTCTTCGACGATGCGGGCAACGCCGCGGGCGTGATGTGCATCAACTTCAACATCGCGGCTTTCGAAGAGATGCGCTCGATGCTCGATGTCTTTTTGCGCGGCGCGGGCGTCGTCGCGCAGCCGGTCGAGCTATTCAAGGACGACTGGCAGGAACGCATCAACACGTTCCTGCACGGATGGCTGCGCGATCGGCAACTCGCGCTCAATTCGCTTACGCGCGATCATCGGCGCGAACTCGTGGAGGCGCTGCACGCGCAGGGCGCGTTCAAGGGCAAGAGTTCGGCGAACTATGTCGCGAAGGTGCTCGGCATGGGGCGCGCGACCGTCTACAAGCATCTGCGCGAGATGAAAGACGGCGCGTGAACGTCACGCATCGTGTCCGGGCTTACAACCAGCGCCAGATACCCGCTGCCCATCCGGCGAGCGGCTTATGAGCCCACGTCGCCGCAAACCAGACGACGAGTCCGCCCAGGAGCGCGTGCAAGCCGAATCCGCCCAGCCGCGCGCGCCCGGCGGCGATCGCCGCGAACGGCAAGTAACTCGTCTTCGCTTCCCATGCCGGCCAGAGATCGGGCTGGAGACGTTCCTTCTTCCGGTCCTGCAACGCGGCGCCGACGAGCGCAAGGATGACGATGGCCGCCCCAACGATGATGTTCTTCGTCACCGGAAAGACCGCGATGTGGCACAGCCCCCAGAGTGCGAACGACCACATCATCGGATGACGTGTCACCGCGAACACGCCGTGCGCCGCGTCGGGTAACGCGGCGGGACGTTTGCCGCTGGGAAGCGCCGGATTGCGAATCAGGGAGCCCATCAGGAGGATCGACGCGATCAGCATGACCACGGTCACGATCGCCCAGAGCGCGTCGCCTACCGGCCACAAGGGCGTCGTCACGGGCGCCTTCCGGTAGGCCAGTACGAGCCAGCCGAGCGTCAGGAAAGCGATAAGCGAATAGACGCCCTGGAAGCCCGCTTCGCCGACTGCGCGAATCACAGGCTTGCGTAGCGGATGCGACAGTAGAAAGTGGCTGCCCACGAAGGCGATCGCCGCCGCCAGAACCGCGCTGGTGTTGTCCATTTGCCTGTGCTCCTCGACTCCGCGACGGTAGCCGTGTCACTCGAATGAATGTCTCGCGAGGTTGATCGGCGCTCGCATCCCTTTTCGTTGACTTTACCGCGACATTTGTTCGAGCGTGCGGCGCCCGGTTTCATCGCGTGCCGGCCGAGTCTCGTCTGACCGGAAATCGCGCTCTCTTTTCATGCAGTATTCCGAACTACTTCGAGTCCGATTCGCCAGTTGTGTGGAGTGAGCAAGCGTCTCGCACGGCGTCTGAAAAAATCCACCGCTGTACCATCGGCTGGTCATACAAAATCCGCCATTTCCCAGACGAACGTTGCTTCGCCCCGCTATTAGCGATACCTTTACATCCATCCTTGTCGTCGTGCCCTGATCAACGAGTGGAGAGCGGCTTCGTGAAGAAAACATGGGTTTTCTCCTGCATCGTTGTCGTCGGCGCGATGCTCGGCGGATGCAACAAGGGCGGCGGATCGCAAAACGCCACCGAGGCATCGGGCGCGTCCGCGAGTCAGGCGCCGGTTCAGCCGGCCCAAAGCGCGAGCGAAGCGCCCGCCGCATCGGGCGCGGTAGGCACCGTCACCAAGACACAGTTGCCGGCGGAAGCGGGCGAGACACTGCGGCTCATCAAAGCGGGCGGACCTTTCCCCTTCGGAGAGGACGGCGTCCTGTTCCGTAACAGTTCGAACCTGCTACCCAAGCATCCGCGCGGCTACTACCACGCATACACGGTTCGCACGCCCGGATCGACGGACCGCGGGCAGCGCCGCATCGTATGCGGCGGACCGCGCAAGCAGATCGCGGAGTGCTATTACACCGAGGATTACTACGTCAGCTTCAGGCGCATCGCGGAATAAAATTTCCGGCAACGGCGGAAGCTCATGGAAGGAATTTGAACGCGACAAACTGCCGAGTCGGTCACCCGACCCGGCAGCATTTCCCGTAAGTTGTCATTTCTACCGTCTTTATTGCGCAGCAGGCGACTTCACGCTCGGGGTCGCCAGCGTGTTATTGCTCGTGGTCGGCGCGCTCGTGCCCGACGTGGTGTTGCTGTTCGTGCTGCTCGGCAGGCCCGAATTCGGCGCTCTCATGCCCATGCCGCTATCCGAGTTCGTCATCCCTGGCGTGCCATAGCCGCCTGTCGCACCGTTGACCTGGTTCGCCGGGCTGGCCGTGCTGCCTGCCGAGCCCGCGCCGTTCGAGCCGCCCGCCGTTTGTGCATAAGCCCCCGCCGACAGGGCGAGTGCGGCCACGGCCGCCATCAAAGTGCTGATTGTCTTGCTCATGTTCCGTCCCTCCTAATCGGGCTGAAGTATGGACGCAGACGCTCGCCGCCTGCTTGACATGAACCCCGCAATCGCCGTGCCGCAGTTTTACAACCCCTCTTACATTTCCGATTCGACAGTACACCGACACGAAAGCAATGCCCTTCAGAAGCTCAAAGTCCATGCCGATAACAAGGCTATGGACACCTGTGATAACAACATCGTTGGCGCATTCGAGCTTCGGATGATCGACGCTGACATCGCCCACATTCGACTCGCGATCGAAGCGGTCCTGCACGAGTCGAATTCGGCGCTTCCGATGTTGTATTGGCGCCGGCGTCTGGAGCATTTGCTGCGCAGCCGGCACCTTCTTCACCACCAGTTTTCGGCGGTGGCGGATCTGCTTACCAAGATCGAGAAGATCAGCGAAGCGGAGCGCGGCGATGCGCTGACGACAATTGACCGGGAACCCGCTTCGTCACTTGCGCGCGCTATCGCCCGATAACATCATCAGTCTCGTTTTGCACGCGCTTTTCTTTCGCGCTTGTCTTCGTACATCGCGGTATCGGCGAGAGCGATCGCCTGATCCGCGCTCACGAACCGCACCGCGACAGCACCGATGCTCAAGCCGAAAGCGCCCACCGGATGACGACCGGGCAAGCTCGTTCCACTTCCTGCCCGCGCAAAGCGCGCCCGAATCTCGGCCGCGATCCGGTTCGCCTCGTCGAGATCGGCGGGGCCCGGGCCCACGAAGGCGAATTCATCGCCACCGATGCGCGCGAGCATATCCGTGTCACGCGTGACGCTGGCAATACGTTCCGAGCAGTCCCTCAAATGACTGTCACCGGCGGCGTGCCCGAACTCGTCGTTGATCTTCTTGAAATCGTCGAGATCGATCATGCCGACGATCACATACGACCCGTCTCTCGCGGCCCTCGCCAGCAGCCGTCCCAGTTCGTCCTGCAATGCGCGTCGATTCGGCAGCCCGGTCAGCGTGTCGGTCAGCGCGAACTTGGTCAGATATTCGTTGGAGCGGCGTACTTCTTCGAGCAAGCGTTCACGCTCGATATGCTGAGCGATGATCTTCGAGAACAGGTTGAGCGCACTGCGCGCACGCGGCCCGATAGCCTGGCTTTTTCTGCTCGCGCCGCAGAGCGTGCCGATGATCAGGCCGTTGCTCGCGCATATCGGCGCGCTCGCATAGGTTTCGATGCCGAGCGCCCTGGCAGCCTGCGAGTCGCCCCACACTTCGCTGACGTTGGACGTGAAGCGGCGTCCATCCTCGATGCAGCGCTTGCAAAGCGTATCCGACCACGGCACCTCCAATCCTTCGTCGATGCGAAGCTCGCCCGTGTTGCGCGCGAAATCGACGAACTGAATCCCGGCGGCTTCATCGATGGAAGTCAGATAGACCGACTCCAGCCCCGTGACGATTTCAAGCATTTCAAGCAGCGGTCTCGTGAGCTGTTCCAGACTTTGCGCTGAAGCCACCGACTCCGAAAGCCGCTCAAGCATCAATTCCATAGGCACCTCGTTTAGCCTGAGAAACTGAATTGTAACGGTGCGGAAGTCGGCTTCGCTTAAAGGATCAGAACGCGTGCGTCATCCCGATTCGCGCCACCATCTGATGCGAATTCGACGACGGGCTCGCCGCGCCGGGAATGAACGCCGTATCGAGCGCCGTGCCCGTATTGCCGCCGCTCAGCTTCTGATAAACCAGTTGCGTATAAATGCCGGTACGCTTCGACAGGAAGTATTGCGCCATCAAGCCGACCTGATTCCAGTGCATCGAGTTATCGAAACCGCCGTGCTTCAGATGCGCCATCGTGTACGTGTACATGCCGGCGATCGACAAATCCGGCTGAATGTCGTACTTGGCGTTGAATTCGATGTTATCGAAACGCAGGCTCGCGTCATTCACCCCGAGATCGCCGAGATATAGCGACGACACCGGCTGCTGCACGTTCACATGGGTATAGACGAGGCCGAGCGTCGCCGGCCCTGCTCCATAGCTCGCGCCGATACCGTAGATCTTCTGGTTCGCCGCGACGAAGCCCGCCTCGTCCGAAGCCACGGCGCCCGTCGATGTCGCGCCTGGCGCCGCGAGGTTTTCATAAACGGCGCCGATCGTGAATGTCGCATAGCTGTACTTCAGCCCCGCGCTGTACATGCGATTGCCCGCGAATGCGCCGGCCTGATTGCTGAATCCGTATAGCGCGGTCGCCGTCACGCCGCCGTATTCGCCGCTCGTGAACTTGACCGAGTTGTTCGCATGAAACGTGGCGTCGGTATTGTCGTTATCGAGCGGATGCGAAAACAGATAACCGCCCCAGTAACCATTCGCCGTCATCGGCCCGATGATATCGGTCATCGAATCGAACTGGCGTCCGAACGTGAGCGTGCCGAGCGTATCGGATTGCAGTCCGACATACGACTGATAACCGAATAGCCGCCCGTTGTAATAGGCGGCGCCGTTATCCAGCATGAAGCCGCTTTCCAGATCGAAGATCGCATGCAGGCCGTCGCCGATATCTTCGCTGCCCTTCAGGCCCCATCGGCTCGTCACCAGATCGACGCTCGATGTCTGCCATGCCTTGTGTCCACCCGCATTGCTCGTCAGATTGATGCCTTCGTCCAGCACGCCAAACAACGTCACGCTGCTTTGCGCATGTGCAGTGGCGGAGGCGAATAGCGATATCGCCGCGAGGACCATCTTCGAATTCATGCTGCTTGTCTCCAGCGTTTGAATGATTTGAGTTCTATATGTTTCCCGAGCGCGCGCTGCGCCCTGCCCGGGTCACGAGCACATGCTTTATCGATTGAGGAATTCGAGCGTGAGGATCGCAACCGGAGCGCCGGACCCGGCGCTCCCTTGTGAAACGTGCAGCCTTTTTCGGCCTGTTCGCGATTACCCGCGAGATCCCGCGCGCGCGACGTCATCGTCACGCTCGCGCGCTGCGCCGACGAGGCGGCGTCCTTGCGGACCATGAACGGCGTCGGGTTCGGGAAAGCGCCACAGCATCGCCAGATACAGCATGCCGCCGACCACGAACGACACCGGCACGCTGAGATCGCAGCCGCCCGCGAGCGCGCCGAGCGGCCCGACGAACTGCCCCGGCAGATTCACGAACGCGAGACCGATCAACGCCGCCGGCAGCCACGCGCCCATCGCGCGCCAGTTCCAGCCATGCGAGAACCAGTAGTGGCCGCCGCGCCCGCCGCGGTTGAACACTTGCAGATCGTCCGCGAGATAGAAGCCGCCGCGCTGCACGAAGCCGATCACCATGATCGCCATCCACGGGCAACTGAACGTGCAGATGAGCGTCGAGAACGTCGCCACGCTTTCCACCAGATTGAACGCGAAGCGGCCGACGAAGATGAAGCCGATGGCAAGCGTGCCGATCAGTGCCGTCGCACGCACGCGATTGAGGTACTTCGGAAACATGCTCGACATGTCGAGGCCCGTGCCGTAGAGCGCGGTCGTGCCCGTCGACATGCCGCCGATGATCGCGATGAGGCACATCGGCAAGAGAAACCAGCGCGGCGACACCGCGAGCAGACCGCCCACGTAATCGTTCGAGCTGATGTAGGTCGGCGCCTGCGTCGCGATGATCGTCGCGGTCACGAGGCCGAAGAAGAACGGCACGAACGTCGCGATCTGCGCGGCGAACACGGCGCCCATCACGCGATGACGCGGCGTCGATTGCGGAATGTAGCGCGCCCAGTCACCGAGCGTCGAAGCGAACGAAACCGGATTGCTGAGCGCCACGAGCGCCGCGCCGATGAACGCCGCCCAGAAGCCCGCGCCGCCGTGATGAAGCGTGCCCGCGTAGTGCACGTCGAAGGCCTTCGCGAACGCGAACGCGCCGAGCACGAACATGAGGCTCGCCGCCCACACGGCGATCTTGTTCACCCACAGCATGAAGCGAAAGCCGTAGATGCACACGATCAGCACGAGCACCGCGAACACCATGTACGCCGTGCCGAGCGTCCACGGGTTGACCGGCAGGCCGACCATGTCGTGCGCGCCGCCGACGAGCGCATCGCCCGAGCTCCACACCGCGAGCGAAAAGAACGCGACCGACGTGAGCACCGCGAGAAACGAGCCGACGATACGGCCATGAATGCCGAAGTGTGCGCCCGACGACACCGGGTCGCTCGTGCCGTTGCGCGGCCCGAACAGGCTCATCGGCGCGAGAATGCAGGTGCCCGCGAGCACGCCGAGCACGATGGCCCACAGGCTCGCCTCGAACGAAAGCCCGACCAGAATCGGAAAGCTGCCGAGCACCGACGTCGAAAACGTGTTGCAGCCGCCGAACAGCAGCCGGAACAGATCGATGGGCCGCGCGTATCGCGAAGCGTCGGGAATGCGCTCGAAACCGAATGTTTCGACCTGCGTGATGCTGGTGTTGTCTGCCATGTTGTCTCGCTCCTTGAGGCGTCGTCCGGCATGCCGGTTCACGCACTATCGTTATCGGCGGTCATTCTGCTGCAGCGGAATGCGCGCCATATTGCGTAGTCAAAACGTTCACATCAGGTCCGGCCAATGTTTGGCCGCGCTCACACCGCTACTGCGTGTTCCGGCTGATCCATGAGCGACTCGCGCTCGCTCGCGCGCATGCCATAGACGCCGAGAAGGTCTTCACAGAAGGCCCGGACGATCGGCTTGTCGGCCATGCCGCGCTTCATCGCGAGATGCAGCGGCACGTCGAAGCCGAAGGCGGTCCGTCCCAGCACCCGGATCAGGCCGCGCTGCTCGAACGGTTCGGCGTGATGCGTGGGCAGATAGCCGATATGGCTGCCCGAAAGAATCAGCACGGTGGCCGCGTCGATGTTGTCCGCAATGGCCGTCACGCGGCGCTCGCCGATGCTCGCAAGCTCTTCGGGCACGGGATAGCTGCGCCAGATCCAGTCGTGCGCGCGCAGATCGTCGAACGTCACGTGCGGGCCGGCATGAAAGAGCGGATGCCCGCGCCCGCAACAGATCACCTGCCGCTCGCTGAACAGCCTCCTGTACGACAGCCCCGCGACGCGATGCCAGAAGTAGCCGATCGCGATATCGAGCTGCTGATTGACGAGGCTTTCTTCGAGTTCCTGCGGCGGCGCCACGTGCATCGCGAAACGCACGGCCTGATCGCGCTTGCGAAATGTGCCGATGGCTTCGGCGAGCCGCGCGTTCTCGACGTGCGACGCCTGCCCGATCAAACCGATCGACAGCGTGCCCACGAGCTTGCGATCGATATCGCGCACCTGAGCGACGAACTGCGAAGTCGCGGCGACCAGCGCGCGCGCCGACGCGACGAAGCGCTCGCCTTTCGACGTGAGCCGAAAGCCGCCGCGTCCGCGTTCGCAGAGCCGAAAGCCCATGCGCGCTTCCAGCGCGGACAACTGCGAGCTGATGGTCGACTGGCGCACGCCAAGCGTCGCTTCGGCGGCCGTGATGCCGCGCGCATCGACGACCGCGAGAAAGACGCGCACCAGGCGCAGGTCGAGATCGGAGGTATTGGAGAACATATGCTTGCGCCGCGCTCACATGGGAAAGCCCATCGCTTTGATGCCCTTGATCCACGCGCGCTTCCAGCCGCCTTCTGCATCGGCGCCGTCGAACGCGTGGAAGGTCACCTTCGCGGCCAGCCATCGCACCGGCTCAGGCGGGATGTACGTCGGGCTTTGATTGGCGATGTCGAGCGCGCGCTCGGGGCTTGCGCGATCGAACAGGATGTTCAGGCCCATGAACGCGCCGAAGCGGCTCGCGGCCACGCCGAAACCCGTGTAGCCCGCGACGAACACGGCCTTGTCGCCGAGATAGCGCTTCGCGAACACCGAGCCGCGCGAGCAATAGTCGATCGGGCCGCCCCACGCGTGCGAAAAGCGCACATCGCTCAATTGCGGGAAGGTCGTGTAGAACGCTTGCGCGAGCCGGTAGTACGTGTCGCGCTGCTGGTCGCTCGGCGGATTGGGATCGCCGTCGAAGTGATAGCTCACGAGGCCGCCGAAGATGATGTTGTTGTTCTTCGTGAGGCGGAAATAATTGAGCTGCGTGCGCGTGTCGTAAATGCCCTGGCGCTGCTTCCAGCCGATGCGCGCCAGTTGTTCCTCGGTGAGCGGCTCGGTCGCAAGCACGTGATCGCGCACCTGCAACACACGGCGGTTGATGTCGGGAATGCCTACTTTCGCGGTGCCGCTGCCGAACACGACGCGCGGCGCGCGCACGGTGCCTGCGGGCGTCTTCACGAAGACGGTCTCGCCTTCGTCGCTTACGGTCATCAGCGGGCTGTGTTCGTAGATCCGCACGCCGAGTTCGAGCGCCGCGCGCTTGAGACCCCACGCGAGCTTGGCCGGATGCACGATGCCGCTGCGGTTGCGCGACCAGAGCGCGCCCGCGAACAGCGGCGAATCGAGCTGTGCGCGCGTGGCCGCTGCGTCGAGCAGCACGACGTCGTGGCCATAAGACTTGTGCAGATCGTAATCGGCACGCAGATGATCGACGTGATCCGGATCGACGGCCACCGTCATCTCGCCGTTCCACTCGATGTCGGCGTCGATGCCGTAGCGCTTGAGCGTCGCCTCGAAGCCGTCGAGGTTGCGCTGGCCGAACTCTTCGAGCTCCGCGATATCGTCCGGGAACACGCGTACCGCGTTGGGCAGCCCGTGCATCACCGACGTCGAGATGATGCCGCCCGCGCGCCCCGATGCGCCATGCGCGATCCGGCCCGCCTCGATCAGCACGACATCGAGTTCGGGCATCTGCTCCTTCGCCTGCACCGCGGCCCACAGCCCGGTGAAGCCGCCGCCGACGATCAGCAGATCGGCGCGTACATCGCTCACGAGCGCCGGTTCCGCAGGCGGCTCGGCGGGATTGTCGAGCCAGTAAGGCATGAGGCGCGTGCGGGCGAGCGCTTCCTCGACGCTCAGTTTGACAGACGTGCGACGCACGCCGCGCGACGCCTCCTGCGCGGGTGCGGCAATGTCGGCTTCGAAAAGTTGCGCGCTTTCGTTCATGACGTGTCTCCTCCTCGGGCGCGGCGCGCGATTGTTATTGCTGCGGTTCGAGCACGACGTAGAACTTCTTCGCGTCCTCGATCGTTTCCCAGCGACCCGCGAAGCCCGCGGGCAGAAGATAGCCCTGCCCCGCCGTGAATTCCTTGCGGCCGCCGTTCACGTCGATCAGCGCGACCCTGCCTTCGACGAGCCACACGGCTTCGTCGGACGTCGTCGCGGGAAAATCGACAGCGCCGGCCTTGCCTTCCCACCAGCCGATCACGTAGTTGCCGCTTTGGCCTTCGGCCGCGCGCCAGTCGCTTTCGTCCATGCCGTAGTCCAGCTTCGTGAACTGCCCGATGCCCTCGCCCAGCGGCGCGATGTCCTGAATCAGCTTGCTCATGTGCTTCCCTTGTTGCGTCGGTTTGAATTGAATCGGTGCGCCAAAGTTACCGATTCACGCTGCCCCGGTATGCCCCCCCGCGGGGGGGACAAGCGGCGTTTAGCGAAGCGCGGGTAAATACCTAGATTTGCTGAAAACCCCTTCTGGCAAGGGCTATAACGCATGGTCTACAATCGAAGGGACTTTTCTTCGCGGCGCGCCATGCTGCTCAACGTACCCCCGCTCAATCAGGATCAAGCCGAGTTCGCGCTCTCGTTCAAGACGCTTGGCAAAGTCATCGAAGCTGTCGGCACACCGGATTTCGTGCCGCGTCTCACGCTGCTTCTCAATGAAGTCGTGCCGCTCAATGTCGTGCACATCGAGCGCTCGCGGGTGGATCGCAGCAAGCCCACGGGCTTTCGCTGCGAATGGATCGGCAGCAGCGGTGTGGGCATGGACACGGGCGTGATCTCCGAAGTCATGACGCTCTACTACGACCGCTTCTACGATACCGATCCGCTCTTCGCGGGCATTCGCGGCAAGATCGGCACGCTGCTCGTGGTACGCGACATCGGCGCGATACCGCCCGGCGAATTTCGCCAGCGTCTTTTCGACGAAGCGCTGATCGCGCATGAATGCGTGCTCGCGCGCGGCACGCCTCACGCGCAGGATTCGATCGCGCTCGAACGCTCGCTCGACGCGCCGCCGTTCACGCTCGCCGAGATGAACCGCTTTCGCAACGTGAGCGAGTTCCTGTTTCCGCTGCTGGAATTGCACGCATCGACGAGCGCGGCGAAACGCGTCGCGCATCCCACTTCGTTTCTGCATCCGCTCGCGCAGTTCGACGCGCGCATCGCCGCCGACGACGTGCGCCTGTCCAAACGCGAGTACGAAATCTGCACGCATCTCATCACGGGCCGCACGGTGCCCGAGGCGGCGGAGATCATCGGCGTGCGCATCGGCACGGCCGAGTCGTATGTGAAGCGCGCATTCGCGAAGCTCGGCGTGCGCACCAAGCGCGACCTGATCGCGTGGGGACAGGCTTGCCCCCGTCTCACGGCCACCTGAAGCCCCGTTCACATCGAACCGGCTCGATGTGAACATTTCGACTTCGTGATTTGCGCGGCAGTCTCGTCGCCTAACATCGCCCCGTCCACATAACGATGACGGGAGACGAGCCCATGCAGCGTGAACTCAACCAGCCGCTCGGCGGCAACGACATGCCGCGCTTCGGCGGCATCGCGACCATGATGCGCCTGCCGCAGGCGAACAGCACCGAAGGCCTCGACGCGTGTTTCGTCGGCGTGCCGCTCGATATCGGCACGTCCAACCGCTCGGGCGCGCGCTTCGGGCCGCGCCAGATCCGCTCGGAATCCGTGCTGCTGCGCCCGTACAACATGGCGACGCGCGCCGCGCCCTTCGATTCGCTGCAAGTGGCCGACATCGGCGATGTCGCCACCAATCCCTATGATTTGAAGGATTCGATCCGCCTGATCGAATCGGCCTACGACGCGATCGTCGCGAACGGCTGCCGTCCGATCACGCTCGGCGGCGATCACACGATCGCGTGGCCGATCCTGCGCGCGTTGCACAAGAAGTACGGCAAGGTTGCCGTGGTGCATGTCGATGCACACGCCGACGTCAACGACACGATGTTCGGCGAGAAGATCGCGCACGGCACGCCGTTTCGACGCGCGGTGGAAGACGGCCTGCTCCAGTGCGACAAGGTCACGCAAATCGGCTTGCGCGGCACCGGCTACCACGCCGACGATTTCGACTGGTGCCGCGAACAGGGCTTCACCGTCGTGCAGGCCGAAGCGTGCTGGAACAGGTCGCTCGCGCCGTTGATGGAGGAAGTGCGTGCGCGCGTGGGCGATGCGCCCGTCTATCTGAGCTTCGATATCGACGGGCTCGACCCCGCGTTCGCGCCCGGCACCGGCACGCCCGAAGTGGGCGGCCTGACCGTGCAGCAAGGCCTCGAAATCGTGCGCGGCATGAAGGGGCTCAACGTCGTCGGCGCGGATCTCGTCGAGGTATCGCCGCCTTACGATCAGGCCGGCACGACGGCGCTCGTCGGCGCCAATCTCGCGTTCGAAATGCTCTGCGTGATGCCGGGCGTCACCTACCGTCAAAGCACGCGAGGATGAACATGGCCGCTCGACTCGAACGACATCCCGAAGACGGCTCGATCCTGCTGCCCGCCGCGACGATCGCGGGCACGCGCTATGGCGCATCGAACTGGGAAGCGGGCAACGCGATCCACGATGCATCGACGGGCGAGGTCATCGGCTGGCAGGAACACGCCGATGCCGCGCAAATCGATGCCGCCGTGCGTGCGGCGCGCGCCGCGCTCGATGCATGGCGCAACCGGACGCCCGCTGCGCGCGGCGAGGTGCTGCGCAAGATCGCCGAACTGCTCGCAGCGGAGCGCGCGGCCCTCTCCGCGATGCAGCAGCAGGTGAGCGGCAAGCCGCCGCTCGAAGCCGACACCGACGTAAGCGACGCCATCGCCACGTTCGACTACTACGCGAACCTGTGCGCGGACGGTTCGCTCTTCGCCGCCGACGCGCTCGCATTGCCCGACGACACCGTGACGGGCGAGCGTCATTACGAAGCGGTCGGCGTGGCCGCGCTGATCGTGCCGTGGAATTTCCCGATGGTCACGACCTCGTGGAAGATCGCGCCCGCGCTCGCGGCGGGTTGCACCGTGGTGCTGAAGCCTTCCGAATTCACCTCGCCGGTCGAGCATCGGCTCGCGGAGATCATGACGGCGGCGGGTGTGCCCGATGGCGTCGTGAATCTCGTGAACGGCGGCGGCGACGTGGGCGCGCGGCTCGCGGCGCATCCGCTCGTTGACAAGATTTCGTTCACGGGCAGCACGGCCGTGGGCCGCAAGGTCATGCAGGCCGCGGCGCAGGACATGAAGCGCGTGACGCTCGAACTCGGCGGGAAATCCGCGCTGATCGTGCGCGCCGACGCGGACATCGAACACGCGGTCGCGCTCGCTTTGGGCGGCGCGTTCACGAACGCGGGGCAGATGTGTTCGGCCGCCTCGCGCATCATCGTGCATGACGATGTCTATCGCAAGTTCATGGCCGCCTTCGAAGCGGCGGTGCGCGCGCTCGTGGTCGGGTCGCCGGGGACCGAGAATGTCGCGATGGGCCCGCTCGTTTCCGCTGCGCAGCGCGCGCGCGTGCAAGCGCTGCTCGAACAAGGCGTGGCCGACGGCGCGAAGATCGCGTTCAGCGGCGCGCTCGACAGCGCCTGCGCGGAAGGCTTTTTCATGGCGCCCGTCGTTGTCGCGGAACCGGATACGGCTAACGTGTTGTGGACGGAGGAAGTGTTCGGGCCGGTCGCGTGCGTGAAATCGTTCCGAACCGACGACGAAGCCATCGCGCTTGCCAACGACACGCGCTATGGACTCGTGGCGACAGTCGTCACGCGCGATGACGACGCCGCACGCCGCTATCGCAATGCGCTGCGTGCGGGCCTCGTCTGGATCAACACACCGCAACTGATCTTTCCGCAAGTGTGCTGGGGCGGACTCGGTTTGAGCGGCATCGGCCGTGAACTGGGCGTTGCCGGATTGCGCAGCTATCAGGAGTTGCGTCATACCATCGTGTCGCGCGGATAGCGTCGCGCAAGCTCCTACAGTCGATAAGCTGTATATTTCATTTACAGTCGATAGCCTGTTTCGTGCATAAACAGTCCATAAGCTGTAAAATGGATTTACAGCTTAAAACCTGTAGGAGTGCGCGGTGGACTATTCCCTGAAAACACTCGGCCAGCTCAGGCCGATCCTGCTCGGCTTCCGCAAGGCCGCGGGCCTGACGCAAGCGGCGGTCGCGGAGCGTCTGGGCGTCACGCAGCAGACTTACGCGCAACTCGAAGCGAATCCCGCGGCCGTGAGCGTCGAGCGGCTGTTCAAGGTCCTGCGCGTGCTCGATGTCGAACTCGCGCTCACCCGAAGCGAATCCCCGCCGGCCGTCGCCGCTAAAGCGACGCCGGCGCGCTCTCGCCGCGCATCGCGGCCGACCGACGCCGCGAAAAAGCGGGAGAACTGGTAATCATGGCGCGCCGCACGCAAACAGGACGGCTCGACCTGTGGATGAACGGCCTGCCCGTCGGATACTGGGAAAACGGCGCCGGTGGCGAACGGCTCGTCTATCGCGAAGACTGGATCGCCGATACGCAGGGCCGTCCGCTATCGCTGTCGCTGCCCTTTACGCCGGGCAATCAGCCGTGGCGCGGGCAGGTCGTCACGGATTTCTTCGACAACCTCCTGCCCGACAGCGAGCCGATCCGCCGCCGCATCGCCACGCGCTTTCGCACCGGCGGCACGACGCCGTTCGAGTTGCTCGCGCAACTGGGCCGCGATTGCGTCGGCGCCATTCAGATGCTGCCGCCCGGCGAAGAGCCCGCCGATCTCGAAAGCATCAAGGGCCGCGCGCTCACCGAAGCGCAGATCGCGCGACTGTTGCGCGAGACGACAACCGCGCCGCAGCTCGGCCAGCACGAAGCGGTCGACGACCTGCGCCTGTCCATCGCCGGCGCGCAGGAAAAGACCGCGCTCCTGCGTCACGGCAGGCGCTGGCTTCTGCCGGAAGGCAGCACCCCGACCACGCATATCTTCAAGCTGCCGCTCGGCCTCGTCGGGAACATGCGCGCCGACATGCGCACGTCGGTCGAGAACGAATGGCTCTGCTCGAAGATCGTCGCCGCGTATGGCCTGCCCATCGCGCGCTGCGAAATGGATCAGTTCGCGGATCAGAAGGTGCTGGTCGTCGAGCGCTTCGATCGCCGCCTGTCGAGCGACAAGTCGTGGATTCTGCGCCTGCCGCAGGAAGACATGTGTCAGGCCACCGGCACGCCCGCGTTGCACAAGTACGAATCGGACGGTGGCCCGGGCATCGAGCGGATCATGGATGTGCTCTCCGGATCGACGCGCGCCGCGCAGGATCGCCGACACTTTTTCCTGACGCAGATGATCTTCTGGCTCCTCGCCGCCACCGATGGCCACGCGAAGAACTTCAGCATCGCGCATCTGCCGGGCAACCAGTACGAATCGACGCCCCTCTACGACGTGCTTTCGGCGCATCCGCTCATCGGCCGCGGGCCCGACAAGTTCGCCGCGCGACGCGTGCGGCTCGCGATGGCCGTGCGCGGCAAGAACGTCCACTATCTGATCGGCGAAATCCAGCGTCGGCACTGGATCGCGCAGGGGCGGCGCGTCGGGCTCGCCGTCCCCGAAGTCGAATCGATGATCGACGATCTCGGCGCGCGCACGCCCGCGGTCATCGACGAAGTGGCCGCGCTTCTGCCCGGCGACTTTCCGATGGACGTCGCCGACGCCATCTTCGACGGCACGCGCCGATTGGCACGCAAGCTCGTGTGATGGAGTGCGTCGAGGCGACGCTTATTTCGGCGCAGGCGCAGGCGCGGACGATGGACACTTCATGTCGGCGCCCTTCGCGCCATCGACGTTCTTCAGGGACACGAGCAGCCTGCTTCCCGTATTCGCCGTGATGATGTGTCCGTAACTGACGGTCGGGATGAACTTGATATCGGGCGCGACGGAGACGGGCGGGGTTTGCGCGCCATCGACGGTCAGGTCGAGTTCCACGGTGATCGAATCGATCGCGACGCCGTAGTTCTGCCCGTGTTCGGCCTGAGCTTTCTTGAAGGTGCACACGCCGTCCAGGACATTCTGGAGCGCCGTCGGTATGTCCACCGACTTCCCCGGTGGAATGGGCGGCGTGTTGCAGGCGGCGAGAAGAATCGGTAAAGCCAGAACAGGCAGCGAGACGTACGCGCGCATCTGAATCTCCCAGCCCTTTGGAGAGGGCACAGTATCGAGCAAACGAGGCTTTTCGTCCATGCGGTTTCTTACTCACCATTCACGCGAATCCGGGAGACTGCCGGTTCATCGGCCGAGCACCGTCACGGCGGAAAATCGCGTCAGTTGCGAAACATCGCGACTGTCTCCCAGATAACGAATATCGGGCAGCCTGTCCAGCCGAACAGGATCGGCGGCCAGTCCGCGAGCCACCAGGCGCTGAAGGACATCATGACGTAACCAGAGAAGCGTCTCGTCGTATACCGCCGGCAGATAGTTCGCCTCGAATTCGGCGACCGAGTATATGCCGCTGTCGCGGCTCCATACGCCATGCGTTTCGATGACTTCCGGGCGTTCCCTGTTCAGATACTCGGCAAGCCCTGCATACCCGCGACGCGCCAGCGAAGGGTTGGTCAAGAGCCCCGAATCCAGAATGTCCAGATGTTCGCAGCACAATGCGGCGCCACCGACGTCCGGTTTCATGAACTTGAGCGTCGCTTGCCCCAGATGCTCGCGCAGACGATCGACCGACGCACCCGTCATCGCGTAGTTCTGTGGCGTGACGCCGCGCCAGTCGCCGGGGGAATCGCGCCACACTCGCTTTCGGGCCTCGCCTTCTGCGGCATTCAACGCGGACGGCAGTACGCCACGCATCGCCGCACCGAGGATGATCGTGTCGACGTTTTCGCGCAGCACCGCAAGGTTGACCAGGAAGCTTCCGCACAGACACAGCAATAGTCCGCGCAATACACGTGGCTCACGCATATGTGCGAAACGTTCCGCGAGAGCAAGGACGAACACGGGCAGCACCGCCACGAACATCCGCCCCGTGTAACCCCAGTTTCTTCCGGATATCAGTGCGAACACGCCAAAGGCGCATATCAGCAGTACGGGCATCGGATCCAGACGGCGCTCTTGAACGCGCTTCCGGCTCATATACATGCCAGCCAGAAACGCAGCGTTCACGAAGAGAAAATCCTTCAGCCCGCGCAGCTTCTCCACGACGCCGTCCCAGCCTTCTTTACTGTAGGGCACCTGAAGCTTGGCGAGAATGGTATTCGGCACAAGCGCTCCGAAGATCCAATACCTCCAGAGCGTCAGCAGCAGAAAAGAAAGCATGAGCCACGCGCACATCCGAAGGGCACGCGGACGATCGTGCGGGCAAAACACGACCATCCAGCCGAGCGCGAAACCCAGATAGAACACCGCCTCGAAACGGACCAGCAACAGAAGCGGCAACAGGGCGTAAGCGAACGTCGATTGCGCGCGCCAGCAGAGCACGAACGCAAACAGCAGCAACGCGAAGATCGTCATTTCCATGCCGTTGACGATCTCGGCCTGACAGGCCGGCAGCAGCCCCAGCAAGCTCACGACGATGAGGCGATGCGTCGGGCTCGGCAGGAACGGTTGAAGTGCGCGCCACACGAGCACCAAGGTGGCGCTGAGTGCGATGAAGGAGAGTAATTGCGCCGTCCTGATTGCTTCGAGAAAGCCTGGCTGAAGCAGCCACTGCCCCATCGCCAGCATCGCTGTCATGAGCAAGCTCGACGTACCTTCGGCCGACACCGAAGCGGGCGTCAATGCAAACAACCCGTGCCGTCCGAGTGTGCGCGCATAGGCTACGGTGATGGCGCCATCGTCCCAGCCATAGGCGCCGACAAGCGCTATCGCTGTCAACGAAAGCGCCGCATACGCGACAACGAAGAGGAACCCGGTAGCTCCCGCTCTCGCCTCGATCCTGTGTGTAAGGTGCTCGGGCATAGTCAGTCGGCGCAAGTGACATGACGGATGATACATCGGGCAATAGCGAGCGAACTCCGAAGTCTCAGAAAGCAAAGCGATCACGCAGACGCTTCTTCACGACCGGTCCAGCTCCTCGAACAACCAGTCCTGAAAACTGCGCACCTTCGGCAAGTCCGCGCACGACTTGAGCAGATTGAGCGTATAGCCATTCACCTTGAGTCCGTCGAAGCCGAACGGCGCGACGAGCCGCCCCGTCTCCAGCTCGCGCTGCACCAGAAGTAAGCTCTCCAGACACACGCCCCCGCCATCCGTCGCCGCGCTGATCGCCATGAACGAGCGATCGAAACGCGGCCCGCGTGAGATATCGATCGGCGTCTTGCGATGCAGCCGCATGAAGTCGCGCCAGCCGACCAGACACCCTTCGCTGTGAATGAGCGTGTGATGCCGCAGGTCCGCGACCGTGCGTATCGGATGCTCGCCTTCGAGCAGCGTCGGCGAGCACAGCGGCACGATCGTTTCGGTGGGCAGATCGAGCACCATCGTTCCCGCAGGCTGCAAGCGGCGCGCGCCATAACGCAAATCGATATCCACCGCCTCGCGCGCCAAATCCACCGGATCGTTCGATGCATTCAGCCGCAAGTCGATATCCGGATGCAGCGCCGAAAAGCGCGCGAGCCGCGGCATCAGCCACTGCGTTGCGAAGCTCGGCGTCGAATGCAGCGTGAGGATATCGCTCTTGGCCACGCGTCCGATATCGCGCGTCGCCTTGTCGATGCGCGCGAACGCCGCGCCGATCTCCTCCGCATAGCGCCGCCCGCTGTCGGTCAGGATCACCGTCCGGTGCATGCGATGAAAGAGCCGCACGCTCAATTGCTCCTCCAGCAATTTGATCTGATGACTGACCGCCGAAGGCGTCACGAAAAGCTCGTCCGCAGCAAGCGAGAAGGACGAAAGCCTCGCCGCTGCCTCGAAAGCCTGTATGGACTTGAGCGTGACTCGATGTTGCATTGCAGTGATCGCATGAATTGAGTTCAACGATCAGCCACTTTAATTCGTTTGAGCGCGCGTCATCAAGCGAATACGCTTCATATACGGGCCTGACGCACCAAACAAGGGAATACCCGGATCGCAGGCGCAGCCGACAAAAGCAAACAAGGAGACATCGCCGTGAACACGAGCATCACGCAGCTCGCGGAACATGCTCATCGCATCCGCCGCAACGCGCTACTCATGGGTGAAGTGCAGGGCCAGGGCTATATCGGCCAGGCGCTCGATATCGCCGATGTGCTGGCCGTCGCCTACTTCGGCGCGATGAACTATCGCCCTGAAGACCCCGACTGGGAAGAGCGCGACCGCTTCCTGCTCTCGAACGGCCACTATGCGATCGCGCTGTACGCCGCGCTTTTCGAAGCGGGCATCCTGCCGCAGGACGAACTCGAAACCTACGGCAGCGACGACAGCCGTCTGCCGATGTCCGGCATGGCGAGCTATACGCCGGGCATGGAGATGTCGGGCGGATCGCTCGGGCAAGGACTCACGATTGCAGTCGGCCGTTGTCTCGGCCTCAAGCGCAAGGGTTCGAAGTCCTTCGTCTACACGCTCTTTTCCGATGGCGAACTCGACGAAGGTTCCGTCTGGGAAGGCCTCATGTCCGCCGCGCACTGGAAGCTCGACAACCTCATCGCGATGGTCGATGTGAACAATCAGCAAGCCGATGGCCCCTCGACGCAGATCATGGCGTTCGAGCCGCTCGTCGAAAAGCTCGAAGCGTTCGGTT
>JFHF01000030.1 GCA_000648925.1 Caballeronia jiangsuensis
CGAAGCCGACCGCGACGGTCATCGCGAAAAGGCGCGTCGCATCGACGCTCACGCCGGCGGCTCTGGCGGCATCGTCGCCGAGCGCGAGCGGATCGAGCGGACGCATCACGAAGGGCAAGGCGGCGAGCGGCAGCACGAGCCACGCGAGCGCCGACATCAAGCCCGACGCGCCCGGCTGGTACAAGCTGCCGCTCGCCCACAACGACGCCCCGACGACCGTCTGCTCGAACAACGCGAGCAGGAGCGTCGAGATCGCGGAGAAGAGCAGCATGCACACGCTGCCCGCGAGCACGAGCCGAAGCGGCGTCGCGCGCCAGCCGCCCGCCGCTGCCGCGACGCAGCCCGCCGCCGCGAGTCCGCACACGAACAGCAACGGCACCGACGCCGCGCCGACGATCTGCGGCACGATCATCGCCGCGAGCAGGCCGAGTTGCGCGCCGCCGGTGATGCCGAGCAGATCGGGGGCGGCGAGCGGATTGCGCGTCAGCGCCTGAAAGAGCGCGCCCGCGACCGCGAGACAGCCGCCCGCGACCAGCGCCGCCGCAACGCGCGGCGCACTCAGATCGAAGAGGAAAACATGCGCGAGCTGCGCGGCATCGCTGCCCGGCGGCGCATCGAGCCATGCGCGGAATTGCGGGCCGAGACGCCATGTGGCGAGCGCGAGAATCGTCGCGATCAACGCAGCCGCGATCACGCCGACGCGATTGCGCGCAGCCACGCGATGCGGCGATGCGCTGACATAAGCGTGCGTCGTCATGCGGTCTTTTGTCCGACGATCAGTTCGATCACGAGCGACACGCGCCGCCAGAACGAAGCCTTGTGACGCCAGCGGCGCCGGGTAGCGAGCGTCGTCATGCAGCGATATCCCTTTGCCCGATGCCTTCGTAAGCGGGCACGCACATCGGCGCGCCGGTCTGCGGATGCGTGACGCGCAGCATGCGCACGCCGAAGGTTTCCTGCAAATGACGCGGATCGATCATCGCCTCGGGCGAGCCCTGCGCGACGATGCGTCCCGCGCGCATCAGCACGATCTCGTCGGAGAACGCCGCCGCCTGATTCAGGTCGTGCAGCACCCAGACGATCGTGAGGCCGCGTTCGCGATTGAGCCGTCGCAGTTCCTGGAGGATGTCGAGTTGATGATGGATGTCGAGATACGTCGTCGGCTCGTCGAGCAGCACGATGGGCGCTTCCTGCGCGAGCGCCATGCCGATCCACGCGCGCTGCCGTTCGCCGCCCGAGAGCGCGGCGACATCGCGCGCGGCATCGTCGATGAGGCCGCTTGCGTCGAGTGCCGCATCGATCGCCGTGTGGTCCGCGCGCGTGAGGCCGCGCATCCAGCCGCCGTGCGCATAGCGGCCATACGCGACCAGCTCGCGCACCGTGAGCCCCGCCGGAATCTGGTTGAACTGCGCGAGCATCGTGAGCGTGCGGGCAAGCTCGCGGCGGCGCATCGATGCGACCGGTTTGCCGTTCACGTCGACGACGCCCGCGCGCGCGGGCTGCAATCCGGCGAGCGTGCGCAGGAGCGTGCTCTTGCCGCAGCCGTTCGGCCCGCACAGCGCGGTGACGCGGCCCGCGGCGATATCGATATCGAGGCTCTCCAGTACGACGTCGTCGCGATAACCGACCGTCAATGAACGCGCGCGAAGCGCCGGACGAACTGTCATCGCGCCTCGCGGTAACTCTGCGCCATCGCGACGACGACTTTGCGCGGTCCTTCGAACGGATCGCGTGCGTGCGCGCTCAGCATGTTGTCGAGCATCAGCACATCGCCCGTGAGCCACGGGAACGTGATGCGCTCATCGTCGAGCACGGCGCGGATTTCGGCGAGCGCATCGGCTTCGAGCGGCGCGCCGTCGCCGTAAAAGACGTTGCGCGGCACGTTGTCCAGACCGACTGCATCGACGAGCGCTTCCTGCATGTCTTCGTCGAGCGTCGAAAGATGGAAGAGATTCGCCTGATTGAACCAGACCATGTCGCCCGTGCGCGGATGGCGCGCGACCGCCTGACAACGCTCCTCCGTGCGCAGCAGCCGTTCGCCGTCCTCGCTGTCGCGCCATGCGCAGGCGATGCCGCGCGCCGCGCAGATCCGCTCGACCTCGCGCGGATCTTCCGTGCCGAATGCGTTCTGCCACGGCAGATCGAGCCCTTGCCCGAAGTTGCGCACGTAGAGCAGTTCGCGCTTCGCAAAGCGTTCGACGAGCGATGGAGACAACGCGCGATACACCGCGCGGCTGTCCGCGATCGGCGTCGCGCCGCCCGAGTGCGCGGCGAGCGCGCAGTGGAACCAGATGCGCATCGGCCATTCGCGCGTGTACGACTGCTCGTTGTGCAGCGGAATCGAGCGATGCGGCGGATATTCCGTCGAGGTATACACCGCGCCTTCGACCTGGCTGCGCGGCGTCGATGCGAATTCATAGCCGATCAGCGGATCGCCGAACGACGCGGCGAAGCGCTGGAACGCCTCGATCGACTCGACGCGAAAGCCGGTGAAGCGCACGCCGCCCGCGCGTTCGAGCGACTCGGCGACGATTCGTTGCAGCAGCGGCGTGGCGTCGGCGAGTGTCATGTCGGCGTCGGCGCGCGGCGATACGACGACCGGCAGGCCCGGCTCGATGCGCAGATCGGCCAGATCGGGCGAGGTCACGGATAGTTCGGTCATGCTGAATCCTCGAAGCGTGCGAATCAGTTGAGGCGCGCCTTCGCCTGCGCGTTGAGCGCGTCCATGTGACGGCGCAGGCTCGCGGGCCGCATGTCGGTCCACGTGTTCTCGATGTACGCGAGGCAATCGGCCTTCGCGCCGCGCTTGCCGGCTTCGCGCCAGCCTGCGGGGACTTCGCGGAAGGTCGGCCAGATCGAGTACTGCTCTTCGTCGTTGATGACGACCGTGTAGACGAGATCGTCCGCTGCGTGATTCTGGTTTTGCTGTTGCGTCATGGTGATGTGTCTCTCGGGTGCGAAATGGGCCTTCATCGAATAGACGTTCGAGGCGCGCGCTTTTTTACCGCCGACGCGCCCGCCCGCCGACGAACACGGGACACGCGACATTGCGTTCGCGCGCATCGAGACAATCGGCGCAATGCTGTTGCGCGTCGCGCACCATGAAATGCACGAGCGTCTGCGAGACGTTCAGCGCGCGTGCCGTGCTCTGCAGCGTCTCTTCGCCGAGGCGAACCATTTCGAACGCGGTGCGGCTGCGATCGGGCAACTGCGCGAGCGCATCGCAGACGCGGCGCAGCGTGTCGCGCGCCTGCACGCGCGCTTCGGGCGTAAGTTCCTGCGAGGGCACGTCGAAGCCGTCTTCCTCGTCCGCGCGATAGATGTTTTCGAGGCTTTGCCGGCGGCATGCGTCGATCGACGCGTTGCGCACCATGCGTGCGATGTAGCCCATCGGCTGACGCACCGCGTCCTGTTGCGGCAAGTCGATGAGATTGACGAAGACGTCGTGCACCACGTCCTCGGCGCGGCTCGCGCAACCGACCACGCCGCGCGCCATGTTCACGAGCATCTGCCGGTTCGCGACGGCGATATCGAGCAGGCTCGGCTCGACCGACGGACGCTCGGGCGCCGCTTCGGGCGCGACCGGATCGAGCCGATGCCAGTACGCATCGAGAGACAGATTCGAAGGCGGCGGCGAGATCGAAGAACGCTTCGACGATGCCGGCTGGACGCGCATGTAAGCCATAAATCGTGCTCCACTTTCGTAGGAGCCGCAAAGCTAGCGTAAACGCGAATCATTCTCAACATAGCCCCTGCGCGTCAGGAGGTTGTAAGTTTATGCCCGACTTCGGCGCATTCCCTGTGTGGGCGCGGGAGTCCGCGAGGCGGACAAAATGTCAAGAACGTCCGTCGAGTCAATATTTTTTATCGTGCGTGCAATCTCCATTGCATGCGTTCACCGGCGGCCGCCTGCCTAAAGTTTCGATCCGAACGACCGTTATCCGATGTGTGGTCCGGCTTTCCCGCGAGGGTTCAGCCATCGCCGGACCGCCGCCGGAATCCAACATGGACAAACAAACTGAGGTGTTCACCCTGCCGCGCGGACGTGCGGCAACGTGGTTGCTGCACGCGGGCGCCGATATCCCCCGCGCGATTCGTGTCGCCCTCGTCGGGAGCCTGTTCGGGACGCTGCCGATTTTTGCGGGCGGCGTGCTGAATACGGTCGCAGTCGCGTGGGTGCTGGCTCGCCGGCATCCGACGGCCGCGTTCCACATCTGGCTCGCGCTCGAAATCGCCGTGTGCCTCGTGCGGCTGTGCGTGCTCGTCGTCGCCCGGCGTCGGGCGCGGGCGCGCAAATCCACGCTGACCGACACCTACGTGCTGCTCGCGCCGCTGTGGGGCGCGACGGTCGGCTACGGCGCGCTCGTCTCCGTGCTATCGGGCGACTGGATCGCCTCGACGCTCTCGTTTCTATCCGCGGCCGCGATGGTCGGCGGCATCTGCTTCCGCAATTTCGGCGCGCCGCGTCTCGTCGCGGTGATGATCTTTTTGTCGCTCGGGCCGTGCTGCATCGGCGCGGTGCTGGCGGGCGAGCCGACGCTCTGGCTCACGCTGCTGCAAATCCCCTTTTATCTCTTCGCGATGAGCGCCGCGGCATGGCGTCTGAACGGCATGCTCGTCTCGACGATGAAAGCCGAGCAGGAAAACGACCGCCGCGCGCGCCACGACGAACTGACCGGCCTGCTGAACCGCGCGGGCCTCTTTCAGGCGGTGCGTTCGCGCGAGCCGGGACGTGCGCGCGACAGCGCGGGCACCGCTCTGCTGTATCTCGATCTCGACGGCTTCAAGGCCGTCAACGATGCGCACGGCCACGAAGTCGGCGACACGCTGCTCGCGCTCGTTGCGCGGCGCTTGCGGCACTTGTCGGGCGAAGGATCGCTGGTCGCGCGGCTCGGCGGCGACGAGTTCGTGATCGTCACGCCGCCGCACGCCGATCCGCTCGCGCTGCCGGATGTGATCGTGCGCGAACTGTCGAAGCCGTTTCTCACCGATGGCGGCGTGACGCTCGAAATCGGCGTGAGCATCGGCATTGCGATGTTCGACCATCACCACGACGAGCTCGACGGCGTGCTGCGCGATGCCGACAACGCGCTCTATGGGGCGAAGCGCGCGGGCAAGAGCCGCTGGGTTTCGGCGGGGGTGAGGGAGTCGCTTGGGCTTGTTGCCTGAGCGTCAGCGCTTCTCCACCTCCACCGTCTTCGCGTACCCGGTCAGTTCCAGATACCCGCGCCCATTCCCGCCATCGCCGTTCAACGTCACCGCGCCTTCCCAATACAGCGCCCCGGTCGAATCGCGCGAGTCGAGTTCCTGATCGTCGATGAGCGGAGTCAGCCGCCAGCGCATCCCGCCGACGCGCACGTTCATCGCGACCGGATAAACCGTGTTCGTGCGCAGCGAGCGCCATTGCCGCTCGGGCGTGAACTCGACATCGCCCGGGCCGAATTGCCGCGTCCGACCGTCGCGCTCGCGCAGCGCGGCGTGCGCCCAGACCGCATGGCCGTCGCGGGCGCGGACCTTGAAGGCCATCAGCGCGGCGCCGTCGTCGAGATTGGCGCCGAGCCAGTCCCAGCCCGCCGCATCGGATGACAACAGCGTGCTCGACCATTCGTGATCGAGCCACGCGCGGCCCGTCACCGCGACGCTCGCATTCGCCTTTCCCGATGCCGATGGCCGCGTAACACTGCCCGTCACCTGCAACTGCGGCTCGCTGTAGTAGTAGCTCGCCTGTTCCGGCGACGGACCCTTGCGCGAATAGCCCTGCTCGCCCTGGATCATCGGCGGCTGCGTCGGCGTGAAGGTGAGATGAAGCGCGAAACCGGCGGCATCGGCGATGACCGAATAGCGGCCATCCGCCTCGCGCGTCATGCGCCACGCGTCGAGCTTGACGTCGGTGTTGCCGTCCTTCGCATACGCGAGGCCGAAGCCCTGCCGCGCGACGTTCTGATCGTGCACGAGCCGTCCGTACGCGGGATCGGACAACGCCGCGTGCGCGATGATCAGTTGCGACGGATCGAACGCACTCGCGCCCTGCTTCTTTCCCGTGTTCGAGCGAAAGAACGTGATCTGAAAACCCAGCGGCCGATGATCGGGCGTTTCGAGCCAGCCGGTCGCGTACCACCACTCCGTGCGATACGACGGATGCGCGCCGCTATCCTTCGGCCATTCGATCGCGTGCCCCGGCACGACGGGCGCGAACGCGGGTTCGTCGGCGAATGCGGCCAACGACGCAAACAGCCACGCGAGCAGCAGGACGACGCGCATCACCAGTCCTCCCGCACGGCGCGCACCGCATCGACGGATACGGCGCGTCGGCCCGACAGCACTGCCGTCGCGCACGACGACGCCAGCATCACGCAAGCGATGATCGCGATCATCGTCCACGGAACATGCAGCGACATGCTCCAGTGAAACGACTGCGGATTCACGACGAATACGAGGATCAGACTGATCGCGAAGCCGAGCGCGCAGCCCATCGCGATGCCGAGCAGCGTGAGCCATCCCGCTTCCGATGCCAGCAACGCGAGGATCTGCGCGCGCGTGACGCCTACGTGCCGCAGCATGCCGAATTCGCGCGAACGCGCGAGCGTCTGCATCGAAAATGTCGCGCCGACGCCGAACAGGCCGATCACGATCGCCACCGCCTCCAGCAAGTACGTCACGGCGAAACTGCGATCGAAGATGGTCAGCGTGCGCGCGCGAATCTCGCCGGGTTGCGAGAATTCGAGCGCGTCGCCGAACGGGAGCTTCTTGATCGCGTCGATGACCTGCGCCGCGCTCGAACCCGCGCGCAACGTGATCGCGACATCGGTCGCGGTCGTGTCGCCGGTGAGCCGCCGGTAATCGGCGATACGCATTTGCAGCGCGCCCGTCTGCCGCACATAGTCGCGCCAGATTCCCGCGACGACGAAGCGTTCGTTCGCCCCGCCGACAGGCAAGCTCACGCGCTCGCCCACGCGATAACCGTACAGATCGGCCATCGCTTCCGAAGCCCAGACCGGCGTCTCGTCGGCGCGCCATGAAGACGGCGGCAACACGTCGCCGGTCATCTGCAAGGTCGCGCCGGGATCGGCGGCGTCGAGTTCGCGGGCGATCAGCGCGACGGGCGGTTTCGCGGCATCGAGCGTCAGTTTCGACGCCCGCGTGAACGCCGCGTGCGCAACGCCGTTCGCGGCGGCGAGCCGCATCTGCTGATCGGGCCGCAAGCCGCCCGTGTCGCCGCTCGACGCCATGCGCACATAGAGATCCGCCGACAGCAGATGCGCGAGCCAGTCTTCCACCGACACGCGAAAGCTCGTCACCATGATCGCCATCGCGACGATCAGCGTGAAGCTCGACAGCACGCCGCCCATCGCGATCGACGCCTGGCCCGGCGCATTCGCGATCCTCGCGAGCGCGAGCGCCGCGACGGCGTTGCGCGGCATCGGCGCGCGGCGAAACACGAGCGCCGTGAGACGCGGCATCAGCGCAATGCCGCCGACGAGCAGCAGCGCGACGGCGACATATCCGGCGATGGGCGTATCGAAGACAGGCGGCGCCTGCGTCAGCGCGGCCCCGGCCGCGAGGCACACGAGCGCGGGCCACGGCGTGCCGAGCGGCGCGAGCGCGGCTTCCTCGCTGCCTGCCTTCAACGCCGGCGCGGGACGCGCGCGCGCCGCTTCGAGCGCGGGAACGAGGGTGCCCGCGAGCGCGACGCCGATGCCGAGCGCGAGAAAGATCGCGCTGGCGACCGGCTCGAAGGCGATGCGCGGATCGACACCGGGAAAATATCCGCCGCCGAGATCGCTGCCGAAAAAGCGCAGCGCGAGCGCCGCGACCGTGAAACCGAGCACGATGCCGAGCACGCCGCCCACGACGCCGAGCAGCGCGCCTTCGAGCATGATCTGCCGCACCAGCGACGCGCGCGTCATGCCGAGCACGCGCAGCATCGCGAACTGCGCGCGACGGCGCACGACGCCCGCGGCTTGCGTGGAAAACACGAGAAACGCGCCGGTGAACAGCGCGACGAGCGCCAGCACGTTCATGTTGATCCGATACGCGCGCGACAGGCGATCGGTGCGGCTTTCGATATCCTGCGTCTCCGTGACGACGAGCCGCCCGCCGAGTTCGCGTTGCAGCGTCTGCCGGAACGCATCGCGATCGACGCCGCGCGCGAGTTGCAGATCGACGCGCGAGAGCTTGCCCGTGAGCGCGAAATGCGTCTGCACGGCCGCGATGTCCATCACCGCGATGCGCTGCCCGGCACGCGTGCGCGCGATGCCGCCCGCGACACGCAGCGTCACCGGCGACGTGCCGCTTTGCAACTCGACGTGTCCGCCATCGTGCGCGCCGAGCCAGATTTCTGCGGCAGGAGAAAGAAAGATGGCGTCGCCGTCGAGCACATCGAGCGATGCTTCCGGCCGCGGCACGCCGGTCAGATCCGGCGCAATGCGTTTCGCGCGGAACACGTCGATGCCGAGCACCTTGAGCGGCATGTTCTTGCCGGGCACGGCGACATCGACTTCGAGCACGGGACTCGCGAGCGCGACGCCCGGATGCGTCGCGAGTTGCGGATAGACGTTCTCGTCGATGAAAGGCTGCGCGCCGCGCACCTGTAAGTCGGCTTGCCCCGAGAGACTGCGCGCGGCGGCGGAAAACTCGTTGAACGCCGCGCCGTTGATGAGCTGCACCGCATATCCCAGCCCCACGCCCAGCGCGATGGTCAGCATGGCGACCAGCGCGCGGCCCCGATGACTGCGCCATTGCGCGCCGAGCAGCCAGCGCGTGAGCGTGTCGAAACCGCGGCGCGTGACGGCGACAGCGCTCATCGCGCGAGCGTCGCGGCGTGCAATGCGCCGTCGCTCAGAATCACGATGCGATCGGCGAATGCGGCGGCCGCTTCCGAATGCGTGACCATCACGGTCGCGGCTTGCGTCGCCTTCGTTTCGGCGCGCAGCAATTCGAGCACTTCGTGCGCGGTCTGCGGATCGAGATTGCCCGTGGGTTCGTCGGCGAGCAGAAGGCGCGGCCTGTGCACCAGCGCCCGCGCAATCGCGACACGTTGCAGTTCGCCGCCGGAAAGCTGGCGCGGCATGTCGTCGCCGCGTCCGTCGAGGCCGACCGCCGCGAGCATCGCCCGCGCCGGCGCGGGCGGCATCCCGTTCAGCAGAAGCGGGACCGCCACGTTCTGATAGAGCGACAGATGCGGCAGAACATGGAACGCCTGGAACACGAAGCCGAGCTTTTGCCGGCGCAAGCGCGTGGCGGCATCGTCGGAGAGCGTGGAGATCGATGTGCCGTCGATCAGCACGTCGCCGCTGTCGGCGGTATCGAGACCCGCGATCAGATTGAGCAGCGTGGATTTGCCGACGCCCGAATCGCCCATGATCGCGACGAACTCGCCCGCACCCAGCGCGAAGTCGAGCGCGTCGAGCACGATGCGGCCGCTGCCGTACTTCTTCGAGAGGCGGCGGCATTCGAGGGCGGGAGAAACGTCGGGGTCGGCGGGTCGCATTGCGGATTGGATGGAAACGATGTCGCGGTTCGGGATTTCGCAAGCATTGTGCCCAACGATCGCGCTTTCGGCTTGAATGTGTCGCGCGCCATGTCGGGTTATCCCTGATGCGCTCCGCATTGACTTAAAACGATGCCGAAATCAAACTGTGATCACAGATCAAAGATCAGCAAGGAAATGCACGTGTCGCCCCGATCCCTGACGCAACCCATGCCGCAACTCGAAGTCATCGCCACGGAAACGATGGCGACCAAGGTCTATCAGCAACTGCGCGAAGCGATCATGAGCGGCAGTTTCGCCGCCGGCCAGCCGCTGAGCCTGCGCGGCGTCGCCGAAGCAGTCGGCCTCTCGACGATGCCCGTGCGCGCCGCGCTCACGCGACTGCGCGCGGAAGGCGCACTGGTCGATGGCCCGTCGCGCGGCCTGATGGTCCCGCCGATGACACTCGACTTGCTCGAAGAACTGCGCGACGTGCGCATCGCGCTGGAAGGCTGCGTCGCGGAGCGCGCGGCGGCGCGCATGACGAACGACGACGTCGCCGCCGTGCAGCGCATCTTCGACGAAATGGATGCCCACGTCGAAGCCGACGATGCCCGCGCCTATCTGCGCTGCAACTTCGCGTTCCATACGAGCATCTATCGGCACGGCGCAAGCGAGATGACGCTCGCGACGATCCAGAACATGTGGATGCGCATCGGTCCGTTCCTGAACATGGTCGCGCCCGACGTGGCGCATATGCGCGTGTCGATGCAGGCGCACCGGCAGATCATCGATGCGCTGTGGAAGCACGACGGCGCCGCCGCGCGCGAAGGTATCGCGAAGGACATTCGCGACGCGGCGAGCGATCTCGAAGCGCGTCTGCGTTCGCAGGAACCGCGTATGCGGCGTCACGCGCAAAGCTGAACGACGAAGGCGCAACGCGCGCCTCTTCTTACGATCATCAGTATCACTAATCGCTTGAGCGAGGACGGCGCACGTCCCGCAAAACATAACCAGAAAGGAGTCGTTCGATGGATTTCACCAAAATGCTCGTCCCGCGCGCAGGCCTGCGTGTGCTGATCACGGGCGGCGCGTCGGGCATCGGTCTCGCGATCGCGAAGGCGTTCGTATCGACGGGTGCGCGCGTGCATGTCTGCGATGTCGATCCGAAAGCCATCGACGCGGTGTCGACCGTTTCACCGTCGATCACCGGCACGCGTGCGGATGTCGCGAGCAAGGCCGATGTGAAGCGCGTCTTCGAAGACGTGCGACGCGAGCTCGGCGGCCTCGACGTGCTGATCAACAACGCGGGTATCGCGGGCCCGACGGGCGGCATCGACGCGATCGATTCCGACGACTGGGAAAAGACCATCGACGTGAATCTGAACAGCCAGTACTACTTCTCGCGCGAGGCGGTGCCGATGTTGCGCGACGCGACCGATGGCGGCGTGATCGTGTTCATGTCGTCGGTGGCGGGACGTCTCGGCTATGGCTTTCGCACGCCTTATTCCGCGACGAAATGGGCCGTGGTCGGCCTCGCGAAGAGTCTCGCCATCGAGCTCGGTCCGGACAATATTCGCGTGAACGCGGTGCAGCCGGGCATCGTCAAGGGTCCGCGCATGGAAGGCGTGATTGCCGCGCGCGCGAAACAGCTCGGCATCGCTTATGAGGAGATGGAGAAGCAGTATCTCGCGAAAATTTCGCTGCGCCGCATGGTCACGCAAGAGGAAATCGCCGCGAGCGTGCTGTATCTCAGCTCGCCCGCCGGCAGCGCGGTCTCGGGTCAGGCGCTCTCCGTCTGCGGCAACGTCGAAACGCTTTGAAGCAAGAGGAAAACATGGCAACGAAACGCAAGGTCATCATCACGTGCGCACCGACGGGCGCGATCCATACGCCGTCGATGTCGCCGCATCTGCCGGTCACGCCCGACCAGATCGCCGAAGCCGCGCTCGCGGCCGCGAAGGAAGGCGCGGCGATTCTGCATCTGCATGCGCGCGATCCCGAAGACGGACGCCCGACGCAAGACCCCGCCGTGTTCCAGCGCTTCCTGCCGCGCATCAAGGCGCAAACCGATGCCGTCATCAACCTGACGACGGGCGGCAGTCCGCACATGACGGTCGCGGAACGCCTGAAGCCCGCGCATCACTTTCAGCCGGAAGTGGCGTCGCTGAACATGGGCTCGATGAACTTCGGTCTCTATCCGATGCTCGACCGCTTCAAGGATCTCAAGCACGACTGGGAACGCCAGCATCTGGAGAAGAGCCGCGATCTCGTGTTCAAGAACACGTTCGCCGATATCGAATACATCCTCACGTCGTGCTCGGCCAACGGCACGCGCTTCGAGTTCGAGTGCTACGACATCTCGCATCTGTATAACCTCGCGCACTTCGTGGATCGCGGGCTCGTCAAGGGACCGTTCTTCGTGCAGAGCGTATTCGGCTTGCTCGGCGGCATCGGCGGCCATCCGGAAGATCTCGCGCACATGAAGCGCACCGCGGATCGCCTGTTCGGCAACGACTACGTGTGGTCGATTCTCGGCGCGGGCCGCAATCAGATTCCGCTCGGCTCGATCGGCGTCGCGCAGGGATCGAACGTGCGCGTGGGTCTCGAAGATTCGCTGTGGATCGGGCCGGGTCAGCTCGCCGAGTCGAGCGCGGCGCAGGTGCGCAAGATCCGTCAGGTGATCGAAGGTTTGTCGCTCGAAGTCGCGACGCCTGCCGAAGCGCGGCAGATGCTGTCGCTCAAAGGCGGCGACAACGTGAACTTCTGATTTTCAAACGCACGCGCCGCGTGACCGGCGCGTGCGCTCGCCATTAAAAATACAACGCTTAACGGAGACACTTTTTTGAAACGCCTTCCCGACACCGCATTGCCCGCGCGCCTCGCGCGCCCCTTCTGATTCCGGGAGTCATCATGTCCAAGCCCAACACGACGAGCGCGTCGCACGCATCGCTCAACAGCCTGATGCTGCGCAAGCTGATGCCCTTGCTGGTGATCGTCTATGTGATCAGCTTTCTCGATCGCACGAACATCGCGCTCGCGAAGCATTCGATGAGCATCGATCTCGGCATCTCCGCCGCCGCATACGGACTCGGCGCGGGTCTCTTCTTCCTGACCTATGCGGCCTTCGAGATTCCCAGCAACCTGATCATGCACAAGGTCGGCGCGCGTTTCTGGATCACGCGCATCATGGTGACATGGGGCGCGCTGTCCGTCGCGATGGCCTTCGTCACCGGCGAGACATCGTTCTATGTGATGCGCCTCTTGCTCGGCGCGGCCGAAGCCGGACTCTTCCCCGGCGTGATGCTCTATCTGACGTACTGGTTCGGACGCGAGGAACGCGCCCGCGCCACCGGCTACTTCCTGCTCGGCGTGTGCGTGGCGAATATCGTCGGCGGCCCGCTCGGCGGCGCGCTGCTCGAACTCGACGGCCGGCTCGGCTTTCACGGCTGGCAATGGCTCTTCGTGATCGAAGGCGTGCCCGCGATCCTGCTGGCGTTCGTCGTGTGGAAGATGCTGCCCGATCGTCCGACGAGCGCGTCGTGGCTTTCACGCGATGAAGCCGTCGCGCTGGAACGCCGCCTCGCCGCCGAACAGGACGCGCAAGGCGGCGGCCACGGCGCAGGCGCATTGCGCAGCGTGCTCGGCGATCGTCAGGTGTGGCTCGCGATTCTGGTCTACTTCTGCCATCAGCTGACGATCTACACGGTCATCTTTTTCCTGCCGGGCATCATCGGCGCGTCGGGGAAATTTTCTCCGCTGACGATCGGCCTGCTCAGCGCGACGCCCTGGGTCGCCGCGGCGATCGGCGCAGCCACGCTGCCGCGCTTCGCGAGCGATTCGTCGAAGAGCCGTCGCATCCTGATCGCCGGACTCGTCATCATGGCCTCGGGGATGCTGATCGCGGCATGGGCGTCGCCGGTGATCGGCCTGCTCGGCGTGTGCCTGTCGGCGCTGATGTTCTTCGTCGTGCAGTCGATCATCTTCACGTTCCCGCAATCGCGCCTGTCGGGCAGCGCGCTCGCGGGCGGTCTCGGCCTCGTCAATTCGTGCGGCTTGCTGGGCGGCTTCGTTGGACCGACGGTGATGGGCATCATCGAGCAGACGACCGGCCGCGCGATGAACGGGCTCGTGTGTCTCGCGATCGCGCTCCTGTTCGCCGCGGTGTGCAGCACGCGCCTGCGTCACGGCAACGAGGATTGCGCCGACGACAAACGCGGCGTGATGTCGAACGCGTAATACGCCGACGCTTCAACCCTGCGGCAACGTGCCGGGCCGGATATACGCGAACATGTGCGCTACGTAATCCGGCTTGCCGAGCGGCACGCCGTGATTGCGCAGGATCGCGTATGCGGTCACGGCGTGAAAGTAAAACTGCGGCAAGCACCAGTCGCGTGCATATTGCTCGCCGGTCATATCGAACACGATGCCGTTGGGCAGATCGAGCGCGATCTGCGCGTCGGCTCCGGCATCGAGCGCATCGGGCGCAAGGCCCGAAAGAAACGCGATCGCCTCCGCGATGCGCGCCTGCGCGTCGGCGAACGAGCCGGGCTGCTCGTTCGACTTCCATCCTTCTTCACGCACATTGCGCAAGGTCGGCGGCACGACTTCTCCGCGCAATCGATACGCCGGCTCCTGCGCCTGAAAGCACACGAAGCGCACTTGCGCCGCGAGCGGATACATATCGGGCGCGAGACGCAGGGTCACGAGCGCATCGGTATTCGCGTCCTTTTCGTGCTGATGTGCGGCGGCCTTGTCGAGCCATGTCGACAGATTCTTCAGCGTCTGCACGAAGGTCGGAACGAGAAGACGGGTCAGTTGCATGAAAACGCTCCACGGGTTGAAGTTCCGCGATCTTATCCCGATGCGGAACCTCCTCGCGCGGAACGCTTCACAGCAAGCCGAATACGACGACGCCCGTTTTCGTGCCCACATAGACCTTGCCGTTCGCGACGGTCGGCGAGATGAACTTGTTGTTGCCGAACTGATCGCGCGTGCCCGCCTGATTGCTGTTGTACAACTCGGTCGCGAGATTGCCCGCGTTGTACGCATGAAGCACGGCGGTGGGCGTGGTGTTCTCGACGCCCCATACGATGCCGTTCGTGTTGCCGTTCGCGGAGATGACGGGCGCCAAGCCGGGGAAATTCCAGTTGCCCGCCGGGCTCGTGGTCTGACTCGACGCGACCGTCGCCACTACCGCGTTCACGACCGGCAGCGCCTTGAGGTGATCGCCCGCAGGACCGATATAGATCGTGTTGTTGTAAAACGCGGGCGCGGTGAACACGGGGCCGGTGATCGTCGAATACAGCGGCTGATAGATGTGATCGGCGTTCGAATCGAACTTGCCCATCGAGTCGCGATTCACGACGTACAGCACGCGCGTCTTGCCGCCGCCTATCGCGAGATGCTGCACGTTGCCGTTGATATCGGTGACATCGGGCAGGACCAGCACGCCGCCCGAGCCGAGATCGAGGTCCGCGTTCGATTCCGCGACGGTATCCGACGGCTCGAAATAATCGCTCACCTGAAGCGCCAGCGTCGGGGTCGGCGTGACCTTCAGGAAGCCGTTGCCGAAGTCGTTCTTGTTGGGCATCTCCTGCGCGTTGGTGGTCGGATCGAAGGTGCCGTTGCCGTCGAGGAAATAGATCGACGTCCCATCCGATGCGAGGCCCGCGCCGCCCATCCAGATGCCGCCCATCTGGCCGTTCGGCGTCACGTTGACGATGCCGGTCTGCTTCAAGGTATCCGCGCTGTAGCCGATGACCCAGCCGGTGTACGGCAAGGCGTCGCAATGCGAGCTCCATGCCGTATAGACGACGCCGTTCATGAGCAGCAGCGACGCGCGCTCGATGTACTGACCGGGCGTGAAGGGCACGACGCCGTTCACGCTGCCCGATCCGGTGCCGGGATACGAACCGGTGATTTCGGTCGGGCCGCCGAAGAGCTCGGCGCCTGTCGCGATGTCGATTGCGTGAATGCGCTGGTGATACGCGCCGCCGCTGTCCTTCGACATGCCGACGACATACATCGCGCCATTCGGCCCACGCGTGCGATCGATAACGGGCGTCGCCGTGATGCCGATGGTCGGCGTGGTCTGGTCGCAGCCGTGATCGTCGCTCGGAACTTCGCCCGCGAGCAGCGTGGAGACGTGCCAGAGCACGGTGCCCGTGTCGGCATCGAACGCGTAGATGCTTGCGTTCTCCGTTTCGACATACAGCACGTTATGCGTGCCGCCCGCGATCGGCACGTTGCCGAGAAAGAGCGGCTGGGCATCGACGGCGCCATCGACGCTATAGACGCCGAGCTTGCCGAAAGTCGAGCTGTTGACGTTGGCAAGCGTGAGCTTGGTTTCGGCGAGCTGCTGCGCGGTGCGGCGCATGTCGTTGTGGTACGTGGTGACGTCCATCGGCGTCGATGCGGACGGCCGGGTCGTCGCGGGCGTGCTCGCGCCCGACGGTGCGCTCGCGCCGCTTGCCGGCGACGCCGACGATGCGGGTGACGCCGACGACGCCGGCGATACCGGCGTCGCGGGACTCGACGCCGCAGCCGGCGATGATGCCGACGCCGCGCCTCCGGAAGTCGCGGACGGATCGGAGCTGGAACTGCCTCCGCTGCATCCGCCGATGATCGCTGCAATGGCAACTGCGGTCACGCCAACCGATAAATGCCCTTTCATCTGCGGATCTCCGTTTCGGGACGAGCGGCCGGTCCCCGGTGCTCGCGATTATTGTCTGCGGCGGCTTAATACGGGAAAAGATCGTCGGGGGACGGCTATGATTTGGCGGACCAGTCGGTTTCGCTCCGCGCGCCCTTCCCTCTGAGTTAAGCACACGCCGGAGAAAAGTAAAAAAGCTTAAATCGGATAAGCCGACAAAAATTGAACGGTTAGGCTTATTGCTTACGGAATGAAGGGCATCACAAGTGCCGCTTCATCGAAAACATAGAACCTGAGAGAACGATGACCCAATCAGAAAATGTCATCTACAAAGGCCATGTGCTGAGCGCGACCGCCGTGCTGGAGCAGGACCGCTATGCGGCGATGCTCATCGTCCGGGAGCCGGACGGCACGCGCCGCTCTATCGGCATGCTCGGCGAATTCGCCAGCGCGACCGGCGCGGTCCGCTACGCGTTTGCATATGGCATGGCCGAAATCGATCACCGGCAGTCCATGCAGCACCCGCGCCATTCGAGCGGCGCCCGCGTTGACCAGCACGCCTGATCCCGGGCGCATCTCGCGGCACGCCCGCCGCCCGCGCCTCCGACCATTCCGACAAGTCAAACCTATGATCATCTATCATCGGGGAGCGGCCTTTCAGCCCTCCGCCACTCGTGTGGGCAATGCGTTCGTCGCAACCGCATCGATTCTGGAAGAGGACGGCCACGCCACCTCGCTCGGCAATCTCGGCGCGTTCGCAAGCAAGGACGGCGCGCTCGGTTTCGCGGTGCGCTGCGCGACCGCCTTTCTCGACGGCGACGAACTGCCCATGCCGCCTTTCCGGCTGACCACGCAATAGCATTGCAACGCGTCGCACGTTGCCTGCGCGCCTGCCCCTTGCAACGATGACGAACGCACCCGCAAACGAACCCGTCGATCCCCGCGCGCCGCTCTCGCCCTCGCTGCAGACGGATGCGTCGTTCCGGCTTCTCGTGGAGGCCGTCGAAGACTATGCGATCTTCCTGCTCGACGCGCACGGCAACGTCGCGACATGGAACAACGGCGCAAAAAGGATCAAGGGCTATGACGCGCGGGAAATCGTCGGCCGTCATTTTTCCGTCTTCTATCCGCCCGAGGACATCGCGGCAGGCAAACCGCAAAGCGAACTCGCGATAGCGGCGCAGGCCGGGCGCGTCGAGGACGAAGGCTGGCGCATTCGCAAGGATGCGAGCCGCTTCTGGGCGAACGTCGTCATCACCGGGCTGCACGACGCGCGCGGCAATCTGCTCGGCTTCGCCAAGGTCACGCGCGACATGACCGACCGCTTGCGGCTCACCGAACTGCAACACGCGCGCGAACTCTCCGCGCACGTGCAGAGCGCGCTGGAAAACGAGCGCGCGTCGATCGCCCGCGAACTGCACGACGATCTCGGCCAGCAACTCGCCGCGCTGAAGATGCAGATATCCCTTCTCGACACCGGCGCGCACGATGCGCATATCGCGAAGCAATCGCTCGCGCAGATCGACACGATCATCGGATCGGTGCGGCGCATCGCGGCAGGCCTGCGCCCGCCCGTGCTCGACGACCTCGGTCTCTTCGCCGCGATCGACTGGCTCGCCTGCGACTTTCGCCGCCGCTACGATCTGACGATTCACCTGGATCTCGAAGGCGAGGAAGACGGATTCGACACGACCGCCTCCACCTCGGTCTTCCGGCTGGTTCAGGAAGCGCTCACGAACATCGTGCGCCATGCGCGGGCCAGCGAGGCGCGCATCGCGATCGTCTGCACGCAGTCGCGCTGCACGCTGACCATAGAAGACGACGGTTGCGGCGCCGATGTCACGCGCGGCCGCGCCGCCGGCGCGTTCGGCCTGCTCGGCATGGGCGAGCGCGTGCGTCAACTGGGCGGCGTCATCGCGTTTCGCAGCGCGCCCGGCGAAGGCTTTCGCATTCGCGTGGAGATTCCGCTCGGGTATCGCGCCGGCGACGGCCTCCCTTGACTTGAGTCAAGCGCTACGAGGCTGTCGTCGGTAAACTCGAACTCCGCGCGAGTCGATCGAAAAAAGGAATCGCATCGATGACGATAAGAGTGCTGATTGCCGATGACCATGCACTCGTGCGCGACGGCCTGCGCCACATTCTCGCGAACGCACACGGCTTCGAGGTCGCCGGCGAAGCGAGCGACGGACCCGCCACCCTCGCGCTCGCCCGCGCGACCGATGCCGACGTCCTCGTGCTCGATCTCTCGATGCCGGGCCGCGGCGGCCTCGACCTGCTCAAGCAGATCAAGGACGAAAAGCCCGACATGCGCATTCTCGTGCTCACCATGCACGCCGAACAGCAATACGCCGCGCGCGCCTTCAAGGCGGGGGCGTCGGGATACATCACTAAGGAAAGCGCGAGCGCGGAACTGGTCGCGGCGGTCGGCAAGGTCGCGTCGGGCGGCGTCTACGTGAGCCTCGCGATGGCCGAACGCTTCGCGCAGAGCCTCAGCGAACCCGCCGACGCGCTGCCGCATCAGCGCCTGTCGAACCGCGAGTTCGAGGTGTTCCGGCGCTTGTGCGCGGGCGAGTCGATCAGCGATATCGGCGAGGCGCTGTGCGTGAGCGCGAAGACCGTCAGCACCTACAAGGCGCGCATCCTCGACAAGATGCGCATGCCGCACGAAGCAGCGCTCGTGCGTTACGCGGTGCGTCATCAACTCTTCGACGACGACGGCGCCTGATCCCGATCCACGCCTGTCAGCGTTTCCCTACACGGCTTCCCGAACGCCTACAGCACGATCCGCCTGCGCCGATTTATTTTCGAGATGAAGCGCTCAATAATTCGATGCGTGGCATTCAGGATCGCGCATCGATGCGCGATCCGCCCGACAGGAGGCGCAGCATGATTCCCGCGAGCGCAGAGACTCTCGGCACGAGAGCCGACGTGAAGCGCACGAACACACGCTGTTCGACATGCTCGATGCAGCGCATCTGCATGCCGTCCGATCTATCGCCGGTCGAATACGAACGCCTCGACGCGATCATCTGCTCGACGCGTTCCGTGCGTCGCGGCGAAACGCTTTTCCGTTGCAGCGATCCGTTCCAGAGTCTCTATGCGGTGCGCAGCGGCTGCTTCAAGACCGTCGTCATGCACCGCGAAGGCCACGAGCAGGTCACGGGTTTTCATCTGCCGGGCGATGCGCTCGGGCTCGACGGCGTGAGCGCCGATCGCCACACGTGCGATGCGATCGCGCTGGAAGACAGCGTCGTCTGCATCATTCCGTTCGATCTGCTTGAATTGCTGTGCCGCGAAGTCAGGGCGCTCCAGCATCACGTACATCGCGTGATGTGCGGTGAAATCGTGCGCGAATCCAACCTCATGATGATGCTCGGCACGATGACGGCGGAGCAGCGCGTCGCGGCGTTCCTGCTCAATCTCTCGACGCGCATGAAGGCGCGCGGCTATTCGCCGGCGCAGTTCGTCCTGCGCATGACGCGCGAGGAAATCGGCAGCTATCTCGGCCTGAAGATCGAAACCGTCAGCCGCATGTTCTCCAGGCTGCAGAAAGCCGGCGTGATCGATGCGCGTGGCCGCGACGTGCGGATTCTCGATCAGGCCCGGCTCGAAGAAGTCTGAGCGCGCGCCTGGCGGAAGCGGAAAAATCCGCTGCGCAGCATGACCGATGTGCCGCCGACGCGGCTCAGCACATGCTCGGCGGCCCCTTCGATCGACGAGCGATGGCTCTCGAAAGCCTGCTGTAAATCTTCCTCCCGCCACGACGCCGCGCCGAAGTGATCTTCCAGCGCCTCGGCGGAAATGGTGCACGCGATGCGCTCGCCATCGGCGAAGGCGGCGAACGTGAGTGAAGGGACATCGCCCTGATAGACGGGCGGCTGGCTGGGAAAAGTGATGTTCATGCCGATACCTCGCAATGGTTTCGACCTGCGGCGCATATCCACTGAGTCTCTGCCATGAAATCGCGCTGCGTATTGATCTGGATCAATACCGCTCGCGCAGGATCCGCACGGCGTCGTCGAAGGCGTGATGCATCGCCACGGTCGGGTCGGCGTCGGCATTGCGTTGCACCGTGACCTGCTCGGCGTCGCACGTGAGGAGCACGAGTTGCGCGTCGTAGACGGGTTGCCCTGACGGGTCGGGACAGGCCTTGATCGTGAGGCGGCAATCGACGATATCCGTCGCGACGCCCGCAAGCCGCACGAGTTCGACGCCCGCTTCCCGTTCGATCACGTTCGAGCCGGAAAAGCCGAGGTAGGCGATCTGCATTCCGAGGCCCATGTGATTGTTTCTCCTGTCAGGCCGCTGATCTTCACCCATCCTTGCCCTCACCATTCGGCGCCCGCATCAGCAGCACGGGACACGTCGAGCGTCTGACGAACGCTTCGGCGACGCTGCCGAGCGCAAGCCGCCGCAAGCCGGTCCGGCCATGCGTGCCCATCACGACGAGATCGGCGGGCATATGCGCCGCACGTCGCTGCAGGCATTTCGCGATGGTGTCGGTCACGTTGCGCGTCTCGGCCAGTTCGGTTTCGCAGTCGATGCCGGCCGCGATCGCGCGCGCATACGCGATCTCCAGCGTGCGCGTGCCGTCCTCGCGCACGCTCACCCGATACTGCGCGGGAAACGACGAAAGCGCGGCCACGTCGATGACGAAGACGATGTTCACCCTGGCGAGCGTGCCGATACGGATCGCTTCGTCGAGCGCGCGTTGCGAGCATTCACTGCCATCGAGCGCAACCAGGATATTGCGGTACATCGTCTTTCGTCCTTCACGTCTGTGCGATGCGTTCGCGCACACGGCGCGGCCAACGCACTCACTCTATCGCGGTGCTTGTCTGCGCAATTGACCTGAATCAAGCGCAAGCGCATCGGCGCGCGACCCCGCTTCCGTTGATCTGAGTCAAGCGAACGATGGCGGCGTCTCCTTAGACTCGGGGCCATCAACTCTCAGCGGACTCCAGGAGTCATTCGATGAGCTACAAGACCATCCTCGTGCACCTCGATACGAGCGTGCGCGCCCATCCCCGTCTGGAAACCGCGCTGCAACTCGCGAGGCAGTTCGACGCGTATGTGATCGGCCTCTATTCGGTCTTCGAGCCGAACGCGCGCGCGTTCAATGTGATGGCCGGCACCGCCGCCTATTACGAAGCGCGGGCGGCCGTGCGCCGCGAACAGGCCGGCGCGCTGGAACGGCTCTTTCACGCGGAGCTGAACCGTGCGGGCGTATCGGGCGAATGGCTCGCGCCAGGCGAACCGGCGGATCATGCGGTGCCGCATCACGCGCGCTGCGCCGATCTCGTGATCGCGGGCCAGGACGATCCCTCCGATCCCGAGTCCTATATCGGCGACGGCTTTCGCGAAAGTCTCATCCTGTCCGCGGGACGTCCGGTGCTGCTCGTGCCCTGCACCGGTTTCTTTCCCTCCATCGGCCGGTTTCCGATGATCGCGTGGGATGGCGGCCGCGAAGCCGCGCGCGCGGTCCACGACGCGTTGCCGTTGCTGAAGGCGGCCGGGCGCGCGACCATCGTCAGGGTCGATGAGAAAGCGGACGAACGCATCGCGGACGCGGACATCGCCGCGTGCATCGCGCGGCATGGCGTGGAGGTCGATATCGTGTCGGCCGCGAGCGGCCCGGATGCATCGGCGGGCGACATTCTGCTATCGCGCGCCGCCGATCTCGGCGCGGATCTCGTCGTAATGGGCGGCTACGGTCATGCGCGCTGGCGCGAACTCGTGCTCGGCGGCGCGACGCGCACCTTCCTGCAATCGATGACCGTGCCGGTGCTGATGTCGCATTGATGTGCGCCGTGTACGATAGAGACGTCGATATCGGATTTCAGGAGGCGCCATGAAAGCGGTATGCCCGCTGCACGGGCCGACGACCATCGTCCGCACGAACGCGTATGGCTTTCCGGTCTACGCGTGCTGCTGCGACGACGTGCCTTATGCCACGCCGCCGGATGCATGCACGAGGGCGCCGACGCAACGCGGCGCCCCTTCCGAGCCACAGAAGCCCCGGCAGCCGAAACCCCGAAAGGAATGATTGCGGCGCGCGCTCGTGCAATTGCTTCAAACCGGATCGGCTTGCGCAGCGGGATTAGCGCCGGCCTTCTGCGGTGAACGGCGCGAATCGATCAGGCACACCGCCAGCATCGCGATGACGCCAGGAATGGCAATCGCGACGAAGTTCTGCTGAAGCGGCAAGGCGCGGCTCACGAGAAAACCGATCACGATGGGCGCGAGAATCGCACCGCTGCGCCCGATGCCCGACGCCCAGCCGATGCCCGTCGATCGAATGGCCGTCGGATAGAACTGGCCAGCGAACGCATAGGTGACGATCTGCGTGCCGATGGTCGACGCGCCCGCCAGCCCGACGAGGAAGAACAGCACGCCGATCGGAACCTTCACGCCCAGCAGGCTGATGGAGATGGCCGCGAGCGCGTACATCGCGATGAGGACGTATTTGATGTTGAAGCGGTCGGCGAGCCATCCGCCGCCGATCGCGCCGATCATCGCGCCGAAGTTCAGGACGAGCACGAACGTGAGGGCCGAGCCGAGGCTATGTCCGGCGCTCGCCATAAGCTTTGTGAGCCATGAGCTCAGCGCGTAGACCATGAAGAGGCACATGAAGAACGCGATCCACAACATGACCGTGCTCAGGCCGCGACCTTCCGCAAAGAGTCGCGCGATTGTCGAGCCGGGAACGGCTTCGCGGTCGGAAAGCGCAAAGCTGTCGGCCTGCTGCGGCACGTATGCGGGGTCCACACGCGGAAGAATGCGTTTCAGGTTATCCGCGCGATTGTTTCGAATCAGGAACGCAAGCGACTCGGGCATGTACTTCAGGATCACGGGCGCAAGCAGAGCCGGAAAGCCCGCGGCAATGAACACCGATTGCCAGCCGTAGCGCTCGATCATCGCCTTGCCGACGAGCGCCGCAAGCATGCCGCCGATGGAATATCCGCTGAACATCACCGTCACCATCGTGCTGCGGATCTTGCGCGGCGAATACTCCGTCATTTGCGCCACGACGTTCGGCATGACACCGCCGATGCCGAGTCCCGCGAGGAAGCGCGCAATGCCGAAGATCACGGGGTCACGTGTGAATCCCGCGGCCGCCGTGAATACGCTGAACAGCAGTAGACAAATCACGATTGCGGGCACCCGGCCGATTTTGTCGGCTATCGTTCCGAGGAACACCGCGCCGAGCATCATGCCGAGCAAGGCGGAACTCACCATGAATCCGGCGCTCGTCGGTTGAATGCCCATGTCGCTCATGATCGATGGAAGCGCGATTCCGACGACGGCGAGATCGTATCCATCGAAAATGATGATGAGCGCGCACCAGCAGAGAAGCAGCAAATGAAACTTCCCGAACCGGGCTTCGTCGCATAACTTTTGAACGTCGATATGACGCATGGTGTCTCCTTTAATGTAGGACTTGCTTTAAATCCGCGTTTTCTATTTCGATTGATTCGACGGCTCGATGCACGCGCGCGCGTTTCCCTTGCCGCATTCGAAGAGCAGCAAAAGTCGAGGCTGGCTGATGAATTCCTGCGCTGACGTTCTAATGTGTTAGTCGGCTCAGGATAGGCGAGCCGGTTATCCACCGTCCAATACCGAATTGGTGCCCGGCTATACCTTTCGGGAATGAAAGAAGCTATCCGCTTGCGCTCAGTTGAATTCGGCGCGAAGCCGGTCTTTCAGATCGATCAGGTTCGTTTCATGGGTTTGCAAAACGTCCTGCAATCGCGCGGCCCGATCGTTCGATCGTTCGATCGAAGCCTCGCATTGCGCGGCCGCGTTGCGGCAAAGGCGCAGGATATGCTGACGAATCGCGCTGCCCAGCGCGGAATGCAGGCGCTGATAGTCGATACCGGCGACGGTGTCATCGAACGCGACATCGTCATCGAGGTGAATAAGCGCGAGCGAGGCGTCCGGCTCGACGACGTAATCATGAAGCCGCTCGTTCGCCTCGCGCGAAAACGATTCGAAGATCGCCTGCGATAAGCAATCGACGATAGCCTTCACATCGCGTGAGGACGAATGCGCATCGAGCAATGCCGGCAAGGTCGGAGCGACGCTGCGCCACACAGCATTCGCGATCTGCTCCTGCTGCTGTTCGAGCGCCACGATAGCCGCATCCGATAATGCGCGCAGATTTGCGAGCAACGCGTACACGTCGCGGCACAACGCGCTCATCACGTTTTCTTCCAGATGATGCAGGAACACTTCGGCCTGCTTGCGCCGCTTATAAGCCAACGTCTCTTCGGCAATCGTCATCAACGCGGCGCAGAGCTTTTCGAATCCCGCATCGCTCATTGCCGCCTGTGTTTGTCGCTGCTCGCGCGCGAGATATGAGGAGATCGATACGGGCGTCTTCAACAGGCTAGTGGCCACGCCCATCGACACGAGCTTTTCTTCCGCGCGAATCCTTACGTCAGCCTCCTGCTCGGCGCGATTCTCCGGCGTCTTGTTGCGCAGGCACTTGACGATTTCACCGTCTATCTCGTCTTCGTCGTACACGTCGCTACGCGTGAGCACGGGCAGCAATGGCTTGTTGCGATGCAGTTCGCGGCCGAGTTCATCCAGTTCCTGCACTTGTCCCGGCGATGTGGAACTCGTCAGCCACAACACGCCATCGGCGCTATCGGTGAAGCGTTGAGTGAGCGCCGCGTTTTCCGGCGTGACCGAATGCAATCCCGGCGTATCCACGAGAACCAGCTTTCCCGCGAGACGCACGCCTTGAAGTCGCGCGGTGGTTTCCGTCACGCCTTCCCTGAAACGTTCCAGCGTCTCGACGATTCGCCCCGCATCGAGATAGAAGTACTCCACCGTCTTGCCGTGCGCCGCGAATCGATCGGCAAGCAGATTGCAGAACGAGCTCTTGCCCGCGTTGAACTTGCCGAATACAAGCAGCAGAACTTTATCGTCGAAGGTTTCGGCGAGCGCTTGCGCGGGTTCGAGATGCGCCCATTGTTGAGTCCAGGCGAGCATGTTTTTCTGCACTACGGCGTTGATCGTCGCCGCATGTTTCGCCAGCGCGCCCTCCTCTTTCAGCCCTTGGCACAAGAGACGACTGGATCGAAGATTCGCGCCCAGTTGCGCGAGCCAGTCTTCCATCGAATGCAGAATGCGCCCGAGATCATGCGCGATGAACTCGAACGCATCGACATCGGCGATGAAGCGTTGCTCGTTGCTCGCGTCCGCTTTCATGTGGCGCCTTCCAGCGCGCGCAATGCATTCAATGCCTTATTTAAAGCATCAATCATCGCTTCGCTTTGCGAAATCCGCGCCGCCAATGCTTTCCTGTCTGACGACAACTCGAAGTAATGCGCGAAGTCGCGCTGCATCCGTTCGCGGCCCGCTTCCGTACAGAATATCCTGCGCAAGTCCTTGCGAAATTTCACCGACACGCCCATGACCGCCACCATCACGGAATTGAGCGCACGCGCCACCGTTTCCTGTTCCGATGGCAAGCCGATGACGCCGTGCCCCGCGAGAAAGCTATCGATTGCGATACACGCACGCGAATAGGCGATCTGTATATGCGCGCGTTCGAGCTTGCCCGCGGTGATCGCATAAGCGTCCTTTGCGGTATCGGGCACTGAAGCGTGGTCTGTACCGAGCGCGTTCAGCATCGCGTCGATATCGCCGCTTACTTTGTCGATGACGCTTTTCAATCCGTGATCGAAGTCCACGCGCTGTTGCCGCTGCGTGTCACGCAGATCACCAAGCAACTTGTCCTGCGCGATCAGAAGCTGCGTCAGTTCCTCGCGGGTTTCATCGAACAACAGCGCGGCTTCATGCGCGCGTGCTTCCGGCACGCGAGCGAGCGCGGCGTCGATGGTCGCGCGCAGCGAAGGCATACCGCTCTTTTCGAGCATCAGCTTCTTACCTTCGTCCCGCCCCTTTCGATACCGCGTCGACGAAACGGCGTTCAAACCGATGTCAGGCCATTGAGCACAGATCGCGTGACTGACTTTCTGCAACTCGGCATCGTCGGCAAGCTGGTCCACTTGCGACAGCACGAACAGCGTCTGACGTTTCGACCGCTCACCGTCGGCGCAGAGTTCGGCGAGCAAAGCCAGTTCCTTCGCGTCGAGCTCCCCTTCCTTCGCGGCATGCACGAACAGGCGGATATCCGCATGCAGCCACGCAGCGTGCAACGCGTGACGATCGTCTTCGGTGCCGACATCCGCATCGAGCCCCGGTGCATCCAGCCAGCGCACGCCCTGATGGACGCTGTCCGACAGCTTCACCGTCTCGCGTTTGTCCGCGACGGCAAACGTGTCCCGTCCGATCAGCTCGTTCAGCAGACGGCTCTTGCCGTGGTTGTATTTGCCGATGACGGTGACGATCGGCTCGCCGTCCGCGAGCAGGATCGCGAGACGCGCGATGTCGTCCGCGCGATCCGGCAGCACGGACACGACCTCATGCAATGCCCCGCCGCGCGCGTTCATTTCCCCGCTTCTGGCAAGACCGCGACCGCCTTGATCTCGACGATATAACCCGCCGCGCCGCCCAGCATGTGCGCACCGACAGCCGTCCACGCGGGAAGCGGATGCGTGTTGAGATAGCGCTCGCGCACCTGCATGAACAAGGGCAGATCGCGCATGTCGGTGTGGAACGTGGTCACATCCACAACATCGCTCAACGATGCGCCCGCCGTTTCCAGCACCAGCTTCAGATTCTCGAAGGCCTGCGCGATCTGCGCTTCGCGGTCTTCGACCAGTTGCATCGCCGCATCGCGACCGATCTGCCCGGACACGTAAATCGTGTTGCCTGCCCGGACTGCGGGTGCGTAGCGAATCTTCTCGTACACCGCTTCCATTCCCGGTGGAACGATAGCTTTGTGTTCACTCATGGCATGCGTCTCCTGCACACTCAAACGTTATCAACCGTTATCGCCGCCGGCGACCGGCAGCACCGCGCCCGTGATATAGCCCGCTTCGTCCGAAGCAAGGAACAGGATCGGCGCAACCTGCTCTTCGAGGGTGCCGTAGCGCTTGAAGAAGGTCGATTCGGTGACCTGCTTCACCGCTTCGCCCATCCAGATTTTTTCCTGCTCGCTGTCGCCGCTCGCGTTGCGCGGAACGCGTCGCGGAGGCGCTTCGGTGCCGCCGGGCGCTGCGGCGACCACGCGGATATTGTGCTCGCCGTACTCCATCGCCAATGCCTGCGTCATCGCGTTGACGCCGCCCTTCGCGGCCGAATACGGCACGCGCCGGATTCCGCGCGTGGCATTCGACGACACATTCACGATGGTTCCACCGCCCCGTTTGAGCAAATGCGGCAATACCGCATGGCAGGCGTAGAGCGTAGGCATGAGCGAGCGTCGAATCTCGGCGTCGATCTGCGCAGGCTCGAACTCCGCATACGGGCGCATGCGGATCGCGCCACCGACGCCGTTCACGAGAATATCGATGCCGCCGAACCTGCTCACCGCAAACGCCATCGTCGATGCCGCGCCTTCATAGGTCTCCAGGTCGGCGACGAAGCCCGCCGTATCCGCACCCTGCGCTTCGGCCGCCACTTCGGATACGAAGTCCGCGCGATCGACGAACAGCACCTTCGCGCCCTCGGCGGCCGCACGCAGCGCCACGCCACGTCCAATGCCCTGCGCCGCGCCGGTCACGACCATCACCTTGCCGGCAAATCGTTGTGCGTTCATGCGGTCACCGGCGCGGCGTTGGGCGTGAATTTCTCGTAGTGGAAGCTGTTGGGCTTCACGCCGTTGTCGTCGAAGTGCTTGCGCACTGCATCGACCATCGGCGGCGGACCGCACAGGTACACATCGACATCGCCGTCATTCAGCGATTCCGCCGGCATGTGCTGTGTCACCCAGCCCTTGCGCGGATGATTCGAATCCGCATCGGCGACGACAGTGCTGAACGTGAAGTTCGGCAGCTTCGCCGTGTAGGCCTCGATCGCGTCGACCTGCACCAGATCGAGGTCGCGCGTCACGCCGTAGATCAGGTGAATCTTCTGCTGCGAGCCGGTGCGCGCGAGCACTTCGAGCATCGAGAGGAACGGCGCCAGGCCCGTGCCGCCCGCGAGGAACAAGAGCGGCCGTTCCACGGCGCGCAGATAGAAGCTGCCGAGCGGGCCGGTTAGTTCCACCGCATGTCCCGCCTGCGCGGATTCGAGCCACGTGCTCATCACGCCGCCGGGAATCTTCTTGATGAGGAAGCTGATCTTCGTCTGACCCGGCGCCGACGAGAACGAATACGAACGATGCTGGCCGCTGCCGGGCACATCGATATTCACGTACTGGCCCGGCAGGAAAACCGGTGCGGGTGTGGCGGCATCCACGTCCAGTTCGAGCACGACGGCGGCATCGTTATGCGGCTCGATCTTCGTGACCGCCGCGGCGAACTTGCTCTGCGCCGTCTTGCATGCCGTGGATGACGCCGGGACCGCGATCACGCAATCGCTCGACGGCACCATCTGGCAGGTGAGCACGAGACCGCCTTCCTTCTCGTCGTCGGAGAGCGCGTCTTCGATGTAGTCGTCGCCGAGATCGTAGCTGCCGCTTTCGGCGCGGCACTTGCAGGTGCCGCACACGCCGTCGGAGCAATCCATCGGCAGATTGATCTTCGCGCGGAAAGCGGCGTCGAGAACCTTCTCGCCCGCCTTGCATTCGACGAACCGCGTGACGCCATCTTCGAAATTCAGTGCAATGTTGTAGCTGGACATGTTGCCTCCTACTTACTGTCTCATCACCGGGAGCATCAGACGTGGTAGACGTCGAGCACCTGACGGATATAGTCGTTCTTCAGCACAATCTTCTTGTGCGCGATCACCAGAATGTCGTCGACCTTGCGCAGCGTCACGAAGATCGTGCCGAAGAAATGGTCGGTGATCTTGTAGCGATAGCTGAGCGTGTCGAAGTTGTAGCGCACATCCACTTCGTTCTCGCGCTCGGCCAGCACTTCCACGTTGGTGACGTTATGGCTCGTGCGCGGCTCGGGCATCGATGCGCCGCTGCGCTCGGTCTTGATGCGGAACACGCGATCTTCGAGGCCGCCGCGATCCGGGTAATACATCAGCGAGATCTGGCTTTCGTGATCGTCGGTGATGCGGTCGTCGTCGTCCCAGGCGGGCATCCAGTAGGTGACGTCTTCCGCGTAGCAGCCCAGCCATTCGTCCCACTGACGGTCATCGAGAAAGCGTGCTTCGCGATACAGCGTCGCGCAGATTGTGTGGTAATCGAAGCTCATGCCAGTGCCTCCGCTTGTTCCTTCTTCAGGGCGTCGCGCATCACGTTCACCCAGTATTCGTGCTGCACGACGAAGAGGCCTTCGTCCTCGCTGCGTTCGCCCGAGATGAGCGGCTTGAGACCCATGGTCTTCGCGTTGTCGTCCGGACCGTGAACCCACAGCGGCGCACCGCGCGACAGGTCGTTCCACATCGCCGTGATGCCGGCATAACCCGACTGGCAGGCGCGGAACTCTTCGAGGTCGTCGCTCGTGCCCATGCCCGAGACGTTGAAGAAGTCTTCGTACTGACGGATGCGAATCGCGCGGTCCTCGGCGCTCTCGCCCTTCGGCGCGAAGCAGAAGATGCTGACTTCGGTCTTGTCGACACCCAGCGGGCGCACCACGCGAATCTGCGTGCTGAACTGATCCATCAGGAACACGTTCGGATAGAGGCACAGGTTACGCGTCTGATTGACGATGAAGTCCGCCTTCTCTTCGCCCACGCGCGCCTTGATTTCCTCGCGATGCTGATAGACCGGGCGCACTTCCGGGTTCATCGTCTTGGTCCACAACAGGATGTGGCCATGATCGAAGCCATACACGCCCGCGACCGACTTGCTCCAGCTATTGGCATCGACGGCTTTCGTGCCTTCGACCTTGCGGCGGCCCATCGTCGCGGCGTAGTTCCAGTGCACGGTGCTGACGTGATAGCCGTCGCAGCCGTTCTCCATCTGCATCTTCCAGTTGCCGTCGTAGATATACGAGGAATTGCCGCGCAACACTTCGAGTCCGTCCGGCGCCTGATCGACGATCTGATCGATGATGACCTTCGTCTCGCCGAGATAGTCTTCGAGCGGCATCGAATCCGCGTTGAGGCTGCCGAACAGAAAGCCGCGATAGCTCTGGAAACGCGGCACCTTCCGCAGATCGTGCGAGCCGTGCGTATTGAACTGAATCGGATATTCGGTGGTCTTCTCGTCCTTCACCTTCAGCAGCTTGCCGGTGTTGGAGAACGTCCAGCCGTGGAACGGGCACGTGAAGCTGCCCTTGTTGCCGTGCTTGCGGCGGCACAGCATCGCGCCCTTGTGTGCGCAGGCATTGATGACCGCGTGCAGTTCGCCGGTCTTGTCACGCGTGACGACCACGGGCTGGCGGCCGATCCACGTCGTGTAGTAATCGTTGTTGTTGGGAATCTGGCTTTCGTGCGCCAGATACACCCAGTTGCTCTCGAAGATATGCTTCATCTCGAGTTCGTACAGATCGGCGTTGGTGAAGATATCGCGGCGGCAACGGAATACACCGTTTTCCTTGTCGTCCTGAACGGCCGTTTGCAGCAGTTCGTCGAGCTGGCTGACTTTGTTGGTAATGGCGGACATGTGTGCTCTCCCTATGCGGCTCCGGTCATGGAGCGCTTGCATCGGTGTCGAATGATTCTTGCGGAGTGTCGAGCGGCGACAGAACTGTCGCCGCTCCGGGCGCGTGCCGGGCGATTACGCCGTGGCGGATACGCGCGGGCGATGGACGAGCTGGTTGTCCTTGCCATGCAACAGCGGCGTCAACTGGATGTCGAACGCGATTTCCTTGTAAGCGTCGGTCTTGAGTCCCAGCGCCGTGCCGCCGGTCTTTTCGACGACGTGCGGCACCAGTTCCTCGCGAGTCGCGTAGGCGAAGTCATCCCAGATCAGCGGATCGCCTTCGATGTTGATCTGCGTCGTCAGCTTGCGATGGTTCTCGCTCGTCGCGAAGAAGTGCACGTGCGCCGGACGATTGCCATGACGCGCGAGCGTGTTCAGCAATTGCTGCGTCGCACCGTGCGGCGGGCAGCCGTAGCCCACGGGCATGAGCGTGCGGAATTCGTAGGTGCCGTCGGCGCCCGTCTTGACCGCGCCGCGCAGGTTGAAGTCGCTCTGCGCGCCGGTCGGGTCGAAGTGCGAATAGAAGCCCTTCGAGTTGGCGTGCCAGCATTCGACCACCGCATTCGCGACGGGCTTGCCGTCCGCGCCGGTGACCGTGCCGCGAATGATGAGCGGGCCTGCGTCTTCATCGGGATCGAGATCGATCTTCGACACGCCGTCGCGCACCGGCGCACCGGCCACATACAGCGGGCCTTCGATGGTGCGCGGCGTGCCGCCGTGGATGTCCGCCTCGCGGTCCTCGGCATCCATGCGGATGTCCAGATACTTTTCCAGACCGAGGCCGGCGGCGAGCAGCGCCGCTTCGCCGTCCTGACCCAGCTTGTTGAAATAGGTGACGCCGGCCCAGATTTCATCGGGCGTCATATCGAGGTCGTCGATCGCCTTGAAGAGGTCGCTCAACAGGCGATGCGTGATCTCCTTCGCGCGAGCACTGCCGTCCTGACTTCCGAGGTTGGCAGCAGCCTTCAGCAGGTCCTGCACTTCCTTCGTATCGAACACTTTGATGCTCATGTCTGCTCCTGAATCTCGCAATTTTATGGTGGGGGTTAACCCTTGCTTCAACACCGGTACGAATATGCTCGGAAGGTATGGTCGGGTGTTGAAACAGAGCGTGAAGGCAGGATAATGGACGCAAAGAAGGCCAGTCCAACACTGATTTAGTATTGGGCCATATCCAGGAGGTATAGAGATGGAGCTGCGGCATCTCCGCTATTTCGTAGCGGTGGCAGAAGAACGCAATTTCACGCGCGCCGCGCAGCGACTGCATATCGCCCAACCGCCTTTGAGCCGTCAGATACAGCAGCTCGAAGAGACGCTCGGCGTGCAGCTATTCGAACGCAACTCCCGGCCGCTCAAGCTCACGGAGACGGGCAAGTTCTTCTATTCGCACGCGGTGCAACTGCTCGCGCAGACCGCCGAGCTGGAATCGATGACGCGTCGAGTAGGCAATATCGAACGCAGTCTTTCGGTGGGTTTCGTGGGCTCGACCCTATATGGGATGCTGCCGAAGATCATCCGGCGCTTTCGCGACGAGAACGCCACCGTCGAACTCAGTCTGCACGAAATGTCGACGATGGACCAGATCCGCGCGCTCAAGGACGGCCGCATCGACGTGGGCTTCGGCCGCATTCGTCATGAGGATGCGAATATCCGCCGCGTGATTCTGCGCGAGGAGCAGATGATCGTCGCGCTTCCCGTCGGCCATGCGCTCTCGCTCGGCAAGCCCATTCTCTCGCTTCGCGACCTGACCAACGAAACCCTGATCATTTTCCCGAAGGCGCCGCGCCCCAGTTACGCGGATCAGGTGCTCGCGGCCTTCCAGGACCGCGCGCTCGCGCCGCGCAAGATCTATGAAGTGCGCGAATTGCAGATCGCGCTGGGTCTGGTCGCGGCGGGCGAAGGCATTTCCATCGTGCCGAGCAGCGTCAATGGCCTCAAGCGCGACGACGTGATCTACCGGGAACTCGACGACCCGACGCTCACTTCCCCCGTCATCATGAGCATGCGCGCGCTCGACGAATCGCGCGACATCAAGGAAATGCTCGAACTGGTCTATCGGCTGTACGAGGAGGAGCACATCAGCTATACGCCGCGCACCGATCGTGGGTGATGACGCGCGTCATACCTTCGGGGTATGGCACTAGACGTCAACGGTGTTGGACAGGCGGCAAATGGGCGCGCAATACTTCAGCAACCCTTCCATTCCGACATTCCAGGTATGAACGCCCAAATCACATCCGTCGAAGCGATTCTGGTTGACCTCCCGACCATTCGCGCGCATCAGCTCGCCATGGCGACGATGCAGCAACAAACCCTCGTCATCGTCCGTCTGCGCACGAGCGACGGCATCGAGGGCCTTGGCGAAGCCACGACGATCGGCGGCTTGTCTTACGGCGATGAAAGTCCCGAGGGGATCAAGCTGACCATCGATACTTACCTCGCGCCCGCGCTCGTCGGACAGGATGCGACCAATATCAACGGCGCGATGCTCAGGCTGAACAAGATCGCGCGCGGCAACCGCTTCGCCAAGTCCGCGATCGAAACGGCGCTGCTCGACGCGCAGGGCAAGCGCCTGGGCGTGCCGGTGTCGGAATTGCTCGGCGGCGCGGTCCGCAAGACGCTGCCCGTGCTCTGGACGCTCGCGAGCGGCGATACCCAGCGCGATATCGAAGAAGCCGAAATGCTGCTGGCCGAACGCCGTCACAACACGTTCAAGCTGAAGATCGGCCGGCGCGGCGTTCGAGATGACGTCGCGCACGTGTCGAAGATCAAGGCGGCGCTCGGCGACCGCGCCAAGGTCACCGTCGATGTGAACCAGGCCTGGAACGAAACCGATGCGGCGCTCGGCATCGAAGCGCTGGAAGCGGCGGGCATCGATCTCATCGAGCAGCCGACGCCGCGCGAGCAGCGCGGCGCGCTCGCACGGCTTTCGGCGCGCTTTATCGTGCCGATCATGGCCGACGAAGCGGTGACGGGCCCGGAAGACGCGCTCGAACTCGTGCGTCATGCATGCGCCGACGTGTTCGCGCTGAAGATCGCGAAGTCGGGCGGCATCTACGGAATGATGCGCACGGCCGCCATCGCCGATGCGGCGGGCGTGTCGCTCTATGGCGGCACGATGCTCGAAGGCAGCATCGGTTCGATTGCATCGGCGCATGGTTTCAGCGCGCTGCCGCAACTCGCGTGGGGCACCGAACTGTTCGGGCCGCTGCTCTTGAAGGACGACATCGTCACGGCGCGTCCGCAGTACCGCGACTTCGATCTGCACATGCCGGAAGGACCGGGCCTCGGTCTTCAGATCGACGAAGAAAAGCTCGCGTTCTATCGCCGCGACAAGCACTGAACGCTCACACTCAACACCTGATCGAGGACACTATGCTTTATCTCGTAAGAATGGACGTACACCTGCCGCACGACATGCCCGCCGCGAAGGCCGATGAAATCAAGGCGCGCGAGAAGGAATACTCGCAGGAACTGCAACGGCAAGGGAAGTGGCAGCAGTTGCATCGCGTCGTCGGCGAGTATGCGAACTACAGCGTCTTCGATGTCGATTCTCACGATGAACTGCACACCATCCTTTCGGGCCTGCCCTTGTTTCCCTATATGACGATGAAGGTCACGGCGCTCGCGCGTCATCCTTCGTCCATCCGCTGACACGGCGAAAGGATTTCATGAAGCGCGACCCGGAACCCGGTCTGATGTCGGCCGCGCCGAAGGGCAGCGGGTCCGTGGCGGCGGTGAGCGCCGGGCTGCTTGCCGTCATCATCTTGTATGCCGGGCCGCTCGCGATCTTCTTTCAGGCTGCGCACGCGGCGCATGTCGGCAACGACGTGGTCGCGTCGTGGGTCTGGTCCATTTCGATGGGCGCGGCCGTCTCGGGCATCGCATTGAGCTGGTGGCTGAAGCAGCCGATCATCACGGCATGGTCCGCGCCCGGCACGGCCTTGCTGGTCACGCTGTTCCCCGGCATGCCGGTGAGCGAGGCGATCGGCGCGTATATCGTCGCGGGTGCGTGCATCTTCGCGCTCGGCGTGTCGAAATGGTTCGACCAGATCGTCAAGCGCATACCGAAAGGCATCGCCTGCGCGATGATGGCCGGCATCCTGTTTCAGTTCGGCACCAATGTGTTCAAGTCGGTGGCGCTCACGCCGTGGCTCGCGCTCGGGATGGTGGCGAGCTTCCTCGTTTTCCGCCGATGGGCGCCGCGCTACTGCCTCATTCTGGTTCTGCTCTCTGGCGGCGCGCTCGCCGTGGCGCTCGGCCTGACGAATTTTTCGTCGGTCAGCATTCATCTCACGCGGCCCGTCTTCACGATGCCGACGTGGACCTGGCAATCGACCGTGAGTCTCGCGGTGCCGCTCGTCATCGTCAGCCTGACGGGTCAGTTCCTTCCCGGCTTCGCGATCCTGCGAGCCTCCGGCTATCACACGCCGACGCGGCCTGTGCTCCTCACGACCAGCCTCGCGTCAATGCTGGTCGCGTTCTCGGGCGGCATCACGATTGTCATCGCGGCGATCACGGCGGCGCTGTGCACCGGGCCCGATGCGCATCGCGATCCTAAGCGCCGCTATATCGCGGGCATCGCGAACGGGCTCTTCTATCTCGTGGGCGGATGTTTCGCGGGAACGGTCGTGATGCTGTTCGCCGCGCTGCCCAATGCGTTCGTCGCCGTGCTCGCCGGGCTTGCGCTGCTCGGCGCGATCGTGGCGAACGTGGTCGGGCTGGTGCAGGACGAGGCGCACCGCGAGGCGTCGTTCATCACGTTCATCGCCACGGCGTCCAACATGAGTTTTCTGGGGCTGGGTTCCGCGTTCTGGGGGATCGTGTTCGGCACGCTCGCCCATCTGATTCTCGGACGGGCGAAGCACACGCGCTGACTCACGAGGCGCTTTGCGAGTCTCCATCGACGGGAATGATCTGACCGGAGATGGATCGTCCCGCGCTCGATGCGAGGAATACCGCGAGCGCGGCGATATCGGCCGGATCGACGAAGTGTTTGATCGACTGATTCGCGAGCGCCGCCGCTTCCTCCTCGGCCACGCTGCGGCCGCTCACCGACGCGCGTCCCGCGAGCACCTGCTGAATGCGCGGACCTTCCACTGCGCCGGGCAGAATGGCGTTGACCCGGATGCCGAATTCGCCGAGCTCGCGCGACACCGTCTTCGTGAACCCGACGAGTCCCCACTTGGTCACGGCATAAGGACTGCGGTTCGGATAGCCGAACCGGCCAGCAAGCGAGGACATGACGACGATGGCGCCCGCGGGAGACTGCTTCAGATGAGGAATCGCATGTTGCGTCACGATGAAGGTGCCGGTGAGATTCACGCGCAGCACGCTTTCCCACGCGTCCGGGTCCATGTCCGCGACACTGGCGGCGGGACCGGCGATGCCCGCGTTATTGACGAGCACATCGAGGCCGCCGAGCGCGGCCGCGGCCTCGTCGACCATGCGCGCGGCGGCGATGCGGTCGCCGATGTCGCATACCAGCGTCACGACGTCCGGCATCTGCGCACGCAATTGCTCCAGCGCGGCTTCGTCCAGATCGCAGACGCAGACCTTCGCGCCCGCGGACACGAACGCCTGCGCGATCGCGCGGCCTATACCGCTCGCGCCGGCGGTCACCAGCACGCGTTGCGCTGTCGATCTCGTCATGGAAGTCTCCATCAGGCGCAGGCAGCGCGGATGAACTCGGGGATGGGAACGGCTTTGAGGCGTCCGTCCGCGTGCTTGACGCACAATGCGCGCGTCGCTCGGCCTTCGCAGATCAGCGTGTCGCCGCGCATGATGCGATGCTGCTGGATAAACACCTTGCCGCGCCATTCCTCGATACTGCTATGAACCTCCACGGTTTCCCCGTAGGTAACGGAAGTATGGAACCGCGTGTGCATCTCCAGAAGCGGCGCGCCGATGCAGTTCGGCAGGTCCGTCATCGCGCGCCACGGCGGCAGACCGCACTGGATGAAATAATCGTGCGAGGCGGCGTCCATCCAGCGCGAAAAGTTCGGGAAGAAGACGATTCCCGCCGGGTCGCAATCGCCGAACTGCACGTCGATACGGTAGATAGTTTCCTTGCTCATGAGCTCATGATCTCCCTTCGATTACCTTCATTGTGCCCGTCCCGGTTTCGCGACACTGTCGATCCCGCGACAATCGTGAGCGCGATCCCATGACGCGGCCCAAGCGCTTGCCGGTTCCATCGCTCACGCTCGACGAACTGCTCGCGCAGTCGGCGTGGTTCGCGCGGCTCGACGAATCCGCGCAAGCGCGCGTGCGCGCGGAGGCGTCGGAGCGCGTCGTCGCGATGGGTCAGGTGCTCGGGCATCATGGCGAGCGGCAGCACATGTGGTTCGGCATGCTCGAAGGCCTCATCAAGTGGTCGATCACCGCGCGCGACGGACAGACCGTGACCCTCGGCGGCCAGTCCGTCGGAAGCTGGTTCGGCGAAGGCACGCTGATTCGCAATGCGCCGCGCCAGTCCGATCTCATCGCGCTGCGCGACAGCCGTGTCGCACAGATTCCGTCGGCCACGTTCAACTGGCTGCGCGAACGCCAACCCTCGTTCAACGAGTTCCTGCTGTTGCAGGTCAATGAACGCCTGCACTGGTTCATGGCCGTCGCCGCCGCGCACGGACTGCTCGATACCGACAGCCTCGTGGCACGGGCGCTCGTGGGCATGATTCATCCGCTGTCGAATCCGGGCGGCACGAATCATTTGCGCATTTCCCAGGAGGAACTCGCGAACCTCGCGGCCGTGTCGCGTCAAACCTGCAACAAGGCGATGAGCCGCTTCAAGAGCGCCGGCCTCGTGCGCGCCGAATACGGCGAAATCGTCATACTCGACCTGCCGGGGTTGCAGGACATCGCGCAATGAGTGCTTCGCGTATACGCTGACCCGGACTGTCGCCCGATCGACAGTTGCCATAAGCGGATGTCGAAATAATGCGTGTCATACAAGACAGGGAGACACGCAATGAATCGCATTCGTTCGCTGACCGGCGCGGCGGTTATCGACAGTTCAGCCGGCCGCTCAGAAGAAGACGCCGTCTTTCGCAAGATCAGTTTGCGTGTGATGCCGCTCGTGCTGATCGCTTACGTGTTCGCGTTTCTCGATCGCATCAACATCGGTTATGCGCAATTGCAGATGAAGCAGGATCTCGCGTTCTCCGATGCCGTCTACGGTCTCGGCGCGGGCATCTTCTTCGTCACCTATCTGCTGTTCGAAGTGCCCAGCAATCTGCTGCTCGAAAAGATCGGCGCGCGGCTGACCTTTCTTCGAATCATGGTGCTCTGGGGCCTGACTTCGGCGGCTACCGCGTTCGTCTCGGCGCCGTGGCAGTTCTATGCGATCCGTCTGATGCTCGGCATCTTCGAGGCGGGCTTCTTTCCCGGCATCATCCTGTATCTCACGTACTGGTATCCGAGCCAGCGACGCGGCCGCGTGACGGGACTCTTTCTCTTCGGCATGCCGATCACCGGCGTGCTCGGCGGCCCGTTGTCCGGCACGATCATGAGCGGCATGGAAGGGCTGGGCGGCATGCACGGCTGGCAATGGCTCTTCATCGTCGAAGGACTGCCGACCGTGCTCATGGGTTTCCTGCTGTATCGCATGTTGCCGAACAAGCCCGCCGAAGCGTCGTGGCTCGACGATGCCGAGAAGGAAACGGTGCGCGCGGCCATGAGCGCCGATCACAAGGACGACGCCGCACACGGCGGCCACGGCAAGCTCCTCGCAGCACTGGCCGACCCGATGACCTACGTGCTCGCCTTCATCTACTTCTGCTGCGCATGCGCCGTCTACACGATGACCTTCTGGCTGCCGACGATGATCAAGGGCATCGGCATCGCCAGTCTGTCGACGATCGGCTGGTTCACCGCCGTGCCCTATTTCTTCGGCGCGCTCGGCGTGCTCATCGTCAGCCGCAGTTCGGATCGTTTCGGTGAACGCCGCTGGCATGTGGGCGGCACGCTCGCCATCGGGGTAATCGCGCTGGCATCGACGTCGTTCGCCGGTTTGGGCGTCGGCGCGGTGATGACGCTGCTGTGCATCGCATCGTTATTCATTTTCGGCGGCGGCTCGCTCTTCTGGTCGATCCCGCCGACGTACCTCGGCCGCAATGCGGCGGCAGCGGGCATCGCGGTGATCAGCTCGCTCGGCATTCTCGGCGGCTTCGTCAGCCCGACGCTGATCGGCTGGATCAAGGGCGCGACGGGCAGCATTCAGCTCGGTCTCTTCGCGTTGACCGCGGTCGTGCTCGCCGGTTGCCTGACCACGCTGATCGGTTTGCCGAAGCGCGCGCTTCGCGTCGGTCCGGGCGCGAACTGAAGCGTCCACGAATCAAAACCTATATCTGGAGAGAAAGATCATGAGCAAACCCAAAGTCATCGTGACGGTGGCGCCCACGGGCGGCATGGCGACAAAGACGATGAACCCGAACCTGCCGACGCAGCCGCGCGAAATCGCCGACGATACCTACCGCTGCTACAACGCGGGCGCGAGCGTCGTCGCTGTGCATGCGCGCCGTCCGGACGATCAGGCCACCTGCGATCCCGCGATCTACAGCGAGATCAACCGCTTGATCCGCGCCAAGTGCGACATCGTCCTGAACAACTCCACGGGTGGCGGCGTCAACGGCGACATGGTCCGCGAGCTGGACAACGGCTTGTGGGAGATCATGTGGGAAGAGCGCCTGAAAGGCATGCAGGGCGATGGCGTCGAAATGTGCACGCTCGACGCGCAAACGGTGATCGCCAGCTTCGAAGGCAAGGAGATTCTCGTTGCGACGCCGCCGTCGCGCATCCGGCAGATCGCCGGCATGATGAAGGAACGCGGCATCAAGCCCGAATGGGAAGTGTTCGGCCTCGCCGATATCGTTCAGGACGTGCAGCGCGCCCTTAACGAAGGCCTCGACGATGCGCCGCATTTCATCAACATCGTCATCGGCGCGAATGCCTTTCAGGGCGCGCTGCCTTACACGCCGCGTTTGTTGCAGACGATGGTCGATCATCTTCCGGCGCACACCGTGTTCAATGTCAGCGCGATCGGCGCGGCGCAGTTGCCCGCCGCGATGAACTCGCTGTTGCTGGGCGGGCATGTGCGCGTCGGGCTCGAAGACAATCTGTACTACCGGCACGGCCAACTGGCGACGAACGTGCAACTGGTCGAACGGCTCGTGCGGCTCGTGCGCGAGATGGGATACGAACCGGCCACGCCCGACGAGGCGCGCGAGATCATCGGGCTCAAGCCCCTGCGCGCGGAAGCGGGCGTTGCCTGCCTGGAGCATTGAACATGACGGCGAATGGTATCGAACGCGTCGCGGTTGTCGGCACGGGCGTGATCGGCGCGAGCTGGGCCGCGTATTTTCTGGCGCGCGGGCTCGCGGTATCGGCGACGGACCCTGCACCCGGGGCGCGCGAGCGGCTGATGGCGGCCGTCGCACGGCATTGGCCGACGCTCGAAGAGATCGGTTTGGAAAAAGGCGCTTCAATAGCGAATCTCACGTTCCACGACGATCTGGAAAGCGCGCTGTCCGGCGCGCAATTCGTGCAGGAGAACGGGCCCGAGCGCGAAGACCTGAAGCTCGATCTGCTCAAGCGAATCGATGCGGCGCTGCCCGAAGATGTCGTGATCGCGTCGAGCACGTCCGGTCTCCTGATGAGCCGCATGCAGCGCGCGTGCCGTCATCCGGAGCGTGTCGTGCTCGGGCATCCGTTCAATCCGCCGCATCTGATTCCGCTCGTCGAAGTGATCGGCGGCGAGGTCACGTCGGCCGCATCGCTCGAACGCGCGATGGCCTTCTACACGGCGATCGGCAAGCGTCCCATCCATCCGCGAAAGGAACTGAAGGGCCACATTGCCAATCGCTTGCAGGCGGCGCTCTGGCGCGAAGCGTTTTATCTCGTGTCGATCGGCGCGGCGAGTGTCGCGGATATCGACGATGCCATCGCGTTCGGTCCCGGCCTGCGATGGGCGGTGTCGGGACCGTTCGCCAACCTGCATCTTTCGGGTGGCGAAGCGGGCATTGCGCATACCCTCGATCATCTCGGCCCGTCGATGCAGGATTGGTGGGATGACCTCGGCACGCCGCGACTGACGCAGGAACTTCAGAGGAAAGTGGTCGAAGAGATGAAGACGGCGCTCGATGGCCGGTCGCCGGCGTCGATGGAGATGGAGCGTGATCAAGTCATGCTGGCACTGCTGAAGGCGAAGCGCGCGGCCTCTCCTCGCTGACAATGCCCGCATTCGACGCGTCCCTGCATAACCGCCCGATCGCCGCACGATTCACTTTCCCCTGCTCGGTGAGCGGCACGCGTTGCACGGCGGCCATCCGCACGGCCTTCGCAACGTCCACGCCGCACGCCGATTCGAGCGCGCGCATGCATCGCGCGATATCGACACGCTTGCCCGCCCACGGCACGACGACGACATCCCACAGATATCCGCGCGCAATATCCGCCGATGCCACGGCGCGCGCATAGCGGACATCGGGCAACGCGCACAGCGGCGTTTCGATCCGCGCCGGACCGATGACGGCGCCATCGATCTCGGCGACATCGGCGGCGCGTCCGAGCACATGCAGATGCACGTTTTCGTCGATGAAGCCAATATCGCCCGTCAGGCACCAGCCGTCTCGAAATTTCTGCGCCGCTTCGATCGGTTGCCGGTGATAGCCCTGCGCCACCGCCCTCGATCTCACCTCGATGGCGCCGTGCTGCCCCTCGCGCGCGAACCTGCCATCGGCGCGGCGCAGGCGCACATCGACGCCCGGACGGATGCGGCCCGCCGTGTCCAGCAAACCGGGATCGGCCAGATAATCCGATGGCGTCAGCACGCTCACGAGCCCCGCCTCGCTCGCGCCGTACATGTGCGTGAGCACGGGTCCGAGCCGCGCGATCGCGCGCCGCCGCAGAATCGCGGGCGCCGATCCGCCGATATGCGCGATCGAGCGCAGCGACGACAGATTGCGTTGATCGACGTCCGGGTGATCCATCGTTTCGAAGAGTTGCGGCTCGACGAGGAGCACATCGGTGATGCGTTCGGCTTCGATCGTCGCGAGCGTGTCGGCGGGATCGTAGGACGGTTTCAGCACCACGGTGCCGCCGCCCATCAACGTGTTATCGACGAGCACTTGCGACAGATAGGCGAGCGCCCCGTTGACGAGCTGACGGCGGTCCTCGGGACTCGGCGCGCTCACCATCGCCGAATACACCGCGAAGCTGCGGCGGCTCGCTTTCGGCGCGCCGGTCGAGCCGCCCGACGACACGACCACCGCGAGGTCGTCGCGCCGTGCGCGGCTTTGCACGGGCACATCGTGCTGCACGCGTGCGCGCATGTCCAGACGCGAACGCGCCGGGCCCGTGCCGACATAAGCGAGGCGCGCGCCGCTGCGCTCGGGCACCAGATGTTTTGTCTCCGGGAAGGCGACGAGCAATGCCGGCTGCATGCGCGTCACGAAGGCCGCGCGCTGCTCGGCCGATGCGATCGCGGGCAGGAACATCGTCGCCGCGCCGAGCAGATTCGTCGCGTAACGGATGGCGAGCGCGTCGGGGCAATTCGGCGCGAACATCGCGACGAGCGCGCCGCGCGTAATGCCGAACGACGCGAGCGCCCGCGCATAGCGATAGATCGATGCGCGCAGCGCGCCGCCCGTCACGTCCTCGTCGAGATAGCGCAGCACCGCGCGATCGGCGTGTGCATCGAGTTGGTCGAGCAGGACATCGACATAGGACCGATAGGCCGCTTTTTCACAGGTTTCCATGACCGCATCCCTCCTTTGTGAGCGATGGATGCAGTGTGCTTATGGAGAATGAGGTGAAAATGAGCGGCTACGCGATCTCTTTCGAAAGCACTTCGCCGATGGCGCTCGCCGTCGCTTTCACATTCCGCTCATTCAGCGCCGCGACACACATCCGCCCCGAACGAATCAGATAGACGCCGTGCCGTTCGCGCAGCACATCGACCTGTTCCGCAGAAAGCCCCGTATACGTGAACATCCCGCGCTGCGCCAGATATCGCGCGAGCATCGCGTCGGGCACGTTGCCGCGCAGCCGTGCATGAATCTCGCCGCGCATGCGCGCGATGCGCGTGCACATCGACGTTAACTCCTCCTCCCACGATTGCCGCAGCGCCGGCGTCGTGAGCACGCGCGCGACGATCATCGCGCCGTGCGTCGGCGGGTTGCTGTAGTTCGCGCGCACGGCGCTCGTCAGTTGCCCGAGCACGCGCGGAGCCGATTCCGCCGACTCGCAAACCACCGACAACGCGCCGCAACGTTCGCCGTACAGCGAGAAGTTCTTCGAGAACGAATTAGCGACGAACGCCGGCACGTTCTGACGCACGAGCTCGCGAATCGCGAACGCGTCCGCATCGAGCCCGGCGCCGAATCCCTGATACGCCATGTCGATGAACGGCAAGAGATCACGCTGCCTGATCGCTTCGATCAGCGTCACCCATTGCGCTTCGGTCAGATCGACGCCCGTCGGGTTGTGACAGCACGCATGCAGCAGCACCACGCTCTTCGCGGGCAGACCACGGATGGCCGAAAGCATCGCGTCGAATTTCAGGCCGCCGCTCGCTTCGTCGTAGTACGGATACGTGCCGACCGTGAACCCCGCGCGCTCGAAGATGAAGCGATGGTTGTCCCACGTCGGATCGCTCACCCAGACTTGCGAGCCGGGGAAATACCGCTTGATGAAGTCCGCGCCGACCTTGAGCGCACCGGAGCCGCCGAGCGTCTGCACCGTCGCGATGCGGCCGTCGGCGCGCGCCACGGAGTCATCGCCGAAGACGAGCGACTGCACGGCGTCGCGATATGCCGCGAGCCCCGACATCGGCAGATACGGCTTCGCGGCGGGTTGCGCGAGCCACTGCGCTTCGGCTTCGCGCACGGCGCGCATCACGGGCAGACGGCCTTCGTCGTCGTAGTAGATGCCGATGCTGAGATTGACCTTGTTGTCGCGCGGGTCCTTCGCGAAGTCTTCGTTCAGCGAGAGGATCGGATCGCCGGGATAGGCATCGATGTGTTCGAACATGACTGTCTCCTTCAGACGCGCGACAACGCCGCACTCGCGCGACGACGGTTGCGAATGGCATAACCCACGCCCAGCACCACGAGCCACACCGGAATCAGATAGACCGACATGCGCAGGTCGGGAATCAGGCACATCACCACGAGAATGCCGCCGAGGAACAGGAGGCACAGATAGTTGGTGAGCGGATAGCCGAGGCTCTTGAACACGGTCGTCTCGCCGGCGCGCGCCTTTGCGCGGCGGAATTGCAGATGGATGAGGCTGATCATCGCCCAGTTGATGATGAGCGCCGACACGACGAGGCCCATCAGCAACTCGAACGCCTTGCCCGGCATCAGATAGTTGATGAGCACGCACGCCGCCGTCGCGATGGCGGAAACGCCGAGCGCGATGAGCGGAATGCCGCGCTTGTTCACCTTGAGCAGCGCGCGCGGCGCGTTGCCTTGTTGCGCGAGGCCGTACAGCATCCGGCTGTTGCAGTACACGCCGCTGTTATAGACCGACAGCGCCGCCGTGAGCACCACCGCATTGAGCACGTGCGCGACGAAGTTGCTGTTCATCGCGTGGAAGATCAGCACGAACGGGCTGCCGCCGGTCACCACCTTCTGCCACGGATACAGCGAGAGCAAAACGCCGAGCGCGCCCACGTAGAAAATCAGAATGCGGTAGATCACCTGATTGGTCGCGCGCGGAATGGTGTGCGACGGATCGTCCGCTTCGGCCGCGGTGATGCCCACGAGTTCCAGCCCGCCGAACGAGAACATGATGACGGCCATCGCCATCACGAGACCCGAGACGCCGTTCGGGAAGAAGCCGCCATGACGCCACAGGTTCGTGACGCTCGCTTCCGGTCCGGCGCCGCCCGAGACGAGCAGCCAGCCGCCGAAGCCGATCATGCCGACGATCGCGACCACCTTCACGATGGCGAACCAGAACTCCAGTTCGCCATACGATTTAACGCTCGTGAGGTTGATCGCGTTGATCACGCAGAAGCACACAAGCGCGGACACCCACGTCGGGATGCCGGGCCACCAGTACTGCACGTAGATGCCGACCGCCGATAGCTCGGCCATCGACACGAGAATGTAGAGCACCCAGTAATTCCAGCCCGACAGAAAGCCCGCGTATTGCCCGCAATACTTGTCCGCGAAGTGGCTGAACGATCCCGCGACAGGTTCATCGACGACCATCTCGCCAAGCTGACGCATGATGAAAAAAGCGACGATGCCCGCGATCGCATAGCCGAGCAGCACCGACGGTCCCGCCGTCTTGATCGTCTGGGCGATGCCGAGAAAGAGCCCGGTCCCGATCGCGCCGCCGAGCGCGATCAACTGAATGTGACGGTTCTTCAGGCCGCGCTTGAGCGTGCCGTGTCCCTCATGTGCCACGTGTCTCTCTCCTGTGCTCAATTTAGGGGAATCAGTGTAAATTTGTTACGGCACAATATGATTTCCTAAGACGCGCAGACAAACCCTAGGTTCCGCGTCCGGATTTCATGATTGGGCTCATTGGAGAAATAAAATTGCAGACTATCGAGTTCGATCGTATCGACCTGCGTTTGCTCGGGATTCTGCAGTCGCGCGGACGCATCTCCAATCTCGAACTGGCGGAAGCGATCAATCTGTCGCCCGCGCAAACGCTGCGGCGTCATCGAAGGCTGGAGGAACTGGGTGTGATCAAGGGCTACGAAACGCGGCTCGATGCGCAGGCGCTCGGTTTCGGCGTGGTCGCGTTCATCCAGGTGACGATGGAACGCGGCCACGTGCGCGATCTCGCGAAGTTCAAGAACGTCGTCGCCAAGCTCGCGGAGATACAGGAATGTTTCGCCGTGACCGGCGATATCGATTACATGCTGAAGGTGATCGCGCGGGATCTGAAGGGGCTGTCGGAGTTTCTGCTCGATACGCTGATGCGCATTCCCGGCGTGAGCGGTGTGAAGTCGAGCGTGTGTCTCGACGAGCTGAAGTGCGTGAGCGCGGTGCCGCTGGACGCATAGCGCGGCCCGCGCTCGCCTGCGCGATGTTCAGATCGACATCCCGCCCGATACTTCGATGCGTTGCGCATTGACCCAGCGATTGTCCTCGGACAGCAACGACGCGATCATCGGTCCGATGTCGTCGGGCAGGCCCGCGCGGCCGAGCGCCGTCATGTCGGCGATGCGCTTGTTCAGCTCCGGATTGTCGCGCACCATGCCGCCGCTGAAATCGGTCTGGATCGCACCCGGCGCGACCACGTTGACGGCGATGCGGCGCGGCGCGAGTTCCTTCGCCATGTACTTCGTCAGCACTTCGACCGCGCCCTTCATCGAGCCATAAGGCGCGCTCTCCGGCACGATGATGCGTGTCAGTCCCGAGGAAATATTCACGATGCGCCCGCCGTCGCGAATCAGCGGCAGCAGCTTCTGCGTGAGGAAGAACACGCCCTTGAAGTGGACGTTGTAGAGCGCATCGAGTTCGGCTTCCGTCGTCTTCTCGATGCTGTTGTGATGCGACGTGCCCGCGTTGTTGACGAGAAAGTCGAAACGGTCGGCGCCCCACTCGGCGAGCGTTGCGCGCACATCGTTCACGAAGGCGTCGAAGGCGCTCGTGTCGCCGGTATCGAGTTGCAGCGCGCGCGCCTTGCGGCCCGTCCCGGCGACGAGCGCCGCGACCTGCCCGGCTTGCGCCTCATTGCTGTGATAAGTGAAGATGCTGTCGACGCCTCGCGCGGCAAGGCTCAGCACCGTGTTTCGGCCAAGCCCGCGGCTGCCGCCCGTGACGATCGCGATCTTTTCCTTCGACATGGCTCACGCTCCTTCAAAGCCCACAGAATAGCGAGCGGAGCGCCGATCGATAATCCACTTCAATCCGCACGGGCCGTGCGAAAAGTCGAACAGCCGCGCGATCAGCCGCACAGTCAGGCGCGTTGAAGCACGCGCGAAAGCACCTGCTCTTCGAGTTCGGCGAAGCCCGGCGCCGTGCGCGTGCGCGGTCTTTGCAACGACACCGCGGTATCGAGCGTGATGCGTCCCGCGTCGATCAGCACGATGCGATCGCCGAGCGACACCGCTTCCTGCACGTCGTGCGTGACGAGCAACGCGGTGAACTTGTGTTCGCGCCACAGCCGCTCGATCAGCCCTTGCATCTCGATGCGCGTCAACGCATCGAGCGCGCCGAGCGGCTCGTCGAGCAGCAGCAGATCCGGCCGATGCACCAGCGCACGCGCGAGCGCCACACGCTGACGCTGCCCGCCCGACAGCCGCGACGGCCAGTCCTTCTCGCGCTCGGCAAGGCCCACTTCGGCGAGCGTCGCGCGGGCGTCGTCGCGCTTGCTGCACGGCAATCCGATCATCACGTTGTCGAGCACGCTCTTCCACGGCAACAGGCGCGCGTCCTGAAACATGATGCGCACCTGCAACTCGCTTGCGCTCGCCGGTGCGTTGCGCTGCACGACGCCGCCCGTCGGCTGATCGAGACCGGCGACGAGCCGCAGCAAGGTCGACTTGCCGCAGCCGCTTCGTCCGACGATCGACACGAAACTGCCGCGCTCGATCGAGAAATCCAGTTGATCCAGCACCTTGCGCTCGCCGAAGCGCTTTTCCACGCCGCGCAGCGAGACGGCGAGATCGCGGCCCGCGAACGGCGCGCGCGCATGGGGTTGCGTTTCGGCGCGCCTGAATACGGGCGTCAGCGTATCGATATCGATCAGATTCATGATTGCGCCTTCGTTTGATAGGCCGGATGCCAGCGCAGCGTCGCGCGTTCGATCGCGCGCGCGGCCATGTCGGCGAACTTGCCGAGCAGCGCGTAGAGCAGGATGCCGACCACCACGACATCGGTTTGCAGGAATTCGCGGGCGTTCATCGTCATGTAGCCGATGCCCGATTGCGCGGAGATCGTCTCGGCGACGATCAGCATCACCCACATCAGGCCGAACGCGAAGCGCACGCCCACGAGAATCGAAGGCAATGCGCCCGGCAGAATCACATGCCGATACAGCGCGAAGCCGGACAGACCATAGCTCTTCGCCATCTCGATCAAATCGCGATCGACCGAGCGGATGCCGTGATACGTGTTGACGTAGACCGGAAAGAACACGCCCAGCGCCACCAGCACGAGCTTGGCTTCCTCGCCGATGCCGAACCACAGGATCAGCAGCGGAATCATCGCGAGCGCGGGGATGTTGCGGATCATCTGCACGGTCGAATCGAGCGCGACTTCGGCGGGCTTGAAAAGACCCGTCGCGAGCCCGAGTACGAAGCCGATACCGCCGCCCATCGCGAAGCCCGCGAGCGCGCGGCCCGCGCTGACCTTGACGTTGGCCCACAGATCGCCGGATTCGATCAGCGTCCACGCCGCCTTCACCACGGCGAGCGGTTCGGGCAGTACGCGCGACGAAAGCCCGCCGGTGCGCGCGGCGCTTTCCCACGCAATCAGGATCAGCACCGGCACGAGCCACGGCAACGCGCGGCGAGCGATGGATTGAAGCGTCATGATGCCGATACCTTCGGCAACTCCGACGTGCCGATGACTTCGCCGAACGGCCCCGACAGCGGTCCGCTCGCCTGCTCGCGCTGCTTGCGCGGCAAGAGCGGAAACACGAGTTCGGCGAAGCGATACGACTCTTCCAGATGCGGATAGCCCGAAAGAATGAAGGTATCGATGCCCAGTTCCGCATATTGCTTCATGAGGCCGGCGACCTGCTCCGGATTGCCGACGAGCGCGGTGCCCGCGCCGCCGCGCACGAGCCCGACGCCTGCCCACAGATGCGGATACACCTCCAGCTTGTCGCGGTTGCCGCCGTGCAGCGCGGCCATGCGGCGCTGGCCTTCGGAGTCCATCTTCGCGAACTGCGCCTGCGCGCGGCGAATGGTGTCGTCGTCGAGCTTGCTGATGAGCTTGTCGGCGTCCGCCCATGCTTCCTGCTCCGTCTCGCGCACGATCACATGCAGACGAATGCCGAACTTGATCGAGCGGCCTTCGTCGGCGGCGCGGCGGCGGATATCGGCCAGTTTCTTCTCGACGTCCTCGGGCGGCTCGCCCCACGTCAGATATGTGTCGATGTGCTTCGCTGCGATATCGTGCGCCGCCGCCGACGAGCCGCCGAACCACAGCGGCGGATGCTGCTTCTGCACCGGCGGATACAGCACCTTGCCGCCCTGCGATTGCAGATGCTTGCCGTCGAAATCGAAGCTGCCGTTGTCGTGCGACTGTTCGAGCAGGCCGCGCCAGATGGTGAGGAATTCGTCGGTGATTTCGTAGCGCGTGTCGTGATCGTGGAAGACGCCGTCGCCGGCGAGCTCGTTCGGATCGCCGCCCGTCACGACATTGATGAGCAGACGCCCGTTCGAGAGCCGGTCGAATGTCGATGCCATGCGCGCCGACAATCCGGGCGAGCTAAGACCCGGCCGGATCGCGACGAGAAACTTCAGACGCTTCGTTGCCGGAATGAGGCTCGACGCGACCACCCATGCGTCCTCGCAAGAACGGCCAGTGGGCAGGAGCACGCCTTCATAGCCGAGCGTATCGGCGGCGACCGCGATCTGGCGGAAGTAGTCGTAATTCGCGGCGCGCGCGCCTTGCGAGGTGCCGAGATAGCGACTGTCACCGTGAGTGGGAATGAACCAGAAAACATTCATCGCGGAATCTGCCTCGTCTGTTCGTCGTGTGTTGAATGAGTGCTTGCCGCGCACGATGGCAGCGGCGCTCCGACGAGTCTAACGACGCGTCGCGCGCAGCCGAACCATCGATTCGCGCGAAGGATATGCGTGATCGTGCTAACGCCCGGAACGCGCTCAGGCGACGTTCCAGCGCGCCTCGGTCACGTCGAGTTTCTTCGGAATCAGCTTGAGCCCGGTGAAGGTATCGGCGATCTGCTGCTGGTACGCGAGCGTGGCCGGCTCGATCTGCTGCACGCCGTACGATGTGCGCCTGAGCGCGGTTTCGAGGATGTCGGTATCGAGCCCGATGAGCGGCGACAGTTGCGCGGCCACAGCCGGCACGTTCTCGCGCGCCCAGCGATCGACCTGATCGAGTTCTTCGAGCACGGTATGCACGAGCTGCGGCTGCGCCGTGGCCATCTTGCGCGTCGCGAGGTAGTACTGCACGTTGCGCACGAGCCCGCTCGCGTCGGTGAGCTGACGGGCGCTGGCCTGCTTCTCGGCGGCGGCGAGATACGGGTCCCAGATCGCCCATGCATCGATGCTGCCCTGTACGAACGCAGCGCGTGCATCGGCGGGCGCGAGATAGACGGGCTGGATATCGGACCACGCGAGGTTCGATTTTCTGAGCGCCTCGACGAGCAGAAAATGAACGTTCGATCCTCTGTTCAGCGCCACTTTCTTGCCGCGCAATTCCGCGACCGACTGGAGCTTCGAATCCTTCGGCACGACGATCGCCTCGGCGCGAGGCGCGGGCGGCTCGTGGCCGATATAGACGAAATCGACGCCTGCCGCCTGCGCGAAGATCGGCGGCGTTTCACCGACCGTGCCGATATCCACCGCGCCCGCGTTGAGTCCTTCGAGCAGTTGCGGCCCGGCGGGAAATTCGAGCCATTGCACGGTGATGCCTTGCGCGGCGAGGCGCTTGTCGAGCGAGCCGCGCGCCTTGAGCACGACGAAGTTGCCGTACTTCTGATAGCCGATGCGCAGTGTCTTCGGCGCGTCGGCGGCTTGCGCGATGCGCCCGGCGAGTCCGCCCGACAGCCCCGCACCGAGCGCGGCGAGCGTGAAAAGCGTGCGGCGACGCGCGGGAAGAGAGGGCGTGTTCTTTCGGTCGGACATGCGTAGTTCCTCGTTGATCGAAGGCATCTTTACCGATGCCACTCCGAGGATGCTATCAACGCCCGCCTTGGCGGCTAAACGAGAAATCGTGATATCGATATCGTTCGCAGCGAATCTCATTCGTCACGCATATCGATAGCGCCCGATGTTATTTGTCGCGCACGCGCCGCGCCTCTAGCATCACGCTTCCCTCAATAGCATGCGTGTGCATCATGAAGATCAAGCATCCATTCAAAGCCACTCTGTTCTCGATCCTGCTCGCGTGCGGCGTCGTGAGCGCGCAGCCGTCGTTCGCGGCGAATCAGACCGTGCGGGTCGGCATCATGTCCGGCGAGGACGAGGATGTGTGGCGCGCCGTCGCCGCCAATGCCGCGAAGCACGGCATCACGGTGAAGGTCACGACCTTCTCCGACTACACGCAGCCGAACGAAGCGCTCGCGCAGCACGATCTCGACGCCAACTCGTTTCAGCACAAGCCCTATCTCGATGCGCAAATCCAGGCGCGTCACTACGACATCGTGCCCGTGGGCTACACCTATGTGCAGCCGATCGGCCTGTATTCGCGCAAATGGAAATCGGTCGATGCGCTGCCGCAGAACGCGGCCATCGGCGTGCCGAACGACCCGAGCAACGAAGGGCGCGCGCTTCTGCTGTTGCAGGCCAACGGCGTGATCAAGCTGCGCGAGAACGTCGGCCTCTTGCCGACCGCTCGCGATATCGCCAGCAACCCGAAGCACGTGCAGATCAAGGAACTGGATGCGGGCATCGTCGGGCGAGCGATCGGCGATCTCGACGCCGCCGTCGTCAACACCGACTGGGCGATCAAGGCCGGCATCAAGATTCCGCAGGAACGCATCGCGCAGGAACAGGTGCCGGGCAATGCGTATCGCAACTTCATCGCGGTCAATGCGAAGGATGCGCAGGCGCCGTGGGTCAAGGCGCTCGTCGAAAGCTATCAGCAGACCAACGTCGCTTCGTCGATTCTGAGCGTGTATCACGGCGCGACGCTGCCCGCGTGGGAGGGCGCGCCCCAGCATTGAATCGCCGAAGTCTCGATGACGCGGCGGCGCAATGCCGCCGTGATGCCTGAAGCCTTTGCCGCGCCACCCGATTGTCGCGCGCCGTTCTCCAAAGCGTCTCCCTGACGGGCGTTTATCCGCCCGCGCACAGCCGACATACTCGCGCTCATTGCGACATTTCGATGCGGCGGCATTCGCCGATCAGGCAAGAGACTCATCATGAACATTTCACGGTTCTTCATCGACCGGCCCGTTTTCGCGGCCGTGCTGTCGGTGGTCATTCTGCTCGCGGGACTCATCGCGCTCACCAAGTTGCCCACTGCCGAGTATCCCGAGGTCGTGCCGCCTTCGGTCGTCGTGCGCGCGCAGTATCCCGGCGCGAATCCGAAGGTGATTGCGGAGACGGTGGCTTCTCCGATCGAGGAACAGATCAACGGCGTCGAGAACATGTTGTACATGCAGTCGCAAGCGAACAGCGACGGCAACATGACGACGACCGTGACCTTCAAGCTCGGCACGGACCCCGACAAGGCTCAGCAACTCGTGCAGAACCGCGTGTCGCAGGCGTTGCCACGTCTTCCCGAAGACGTGCAGCGGCTCGGCGTGACCACGGTGAAGTCATCGCCCACGCTCACGATGGGCGTGAATCTCGTATCGCCGAACGATCGCTACGATCTCACTTACCTGCGCAACTATGCGCTCATCAACATCAAGGACCGCTTCGCGCAGGTGCCGGGCGTCGGTGAAGTCGTGCTGTGGGGCTCGGGCGATTATTCGATGCGCGTGTGGCTCGACCCGACGAAAGTCGCGCGCCAGAACATGACCGCGACCGATGTCGTGAAAGCGATCCGCGAGCAGAACGTGCAGGTCGCGGCGGGCATCGTCGGTGGCGCGCCGATGACGACGCATGTTCCGCTGCAACTGAGCGTGAACGCGCAGGGGCGTCTGAAATCGGAGGACGAGTTTCGCCGCATCATCCTGAAGAGTTCGCCCGATGGCGCCGTCACGCATCTCGGCGATGTCGCGCGCGTTGAACTGGGCGCTTCGGAATATGCGCTGCGCGCGGGCATGGACGGGAAGAAGGCGGTGCAGATCATCATCTTCCAGCAGCCCAACGCGAACTCGCTGCAAATCTCCGACGATATCCGCAAGATCACCGCCGAGCTGCAAAAGGACATGCCCGAAGGCGTGAAGGCCGAGATCGTCTACGACCCGACGCAGTTCGTGCGCGAGAGCATCGACGCGGTGGTGCACACGCTCTTCGAAGCGGTCATTCTCGTCGTGCTGGTCGTGATCGTGTTTTTGCAGACATGGCGCGCCTCGCTCATTCCGCTGCTCGCCGTGCCGGTGTCGATCGTCGGCACGTTCTCGCTGATGCTCGCATTCGGCTTCACCATCAACGCGCTATCGCTGTTCGGCATGGTGCTCGCGATCGGGATCGTCGTCGATGATGCGATCGTGGTCGTGGAGAATGTCGAGCGCAACATCGCGTCCGGTCTGTCTCCGCTCGAAGCCTCATATGAAGCGATGCGCGAAGTGAGCGGGCCGATCATCGCGATCGCGTTGACGCTCGTCGCCGTGTTCGTGCCGCTCGCGTTCATGTCGGGGCTGACGGGGCAGTTCTACAAGCAGTTCGCGATGACCATCGCCATCTCGACGGTGATATCGGCGTTCAATTCGCTCACGCTCTCACCCGCGTTGTCCGCGCTGCTGCTGAAGGATCATCACGCGCCGAAGGACTGGCTCACGCGGGCGATGGATCGTATGTTCGGACCGTTCTTCAAGCTCTTCAACAAGGTGTTCAATCGCGGCTCGGAGCGTTATGGCAGCGGTGTGCGCGGCATCATCAACCGCAAGCTTGCGATGAGCGTGATCTATGCCGTGCTGCTCGGCGGCACAGTCCTCTTCGGCAAGATCGTGCCCGGAGGCTTCGTTCCCGCGCAGGACAAGGACTATTTCGTGAGCATCCTGCAACTGCCCGCGGGCGCATCGCTCGATCGCACCGAGAAGGTCGTGCGCGACATGGGCCGGATGGCGCGCCAGCAACCCGGCGTCATTCACACGCCCGAGTTTCCGGGGCTTTCCGTCACCGGTCTCATGAACTCGTCGAGCAGCGGTCTCGTGTTTTCGGTCGCGAAGCCTTCGAAGGAACGCGGCAAGGGCGAAACGGGCGCTGATATCGTCGCGGGTCTCAACGCGCAGTACAGCGCGATCAAGGATGCGGCCATCGCCACGTTCCCGCCTCCGCCGGTTCAGGGGCTCGGGACCATCGGCGGATTCAAACTGCAGATCGAGGATCGCGGCGCGCTCGGCTACGAAGCATTGAACAAGGCGACGCAAGCCTTTCTCGCGGCGGCCGCGAAAGCGCCCGAGCTCGGACCCGCGTTCTCCAGTTACCAGATCAACGTGCCGCAACTGAATGTGGAGCTGGACCGCGAGAAGGCGAAGCAACTCGGCGTCTCCGTTACCGATGTCTTCGACACGATGCAGATCTATCTCGGCTCGCTCTACGTGAACGACTTCAACAAGTTCGGCCGCGTCTATCAGGTGCGCGCTCAGGCCGATGCGCCCTTTCGCGCGAACGCCGACAGCATCCTGCAACTGAAGACGCGCAACGAGCGCGGCGAGATGGTGCCGCTGTCGTCGCTCGTGAAGGTCACGCCGACGTATGGCCCGGAGATGGTCGTGCGTTACAACGGCTTTCTCGCCGCCGATATCAACGGCGGTCCGGCGCCCGGCTATTCGTCGGGTCAGGCGATGGCGGCCGTCGAGCGCATCGCGAAGGAAACGCTTCCGCGCGGCATTCGCTTCGAATGGACCGATCTCACCTATCAGCAGATCCTGACCGGCAATGCCGCGTTCTGGGTGTTTCCGATCAGCGTGCTGCTCGTGTTCCTCGTGCTCGCGGCGATGTACGAGAGCGTCACGCTGCCGCTCGCGATCCTGCTGATCGTGCCGATGAGCATTCTGTCCGCGCTCGCCGGCGTGTGGCTCACGCGCGGCGACAACAACATCTTCACGCAGATCGGCCTGATGGTGCTCGTGGGTCTGTCGGCGAAGAACGCGATTCTCATCGTCGAGTTCGCACGCGAGCTGGAGATGCAGGGGCGCTCGATCGTGCAAGCGGCCATCGAGGCGTCGCGGCTGCGCCTGCGTCCCATCCTGATGACGTCGATCGCGTTCATCATGGGTGTCGTGCCGCTCGTGATGTCGACGGGCGCGGGCTCGGAAATGCGCCGCGCGATGGGCATCGCCGTGTTCTTCGGCATGCTGGGCGTGACGTTCTTCGGCCTGATGCTCACGCCCGTGTTCTATGTGATCCTGCGCAAGCTGTCCGGTTCGAAGCCGCTGCGCGACAGGCGCAACCGCTCGACTCCGGCTGCGTCACCCGTGGCGCGCGTGCAGGCCGAAGAGAAAGCGCGAGAACCCGCGTTGCTCGACTGACGCAATTACGCCGTGCGCTGCAAGGTCTCGGCGAGATGATTGACGACCGCGCGCGTCTTGGCGGCCATCTTCTGGCCGAGCGAAATGATCGCGTGCACGGGCGGTCCGTCAACATCGGCTTCGGGCAAGACGTGCACGAGCCTGCCTGCGCGCACATGCGGCAGCGCCACGCGATCGAAAATCTGCGCGATGCCGAAGCCTGCGACGGCCGCCTCGACGAGCGCCTGGCCGTCCGCGAGCACGAGCACCGGCTGCGGCGCGAACGCTTTCGCCGATGCACCGTCGCGCAAGGTCCAGGGCCGCAGCCGCCCCATCGGACCGCGGAAGATCACGGCGTCGTGATCGCCCAGTTGATCGATGCTCTCGGGCGTGCCCTTGCGATCGAGATAATCCGGCGACGCATACAGGCCGCTGCGCAGATCGCAGAGCTTGCGCACCGTCAATTCGCTGTCCTCGGGCAGCGCGCCGATGCGCACGACGACATCCCATCCCTCGCCGATCGGGTCCGACATGCGATCGGTCAATGCAAGCTCCAGCGTCACCTTCGGATGCTGCGCGCGAAACTCGAGAAAGCTCGGCAGTAGCAGCCTGCCGAAGCCCGCGGGCACGTCGATCTTCACGCGTCCGGCCGGCTCCGAGCGGCGCGCCGCGAGTTGCTGCTCGGCTTCGCGCAGTCCGTCGAGCGCATCGCGTGCGGCTCGCAGATAGGTCTCGCCGTCTTCGGTGAGCCGCACGGCGCGCGTCGTGCGTTGAAAGAGCCGCGTGCCGAGCCGTGCTTCCAGCCGCTGCACGGCCTTGCCCACATTCGACTTGCTGTTGCCCATTTCTTCCGCGGCGCGCGTGAAGCTGCCGGTTTGCGCGACCGCCACGAAGACGGCGATTTCGTTGATCGGTGCATCGACGCGCTCGCTCATTGCTCGCCCCTTTTGTTGGTGCAAAGCACTGTAGCAGCGTTGTCCGGACATCGCCCGCCATGCCGATTGTCTCCGCGCGAGCGACTGTGCGACGCCCGCGGCGGCGTTTATCGGCGCGACCGTTCCCGCGATACTTTATTCCAACGGGAAGCACTCCCGGCACTCCTTCACCGATACGAGGCACACCATGAAACTCTTTATCGCTCAGGCCACCTGTTCGCTCGCGGTGCAAGCCGTCGCCAACGAGCTGGGTCTCGCGCCCGAACTCGTGCATTTCGATGTATTCGGCAAGACGACCTCCGATCAGTCCGACTTCGCCGAAGTGAACGATCTGCTCTATGTTCCCGCGCTACAGATCGACGGCGAAGCGGATCCCTTGACGGAAACGATCACCATCGCGTCATATCTCGCGGACCAGCATCCGGAGTCCGGACTGATCCCGAAACACGAAACGATCGAGCGCGCGCGCATGGATCAGTTGCTGACGTTCATCGCGACCGAGATCGCGCAGAAGCATATTCCGCTCATGCGCAAGCTGATGACGCCGGAAGGCATCGCGTTTCACAGCAACAAGCTGCTCAAGGCGTACGGCAAGCTCGACGCGCGTCTCGCCGATGGCCGCGCGTATCTCACGGGCGAGCACTTCACTGTCGCCGATGCCTATGTATGGGCAACGATGTGGCACGAACGCTCAGGCGTCAATCTGGATCATCTGACGAACCTGAAGGCGTATATCGAGCGTATCGAAACGCGCGCCTCGGTACGCAAGGCGTTACGCGACGAGGCGGAACTCGTCGCGGCGCACAAGGAACGGCTGGCGGCGTAAATGTGGCGGCGAACCCGCCCGTCGATTCAATGAAGACGCCGCACCGCGCGCAGAAGCAGGTCGCCGTCTTCCGTGATGCGAGGCAGGCGGGCGCCGCTCACGAGTTGTTCCATCGCGATGAGCTGGCGTTCGAGAAGCGTGTCGAGTTCGTGCCGGTCGCCGATCTGATCGGCGGCGTCCTTGACTAGCATGAGGGTTGCAAATTCGTGTGCGCTGAGCATACCTGTCTCCCGATCGTTCGAATAACTGATGTAGGTCGGCGTCGGTTGAAGGCAGGGGCGTGCATGATTTCAGCGCGCGCTTCAGGACACATGACCCGGGGGTACCTCTGGCCGCGAAAAGCAGCGGGACTTGATAATAGGGCGGGGTCGTTGTTCGCGGCAATTCGGGTCGTCCCGGATATTGGGAGTTTGAAAGCCTGCGTTTGTCGCGATGTTCACAGCCCGCGCGCCATCTGCCTCACAAACGCCGCAATGACCTCCTCGTTCCTCGACAGAAGCAGAAACGATCCCACCCGCGTCGGCACGAGCAGTCCCGCTTCGATCATCGACGCGATATGCGCCGAAACGGTCGATTGCGAGAGCCCGCTACGGGCCTGAATCGCGCTCAGGGGCACGCCGCCGGCGAATGCGGCGTGCGCGTGCGGGAAACCTTCCGGCGCTTTCAGCCACGCAAGAATCTCGCGCCGCAAAGGATTGGCGAGCGCCTTGTGGATGAGATCGGCGTCCATTTCAGAACATGTCCGGTGCAGGTTCGCCCTTCCCGGCCCGAACGACCGTCGCCTGCCCGGACCGCGATGCGATGAACGGGCCCGTGATCATGCTCGAATAGCTCTGCCCCGGTCCGACCATCGGAAACACATCGGCGTTCTGATCGATCATCACTTCGAGAAAGGCCGGACCATCGAACGCGACGAATTCGCGCAGCTTGTCTTCCAGTTCGCCCGGCGTCCGGACGCGACAGGCAAACCCGAAACCATCGGCCTGCGCCGCAAGCACGAAATCCTTGCGATGCAGCGCCTTGTCGCTCACGAACATGCGCCCGTCGTAGAAGAGCCGTTGCCACTGCCGGATCATTCCGTCGCCGCAATTGTTGAGCAGCAGCACCTTGACCGGCACGCCATAGGTGCTCGCCGTTTCCAGTTCGCCGACATTCATGCGGATGCTGCCGTCACCGTCGATATCGATCACGAGCGCATCCGGCCGCGCGAACTGCGCGCCGATGGCAGCAGGCAATCCGAAGCCCATCGTTCCCATGCTTCCCGATGTCAGCAGGCTTCGAGGTTCGACGAAATCGAAGAACTGCGCGGCCCACATCTGATGCTGGCCCACGCCCGTGCTGATGATCGCCCGCCCGCCGGTGATGACGCTGAGTTTCTCGATGACCCATTGCGGCTGAATTGTGCGATTGTCGCGATCGTAGTTCATGCCGTGACTGCGCTTCAGATCGCTCACATGTTCGATCCAGCCGGAACGCGCCCGCGATGCAGGACCGTGCGCCATCAGCGCAAGCAGCGCGCGTTTCGCGTCGCCCACGTGATTCCAATGCGTGCGTTTGACCTTGTCGATCTCCGCTTCGTCGATGTCGATATGCGCGACGTGGCGCGCTCCCGGTGCGAACGCATCGGGACGGCCACCGGCCACGCGGTCATCGAATCGCGCACCCACGGCGATCAGAAAGTCGCAGTCTTCGACCGCATAGTTCGCACACGCAGCGCCGTGCATCCCCAGCATGCCGAGCACGCGCTCATGTTTCGCGGGCATCGCGCCGAGTCCCATCAACGTCGTCACGACGGGAATCTCGTAGCGTTCGCTGAAGCGGCGCAATTCGGCCGACGCACCGGACGCGATCACGCCGCCGCCCACGTATAGAAGCGGCCGGCTGCTTCGTGCAAGCAGATCGAAGAATGACGCGCATTTGCGTTCATCGAGACGATCGCCCTTCGCCATCTGACGAAGACGCTCCGAATAGCCGCGAAGCTGCAACGTGCCCTGCCCGCGATACACGCCCTTCCAGTTCTGGATATCCTTCGGAATGTCCACGACGACCGGCCCCGGCCGCCCCGTGCGCGCGATCTCGAACGCGGTGCGCAGCGTCTGTTCCAGCTTGTCCGGATCGGTAACAAGAAAGACCTGTTTCGCGCACGCCGACATGATGTTGAAGACCGGCGCCTCCTGAAACGCGTCGCTGCCGATCGCGGCGCGCGGCACTTGTCCGCAGATGAGCACGACGGGCACCGAATCTCCGTTGCAGTCGGCGATAGGCGTGACCGCGTTCGTCGCGCCCGGACCCGACGTCACCATGAATACGCCGACCTTGCCGCTGGCTCTCGCATAGCCCGCCGCCATGAAGCCCGCCGCCTGCTCGTTCGCCGGCACGACAAAGCGAATCTGCTTCTGCGGCTGGTCCGCATGCATTTCGTTGAAGCGGAAGACCGCGTCGTAAGTCGGCAGGATGGCGCCGCCGCTGTATCCGAACAAGGTATCGACGCCTTGTTCGGCAAGCACGCGCAGGATGATGTCGGCGCCTGAAATCGACTCGTCGATGTGCTGGGTCATCGCCGCCTCACTTCGCGAATGCACGTGTGATGACATCGCTTTGCCGCGCGACATGCTCGCTGTGATAACCCGGCGCCGTCGATGCGGAGGCAGCGGGTCCCACATACGACAGCGTCGCGCCCGCAGGCAGCATCTCACGCAACTGCGGCTCGACGAAACTCCACGCGCCCTGATTGCGCGCTTCTTCCTGACACCAGATCACGCGCTTCACGTTCGGATAACGCGCGAGCACCGCGGCGAGCCCTTCGGATGGAAACGGATAAAGCTGTTCAACGCGGATGATCGGCGTATTGTCGATGCCGTGCTTGCGGCGATAGTCGAGCAGCTCGAAATACGCCTTCCCCGAAGTGACGATGACACGCTCTACGTTGCCGTCTCGCGCCGCATCGGTGGCCTCATCCGGCAGGATTTCACGGAACGCGCCGTGCGCCAGCTCGTCGAGCGTGCTGACCGCTTCCGCGTGCCTGAGCAGCGACTTGGGCGTCATCACGACGAGCGGACGGCGATCGAAAGCGAGCGCCTGCATGCGCAGCAGATGGAACATTTGCGCGGGCGTCGTCGGCTGCGTCACGCGCATGTTGTCCTGCGCGCTCAGTTGCAGATATCGTTCGAGCCGCGCCGATGCGTGCTCCGGTCCCGCGCCTTCCTGCCCGTGCGGCAGCAGCAAGGTCAACGCGCTGCGCTGTCCCCACTTGGCCGCGCCCGCCGCGATGAACTGATCGATGACGACCTGCGCGCCATTCGCGAAGTCGCCGAACTGCGCTTCCCAGATCACGAGCGCGTCATGCTTCACCGTCGAATAGCCGTATTCGAACGCGAGCACGGCTGCCTCGGAGAGAATCGAATTGGTCACCGTGAAGCGGCCCTGCACATCGCGAACATGATCGAGCGGGATGAACACGCCGTCGGCACGGCTCGCGCGCTTCTGGTTATGCAGCATCGCATGCCGATGATTGAACGTGCCTCGCGCGCTGTCCTGTCCGCTCAGACGCACATCGACGCCCGCGTGGAGCAGCGAAGCGAACGCGAGATGTTCGGCCATGCCCCAGTCGAGCGGCTTCTTGCCGCTCGCCATGTCGCGGCGTGAGTTGAGCAGCTTGTTGACGAGCGGATGAAGCTCATAGCCATCGGGCACGCTGGAGATGCGTCGCGCCAATACGCTCACTTGTTCCGGCGACGGCGGCTCGTAACGCGTCGGGATAACCGCATCCGCTGCACCCGATGCTTCGATAACCTCGCTCCCGCGCGCCTGATCGAAGATCGCGCGCCGTGCGCCGACCAGCGCCTCGACCTGCTCCGCCGTCATCGCGCCTTGCGCGATCAGCTTGCGCGCGTAGAGCGTGCGCACGCCGGGATGCGCCGCGATCGCGCGATACATCAAGGGCTGCGTGATCGCGGGCGTGTCCTGCTCCTGATGCCCGTGCTTGCGGAAGCAAACGAGATCGATCACCACGCTGCGCCTGAACTCGGTGCGATAGTCGAGCGCGAGGCGCACGGCCATCGCCACGGCTTCCGGATCGTCGCCGTTCACGTGCAGAACCGGCGCCTCGATCAGCTTGACGATATCGGTCGCATAGAACGACGAGCGCGTATCGCGCGGGTCCGAGGTCGTGAAGCCGATCTGATTGTTCACGACGACATGCACGGTCCCGCCCGTGCCATGCCCGCGTGTGTACGAAAGGCTCAGCGTTTCCATCACGACGCCCTGACCGGACATCGCGGCATCGCCGTGAATTTCGACGGGCAGCACGCTGCCGGCATCGTCGGATATGAACGCATCCGCTTTCGCGCGCGCCATGCCCTGCACGACCGGATTCACGATTTCCAGATGCGACGGATTGAACGCGAGCACGACCTCGACCGGTCCGTCGGCGGTTTGCGCGATGGTGCTGAAGCCCTTGTGATATTTGACGTCGCCTTCCGGGAGCGTATCCGCGTGCCTGCCTTCGAACTCGTCGAAGAGCGCGTCCAGTGGCTTGCCCGCGATGTTGACCAGCACGTTCAGCCGTCCGCGATGCGCCATGCCCATCACGACGGAGCGCACCTTCTTCGACGCGCCGTATCGCACGAGTTCATCGAGCAATACGATCAGCGATTCGCCGCCTTCGAGCGAGAAACGCTTCTGTCCGACATAGCGCGTGTGAAGATGCTTTTCGAGTCCCTCGGCCGCGCTCAGGCGTTCGAGAAAACGGCGCTTGTCCGCGGTCGAAAACGATGGCTTCGCCCGCGTGGATTCGAGTCTCATCTGCCACCAGCGCCGTTCGTTCGCGTCGGTGAGATGCATGAACTCCGCGCCGAGCGTGCCCGTGTAGGTTTGCTCCAGTGCCGCGACGATCTCTTCGAGCGTCGCGTCCTCGTCGAAGAAATACGTGTCGGCGGTGCTGAATCGCGTGGCCATGTCCGCCGCCGTCAAGCCGTAGTAGGCGGGCGTGAGTTCGGCCAGCGCGCGCGGCGGCTCCCATTGCAGCGGGTCCAGGCGAGCCGTGCGCGTGCCGACCGTCCTGAACGCCGCGATGAGCGCCTGCACCGCGACCTGCTTTCTCGCAAGCGCGAGTCCATCATCGCGCGACACCGGCAAGTCGTGCCGCCCTTTGGCAAGCTCGATGAAGCTCGATACGACCGGCGCGTGCGGCTCGTCATTACGATCGCTTCCGTCGATGGCGGGAGTATTGTTCAGCGCATCGAACCAGGCGCGCCATTCATCGGTGACCGATGCCGGATCGCTCAGATAGGCTTCGTACTGCTCCTCGACATACGGTGCGTTGGCGCCGAACAGAAATGAGTTTTGATGTTTCTCGATCAACATGATGACTATCCTTCGAATGCTTTCCCGAGATGAAGTCTAGTCAGCCGCGTTCGCGGCGGCTCATGCATCTGGCGCGTTGGCTGGCCAGTCGATGCCGGATTTGGGCCACGCCCGCCTGCGTGCAGTCAGGCGCTCGCTTGTTACATCGAAGCAAAAGTCAATTACCGGGCAAGGCGTACTTCGCGCGCGAGCGTTGGGATAGACTGGGCCGTCCCCAGCGATTGAAGCTCCTACTTAACGAAGGTCACCGCATGAAAGTCGCCATTGTTCTGTTCGACGGCGTGCAGGCACTCGACGTTGCAGGCCCGCTCGACGTGTTCGCGGAAGCCAACACGCATCTCCCCGATCATCAGCGTTATGAAGTCTCGCTCGTCGGGCGCGAAGCAGGCATGGTCACGTGCTCGAATGGGATGCAGATCGTCGTCCCGGTCGGCTATCTCGATTCCGATACCCAATACGATTTGCTGCTGGTGGCCGGCGGACCGAACCTGCCCGACTGGAACCCGCCCGACGAATTCATCTCGTGGCTGCAAAAGCAGGTGCGCGGCGCGGCGCGATTCGGCTCGGTCTGCAATGGCGCGTTCGTGCTGGGTCATGCCGGTTTGCTCGACGGCATGCAGGTCACGACGCACTGGGCGGATGCGGGCCGCCTCGGCAAGGCGTTCCCGCGCGCACGCGTGCAGCCGGACAAAATCTTCATTCGCGATGGCCGCCTCTTCACCTCTGCCGGCGTGTCGGCGGGCATCGATCTGTGTTTGTCACTCGTGGCCGAGGACTGGGGACACGAACAGGCGGTTCGCGTCGCCAAGCGCCTCGTGGTCTACATTCAGCGCGAAGGCGGGCAGTCCCAGTACAGCCCTTATGTCGCGGCGGACAAAGAAGAAGCGCCGATCATCGGCAAGGTGCATCGGTATGTGACGGATCATATCGGCGATGCGCTTTCCATCGAACAGCTCGCCAGCGCGGTGTCGGTGAGTCGTCGCACGTTCTCCAGAGTGTTCGCGAAGTACGCGCAGGTGACGCCGTCGGCGTTCGTCGAACAGGTTCGCGTCGATACGGCGAGGAAGCTGCTCGAAACGAGCGATGCGCCGCTCAAGACCGTCGCATTCAAGTGCGGTTTTCACAACGCCACGCACATGCGCACGACCTTCTCCCGGCGCTTGAACGTCACGCCGAAGCAGTATCGCGAGCGGTTTCGTGGCACGCCGCAAATCAGCACGCTGCCGGTGCCGCTCGTTCATGAAGACGTCGCCGAGAAATTCGTGCTTGAGGAACTGGCGGAAGCCGCATAGGTTCTTCATGAACTCGATATGTGAGACCGACACCGCGCCCCTTCTTGCGGATATCGTCGCGCCGAACTTATCGGTGATTTTCTGCGGGATCAATCCGGGGATGCTCGCCGCATCGACGGGCCATCACTTCGCGGGACGAGGCAATCGCTTCTGGCGGGTCGTGCATCTCGCCGGCTTCACGCCGGAGCAGCTTCATCCCGAAGACGATCGCACCTTCCTTCGATACGGATACGGCCTCACCACCGCCGTCGCGCGTGCGACCTCGCGCGCCGATGAGTTGTCGCGATCCGAGATCGAGGCCGCGGCGTCGGCGTTCGAGCAGAAGATCGCGCATCTCGCGCCGCGGTATATCGCGTTTCTGGGGAAGATGGCGCTGTCGGCCATCACCGGCAAGCGCGATATCGCATGGGGACTTCAGGCCGAACCGTTCGGCGGCGTCCATGCATGGGTATTGCCGAACCCGAGCGGTCTGAATCGCTCCTTCAGCCTCGATGCATTGGTGAGCGCATATCGCGAGCTTCACACGGCCGTTGCATCGGCAGATGAGGATCACGCCGCGCGATCGGCGTAGGCGCGTGGCGCATTTGCCGCTTGCCATGAAAGCGACTGCCTGAAACCACCGCCATCGACGATGGCGACAGGCACTTCCATCTCACCCAATCTGTCCATTCCGAATCCCGCTGACAAGCTGTCGCGTTGCGCTTGTAGGCAGCATGTCCTGCAAAGCGGTGCGCGATGGTGAACCGTTGCGTTCAAATTCGATGACCTTGGCCGAATCGGCACATTCATTGGCCCGATTGCGCTGTCGCTCGTCCTTCAACAACGAAGCCTCGTCGCCGACAATAAAGCTACGCGATGCGCGGCGAATATCGCCCCATCGATTTACATCGTTTCACTAACTAATCCAAGAGCCAAACATGTTCTCTGCCATGCTGGAAGTCAATCCCGTTCCCGAGCAATTCGACGCCTACCTCGGCATGGCGAAGATGCTGCGGCCCGAGTTAGAAAAGATCGATGGTTTCATCGACAACACGCGCTACGCGAGCCTGACTCGCGACGGCTGGCTGCTGTCGTTATCGAGCTGGCGCGATGAGAAGTCGCTCGTGCGCTGGCGTACCGAGGCGAGGCATCACAAGATCATGCAGGCCGCGCGCGACCGGGTATTCGCGGACTATCGCCTGCGCATCGGTCAGGTCGTCGCGGACACGCATATTCCCGAAGGACAAGCGTTGCCGGAACAGCGTCTGGATGTCACGGAAATTGGCGAAGGCAAGGCCGTGACGCTGTTCGATGCGAGCCGCAAGCCCGCGTGGATAAAGCAGGCAGGCGCGCGAGGTGTCGCTGAATCGCTGGGGCTCGATCTGGCTGCGCCCGGCCTCGTCGCATGGGATGTATTCGATGCGCTGCTCGCGCCCGGAAACGTCATCGCCGTGGCGACGTGGTGCGATCAAACCGCCGCCGATGCGTTCTCACGCGAAGCCACGCTGCCAAGCGATGTGCGCCTGCGCCACATTCGCGTGATCCGCGAGTACGGCATGTTCGATCGCCGCGAAGCGCCGCAGTACTTCGAAGAGGCACAACGCCGGATGTGATGAGCACGCATATGAACACGACCGATTCCGTTCTCGACGCACCTCGCGAGATAACCGCCGAACGCGCGCCCATGAAACAGCCCGCGCTCTCGCGGCGCCTTGCTGTGGGCCTGATCGGCATGCTGCTCGCGTCCCTGCTCGCGATACTGAACGAGCAGGTCACCGCATTCGCGATGGCCGACATCCAGGGCGCGCTCTCGATCGGACACGACGACGGAACCTGGCTCACCACCTTGTTCGAAGCGGCCAACGTCGCGACGATGGTCTTTGCGCCGTGGTTCGGCATCACGTTCACGCTCAAGCGATTCACCATCGGCGCCGTACTGGCCACGATGTTCTTCGGCGTACTGTGTCCGTTCGCGCCGAACCTTCCGGCGCTCTATACGTTGCGCGTGCTGCAAGGCATCGCCGGCGGTTGTCTGCCGCCGATGCTCATCATCGTGGCGCTGCGTTATCTGCCGCCGAAGATCAAGCTATACGGCCTTGCCGGATACGCGATGACCGCGACCTTCGGGCCCGCGCTCGGAACGCCGCTCGCCGCGCTGTGGACCGAGTATGCGAGCTGGAAGATGGCTTTCTGGCAGATCGTCCCGCTCGGCGTGGTGAGTTGCATCGCGATCCGGCAAGGTCTTCCCGACGATCCGCTCAAGCTCGAACGCATCCGCTCCTTCAACTGGACGGGGTTCCTCACCGGAGGCCCGGCCATTGCGATGCTCGTGATCGGCCTGTTGCAAGGCGATCGACTGGACTGGCTGAACTCCGATTTCATACGCGTGATGTTCATCGGCGGAACTGCGTTGCTGGCGATGTTTCTCGTCAACGAACGGTTTCATCCGATGCCGTTCTTCAAGCTCCAGTTGCTGTCGCGAAGAAACTTCGCGCACGGACTCACGACGCTCGCAGGCGCCGTGATCCTGCTGGTCGGCGTGGCCGCGATACCGGGGCAGCATCTCGCGAGGATTCACGCATACCGGCCGCTGCAATCGGCGCCGCTGTCGTTGCTGGTCGCGCTTCCGCTCCTGCTTGCGCTGCCATTGACGGCCGCGCTGCTGAACCTGAAGCGCGTCGATTCGCGCTGGGTGATGGCGGGCGGTCTGTCGCTGATGATCGCGACCTGCCTGATGGGAAGCTTCATGACGTCCGAATGGATCCGCGACAACTTCTATCTGCTTCAGTCCTTGCAGATCGCCGCGCAACCGATGGTGATTCTCGCGATCCTGATGGGCGTCACGACGGGTTTGCCGCCGACCGAAGGGCCCTTCGCCTCCGCGATGTTCAATTCGCTCAAGACCTTCAGCGCCGCTGCGGCGACCGCGTTGATCGAAGGGCTCGGCACCGCTCGCGAGCGTTTCCATTCGACCATGCTCGTCGATCAGATCGGCAATCGCGCGCTCGTCACGAGTCAGGGCATCGACACGGCCAGTGGTCTCAGCGAACTCGCCCATCGCGTGCATGAACAGGCATTGGTGCTGATGTCCGCCGATCTCTATCGCGTGATGGCGTGTGTTGCCGTCGCGCTTCTTCTCCTCGTTCCGGTGTTGCCCGTGCGGATCTTTCCACCGTGGACCGCTACGCCGCCCTCTTCCCATTAAGGGAGGCTTTCATGTCATCCATCATCCGCTCTCGTTCCAGACTCGTTCGCATTGCAACGCCGATGATCGCGCTCGCCGTCGTCGCGTGGGCGGGTGTCAGGCTACTTTCCGATTCGACCAGCCAATCCACGAACGATGCCTATGTCCAGGCCGATTTCACGCTGGTCGCGCCGCGCGTCCCCGGCCAGATTGCCGATGTGCTCGTCGACGACAATCAATCGGTCAAGGCGGGCCAAGTGCTGGTGCGCATCGACGATAGCGACTTTCGCGCGGCACTGATGAGCGCGCAGGCCGATGTGAGCGCGGCGAGCGCCGCCGTCGCGAACTTCGATGCCGAGATCGCGCGGCATCCGTCGCTCGTCGATCAGGCGCGCGCGACACTGCGATCCGACGACGCCGCCATCGAGTTCGCGCGGGCCAACGCATCGCGCTATCAAAGTCTTTCGGACACGGGCGCGGGCACCGCGCAGGAGCAGCAGCGCGCGGCCAGCACGCTCGCGCAGCAACTCGCGCAACAGGCCCACGACCGCGCCGCGCTGACCACGACCGAGCAGAATCTCGATGTGCTGCGCACCCAGCGCGACAAGGCGGCAGGCGCGCTGGCGCGCGCCGAAGCGGCGCTCGTGCAGGCGAAGCTGAACCTGTCGTACACGGAGATACATGCGCCCGTCGACGGCAAGGTGGGAAGGCGTTCCGCGCGCGTCGGCGCATTCGTCACGGCGGGCGCGCCGGTGCTCGCCATCGTTCCGCTCGCGGATGCTTATGTCGTCGCCAATTTTCAGGAGAACCAGATCACGAAGATGCGGCCCGGCGAGAGCGTGCGGATCAGGATCGACAGCTTTCCCGGCGTGGTCATCAAAGGCCGTGTCGATAGTCTCGCGCCCGCCACCGGCGTGAGCTTCGCGCCCATCGCGCCGGACAACGCGACGGGCAACTTCACGAAGATCGTGCAGCGCGTGCCGGTCAAGATCACGATCGATCGCGGGCAGGAAGCCGCATCGGCGCTGAGCGTGGGTCTCTCGGTCGAGGCGGAAGTGGCGGTCGGCCGGCATGGCGAGACGCTTGCGCAAGCAGGAGGTGCAAAATGAACGAGAACGACACTTCCCTGCGCGCGATCGCGCTCGCCATCCTGGCTTGTCTGACGATGGCGGGCTGCACGGTCGGGCCGGATTTCGAGCACCCGAAGACCGCGACACCGGACGTCTTCGAGCGAACGCAGACGGCGCAGGCATCGAGCAGGACCGTGGAAGCGGACTTCAATCCGGACTGGTGGACACTGTTCGACGATCCCGTGCTGAACGCGCTGGAGAAGCGCCTCGCCGACGATAACCTCGACGTGGCCGCGGCGTCGGCGCGCTTGCGTCAAAGCCGCGCGGAACAGCGCGTTGCGGGCGCGGCCGCGCTTCCCACGCTCGACGGCGCGGCATCGTACAACCGCGAGCGCGGCAGCGAGAACGGCATTCTGTCGCTGCTCGGGGTCACGCCGTCGCAAAGCCAGCCGCAATCGGCGTCGGGGAACGCGCCGCTCGGCGTATCGGGGATGCCGGGCTCGAAGGGCTCGCCCGCCTATAACCTGTATCAGGCCGGCTTCGATGCTTCGTGGGAACTCGACATCTGGGGCCGCGTGCGGCGCGGTGTCGAAGCGGCGAGCGCGTTGTCGGATGCTTCGTTCGAAGATCGCAATGCGATTCTGCTGTCGGCGCGTGCGGAGCTTGCGCGCGACTATATCGACTTGCGCGATACGCAGTCGCTGCTCGAGATCACGAAGCAGAACCTCGATATCGCCCGCGACGCAGTGAGGCTCACGAAAATCCGCGTGCGCGAAGGCGTCACGACGGACCTGGACGTCGCCAATGCTTCGGCGCAAATGGAAACGATCGAGAGCCTGATTCCGACGCTCGAATCGCGCCGCGATACGACGATCAACGCGATCGGCGTGTTGCTCGGCGAGCAGCCCGGCGCGCTGCGGAACATGCTGAGCGATGCGCGCGATGTGCCGAAGCTGCCTGAGCAGGTGCCTGTCGGATTTCCATCGGAGTTGGCGGAGCGCCGGCCGGACATCAAGAAGGCCGATGCCCAATTGCATGCGGCGACGGCGTCGATCGGAATGGCGAAGGCCGATTTCTATCCGCGTATCTCGTTGAACGGGAGTGCGGGGTTTCAGAGTCTGCAGCTTTCGAGTCTCGCTGATTGGGCGTCGGGGCAGTTTGTTATTGGGCCTTCGATCACGTTTCCGATTTTTGAAGGCGGGCGGTTGAAGGGCACGTTGCAACTTCGTGAAGCGCAGCAGCAGGAAGCGGCGATTCTCTATAAACGCACGGTGCTCGAGGCTTGGCGTGAAGTGGACGATGCGCTGCTCGTATATGACGCCGAGCAGCGGCGGCGCGATCGGCTTGCTTCGGCGGTGAGTCTGAATGAACGGGCGCTTGGGGTCGCGCAGCAACGGTATAAGGCGGGGGCGCTCGATTATCTGGATGTGCTCAATGTGCAGAAGCAATTGCTCGCGGCGCAGAGCGATCTGGAGCGAAGTAAGGCGACGGCTGCGGAGAATCTCATCACGTTGTGCAAGTCGCTTGGGGGTGGGTGGGAGTCGAGTTATGCGGGGCGGTGAAGCGGGATGATCGGAGGTGGAGCAAGCCCAAGTACCGTGTGATGTCGAATTCACAAGCGGGACAACCTCGCATGACTTCACATTAACGCCATGCATAGCGTCAACAAGAACACTTCGCTTCGCTTATGCGATAAGACCCAGGTTCCAATATCGCCATAAATTTGCTAGTTGAGACGAAGTATGAGAGGTACAGTATCCCTCACCAAGAACGCCGGCCTGGACCTGCCGAAGTCGCTGAAAGACTTACATGAGGATGCGTGGCCAGCGCCATCGACTCGCCCCGCACAGACCCTCCGATCGGGCGTGATATTGATCGCGAATAAGCACGGCCCACAGTGACCGAGGCGAGCGACCTAAGTACCGGGATCACGCTTTCTTATAGGTTTACATACCTATTCGTCTTATTACTAAGGGTATGTCCCACGCCTCTTGAAGCCCTCTAACGACCCAAATATTCTTGCTTTATAGGCCGACATACCTACAATATATCTTCAACGTAACCTATAAATTGGTCGACGCCGGAACAGCGCATGGTTGCCGTCGCTTTCCATGACAGTCCATTCGATAAGAAGCCCATGACAGCCGCGGAAGCATTGTCGGTCTCGACGCTCGACATCTGACGAAGCATCCGCACGGACTGTATCGCTTTGAAAGATATATTTCGTTATCCGAATTTATATACGATGCCCGAATCGATAACTGGAAGAGTCCGCATTGCCCGGTAACTCGTTCTCGACGAACCACGCACTACGATCACCCGCATCGATTGTGTCGGATTTTGCTTTGGTCAGACGCAATTCCAAGTCCTGTTACACGAGGAGTCAACACCGTGAATTTCAGTCAAGCCGTCATCGCCCTCGCGGTCCTGGGCACGCTTTCCAATGCCTCGCACGCGGCGACACAGGCCGATGCTGACCGGCTAGGCAATGACCTGACTCCGGTCGGCGCGGAGAAGAGTGGCAGCAAGGACAACGCCATTCCTGCCTTTACCGGTCCGAGCAAGCCGACGGGAAACTGGTCATACGGCAAGGTCCGCGAAGACTTCTGGAAGTACAAGGATGAGAAGCCCACGTTCGTCATCGACGCCTCGAATGTCGACAAGTACGCGAACAATCTCGCGGCGGGGCAGATCGCCTTGATCAAGCAAGTCAAGGGCTACACGATGCCGGTGTATCCGACTCATCGTGAATGCAGCGTGCCCGATTTCGTCGCGCAGAACACGAAAGACGGAATGCTGAAGTCCTCCATTGCAAAGGACGGCTGGTCGCTCGAAAACGCCACCCTGCCCGGCGTGCCGTTTCCGGTCCCGACGACCGGCATAGAAGTGATGTGGAACTGGATGATGCGGTATCAGGGCATCGGCGTGGAGTGGCCGGACGGATACACCTATGTGTCGCCACGCCCTGGCGCGGCACCCATCGTCATCCGCTGGAACCAGCAGACTTACTACCCGTGGGCGAAGAAGGGGCAGCACACGCCGGAGGACGAGCAAGGCCTGCACACGGGCATTTTCTACAGCTATTCGGAACCGGCGGCGCTAGCAGGACAAGGCATCGTGCAGCGCTATTACTACAAGAAGGATACCGACTCCTTCTATTATTTCACTGGCCAGCGGCGCGTGCGCCGCCTGCCCGCCTACGCCTACGACGCGCCTGCCATCGGGTACGACAATCAATACCCCTATGACATGAACTACGTCTTTACGGGCAATCCGGATCGCTTCGACTGGAAGCTCGTGGGCAAGAAGGAAATCTACATCCCGTATAACGAGCTTGCGATGCAACGATTCAACAGCAAGCTGAGCGATGCGACACAACAGGATCTCGTGAATCCCGCCTTGAGACGCTATGAATTGCATCGCGTCTGGGAAATTCAGGGCACCGTCAAGGCCGGCTTCCGCCATACGACGCCGACAAAGACACTCTATGTCGACGAGGATAGCTGGCTCGTCGCCATCGGAGACGATTTCGACGCTCAAGGGAAGATCTGGAAGGTCAAGGAAAACTACATCGCGCCCGAATGGGAAATCGGCGCCTGCTCGCTCGCCGGCGCCACTTACACCGACCTCATCAGCGGCCGCTATATCTTCGATATGATCGTCATCGGCACCGGCAAGGACCTCAAGTTCTACTCGCCCGGCGCGACCGATCCGCGATTCACCAGCAGCTTCTACACCGGTGAAAACCTGAGCGCGATCAGCAGTCGATAAACCGCTCGAACTTCCCACAACCCGGCGACAGAAACGCACGGTACGACGCCACAGAGCGTCGTGCCGTGCTGCGCCACGCGTATCGCCGCTTAAAACGACATCAGCACAGGAGGCAGACATGGCACGGCTTGCAACAAAGGCATTGCTCTCCGTCGTATGCGGCGCTTGCGCGTCCGACGCGGCCCAGGCGTATGAGTTCGATACCGGCATCAAGGATATGCACGCTTCATGGGTAACGAACCTGACGGCCGGCATGGGGATTCGCACCAAGAACCCCAGTTGCTCGTTGACGGGCGACGCGAACGCGAACGGTTGCGGCGCGGGCGCGAACACCGCGCAATGGGCCAACGGCGATGACGGCGATCTCAACTATAAAAAAGGCAAGCCATTCACCACTTCATTCAGCGTGACGAGCGAGCTGCTCCTCACAATGCCCACCGATGGCTGGAAGGCCATGATCCGCGGCACGGCAATGTACGACTTCATGGCCGCCAACACGCAGCGCACCGAGTTGAGCGAGGCGGCGAAGAACCAGGTCGTGCGTGACGCGCAACTGCTCGACCTGTGGGTCCAGAAGGACTTCACGATCGCCGACCAGACCGCACACATTCGGGTCGGCAATCAGGTCATCAACTGGGGCGAGAGCTACTTCGCGCCGGGCGGCATCAACGCAACGAACTCGCTCGACATCCAGAAGCTCCTCGTTCCCGGCACGCAACTGAAGCAGGCCATTCTCCCCGCGCCGATGATCAGTTTCGCCACGGGCCTGCCCGCCGGGTTCTCGACCGAAGCCTACTATCAGGCATTCTGGAACGGTAACCGCTTTCCTCCGGTCGGCTCGTACTGGTCGGTCACCGACGTCTTTGGGCGCGGCGCTCAGCCATTCTCGCTCAACACGAACAACTTCAATGTCAGCGGATACGACGCCGCGACCATCGCGGGCAGCGGGGCCAAGAATTCGGCGTTCCTCAACGGCGTCAACCAGAATCACGTCAACGGTATGTACGCGGGGCCGCCGTTCAACTCGCTGGGTTCGCCTTCGAACGTCTATCTTCCGGGCAACAAACCGCAGTTCGGCCTGAAGCTGGGTTACAAGCCGCCGGCCATCGACGCGAGCTTCGCCTTCTACTACATAAACTATATCGACAAGTCGCCGGTACTGACGTATCTCGCCAACGGCACTACACGCTGGGACAACCAGACGAACCGGCAGCTCTTCGGTGTCAGCAGTAACTTCTCGCTGGGCGACTGGGCGATCGGAACGGAGTTGTCATACCGCCCGCGCGATGCCGTCACGCTCTCAGGATGCTATGCGGCGGGCGGCCCGGCCGACGCGAACACCAACTTCGGCGGCGTCGACTGCAAGGCCTACATGGACGCCAAGAAGCTGCAGTTCGACATCAACGCCCAGTTGAATCTCACGCGGTCCACCTATCCGATACTGAATTTGATCAAAGCGGACATGGCGATCTTCACGGCCGAACTGACCTGGATCAAGTACCCCGGCCTCAACTCCGACGCCCAGTACTTTCGCACGGTGAACGGAAAGACCGTCTATCAGCTGGCGGACGCGGGATATCTGCCGTGGCTGAACAACAATTCCGGTCTTGGCTATCCGATCGCCGCGGGTAAAGGCACGTCGAATTCCGTCGGCCTGACGATCGATTTCAACTGGACCTATGACGGCACGCTGGTTCCCGGCTGGCAGGTCACGCCGGGCATCACGTTCTATGACGCGCTCACCGGCTACACGCCGACGCTGCAAGCGAACTACATGCAGGGCGCGAAGTCGATCAACGTCTATCTGCTCTTCAACCATAACCCGACGACGTGGCAAGGCGGCATCAACTTCACGGCGTTCTTCGGCGGCAACTCGCTTTCGCAGCCGTATGCCGATCGCAATTTCGTCGGCCTTTTCGCGACTCGCAATTTCTAGGCGTTTCGTATGCATCCGGACGCCGCGCCCGGATGCGCAGCCCAGTCCAAATAAATGAGGATGTCTCATGCTAAACAGGTTGATCGGTCGCCTGGAGAATCAGCTTTTTCGTCATCGCTTCGTCGTGTTACTGGCCCTTGCGCTGCTGACGGCCACCATGGGATGGTTCGCAATCCAGCTTCGGATGGACGCGGGCTTCGAAAAGCAGATTCCCGTGGGGCACGAATACGTCAAGACCTTCCAGCAATATCGCAACGAACTCTTCGGCGCGAACCGTCTGACCGTGGTGGTCAAGGCGCGTCACGGAACGATCTGGACCAAGGCGGGGCTCACGCGCCTCTACAAGGTCACGCAGGCGGTGATCCTGCTGCCCAATGTCGATCGCCTGGGCGTCCAGTCGCTCTGGACGCCCAACTCGTTCGTCAACGAAATCACCGAGGAGGGCTTCCGCAGTCAGCCGATCATCTCCGGCACCCTGACCGACGACACGCTGACCCCTGACGATGTCGCGAAGATCCGGCGCTCGACTTCGGATGGCGGCTTCATAGGGTCGCTCGTCTCACGCGACCAGACCGCCGCGATGATCACGGCGGAGATCAACGAAACGGGCGCTGATGGCAAGAAGATCGACTATGTGGCGTACAACCACATGCTCGAAAAGCTGCTGCGTCAGCCCTACGAGGACGGCGACTACGAAATACAGATCATCGGCTTCGCCAAGCAGATCGGCGACATCGCCGACGGCGCGAGTTCGGTGCTGGTGTTCTGCGGGGTGGCGCTCCTCCTGACCGCGCTCGCGGTCTACTGGTATTGCCATTCGGTGCGCTTCACGGTTCTTCCAGTCATGTGTTCGCTCACCTCGCTTGTCTGGCAGTTCGGCGCGCTGCGCTTGCTGGGCTACGGACTGGACCCGCTCGGCGTGCTCGTTCCTTTTCTCGTCTTCGCGATCGGCGTATCGCACGGTGTGCAGCAGATCAACTACATCACCCGCGAACTCGGCCACGGCAAGTCGTCGATGGAGGCGGCCAGGCTCAGCTTTTCGGGCCTGTTCGTTCCCGGCACACTGGCGCTCCTGACCGCGCTGGTCTCGTTCGTCACGCTGCTGCGCATACCCATTCCGATGATTCGCGAACTCGCGATCACCGCCTCGCTCGGTGTGGGCTTCAAGATCGTCACCAATCTCGTCATGCTGCCGCTCGTCGCGTCGTACTTCACCTTTTCGCGCGAGTACGCCGACAAGGTGTTGAAGAAGCGCGAGCAGCGCGTCGGGTGGCTGCGTATCCTGGCGCGCGTGGCCAGGCCGCGCAATGCGGTGATCGTGCTGGTGGCGGTCGGCGCCCTGTTTGCGACGGCGGTCTGGGAAAGCCGCGACCGCGTCGTCGGGACGCTTCAGCCCGGCGCGCCGGAACTGCGGCCCGAGTCGCGCTTCAACCGCGATGCGGTGTCGATCGCGAGCAGCTTCGACGTAGGGCTCGACTGGTTGTCCGTGGCCGTGGAGGCGCCGGCCGGCTCATGCGACAACCCCGCCGTCGGCACCTTCGACGATCAGCTCGCCGATTCCCTCAGACGCGTACCGGGCGTGGTGTCGGTCGCGTCCTACCCGGCGATGCTCCGCCAGTACAACGAAGGCTATAACGAGGGCAATCCGCGCATGAGCGCCGTGCCGATCGACCCGGTGAACTACGCGGCGCTCTCCGCCGAGATCGGGCGCGTGCGCGGCTATCTGAACAAGGATTGCAGCATGACGGCCATCCACGCGTATCTCAGCGACCACAAGGCCACCACCATCAGTGCCGTCATCGCGGCCGTCGTGAAGTATCGCGACAGTCATCCGACGCCCGGCATCAAGGTGCGGCTCGCCGCCGGCAACGCCGGCTTGCTGGCGGCAATCGACGACGAAGTCGAGAAAAGCGAGTTGCCCATGATGCTGTATGTCTACGCAGCGATCGTCCTGCTCGTGTTCTTCGCGTATCGCGACCTGCGCGCGGTCATCGCGTGCTGTCTGCCGCTCACGGTGGGAACCTTCATCGGCTACTGGTTCATGAAGAAATTCGAGATCGGCCTGACGGTGGCGACCTTGCCCGTGATGGTGCTGGCGGTCGGCATCGGCGTGGATTACGCGTTCTATATCTATAACCGGTTGCAGGCGCATCTCGGCGCCGGCGAGGAGATCGTCCGGGCGCTCGAACATTCCATTCTCGAAGTGGGTATGGCGACGATATTCACGGCCATCACACTCGCCATCGGCGTCGCGACGTGGAGTTTCTCCGCGCTCAAGTTCCAGGCCGACATGGGCAAGCTGCTCGCCTTCATGTTCATCGTCAATCTGGTCATGGCGATGACCGCGTTACCGGCGCTCGCAGTCGTGCTGGACAGGCTGTGTCCGCGCCGCAAGCCGGTTCGGCCGCCCAGCGTATTCAGTCATTGAGAGGAGGCCAACGTGAAGATATATCCCTTCGGCAAGACGTTCGCGGCGCTCTGTATCGCGTCGGCCATTCCGGCGCTCGCGACAGTCGCCGTGGCCACCGCCGGCACGGACCAGGGACGCCCTGAACTGCGCGTTCAGCCCGCCGAGCAACTGACGACCGCGACGCGAACGCAGATCCTCGCCGCCACGCGCGCCGGCAAGCGCATCGTCGCGGTGGGCGATTTCGGCGTGGTGCTGCTGTCCGACGACGATGGCGCCACGTTTCGGCAGGCGCACTCGGTACGCGCGCGCTCGACGCTCACGTCGGTCACGTTCGTCGACGATCGTACCGGCTGGGCCGTGGGTCACTGGGGCACCATCCTGAAGACGGTCGACGGCGGAGAGACCTGGACGCTGGAACGCTCCGATGTCGCGAGCGACCGGCCGCTCTTCTCCGTGCACTTCAGGAATGCGCGCGAAGGATTCGCCGTGGGCCTCTGGTCGTTGCTGCTGCACACCATCGACGGGGGCAACACCTGGACCGAGGTCAAGGTCCCGCCTCCTCCGGGATCGACGAAGGCCGACACGAACCTGTATCGCATGTTCGCGAACGCGCGAGGCACGCTCTTCATCGCGGCGGAACAGGGGCGGGTCCTGCGCTCTACCGACGGCGGCGCATCGTGGCACTACCTGAACACCGGCTACGCGGGATCGTTCTGGACCGGCACGGCCACCCGAGACGGCACGGCGATCGTCGCGGGTTTGCGCGGCACGGTCTACCGGAGCACGGATGACGGCGAGCATTGGCAACGCACCGCGACATCGCTGCAAGGCTCGATCACCGATATCGCGCAGCTCGAAAATGGCGATATCGTCGCCGCGGGTCTCGATGGAGATGAGTACACGAGCCACGACGGCGGCGTGTCGTTCCAGGGCGTGCAACGCGCCGATCGCGCCGCACTGACCGCCGTGTCGGCTGCATCGGGTTCGAAACCCGTCTGGTTTTCCAAGGACGGACCTGTCAGATAGACGTGTCCGCCGCGATCTTGCATCGGCGGCGGCGTTCCCGAATCATGCAGACCTATCGCGACCGGCTCACGAGGCGCGGACCCGCGATGAGCACCCAGCCCGCAGCAGCGCCGATAAACCCGGCCGTCGCCAGGCTGACGAACGCCATGGTATCCGGGCCGAGTCCGCTTGCGAAGTAAGCGGTCATCCCGAGAAAATAGCCCACGATGCTGTTGAGCAGCGTGAGTTGCGCAAGCATCGCGACGACCACCAGCAGGAATACGACTACCGGCAGCGCGAAGACCCCGAGCACGGGCGCGAGACGATCGACGCCGACAAGCCCCGCCATACCCAGCAGAAAGCCGATCAGCAGGCAGCAAACCGCCACCGCCCCGGCACGCACGCTGCCGCGTCCCGAGCCGAACGCCGTCCATCCGATGAACATCATCCAGACGGGCAACGACAAGATCGCGCTCGCCTGTGCCGCCAGCGCGGCGACCAGCGACACGAACACGACGGTCGCGGCGAACTGTCCGCCGCGTGCCGCATTGGGTCGCGTGTCCCGCGCTTCGGCCGGAGCCGCCTGGCTCGTCTGATCGTCGTTCATCGTCATTCTCCAACTGTCATGGATAAAACCACCCGCCTACATCCCGCAACTCACGAGACAGCCTGTTCGCCGAGCCCGAGCCTTGCCAGCGCCCGCCGATACTCGATCGACATCCGATCCGCGGGAATGTGGATTTCATCGCGCAAATCGAGCGGCAACTGATTGGGAGACTGCGCTTCCACTTGCGGCGCATCTTCCGCGTTGATCCGCATCGTGTAGTCGATCAGCGCTTGCGCCGGCGTGAGCCGGCTTTCATCCACCACGACCTGGAAAATCCGCGTCGACGTCGCGCTGACCGGCGATGCGATGTCGTAAATCCGGTAGACGTGCCCGGTCTTCGGATCGAAGACCTTGACCGACGATGCGAACGGCAGCGTCAGTTCGTAGGAATAGACAGCGTGCCGATAGACCGGCGCGGCATCGGGATTCGAGTCGTCGGCATAGCGAACCTGTTCGGTGACATCGGCCTGGAAGGACAGCCGCGTCTCCGATATCGATACGTCGTACGGCGCGATGGCCTCTTCGGGTCCGCCGAAGGTGCCCGTATGCACCCACGGCACATGGCAGATGTCGTTGAAGTTCTCGACATGGCGCGCCGCCGACGACTGCCACGTGCTCGTCGGCACCATCGCCACGGTGCCGCTGCCGTCTTCGATGGCGGGCCATTCGGGCAGGCCGGCGCGTGGCGTCGATGCGAGGCATATCCAGACGAAGCCATAGCGCTCCGTGCACGAGTACGTCTGCAACCGCAGCTTGGCCGGCACCGGCGAACCGGCGGGCAGCGCCGGAATCCGCACGCACACGCCCGCGCAGTCGTAGTGAAAGCCGTGGAAACCGCACACGAGCACGCCGTCCTTGATCGAGCCGAGGCTCAACTTCCCGCCGCGATGACTGCATACGTCCCGCGCCGCCCTCACGCCCTCCGGCGTTCGGTAAAGGACCACGGGCACGTCGAGCAGGCGCACGCCGGCCGGCTTGTCCGTCACTTCCGACGACAGCGCGACCGGATGCCAGAACGCCGACAGCACGTTCCAGTCGGATTCGCTGAAGCCTGTGTTCGACGGCATCGCCGGCTTGGCCTGTGTATTGTTGACAGGGAGAAACATTGTCTCGACTCCTTAAAGATCCAGCGTGAGTGTGGTGCCGGGCTTGCCGCGCGACACGCAGATCATCATTCTGTCGCCGCACGCCTGTTCCCGTGGCGACAGGCAGTAGTCGCGATGTTCGATGTCGCCACCGAGCACGGTCGTCCGGCACGTGCCGCAGATTCCCTGTTCGCAATTCAGCGACGGCTCGACGCCATGTTCCCGAAGCACTTCGACGATGCTGCGATCGGCCGGCACGGTTGTCTCGACCTTGCTGCGCGCCAGTACCAGGTTGAAGCTCGCCGCGCTCGGTTCCGGTGCGGCGGGCGCGGCGAAATATTCGGTGTGCAGGGTGACGTCATGGCGCTCGCCCACCGACGCGGACACGGCCTTCATGAAGCCCGTCGGTCCGCACAAATACACGTGCGCGCCCGCAGGAATGCCTTGCGTGAGCCGCGCCGCGTCGAAGCGTTGATGAGGCGGCCCGTCGTCGAGATAGAGGCTGACTTGCTGCCCGAATGCGGCATGCTTCAGTTCGTCGCGGAAGGGCGTTCGCGCGAGCGACCGCGTGGCGAAATGCATCGCAAACGCGCGGCCTTCGCGTGACAGGCGCCGCGCCATCGCCAGGAGCGGCGTCACGCCGATGCCGCCCGCGACCAGCACCGCCGGCGCGTCGACGTCCGCGAGGGCGAATGCGTTGCGCGGCGCCCCGACCGAGATGCGGCTGCCGGCCTCCACTGCGTCGTGCATGAAGGCCGAACCGCCCCGGCCATCGACGACTCTCAGCACGGCGATCACGTACCGGTCGCGATCCGCATCGTCGTTCAGCAGCGAATACTGCCGCACCGCTCCGGTCGGCAGATACACGTCGATGTGGGCCCCTGCTTCGAACGAAGCCAACGGGCCGCCATCGGGTCGCACCAGTTCGAACGAACGAATCCCGTCGGCTTCGTCGATGACGCGCCTGACTCTTAGCTCCATCCTGTCGTTCATGACTCACATCCTCGGATTCGATCGCGGCGCCGTTCGGCTCGTGTTACGTCCGCCTCTCCGGGCCGACGATCGAAGCCCCCGCGTTGCGCTCGCCGGACAGGAACGCGGATAGCGCAGCGGCGAACGCCTCGGGCGCTTCGATGTTGCATAGATGGCCCGCGCCCTCGATGACCGTCAGCCTGCTTCCGGCAATGTGCTGCGCGAGGTACTCGCTTTCGGACAGCGCGAACACCCGGTCATCGTCACCGGTGACGACGAGCGTATCCACGTCGATGGACGGCAGCGCCCGACGAAAATCGGTCGTGACGAGCGCGCGCAGCGCCTGCTTGTACGATTCCGGCCGCAACGCGATGAGCGACAGGCGCAGCCGCTCGCGAATCGCGGCATCGGCTCTTTTGCCGGCCAGCACGTCGACGAGACCCGGCGCGATATCGGCAATCGAATGGCCCGCCTCCAGCGGCCTGAGCCGCTTCGCGAGGAAATCTTCGCGTTCGGCCGCCGTGAGCAGATTCGCTCCGGCGCTCGTCGCCGCGAGCGTGAGCGTCGCGACGCGCTGCGGGCAACGCATATAGAAGCTCTGCGCGATGAAGCCGCCCATCGACAGACCGACGATATGCGCACGCTCTGCGCCGAGATGGTCCAGCAAGGCTTCGAGATCGCGTGCGAAATCGTCGAAGACGAGTGTCTCGACGGGGTCGTCGCTGTCGCCATAGCCGCGGGCGTCCCAGGCGACGCAGCAATACGCTCCGCCCAGCCGCTCCAGTTCGCCTCGCCAGTTGGAACGATTCCCGCCGACGCCGTGCAGAAACACGACGAGCGGACCGGCGCCGGCGCGCTCGTATGCGAGCCGCACGCCGCCGCGGTGGTAGTGACCGGTCGAGATGTTCATCTGAGACCGTCCGGCAGGACAGCGATCGCCTCGATCTCGATCAGGACGTTCGGATAGATCAGCCCCTCCACCTGCACGCCGGTGCTCGCGGGCCTGTACGCGCCGAAATATTGCTGGCGAACGGCCCAGTAATCGGCGGTGACGTTCTCGGTGAGTTCGCAGGCGAAATAGGTGGTCAGCTTGACGATGTCGGTCATCTTGCCGCCCGCGCGTTGCAGGATGGCCCGGATATTGTCGAAGCACTGATGCGCCTGCGCGGCGAGGTCGCCCTCTCCCACGAGCCTCCCGTCCGATCCGAGCGCGATCTGGCCGGACAGAAACACCGTGTTGCCTCCTCGAACGGCGGGTGCGGGCGGCATCGCGTGCTCCCAATCCCATTCGGGCCGGATAGAAACGATATGGTTGTTGATCATTTTTTCCCTTGGAATGCGGACATCGCTGCCGCCGCGGCGGGGCGCGTGCGGCAGCCGTTTCGGAGTGCGTCGTCGCGTGCCGGGCGCGCGTGCTATTCGGCTACGGGCACCGCGCCCCGCAGTCGCGCACGCAACGCCCGCGTCTCGGCGAGATCGACACGCGGCGCGTCCGTCTCGACGATCACGACGCCGTAGTCATCGAATGCGCTGTCGGGCGAAACGTATTCGTCGAGCACGTCGCGCAACACCAGCTCCGGGTCGCGATCGAGCGGATCGCCCCAGCCGCCGCCGCCCTGCTTGCGCGCGAACACGATCTCGCCGGGCTGCTGGAAATAGCTCTCCCGCGCGATGTACACCGGCTCTTCGTTGGGCCCCGTGTAGTCGAGCACCACGAGATTGCCGACGCTTTCGCTGCCGCCCGCGAAGCCTTTGAGCGGATAGCGCGAATGCTGGACCTGGAAGTGATTGCCGACCGCATCCGTGGTGGCGCGCCGCTGCATCAGGTGCGCCGGAGAGCCGCGCCAGCGGCCGGGCGCGGCGGTGTCGATGCCGTACTCGTTCTGCAAATAGAGGAACGGGAACAGCACTTCCATCAGTTCGAACGACGGAATCCGCAGCGACCCGTGAGGCGCCGCATAGCCGCCCCATCCGTCGGCGCCATACGCGCCGCCGCTCGACACGGGCGCGGCCGAATAGTCGAAGCTGATGTAAAGCTCGCTGTCGTAGCGCTTGTTGAGGCCGAAGATCACATCGATGGTCAGGTCGATGAAGGCCGAGCCGGTGCGCTCCGGCACGACCTTTTCCAGGGCTTTCATCGTCGCCTGGCCGATGTCGTTGCCGATGCAGAGCGTCGAGTTGCCGACCGGCGCCGGCGAATACGGATTCACCACGGTGCCTTTCGGCAGATGGACCTTGATCGGCCGGAAGAACCCCGAGTTCACGGGAATACCCGCCATCGCTACCGAGAATTCGGTATAGACCCACGACAAACTGTTGCCGGGCGCGCTGTTGATGAAGCCCTGCGTCTGCTCGTGCGTGCCCGTCAGATCGACCGAGCAGGTGTCGCCTTCCACCGTGATCGCCACGTCGACGTTGATGTCCTCGCCGCCGCCGAAGTCATGATCGAGAATGCTCTGGCCGCGATACACGCCGTCGGGCCATGCCGCGATCACGGAGCGGACCTGCTTCTCGCTGTAGTCGAGCAGGTAGCCGATCGTATCGATGATGGTTTCGAGGCCGTACTTCTCGATGAGACGCAGGATCCGGTCTTCGCCGACCTTGCAGGAACCGATCATCGCGTTCAGATCGCCCATCATCGCGTCGGGCAAGCGATTGTTCGCGCGCAGCAGGTCGACGACGTCACGCCGCATCTCGCCCTTCTCGCAGATTTTCATCGGCGCGAGGCGGAAGCCTTCCTGCCAGATTTCGTTGGCCTTCGAGTTGTAGCCTCCCGGCACCGGTCCGCCGATCTCCATGAAGTGCGCGCGCACCGCCGGAAAGAAGACCGGCTTGTTGTTGTAGAAGATCGGCTTCATCACCGTCCAGTCGGGAAGATGACTCCCCCCGAAATACGGATCGGTCGCGATGATCATGTCGCCTTCGTTCAGGTTGTACTTGAACTCGCGCAGCATCGCCTCGACCGAGGTCAGCGAAGCGTAGATGTGGACCGGCTGCGAATTGGCGCGCGCGAGCAGATCGACCTGCGTGCCGCGTGCATAGAAAATGCCGGTCGAATAGTCGTGAGCTTCGGAGAAGGCCGGCGAGACCGATGTGTTTTCCATCGTCTTGCTGATTTCTTCGGAGACCGTCTCAAGGTATTGCCGGACGATCTCGGCGGTGATCCTGTCAACCATGTTCGCGCTCCCGGATTTCAGTGAGTGCTGCGTGTACGCCGCGGATGAGCTCGGTCGCGCGGCGATCGAGCGTCAGCGATTCGGGGTCGATCTCCACGCCGTAGCGCTGGCGCGCGGACTCGACGCTCACGAGCCCGTCGACGACATCGGTCAGCACCTGTTCGGGCGCGCGCGCATACGGGTCGCCCCAGCCGGTCCCGCCGCCCATGACGACCGTGATCGTCGCATCGTCCTGCAACGGCCATCCGGTGAGGACATCGAGGACATCCAGCTCCTTTTCGCCGATGCTGCGAATCTCGACTGCATTGCCGCTTCCCGCCTGCCCGCCATGCGGCGCGAGCCCGCTCCCCGAACGCGGAACGACGACGGCGGTCAGCCGCAGTTCACCTGCCGGCGGACGCGGAAGCGAGATGACCGCGCGCGTTCCCGGACTTCCCCGCTGTGTGCCGGGACCGCCGGAATCGGTCGCGTATTCGAATTGCTCGACGCGTCCGCCTCGCCCCGCTTCGTACAGTTCGACCGAAGGCAGCGGCACGCGCGCCGCGATACCGGGCAAGCCCCAGCCGTCGTGCTCGGCGGTGGCGTCGGTGTCGCCCAGCGCGAAGTTGGAGAAGTCGAACATTTCCGCCTGCTCGACGGTGCGGCCGTGACGGGCGAGGTGATGGATGGAGAACAGCAGCATCGCGTTCGACGTGACGCGTCCGCCGCGTCCCGGCAGCGCAAGATCGATCGCGGCGCAAACGGCCTCCGCGATCTCGCAGCCGGCATGCTGCAAGCCCCATCCCGTCGGCGCCGGGTAGCGCGGATTCACGAACGTTCCCTCCGGCGCGATCACGTTCACGCAGCGCATCGATCCGGCATTGCACGGCACTTCGCCGCCGAAGGCCACGATGAGCGGCAGGACGGCAAACGTCGAACTCACGGACCGGCTCGCGTTGACGAATCCCGGCGACTGCGCATCGGTGCCGGAGAAGTCGATCGTCACCGTGCCGTCGCTTGCGCTCAGCGCCACGCGCACGGTTGCGTCACGGCCGCCGTGGGCGTCGTGTGCCAGCACGCCACGCCCTTCATGGCGACCGGGAGGAAGCTGTTCGATCAGCGCGCGCATGCGCCGCTCGGAATAGTCCAGCACCCAGTCGACCGCCGCCAGCAACGGCTCGCGGCCGTAGCTGTCGAGCAGGCCGCCGAGGCGCGCCCGGCCGATCTCGGCTGCCGCCATCATCGCTTCGATGTCCAGTCCGAACGCCACCGGATTGCGGCTGTTGAGCGAAAGGGTTTGCAGCAGATCGCGGCGCAGCTTGCCTTCCCGCACGAGCCGCACCGGCGTGCAGCGCGCGGCTTCCGCCCATAGCTCGGTCGCGCCCGGGTCGAGATTGCCGCGCACGTTGCCCGCGAAATCCTCCGTGTGTCCGCACACCGCGACGTACAGCGTGATGGAATCGCCGTATGCGACGGGCGCAACCAGCGTGAAGGTTTGCAGTCCCGCACCGCCGCCATAGGGATCGTTCGTCAGCAGCATGTCTTCGGCGGACAGGTCGTACTGGAAATAGTCGATCACGGTGGCGGCCGTCATCGCCATCGGATACATGTAGAGCGGATTGCTGACCGCGATCAGTTGCCCTTCTTCGGTGAACAAAGCAGTCGCGCAGCGGCGCGATACGCCGATGGTCGGCGAGTACGCCGTGTTGGCGAGCGTCGCTTCCATCTCGGCGACGACAGCCTCGAACTTGCTGCGCAGAATCGCGGCGGAAACAACGTCCTGTCTGGGTGGCATCGTCATGGCTTCCCCTTAGTCCAGGCTTTCGATGACGTAGGTCTGGTAGTGGTCGAGCACCGCTTCCTGGCCGGGATAGATGACGATCGTCGTCGCGGGTTCCTCGATGATCGACGGTCCCGCGATGATGTTGCCGGGTGTCACTTTCGTGCCGTCGTACACCGGCACGTCGAGATAGCCCAGACCTTCGAAGCTCGCCGAACGCGTGCCCTTGCGCGCCTGATCGGGCTTCTCCGAGCCGAACGGCTGGCTGCGGTACTTCATCGTGTCGCGCGTGCCGATAAGGTCGGAGCGCACACTCAGAATTTCGACCGGCTGTTCCGGCCGCTTGAACGAGTAGAGCTTCGCGTGCAGATCGTGGAAGTCCTGCAACGTCTTCTTGAGCGTGAGATCCGATACACGCTTCGTGCGCGAGCGGATCGGCACGGTCACTTCGTGCGTCTGGCCGACATAGCGCATGTCGATCGATCGTTGTGCAACGACTTCGATCACACCGTGCGCCGAAGCGAGAAGCGCTTCCGGTTCACGCTCGATATCCTCGAAGATGCCGTTGAGCACATCGAGATCCACCTGGCCGATACGCGCGATGTAACTCTTGACCTTCGAAATCTTGAAGTCCGATATGAGGCAGCCGAGCGCGCAGAACACCCCGGCGTTCTTCGGCACGAGCACCGTCTTGATGCCGAGGTCCTTCGCCTGCACGCCCATGTGGATCGGCCCGGCGCCGCCGAACGCCATCAGCGCGAAATCGCGCGGGTCGCGTCCGCGCGATACCGACACGTAGCGCACCGCATTGGTCATCGCACCGTTGGAGATGCGGAAGATGCCGCTCGCCGCCTCTTCCACCGAAATGCCCAGCGGCTCGGCGATGCGCGTGCGGACCGCGTCGCGTGCCGCCTCGATATCGAGCGCGATCTTTCCGCCGCCGATGGCGCCCGGATTCAGGTAGCCGAGAATCAGATTGGCGTCGGTGACGGTCGGCTCCTTGCCGCCGCGCCCATAGCAGGCAGGGCCGGGGTTGGAACTCGCGCTGCGCGGGCCGACGCGCAACGCGCCGCCTTCGTCGATCCAGGCGATCGAACCGCCTCCCGTACCGATCGAGTGGATGTCGATCATCGGCGCGGCGACGCGATAGCGATTGACCCACGAATCGACACCGATGTCCGGCGCACCGTCGTTGATGAGGCAGACGTCGTAGCTCGTGCCGCCCATATCGACCGCGATGATGTCCTTGAACCCCGACCACTCGCCCACCGCGATCGCCGCCGTCACGCCGCCGGAAGGCCCCGACTGGATGAGTTCCACGCCGCGTTCCGTGCAGTAGGCGAGATCCATCACGCCGCCGTTCGAGAGCTTGATGAACAGCTTGCCGCCGAAGCCGCTCTCGACGAGGCGCGCTTCCAGTCTGCGCAGATAGTTGCTGAGTTTCGGGCTCAGATAGGCGTTGAGCAGCGTGGTGCTGAAGCGCTCGAACTCGCGCACTTGCGGCAGCACTTCGGACGAGATGGAAATGTGCGCGTCCGGCAACTCTTCGCGAACGATCTCGCGAGCGCGAATTTCATGGACGGCATTCTGGAACGAAAACAGAAAGCAGATCGCCACCGATTCGACGCCGAGCTTCCTTAGTTCGCGCGCCGCCTCGCGCACTTCAGCTTCGTCGAGATGGAAAACGATCTTGCCTTCGCTATCGATCCGCTCGGTCACGCCCTTGCGCTTCTGGCGCGGCACGATCGGAAAGGGTGCCGGAAGACGGATGTCGAAATGGTCTTCCTTGAAGCCGGTGCGCAGTTCGATGATGTCGCGAAAGCCCTTCGTCGTGATCATCCCGGTGTTGGCCCCCGCATACTCCAGGATGGCGTTGGTGACGACCGTTGTTCCGAGAACGAAGGAACTCGTCTCGCGGAACAGCGTCTGCACGTCGGTGTGAAAATGCTCGGCCATCATGGCCACTGCATTGAGAATGCCGGTTGCCTCATCGGAAGGTGTGGTCAGCGTCTTGCCGCTGAATGTCTCACCTCCATTTCGGACAACGAAATCTGTAAATGTCCCGCCGACGTCGATACCAATTTCGTAACCCACGAACGCTCTCCCTTATCAACGTGCGCGGATCGTCTCCGATGCCCGCGCTCATGCCGGATTTCGTCTTCGGAACTTGCTGTGTTCATCGGACGACCGCGCAGTTCGACAGCGCCGCACGACGTCCCGATGTGAATCAGGAACCGTGGAGCCGCCGATCTGCCACCTTGCAAAGCCACATGCAAATGATTTCGATGCGCCGGAAAAAGCTCATGGGCGCGGATTTTCTTGCGCGCCATCGTGACCCGTCGCCATACTGAACACGACCGACAGTCTCGATGTCGTTCCTGCGACAATCAATTTATAGGTAACGCTACACATAAAGTATAGGTACTTTAACCATCAAATCAAGATAGCTCGGCGGCTTGACCGCAATCTTATGGGCTAGGACATACCCTGAGTTCTCTAATCAATAGGTATGTCGACCGATTAAAGTGCATACATAGATCGCGATTGGGAATGCGGCAGCGCGCACGTAGACAGGCGGATCGGCAAAAGGAGTCGATAGCGCCGCATGGCGGGCGATCATTGTGAGGAGCGGCTGTAAGGAGGGAGACGGCGAGGGCCCAGGCGCGAGGGCTTTGATTCGACTATGCGACGAAGAGGACTTTGTGGCGACGCGCCGACGGCGAGTCGCCGAAGCACGACATGCAGATCAGGTCGAGGCGTTGCTCAGCGCTCTCCAGACGCCCTTCGTCGCGCGTCGCAGCGCGTCACGCTCGGGCACGCTCGGTCCGCTGCGTCGGCAGAAAACGATGAGTCCCTGGACATGGGCCATGATCAGCGTGCCGCGCATGGTGCATTCTTCGGCCGACAGGTTTGGATTGATCGCCGCGATGAGGTCGATCCAGATCTGGCAGAGTTGCTTGTTCCCCTCCACGACGAGTTCGCTTACGCCTTTGTCGCGCTCCGCCAGCGTCCAGATGTCGAGGCAGAAGGCGGCCACGCTGGACGTCGGCTGGCTCGCATCGACCAGAACGTCGTCGAAAAAATCGTCGATCAGTGCATCGAGACGCGCTTCGGGCGTGCGAAGCTTGTTCCTGCTCAGCTTGGAATAACGTTCGATATAGCGGCTGTAGGATTCGCGGATCGTCGCATGCAGCAGTTGGTCCCGCGTGCCGAAGTAGTGCTGGAGGGTGCTCAGTCGTAACCCGACGGCCTGAGCGACACGGTTCGCGCTGTAGCCCGCGTAGCCTTCGGATGCGAAAACGTCGATTGACGCTTCGAGGATTTCAGGAATGCGGCTCGCCTTGTTTCCGCGCAATCTCACTTTCGTCTCGGTAGGCTTGTCCCGTTCTTTACCTTGAATGTCCGCCGAAGTGATTTTGATCGCCATCGTTTTCATCAGGAAGTTCCAGTATCGAAATTTCTCGTCTTCGCGGTATCAGTGGATAGTTGCGCTCATCGCGCGGCGTCCCGGTCGCCATTCGCCGGACAGTTGCAGGCTATGCAACTATGCCACGTCCTGATATTAGCATGTCAGAGCGGGGAAATAGGTTCTATTACCTATAACCGGACGAGATGGCGCGGCGCTGGTCTCCAGCCTGCCCGAGAATTTCATTTCGCACTACTCCGATACTTAAAAGACCGGTCGAATCATCCGTACGCGGATCCAGGCGCATTCGACCCACACCGCAGTTCAGTGCCCGCCTGCCCCCGCCGCGCCCGCACCCGCGCCCTTGCCCGGCTTCGTCAGCCAGATGAGCGGCACGATCGCGATGAAGATCAGCGCGGACAGCCAGAAGATATCGTTGAGGCCGAGCATCGCGGCCTGCGTCGTCAACGAGCGCTCGAAGAACGCCAGCGCCTGCGCAGGACTGCCGCCGAGCGTGCTTTGCACCGAACCGATCGCGTCGACGAACGTGGGGTTATGCACGCTCGCCTGCTCGACGAGCTGCGATTGATGCAGGATGGTCCGGTCATTCCAGCCCGTGCTCGCGAGCGATGTGCCGACCGCGCCCGCGAACACGCGCACGAAGTTCGACAAGCCCGCCGCCGCCGGAATCTTCGCGGGCGGCAGGCCCGACAGGATGATGGCCGTCAGCGGCACGAAGAAGAGCGCGGTGGGAATGCCCTGCAGCAGCGTCGGGACGACGAGCGTGAACGTATCCACGCCGGTCGTGTAGTGCGAGCGCATGAAGAACACCGCCGCGAATCCGAGAAAGGCGAGCGTGGCGAGCACGCGGGCGTCGGATCGCGGCATCAGCTTGCCCATGACCGGCGCGAGTATCACGGCGAAGATGCCGAGCGGCGCGGTGACGAGACCGGCATCGACGGAACGATAGTTGAGATACTCCTGCATCCATTGCGGCAGCAGCACGAGGTTCGAGAAGAACACCGCATACGCGACGGAAATCGCGACCGTCCCGCCCAGAAAGTTGCGCCCCATGAAAAGCTTGATGTCGATCACCGGGTTTTTCTCCGTCAGCTCCCAGATCAGAAAGAACACGAAGCTGATGAGCGCGAACACGCCCAGCGCGACGATCACCGGCGAATTGAACCAGTCGAGGTCCTTGCCCTTGTCGAGCATGATTTGCAGCGACGCTACCCACGCGATCAGCGAAATCAGTCCGACCTTGTCGATCGGCACGCGCTTCGCCGGCGTTTCGCGCTCGCGATAGATCGCCCATGTCACGCCCGCCGCGAACAGCCCGACCGGAATGTTGATGTAGAAGATCCACGACCACGAATAGCTGTCGGTGATCCAGCCGCCGAGCGCGGGACCGGCGATCGGGCCCACGGTCGCGGTCATCGCCCAGAGCGAGAGCGCGGTCGAGCTTTTCTCCTTCGGATAGGAGCCGAGCAGAATCGCCTGCGACAGCGGAATCAGCGGACCGGCCACCGCGCCTTGCAGAATGCGCGCCGCGAGCAGCACGGGCAGATTCGGCGCGATGCCGCACAACCAAGACGACACGACGAACAGCAGGATCGCCCAGACGAACAGCTTGATCTGCCCGACGCGCTGCGTGAGCCAGCCCGTGAGCGGAATCGAGATAGCGTTGGCGGCGGCGAACAGCGTGATGACCCACGTGCCTTCATCGACCGAGACGCCGAGATTGCCCGCGATCGTCGGAATCGCGACGTTGGCGATCGACGAGTCGAGCACGTTCATGAAGGTCGCGAGCGCAACGGCAAGTGTCGCGAGGACGAGCTTGCCGCCTTGCAGCGGCGCGGGTTGAGTGGTCGGGTTCATGGCTTTACCTGATTTGTTGATGACTGACCTGTCAGATATTCAGACGAAAAAATACGCGTCAGCGTGACGTCACGTTTTCCGCGATGATCCTTTCGATTTCCGCGTTCGCCTCGTCGCCGTAGTGGCTGAAGACATCGGTTCGATACGAGGTCGTCGATGCCGCGCCGAGTTGCGTGCCGGACTGGTCGCGCGTCTCCACGTCCGTCTGCATCGACAAACCGATGCGCAGCGGATGCGCGTCCAGATCGCGCTGATCGAGCCGGATGCGCACCGGCAGACGCTGCACGACCTTGATCCAGTTGCCTGTCGCGTTCTGCGCGGGCAGCACCGCGAAGGCCGCGCCCGTGCCCGCCGAGAATCCTTCGACATGGCCGTGGTACTTCACCTTCGAGCCGTACGCATCGGCGGTCAGCGTGACCGGCTGGCCGATGCGCATATGGGCCAACTGCACTTCCTTGAAGTTGGCATCGACCCAGACGCCGTCGAGCGGGACGATCGCCATGAGCGGCGTGCCCGGCGCGACGCGCTGGCCGACCTGCACCGAGCGGCGCGCGACGTAGCCAGTCACCGGCGCGGGCAACGTGTTGCGCGCGTTGTCGAGCCACGCGTCGCGCACCTTCGCGGCGGCGGCCTGCACGTTCGGATGCCGTTCGATCGACGTGCGGTCGGTCAGCGCGTGATTCGACTCGGCCTGCTGCCGGCCCGCGTCGAGTGCTGCCTGCGCGGCGCTCACGGCATCGCGCGCATGAGCGATGTCCTCGCCCGAGACCGCGCCGGTGTCGGCGATCGCCATGCGGCGCTTCAGGTCCGACTGCGCGCGCGTCAGATCGGACTGGCGCTGCGCGACCGTCGCCGCGTAGTACGCGTTGTTGACGTACAGGCTGCTCACTTGCCGGACCGTTTGCGCGAGATTCGCCTCGGCATTGGCGAGCGCGACCTTCGCGTCGGCGGCGTCGAGCGTGACGACGGGATCGCCCTGATGGACGATCTGCGTGTCGTCGGCGTTCACGGCGATCACCGTGCCGCTCACTTCGGGCGTCAGTTGCACGAGATTGCCGCTGACGTAGGCATCGTCGGTCGATTCGAAGAAACGGCCCGTCGTGTAGTAATAGCCGGCCCAGCCCGCGCCGCCGAGCGCGATCGCCGCCGCGAGCAGCGAGAGCAGCAGCTTGCGCTTGCTGCGCGGTTGGGTCGTCGTGTCGGCCGGCGATTGATTCGCGTCCGTGCGTTCGGTGGTGATGGTGTCGCTCATGTCAGTGCTCCGTTCCCTGTTGGCCGATCAGCGTGCGGCGAGCGCATCGGCTGATGTATCCGTGTAGCCGCCGCCCAGCGCGGCCGCGAGCGCGATCTGCTGATCGCGCCGGTCCATCTTCAGATTCGCGACCGCGCGTTCGGACGCGAGCGCGTTGGTCTCCGCGTTCAGCACGGTCAACTGGTTCGCGAGGCCCGCGCGGTATTGCGTGAGCGCCAGTCGCTGCGCGCTGTGCGCGGCGTCCTGCGCGACGTTGGCATCGACGAGTTGCGCATCGGTCGAGCGAATCTGCGAGAGGTTCGTGGCGACGTCGTTCAGCGCGGTGACGAGCGTCTGGTCATAGGTCGCGACCGCGTAGTCGAAGCCGGCGTAGCGGTCCTTGAGTTGCGCTCGCAGCGCGCCGCCGTCGAAAATCGGCAGATGGATCGCCGGGCCCGCGGACACGGTGCGGCTCGCCGCCGTCAGCAGCCGGCCGAAGCCGAACGCGTCGAGGCCGAGCGACGCGCTCAGGTTGATGTCGGGGTAGAACTCGGCCTTCGCTTCCTTGATGTCGTGCGTCATCGCGTCGACACGCCAGCGCGCCGCGACGATGTCCGGTCGGCGGCTCACGAGATCGGCGGGAAGATTGGCGGGCAGACGCACTTCATCGCCGATGCCGAGCTGCGGACGCGCGATCGACAAGCCACGGTCCGGACCTTTGCCGACGAGCGCCGCGAGCTGATAGCGCGTCGCGACGATACGGCCATCGAGCGCGGACAGCGCCGAACGGCTCGACGCGAGATCGGCTTCGGCGGTCTTGCGTTCGACTTCGGTATCGAGCCCATTGGCGATGCGGCCCGCCGTGATGCGCACGATCTTGTCGCGCTCGTCGACTTCGCTCTGCGCGATGTCGTGCAGCGCATAGAGCCGCGCGAGCTGGTTGTACGTGCGCGCGATGGACATGTCGAGCGCGAGCCGCACGGCTTCCGCGTCGGCGCGGCTCGCCTGCACTTGCGACACGGCGGATTTGAGCGCCTCGCGGTTCTTGCCCCACAGATCGAGATCGTAGGAAGCGGACAACAGCCCCTTGTTCTCCGACTGCCACGAACCGGCGTAAGGCGGCGGCACGAGCGCGTTCTCGGAAAATCGCTGACGTGTGTAGGAGTAGGACGCATCGACGCGCGGCAGCGTGCCCGCCTTCGCGGTTTCGCTATACGCCGACGCCGCCGCGATTCGGGCGCGCGCCTGTTCGAGCGTCGGGCTGCCGGCGAGCGCTTCGTCGAGCAGCGCGCGCAGTTGCGCATCGCCGAACTGATCGGCCCAGTCGGACGCGGGCCAGCGGCCTTCGTCGGCGGGCAGGCTCTGCTGCGTCGCGTAGTCCTGCGGCTGCGCCGGTTCCTTGTCGCTATGGATGCCTGCGTAGTTCGCACACGCCGAAAGCACCGCGGCGAGCATCAACGTGACGCCGGTCCGCGCGATCCGCGAACCGAACGTGTTGCGATTTTCTTGCTTTTTCATTTTCTGACCTGTCAGATAAATGGACGAAAAAAATGCACGGACGCCGTGCGCCGCGCGCTCAGTCTTCGAGAAACTTGTTCAGCAGCCGGCGGAATTCCTGGAACTCGCTCTTGGTGAACTTCCTGAGGCGCTTGTTCAGCACGACCGGCGCGATATGCGGCAACTCCGCCGCGACTTTCTCGCCTGCCTTGGTCAGCGTGAGATTCACGACGCGGCGATCTTCCAGACTGCGCGTGCGTTGCAGCAAGTCGCGCGCTTCGAGTTTGTCGAGCATGCGCGTCATGAGGCCGGTGTCGATGCCGAGCAGTTTCGACAGCTCGAACGGCGTCTGCGTCTTGCCGCCGCGCATGGACATGAGAATGCCCATTTGCTGCGTGGTGATGCCGAGATTTTTCAGGGCGGCGTCGAGTTCCGCGGCCAGCAGGTTGCGCGCCTTGTTGACCGCGAAACCGACGCTCTGCGTCAGCGTGAAGCTTTCGGGAGTGTAATGGTCCATGCCTGTTCTCCAGTGCGGCGAACTGCCATGGAACGTAATTTTACTGCAAAGTCAGATTTTGTCAACGTCTATTTCTTCACTTAGAGACCGGGCATGATCGGATAGGGAATCGTGTGATCCTCGACGCGCTTCACACCCGGGATGCTTTCCGACGCGATCCGCATGGCGTCGAGCTGATCCCTCGACCAGACCGTGCCCCACAAATGCACGACGCCTTCGCGCACAACGATATTGCGCCCCGGAAACGCCCAGCCGCGTCCCGCGAGGTCGCCCATCAGCATCGCGCGGATTTCCGCATCGCTTGCCAGCGCTTGCGGCGCGGCTTCGATGGCAAGCGACGAGGCCAGCGCCTGCACCAGATTCGAGCGGCTGACGATGCCGACGAGACTGCCGTCGCGCAGCACCGGCACGCGCTTGATGTGATGGCTTTCGAGGACCGCGGCGATATCGGCGAGCGACGTCTCCTCTTTCACGCAGATGGGCTCGCGGCTCATGATTTCGCCGACCGTCGGCGCATGCGACCTGATGTAGTCGGCCGCGCCGCCGTCGGAGCCGAGCATGTCGAGCCACCACGAGCGGCGCTTGCGCTTCTCGGTGCCGATCTCTTCCCGATGCAGCAGATCGCCCTCGCTGACCATGCCGACGACCTGCCCTTCCTGATCGACGACGGGCGCGGCGCTGATGCGATGCTCCACGAGCAATCGCGCCAGTTCATGCACTCTGGTTTCGGGCGTGACGGAGACGACGGGGGAAGTCATTACATCGCGTGCTTGCATCATGTGCTCCGGAAGTCGATTGACGAGGCCGTATCGGCATGCGCGCTTCTGCTCGCGCAAGTCCGGAATCACTTTAAGGATCGCCGTACTTTCAACCGTTGACCGGCATCAAGCATTTCGCTGGAGCACACCTGCGGCCGACGGACGCGGCCCGGCTCAATGCGCGTCGATGAACGCGGTGACATCGGCGAGAACGGGCGAATCCTTGCGCCGTTTCGCCGAAAATGACTTGACGACCGTATCGTGGCCGTAGCCCGCGTATTTCTTCAGCACGACGACATCGTGATGCGCGCGCAACGCCTCGGCGAAACGATCGCTGTTGCGCGGATCGACATCGGTATCCGCAGTGCCCGCGGCGAGCAGCATCGGCGGCTCCTTTCCCGAAACGAACGCGATCGGCAACGCTCCCGCGCGCAATGCCGCCGGAAAGATCTCGTCCATGTGCGGATCGCTCGTCGGGATGGCGGCGTACGGCCCCGCGAGTCCGATCATCCCCGCAAGCGACGTGTTCGCGATGCCCTGCGCGGCCAGATAGCGCGGATCGGTCGCGAGCATCGCGGCCATGTGCGCGCCCGACGAATGACCCATCAGGAAGATGCGCCGGGGATCGCCGCCGAACTCGTGCGCGTGATCGCGCGTCCAGCGCACGGCTGCGGCGGCGTCATCGAGAAAGCCCGGAAAAACGGCCTCCGGATAGATGCGGTAATCCGGCGCGACCGTCACGATGCCGTGCGCGGCGAGCGCTTCGCCGATGTCGCGCGAGTCCGATCGATGCCCGCTCTGCCAGCCCCCGCCGTAGAAGTACACGACGACGGGCAGATTCGCGCGATCGCGGGATTCGGGCGCGTAGACGTCGAGCCGTTCGCGCGGCTCCTTGCCGTAGGCGATGCCGTCCGCGCGCTCGGTGCCGTGCTCGAACGCGCGCGTCGCGATCACGCCGCCCACGCATGCTGCCAGCGCGAGCGCCATGAATTTTCTTCTTGCCGGGAAATGCATATTGCCGTCTGCTCTCCAACTTTCCAGCGGTTATTAGACGCCGTGCAATTGCGAATGTCCGTACGCAAGATATCGAAAGCGTTTTGCAAGCATATAGTTCGTTCTCCAATCTGTTGCACGGTGGGATGACCGGGTGTCAAGTGTCATTCATACCGATTCCTGACACGTGCCTGCAACCAGCCGACGACTTTTGTATCTCTCCGCACATTACGACACGATCTGGCTGGATACGCTTCATCGTCGATGACACTGGTCCGCCCGGAATCGGACCTCATATATCGAGAGCGCCCAAGGCGCCGCGCACAACTCAAAGAGTCAAGAAAAATAAGGCAAGCCGTCGGGACTCGGTATTGCCATAACCGCTGAGGGAGCTTTTCATGGATCGTTCGGAACCGCCCAACGAGGCGAGAGCACGCCTGCCGATTTTCGACCAGCAACCCGTTCTCACCGCACAGTCTCAGATGACTGCGTTCACCGCGGCGCTGCAAGCACACACGGGCCGGCCATTCACACACTACGACGAACTGCACGACTTCTCGGTCCGGGACTATCGCGTCTTCTGGAAGTGTTTCATGCAGTGGACGCATGGACTGAAGTGGTCGGGCGAAGCTGAGCCCGTATGCGTCGGCGATATATGCGAGCAGGCGCGTTTCTTTCCCAACGTAGCGCTGAACTATGCGGAGAATCTGCTCGACTTCGCAGTCGCCCCCGCCGATGCGCCCGCGCTCACCGCCTGCCATGCCGACGGACGCCGCGTGCATCTGACGCGCGGCGAGTTGCGCGCGCGTGTCGCCCGCCTCGCCGATGCGCTCACGCAGTTGGGCCTGCGCGAAGGCGACCGCGTCGCGGGCGTGATGCGCAACGACGCCGACGCGATCGTCACCGCGCTTGCCGTGACCGCGATCGGCGCGACGCTGTCGACCGCCGCGCCCGAGATGGGCATCGAGACGCTGCTGGACCGCTTCACGCAACTGGAGCCGCGTTTCCTGTTCGCGCATACCGCCGCACAGCCGTTCGACACCGGCACGCCGCTCGCGCAAAAAATGGCCTTGCTCGCCGACGCGCTGCCGACGCTCGCGGGCATCGTCAGCCTCGACGGCGATCCTTCGGCCCTGCGCGCCACGCCGCCCGTCAACTCGCTCGACGCATTGCTCGCGGCCGGCGATCCGCGCCGCGTCGAATGGAAGCGCTTCAACTTCAATCATCCGCTCTTCGTGATGTTCTCGTCGGGCACGACCGGCAAGCCGAAGTGCATCGTGCACGGCGCGGGCGGCAGCCTGATCGAGCATCTGAAGGAGCATCGGCTGCACTGCGATCTGCGTCCGGGCGATCGCATGTACTTCCACACCAGTTGCGCGTGGATGATGTGGAACTGGCAATTGTCGGCGCTCGCATCGGGCGTCGAAATCGTGACCTACGACGGGCCGATCGCATCGGTCGATACGTTGTGGCGGATCGTCGCCGAAGAGCGCGTGAACGCGTTCGGCACGAGCCCCGCGTATCTGAAGATGTGCGAGGACGCCGGTCTCGTGCCAGCGCGTGAATTCGATCTGAGCGCCCTTCACTCGATGATGTCGACCGGCGCGATCCTCTTCGACGCGCAGTTCGAATGGGTCCGCAACAACGTGAAGCCGCTGCGGCTGCAGTCCATTTCCGGCGGCACCGATATCCTCGGCTGCTTCGTGCTCGGCAATCCGAATCTTCCCGTGTATGCGGGCGAAGCGCAGTGCAAGAGTCTCGGGTTCGATGTCCAGGCCTGGCGCGACGGCGCGCGCGCGCAAGGCGTCGGCGAACTGGTGTGCGTGAATCCGTTCCCGTCGCGGCCGCTCGGGTTTCTGAACGATCCGGACGGCGAGCGCTTTCACAAGGCGTATTTCAGCGCGAATCCCGGCGTATGGACGCACGGCGACCAGATCGAGTTTCCGCCGGAAGGCACCGCGCGCCTGCATGGGCGCAGCGATGGCGTGCTCGTCGTGCGCGGCATCAATGTCGGGCCGGGCGAGATCTACGGCGTGCTGAACGACATTCCCGAGATACGCGAGGGCATCGTCGTTCAGCAGCGCATGCGCGATGCCGCCGGCGCCGATGGTCCGGGCAATCCTATCGGCGAGCGTCTCGTGCTGCTCGTCACGCTGAAGCCGGGCGCGCGGCTCAACGGGACGCTGATCGCGCGGATTCGCCGCGATCTCGTGCGCCGCACGTCCGCTGCGCATGTGCCGGATGTGATCGCGGCCGTCGACGACCTGCCGGTCACGCATAGCGGCAAGCTCACGGAAGCCGCGGTGCGCAACGCGGTCAACGGACTCGACGTGACCAACGCCGCCGCGCTGCGCAATCCCGCCTCGCTCGACGCGATCCGCACGCACCCGGCCTTGCAGCCCCGCTCCGCCGATTCGCCGCAAACCTACGCGACGCGCGAAGAACTGGAACGGCTGCTGCGCACCAAATGGGAGCAGTTGTTCGCCTTCGCGCCGATCGGCCGCGACGACAATTTCTTCGAGCTCGGCGGACATTCGCTGCTCGCGGCGCGGCTCGTCGCGGAATTGCAGCCGATCATCGGCCGCCCGATTCCGCTTGCGACGATGCTGCGCGCGCCGACCATCGCGAAACTCGCCGACGTGATCGAAAACGGCGCGCTGCCGCAGACATCGGAAGTGCTGGTGCCGATGCGCGAAGGCGACGGCGCGCCGCTCTTCTTCGTGCACAGCGTGACGGGCTCGGTGCTCGAATGCACGCGGCTCATCGGGAGCCTGCGCAAGACGCGCCCGGTGTACGGTCTGCAAGCGATCGGGCTCGACGGTGAAACGCCGCCGCAACGCCGCGTCGAGGAAATGGCGAAAACCTACGTCGACGAGATTCGCAAGGTTCAGCCGACCGGGCCGTATGCGCTCGCCGGTTTTTCTTTCGGCGGACTGATCGCGCTGGAAATCGCGCAGCAATTGTTCGGCGCGGGCGAGCGCACGGAATTCGTGTGTCTGCTCGACACCTACGTGCAGGAACGCTGGCTGCCGTGGTTCGCGTTGCTCGAATTCAGGCGCGATTATGCGAGCCGGCTGTTGAAGACGCTCTCCGGCATGTCGCCGAAAGCGCGCATCGGTTTCGCGGCGGCCAAGTTCCACGCCGCCGTGAACAAGGTGGCGATGCGGCTCGGCCGTGTGCCGCAGGCGCAGGCGGCACCGGCCGCCGCCGATCCGATGCCGCCGGTCCTGAGGCGCATGCGCGATACGTGCCGCACCGCGATGAACAACTATCGGCCGAAGCCGTACGCGGGCGGGCGGATCGTCTATGTGCGCGCGGCCTTGCGCGACGAGGACCGGGGCGATCCGCTGCCGCTCTATCGCAAGATCGCGCGCGGCGGGCTGACGGTCGCGGAAGTGCCGGGCAACCATGCGGGCGTGATCGAGGAGCCGGGCGTCTATGCCGCCGCCGCCGCGCTCGACAGAGACTACGGCGTGGAAGACGAGTCGGAAGTGCGGCGCCGCGGTCACAGCGTCATGGTCCGGCGCGCGTAGAAGTGCTGACAGGATCGTCGGCCGCTCGCCGATAAGGAGCGGCCGACGATCCCGCGATCAGTTGTGCCCTTGCTCGCTCTTGCCGACATAAGGCGGCGCGAAGCGGGTCCAGAAGAGATAGCAGGCCAGCACACTGGCTGCGCCCACTCCGGTGCCGAGCGGGACGCCCAGCGGACCGTAGAAGCGAATCAGAACCGCATTGGCGGCCAGCTTGGTCGCGAAGCCCAGCACGGAAATGACCGTGATCGCCCTGTAGCGCGCTTCGCTCGCGAACAACTGGATCAGCACGCACATCCCGAACGAGAAAGGTATCTGCGAAAGCCCGAAGCGGAACAGGCTCGTGACCGCGATGGTGTCCTCGCTCGTGAACGCGCCCTTCTGAAAGAACAGCTTGATCGCATACGGCGCGAAGATATAGGCGATCGCGGCGCCGACCGAGCCCACGGCCAGCATCACGAACGACCATTTGATGGCCGTGCTGCGCGCCCGCGCATGATCGCCGCGATGCAGGATTTCCGAAAGGATCGGCAGAGTTGCCCGGCTGATCGCGATCGCGCCCATGCTCACGAGCAGCGAGAGCAGGCGGTTCGCGTAGCCGAGCGTCGCGATGGCGCCATCGCCCATGTGCGCCATGAAATACTGATCGACGGGAAGCCACAGATTCGCGACCACCGAGCCGATCAAGAGCATGCCCATCGAGCGCGTCATGCCCGGCCACTCCTTCGCCCGCAGCGACAGACGCGGACGCGCGGGCACGGCATCGGCTCGTTTAGCGAGTATCCGGAGCCACGCCGCCTGGATCACGATGCCGATCGTCGTGCCCACGATGAGCGGCATGGTCGACGTGTTATCGCGCGCGCTCAGCACGAAAACGAGCAACGCGATCGCCGGCACGCATTCGAGCAGCGTGTTGATGTGCTTTTCGGAAGCCTGGAGCCGGGCGGCCGAGATGCAGATCGTGAAGGCCAGCACGCCGACCGGCGTCATCCCGACGACCATCTGACGGCACATCTCGCGGGTCGATTCGGCGAGACTTCCCGAGAAGAAGCCCACCATGTGAGGCCAGAAAAAATAGAGCAGCAACGAAAACACGATGCCGATTGCGAGCCCCGCCCCTTCGAGTTCGCCGAGAAGCTGATTCTGCCGGGCCTTGTCGTTTCTGAGCGCGACGAGCGCGGGAACGAGCAGCACGCTCAACTGGTTCGTGATCGTCGCGGGCAGCCACGTGACGAGCGTCAGCGCGAGCTGATAGGCATCGACGGTGCCGCTGATGCCGTATCGGTACGCGATCGCCATTTCCTTCGATGCGCCGATGAACTTCCCGGCGAGCACGAATAACAGCAGGACGAAAGCGCTCCTCGCGATGCGCTTGTGATCCTGATGAACGCCAAGCAGACGCTCCCTTAGCGATTGCACTGTTGCGGTCAGCACGCTTCCTCCGGCAAATGAATCCGATCCGCGCAGGACCGGCTGGCCGCTTGCGCACCGAGGGAGCGTGCATCAAAGGCGACGGGCAGACTGTTCGCCACGCCACCGGCGCGCGATGATGCGGTTTGGCGCCGGCATTTCGCACGCTCGCCTGGTGTGCTACCGGGCAGAAGTCGGCGGGTATAACGTGCGAGAGTTGCGGCTGCGCGACGGCTTACCGAGGCCTCGCCATCGAGAAATCCAAAGCGTGCATGGGATGTCAATGAAGAAATCGATCGTGGTTGGCGGGATATTGATTGTCGTTTCCTTGCTCGTAATCAACACGCCCGGCGTAACCAGACACTTTCAGACGGTCTACGCTGCCTGGGACGATGGCCGTATCCTGGATCGCCTTACATTGCATAACCTGATGCGCTGGTGGCGGCAGTTCAGAGACGAGCGCGACAGCGGCGCCCATCGCGCGAGCCTCACCAGTTCGCCGGTTCCGGCAACGGCGAGCTGCCCGGAGACTTCCTTCACGCCGCCCAAACTGGTCGATCCGCGCAGCCCGAAGGCGTTCGGCGCCACCGGCAACGGCAAGACCGACGACACCAGGGCATTTCAGGCCGCGGTCGATGCCGGCGACGTGCTCGTGCCCGCCGGAACCTATGTGCTGAATCACACGGTCGTCATCACGGCCAGCAACCGGCATATTCAGTGCGAGCCCGGCGCGACGCTCAAAAAGACGGTCCGCGAGGACAGCAACATGTTCAACTTCGAGGGTCCGTCGACGGGGAACAGTCTCGTCGGCTGTAACTTCGTGGGCGCGAATCCGACTCGCATCCGTGACTGGGACAGCCCCGGACATTACGATATTCCGGTGCAGACCAACGGCGCGGTCGACAACTTCACGCTCGCGGGCAACAGCTTCCGCGATTTCTTCGGCCAGTCGATGTTCCAGACCGAAGGGCAAGGCGGCGGGACCGGCGCTGTTCTCGTGTTCAACTCGTTCGCCAACTGCCCGCTCTACGGCATCGCGCTGGTGGGATCGGTCAAGGGACGCATTGCCTACAATCTGGCCGATAACTGCCGCATGGGCCCCGAGAACAACGACGCCACACAGGACACCGGCGGCAACGTCCTCGAATGCAACCGCATGATCAACGGCGGCAATATCACGGGCGGGTCGAATGGCGAGGGCGGCGTCGACTATAGCGGGAATGTCGTCCGTCATAACATCCTCGACGGCGGCTATATGCAGGTCAGCCCGCCCGAGCGCGGCAAGGCGGCAAGGTATATCGACAACACCTGCAACGACTGCGGGACTGAATGAGCGCTCATTCTTCGCTCATTCTCGACGCCCACAATCCTTCTCAACCGATGCGTGACCACGCCGCACCGCGTTTCCAGGAGAAGGATCATGAAAAAAATCGGTTATGTCGCCGTCGCTACGCTGCTTGGTGTCGGACTGGTGGGTAGCGCTCAGGCGCATGTGTTCGTCGGCATGAGTGTGGGGATGCCGGTTATGCCTGTTGGGCCTGTCGTGACGGTTGCGCCGTATGCGCCCGTGGTTCCGGTGCCGCCCTTTGCGCCGGTTGCGCCGGTTCCGGTCTATGCGCCGCCCGTCGCTTATTACGCGCCGCCCGCTCCGGTGTATGCGCCGTCTGTCGCGGTGGGTTACTGGGGCGGGCGTCCGAACTGGGGATATCGGCATTACGCGGCGGGATACTGGAGGTAGTCGGCCGAGTTTCAGCCGACCTCCGACAGCACTCGCCGATCAGCAAGCGACTTGCGTCAATTCTGCTTTGCCGGTTTGCCCATGATCGCATCGAGCGATTCGCCGATGACCACGATTTCCGTGCGGCGGTTCTTCGCCTGGCCCTCGGGGGTGGCGTTGCTCGCTGCGGGGCGGTCGTAAGCGAAACCCTTCGTAGTGACGCGCGAGGATGCGATGCCTCGCTCTTCCAGCGCGCCCGCGACGGTCTGCGCACGCGATTCGGAGAGCGCCTGGTTGTAGTCGTGCGTACCGGTATCGTCGGTGTGACCCTCGACGATCACGGACTTCTTGCTGCGCTTGAGCAGCACGACCGCGCGCTGGATGGCGGGTCCGGAATCGCTGCGCAGACCGGACTTGTCGAAGTCGAACAGCACGCGGTCGGGCAGACGCACTTGCACGCCTTCGGGCGTTTGGGTGACTTCTATGCCGACCTGCTGATTGAGGGCGATCTCCTTGTCGCGATCGGGGCCGGTGGCACAGGCTGCGAGAAGGGAGATCGAAAGCGCGCATGCGGTGAGGGAGAGGAACTGCTTCATGTTGCTTCCTGCTGTGGTGGTAAAGGGTTACGCGATTCGGACACGGATCAGTTCGAAAGCAGCCCACTGACGCTACGGGGCACGGCGCTTGCGCTTGCTTTCGCGCTCTTGACTGCGTCGGGCGCGGTGTTCAGGTTCTGCGCCGCAGCCTTGGCCGTCGCCGACGCATCCGAGACACTCGATGCCGCCGACGCGGCCGATGCGGCCGATGCGGCCAGAGCGGGCACGGACTGCTGCGGCGTATCGCGCGTTATGGGCTTTGGATTCGCCCCTTGATAGGCGAGCCGGTTTCCTTGTACTTGAATCTTCACCGGATCTGTGTCTTTCCATTGCTGCCGTGGAATCAGCAGCTTCCATACACCATCGCTGTCAGGCGTACGGAAGAACGCCACGACGCCCACGTACTCGGCGTCTTTCTCCATCGGCTCGCGCAGACTCGCGCTCGCGCCGGGACGCATGACGACGTCCTTCGTCGCGACGAGGTCCGTCTTGAGCAATTCGAGGTCGTTGTTCTGCAACTGAACGTATTCGAGTTGCGCGAAGGTCTTAGAGTCCTTCAACTGGTAGAACCGCACGACCGTCGAGAGCGGTCGTCCGCTCGTCGTTTCGTTCAATGCGGCACGCGCGTCGAGATCGACGTTCATCGACTTGACCTGCGTCGTGAAGAGCCATTGGGCCGCGCCGACGGTGCTGTCCTTCGTGGCCTGCCATGCGCCGCAGCCGGCCAGTGTGAACGTTGCGATGGCGACCGCGGTGGCGAGTCGCACGCATGCGCGCCCGGTGAAACTACGTGAAGCGTCAAATCTGTTTTGCATCGTTTCGTGAACCTGCTTTGCTACGTTGTTTTCCGATTGGATTCGTCATGTTCAGTGACTTCGCACTGAGCACATCGACGACGATGGCGTTTGCCGAACATGAACTGCGATGCTGCGCGCTTCTCTCGATGACCGTTCTCGCATTCGAAGTCGTAATGCGTGTAGTAGCCTGACCACGCTTGAGCGAGACAGCGCCATCCGAGCTTCAATGCGTAATCGTGCAATCTGACCAGCGCGGGATGAAGCGACGATTGTGCGGCGGACGCTCTGACGCGACGTTGCAGTTTGGCGTAAAGCGCTTGATCCGTGCGAAGCTTCCGGCGTTCGCGCGCTGCGCACTCGGGACACCAGGCGCCGTGTCTGATCGATTCCGGACGAGCCTGCCACACGTGGCCCGACTGGCATTCCCATGTCAGCTTCACTTTTTCCGTTTGCGTCTCGAGCGAAAGACACCGTCCATTACGCGATGCGGCGATTGCATGCATCACGCCGAGCGGCGTCCGTCGTTCGATCCTCACACAAGCTTTGCACCAGTTGCCCTGCAACGTCCTGGCTGCCGTCTGCTCCCATTCATGTCCTTCGGCGCAGCGGAATTTGTAGTAGCTCTGCGGTCCGGTGTAAGCGGTATCGAGACATTCGCCGTGGCGCTCGCGGGCAGCGCTCTGAAGACGTTGCAAGCCGTCCTGAAGGAGCGCATTCAGCGCGCGCCGCATCATCAGATTCGGGTTGTTGTCCGAAGACAGGATTTCGTTCATTTCCTGGCGGATTTCGCGTTGTCATTGGATATGTCGAGCGTTCTGTCCGACAACGTCAGCTTCAGCGGTGCATCGCCTGACAGCCTCTTCGTGGGCACGATCAATCTCCACGCTCCCGTCTTGCCGACGTTCTGATAGAACGCGGCGATCGCGACGAACTTCGTGTCCCTTTCCATCTGCTGCGACGCGCTCGCCGATCCGCCGGGATTGACGACTACCGCCGTACGTGCCTGCACATCCTGCGCGAGCAAGGTGTCGTCGTTGTTGAGGAGATCGTTGTACGAGGCGTCATCGAAACGCTTGCGATCCTTCAATTGATACACGCGCACCGCCACCGATTTCGCATGCCCCGCGTCATCCCGATTCAGGTCCGCGTGGGCGGTCAGATCGATGTCTACTGTCTTGCCGCGGTTATGAAACACCGTGTCGTAGGCGTTCACCGTCGAGTCGGATGCGGCTTGCCACACGCCGCATCCCGAAAGCAAGAGCGTTATGAGCATCCCGACCACTGTTTGTCGATTCAACATGATTTCCTGTGTCTCTTGTGGCACGCGATTGCGCACGGCTGCGATAGGGCAAACGCTCGCATCACTTCGCCTCCGGCAGGGGCACGCCGACCTTCTGCGCAGCGGCGAGCGCTCCCGGCGGCAAGGGCGGCGGGTTCGGTCCCACGGACTTCTCCGCGACGGATCGCGTCACGAAGATGCGCGCAGGCAGCGTGAAATGCCTGAGTGCCAGCACATCGAGCGGACCCGCGCCCGCTTCGGCGCGCACCTGCAGCGATAGCGGCGGGCTCGTTCCTTGTTCAGGCGTCCACGACAACACATAGCGAGCGTTGTCTTGCTGCGTCACCTTCGCGCGTTCGAAGAGGCGGATCAAAGCGAAGCGGCCTTGCGCGTACATCGTCGAGCGCAAACCACCTTCCTCGGTCTCCCATTGAAGCTGAGCGTTGTTGTCCAGCGCCTGCCCCGGCCATTCAAACGGTACCCATTGCTCCATCTGATTGAAGTAATGTAGTTGCTGACCCGAAG
>JFHF01000031.1 GCA_000648925.1 Caballeronia jiangsuensis
TGCCGGCCGCGGCACAGGCGATTGACCTAATGGCCCGGCAGTAGCGAGTGCCCCCACAAGCAGATAAGGGCTTGGCTCGCGCGCGGTCTGCCGCCCCAAATGTCCAAGGGCGCTGGTTCAGCACGAAAGAGCTTCGGCACAGCGCTACGCGCTGCCGTTGGGTATGCAAGGGAAACCGTCGAAGAAGCGCACGCGGACCCGATTGACCCATCGGCCGCGAAGCGGGCCGGAGCCATTTGGTGCTGAACCAGTGAGGTAAGCGGTGCGAGGTGGCAGACCGTGCGCGATCCAAGCCCGAGTGGGCCTTCGAGGGCGACACTTAGGCGAGGGCCACCGTGGGCTGGCAAGCATGGCCAAACTGCGTGTGACCGCGGGCCTGAACGAGCTGCTTTCTTTGCCTACTTTCTTTGCAGCAGCAAAGAAAGTAGGTGCCGCCCCGCACAGGGGCAGTGCCAATAGACCGACACGAAATCGGGATCCGGCGAAACCCCCCCACCACACCGTACCATCACCCCGTATTCCGCAACCCCGCCGCAATCCCGTTGATCGTCAAATGAATCCCGCGCCGCAAGCGCACGTTCTGATCTCCCGCGCGATGACGCTTCAACAGTTCGACCTGCAAATGGTTGAGCGGATCGAGATACGGAAACCGGTTCTTGATCGACCGCGCGAGCAGCGGATTATCAGCAAGACGATCGCTCTTCCCCGTAATCTCGGCAAGCACGTCCGACGTGCGCTGATGCTCCGCGACGATCTTGTCGAACACGGTCTTGCGCAGCTTCCTGTCCGTGACGAGTTGCGCATAACGCGACGCAACCGCGAGATCGGTCTTCGCGAGCACCATGTCCATGTTCGACAGCAGGTTCTTGAAGAACGGCCACGTCTTGTGCATCTTGCGCAGCGTAGCCAGCCGCTTCGCGCGTTCATCGTCGGAGCCGGACTTGTCGAGATAGGCCGTCACCGCGCTGCCGAAGCCGTACCAGCCCGTCAGCAACAAACGGCATTGCCCCCACGAGAAGCCCCACGGAATCGCGCGCAAATCCTCGATCTTGCGTTGCTTCGGGTCCTGCAGCTTGCGCGACGCCGGCCGGCTGCCGATATTCAGCTCCGCGATCTCCGAAATCGGCGTCGACAGGAAGAAATAGTCGGTGAAGCCGGGCGTCTCGTAGACGAGCGCACGGTACGCGGCCATCGCGGAATCGGAGAGCGTCTGCATCGTCGCTTCGAATTGCGGCAACTGCGCGGGCGCGTTCTCGTGCGGAAGCAGCGATGCTTCGAGCGTCGCCGCGACCACCGTCTCCAGATTGCGCCGCCCGATCTCCGCATTCGCGAACTTGCTCGCGATCACTTCGCCTTGCTCGGTCAGACGGATTTGCCCGTCGACGGTGCCGGGCGGCTGCGACAGAATCGCCTGATAGGTCGGGCCGCCGCCGCGTCCGACCGTGCCGCCGCGGCCGTGAAACAGTCGCAGGGTCGTGCCGCGTTCCTTGAAGAGCGTAACCAGCGCCAGTTCCGCGCGATACAGCTCCCAATTCGACGTGAGGAAACCGCCGTCCTTGTTGCTGTCCGAATAACCGAGCATCACTTCCTGCTCGTTGCCCTGATTCTCGATCAGCTTGTCGATGCCCGGCAGCGCGAAGAACTCGCCCATGATGACCGGCGCATTGCGCAAGTCGGCGATCGTCTCGAAGAGCGGAATCACCATCAGGCCGTCGCGCGGTGAATCGTCTTTAGCGCCCAGATAGCCTTGCAGCACGCCGGTTTCCTTCTGCAGCAACATGACTTCCAGCAGGTCGCTGACGGTTTCCGTGTGCGAAATGATGTAGTTGCGCACCGCGCGCGCGCCGAACTTCTGACGCGTCTCGCGCGCGGCTTCGAGCACGCCGAGCTCGCTCTTCGCGAGATCGGAATACTGCGCGTAAGGCAGACGCAGCGGACGCGGTTGCGCCAGCTCCTTCAGCAGCACGTCGCGCTTGTGCTCTTCGGACAGCGACGCATAATCCGCGACGACGCCCGCACGCGCGAGCAACTCGGTCACGACCGCTTCGTGAATATCCGAGCTTTGCCGCAAGTCGATGCTCGCAAGGTGGAAGCCGAACACTTCGGCGGCGCGCGCGAGCGGCGAAAGACGCAGGGTCGACATCGACGCGCCGTGATGCTCCGCGAGCGAATCGATCAGCACGTGCAGGTCGCGCACGAATTCGGACGCGTCGGCATAGGGCTTCGCGCGAATCTGCGGCTGGCCCGCGCCCGCGCTGCGCACCGCGACGACGCCTTCGCCGAGCCGCACGCGAGCGCTCGCCGCAAGCCGCGTGTACATGCCGATGAGAGCGCGCCGATACGGCTCGTCCGTGCGATGCGGCGACTGATCCGGCGAGGCATCGGCGAGCGCCTTCAACGCATCGCTCGAACCGGCGAGCAGGTTCGACACGGACAATTCCGCGCCGAGCTTGTGCGTCTCTTCCAGATAGTGTTCGAAGATCACGATCGCCTGACGGGTGATCGCGGTTTCGAGCGTTTCGCCGGTGACGAACGGATTGCCGTCGCGGTCGCCGCCGATCCAGCTTCCCATCTGGAAGAACGGCGGCAGGCGCACGGGCAGGCCGTGCTCGGCGAGCGCGCCTTCGATATCGGCATAGAGCGCGGGAATCTCCGCGAGGAAGGTCGCGCGATAGTAGGAAAGCGCGTTGTCGATTTCGTCGGTGACGGAGAGCCGTGTTTCGCGCAGCATGCGCGTCTGCCACAGCGATGTCACCCGCGCGCGCAGCACGGCTTCGTTCTGGGCGCGTTCGCGGACGGTCAGTTCCTGATCGCGCTCGGCGAGCAGGCGCGCGATGTCGTGTTGCGCATCGAGAATGCTCTTGCGCGAGACTTCGGTCGGGTGCGCGGTGAGCACCGGCACGATCAGCGCATCGCCGAAAAACTTGTCCAGCAGCTTGCGCGTCGCGCTGATGTTCTTGTGCTCGCGCATACGCTCGATGGCATAGGCGATCGTGCCGGGCTGCGAAACGGAGCCAGCGAGCGCGTGAATGCGGCGGCGGCGATTGTGATGCCGGTCTTCCGCGATGTTCGCCAGATGCGAAAAGTAGCTGAACGCACGCACGACCGACACCGTCTGCTCCGGCGACAGCGCGCGCAGCTTCTTCTCCAGCGTCTGCGCGGCTTCGCTGTCGTCTTCGCGGCGAAACTTCACGGCCGTCTGACGAATGGCTTCGACCACGTCGAACACGGCGTCGCCTTCCTGCTCGCGCAGCACTTCGCCGAGCACACGGCCGAGGAAGCGGATGTCCTCGAAGAGCGGGCGGTCCTTGTCGTCGCGCGTGCGGCTCGCGGGTTTCGCGGCGGCCGCGCCGTTGGCGCGCGGCGCTTTCGCTTTGGTTGCGACGCGTTTGGCCGCGGCCTTGACGCCCGGCCTCGGTTTCGGCGCGATGGCCGCTTTCGATGCCTTCGCCGCCGTGGCGGCCTTCGTGACGATGGGCGACGACGCCGGGCGGGGCGCGTCGGAGGAGGAAGACTTGGGCAATGCGGCGTTGCGGCGCGCCGGGCGAGCCGATCCAGAAGACGTCACGTTGGGTTCCTCTCAGAAGCTGCGAAGCCAGGGACCACATCGACGTGATGCAACCCGGACGGGCGCCGCATCGGGCAGGAAACCGCAGGCCGCGCGAACGGCCGTGCGTCAAACCGGCGACAGCATGCCGCGGCGTTTAGCGGGCCCCGAAGCGGTCATCGCGCGCGAAGCGGCCTGCGCCGTCGTTCACCCGGATACAAACGCGCCACGGACGCCCCGAAAGGCGCATCGGACAAGGCTCTCGCGCGCTGCCCATGTGTCTGTGGACTCTGGCGTGCGTGCTACCATTGTTCGCTAATGTCTATTCATCCATCCCGTCATTCGATCGAGCATCAATGAATTCCGAGACGCATTCAACGACACCGCCCGCGAGCATCACCATCGCTTCGCGGGAAAGCCGGCTTGCGATGTGGCAGGCCGAGCATGTGCGGTGTGCGCTGCACAAATTATATCCATCTTGTGACGTAAAAATCCTCGGAATGACGACGCGTGGCGATCAGATTCTGGATCGCACGTTGTCGAAGGTCGGCGGCAAGGGTCTCTTCGTGAAAGAACTCGAAGCCGCGCTCGCCGATGGCCGCGCCGATCTCGCCGTGCATTCGCTGAAAGACGTGCCGATGGAACTGCCCGAAGGCTTCGCGCTTGGCGCCATTCTGGAGCGTGAAGATCCGCGCGACGCCTTCGTGTCGCCGCACTACGAATCGCTGGGAGCGTTGCCTGCGGGAAGTATCGTCGGCACGTCGAGCCTGCGCCGTGAAGCAATGATCCGCGCGCGCTTTCCCGCGCTCGAAGTGCGTCCGCTGCGCGGCAATCTCGACACGCGTCTTGCCAAGCTCGATCGCGGCGAATACGCGGCGATCATTCTCGCGGCCGCCGGTCTGAAGCGGCTCGGGCTCGAAGCGCGCATCCGTGCGCTGCTCGATCCGTCGGAGAGCCTGCCGGCGGCGGGGCAGGGCGCGCTCGGCATCGAGATGCGCGCGGATCGCGCCGATCTCGCCGCGTGGCTCGCGCCCTTGCACGACGAGCACACCGCGCTCGCGGTCGAGGCGGAACGCGCGGTGTCGCGTGCGCTCGGCGGCAGTTGCGAAGTGCCGCTCGCGGCGCATGCCGTGTGGCGCGACGGCGCGCTGCATCTGCGCGGCGCGGTGGCGATGCCCGACGGCAAGCGTGTGCTGCGCGCCGAAGAAGCCGTGCGTTCGCCCGATCTCGCCGGTGCGCTCGCGCTCGGCAAGCGCGTGTCGTCGGATCTCGAAGCGCAGGGCGCAATGGATATCGTCAACGCGCTCACCACGATGAGCCGCGCCGACGCCCCCAACGCCGCGCCCTCGGGGCCGAAGTCCTGATGGCGAGCGAGCGCCGCGCCACCGTCATCGTCACGCGTCCGGGCGGACAGTCGTCCGCGTTGCTCGCGCTCCTCGCGAGCGCCGGCTTCGACACGCTGGAATTCCCGCTGATCGATATCGCGCCCGTCGCCGACGATGCACCGCTGCGCGCCGCGCTCGATGAGCTCTTTCTGCCGCCCGACGCGCCCGGGCGTTACGCGCTCGTCGTGTTCGTGTCGCCGAATGCGATCGATCATGCGTTCGGCCGGCTCGGGGCGCCGTGGCCCGCCGATCTCCCCGTCGCGGTCGTGGGTCCGGGATCGGTCGCGGCGCTCGCGCGGCAGGGCGTGCATGCGCCCGCGCATCGCGTGATCAGTCCATCGACGGAAGATGCCGATCCCCGCTTCGACTCGGAAGCGCTCTACACCGCGATCGAAGCGCATTTCGGCACCAACGGTCTCGAAGGCAAGCGCGTGCTGATCGTGCGTGGCGACGGCGGCCGCGAATGGCTCGCCGAACGGCTGATCGAGGCGGGCGCGCGGGTCGAGAAAGCCGCCGCGTATCGACGTGTGTTGCCCGAGCCTTCGATGCAAAAGTGGGAGCGCATCCACGAACTGCTCGCCGGAAAGCCGCACGCTTGGCTGCTGACGAGTTCCGAAGGCGTGCGCAATCTCGACGAGCTCGCGCACGAGCACCTCACCGCCGACGAGATCGTGCTGCTCAAACGCACGCCGGTCGTCTGCCCGCACCCGCGCATCGCCGAAGCCGCGCGGGGAGCGGGTTTTGATAGGATTACGGTGTCCGGCGCGGGCGACGAACGCATCGCACACTCGCTGGAAGCGCTGTTTCCGTCCGACACCGCCGCAGCAGCCGCGCAGGCGGAGCCACAACGCAACTCACGCGATCCGGAGGCCCACGCATACGCGAGCGCTGCAGCGAGCGCATCGAGCTCGAACCATTCCTCATCCGCGCCGACGGACGCCCATCCGGCCACCGCGCCGGCCCACCAAACGGCTCAATCACGCATGACTGATTCGAACGATTCCAAAAAAGCTTCACCTCAGCCGAACGTGACACCGCCCTTGCCGCCGAACACGCCTTTCACGCCTTTCGAGCAGCAGAAGCGCCGCGGCGGCGCGGGCATCGTGTTGTTGTGGTTCGTCATCGTCATTCTGGCGGTGGCGGCGGGCGCGGGCGCGTTCGTCCTGAACCGCAAGTTCGACCGCGCCGACGCGCAACTGTCGCAACGCCTCGCCCAGTCCGACGAGCAGAACGCCGATCTGCGCGCGAAAGCCGATCAGGCCGCGAGCGCGACCACCGCGCTCAATACGCAGATCATCCAGTTGCAAGGCAAGCTCACCGATGCCGAAACGCACAGTCAGGCGTTGCAGCAGCAATACCAGGATCTCGCGAGCAATCGCGACGACTGGACCATCGCCGAAGTCGAACAGATTCTGTCGAGCGCGAGCCAGCAACTGCAACTGACCGGCAACGTGCAGCTCGCGCTCTTCGCGCTGCAAAGCGCCGACACGCGCCTCGCCGCGAGCACCGGTCCGCAGGTCGTCGCGATCCGCAAGGCGATCGCGCAGGACATCGACAAGCTGAAGGCCACGCCCACCACCGATCTCACCGGTCTCGCGATCAAGCTCGACACCGCCATCGACCAGATCGACCAGTTGCCGCTGTCGGGCGAAGCGCCCATCGCACGCGCCCGCGCGCAGACGGCCGAGCCGGCCAACAGCGCGTCGATCGCCGCGGCGACCGGCGAGCCGCGCTGGAAGGTGCTGTGGCATCAGATCACGAACGGCATCGGCCAGCAGTTGTCGAGCCTCGTGTCGGTGCGGCGCATCGACAACGCCGACGCAATGCTCACGTCGCCCGATCAGGGTTATTTCGTGCGCGAGAACGTGAAGCTGCGTTTGCTGTCCGCGCGTCTGTCGCTCCTGTCGCGCAGCGAGCCGACGCTCAAGTCCGATCTGCACGCCGCCGATGCCGCGCTCGCGCGCTACTTCGATGCATCGTCCAGGAAGGTGCAGGCCGTGCGCGATCTCGTGAAGCAGGTCGATCAGGCGTCGCTCGCCGTCGCCGTGCCGAACCTGAACGCCAGCCTCGCCGCCGTCCATCAGTTCAAGCGAGGCGGATGATGACGATTCGTGGACTGATCTGGCTCGCGCTGCTGTTCGCGGTAGCGGTGATCGTCGCGACGGTCGGCGGTTTCAACGGCGGGCAGATTCTGCTCGTGATTCCGCCGTATCGGGTCGACATGTCGCTCAACCTGTTCGCGGTGGCGCTCGTCGTGCTGTTCATCGTGCTCTACGCGGTCATCCGCGCGGTGCGCGGCGTGTGGAAGATGCCGTCGCGCGTCGCCGCGTATCGCACGCGCAGCAAGCTCGCGAAGGCGAATGCGTCGCTGCGCGACGCGGTCGGGCACCTCTACGCCGGACGCTTCTCGAAGGCCGAGAAGGCCGCGCGCGATGCGCTTTCGGTCGACGCCAACAAGGGCGCGGCCGGGCTCATCGGCGCAAACGCGGCGCACCGTCTGCACGAATACGCGCGCCGCGACGAATGGCTCGCGCAGGTTTCCGGCACGGACTGGCAGGACGCGCGCCTGATGGCGACCGCCGACATGCGCGCCGATGGCCGCGATGCCGACGGCGCGCTCGTCGCGCTCACCGAAATGCAGGCGCAGGGCGGCCGGCGCATTCACGCGCAGCAGATCGCGCTGCGTGCGCAGCAGCAGTTGAAGAACTGGGGCGAAGTGCTGAAGCTCGTGCGCATGCTGGAAAAACGCGAGGCGCTGCATCCGGCGGTCGCGGTGCGGCTGCGTCAGGTGGCGGCGGAAAACCTGCTGCGCGACCGGCGGCACAATCCCGACGCGCTGCTCGAACTGTGGCAGTCGCTTTCGGCGACCGAGCGCCAGTCGCCGCGTCTCGCCGATCTCGCCGCGGAGCTGTTGATCGCGCTCGATCGCCGCGCGGAGGCGAAGAAGATCGTCGAGGATGCGCTCGCGCACAACTGGGACGCGCGGCTCTTGCGGCGCTATCCGGATTGCATTGTCGGCGGCGACGCGTTCCCGCTGATCCAGCGCGCCGAAGCGTGGCAGAAGGAACGCACCGAAGACGCCGATCTGCTCTTCACGCTCGGGCGGCTGTGTCTGCATCAGCAGTTGTGGGGCAAGGCGCAGGCGTTCCTCGAATCGGCGCTGAAACTCGCCGACAACGAACCGCTCAAGATCCGCACGCATCGCGCGCTCGCGCGTCTGCATGAGCAACTGGGCGACACCGAAAAGGCCGCGGAGCATTACCGTGCGAGCGCGCTGGCGATGAACGTCGTCTGATCCGCGTCTCGTCGAACGTCCGCAAAAAGCCGCATGGGAGAAACTTTCATGCGGCTTTCTGTTTTTTGTCCGCGGGAATGGCGTTTGACGTTGTCTGTACGTTAGCGCACGACGGCGACGCGCCCGACGTGGTCTAGTTTGCTTCCACCAATTCGAAGAACAGGGAGGCGAACGTGAAACGAGGGTTACACAAGCTCGTCGGCCTGGCGCTCGTCGTTCTTCTGTCATGGCCCGATACATCGCATTACTTTGCGCAGGGGGTCATCACGAGCGCACCGTGGACCGGAACGTGGTCGGCCGCGCCTGACGTCACGGCGGATCCCGGCTTCAACAACCAGACGATTCGCCACGTCGTGCATACGAGCATCGGCGGCACGGCGGCGCGCCTGACGTTTTCCAATCTGTTCGGCTCGCAGCCGGTCACGCTCGGCGACGTGCACATCGCGCGGCGGGCGAGCGGGGCGCGGACGATCGCAGGCACCGATCGCGCCGCGACCTTCAACGGCCAGCCCTATGTGACGATTCCGGCGGGCGGCACGGTGCAGACCGACGCCGTCCCGTTTCAGGTGCCGGCACTCGCCGATATCGCCGTGAGCTTCCATATTCCGTCGCAGACGCAGCCGGGGGCGACCGGCCACATCGAGGGCTTGCAGGACAACTGGATCGCGCCGGGCGACGTCAGCGCGGACCCGGCGTTCGCGGGCGGCGTCGTGAACGCGGCGGGCGAGCAGTCGTACTATTTCCTCACCAATGTCGATGTGATGAACGCCGCGGCGACGGGCGCGGTAGTCACGTTCGGCGCGTCGATCACGGACGGGTTTTCATCGACGCCCAACACGAACCGGCGCTGGCCGAACCGGCTCGCGGAGCGGCTGATCCGCTCGGGCATGACGGTCGGCGTGCTGAATCAGGGCATCAGCGGAAACGATTTCTTCACGGACGGTTCGGGCCAGGCCGGACTGAAGCGCTTCGCCCGCGACGTGCTCGGGCAGCCCAACGTGAAGTGGGTCATCGTCTCCGATGACGCGGTGAACAATCTCATCAGCGGCAATCCGCCGAGCGCGCAGCAGCTCATCGGCGCGTATCAGCAACTGGTCCAGCAAACGAGCGCCGCGAAAGTGGGCCTGATCTGTTCGACGCTCACGCCTTTTCAGGGCCTGGACGAGTGGACGCCCGAAATCGAGAACACGCGTCAGACGGTGAATGCCTACCTGCGCACCAAGGAAAGCGGTTGCGACGCCGTGCTCGATCAGGCTGCGGCGCTAGGCAATCCGTTGGGCTCGACCGATTCCACCGCGTACGCGCGCGCCTACAACAGCGGCGACGATCTGCATCCGGACGATGCCGGCATGTTGGCGATCGCCAATGCCGTCGATCTGTCCTGGTTCGCCGCGCTGCCGCCGGTCAACGCACCGACGGCGTGCGGACGTATCGCGATGGGCGAGGGCTTTGGCGTCGGCGGATCGGTCGCGGCGTGCGGCGCAAGTGTGCAAGTGAGCTTGCAGGGCGACGGTTATCTCGTCGCCGTGAGGAATGGCCAGACGATCTGGTCATCGCGCGTGAGCGGCACGCCGGGCGTCGAAGTCCGCATGCTGGAGGACGGCAATCTGGTGATGTACGACAGCAACGGCGCGATGGTCTGGCAGACGCACACGTCGGGCAATCCGGGCGCCTATGCGAATATCCTTCCGAACGGATATCTCGTCATATTCTCGGCGCGCGGCACGGCGCTGTGGTCGAGCGAGGGATGAGAAAAGCGTGCGGGCCGCGCGCGATGTGCGGCCCGAAAAGCGGTCAGTACGTGGGAACCGAAGGATCGACCTGACGCGACCATGCATCGATGCCGCCGTACAGGTTGAACGTCTTCGTGAAGCCGCGCGATTCGAGGAACATCGCGACCTGCGCGCTGCGCGCGCCGTGATGGCAGATGCAGACGATCTGCGCTTCGTCGTCGAGTTCTTCGCTGCGCGCGGGAATGTCGCGCATCGGAATCGTCACGATGTTATCCATCTTCGCCGTCTGGATTTCCCACGGCTCGCGCACGTCGAGCAGAACGGGAGCGGGGCGCGAGGCATCCGCGAGCCACGCGGCGAGTTCGGGTGCGGTGAGGTTTTGCATGGAGATCCTGGCAAGACGCGCGAGGCCGGGCACGACCGGCATCGCGCTTTCAGCTTAGAACTTGAACAGCGACGGATGCACCGCGTTCTTCAGCGGCGCGACGAGCGTTTCGAACACGTCCGACACGCGGAACTGCTTTTCGTCGACGCGCGTGATGATCTGCGCCTTCATGACGGGCGCCGCGCCGACGAACGCCGCGATGCGCCCGCCGATCTTCAGTTGCTCGAGAAATTCCTGCGGCATGACCGGCAGCCCGCCCGACACGCAGATCACGTCGTAAGGCGCGCCCTGATCCCAGCCGAGCGCGCCGTCGCCGGTGATCACGTCCACGTTCGTCACGCCGTTCGCGGCGAGGTTCTGCTTCGCGAAACCGGCGAGTTCGGGCGAGATTTCGACCGTCGTCACGCTGCGCCCGCGATGCGCGAGCAGCGCTGCCATGTAGCCCGAGCCGGTACCGATTTCCAGCACGGTCTCGCCCTTGTGAACCGCGAGCTCCTGCAGGATGCGCGCTTCGACCTTGGGCGAGAGCATGCGCTCGCCGCCGGGCAGCGGAACTTCGAGGTCCGCGAAAGCGATGTTGCGGTACGCGGCGGGAACGAAGTTCTCGCGCTTGACGATCGCGAGCAGGTTCAGCACGTCCTGGTCCAGCACTTCCCACGGACGAATCTGTTGCTCGATCATGTTGAAACGCGCTTGCTCGATGTTCATGTTCTATGTGCGTGATGGCGACCGGAGCGGGCTGCATCGCGGCCGGATGCGGGGCTTGAAAACTATGCGATTGTAGCAAATGGACGCGTTTTCCCGCCCGTTTCGCGCGCGTGCCGGCGACGGACCTAGTGCGGCAGACGGATATCGAACTTGAAGGTGATGAGCCGCGCGATCAGGATGAACGCCGTCGAAATCAGCACGTTGTAGATCGTGTCGACGTCGAGCCGCTCCAGCCCGAGATAGATCCAGCAGCCGGCGAACGCGCACACCGCGTAGGGGCGCGAGTCGCGCAGGATCAACGGAATTTCGTTGCAGAGCACGTCGCGCAGCACGCCGCCGAACACGCCGGTGATGACGCCCATCATCGTCGCGGTGAAGGCGGGCATCTGCGCATCGAGCGCGATCGAGGTGCCGGAGACGCTGAATAGGCCGAGCCCGATCGCATCGGTGATGAGCAGCGCGCGCTGGTCGAAAAGGCGCGACGTGACGCGCAGGAAGATGGGCGCGAAGATCGCCATCGCGAAGATGAGCAGCACGTAATCCTGATGCTCGACCCAGTAGAACGGCCGGCGCGAGAGCAGCACGTCGCGCACCGTGCCGCCGCCGAACGCGGTGACGAGCGCGACGAGAAACGCGCCGACCGCGTCGAGCCTGCGCTTGCGCGCTTCGATGAGCCCGGAGAAGGCGTACGCGAATATCGCGAGCGCCTCCATGATGGTGATGGCGAGGGTGAGCCTAGGATGCACTGTCCGGCCCCGGATCGTGATTCCTGCCGAGACTCTTGTCCTGCGGATGGTTGTGATGGCGAGCCGCGCCGCTTGGCTGCAGCAGCACGAGCACCGCGCCCGCGCCGCCGTCGTGCGGGCGCGCCTGGCAAAACGCGATCACTTCCGACTTCTGCACGAGCCACGCGCGCACCTTGCCCTTGAGCACGGGCTCCTTGCCGATCGAGCCGAGCCCCTTGCCGTGAATCACGCGCAGACACCGCAGCCCGCGCTTCACCGATTCGCGGATGAACTCCGCGAGCGCTTCGCGCGCTTCTTCGCGGCGCATGCCGTGCAGATCGAGCTGCGCCTGCACGATCCACGCGCCGCGCCTGAGCTTTCTCACGACTTCCTGGCTGATGCCGGGCCGCTGGAAGGACAGCGTTTCGTCGATGTCGAGCAGGCTTTCGGGATCGTATTCGTCGGAGAGCGCTTCCTGCAGCACGGCCTCTTCGTCGCGACGGCTTTGCAGCGGCACGGGCGGAGGCGGCACGCGCGTGATGGTCGAGCGCGGCGGCGTTTTGAGCGGTTCGACTTCGCCGATCGCGCGACGGAACTCGTCGGCATCGACGACGGCTTCGCGTTCGGCGCGCGCCGCCGCGACGCGTTGCACTTCGCGCTTCTCGGCGTCGGCTTTGAGTGCGCGCTTGAGCGTCGAAAGGCCCGACAGCCCGTCACGCTTCACGGCGGCGGCGACGTCGCGCGCATCGACTGGCCCGGCCGGCGCGGGCGTGGCCGGTCGCGCCGCTTCTCTGCGCCGGACTTTCGGTTCGTTCGGGTGAGGGAGATTCTTCGGCATCGTTCGGCCAGCGGAAATCGACAGAAATCAGGCTCGACGCGAGGCGCGCCTCGAATCGAAAACGGGCCGACGGCGTGAACCGTGGCCCGTTTTTATCGCGAGTCAGCGCTATCGGACGCGCCAGAAGCGGACGAACTCCATTCTAGCGGTTCGCCGCGCTCGGCCGCGCCCGGATGGACGTCCGATCAGCGATCCGCTTCGTGGCTCATCGAATGCGGCGTCGGCGTTTCGTCGATGGTCTCGAGATAGCGCTGCGCATCCAGCGCGGCCATGCAGCCCGTGCCCGCGCTCGTGATCGCCTGGCGATACACGTGATCCTGCACGTCGCCCGCCGCGAACACGCCGGGGATGCTCGTCGCGGTGGCGTCGCCGGTGGTGCCGCCCTTGGTGATGATGTAGCCGTTCTTCATCTCCAACTGGTTGACGAAGAGATCGGTGTTCGGCTTGTGGCCGATCGCGACGAACACGCCCTGCAGCGCGATATCCGTGGTCTTGCCCGACTGCGTGTCTTTGATGCGCAGGCCGGTGACGCCGGAATTGTCGCCGGTGACTTCGTCGAGCACGTGATTCCACTTGATATCGACGATGCCTTCCTTTTCCTTCGCGAGCAGCCGGTCGATGAGGATAGGCTCGGCGCGGAACTTGTCGCGGCGATGCACGACCGTCACTTTCTTCGCGATGCCCGCGAGATAGATCGCTTCCTCGACGGCCGTATTGCCGCCGCCGATCACCGCGACTTCACCGTTGCGATAGAAGAAGCCGTCGCAGGTGGCGCAAGCCGACACGCCCTTGCCCATGAACGCTTCTTCCGACGGAACGCCGAGATATTGCGCCGATGCGCCCGTCGCGATGACGAGCGAATCGCAGGTGTACTCGCCCGAATCGCCGATGAGCCGGAAGGGGCGCTCGTTGAGCTTCGCGGTGTGGATGTGATCGAACACGATCTCGGTGTTGAAGCGGCGCGCGTGCTCTTCGAAACGCTGCATCAGTTCCGGGCCCTGCACGCCCGACGGGTCCGCCGGCCAGTTCTCGACGTCCGTGGTGGTCATCAGCTGGCCGCCTTGCGCGAGGCCGGTGATGAGCAGCGGCGACAGGTTCGCGCGCGCGGCGTACACAGCGGCGGAGTAGCCGGCGGGGCCGGAACCGAGAATCAGCACTTTGGCGTGTTTGGGCGAAGACATGATGATGGTCCGTTATTGATGGTCGGCTCGGAAGTACGCGTGGCCTGCAATGCAGCGATATCGACGCCGCTCGTGGCCGGAGAATGCGCGCGACGCTCCCGATTATCCAAATTTAGGTGCAAAAAGGGGATTATAAAGGCCGCTGGAAAAGCCTTCCCGAGTGAACCTTTCAATCGGTTTGATAGCCGTGGACAGCGAGGACCGCCGCATGACTTGCTCGTGACGAGTGTTACAGGTTGCAAGAACGCGTCCGTTTTGCGCCTTTCACCGCAATGCAGCGTTTACAATAGGCCACCGTTCCATGCGGTCCTTGCGTAGAGGCGTGAGCCGCAAAAAAGCGACACAAAGCGACACCGAATCAATGGCCAAAGCTACCTATTCCGCGAGCCCGCAGGCGTTGCCGCACCGCATGTCGCGGCTCTTCACCGAAATTCGCTGGATTCTCCAGGTCGCGCTCGGACTGTTCCTCGTGATGGCGCTCCTTTCGTACAGCCGCAAGGATCCGAGCTGGACCCACGCGGTGAGCGTCGATCGCATCGGGAACTGGGCGGGGCGCGTCGGCGCGTACACGTCCGATATCCTGCTGCTCGTCTTCGGGCTGTCTTCCTACTGGCTGGTCGTGCTGCTCGCGCGGCGCATCGTCGCGAATTACCGGCGTCTCATTCAGCACACGACGCAGCCGCCCGCCGTCGATGAAGACGCGCCGCGCGACCGCACCTGGCTCGCCGAAGCGTTCGCGTTCGTGCTCGTGCTGCTCGCGAGCGACGGCATCGAGGCGCTGCGCATGTGGTCGCTCAAGGTGCAGTTGCCGCGTGCGCCGGGCGGCGTCGTCGGCGATGTCGTCGCGCGGCATGTTTCGCATGCGCTCGGCTTCACGGGCGCGACTTTGTTCTTCTTGATCGCGCTCGCGATCGGCCTGTCGCTCTATTTCCGTTTCTCGTGGCTGTCCGTGTGCGAGAAGCTCGGCGACGGCATTCTCAACGCGATCACCGGCGCGCAACTGCGCCGCGAAGCGGGACGCGACCGCAAGCTCGGCGAAGCGGCCGCGGTCAAGCGCGAAGACAAGGTCGTGCGTTCGCGCGAGAAGAGCGAGGATCACGAACCGGTGATGATCGTGCCCGCGGCGCCCGCGCCCGCGCGTTCCGAACGCGCCGAGAAGGAAAAGCAGGTGCCGCTCTTCAAGGATTTGCCGGGCGATTCCACGTTGCCGCCGCTCGCCTTGCTCGATGCGCCGCCGAAGGTCCAGGAAACCATCGCCGCCGATACGCTCGAATACACGTCGCGGCTCATCGAAAAGAAGCTGAAGGACTTCGGCGTCGAGGTGAGCGTGATCGCCGCGTATCCGGGGCCGGTCGTCACGCGCTATGAAATCGAGCCCGCGACGGGCGTGAAGGGCAGCCAGATCGTCGGTCTCGGCAAGGATCTCGCGCGCTCGCTGTCGCTCGTGTCGATTCGCGTCGTCGAGACGATTCCGGGCAAGAACTACATGGCGCTCGAATTGCCGAACCAGCGCCGTCAGACGGTCAAGCTCTCCGAGATTCTCGGCTCCGAGGTCTATGCGAACGGCGCGTCGCCGCTGACGATGGGCCTCGGCAAGGACATCGGCGGCAATCCGGTCTGCGCGGATCTCGCGAAGATGCCGCACTTGCTGGTCGCGGGCACGACGGGCTCGGGCAAGTCGGTCGGCATCAACGCAATGATCCTTTCGCTGCTCTACAAGGCGAGCGCGGATCAGGTGCGCCTGATTCTCATCGACCCGAAGATGCTCGAAATGAGCGTCTACGAAGGCATTCCTCATTTGCTGTGCCCGGTCGTGACGGACATGCGGCAGGCCGGCCATGCGCTCAACTGGGCGGTCGCCGAGATGGAGCGCCGCTACAAGCTGATGAGCAAGATGGGCGTGCGCAATCTCGCGAGCTTCAACACGAAGATCGATGAAGCGAAGAAGCGCGACGAAAAGATTCCGAATCCGTTCAGCCTCACACCCGACGATCCCGAGCCGCTCACGCGCCTGCCGAATATCGTCGTGGTGATCGACGAGCTCGCCGACCTGATGATGGTCGTCGGCAAGAAGGTCGAAGAGCTGATCGCGCGGATCGCGCAGAAGGCACGCGCGGCGGGCATCCATTTGATCCTCGCGACGCAGCGTCCTTCGGTCGACGTGATCACCGGCCTCATCAAGGCGAACGTGCCGACGCGCATGGCGTTCCAGGTGTCGTCGAAGATCGATTCGCGCACGATTCTCGACCAGCAGGGCGCCGAATCGCTGCTCGGCATGGGCGACATGCTCTATCTGCCGCCGGGCTCCGGGCTGCCCGTGCGCGTGCACGGCGCGTTCGTGTCGGACGAGGAAGTGCATCGCGTGGTCGACAAACTGAAGGAGCACGGCGAGCCGAACTATATCGAGGGCATTCTCGAAGGCGGCCTCGCCGGCGACGGCGACGAAGGCTCGGCGGGCGCGGCAGGAACCGGCGGCGCCGACGGCGAGTCCGATCCCTTATACGATCAGGCGGTCGAGGTCGTGATCAAGAACCGGCGCGCGTCGATCTCGCTCGTGCAGCGGCATTTGCGCATCGGGTACAACCGCGCGGCGCGTCTGCTCGAACAGATGGAAAACTCGGGGCTCGTGTCGGCAATGTCGTCGAACGGCAACCGCGAAATCCTGACGCCGGCGCGCGACGCGGAGTGACGCGCGCGTCCAAATGGAGAACATAACGATGAAGCAATTTACGGGGAACCCGCTCACCAGGGCATTCGGTGCGGCGATCTTTTCGGCGACGATGCTGTTCGCATCGCATGCATTCGCGAGCGGCACGGAGCAACTGAAGGCGTTCGTGTCGCAAGTCCACGCGGCGCGCGGCGACTTCACCCAGCAGGAAATCAAGGCGCCCGGCAAGACCAACAACGGCGCGACCTCGAACGCCATGCCGACCAAAGGTCAGACTTCCAGCGGCACCTTCATGTTCGCGCGGCCGGGCAAGTTCATCTGGTCGTATCAGAAGCCGTACGCGCAGATCCTCCAGGCCGACGGCGACAAGCTCTACGTCTACGACAAAGATCTGAATCAGGTCACCGTGCGCACGCTCGGCGGCGCGCTCGGCGCGAGCCCGGCGGCGATCCTCTTCGGCAGCAACGATCTGGAGAAGAACTTCAACCTGCGCGATGCGGGCGAGAAGGGCGGCATCGACTGGCTGGAACTCACGCCCAAGGCGAAGGACACGCAGTTCGAGACGGTCGGCATCGGCTTCAGGGACGGCAATCTGCAAGCGATGGAACTGCACGACGTGTTCGGCAACGTCACGCTGCTCACGTTCTCGAACATCCAGAAGAATCCGCCGATCAAGAGCGATACGTTCAAGTTCACCGTGCCGAAGGGCGCGGACGTGATCAACGGCTGATCCGAAAAGGGCGCGACGAAAGCGCCCTTTTTCATTCGATGGCCGCGTGCGCCGCGGCCATGTCTTCGAGAAACGCCTCCACGATCTCCCGCTTAGCGCCGCGCGCGCCGCTCACGCGTTCCGCGCGCGTGACCATCTGAAACGCGACGCGATAGCGCATCGCCTGCGGATTGAGCGCCGCGAGCACGCCTTCCTTCACATAGGGCGCGGCGAAGTGCTCGGGCAGATAACCGAGATGCCGGCCCGAGAGCACGAGCATCGCGACGGCCTCCATGTTGTCCGCGACCGCGCCGATATTGCGCGGCGTGAGCTCGCCGGCCTCGGGCAGCGGATAGCTGCGCCACGCCCAGTCGTGCTCGAACGCCTGCGCGATGCCTACTTCGCCTGCCCGCGCGAACAACGGATGCTCGCGTCCACAGTACGCGAGCTGATCTTCCGCGAAGATTTCGGTGTATTCGAGCGACGGCACGCGATGCCAGAAGTAGCCGATCGCCATCTGGATGCGCCCCGACAGCAGCATCTCCTCCAGCTCGCCCGGCGAGCGCACCAGCACCGCGAAGCGCACGGATTCGTCGCGCTGCCGGAAACGCGCGATCGCCTGACTGACGCGCGCGTTCGCGCTGACGGGCGTGTTGCCGATCATCCCGAGCGTGAGCGAGCCGACGAGCTTCTTGCCGACATTGCGCGCGGTCGAATCGAACGTGTCGATGGCGGCGAGCAGCGTCCGGCACGCCTCGACGAACTGCTCGCCGCGCGAAGTCAGCGCGAAGCCGCCGCGCCCGCGTTCGCAGAGCCGGTAGCCGAGGCGCGTTTCGAGCGTCGCGAGCTGCGTGCTGATGGTCGATTGCCCGACGTTGAGCGTCGCCTGCGCGGACGAAACGCCGCCCGCATCGGCGATGGCGAGGAACACGCGGATGAGGCGCAGATCGAGATCGGAAAGGTGAGTGAACATGGGCGCCGCCGATACATCGAAAAATATCGATGTTAAGTTAATTTAATCGCCATTTTATTTTTATCCAGAGCCCGCTATTAATTGTCAGATGTCAACGCGAACCCATCTGACGCCATGAATACATCCTCACTTTTCGCCCCCGCCGAGCACTTCGATTCGCACTTCGTCGAACAACGCGCCGAGCGCCCGCAGCCGTTGTCGGGCAACCAGATGCCGCGTTGCGGCGGCATCACGACGATGATGCGCCTGCCGCATGTCCAGTCGGCCGAAGGGCTCGATGCGTGTTTCGTCGGCGTGCCGTTCGATCTCGGCACGTCGAATCGCACGGGCGCGCGCTTCGGTCCGCGCCAGGTGCGCAGCGAATCCGTGCTGCTGCGCCCGTACAACATGGCGACGCGCGCCGCACCTTTCGATTCGCTGCGCGTCGCGGATATCGGCGATGTCGCGATCAATCCGTACAACCTGCTCGATTCGATCGACCGCATCGAGCGCGCGTACCACGAAATCCTGAAGCACGACTGCAAGCCGCTCACGCTCGGCGGCGATCACACGATCGCGCTGCCGATCCTGCGCGCCATACACGCGAAGCACGGCAAGGTCGGGCTGATTCATATCGACGCCCACGCGGACGTCAACGACACGATGTTCGGCGAAAAGATCGCGCACGGCACGCCGTTTCGGCGCGCGGTGGAAGAGGGCCTGCTCGATTGCTCGCGCGTCGTGCAGATCGGCCTGCGCGGCACGGGTTACGAAGCCGGCGATTTCGACTGGTGCCGTGAGCAGGGTTTCCGCGTCGTGCAGACGGAAGAGTGCTGGAACAAATCGCTCGCGCCGCTGATGGACGAAGTGCGCGCGCAAATGGGCGATGGCCCCGTCTACATCACGTTCGATATCGACGGCATCGATCCCGCATTCGCGCCCGGCACCGGCACGCCGGAAATCGCCGGACTGACCGTGCCGCAGGCGCTCGAAATCGTGCGCGGCGCGCGTGGACTGAATATCGTCGGCGCGGATCTGGTGGAAGTCGCGCCGCCCTATGACCCGTTCGGCACCACGGCGCTCCTGGGCGCGAACCTCGCGTTCGAATTGCTGTGCGTGCTGCCGGGCGTCGAGTACCGCGCGGCAAAGTAAGACTCGCATCAAGACCAAAGCAATAACGGAGACATCGTTTCATGACAGCAGCAAAAAACGCGTCACGCGCGCAACCGAAGCGCGCGGCGCTCGCCTCGTTCATCGGCACCACGATCGAGTGGTACGACTTCTATAGCTATGCAACCGCCGCGGCCATCGTGTTCGGTCCGCTGTTCTTTCCCGGCGAAAGCCGCCTGCTGAGCCTGCTCGCGTCGTTCGGCACGTTCGCCATCGGCTTCTTCGCGCGACCGCTCGGCGGCGTGCTGTTCGGTCATATCGGCGATCGCGTCGGGCGCAAACGCTCGCTGATGCTCACGCTGATGCTGATGGCGGTATCGACGGTTGCGATCGGCTGTTTGCCGACGTTCGATAAGGCAGGCGCGATCGCGCCGGTGCTGCTGATCGTGCTGCGCCTGCTGCAGGGCGTCGCGGTCGGCGGCGAGTGGGGCGGCGCGGTGCTGCTCGCGGGCGAACACGCGCCCGAAGGCAAGCGCACGTTTTTCGCGTCGTTCGCGCAACTCGGCAGCGCGAGCGGCCTGATCCTCTCGATTCTCGCGTTCGGCGTCGCGAGCAAGCTGCCCAACGCGGACTTCATGTCGTGGGGCTGGCGCGTGCCGTTCCTCGCGAGCATCGTGTTGCTGATCGTGGGCTTCGTGATCCGCGCGGGCGTCGATGAATCGCCGGAATTCGAGGCGCTCAAGGAAGAGCGCGAACTCGCCGAACATCCGCTGAAGGAGACGATGAAGCAATGGCGGCTCGTGCTCGTCGTGCTGGGCGCGAACGTGTACGGCATCGCGGGCGTGTACTTCAGCAACATCTTCATGATCACGTATGCGACGCAGTATCTGTCGCTCGATCGTTCGATGGTGCTCGACGCGATGTTCTATGTCGCCGTGCTGCAGTTCTTCGTGCAACTGGGCGCGGCGTTCGTCGCGCAACGCTTCGGCACCGCGCGCGTGCTGACGATGGCGGCCGTGTGGGCGATCGTCGTGCCGTTCATCATGCTGCCGCTCGTGCGGATGGGCACGTTCGGTTCGGTGACGCTCGGCGTCGGGCTCGCGACGATCGCCGAATCGGGCTATTACGCGGTGATCGCGGGCTTCGTCACCGGCATGTTCGCGGCGCGCATCCGCTATACGGCGATCTCGCTCGCGTATCAGGTGTGCGGCGCGCTCGCGGGCGGCCTCACGCCGCTCTTCGCGACGATGCTCGCCGAACGCTATTCGCCGAGCTGGGTGCCGATGGCGCTGTTCTATTCGACCTTCGCGCTGCTCTCGCTCGTCTGCGTGCGATGGCTTGCGCGTCGCGAGGCGGCGGGCGATTTCGAGGAGCGCGGCGAGACGCGCGCTTCGGTGCCGCAGGGCTTGAGTTCTGCAAGCTGATGTGAAAAAGCCGCCAGAAATGGCGGCTTTTTCGTTGAGCGATCACGCGTAGGCGCGACGCCGTCCCGACAGAAGCAGCAGATAGCACACCGCGCCGAGCGCGAGCGCGGGCAGTGTCGCGCCGAGATTCGGCAGCCATTGATTGATCGCGTGATACGCCGCGATCCCGATGCCCCACGCGATGAACGCGCTCACATGCCAGCCGCCGGAAAAGCCGTAGCGCCCGTCGATGGACCCGAGCGCGGCCGTGTCGATGCGGCGTTTGCGCACGATGAAGTGATCGGCCAGCACGACGCCGAAGAGCGGCGCAAACACCGAGCCGATCAGCAACAGGAAGTTTTGATACTTGCCCATCTCCACGACGAGCGCGACGAGCGTGCACAGCGCGCCGAACGCGCACGAGAGCATCGGCACGCCGGCGCGCGCCCAGAACGTGCCCGTCGATACGGCGGCGGAGTGGATATCGGCGAAGGCGTTGTCGATTTCATCGATCAGGATGAGGAACAGCGCGATGCCGCCGCCGGCCTGCGCGAGGGCGGTCGTGAGGAGCGCATCGCCGCCGCCGGCCGCGAGTCCGTAGATCGCGCCGAGCGCATAGAACCACAGGTTCGCGATGCCGTAGCCGAGCAGCGTGCCGCGAAACGCGCCGCCCGCGCTCTTGCCGAAGCGCGTGTAATCGGCGATGAGCGGCAGCCACGACAGCGGCATCGCGACGACGAGGTCGATGCCCGCGCCGAACGCCAGCTCGCCCGTGCCGGGGCGCGCCAGCAGCGCGGCGAGATCGTGCTTCGCGAGCAGATTCCAGGTGAGCCAGCCCGCGCCGCCGAGCAGCAGCCAGATGCCCCAGGTGCGCAAAAAGCGCCGCACGAAGGAGAGCGGGCCGCTGATCGCGAGCAGCGTCGCGAGCGCGCCGAAGATGAGCGTCCAGACGAGCGGCATCGAGAGATGAAAGGATTGCTTCGCGAGCGCGTCGGCGGAATCGCGCATCACGATGATCTCGAACGAGCCCCAGCCGACGAGCTGGATCGCGTTGAGGACCGCCGGAACCGACGCGCCGCGCACGCCGAGCGTCGGGCGCAGCGAGGACATCGCCGCGAGCCCCGTATCCGTGCCGACGACGCCCGCCAGCGCGAGCAGCACGACGCCGATCGCCGTGCCGATGGCGATCGCCATCAGCGCGTGCGGCAGCGACAATCCCGGCACGAGCAGCGCGCCCGCCTGCGCGACAAGAAGCCCGATGCCGAGCGAGAACCACAGCGCGAAGGCATCGCTCGTGCCGAAGGCGCGCCGCTCGGGCGGCACGGGCGTAAGCGGCGCGTAGGTCGAAGTCTCGCCGTGCGCCGCGGCGTTCGTGGTGTGCTCTTGCCCCATCGGATTGCGTCCTTGTCGTGTGAAAGCGAGGTTTGCGGGCGCGTGGCCCGCTTCCTGCGAGACCGCCGCTGTCAGGCTGTCATAATGACCCGATTCCGCGGCCGCGCCGCGCCTTCCTGAAGGGCGAGATTATCGCCGCGATCCACCCAACCGCGTCAACCTGCATCGCACAGCACATGTTCGAAGAAAACCGTGGCAACGTTCCGCTCGCGGAGCGCCTGCGCCCCCGCACCATCGACGACGTGATCGGCCAGAAACATCTGCTCGGTCCAAACAAGCCGTTGCGCGTCGCGTTCGAATCGGGCGAGGCGCATTCGATGATTCTCTGGGGTCCGCCCGGCGTCGGCAAGACCACGCTCGCGCGCCTCATGGCCGATGCGTTCCACGCGCAGTTCATCTCGCTCTCGGCGGTGCTTTCGGGCGTGAAGGACATTCGCGAGGCGGTGGAGACCGCGCAGATCCATCGCGCGAACGGGCATCAGACGCTCGTGTTCGTCGACGAAGTGCATCGCTTCAACAAGAGTCAGCAGGACGCGTTCTTGCCGCACGTGGAGTCGGGTTTGTTCGTGTTCGTCGGCGCGACGACCGAGAATCCGTCTTTCGAGGTGAACAGCGCGCTCCTGTCGCGGGCGGCAGTCTACGTGCTGAAAAGCCTCGACGCCGACGAACTGAAGGAACTGCTCGAACGCGCGTCGAAGGAACTCGGCGGGCTGACGTTCACCGACGAAGCCCGCGACGCGCTGATCGGTTCCGCCGACGGCGATGGCCGCAAACTGCTGAACAACCTGGAAATCGTCGCGCGCGCGGCGGCGCAGCAAAAGCAGACCGATGTCGACGGTGCGTTGCTGGGCAGCGCGCTCGCGGAGAATCTGCGCCGCTTCGATAAAGGCGGCGACGCGTTTTACGATCAGATCAGCGCGCTGCACAAATCCGTGCGCGGCAGCAATCCGGACGCCGCGCTCTACTGGTTCTGCCGCATGCTCGACGGCGGCGCGGACCCGCGCTATATGGCGCGGCGCATCGTGCGTATGGCGTGGGAGGACATCGGGCTGGCCGATCCGCGCGCCGCGCGCATCACGCTCGATGCGGCCGAAACGTACGAGCGCCTCGGATCGCCGGAAGGCGAACTCGCGCTCGCGCAGGCGCTCATCTATTTGGCGGTCGCGCCGAAATCGAACGCGGGCTACAACGCGTATAACGAGGCGCGGCGCTTCGTCGGCAAGGACCAGTCGCGCGGCGTGCCGGTGCATCTGCGCAACGCGCCGACCAAGCTGATGAAGGAACTCGGCTACGGACACGAATACCGCTACGCGCACGACGAGCCCGACGCCTATGCGGCCGGCGAAACCTATCTGCCGGACGGCATGCGCGATCCGTACTGGTATCAGCCGACGCCGCGCGGACTCGAAGGCAAGATCGGCGAAAAGCTCGCGCGTCTCGCGGAACTCGACGAAGCCTGGCGGCGCGAACATCGCGACGACAAGAAGCGATGAAAACCACGGCGTTCGTTTCGCGCGCGGGCAAACCGCGTTTCGCCGATCGCACCGGCGCGCAATGACCGTGCGCTAAAATCGGTGTTTCCGATTACTTAACAAAGCTGCCCCCCGCCATGCTCGACATCCAAACCCTCCGCAAAGACCTGGACGGCGTCGCGAAGCGCCTCGCCGATCGAGGCTACACGCTCGACGTCGCCGCCTTCGCCGCGCTCGAAGCCGAGCGCCGCGAGATCCAGACCCGCACCGAAGAACTGCAGGCGCGCCGCAACAGCCTGTCGAAACAGATCGGCGCGATGAAGGGCCGCGGCGAGGACACGTCCGCGGTGATGGCGGAAGTGGGCGGCATCGGCGACACGATGAAGGAATCGGCGGCGAAGCTGGACGATGTCCAGAAGCGTCTGTCGGACCTGATGCTGACCGTGCCGAACCTGCCGCACGAGAGCGTGCCGGTCGGCAACGACGAGACGCAGAACGTCGAAGTGCGGCGCTGGGGCGCGCCGCGTTCGTTCGACTTCGAGGTCAAGGATCACGTCGATGTCGGCGCGCCGCTCGGCCTCGATTTCGAAACGGGCGCGAAGCTCTCGGGCGCGCGTTTCACGTTGCTGCGCGGGCCGATTGCGCGGCTGCATCGCGCGCTCGCGCAGTTCATGATCGACACGCACACGGAGCAGCACGGCTATACGGAGGCTTACACGCCGTATATCGTGAATCCGGAGATTCTCTACGGCACGGGCCAGTTGCCCAAGTTCGCCGATGACATGTTCCGCGTCGAAAAGGGCGGCGACGAAAACACGGTCACGCAGTACCTCATCTCGACGTCCGAGATTTCGCTGACGAACACGGTGCGCGACAGCATTCTCGAAGCCAGCGCGCTGCCGGTGAAGCTCACCGCGCATTCGCCGTGCTTCCGTTCGGAAGCAGGCTCGTACGGGCGCGATACGCGCGGCCTGATTCGCCAGCATCAGTTCGACAAGGTCGAGATGGTGCAGATCGTGTCGCCGGAGCATTCCTATGCCGCGCTCGACGAGATGGTCGGGCAGGCGGAGACGATTCTCCAGAAGCTGGAACTGCCGTATCGCGTGATTACGCTGTGCACGGGCGATATGGGTTTCTCGGCCGCGAAAACGTTCGATCTCGAAGTGTGGCTGCCGGCGCAAAACACGTATCGCGAGATTTCGAGCTGCTCGAATACCGAGGCGTTCCAGGCACGCCGGATGCAGGCGCGTTTCCGCAATGCGCAGGGCAAGCCGGAGTTCGTGCACACGCTGAACGGTTCGGGGCTGGCGGTCGGCCGCACGCTCGTCGCGGTGCTGGAGAACTTCCAGAACGCGGACGGTTCGGTGACGATTCCGGCGGTACTGCGACCGTATATGCGCGGCGCCGAAAGAATCGAAGTTTCGGCAGCAGTGTGACGTTTATTTCCAAAAAGAGGCTTGGAAAGCGCGAAAGAGTTCGATATACTTTCGTTCTTCGTTGAGCAACGACCGGTTCACGAAGACCCGAAAGGGTAGACGGAGAGGTGGCAGAGTGGTCGAATGTACCTGACTCGAAATCAGGCGTACGGTTTTCCCGTACCGTGGGTTCGAATCCCACCCTCTCCGCCAAGACACTGAAACCCCGCAAGTCGTGAGACTTGCGGGGTTTTGCTTTTGGGTCTTCGCATGACGCTCCGCTTCGTCGAGCGGAGCGTTGCCTCAGGTCGTACACCGCGCGATATCGAATCGCAGTTCCGGTTCCGGCACGCCGCCATCGTCGCTGGAAGACTGCTGCACCTTCACGATCGATCCATAAGCCGAAGGCGTCAGCGTCACGAGCCACGCATTCGAGCCGACCAGCAACTCCGTCGTCCCCTGATCGCGCCGCGTTTGCGCGGAGGGAATCATGCGTTGCAGACAACTCGATATATCCGACGCGGCCCGCGCCGACGAAACGTGAATCACGGGCTTCGACGCGCGCAATTCGGGATCGCTCGTCGAACTACAGGCGGCGAGGGCGGCGACGCCCGACAGCACAGCGGAAATCAGCGTAAATCGATACACGTTCATAACACTCCGGCAGGTTCGAAATCGGGCCACTAAAACACAAACGCGCGGTCATCACAAGGGCGAAAAACGATCGCGCCGTATCCTGAAAAAGCGCGCCTGAAGCGTCGAAATGCAATGCCCGTGCGGCTTTCCAAGCGGCTGCCCTGCGCGGGAGTGCTATCATCGGGCCCATTGTCCTCGCGCGCCGACCGCTTCGATCACCGGCGAAAACGCGCGCGCGAGGCGGCACGAACCCATCGCATTGCTCAATGGCCATCACGCTCAAGACACCCGCCGACATCGAAAAGTTGCGCATCTCCGGCCGCATGGCCGCCGAAGTCCTCGCGATGATCGGTGAACACGTCCGCCCGGGCGTCACCACCGACGAACTCGACGCCATCTGCAATCGCTTCATCGTCGACGAACTGAAGGCCGTTCCCGCCAACGTCGGCTACATGGGCTTTCCGAAGACGGTCTGCACCTCGGTGAATCACGTCGTGTGTCACGGCATTCCCGGGCCGAAAGAACTGAAGGACGGCGACATCATCAACATCGATGTCGCGATCATCAAGGACGGCTACTACGGCGACACGAGCCGTATGTACTACGCCGGCACGCCGAGCGCCGAAGCGCGCCGCCTCACGGAAACGACCTACGAGGCGATGGTTGCCGGCATGCGCGAAGTGCGCCCGGGCGCGACGCTCGGCGATATCGGCGCGGCGATCCAGGGCGTCGCGCATCGCGAAGGCTTCTCGGTGGTGCGCGAGTATTGCGGCCACGGCATCGGCCGCGTGTATCACGAGGATCCGCAAGTGCTGCACTACGGCCAGCGCGGCGCGGGCCTGCGTCTGAAGCCGGGTCTCGTCTTCACCATCGAACCGATGATCAACGCGGGACGCGCCGCCACGCAGCAGTCGCGCGACGGCTGGACCGTCACGACGAAAGATCGCTCGCTGTCCGCGCAATGGGAGCACATGGTCGCCGTCACCGAAGACGGCTTCGAAGTGCTAACGCCGTGGCCGGACGGCACGGGAAGCTATGCGGCGCCATGAGCGCGCCGTCGCCTTGTCGTGTGCGCTGTAAAGCACTTTCCCGGATTTAGGAATTGACGGGTACGCCCGTTCGGTTGAAGCTATGTTTATGGCCCGAGCGCCGGACCGGCCAATAGAGCCGCACGCGCATGAGCCCGAGAGCCAGAGAGAAATAGCCCGCATGAGTCCCTCATTGACCGTCAGCCGGATCGCCGCGCACCAAGGACCGGTTCTGCGCGAGCTTCGCACGGCAGCGCTGCGCGAAGCGCCTTACGCATTCGGCGAAACGCTCGAAGATACGCTGCTCGTCGATCCTTCGTCGTTCGGCGACACCGCGGCGCTGCACGCGAGCGCGCCCCGGCTCGCCACGTTTCTGCTCTACACGGAAGGTCATCCCTGCGGTCTCGTGCACGCGTATATCGAAGAAGCGCCGAGCGCGCGCGCGTTCGTGAGCGCGTTGTGGGTCGCGCCGGCCGTGCGGCATCTGCGCGGCGGCGAACTGCTCGTGAACGTCGCGTCGCAATGGCTCGCCCAGCAGGGCGCAGCCGAAGTGCATGCGTGGATCTCGGAAGTGAACCGCTCCGCCGTGCGCTTCTACGAGCACCTCGGTTTCGGCCCCACCGGCGATCGTCGCGCCATGCCGTCGCACGAAGAAGAAGCCGAGTCGCTCTTCGTGCGCCACATGCACGCCGGACAGCACGTCTAACATACGTTAGTCTGGGGCCGCGTCGCCCGCTTCTCGCATGCCCGTCGTGCGCACGCGCGGCCCACATTTCGCGTATTCGATAGCCGAAATCCATCCTAAAAATTATGGCCGTGTGCGGCAACGCCTGTAAAATACGCAAAATTTTTGGCCGTTCCTATGTCGCTCAACAAAACGCCCTTCTTCGAACTGCGCAGCGGCTCCGTCGACACGCTTCTCTTCGTCGTCAAGACTCCCGACCTCGATGCCCTGCGTACCGAACTCACGCGGCGCTTCGAAGCAACTCCCGAATTCTTCGCAGGCGATGTCGTCGCAATCGACGTGCGCCGCCTCGCTGATTCCGCGAAGGGCGGCGAGGGCGAACGCGTGTCGCTCGCGGAGCTCGAAACGCTGCTGAAGAGCGTGCGCATGCGTCCGATCGGCGTCGTCGCGCTTCCCGCGCAGACATGGGCGATTCGATGGGCGAACGAAGGCGGCCTGCCGATTCTCGAAGCGCGCGACCGGCGCGGCGCGCCGAAGCCGTCCGTGGACGAGGCGAAGCCGAACACCGAAGCCGCCGCCGTGATCGAGGCGGCCGTCGCGAAGGAACCGGCGCCCGCGGCGCTGCCCGCGCTCGCGACCATCATCGACCGGCCGCTGCGCTCGGGCCAGCAAGTCTATGCGAAGGGCGATCTCATCGTGCTCGGGCTCGTGTCGTACGGAGCCGAGGTGATCGCGGAAGGCAATATCCATATCTATGCGCCGTTGCGGGGCCGCGCGCTCGCGGGCGTGCACGGCAATCTCGACGCGCGAATCTTCTGCACCTGTCTCGAGCCGGAACTCATTTCCATCGCGGGTATCTATCGGACGACCGAGAACCCGCTGCCGGCCGACGTGCTCAGCAAGCCGGTGCAGATCTGGCTGAACGAAGAAAAACTCATGATCGAACCGCTGCGGCTGACCTGACGGGTCGGATCGACTCGCGCGCCCGATGCCCTGGCGCGCGCCCGAAAGCAACGCGAGCGGACCTATTGACGAACACAAGGTACTTGTATGGCAAAAATCATTGTGGTGACTTCGGGGAAGGGCGGCGTCGGCAAGACGACCACCAGCGCGAGCTTCGCATCGGCGCTCGCATTGCGCGGCCACAAGACGGCCGTGATCGACTTCGACGTCGGTCTGCGCAATCTCGACCTCATCATGGGTTGCGAACGCCGCGTGGTGTACGACCTGATCAACGTCATTCAGGGCGAAGCCAATCTGCATCAGGCGCTCATCAAGGACAAGAAGTGCGAGAACCTCTATATCCTGCCGGCCTCGCAGACGCGCGATAAAGACGCGCTCACGCTCGAAGGCGTCGAGAAGGTCATCAACGAGCTGATCAAGATGGATTTCGAGTACATCGTCTGCGATTCGCCGGCGGGCATCGAATCCGGCGCGCTGATGGCGATGCATTTCGCCGACGAAGCGCTCATCGTGACGAATCCGGAAGTGTCTTCCGTGCGCGACTCGGACCGCATTCTCGGCATCCTGTCGTCGAAAACCAAGCGCGCGATCGAAGGCAAGGAGCCGGTCAAGGAGCATCTGCTCATCACGCGCTACAACCCGAAGCGTGTGAGCGAGGGCGAAATGCTGTCGCTCTCCGACATCCAGGAAATCCTGCGTATCGAACTGATCGGCGTGATTCCGGAGTCGGAAGCGGTGCTGCATGCATCGAACCAGGGCTTGCCGGCCGTGCATCTGGATGGCACGGATGTCGCCGAATCGTACAAGGACGTGGTGTCGCGCTTCCTCGGGGAAGAAACGGCGCTGCGCTTTACCGACTATCACAAGCCCGGTCTGCTGCAACGCATCTTCGGCACCAAGTAAGGGGACGCAATGTCGATTCTTTCGTTTTTGCTGGGCGAGAAAAGAAAGTCCGCTTCGGTCGCGAAGGAACGCTTGCAGTTGATCATTGCGCACGAGCGCGCGGGTGGCAAAGCCGCCGCCGATTACCTGCCGGCGTTGCAACGGGAACTCGTTGCCGTGATTTCGAAGTACGTGAAGATTTCCGATGACGATATTCGAGTGAGCCTCGAGCGTCAGGACGACCTCGAAGTGCTGGAAGTGAAGATCGAGATTCCGCAGGCGTAACGCGTAGCGCCTGCGTGTGCGGCATCGCGTCGGCTCTAGCCGCGCGATCGCCGTGCGAAAAATGCGAAGCCAGGATCGAGCGATCCTGGCTTTTGTTTTTGCGCGCTATCGTTTGCGCGTGCGGTTTGATGAGCGTGTGCGCGCCTTTCATCAACATTCGGTTGCACATCGGGTGTCTTCGTAATACGCGGTTTGTCCTCCTTCTGATGTCCTCGCGCATTGAATGCGTATCCGCGCCACGCGGCATTCAATGTCTCGAACAATGAAGAGGTACACCATGAAAACATCTCTCCGTACACTGCTCGCTCAAACCGCGCTGGTCGTCGCCGGTGCAATCACCGTGACGGCCGCGTCCGCCGCCGAATTCGTGATCGTCGCGCCGAGTGCGCCGCCCGCGCCGCGCTACGAGGCCGCGCCGCCGGCTCGCGTGGGTTATGTCTGGGATCGCGGTCACTGGAATTGGGAGCATGGCCGCTACGTGTGGGCCGGCGGTCATTGGGAAGCCGAACGCGTGGGTCATCGATGGGTGCCGGGTGAATGGGTCGGACACGGCGCGCAGTATCGCTGGGTGCCGGCGCACTGGGCATGAGGTGGGAGCGCGTGATGAAACGACTCCTGCTCGTCCTCATGACTGTCCTGCTCGCCGATGCGCTCGCCGGTTGCATCGTTGTCCCCGAGCATCCTTATGCGTATCGGCCGGCGCACGTCTACGTGTATTGACGGCCTATTTTTGCGGCGCCTCGTCCTGCGTTCCGGCGGGCGCCTTTTCTCCGCCCTCGGGCACTTCCGGCGACGGCGCGAGCTTTTCCAGCGGCGTCATATACCGTTCCGACAACGCTTCGTAGAGCGGCGGCGCGAAGAGGCGCGACACGCGGCTCGAAATCAGCGCCGTCGCCATCAGCGAGATCACGAGCGCGTGGCCGTCGATCATCTCCATCACGATGACGAACGCGGTGATCGGCGACTGCGTGACGGCCGCGAGATAGCCGACCATCCCGAGCGCGATCAGCATCGGCAGCGACATGCGCGGGAAGAGCGTGTGCAGCACGTTGCCGAAGCCCGCGCCGATCGACAGCGACGGCGCGAAAATGCCACCCGGAATGCCGGGCAGATACGAGCCGATCATCGAGATCATCTTCAGGAGCGGATAGAACATCGACAGTTGCTCGTGCCCTTCGAGCAGACCGCGCGCCTCGGCGTAACCGCTACCGAAGGTCGTGCCGCCCGCCAGCAACCCGACAATGGCGATGATGAAGCCGCACAGCGCCGCGAACACGACCGGCCGCGACGCATGGAGGTGTCGCAGCGACACGGGAATCCATTTGCTCGTGTTGAGCAGCAGCCAGCAGAAGACGCCGCCCGCGATGCCGGTGACGATGCCCGTCACGATGATCGCCACGAGGAAGAACCGCGGGAACAGTGCGCCAGCCTGGATGGTGCCGAAGTACGTGTAGTTGCCGCTCAGCCCGAGCGCGATGACGCCCGCGATGATGATGCCCGTGATGAGCACGCCGCTCGCGCGCGCTTCGAAGCTGCGCGTGAGTTCCTCGATCGCGAACACGATGCCCGCGAGCGGTGTATTGAACGCCGCCGACAGCCCGGCCGCCGCGCCCGCGAGCACGAGTTGCCGTTCGATCAGCGAATTGGAGCGCGGGTAGAAGCGCCGCATGTTGAACATCAGCGCCGCGCCGATCTGCACGGTGGGACCTTCGCGGCCGATCGTGAGGCCACCGACGATCGCGACGAACGAGACGGCGATCTTCGCGACGAGAATGCGCAAGGTGAGCAGCCGCCCGCCCGCCGCCGCTGTCGGTCCATGCAGCACGGCGATGACCTGAGGGATGCCGCTGCCTTCGGAGCCGCGGAAGAAACGTCGCGTGACGAAGACGCAGAGTGCGGCGGCGGCCGGCGTGATCGCGAGCGGCAGCCAGGGATGTTCGCTGCGGACAGCGGAGAAGAGCGCGAAGCCCCAGTCGATCAGCCGCGCATAGTAGACGGCGACGAGCCCGACGAGTATCGCACCGAGCCAGAAGATGCCGTAGCGGCGCCACAGGCCGCGTGTGCGTCGCGCGGTGATGGCCGAGAGGGAACGCAGCGCGCGGATCATGCGATATCCGTCGGCAAAACGGCGCGTGTAGGGTGTGCAGCAGGGTCTGAAAAAAAGAACAGGCGCGAGGCTTTCGCCGGGCGCCCAAGAAACGCTCCCGCCATAAGCAGGAGCGGAGAGGAGAAGTGAGCTGTCAGTTCAGCCCGCAGAACGAGCCTCACAACAGCATTACCTGCTCAGAGCAGGCCCGCGCGGGAAAGTTCAATCGATCTGAAATTTTTTTGTAGGTCCGGTGTGCGAAACCGGGCGCATCGAATCAGGCGGTAAGCACTTCGAAAGCGAGCACCGCGACGACCGCGCCCACGTTCGCGATGACCGCCTCGAAAAGCACGCCGCGCCACGTCGATGGACGGAATTTCACCGCGAGCAGCAACGCCGTCAAAAGCGCGATGGCGATCATCGCGACGAGATGAGCACTCTGCAGATGAATGCGCATGGCGGCCTCCATTCTCGGGTTCGCGGCATTCGTTTCCGCGAACCGTTTTTGTCGAACTTGTTTCGAGTATAGGCAGCGGCAAATTTACTGGAAAGCGGACAAAAAAGTCATTTTGCCGCCAGCTTACCGACTGCCATCGAGTGTTAATTTAAATACTCGTTGATTCAGGGAATTTTCTTTTCAGGCTAGGTACAAACCCCGTATGTGCGCGAGGCCGTTGTGGCGGCGCGCCGAAACCGCAAGTTCGTGGAGCATTCGCTAGATGACTTCTCCGACGACACGTTCTCTCGAAGTCGATTTCTTTCGAGGAATCGTGCTGCTCATTATCGCGGTGGACCATATAACGGGAAGTGTGCTGTCCCGCTTTACGCTGCATCAATATGCTTTCTGCGATTCCGCAGAAGTATTCGTGTTTCTTGGCGGTTATGCGTCGGCGGCGGCTTATACGGCGCTTGCGACTCGCCGTAGCGATTCAGCCGCGCGCCGACGCTTTTTCAAACGCAGTTGGGAAATCTATCGCGCCTATTTGTTCACGGCGTTTCTGATGTTGATCGGCGGCGCGCTTCTGATGGCGCTCAAGGTCGATACGCCGATGGTCCAGTACACCGAATGGCCGAACTTCCTCATGAGACCGTTCGGGCTGACCGTCGATATCGCGTTGCTGCGTCAGCAGCCGTATCTTTCCGCGGTGCTCCCGATGTACTCGGTGTTCGCGCTCGCCGTGCCGATGATCGTGCCGCTGGCGCAGAAGAAGCCGGTCATCGCGATGTTCGGCAGCCTGCTCGTGTGGCTCGCGGCCATGCCGCTCTTGCGCTTTCTGCCGGGCACCTACGGCGAAGCGTGGTCGTTCAACCCGTTCGCCTGGCAACTGATGTTCATGACCGGCATTCTTTCGCGCGTCCAGCCGATCAGCGACGAATTTCACGCCGGCCGCGCCGCGCGCTGGCTGACCGCGGGCGCGATCGCCATCGCGCTGACTTTCGCGTTCTACAAGCTCTTCCTCGAAACCCAGGCGCCGCCGGGATACATGAAGCAGAACCTCGCGACACTGCGCATCGTGAGCTTCGCGGCGATCGCGTGGATCGTCGCGCGCGGGGTGTATGCGGGATGGATCGGCAGGCTGGCGCGCAAGCTGCCCGGCATCGTGACGATCGGCCAGCAAGGGCTCGTGTGCTTCATCGCGGGAACGTGCGTATCGCTCGTGCTGGATTCGGCGCTCCGCGCGATGGGCGTGCTCGGGCTCGGGCGCTATCCGTCGCACTGGATTCTGGGGCTCATCGCCGATGGCATCGCCATCGTCAGTCTGCTGACGCTCGCGCGCTTCTGGGCCGACCGCAAGGCGGCGAAAGCGGCGCGCGCGAAGGGCGTCGAGCGGCCAGCGCCGCGCATCCCGGTCATCGAGGGCAGGCCGGTGCCTGCCCACGTGACGAACCAGCGCGACCGCTAGCTCATTCCAGCGTGATGCTGCGAGTCTCGCGCATGCAGAGCACCGCGATGAGGCTCACCGCCGCCGCCGCCGACACATAGCCGCCCACCCACGTCAAACCGCCGCGATTGGCGAGCAGTTGCGCGATGTACGGCGCCACCGACGCACCCAGAATCCCGCCCAGGTTGTACGCCACGCCCGCGCCCGTATAGCGCACGTTGGTCGGGAACAGTTCGGGCAGGAGCGCGCCCATCGGCGCGAAGGTCACGCCCATCAGGAACAGTTCGATGGTGAGGAAGAGCGCGACCTGGATCGTGTCGCCGCTGCCGAGAAGCGGGGCCATCGCGAAGCCGGACAGAATCGCCAGCAGGCAGCCGACGATCAGTACCGGCTTGCGGCCGAAGCGGTCGCTCGCGATCGCGGATATCGGCGTGGCGATCGCCATGAACAGCACGGCGAAGCACAAAAGTCCCAGAAACGTCTCGCGTGCGAAATGCAGCTTGGCGACGCCATAGGACAGCGAGAACACGGTCGAGATGTAGAAGAGCGTGTAGCAGACGACCATCGCGAACGCGCCGAGCAGCGTCGGCACGAGATGGCTGGACAGCAGCGTCGCGACGGGCACCTTCACGCGCTCTTCGCGCTCGACGGCCGCGCGGAACGCAGGCGTCTCCGCGATCTTCAGGCGCACGTAGAGGCCGAGCGCGACCAGCACGGCGCTCACGATGAACGGCACGCGCCAGCCCCAGCTGCGGAACTGCTCGTCGGAGAGCGACAGCGCGAGACCGAAGAAGAGGCCGTTCGACGCGAGGAAGCCGATCGACGGTCCGAGCTGCGGAAACATGCCGAAGAGACCGCGCTTGCCTTTCGGCGCATATTCGGTCGCGAGCAGCGCGGCGCCGCCCCATTCGCCGCCGAGGCCGATGCCCTGCCCGAAGCGCAGGACGCACAGGAGGATCGGCGCGAGGCTGCCGATCGAATCGTAGCCGGGCACGAAGCCGATGAGCGTCGTCGACACGCCCATCACGAGCAGGGAAGCGACGAGCGTCGATTTACGGCCGATCCGGTCGCCGAAGTGACCGAAGATGAACGAGCCGATCGGCCGCGCAAAGAACGCGATGCCGAACGTGACGAATGCGGAGAGCGCCTGTGCGGCGGGCGAGTCGTGCGGAAAGAACACCGGTCCGATGACGAGCGCGGCGGCGGTCGCATAGACATAGAAATCGTAGAACTCGATCGCCGTGCCGATGAAGCTCGCGAAAATGACGCGAGAAGCGCTTTGGGAACCGTCGCCGGGCTTGGCGGCGGAAAGCGAGGGTGAGGACATATCGTCTCCGTTGTCGTGTTGCATTGGTGCGAAGCATTGTCGCGCGCATCGCCGGGCAAGAGCGATCGAAATGACGAGCGATATCGTCGCTCGACGCGCGTCAGCTTTCTGTAGGGATTGCACTGCGATGGCTGTAAAGCCGGGGTTGACGGCGCGCGTGAGTGGCGCGCGATGTCGCGGCGCAGCTCGACTGCGCTCAGGCGCTTCGCGCAGCGCGCGGGATGGGCGCGAGGCGAAGGCCGCGCCGGAAGCGGGTCCGGCAGGGGTGCAAAAAATTATAACGAGCGTGCGGGTCGGACGCCAATCAATCGATGGTCGTCGCCTGCGGCGAGTGCGAGGTCTGCAACTGGAACTGGCCGTTGTCGTTGAACATCCAGCCTTCGAAAAGCTCCAGCTGACCTTTGCCGTTTAGGAGACGCGCGGGCGGCGCGGGCAGCGGCGATGCTCGGCGCAGCGAAGCGAGCGCGGTGGCTTCGGCTTCGTCGTCGCCATTGGTGCGATACACGGACGAATCGACGACCCGTCCGCCGCGATCCACCGTGAACGACACGAGCACGAAAGAGCGCAGCATGGCCTGCGGCGTGCCTTTCAGCACGAGCGACGGATTGCGCTCGAAAATGCGCTGGGCGACGTGTGCCTTGTATTCGTCGAGCGTCGGACCGGACACGGCGGGCGCGGCAGCGCGCGTGGCCACGACGCTGGGTGGCGGTGTGATCGTGCAGGCGCTCATCGCGAGCGCGCCGATGAGCGCGACGGCGATCGAGCAGGAACGTGACGCGGACATCGCAGGTGATGGCGAGATTGGCGTTACTTCAATGATAGTCGCTGCGGAGGCGGGTGGCGGAACGAATGCGTGCGCTACCGCGCGCTCGGGCGCGGGACTTGCTGCTGATGCTGTCATTCGACAGCACGCCAGGAGGGCGCCATGAATACCCAAACGAATGGTCCGGACGACGGCAAGAGCACCGATCACAGCGACAACGAGAAAAGCAAGTTGCCGGATCGCGATGACGAAAATCGCAAGCAAGGCCCGAACGACAGGCCGGGCAAGCAGTCGGGAGAGGGCGAGGCGCCGGTCGGCTGAGCCGTTGCGCCGTTCGGCACGTGAGCGGCATCGGCGAGGCGGTGCTACTGTAGATAGGGGATGTCCCCGGTTTTCGGGAGAGAGCCATGTCACGCAAGAACCATCCTGCGCCGTCGGGCGCGCCTGCACGGCAGCAACAACCGGCTGCCGCGGCGCATTCGAAGAGCGAATCGAAACGCGCCGCGCCTAAACCGGACGCGGCCAAGGCGGAGCCGGTTCCGCACGTTCGGCCGCCTGTCAGGTCCGACGACAACTGAGGCGCGCCGGTTCGCTCGTCAGTCGGTGTATGGCTTGACGAGTTCGGCGCAGCGTATCGGCGCGGCGGCGCGGACTGTGCCGGTTTCCGCCGCGCGCGTTTCCACGCAGCGATAGAGGCTATTGGTTTTCTGAAGCACGTAGGTGTCTTCGGGAAGGCCGGAGTTGCGTGCGGCGACGCTCGTCACTGCTGCGATCCCATATCCGTTTTGAATCAGGTCGAAGAGAGTCGCTTCGGTTGGGCGCCATTGCGCGTTCGGCTGAGGCTGGGCATGCGCCGGCAGGCTTACGGCGGCGATGCAGCCGAAGAGGATGGGCAGGATGCGGCCTGGCTTCATGGGCGGTTCTCCGCGTTATTGATCGATGAGGCGGTTAGATGGCATTCGGGCCATTGTGTTCACATCGATTTTGGTTAATGCGGGGGTTGCTTTGCGCTGAATCCGCAAAAAAGAGCCTCGCTCGATGCGAGGCCAAAACCCTTCCATACCCATCGATAGCCCTCCTTCCACCGAGATGGGGAACTCGGGAAAGGGGGCAGGGCGAAGATACACGGCTCGTTGTGCACGGAGTAGGCGGATTGTCTTAATTTGAGAGTGACGCGTTGTTGGATGATTGGGCTTCCTGCTAACCTTAAGGATGTCGAAATAAGTGACTGCGACGACGAGATTTGTCTGTCATCATGACAACGGCGAGGGAAATCGCGTGGCCGTCATGCCACACGGACATGCGCATCGACGACTCCCCGATTAACCGAAACTTGTTCCGCAGAGCGCCGTGCGAAATGACAAAAGCCCCGTAAGCGTTTGAACTTACGAGGCTTTCTTCATTCTCTGGCGGAGGCGGTGAGATTCGAACTCACGGAAGGATCGCTCCTTCGCCGGTTTTCAAGACCGGTGCCTTAAACCGCTCGGCCACACCTCCAGCAAGGCGCGTATTGTAGCGCAACTCATCGTCGCGGAGAAACGCTCATCCTTCGAGCGATTTCGTCGCCTTGAGCGCGGGAAAAAGCCGCATCCACAAAACAGCGACGACGATCGTGCCGATCCCGCCGATCAGCACCGCCGGCACCGCGCCGAACAATCCCGCCGTCATCCCCGATTCGAACTCGCCGAGCTGATTCGACGTCCCGATGAACAGCGAATTGATCGCGCCGACGCGCCCGCGCATTTCATCGGGCGTCTGCAACTGCACGAGCGACATGCGCACGACGACGCTGATCACATCCGACGCCCCCAGCACCGCGAGCGCAACAAGCGACACATAGATATTGCGCGACAGCCCGAACACGATGGTCGCGATGCCGAACGCGATCACGCCTCCGAACAGCGCATTGCCCGCGCGCTGGCGCAACGGAAAATGCGCGAGCCAGATCGATCCGGCGAGCGCGCCGACCGCCGGCGCCGCGCGCAGAATCCCCAGTCCCCACGGCCCGGTGTGCAGAATGTCGCGCGCGTACACCGGCAGAAGCGCGGTCGCGCCGCCGAGCAGCACAGCGAAGAGATCGAGCGACAGCGCGCCGAGAATCACCGGCTTGCTGCGGATGAAGCCGATGCCCGAAAAGAGCGCCTCGATGGACAACGGCGCGCGCATGCGCACCGCTTCGTCGATTTTGATCGCGGCCACCGCGCACGCCGCGACGAGAAACGCGACCGTCACCGCGCCGTACACCGTCAGCGCGCCGAGCCCATAGAGCACGCCGCCCATCGCGGGACCGAGAATCTGCGCGGTCTGGTTCGCGGAAGTCGACCACGCGCTCGCATGCTGCAACTGATTGCGTGCGACGAGATTCGGCAGAAGCGCGGCCATCGACGGCGATTCGAACGCGCGCGCCGCGCCGGTAATGGCCGCGATCGCGTAGATCGGCGCGACATCGTGCCAGCCGTGCCATGCGCCCAGACACAGCACGAGCGCGGCGACGCCTTCGATCGACTGACACACGAACGCGATCGTGCGCCTGTCGTAACGATCCGCGACGTGCCCGACGACCAGCGTCAGCACGAACATCGGCAGGAATTGCGCAAGGCCGACGAGACCGAGCGCGTAAGCGCTATGCGTGATCGAATAGACCTGCCATCCGATCGCGACCGACATCATCTGAAACGCCACCGACGACATCACCCGCGCGGTCCAGAAAAGCGCAAATGGGCGATGCCGCATCACCGAGTCCCGCGCCATCGTCGGCGCGCTCAATTTTGCGGATCCTTCAGGAACAGCTCCTGCAGGTCGTTGAGAAAGCGCTGGCCGAGCTCGGTCGGCGCAATGCGCTCTATATCGCGCGTGATGAGGCCGCGCTTCTCCGCTTCGACGAGCGCGGGCTCGATCGCGGACAGCGACAAGCCCGTGCGCTCGACGAACGAATGCACCGGAAAGCCTTCGACGAGCCGCAGGGTGTTCAGCATGAATTCGAACGGCAGATCGCGCGGGCCGACATCGCGCTCTTCCTGAATCGCCGTCTCGGCGGGCGAGAGCGCCTGATCCATATACGTCGCCGGATGCTTGAAGCGCGCCTGCCGCAGGATCTTCGACGGAAACGACAGCTTCGTATGCGCGCCCGCGCCGATGCCGAGATAGTCGCCGAAGCGCCAGTAATTCAGATTGTGCCGGCTCTGCCGATGCGGCTTCGCATACGCGGACACTTCGTAGCGCCCGTAGCCGGCTTCACGCGTGCGTTCGTGAATCCAGTCCTGCATGTCGGCGGAGGCGTCGTCGTCGGGCAGGGCGGGCGGGTATTTGGCGAAGAGCGTGTTCGGCTCCATCGTCAGGTGATACAGCGACAGATGCGGCGGCGCGAAGGAAATGGCCGTGTCGATGTCATGCCGGCATTCGTCGAGCGATTGCTGCGGCAGCGCGAACATCAGATCGAGATTGAAATTGTCGAAGTGCTTCGCGGCGATCTCGACGGCTTTGCGCGCCTGCGTCGCGTCGTGGATGCGGCCGAGCGCCTTCAGATGCGCTTCGTTGAAGCTCTGGATTCCGATCGACAGACGGTTCACGCCGCTCGCGCGAAACGATGCGAATTTCGCGGCTTCGAACGTGCCGGGATTGGCTTCGAGCGTGATCTCGGCGTCGGCGTCGATGGGCAGCAACGCGCGCGCATCGGAGAGAAGCCGGTCCAGTCCTTTGGCCGACAACAGCGATGGCGTGCCGCCGCCGATGAAGATCGTATGCACCTGCCGTCCCCACACGAGCGGCAACGCGCTTTCGAGATCGGCGCGCAAGGCGTCGAGATAGCGTTCCTCGGGGAACGTGTCGTCCTTCGATTCATGCGAATTGAAGTCGCAGTAGGGGCATTTGCGCACGCACCACGGGAAATGCACGTACAGCGAGAGCGGCGGCAACGATGTCAGCCGGATGCTTCCGGGCGACGTGAAAGCCTGCACCACGTTGATCGTCTTCGGTCCGGCGCTCACGCGAGTTCCTTCAGTCGTTGCAGCAAGTCACGCAGCGCGAGCGCGCGATGGCTCAGCGCGTTCTTGCGCGCCGGATCGAGTTCGGCGGCGCTCGCGTTGAGCGTCGGCAGGAAGAAGTGCGGATCGTAGCCGAAGCCGTTCGCGCCGCGCGGGACGTCGATCACTTCGCCATGCCAGCGTCCTTCCGCGATGAGCGGTTCGGGATCGTCCGCGTGACGCACGAGCACGAGCACGCAGAAGTAGTACGCGCGACGATCGGTTGAACCGGCGAGATCGGCGACGAGGCGCGCGTTGTTCGCGGCATCGCTTTTCTCGCCGCCGTCCATCGACGCATAGCGCGCCGAATACACCCCCGGTGCGCCGTTCAGCGCGCGCACGCAAAGGCCGGAGTCGTCGGCGAGCGCGGGCAGTCCGGTGAGCGTCGACGCATGCCGCGCCTTCGCCAGCGCATTCTCGACGAAGGTCGCGTGCGGCTCCGGCGCTTCGGGCACGCCGAGCTCGCCTTGCGCGATCAGTTCGATGCCCGCCGCATCCAAGAGCGATGCGAATTCGCGCAGCTTGCCCGCGTTGTTCGACGCGAGCACCACGCGGCCCAGACCCAATGCGTCAGACACCATGAATCCCCAATGCTTCCTTCTGCTTCAGGATCAGCGCCTTGATGCCGCTGTCGGCGAGCGCGATCAGCTCGTTCATCTCGTCGCGCGTGAAGGGCGCGCCCTCCGCCGTGCCCTGCACTTCGACGAAACCGCCCGCGCCCGTCATCACGACGTTCATGTCGGTATCGCATTGGGAGTCTTCGTCGTAGTCGAGGTCGAGCACGGGCGAGCCTTCGAAGATGCCGACCGAGATCGCCGCGACGAACTCCTTGACCGGCGTCTTCGCGATCTTGCCCGCCGCGAGCAGTTTGCCGATGGCGTCGTGCGCGGCGACGAACGCGCCCGTGATGCTCGCCGTGCGCGTGCCGCCGTCGGCCTGGATCACGTCGCAATCGATATGCAGCGTGCGCGCGCCGAGCGCGTTCAGGTCGAACACCGAACGCAGCGCACGGCCGATCAGCCGCTGGATTTCCTGCGTGCGGCCCGTCTGCTTGCCGCGTGCGGCTTCGCGGTCGCTGCGCGTATGCGTGGCGCGCGGCAGCATGCCGTATTCGGCGGTGAGCCAGCCTTGCTCGCGTCCGCGCAAAAACTCGGGCACGCGCTCGGCGACGCTCGCCGTGCAGATCACCTTGGTATCGCCGAATTCGACGAGCACCGAGCCTTCCGCGTGCTTCGTGTAATTGCGCGTGATGCGCACGTCGCGCAACTGGTTCGCGCGGCGGCCGCTCGGGCGCGGGGGAGAAGGCTTGAGCAGGGGAGAGTCGGTCATGGGTCGAGTTCGAGAGAATTGGACGGGAATACCCGGCGGAACCCGACGATTTTATCGTCATTCACCGCCGGGCGTCGGTCGCGCACCCGCCGTCCGGGCGGGCTTCGCGCCAAAAATGGGATAATGCGGATTCCTCGCCCGGCAGCCAAACGCGTGCCAATCCCAAAGCACTTTCGAGAGCGCCGGGCGTATCGTTGAATCGGCCTTCGCAATGAAGGCGCACAACGCGAGACGTACCATGATCTACAGCATGACAGGCTATGCCAGCGCGACGCGCGAAGTCGTCGCGAATGGCGCGGGACCCAATGGCGCGGGCGGTTCGGGCGTCGGTGTATCGGTGGAATTGCGCACGGTGAATTCGCGCTTTCTCGACCTGAATTTCCGTATGCCCGAAGACGTGCGCGCGACCGAGCCGCAATTGCGCGAAATGCTGATGACGAAGCTCTCGCGCGGCAAGGTCGATATCCGCATCAACCTGAATCGCGTCGAGCAGACCGCGAACGCGGGCGCGCTCAATCGCGAGGCGCTCACGCAGCTCGCCACGCTCGAACGCGCCGTGCTCGATGTCTTCGACGGCGCCGAACGCATGCGCACCGGCGAAATCCTGCGCTGGCCCGGCGTGCTCGCGGAAAGCGCGGTGTCGCAGGAAACGCTGCGCGAAGCGGTGCTCGCGTGCGGCAAGCAGGCGATCGCCGATCTCATCGAGGTGCGCGCGCGTGAAGGCGCGGCGCTCGGCCGCGTGCTGATCGACAACGTGACGGAGATGGAAGCGATCGTCGCGCGCATCACGCCGCTCGTGCCGGAGCTCATCGCGAAGCATCAGCAGAAGATCGTCGAGCGGCTTCAGGACGCGCTCGGCATCGCGACCACCGAAGGCGGCGCGACGGTCACGACGAACGTGCCGCGCGAGGAAATCGCCGAACGCATCCGTCAGGAAGTGACGATGTACGGCATCCGCATCGATATCGCGGAAGAGTTGCAGCGTCTCACTGCGCACCTCGCCGAGACGCGCCACGTGCTGCAAAAGGGCGGCAAGGTCGGCAAGCGGCTCGACTTCATGATGCAGGAGCTGAACCGCGAAGCGAACACGCTCGGCTCGAAGGCGGCGGCGAAGGAACTCGCGGACGCATCGATGACGCTCAAGCTGCTCATCGAGCAAATGCGCGAGCAAGTACAGAATCTGGAGTAACGCACCATCATGCCGAATACCACGCACCGCTCGCATAGCCACTACACGGGCATCTATCCCGGCAATCTGTTCATGGTCGTCGCGCCCTCGGGTGCGGGCAAGTCCACGCTCGTGAACGCGCTGCTCGCCGAGGACCGGGACATCCTGTTGTCGGTTTCGTACACGACGCGCGAGGCGCGCTCGAAAGAAACCAACGGCGTGCAATATCACTTCGTGTCCGTCGACGAATTCATGGAGCGGCGCGAAAAGGGCGAGTTTCTCGAAAGCGCCGAGGTTCATGGCAACTACTACGCGACGTCGAAGCTGTGGATCGCGGACCAGATGAAGCAGGGCCACGACGTGCTGCTCGAAATCGACTGGCAGGGCGCGCAGCAGGTGAAGAAGCAGTTCCGCAACGCAGTGGAGATTTTCATTCTGCCGCCGTCGCTCGATGCGCTCGAAGACCGCCTCAAGAAACGCGGCCAGGATTCCGAAAAGGTGATCGTGCGACGCCTGCTCGCGGCCGGCAGCGAGATGGCGCATGCGTCGGAAGCGGAGTATGTCGTCATCAACGAGAACTTCGATCGAGCGCTCAACGAACTGCGCTGTCTCGTCGCCGCGACGCGCCTGCGCTTCACGTCGCAATACGCGCGCAACACGCAGCTTTTCGTGGACCTCGGCATCCACTCGACGCCGCAAGCATGACGCACTGCAGTGGCCGGGTCGTTCGGTCACATAAGGTAGAATAAAACCCATATTGAGAAGGAAACAAACATGGCCCGCATCACCGTCGAAGACTGCCTGAAACAAATCCCGAATCGCTTCGAGCTCGCGCTTGCGGCAACGTATCGCGCGCGCCAGCTCGCGCAGGGCCACACGCCGAAAATCGAGAGCCGCGACAAGCCGACCGTCGTCGCGCTGCGCGAGATCGCCGCCGGCCAGGTTGGCATCGAAATGTTGAAGAAGGTGCCCGTCTAAGGGCTGCCGTATCGCCCGGTCTTTTTGCAACCGACAACCCAGCGCGTCACACCACCACGGAGGGGAAGATGAGTCAGACACCGTTGCCCATCTCCGCCGCCGTGGACCCCGACCTCGAAATCGATCAGGATTCCCTGCTCGATGCCGACAAGCCGCATGCGGCGCGCAAATACATCGACGCGGTCCTCGAACAGTCCTTCCGCCATCTGTTCGGCCCGACCGCCACGCCGGAGCAGCCGCGCAAGCACGACGTCGTTTCCATCGCGAAACTGACGAACGGGCTCGCGAGCTACATCACTCCGGAAGAGATCAAGGAAGTCAAGGCGGCTTTCCACTTCAGCGACGAAGCGCACCTCGGGCAGTATCGTCAGAGCGGTGAGCCGTACATCACGCATCCGGTCGCGGTCGCGGAAATCTGCGCGGGCTGGAAGCTCGACGCCCAATCGATCATGGCGGCCTTGCTGCACGACGTGATCGAAGATCAGGGCGTGACCAAGACCGAGATCGCGGAGCGCTTCGGCGCGAAGGTCGCGGAACTGGTCGACGGTTTGTCCAAACTGGACAAGATGGAATTCCGCAATCGCGAAGAAGCGCAGGCGGAAAACTTCCGCAAGATGCTGCTCGCGATGGCGCGCGACGTGCGCGTCATTCTCGTCAAGCTCGCCGACCGGCTGCACAACATGCGCACGCTCGGCGCGGTGCCGCCGGAGAAGCGCCGGCGCGTGGCGCGCGAGACGCTGGATATCTACGCGCCCATCGCGCATCGGCTCGGGCTGAACAATACGTATCGCGAGCTGCAGGACCTGTCGTTCGCGAACTTCAATCCGAACCGGTACGCCACGCTCGAAAAAGCGGTGAAGGCGGCGCGCGGAAATCGGCGCGAAGTGGTCGGCAAGATTCTCGAAGCGGTGCAGCGCACCATCGCGGATGCCAAGATCAACGCCGAAGTCACCGGCCGCGAGAAAACGATCTACAGCATCTACAAGAAGATGCGCGACAAGCAGTTGTCGTTCTCGCAGGTGCTCGATGTCTACGGCTTTCGCGTCGTCGTCGAGAGCGCGCTGGAATGCTATACGTGCATCGGCGCGCTGCATGCGCTTTACAAGCCCGTGCCGGGCAAGTTCAAGGACTACATCGCCATTCCGAAGGTGAACGGCTATCAGTCCCTGCATACCACGCTGGTCGGTCCTTTCGGCGCGCCGATCGAGTTCCAGATCCGCACGCGCAAGATGCACGAGATCGCCGAGGCTGGCGTCGCGGCGCACTGGCTCTACAAGAACGGCGGCGCGGATCTGAACGACGTCCAGAAGCGCGCGCATCAATGGCTCAAATCGCTGCTCGATATCCAAAGCGAAGCAGGCGATTCGAGCGAATTCCTCGAACACGTCAAGATCGACCTGTTCCCGGACGCGGTCTATGTCTTCACGCCGAAGTCGAAGATCATGCCGCTGCCACGCGGCGCGACCGCGCTCGACTTCGCGTATTCGATCCACAGCGACCTCGGCAATCAATGCGTCGCGGTGAAGATCAACAACGAGCTTCTGCCGCTGCGCACGGAGCTGAAGAGCGGCGATATCGTCGAAGTGATCACCGCGCCGTATTCGAAGCCGAATCCCGCGTGGCTCGGCTTCGTGCGCACCGGCAAGGCGCGCTCGGCGATCCGTCACTACCTGAAGACGATGCGTCTGAACGAGTCCGTCCAGTTGGGCGAGCGGCTCGTCGATCAGAGTCTCAAGGGCTACGGGCTCGCGCTGTCGGACGTCACGCCGGAAGTGTGGGAAAGGCTCGTGCAGTGGACCGGCAACAAGACGCGGCAGGAAATTTTCGCGGATATCGGCCTCGGCCGTCGCGTGGCCGCGGTGATGGCCAAGCGCATCGAAGTGTTGATGAACGGTATCGCAGATGACGACGAGCATCCGCGCGAGCATCACAACACCAATACCGCGCCGCCGGTGGTCATCACGGGCACGGAAGGCATGTCGGTGCAATTGTCGCCGTGCTGCCGGCCGATTCCCGGCGACGACATCATGGGCTATATCGGCATCGGCCTCGGCATGGCGATTCACACGACCGAATGCCGCGTCGCGCAACGGATTCATCGGCGCGATCCGGGCCGCTGGATCGATGTCGCGTGGGCGCCGCAGCCGGGACGTCTCTTCGATGTCGCCGTGAAGGTGCTGGTGAAGAACACGAAGGGCGTCTTCGCGCGCGTCGCGGCGGATATCACGTCGGCGGACGCGAACATCGTGCATATCGCGATGGACGAAGACGTGTCGCAGGAAGCGAAGCTCTTGCGCTTCGTGATCCAGGTGAGCGATCGCGTCCACTTGGCGAATGTCATGCGCCGCGTGCGCACCAATCCGGACGTGATGCGCATCGCGCGCGAGCGTCCGAGCGACGAACCGCATCACCGCAATCAGGACGGCGGCATGCGCATCGACCGCGAGCGCGCCGACTACTGACGCGGCGTGGTATGCGGCGTGCATGCCTGTCGTCGATCGACGAACAGGAGAACGCGCCGCAATGAACACTTCCGATCTCGAAGGCGCCACGCTCGACTACTGGGTCGCGCGCGGACTGCACGAATTCATCCGAGAGATTCACTTCACCGACAGCGGAGAGACGCTCTCCATACGCGGCAACGACCGCGGCAAGCCGTGGGACGGCCGTTTCCTGCCGTCGACCTCGTGGGAGGCGGCAGCGGTCGTTCTGGAGCGTGCCTGCAAGCTCGAGATGCACGATCACGGGCGCGGCGAGGTGGTCTGCACCGTGAGCTTCGGCAAGGACGGCAAGCCGATGGAAGGGCGGGGCGCGTCGCTGCGGATCGCATTGCTGCGCGCCTTCGTGCGACACACATTCGGCGATAACGTCGATGATGAGTTCCCGCGCCGATCGCAGACCTTGCTCGGCGCGCGGGCGGAGGCGATCGGGGAGTCGAGCGCGGTGGCGTCGGTGGAGGACGTGCCGAGGCCGGAATTGCACATCGGCGATATCGGCTCGGTGCCGCGTCAGTAGGCGACGCCTGAAGGCCGCCAGAAACAAAAAGGGCCTTCCGTATGGAAGGCCCTTCGAAAGATGGCGCGGCTGGCAGGATTCGAACCCACGACCCCTTGGTTCGTAGCCAAGTACTCTATCCAACTGAGCTACAGCCGCACGCAAAACGGTACTGCTTATACTGCACTGCGCTTCTGGTTAAGCGCTTGATCTTTTCATCGAGCGGCGCGACCGCCGGGCGTGAAAACATCAGAATAGGTGGCGCGGCTGGCAGGATTCGAACCCACGACCCCTTGGTTCGTAGCCAAGTACTCTATCCAACTGAGCTACAGCCGCACGCAGAAGCGGAATTATAGCCAAGTCCATTCCGAAAAGGAAGGGGTTTTGGTCAGACTATCGAATTTTCCATCAGAAAGCGTTCGACGGAAGGAGCTTCCGGCGTGGTAAGTTGGTATCTGGCACGCAAGTACCCCACGCAATCGGACTTCACTCGGCATCGACCCGCATCATGAACAAGGCATTTGTCAAAGAGTCGGATGACACCGACGACGACCTCGAGCTCGGCCATCCCGATGTCCCGGCCGGCACGAAGAATTACATCACGCCGGCGGGCCACAAGCGGCTGCGTGACGAACTTCTGCAGCTTCTGGATACGGAGCGCCCGGAAGTGGTCAAGCTCGTCTCCTGGGCCGCTTCAAACGGGGATCGCTCGGAGAACGGCGACTATATCTACGGCAAGCGGCGGCTGCGTGAAATCGACCGCCGCATCCGCTTCCTGACGAAGCGCCTGGATCTCGCGGAAGTGGTGGACAGCAGCAAGCAGGAGAACGTCGATCAGGTGTTCTTCGGCGCGACGGTGGACTACGCGGGCGAAGACGGCGATACGAAGACGGTGACCATCGTCGGCGTAGATGAAGTCAACCTGGACATCGGCTACGTGAGCTGGATCTCGCCGGTCGCGCGGGCGCTGTTGAAGGCGAAGACCGGCGACACGGTCGCGCTGCACACGCCGGCGGGCGTGCAGCAGATCGACATTCTGGATGTGCGCTATCCGGACTGATCTAACCTCGCTGTACAGACGAAAAAAAGCCGCTCCGAAGAGCGGCTTTTCTACAACAAGACTGCCTGTGATGCTTAGAAGCGGTGACGCATGCCGACCGTCGCCGAAACCTGGTTGCCGTTCGACGACATGCCCACACCGTTGATCACCGCACCGAACGGCAGGCCTTCCTGGTCGGTCATGTGCTGGTATTCGCCTTGCAGGTACACGTCGGTACGCTTCGACAGCGCGTACGCCGTTTGCAGGCTGAACTGGTGGAACTTCGGCTTTTCGCCGTCGATACGGCTGTCGGTGTAGGTGTAAGCACCCGCGAGCGACAGAGCAGGCGTCAGGTTGTAACGGCCGTTGACTTCGTAGTTGGTGAAGCGAACGTGACCGTCGGTCAGGTTGATCGAGCCAGCGCCTTGCGAGCCGACGTTGGTGATCGACGAAGCGTTGTCCAGCATCGTTTGCGTGAACACGAAGCCGACGGTTGCCGCGCCGAACGCGTAGTTCACGCCGCCGCCGAAGATGCGCTGGCGGCCAGCGACGAACGGCGTGTTGTCGGTCGTGATCGCGCCGTTGACGTTGTTCGTCGGCGAGCCGACGTTGTTCAGTTGCATGTACGCGGCCGCAACGTTCAACGGGCCGTAGTTGTACGACGCGCCGACGCTGTAAGCGCGGTTATCCGCAAAGCCGCCTGCCTCGTTCGAGAAGCCGTACATCGCGCCCAGCTTGAAGCCGGCGTAGTTCGCGCTCGTGTACTTGACCGAGTTGTTGACGCGGAACGTGTTGTCGAGGTTGTCATTGTCGAACGGGTGGGCGAACTGCGTGCCGCCGTATTGCGTGCCCGTCAGAGCGAGAGGCCCGAGGAAGTCGACCACGGAGTCATATTGACGGCCGAGGGTCACGGCGCCGAACTGGTTGCTCGACAGACCGACGAATGCCTGACGGCCGAACTCGCGACCACCTTGGCCATTCGTGCCGTTCATGATGTTGAAGCCGTTCTCCAACGTGAAGATCGCCTTCAGGCCGCCGCCGAGGTCTTCCGAACCACGCAGGCCCCAACGGCTGCCGTTGACAGAACCGCTCGTCGCCTTCCAGTTGCTATGGCCTTGCTGGTTGTTCGTGTAGGTAATGCCGGCATCGATCAGGCCGTACAGCGTGACGCTGCTTTGCGCGTGAGCGGCGGTAGCAAAAACGCCCGACAGGGCGGCGACCACGAGAGTCTTTTTCATCTTTGTAACTCCGAGAGCAGTTTGGGCCGGGGACCCAGGCTTTGAGGGAAACCTCGCTCCGGCGCGCTGCGAGAGGCGCGGGCGGAGGAGCAATGCGCCAGCGATGCGACACATTTGTTTCCGGACCAGACGAAGTGTAAAGACGGTGTTACAGGCAGGGCGTTCCAATTTCCGCAATAAACCATTGTTGATGCCACAATGATCGTCTCAACGTATATTTTTCTTTATATACAATGATTTATCTGGGAATAAAGTCGTAAGGGCAGTGGTGTCAACCAAATGACGTTGCGCATGCGCGACATGATTCGCGTTGAAAATGACGGAAAATTTCAGAAAATCGATTGTTGAGATATCTGAAACAGAAGTTTGCGGCTTTTGCAGGTAATTAATGCGGGCCGTATCGCTATACTGTCATTTCTGCTTTCCGAAGCAGACTTTTTCGTTGACGGAAAAAGATCTCCAAACTTTGTCAGCGCGACTTCCCGGTCGCGCTTTTTTTTTTGCCCCGTCGCGTTACCGCGTCTGGGCGCCTTCGGCCGCCACGAGGTCGCCGTCGAGCGGGGTCGCCCAGTCCTCCATCACGTAGTGCCGTGCATCCATGGGCGATGAGAGCAGGTTCTGCCAGTGGTCGCCATGCCAGGCGGGATCGAAATCGAGCGATGAAGCACTCTCTTTCGCTGGCGTGATCGATGGTGCGGCGAACGATTTCAACCAATGCGTGAAGCGATTGAGCGGAGTCATCGTTGGTTGCCCTCCATTACATTTAAGTCGTAGCTTAGTTTCCATGTTGCTTAATGCCGGAGGATCGGGCAAGACGAGTAAACACTTACGAATCTGATAATCTTGTTTCAGTTTGAATGGATATGCTTGTGTGCGTCGATATATTGTTCGGGGTTTATTCGCGCGTGATCCTGACTGTAGATGTTTCCAGCAGTCCCAATCAGATTTACCTTTGAAAGTCGGGCGATAAAGTTGATTATCTTTTAACGAAAATTAAAATCCGTAGACAGGCGCAACGCGCCATCCCGCGAGACAACGCCGGCCGTTCGCCGCGCGGAGCCTGCGGTTGCGGGCCTGCGCCGTCGCCGCCTGCGATGCCGATGCGCCCGGACATGATCGAGTCACCGACGCACGTGACCGAGCACTCTGTTAATTCGGGAATGCTATTACGGGTTATCCGCTATTGCGATAAGAATAAACCAGCAGAGGCTGAATAATGGAAAGACAAAAGATCAGATTCAGTACAGTTCCGTCGCGTCGAACTCCTTGGGCGCTTGGAGATAATCCAAACCAGCCGCCATCCGCGACTTCCGTGAGCAAAGTCCTCGATCCGACGCTGCGTTAGAATGGGCAATCCAGCCAACGTTCCACACCGGCGCTCACCGCGCCGCCTTCGCCGTCCACGATGCATCCCGATCTGTCCACAAATCTAGTTTTTCCATCCGAGCCCATCGTATTCGTCGATCTCGAAACGACCGGCGCCACGTTCGGCGTGGACCGCATCACCGAGATCGGCATCGTGGAGGCGGGGCCGTCGGGCATCTCGCAATGGTCATCGCTCGTCAACCCGCAAAAGCCGATCCCTGCGTTCGTCCAGCAACTGACCGGTATCACCGAGGCGATGGTGCGCGATGCCCCGACGTTCGAACAACTCGCATCCGGTCTGCTCGAACGGTTGAACGGCCGGCTCTTCGTCGCGCATAACGCGCACTTCGACCACGGCTTCCTCAAAGGCGAATTCAGGCGCATGGGCCTTCGCTTCGCGCCGGACGTGCTCTGCACCGTGCAGCTTTCCCGCGCGATCTATCCGGCGGAAAGCCGTCACGGCCTCGATGCACTCGTCGAGCGCCACGCGCTCGTGCCTTCGGCGCGACATCGCGCGCTGGCCGACGCCGACCTGCTCTGGCAATTCTGGCAACACCTGCATCGCGCAAACACGCAGGATGTCATGCGTGCGCACCTCGAACGCGTGACGCGCCGGTTCCAGCTCGCGGCGCACATCGACGAAGACACGATCGAGCAGATCGTCGCGGGCTGTGGCGTCTACATGTTCTATGGCGACGACGACACGCCGCTCTATGCAGGCCGAAGCGTGCGCTTGCGTCAGCGTGTGCGCTCGCATCTCGTCGGCCCGCGACGTTCGGCGAAAGATCTGCGACTGGCGGCGCTCGTGCGCCGCCTCGAATGGAGGGCGACGGGCGGCGAAATCGGCGCGCTGCTGGCCGAGGCGCAATGGATAGCGAGCGCGCGTCCGGCGCACAATCGCGCGCCGAAGTCGCGTCCGGGCGATGCCCGCGGCGCGCCGTGGCCTTACGCGGGCGCGATCGCGATCGAAGAGCGCGACGAGGCATCGGGGCAACGCGCGTGGCATGTCATCGACAACTGGTGCTATCTCGGCACCGCCAGCGCGCTGGGGCAGGCCGGCGCGCTGCACGCGAGCGCCGATTCACCCGCGTTCGAATTGTCGACCTATCGCATTTTGAGCGAGCGTCTCGCGCGCGGACTCGCCGTGACACCGATCGCCTGCGGAACGGTTGCGTCCACGGTGTGAGGCGCGATCAGCCGACGGCGCCCACGCCGCCCGACGCGCACACGTGCGAGAGCGCGCGCATGAGCGGCGCGTTCATCGACGAGTTGTAGCGTGTCAGATGCTTCCAGCGCGCGACGCTTTCGGCGAGCCGCACCGGGCAGTCCTCCGCATGACGAATCGGCTCGACATGCGCAAGCGCCGACACGAGCGACTGCGTAAGCCGATCGAGCTTCGGCCGCGTGTCCTTCGCGAGATCGGGCGGCGATCCTTCTGGCGCCGCCTTCAGCGCACGCCAGTTGGCAAAGAGCGCGTTCTGCACATCCTTGCTGGCGTCGATCTGATCGCGGAAGAACTGCCGCGCGAATTCAGGATCGACTTGCGCGGCCGACGCCTTTTCTTCGACATGCTTGAGCAACGCCTCTTCGCGCGGCGCGTCGGTGATCGGCTCCTGATGCGCCCACTTCCAGCGCGCGACGGGTTCCGCGAGCGCGAGCCGTTGCGACACGAGTGCGATGAGGTTGGTGAACGGAGTATCGTCGCCGTCCGCGTGCACGGATGAGGGCGCGGCGAGCGCGAGCACGCAGGCGAGAGCGGCGGAGGCGAGGAGGGATGAGTTCGATCGGCGGCGCATCGGTATCCGGGCAAAAGCGCCAGAATAGCGCACCGCCCTCATATCTGAACGACAGCAGCCATTTGATGGAAGACGAATCGACGAGGCGAGCCGCACCGCACGACTCGCCCGAATGCGGTCATGAACGAGGGGCGCGACGCGTCCTGGCCTGAGCCAGGTCCGGACCGGACGGTCCGAGTGCGCCGCGCGCAGCGGGCGTCGTTCTCACGACGACGGCGTGATCCAGTATGTCCGCCTATTTGGACTGCGCCGAGTTGCGCTGTTCGTCGAAGAACGCGCGCACATGCTCGGGCAGCTCCGTCGCGAGAAACTCGACGCCAACCGGTTCCGGATCCGGACAATGCACTGTGTCGGGCGTCGGGATTTTGGTCGGTTTTGCGTCCATGATTTCTCTCCTCAATGACTACAACAATTGCGCCAACTTGGCCGATGCAGCTTTTGCGCCGCCACATGCAGCCGAAACACCGAATACGGTTCTCTCTATAGATGCGTTATCGGATCGCGAAAGCTTCGGCTTGAGTCCATTCGCGCGATTCGACGTTCAACGCATGATCGTTCGTGTTTCGGACCGGTCGATATCGGTAATTGCTTGCCGGTACTTACTGAATTGCTGCAAAAAGTACAGTTTTTACGGCAGCCCCGAGAGCCCCACCCAGCATGGCTCGGCGCGAAGCACACCAATTGCGTACTTAAACTGTAGCTTTTCCTCTATGGATATAACGATACCGGGAAACCAGCGTTGACGCTTGATGGTGCGGAGCGGAAAATGGCTCGTTGTTGTACGAAAGCGCACATATAAGGCGAATCAGGTGCGCGGAGCGGCGGCTCGTGAAATAGGTGAAGCCGATTTCGGCTGGCATCGCAATCCCGTGTACGAACTCGACGTTCGTTGCAAAAAGCGCGAAACCCGTTGCTCGCGTTCCACAGGATCGACCCCAAAAGCAAAAACCCGCGATCACTTGCGTAATCGCGGGTTTTTTGATGCTGCCTGAATCTTGTGGTGCCGGAAAGAGGAATCGAACCCCCGACCTTCGCATTACGAATGCGCTGCTCTACCGTCTGAGCTATTCCGGCATCAGAGAAACAAGATTATAGCGACCACATTCTCGTTTTGGCAATACCCTGAATCAATTTTTCTTTTCGAGGTGGTATCGAGTCACACGATCCACTTCGCTCTTCGATCCGAGGAACACGGCCACGCGCTGATGCAGACTTGTCGGAACGATATCGAGGATGCGTTGCTCGCCGTTGGTCGCGGCGCCGCCGGCCTGCTCGACGATGAACGACATCGGGTTCGCTTCGTACATCAGGCGCAGCTTGCCGGGCTTCGACGGATCGCGCTTATCGGCCGGATACATGAAGATGCCGCCGCGATTCAGGATCCGATGCACATCCGCGACCATCGACGCGATCCAGCGCATGTTGAAGTCTTCCTTGCGCGCGCCGTCCTTGCCGGCGTTCAGCTCGTCGATATAGCGCTGCACCGGCTCGTACCAGTGGCGCACGTTCGATGCGTTGATCGCGTATTCGCGGGTTTCGTCCGGGATCGTCATGTCGCGCTGCGTGAGCACCCACGAGCCGAGTTCGCGGTCGAGCGTGAAGCAGTTCACGCCGTGGCCTGTCGTCAGCACGAGCACCGTCTGCGGGCCATAAACGGCGTAGCCCGCCGCGACCTGCTGCGATCCCGGCTGCATGAACGCGGCTTCGCTCGGCTCGACGCCGTCCGGGCAACTCAGCACCGAAAAGATCGTGCCGATCGACACGTTGACGTCGATGTTCGACGAGCCGTCGAGCGGATCGAACGTCAGCAGGTAATTGCCCTTCGGATAGCGATTCGGAATCGGGAAGATCTTTTCCATTTCTTCCGATGCCATCGCGGCCAGGTTGCCGCCCCACTCATTGGCTTCGAGCAGGATTTCGTTCGAGAGCACGTCGAGTTTTTTCTGCACTTCGCCCTGAACGTTCTCGCTGCCGGCTGAGCCGAGCGCTTCGCCGAGCGCGCCCTTGCTCACGTGATAGCTGATCTGCTTGCACGCGCGCGCAACGACTTCGATGAGCAGACGGAGATCGGCCGGCAGGTTCTGGTGTTCACGCTGCTGTTCGATGAGGTACTTCGACAGCGTGGTGCGGCTTGAGATGGAGGACATGCTAGGGCTCCGTGAGCGTTAGACGAATATTCACGATTCTAACCGCTCGACCCGGCCACCCCATGTGACAGCGACCGCCGCGCCAAAACTTCACGCGGCGGTCGCAAAACAGCCTTCAGGCCGCGAGCGCTTTTTCGACGACCTCGCGCACGTCGCGCGATTTCGCCTTCGATGCGACTTCGCTCAGCGCCGCGTGCATCTTCTCGCGCAAACGCGGCGTGAAGCGGCGCCACAGTTCGAGCCCGCGCGCGAGACGCGCCGCGACCTGCGGGTTGAGCGCGTCGAGCGCGATCACCTGTTCGGCCCAGAACGCATAGCCTGAACCGTCGTCGGCGTGGAACTGCGCCGGGTTGCCGCTGCAAAAGCTGAAGATCAGCGAGCGCGCGCGATTCGGGTTCTTGATGTTGAACGCCTGATGCTGCATCAGCTTGCGCACGATCTCGATTACCTTGCGATCCGGGCCGCCGCGCTGGGTCGCCTGAAGCGCGAACCATTTGTCGATGACGAGCGCCTCGTTCTCGAAACGCCGATAGAAGTCCGCGAGCGCCGCGTCCGCCACGGTCGCATCCGCGCCCTTCGTCGCGCTCGCGAGCAAGAGCGCGGAGAGGGCCGCCGAGCGGTCGGTCATGTTGTTGGCGGCATCGTATTGCGCCTGCGCGAGCCCGACGGCTTCACGCGGATCGTCGAGCTGGCTCAGATAGGCGAGCGAGAGATTCTTCAGGCCGCGCTTGCCCGCATCTTCCGGCAGCGGACGATATTCACCCGGCGTGCGATTCGCTTCATACGTCGCGAGCCACTTGTCGCGCAATTGCGACGCGAGACGGCGCGTCATGAAGACGCGCGCCGCGTGCACGGCGGCCGGATCGGACACGGCCATTTGCTCGGCGAGATAGCTTTCCGACGGCAGCATCAGCGCGAGTTCGCGGAACGCGGGTGTGAGCGTGGTGTCGTCGAGGACGCGTGCGAACGCGGCGATCACCTGTTCGTCGATGGCGAGCGCCTCGCCCTTGGCCGCGCGTCCGGCCAGCGCGAGCAGCTCGCGCGTCGCGAGACGCTGGCCGGCTTCCCAGCGGTTGAACGGATCGCTGTCGTGCGCGAGCAGGAACGCGAGCTCGTCGTTCGTGTAGTCGTATTCGACGATCACCGGCGCCGAGAAATTGCGCAGGAGCGACGGCAGCGGCGCTTCGTTCACATCGACGAACGTGAAGGACTGCTCGCGCTCCGTGAATTCGAGCACGCGCGTCGTTCCGTTCGGCTCCTTCTCGCCTTCTAGACGCAGCGGAAGATCCGCGCCGTTCTGGCCGATCAGACCGACCGAGAACGGAATCAGCAGCGGACCTTCTTGCGTGTCGCGCGCGGCTTCGGAGCCATCGCCATAACCTTGCGTGAGCGTCAGCGTGTAGCGCCCGTTCGCGGCGTCATGGTGCGCGCGGACCGCCACGCGCGGCGTGCCGGCCTGGCTGTACCAGCGCTCGAACTGCGCGAGGTCGCGCTGATTCGCATCGGCGAGCGCGTGACGGAAGTCGTCGCAGGTCACGGCCTGGCCGTCGAAGCGCTGGAAATAGAGATCCATGCCGCGCCGGAAGCCGTCGCGGCCGAAGAGCGTCTGATACATCCGCACGACTTCCGAGCCTTTTTCGTAGACGGTCATCGTGTAGAAGTTGTTGATCTCGACGTAGCTTTCCGGGCGCACCGGATGCGCCATCGGGCCGGCGTCCTCGGCGAACTGCATCTGACGCAGCACGCGCACGTCCTCGATGCGCTTGGTTGCACGCGCCGCCGCGCTCGCGGCGCCTTCGGCATCGCCCGCGGCCATGTCGGCGGAGAATTCCTGATCGCGGAACACCGTCAGGCCTTCCTTCAGGCTGAGCTGGAACCAGTCGCGGCAGGTCACGCGGTTGCCCGTCCAGTTATGGAAGTACTCGTGGCCGACCACGGCTTCGATATTCGAGAAGTCCGTGTCCGTCGCGGTTTCGGGATTCGCGAGCACATACTTCGTGTTGAAGATGTTGAGGCCCTTGTTCTCCATCGCGCCCATGTTGAAGTCGCTCACCGCGACGATCATGAAGCGGTCCAGATCCAGCTCCAGCCCGAAGCGCTTTTCATCCCAGCGGATCGAGTGGATGAGCGAGTCCATCGCGTGGCGGGTCTTGTCGAGATCGTGCGGCTCGACCCAGACCTGCAGCAGCTTCTCCTTGCCCGATCCGGACCGGATGCGCTCCTCGATGCACACGAGCTTGCCCGCGACGAGCGCGAACAGATAGCTCGGCTTCTTGAACGGGTCTTCCCATTTCGCGAAGTGGCGGCCGTCGGGCAGATCGCCTTCCTCGATCAGATTGCCGTTCGACAGCAGCACCGGATACGCGCTCTTGTCGGCGCGCAGCGTGACGACGTAAGTGGCCATCACGTCGGGGCGATCGAGGAAGTAGGTGATGCGCCGAAAGCCTTCCGCTTCGCACTGCGTGAAGAAGTTGCCGCTGGAGACATAAAGTCCGGAGAGCGTCGTGTTCTCCGCCGGATTGCAGATGCTCTCGATGCTAAGCTCGAAAGCATCGGCAGGAATATTGCCGATGGACAGACCGTTTTCATGGACACGGACATCCGCGTGCGCGACGCCGTCGATCGCCGCGCTCACGAATTCGAGCTGCTCGCCCATCAAGTCGAGGCGCGGCGCATCGCCCCGGGCGTCCGGGTTGCGGCGCAGCTTCATCGTGTTCTTCACGACCGTGCGCGCCGGCACGAGATCGAACTCGAGCGCGACGGAGTCGATCAGGAAAGCAGGCGGCGTGTAGTCCTGGCGGCGAATCACAGCGGATGCGGTCGTGGTAGACATGGCAAGATCTTCATGTTTGGATTGAACGGCGGCGGCGTCTCGCGTGCGCGGGTCGAGCGCACCAACGCATGCGCGCCTGGTCGAACCATTGTACAAGCCGTCCGGAGATCGTGAATCGGGCGGCGCAGCGCGTCGTGGAACCCACAAAACAGGACGCCGCCGTGCGGGCCACGGCGGTGCTGTCTATAACTGAGAAGGGTGCTCAACGAAGTGAGGATGACCATGAATTTCCCGATCAAGGCGCTCGCCCGATGGGCCGCGCTGATCCTGGCGGCGATGTGGCTCGCGGGCTGCACCACCTATGTCCAGACGCAGGTCACCGCGTTCTCGGACTGGAGCGGCAGCGACACGACGCGCACGTATGCGTTCGCGCGCAAGGGCGAGCAGCAGAACAGCATCGAGCAGACGACCTACGAGACGCTCGTCGCGAACGAGCTGTCGAAATACAACTTCCGGCAAGTGCCCGAGGCGAGCGCGAATTATCAGATCGCGCTCGCTTATTCGATTCGCGGCGACACGGTGACCGTGCGTCAGCCGGTCTACTACGATCCGTGGCCGATGTACGGACCGTGGGGAGCGGGTCCATACTGGGGCGGACCGTGGGGCGGCTGGGGACCATACGGCCCGTGGGGTGCGACGGGTTATGTCGACCAGAGCTATCCGGTCTATATCCACGCGCTGCAGATCCGCATGAACGACCGCAAGACCGGTCGCGAGACGTACAAGGTGACGGCGGTCAACTCGACCGGCGACGCGTCGCTCTATCAGGCGATGCCTTACCTCGTGCGCAGCGCGCTCGCGGATTTCCCGCTCGGCAACGGCACGGTGCGCACGGTGACGCTGCCCGTCGACAAGAACGGCGGCATCTCCAACGAAACTGCTGCGGCCGGTTCGAACGGCGGCGTGGCGCCCGCGCCCGCGGCCAAAACCGTCGATTGATCGGGAGGGCGTGCGACGACCGCGCGCCGTCGCATCGTCGTGAAAACGTGTCGGAAATTATTGCCGTGGCGTGCCGGGCCCGATTCTTTTCCCGGCTCCGGCGAAAGTTTGAAAAACGCCCGGTGGCCTTGACTAAACAGGGAATTATCGACGCGACGCCGGGCCGCAATATATGCAGCTTCGGCGAATTAGCGATATATTTCCGGGATGACAAAATCGTGTCCGCCCCGTCCTGAAGCCGTTCCCGAGCCCACCACATGGGATGCGCGGCTCGCACGCCGCCTCGTCACGCCGCTCGTCGGCACGCCGGTAACGCCCAACCATCTGACCACGCTGCGCCTCGCCATCGGCCTGGCCGGGGCGTATTATTTGTCGCTCGGTCAGTTCTGGATGTGCACGCTCGGCGCGCTGCTGATCGCGCTGTCGAACCTCGTCGATCACACCGACGGCGAGCTCGCCCGCATTAGCGGACAGTCGAGCAAGATCGGCCATCTCTATGACCTCGCGTGCGACGCGCTCGTGACCGTGCTGCTCTTTCTCGGCATCGGGTTTTACGTCGCCGTGCATCACCCGTCGATGCTCGTGCCCGCGCAATGGCTCGGCGGCATCGCGGGCGTGGCGGTCGCGCTGATCTTCTTTTTGCGCATGCGTATCGAGTCGATGGTCGGCAAGTCCGGCACGAAGCAGGCGTCGATGGCCGGATTCGAAACGGAAGACGTGCTGTACCTGCTGCCGGTCGTGACGCTTCTGAACGGCATGACGCCGTTTCTGATCGCGGCGGCGATCGGCGCGCCGCTCTTCGCCATCTATGTGGCGGTGGACTATCAGCGCGTGAGCTCGCAGTTGAAACGCCGCGCGCAGGCATCCCCTGCAAAAGACGGCAACGATTTCCAGGCGGTGAGATGAGCGATACGGCAACTCCGGACAACACGCTGACGCAACCCGCGCATGGGCCGGCGGTGAGCCGCCCGTCGAAGCGCGACATCGATTCGACCATGAACGCGCGGCTTGCCACGCTGTCCACGCCGAAGCTGCGCGACGAATACGGCCAGCAAGGCTCGTTTCTCTACATCGAAGATTTCCTGCCGGGCGATTTCACCGAGCGCCTGATCGCCGCCGTTCATGACGTGATGCCGTCGGTGAACCGCAACTATCTGCCGGGTCACAAGGCGGGCGGCAGCGTGAGCCGCCATACGCTCGACAAGCTCGCGCCGTTCATCGCGGATCTGTATCGTTCGGACGCGCTCATCAAGTGGCTGGAGTCGATCACCGGCGACAAGCTGCAACTCTCGCCGCAAGACGATCCGCACGCCTACGCGCTCTATTTCTACACGCGTCCGGGCGACCATATCGGCTGGCATTACGACACCTCGTACTACGACGGCCGCCGCTACACGCTCCTGCTCGGCGTGATCGACGATTCCTCCTGCAAGCTCGACTACGAACTGCACACGAAGACGCCCGGCATTCCGGATCAGCCGGGCTCGGTGCAATATCCGCCCGGCGCGTTCGTGTTCTTCGACGGCGACAAGCTGCGCCATCGCGTGACGCCGCTCGGCGAGAACGAGATGCGCGTGTCGCTCACGTTCGAGTACGTGACGAACCCCAACATGCGTCCGTTCCAGCGCTTCATCTCGAACATGAAGGACTCGATCGCGTATTTCGGGTTCAGGCAGGTCTTTCGCCGCAAGGGCGGCAAGAACGGACTGGCATGAGCCGCGCGGGCACATTCCTGCTGTCGGTCGGCGTGGTGCTGTTCGTCGCGCTGCTCGGCTGGCAAGGCTTCGGATCGGTCGCATCGACGCTGGCCGCGGCGGGCTGGGGCTTGCTCGCGGTCGCGGCCTTTCACTTCGTGCCGCTCGTCATTGATGCCGGCGCGATCAGCGTGCTCTTCGCCGACCGTCAGCGCGACGTGTCCCTGATCGACGCGTTGCTCGCGCGCTGGGCCGGCGAATCGGTGAACAGCCTGATGCCCGCGGGCCAGATCGGCGGACCGATGCTGATGGTCCGCTATCTCGCGCAACGCGGCATGCGCGCGCGCGACGCGGCCGCCGTCATCACCGTCAGCACGACGATGCAGACCGTCGCGCAACTGCTCTTCGCGCTGATCGGCGTCGTGCTGCTGACGGGTTACGCGTCGGGCGGCTCGTCGTCGACGGTGACGATCGCCGTGCTGGCGGTGATCGGCGTGATCGGCCTCATGATCTTCGGTTTCTATCTCGCGCAGCGGCGCGGTCTTTTCGGCCGCGCGATGCGCTTCGCGTCGGGCATCGCCGCGAAATTCTCGGCCAAGCGCGACTGGTCGTCGCTCGTCACGCGCGCCGAAGCCGTCGATGCCGCCGTGCACGAGATGTATCGCGAGCGCGGCAAGGTGGCGTCGAGCTTCGGCCTGAGTCTCGTCGGCTGGATCGTCGGCACGGGCGAAGTGTGGCTCGCGCTGCATCTGCTCGGTCATCCGGTCGGCTGGGCGGAAGCGCTGCTGCTCGAAAGTCTCGGCCAGGCGATTCGCGGCGCGGCCTTCGCCATTCCCGGCTCGCTCGGCGTGCAGGAAGGCGGCTATCTGCTGCTCGCGCGTCTGGTCGGCTTGCCGCCCGAGGCGGCGCTCGCGCTGTCGCTCGCCAAGCGTGCGCGTGAACTGCTGCTCGGCGTGCCGGGCATCGTCTATCTGCATTTCGTTGAAAAAGGCTGGCAGCGCCGCCGTCTCGCGCGCGTGCCGGATATCGACTGACCCACCCAGAAGGGAACACAAGCATGCGCGCAATTATTCTTGCGGCCGGGATGGGCTTGCGCCTCGTTCAGCCCGAAGGCCAGCAAAAGCCGAAATGTCTGCTTCGCTTTGGCGATGCATCGCTGTTGGAGCGTCATCTGCACTTTTTGAAGTCGGCGAATGTCGATGAAGTCGTCTTCGTCACCGGCTTCAAGAGCGAGCAGATCGAAGCCGAACTCGCATCGATCGACTGGAAGCCGAAGACCGAAATCGTCGTCAACGAAGAATTCACGCTCGGCAGCGTGCTGTCCGTGCATACGGCGCGCGACGCGATGACGCGCGGCGGCGATGTCCTTCTGATGGACGCCGACGTGCTCTACGACGAACGCATTTTCGAGCCGCTCGTCGCGGGCGGTTCGGTGAATCGCCTGCTGATCGACCGCGATTTCGAAGCCGGCGACGAACCGGTGAAGCTGTGCGTCGAGAACGGCGTGCCGGTCGAACTGCGCAAGCAGGTTGCGGCGGGTCTCAGGTACGACACCATCGGTGAATCGGTTGGCTTCTTCCGCTTCGATCACGCGACGGCCACGCGTCTCGCCGACATCTGCGCCGATTACGTGGCGACGGGCCGCGCGAAGATGCCGCATGAAGAAGCGGTGCGCGACCTGTTGCTGGAAAAGTCCCACGTGTTCGACATCGCCGATGTGACCGGCGCACCGTGGATCGAAATCGATTTTCAGAACGACGTGAAGCGCGCGGCCGATGAAGTGCTGCCGCAATTGAACGCGCTGCGTCAGTTTGCAGGAGCATCCCAACAATGAACGCACCCGAAAACATTCCCGTCGGCTATTCGCGCACCATGCGCCTGCGCGAGATGCTGCAAAGCAATCGCCTCGAATTTCTGATGGAAGCGCACAACGGCATTTCGGCGCGCATCGCGAGGGAAGCGGGCTTCAAGGCGATCTGGGGCTCGGGCCTGTCGATCTCTGCGCAATTCGGCGTGCGCGACAACAACGAGGCGAGCTGGACGCAGGTCGTCGACAACCTCGAATTCATGGCCGACGCGAGCGATCTGCCGATCCTGCTCGACGGCGATACCGGCTACGGCAACTTCAACAACGTGCGCCGTCTCGTGAAGAAGCTGGAGCAGCGCGGCATCGCGGGCGTGTGTATCGAGGACAAGCAGTTTCCGAAGACCAACAGCTTCATCAACGGCGAAGCGCAGCCGCTCGCCGACATCGACGAATTCTGCGGCAAGATCAAGGCGGGCAAGGATTCGCAGAGCGATCCGAACTTTTCGATCGTCGCGCGCGTGGAAGCGCTGATCGCCGGCTGGGGCATGGAAGAAGCGCTCAAGCGTGCCGAGGCGTATCGCCAGGCGGGCGCGGACGCGATCCTGATCCACAGCAAATTGTCGAAGCCCGACGAAATTCTGACGTTCGCGCGCGAGTGGGCCGGGCGCGGTCCGCTCGTCATCGTGCCGACGAAGTACTACAGCACGCCGACCGACGCGTTCCGTCAGGCCGGCATCAGTTGCGTGATCTGGGCCAACCATCTGATTCGCGGCGCGGTTTCTGCGATGCAGGCCATCGCGAAGGAAATCCACGACAGCGAGACGCTCGTGAACGTGGAAGACCGCATCGCGTCGGTGAACGAGATCTTCCGTCTGCAGGACGCGGACGAGTACTCGGCTGCCGAAAACATCTATCTGAGCGCGGCCAATGAGAAGCGCAGCGCGATCGTGCTGGCGGCGAGCCGTGGCGCGGGCCTCGAAGCGCTGACCGAAGCGCGTCCGAAAGTGATGCTGCCGGTCGCGGGCAAGCCGCTTCTGCGTCACCTCGTCGAGGCGTTCAAGAAGGAAAGCATCAACGACATCACCGTGGTCGGCGGTTATCGCGCCGATGCGATCGAGAAGGGCGGCATCCGTCTCGTCGTCAACGAGCGGCACGACACCACGGGCGAGTTGGCATCGCTCGCGTGCGCCGTCAAGCACATGAACGGCGATACCGTGATTTCCTACGGCGACCTGCTGTTCCGCAGCTACATCCTGCGCGATCTGACCGAGTCGGACAGCGACTTCTGCGTGGTCGTCGATTCGTCGCAGGCGCCGGAAGCGGGCGCCGCCGCGACCGATTTCGCGTACTGCTCGACCGCCGACGATCGCGCGCTCTTCGGCCAGAAAGTGTGGCTCGACAGCGTGGTCGGCGCGGGCCAGGCGCTGACGGACGGGCGCGCGCCGCAAGGCCGCTGGATGGGCCTCATCAAGGTGCGCGCCGGTGCGCGCGAACGGCTGCTCGCGACGCTCGACACGCTGCAACAGCGCGCCGATTTCGACAAGCTCGACATGGCCGCGCTGCTCAACGCGCTGATCGCCGCGGGCCAGAAGATCGAAGTGCAGTACGTGCACGGCCACTGGCGCGGCGTGAACGATCTCGACGATTTCCGTCGCGCGGGCGATTTCGCGCACGGTCAGACGCCCATCGGTTCGGAAGGCTCGGAGAACGCGCGTGATTGAGGCCGCCGAGTTCGTCGAGGCCGCGCGCGAGCGTGGCTTCGACTGGTATGCGGGCGTGCCTTGCTCGTTTCTCACGCCCTTCATCAACTACGTGTTGCAGGACGAGTCGCTGCATTACGTGTCGGCGGCGAACGAAGGCGATGCGGTCGCGCTGATCGCTGGAGTCGAACTCGGCGCAGGTCGCAAGCGCCGCGGCATCGCGATGATGCAGAACTCCGGTCTCGGCAACGCGGTGAGCCCGCTGACGTCGCTGACATGGACGTTCCGTCTGCCGCAATTGCTGATCGTCACATGGCGCGGCCAGCCGGGCGTTCACGACGAGCCGCAGCACGCGCTGATGGGTCCGATCACGCCGCAGATGCTCGAAACGATGGAGATTCCGTGGGAGCTGTTCCCGACGGAAGCCGATCAGATCGGCCCGGCGCTCGATCGCGCGACGGAGTACATGGACAGCACCGGCCGTCCGTATGCGCTCGTCATGCAGAAGGGCAGCGTCGCGCCTTACGAGTTGAAGAAGACGGGTTTGTCGGGCGTGCGCGCCAATGCGCATCCCGCGACCGTTGAGCGCTTCGAAGGCGAGCGCGTGACGCGCCACGACGCGCTGCAAAAAGTCATCGCCAACACGCCGAAGGACACGACCGTCGTGCTCGCGTCGACCGGTTTCTGCGGCCGTGAGCTTTACGCGATCGACGACCGCGAGAACCAGCTCTATCTCGTCGGCTCGATGGGTTGCGTCACGCCGATGGCGCTCGGCCTCGCGCTGTCGCGGCCCGATCTGCGTGTCGTCGCGCTCGACGGCGACGGCGCGGCGCTCATGCGCATGGGCGTCTTCGCGACGCTCGGCGCGTACGGACCGTCGAATCTGATTCACTTGCTGCTCGACAACGGCGCGCACGAATCGACGGGCGGCCAGGCGACGGTTTCGCGGGAAGTCGATTTCGCGTCGATCGCGTCGGCGTGCGGTTACGCGCTCGCGCTCGACGGCGACGATATCGGCGTGATCGATCGTCTCTTCGACGCGAAAGACGTGAATGGCGCACGTTTCGCGCGCCTGTCGATCAGGACCGGCACGCCGGGCGATCTGCCGCGCCCGAAGATCACGCCCGAAGACGTGCGTGCGCGTATGCAACAACACATTGGAGACCGTTGATGCTGCTGCTCAATCCGGGTCCTGTCACGCTGAGCGAACGCGTGCGCAAGAGCCTGCTGCAAACCGACTTGTGCCATCGCGAGCCGGAGTTCTTCGATTTGCAGGATGAGGCGCGCAAGCGTCTCGTCGCCGCCTACGAACTCGATCCGGCCGTGTGGAGCGCCGTGCTGATGACGGGTTCGGGGACCGCCGCGGTCGAAAGCATGATCGCCGGTCTCGTGCCCGAAGGCGGGCGCCTGCTCGTCGTGGAGAACGGCGTGTATGGCGATCGCATCGCGCAGATCGCGAAGCAATACGGCATCGAGTACGAAGTCGCCAAATACGAGTGGATGCAGGCGCCGGACATCGACGCGATCATCGCGCTGCTCGACAGCAAGCCGTTCACGAACGTCGCGATCATCCATCACGAAACGACGACGGGCCGCCTGAACGCGATCGATCAGTTGTCGCGCGCGTGCAAGGAGCGCGGCATCGGCCTGCTGCTCGATGCGGTGAGCAGCTTCGGCGCCGAAGCGATCGATTTCGACGGCGGCGGCATCGCCGCGATCGCCGCGACCGCGAACAAATGCCTGCACGGCGTGCCGGGCGCGGCGTTCGTCATCGCACGCCGCGATGCGCTGGCGAAAGCGGCGAGCCGCAACTACTACCTCGGCATTGCGCGACTCGCGAAGTTGCAGGACGAGCGCAATACGCCGTTCACGCCGTCCGTTCACGCGTATTACGCGCTCGTCGAAGCGCTGCGCGAGTTCGAAGAGGAAGGCGGCTGGCGTGCGCGTCACGCGCGTTACGCGAAGCTCGCGGAGCAGGTGCGCGCGGGGCTGGCTGCGCTTGGCATCGACAGCGCGTTGTCGCCCGAGGAGTCGTCGGTGGTGTTGCGGGCGTATCGGCTGCCTGCCGGCGTCACGTATGAAACGCTGCACGATGCGCTCAAGGCGAAGGGCTTCGTGATCTATGCGGGGCAGGGCGGGTTGTCGAAGGAGCTGTTCCGCATTTCGACGATGGGCGCGCTCGATGCGAACGATATGGATCGGTTGATTTCGTCGTTCGTGGCGTTGCTGCGATAGAAGTTAGTGGAGCGGATCAAGCGCAAGGGCGGCGGTCGAATCGTTTCGCCTTTGCGCACGAAAAAAGTCAGAGCGAGATTGAGTTTGCTGTCTCGTCTGCAATCTGCAGCAATGCCCTCAACTCATGGTACTAAGTCATAATCCAGAACAGGGCGGATCCACCAAACTTGCGTGCGAATCATCGTTGATGAGTTGCTGCAGCCGGATCTCGTGATCAGCCGCCCCGCACGATATAGCAAACACTCAAGCCAAGCGTCCGAACGACGCACGCCGACGGTAATATTCGGAGTAGCGAAAAATTATTTGACAGAAATTCTCAAAATCGACCGACCGATATATTAGCATTGCGAAACAAATTGGTCGATTTTAAAGAGTTTGCGTCGTTATCTTGAATAAAACGGGCAATTGAATGCACCGGGATCGTCAGATTTATCCGGGACGGGTTTGCCGAACCGGCGGGGAACGACGACTCAGATTCGCTCGCGCTACCGCCCTCTTCGGCAGCGCTTTGCTTGCGCTGTCGGCATGTGCTGGCAGTAACACTGCCTGACGATCCCTGCAACGGCGAAGACAAGGCCTTGGGTATGGTGCTGATCAATCACACAGACCGCTATGCGGTGAACATTTTTGTGGGCAAATATTGGGCGGGAAATGTGGGTGCTCGTGAGGGCGGCGGTAGCGCGGTCTGCTGTTTTCCTGGCGTCAAAGATTGGAGTCGCCCCGTCGACGCAAAGTGGATTTGGGGCTGGGAAGAAGACCCCAAAACGAAGGCTGTAACGAAACGCGACGAGTCGCATACCGCGATTGCACATTTCCCATCCGGTGGCCCACACAGCGATACCGACGAGTACAAGGACAACGCTTATCTGTGCGTCGTTCTGCGCGACCTCGATACGGTCGATTTGGCATGTTCGCTATCACGTTCGGGTTGTGCCAACACGTAAGCGCTGGGATTGACAAGCCGGTACGCGGATCACCGATCAGGAGTTTCTGGAGGCGGTAGTGCAGTGAGAGCGAAAATCACGAACGACCGATTGTTTCCATTGAACCCCAGAGTTTGAGCTGGTGGGCGAATACACGTATCAAGTATGCACTGGCTGAATCCTTTGCATTCTCAAGATAAATAGAGTTCAGCATGTTTTGAAATGCCGCTCGACGCGCGATACAACAACCACTCAAGTCAAGCGTCCGACCAACGCGTACCGCACGTGACATGCAGAGCAAATGTAGAAGGAAAATGACAAAAAATTCAAAAATCTAGTCACCTGTTGAATTAGCATTGCTAATGAAATAGGTCGAATTGAGAAATACAAATTGCCGTTTTGAATAAAAAAGGATGATTGAATGGAATGGGCCTATCAGATTTTTTCAGTTCGGGTTTGCCAAAATGGCGACCGAACGAGACGACTCAGGTTCGCTCTTGCTATCGCCAATCTCGGAATCGTTCTGTTCACCTTGTCGGCATGCGTCGGGAGAACACTGCCTGACGATCTCTTCGACGGCGAAGGCAAGGCCTTGAGTATTGTGCCGGTCAATCACACAGACCGCTATGCGATGAACGTTTCAGTGGGTAAGTATTGGGCTGGAGATGTGAGTGCTCATGGGGGCGGCGGGAGCGCCGCTTGTTGTTTTCCCGGCGTTAAAGACTGGAGTCGCGCGGTAAGCGTCAAGTGGACGTGGGGCACAGAGGAAGATACCAGAACGAAGGCCGTAGCAAAGCCTGCTGAGTCGCATATCGTGACCGCACATTTCCCACTCGGCGGTCCGCACAGCGATACCGACGAGTACACGAACGACGCTTACCTCTGCGTCATTCTGCGTGACCTCGATGCAGTCGATTTGGCGTTTTCGCCATCCGCTTTCGCCTGCGCCGACAAGTAAGAATTGGGGTTTCAAAAATGACTGTCAGGCAAGCCGGTGCGCCGATCACTGATAAAGATTTTCGGGAAGCGGTAATGCGAGGGGCGGAGAAAATCACGCAAGATCAGTTTTCTCCGTTGAATAAGGCCGGTCCGCTACGATTCGACGACGCGAAGTGCCGTCTCTATCCAAAACTCTCATTTTTCTTCGATGGCACCGGAAACAACCTCGAAATAGACAATCCGCTGGGTCGAATCTCAAATGTCGCAAAATTGTTTAACCTTGCGATCGAAGACCGCACGGGACGACACGCAAGCAAACGCTACATACCTGGAGTCGGCACGCCGTTCAAGTTTCCTAAACTCATAGATTACACGGATAAGTTGGCCGACGACAAAGGCGGCAGTCTGGGACTTGGACTTGGTAACGGGGGCGATACGCGCATCGAATATGCGCTAGCTGAATTCTTGCACATTCTAAAAATTGACTGGAGTTCGGCATCATGGAAATGCATGCAGTACATTAACGTCGCAATCTTCGGCTTTTCGCGAGGTGCGACAGAGGCCCGCGCGTTCGTACGAAAGCTGATTGAGAGGTATTGCGAGCGCACCGAAAATGGTTTGATCTGGGTCGCACCCAATGGCGAGCGTGTGCCACTGCGTATCAATTTCATGGGACTGTTCGACACGGTAGCTTCCGTCGGCGGCCCATCACGGCATTTCGACTGGGCAAATGAACTCGCCATCCCTCCTGAAGTTGAACGCTGCGTTCATTATGTTTCGGCGCATGAAGTGCGTGCTGCCTTCCCGCTCGATTCCGTGAGAGTAGATCGCACTTATCCCGCGAATTGCGAGGAAGTCGTCTATCCCGGTGTGCATTCTGACGTGGGTGGCGGTTACGCACCGGATGAACAAGGACGCAGCAACTTGCTCGCGCGCATTCCGTTGCGCCACATGTTGGCCGAAGCGCTGAGGGCGGGAGTCGCTATGCAACTCCCTGCGCAGTTAGTCATCGAGCGACGTGCAGACTATGCGCTTACGGACGACGATCCAGTCGTGAAGCACTATCGGCAATACATGGCCGCCCTGCCTGCTTCAGAAGATCAAGACCTTGAAGCATTGATTCAAGCGCATCGTCACGTCCAATTCCAATGGCGCAGTGCGCTAGAACGTCAACCGAATGATTTTCGCGTGCTCGGTCGGTTATATGGCAAGGTCAGTCCGGCCGCATGCTCTGCCGTGCCTGCGGCCACCGATGCCGATCATCCGAAATGCGCGGACGTTAGATGGGACTATGAAGTCCCATCGGATCCGACCGAGCAGGCGAAGCAACTGCTTCGAGAACAGAGACGACTTGTGCAGCGCGTTGCGTTTCTGCGTAACCCGGTAGAACGCCGCCCCGGCGACCCCGACTGGCCACCGCCGGTGCCGCGCAAGCGCACCACGTACGAAGACCTGATTCTCAGCGCCTGGGACGATGGCGCGGCTTCGCTGCCTGCCGTCGACGGTCTTTTGGCCGAACACGTTCACGATTCAGTAGCGCATTTCACCTCATGGCCGTGCGCGTTGTACGATCCGCGCGGCGTGTACTGCGATAGCGAGAAGTACTATGCCAAAATAAAGGACGTAAACACCCGCGACGTGGAAATCGCTTAGACATACGCGCCCTGCGCCCTCATTGCGGGGCAGATTGGGTGCACATCCGGATTGCCGCATCGCAACGGGTATCACTGCTTGCAAAAAATCGCCGTAATGAAGGGCGCGACGTGGTGCACATCCGCGTCGCTGCCCGCGGCGCGCACCTGTTGCTCGACCTCTTTATCGCCGCCCCACACGACCACGCCGTAAGCCGAATCGGCGATCGGCTCGCCCTTGCCGAGTTTGAAGATCGGGTCATCCTTCTGGTACGCGACGACCACATAAACCTTGAAGCCGTAAGCCGTCAGCGTCGCGCCTTTCACCGGCTTGAACGCGTTGACGGAGTTCGGCTCCACGCGCATCGGCTTCGTTTCGAGCAATCCGTCCTGCTGCAACGGCGCGACGAAATCATGCGCGGTCGATTTGCAGTCGAGTTGCGCATCGATCGACTTCGCATGCGCGAGCGCACCGAGTGACGCGAGCGTCACGGCCAGGGCGATTCGACAGGATCGGGCGACGTGCATCATGTTGACGCGATGTTCAGGACAGCTTGCACTTTAGCGAGATTGCAAGGAATCTGCACGAATCGTCGCGGGGCGCGTGGCTGGGCCAACAAAAAAGCGGCCCGCAGGCCGCTTGTCGGATGAGTCATCGATAGCGCGTCAGGCCGCCAGTTCCAGCCTCGCCGTGTTGCGCTTGTCGCGCGAATGCACGCGTTTGCCAGCCGCGTACGTTTCGAACACCGCGCGATCGTCGCCGAGCAGCGCGAACGCGAACAGCAGTTCTTCCAGCGATTCCGTGCGCGAGGTGCGGCGCGCGAGCAGCGGCGTCGCGTTCGGATCGAGCACGACGAAATCCGCTTCGCTGCCGGGGCTGAGCGTGCCGATCTTGTCGTCGAGTTCGAGCACCTGCGCGGCGCCCGTGGTGGCGAGCCAGAACATGCGCGTCGCGGTCAGATGATGCCCGGTCAGGCGCGCGATCTTGTGCGCCTCGTTCATCGTCTGAAGCATGGAGAACGACGTGCCGCCGCCGACATCCGTCGCGAGCGCCACGGGCATGTTCGACTCGCCCGCCTTCTCGAAGTCGAACAGGCCGCTGCCGAGAAACAGATTCGAAGTCGGGCAGTGCGACGCCACCGCGCCGGTTTCCGCCATGCGCTCGCGGTCGCGCTCATCGAGATAAATGCAGTGGCCGTACACCGCGCGCCGACGCAGCAGACCGTAGTGATCGTAAATGTCGAGATAGCTGCGATGCCCCGGAAAGAGGCTCTCGACCCACTTGATCTCGTCCGTGTTCTCCGCGACGTGGCTCTGGATGAACACGTCCTGATGCTTTTGCGCGAGCACGCCGCACGCTTCGAGCTGCGCTTCCGTCGATGTCGGCGCGAAACGCGGCGTCAGCGCGTAATGCTGACGTCCGCGGCCGTGCCAGCGCGCGATGAGTTCCGCGCTGTCGTCGTAGCCGGATTGCGCCGTGTCGCGCAGAAACTCGGGGCAGTTGCGGTCCATCAGCACCTTGCCCGCGACCATGCGCAGATTGCGCGCCTCGCTTTCGGTGAAGAACGCATCGGCGGATTGCTTGTGCACCGTGCAGTACACGAGCGCGGTCGTCGTGCCGCAGGCGAGCAGTTCGTCGATGAAAAAGCTCGCCGTTTCACGCGCGACCGCCGGATTCTCGAAGCCGCGCTCGGTCGGGAACGTGTAGGTGTTAAGCCACGGCAGCAGGCCCGGCGCGGGCGACGCGATCATGTCCGTCTGCGGATAGTGAATGTGCGAGTCGATGAAACCCGGCACGATCAGCTTGTCGCGCATGGTGTGGACGGTCGCGTCGGCGGCGATCTTGTCGCGCAGCGACGCATACGCGCCTGCCGCGACCACCTTGCCGTCCTCGACGAGCAGAAGGCCATCGGCCTCGTAGACCGCGCCGTCAGCGGCATGCGCGGGATCTTCCCGGAAGGTCAGCAACTGGGCGCGGTAGGCGGTTTGAGTCATGATGCAACGTCTCCGTTTCTGGGTTTAAAGCTGTGAAAGCAGCACGAGTGAGAAGGCGGCGATGATCCACATCGCCGGCTTGATTTCCTTCGCGCGCCCCGTCGCCGATTTCAGCACGACGAACGCGAGAAAGCCGTACGCGACGCCATCGGTGATCGAGTAGGTCAGCGGGATCAGGATCATCGCGAGGAACGCGGGAATGGCTTCATCGAAGCGATGCCATTCGATCTGCGTGATCGCTTCCATCATGAACACGCCGACGAGCACGAGCGCGGGCGCGGTCGCGATCGCCGGAACGAGCGACAGCAGCGGCGAAAGAAACAGGAACGGCAGGAAGCACAGGCCCGCGACCACGGCGACGAGTCCCGTGCGCCCGCCCGCCGAGATGCCCGCCGCGGATTCGATATACGCGTTCGCCGGGCTCGTGCCGAGCGGCGCGGAAATGAGCGCGGAGAAGGAATCGACCATCATCGACTGGCGGATGTTGCGCGGATTGCCGTCCTTGTCGTAGAGCTTGCCGGCTTCGGAAATCGCCATGAACGTGGAGAGCGCGTCGAAGAACGATGTGAACAGCATCACGAAGATGAACGGCCAGTAGATGACCTTCAGCGAGCCGACGAGATCGAGCTGTCCGACCGCCGAAAAGTCCGGCGCGGAGACGAGGCCGTTCCAGTTCACGAGCGTCTTGGTGGCGATCGCGGCGGGCCAGTACGCGGTGCCGTCGCCCCAGAAGCGGCCGATCGGAATCGCGATGATCGTCGTGAACACGATGCCGAGCATCAGCGCGCCGGTGACCTTGCGGGCGACCAGGATCGTCGTGACGGCGAGGCCGATCAGGAACGTGATGACGACGGGATTCAGCGACGCCGAATGCACGATCGTCACCGGATCGCCGACGACGAACTTCGCGTTCACGAGGCCGATCAGGCTGATGAACAGGCCGATGCCGCACGACACTGCGTGCCGCAGATTCGCGGGAATCGCATCGACGACGAGCTTGCGCGCGTTGAATGCCGCGAGCACCGCGAAGATCACGCCGGACCAGAACACGCAGCCGAGCGCGGTCTGCCACGGCATCTTGCCGCCGTGAACCATGACGAATGCGAAGAGCGCGTTCATGCCCATGCCCGGCGCGACGAGCACCGGATTGCGCGCGTACAGGCCCATCGCGCAACTGCCGAGAAAGCTGACGATGACGGTCGCCGTCAGCGCGGCCGGAAACGGCACGCCCGCCTGCGAAAGAATGCCCGGATTGACGACGATGATGTACATCGCCGTGAGGAACGTCGTGATGCCCGCGACGATTTCCGTCTTCGTGCGCGAGCCCGCCGCGCGAATGCCGAAGAAGCGTTCGAGCGCGGTCGTGTCCTGTTGTGGTGTTGTTGCTGTGGTTTCCATCTTCTTTACTGCTTCCAGTGCTGATCCAGGCGCGCGACCATTGCGTCGCGTTCTTCTTCGGTGACGAACGAGGCTTCGAGGCTGTTCTTAAGCAGCGTGTAGACCTCGTGATCCGTGAGCTTCAGCGCATCGACGATCGCGAAGTAGTTCGCGTTGACGTAGCCGCCGAAGTACGCGGGATCGTCGGAGTTGATCATCACCGCGACGCCTTGATCCAGCAGGTCTTTCAGCGTGTGCTTGGTCATGTCGTCGAACACGCAGAGCTTGAGGTTCGAGAGCGGGCACACGGTCAGCGCGATGCGCGCATCCGCGAGACGCGCGACGAGCGCCGCGTCCTCGATGCTGCGCACGCCGTGATCGACGCGATCCACCTTCAGCAGATCGAGCGCTTCATACACATACGACGGCGGGCCTTCCTCGCCCGCATGCGCGACGAGCTTCAGACCGCGCTCGCGCGCCTTGGCGAACACGCGCTCGAACTTCGACGGCGGATGGCCGCGCTCCGACGAATCCAGCCCGACGCCGATCAGCCGATGCGCGTATTTGTCGAACAGAGGCAATGCGCTTTCATACGTCGCGAGCGCGTCCTCTTCGGGAAGATGGCGCAGGAAACAGAGAATCAGCCTGCTCGAAAGACCGCGCTTTTCACCTTCGGCGAGCGCGGCATCGATGCCCGCGACGACCGTTTCGATCGATACGCCGCGTTCCGTATGCGTCTGCGGATCGAAGAAGATTTCCGTGTGCGCGACGTGGTCCGCGAGCGCGCGCTCGACGTAGGCCATCGTCATGTCGTAGAAGTCCTGCTCGGTGAGCAGCACGCTCGCGCCCGCGTAGTAGATGTCGAGGAACGATTGCAGGTCGGTGAACGCGTAAGCGGCGCGCAGCGCATCGATCGAGTCGTACGCGAGCTTCACGTTGTTGCGCTTCGCGAGCGCGAAAATCAGCTCCGGTTCGAGCGACCCTTCGATATGGATATGCAGCTCGGCTTTTGGCGCGCGCGCAATCTTGTCGGCGAGTGTGGGATTCATGTGGGCTTTGTTGTGTTGGGGCTACGGTTGCGCCTGTGGGTCAGGCGGTCTGTTGCGACGACGCGTGGCTCGAAGCGTTGGCTTCGACCGCCTGCAGCAGTTGGGCTGCCGCTGCAACGGCGATCACTTCGGGCGCCTTGTCGACGATGCCGTCGATGCCGATCGGACACACCATGCGCGCGATGAGCGCCGGGTCGATGCCGCGCGCCGCGAGCCGGTGCTCGAACTGCTTCTTCTTCGTGAACGAGCCGATCATGCCGAAGAACGCAAAGTCGCCGCGTCTCAGGATGCATTCCGCCAGCGCGAGGTCCACCGTGTGGTTGTGCGTCATCACGATGTAGTACGTGTGGGGCGGCGCGCGGTCGACGGCTTCGTCGGGCGCGTCGTTCGGCTCGATCGTCACGTTGTCGGGCACGAACTGCGGCGCCGGAAACGCAGCGTCGCGCTCGTCGACCCAGGTCACGTGGCAGGGCAGCGTCGCGAGCACGCGCACGAGCGCCGCGCCCACATGACCCGCACCGAACAGCACGACCTGGAAGTCGCGCGGCGCGATGGTTTCGGTGAGCAGCGCGCCGCTCTCGTCGAAACCGGCGCCGTCCCACAGGAGGCAGTCGGCGTCGGTTGCGCCCGGTTCGGGATCGGAGAGCATGACGGCGTCGGGCATCGGCGCGAACGAGACGCTGCGCACGGTCGAGAGACCCTGCGCGGTGCGTTTCGAGAGCGTCGTCACCCAGTTCAGATCCGCCACGTCGAGCCGCTCGAACGCGAGCACGACCGCGCCGCCGCAGCACTGGCCGAGGCTTGGGCCCAGAGCGAAACGCTCCAGCCGTCTCATGCGCGGGCTGCGCATGCCGTCCTTCAGCACTTGCCGTGCGGTCTCGATGGCCTTCCATTCCAGATGGCCGCCGCCGATCGTATAGCGCGCGTCCTCGCGCGTGACGATCATCTTCGTGCCCGGCTCGCGCGGCGCGGAGCCTTCGACACGCGCGACCGTCACGAGCACGACGGCGTCGCCGTGCGCGAGCAGGTGTTGCAGGTCGTTCAGCCAAACTTGCATCGAGTGAGCTCCAAAAATGTCGTTGTGCGTCGTCGCAGGCGCTAGTTTACCGGGGGCGGCTTCTTCGGCTCCGACAGTCAGCGCGTCGAGAATTGCTTCGGGCGTTGCCGGCGCGCGCAATTTCGGCGCGTCGGTCGAATCGGGCGTCACCGATGCGATCGCCGCGCGAATCGCCAGCAGCACCGAAAACGACAGCAACAGCGGCGGCTCGCCGACCGCTTTCGAGCGGAAAACGGTCGGCTCGGCGTTGTCGTTGCCGGCGTTGCGAAAGAGGGCGACGTTGAAGATCGCGGGCGCGTCGCTGACGGCCGGAATCTTGTAGGTCGAGGGCGCGTGCGTCATCAGGCGGCCGTCGCGGTTCCACCACAGTTCTTCGGTCGTGAGCCAGCCCATGCCCTGGATGTAGCCGCCCTCCACCTGGCCGATGTCGATCGCCGGATTGATCGAGCGTCCCGCGTCGTGCAGGAGATCGGCGCGCAGGAGCTTCCACTCGCCGGTGAGCGTATCGACGACGACTTCCGACACCGCCGCGCCGTACGCGAAGTAGTAAAACGGATGGCCTTGCAGCGTCTTCGCGTCCCAGTGAACCTTCGGCGTCGAGTAGAAACCGTCCGACCACAACTGCACGCGCGCGAGATACGCGGCCGCGACGAGCTGATCGAACGGCATCTGCCCGCCGTTCACGTCCACGACGCCGCCATGAAAACGCACATCGGCCGCATTGCCGCCGAGCTGCTTCACGACCAGTTCGGCAAGCCGCGCGCGGATCTTGAGCGCGGCGTCCTCGGCGGCCTTGCCGTTCAGGTCGCTGCCCGTCGATGCCGCCGTCGCCGATGTATTCGCGACCTTCGATGTATCGGTCGCCGTGACGCGCACGCGCTGCAAGCCGATGCCGAGCACGCTCGCGACAACCTGCGCGACTTTCGTGTTCAGCCCTTGGCCCATTTCCGTGCCGCCGTGATTGACGAGCACGGAGCCGTCCTTGTAGACGTGCACGAGCGCGCCCGCCTGGTTCAGGAACGGCACGTTGAACGAAATGCCGAACTTGACCGGCGTGAACGCGATGCCGCGCCGGAGCACGCCGCCTTTCGCGTTGAACGCGGCGATGTCGGCGCGGCGCTTCAGATACTCGCTCGACGCGACGAGTTCGTCGGTCAATGCCGCGATCACGTTGTCCTCGACCGGCTGACCGTAAGGCGTCACGTTGCGATCGCCGATGCCGTAATAGTTTGCGCGCCGCACGTCGAGCGGATCGCGTTTCAGCCGATGCGCGATTTCGTCGAGCATCACTTCCATCACGAGCGCGCCTTGCGGGCCGCCGAAGCCGCGAAACGCGGTGTTCGACTGCGTGTTGGTCTTGCAGCACAGCGCGCGGATATCGACATCGCTCAGGTAGTACGCGTTGTCGAAATGGCACACGGCGCGCGTGGCGACCGCGCCCGACAAATCCGCCGAATAGCCCGCGCGCAACGCGATCTCGACGCGCGCGCCAGCGATGCGCCCGTCGTCATCGAAGCCGCATTCGTATTCGTAGACCGCGTCGTGACGCTTGCCGGTGATCATGAAGTCGTCGTCGCGGTCGGCGCGCAGCTTCACGGGGCGCTTCAGCAGATGCGCCGCGAGCGACGCCACGCACGCGAACAGCGCCGACTGCGATTCCTTGCCGCCGAAGCCGCCGCCCATGCGCCGGCATTCGCAGAGCACGGCGTGGGTCGGCCAGCCGAGCATGTGCGCGACGACCTGCTGCATCTCGCTCGGATGCTGCGTCGAACTATGGACGAGCATGCCGTCCTGCTCTTTCGGCATCGCGTAGGCGACTTGTCCTTCGAGATAGAACTGCTCCTGCCCGCCGACTTCGAACTCGCCTGCGAGCCGATGTTTCGCCGCCGCGATGCGTCCGTCCGGGTCGCCGCGGCGCAGATGCAGCGGCGGCAGCACGAACTGGTTGCGCGCCTTCGCTTCGCGCGGCGTGAGCACGGCTTCGAGCGGCTCGTAACGTACGACATCCTCGCTTTTTGCGAGCGCGGCGGCGCGGCGCGCCAGATCGTGACTCTCGGCGATGACGGCGAATACCGGCTGGCCGAGGTACTGCACTTCATCGGCGGCGAGAATCGGATCGTCGTGCAGCACCGGGCCGCAATTGTTCTCGCCGGGGATATCCGCGGCCGTCAGCACCGCGACGACGCCGGGCGCGGCGCGCACCGCATCCAGATCGAGCGACACGATGCGCGCATGCGCGTGCCGCGACAGACCGAGCGCCGCGTGCAGCGTGCCGCGCGACTCGGGGATGTCGTCGATGTAGATCGCTTCGCCACTCACGTGCAGCGCCGCCGATTCGTGCGGCAGCGCGGCCCCGGCGGCGTCGAGGACCATCGGTTCGGTCAGTCGGTTCATGGCGCTTCCTCCACATGCGCGCCGTACGCGAAGGCGTTCACCTCGGCAAGCGCGAGCGGAGCGTCCGGGCGCGTTTCCAGATAGAACCGCCAAAGCACGTTGCGCGCGACTTTCGCGCGATAGGCGCTCGATGCGCGCATGTCGGTGAGCGGCTGGAAATCGGCGTCGAGCGCGGCCATCGCGGTGCGTGCCGCCGCTTCGTTCCATTCGTGGCCGATGAGCGCCGCTTCGGCCTGCGCCGCGCGTTTGGGCGTCGCCGCCATGCCGCCGAACGCGATGCGCGCATCCGTCACACGATGGCTTTCGTCGAGCCTGATCGCGAACGCCGCGCACACCGCCGAAATGTCCTGGTCGTACCGCTTCGACACCTTGTAGGTCCGAAAGCGCAGCGCCGCGACCGGACGCGGCACACGTATCGCCGCGACGAATTCGCCGGCATCGAGCGCGGTCTTCTGATAGCCGAGATAGAACGCGTCGAGACGCATCGTGCGGGTTTTATCGGCCTTCTGCAGCACGAGTTCCGCATTCAGCGCGATGAGCGCCGGCATCGAATCGCCGATCGGCGAGCCGTTCGCCACATTGCCGCCGAGCGTGCCCGCGTTGCGGATCGGCCGCGACGCGAAGCGCGTCCACAGTTCGGCCAGCTCGGGATAGTCGGCGGCGAGCGCGGCATACGCATCTTCGAGCGAGGCCGCCGCGCCGATCGTCAGCGTTTGCGCGTCGCGTTCGATCGTCTTCAGTTCGTCGACGTTGCCGATATACAGCACATCGCCGAGATCGCGAAACTGCTTCGTGACCCACAGGCCGACATCGGTGCTGCCCGCGAGCAGGCGCGCGTTCGGATGCGCGGCGCGCAATCGGGCGAATTCGGCGCGCGTGACGGGCGCGTGGAACGTGTGCGGACCGGAAGAATCGGACGCGCGATATTCGAAGGTCTGCGCGCGCTTTAGTGCAATCAACTGTTGCGTGATGGCGTCGGCATCGAAGGGCGGACGCGGATACTCGAACATGCGCTGCGCGGCATCGACGATCGGCCGATAACCCGTGCAGCGGCACAGATTGCCCGAGAGCGCGGCGGCGATTTCATCGCGCGACGGCAGGCCCGCATCGCGCGGATGCTGGTGATAGAGCGCCCACAGCGACATCACGAAACCCGGCGTGCAAAACCCGCATTGCGAGCCGTGACAGTCGACGAGCGCCTGCTGCACCGGATGCAGCGCGCCATCCGCGCCGCGCAGATCTTCGACGGTGAAAAGGGCGCGGGAATCGAGCGTGGGCAGAAACTGGATGCACGCGTTGACGGCTTTGAGCGCGAGCGCGCCGGAAGCGTCGAGTTCGCCGATCACGACGGTGCATGCGCCGCAATCGCCTTCGGCGCAGCCTTCTTTCGTGCCGGTGCAAAGCGCGTTCTCGCGCAGATGCTGAAGCACCGTGCGCGTGGCGGGCGCGTCGCCGATCTCGCGCACGGCGCCGCGTTGGAGGAAGCGGATGGTTTGCGTTGTCATGATTCAGGAAGACATTGCGGACCGGGCGCGCGTTACGCGGTTTCCGTTCGCCTCATGGGTTGCATGAGAAAGCTGCCTTTGAGCGAAACGGACTGCGCGCACGTAGATCGCCATCCAGACGCGACCTTAACACCCCAATATCCCAAAAATATTGCCGGGTACGTATCAAGATTATGCGGATGCGCTGATGCGGGAAAGGGGATGCGTGCGAAACGCGATGAAGCGGGGAAGAAGCGGGCGGCGCAGAGAGGCCGCCCGGAAGAATTTACCGGACCGTCGAACGCAGCTTGCGCTTGAAACGGACACTGGCCGCGACGAGCACGAAAATCAGCGCAAACGCGATGAGCGACCATTGCGGCAGCGACAGACCGAGAATCGGCGGATACGGCGTTTCGCACAGCCCCGCGACCTTGAACACCTGCGGCAGCCAGCTTGCGGGCGGCAGACCGTCGACGATCGGCTGGAGGGCATCGAAACCGCAACTGAAGCCGGGATGCGATTGCACGTACACGTGGCGCACGGCGGTGGCGAGTCCGCCGAGCGCGGAAATCGCGACGAGCGTCTCCAGCAGCGCGATGCCGCGCCAGTTACGGAACGCCGCCCCGAGGAACGCGAAGATCGCGATCAGCACGAAGAAATAGCGCTGGATGATGCACAGCGGGCAGGGATCTTCGCCGTGAAAGAATTGCAGATACAGCGCGCCGCCGACGAGACCGAGACTGACGAAACCAAGCAATACGAGCAGGCGGCGCTCGCGGCGCATCACCCGGTCGTCCTGATGCATCGTGAAGTGATTCAAAGAGTTGTTCATTATTTCGCAACGATTCGAGAAGGAAGCACCTGAGTTGCGTGGGTATCGCGGTGAATTCTAGCGCGAACGCCCGATACGCAAAATCAGCCGCGATGTTTTGACGGTTTTCGGGCCGCTCAGCGCGTCGTCGCCAACACGGCTTCGACCGCGCGTCCGATCGACAGCAGGGTGTCGTCGGCGTTCGGCGCGCCCGCGAGCATCAGGCCGACGGGCGCCTCGCCGCGCGGATGGCAGGGCAGCGACAGCGCGCAGGCATCGAGGAAATTGAAGGCGGTCGGATTGCGCAGGATCAGCGCGTTGGTGCGCGTGAAGGCGTCGTCGTCGGCTTCCAGATCGGCGATGCGTGGCGGCAGCACCGGCACCGTCGGGCAGACGATCGCGTCGAAACGCTGCCAGAGCGTCGTGCGGGCCGCTTCGATCATCGCGTCGCGCGCTTCGCACAAGTCGATGTAGTCGGCCGCGCTCGCCGCTTCCGCGCGCTTCAGACGCGCGAGCACGCGCGGGTCGTATTCGTCGCCGCGCTCGGCCATCAGCTTCCGGTGCCACGCATACGCTTCGATCGCCACGAGCGGATAGCGGCTGATTTCCGGCAGTCTGTCCAGCGGCGCGAAACGCACGTCTTCCACCAGCGCGCCCGCAGCGGCCAAGTGATTGATCGCCGCGGCGACCGCGCTCGCGACGGGAGATTCGACGCCATCGGTCACGTAGTTCGTGAGCACGCCGAGGCGCACGCCGTCGAGCGGGCGCGTCGCGGGCACGCCGGGGTCGCGTCCGGCGAGAATGCGGTCGACGAGCGCGCAGCACGCGACCGACATGCCGATCGGCCCGAACGAATCGAGCGTCTTCGAGAGCGGCACGCCGCCTTGCTTCGGAATGCGGCTCGCGGTCGGCTTGAAGCCGGTGAGGCCGCACAGCGCGGCGGGAATGCGGATAGAGCCGCCGGTGTCGGTGCCGAGCGCGACGGCGGCCATGCCGTCCGCCACCGACGCCGCCGCACCCGACGACGACCCGCCCGCGATGCGCGCGTCGCCCGGCACGTCGGCATGCCACGGGGAGCGCGGCGTGCCGTAGTGCGGGTTCAGTCCGAGGCCGGAGAAGGCGAATTCGCTCATGTTGGTGCGCCCGACGATCACCGCGCCCGCGCGGCGCAGGCGTGCGACAGCGACGGCGTCGGCCTTGGCGGGAGCGGCATCGCGCAGCGCTTTCGAGCCGGCGCGCGTCACTTCGCCTTCGATATCGAAGAGGTCCTTGATCGACACCGGAATGCCCGCGAGCGGCGAAAGCACGGTGCCGGCGCGGCGCAGCGCGTCGTGGGCGTCGGCGGCGGCGCGGGCGTGTTCGGCATCGACATGGAGGAATACGGTCGAGCCTTGGCCCGCAGGATCGGCGATGCGTTCGAGCGCCGCCTCGACGAGCGCGCGGCTCGTCGTGCGGCCGCTTTTCAGATCGGCGGCGAGTTGGGCAAGCGGGGCGAACTGCGGCGAAGTGGTGGGCATGGCGTCGGGCAGTGGCGTTGCCTCATGCGAGAAGGCCGGGCACGCCCGGCGCTTCGCATCGGCAGTGAGTGGATGGACGCGCCGTGTCGCAAACCTGGGGCGTCCAAGGTGGCTGTCATTCTAAGCCACCGACGCCGATCGAACACCGCTCAGATCGTGCGCGAGAAACGGCGCAGGCTCGCCTGTCCCAGATAACGGTCGAATACCGACGCGACGTTGCGCACCAGCATGCGTCCGGCGGGCAGCACGCGGATCGCGTCGTGCGAGAGGTCGATGAGACCATCGTCGGCCATCGGCGCGAGGCGCGCGAGTTCATCGGCGAAAGCGGCCGGGAATTCGATGCCGTGCGTCGTCGCGACATCGGCGAAACGCAGCTCGCCGCCGCACATGATGCGCATGATGACGTCGCGGCGGAGTTCGTCGTCGGCGCAAAGGCGCACGCCGCGCGTGATGGCGAGATCGCCCGCATCGATCGCGGCGGCGTAATCGGCGAGTTCGCGGGCGTTTTGCGCGTAGACATCGCCGATCTTGCCGATCGACGACGCGCCTATGCCGATCAGATCGCAATCCGCACGCGTGCTGTAGCCCTGGAAGTTGCGCTGTAGCGTGCCGGCTTCGAACGCGCGCGCGAGCTCGTCGCCGGGCAGCGCGAAATGATCCATGCCGATGTACACATAACCCGCATCGCACATGCGCGCGATCACACGTTCGAGAATCGCGAGGCGCACGGCGGGCGAGGGCAGCGCGCTTTCGTCGATCTGCCGCTGCATCTTGAAGAGCGACGGCATGTGCGCATAGCCGAACACGGACACGCGATCGGGTTTCAGATCGATGATCGCGTCGAGCGTGCGCGAAAAGCTCTCGACGCTTTGATGCGGCAGCCCGTAGATCAGATCGACGCTCACGGACTTGAAACCGTTGTTGCGCGCGGCGTCGAGCACCATCTCCGTCATTTCACGCGGCTGGATGCGATTCACGGCGCGCTGCACGCGCTCGTCGAAGTCCTGCACGCCGAGGCTCAATCGGTTGAAACCGAGCTCGCGCAGCAACGCGATGGTCGCCGGCGATGCCTCGCGCGGATCGACCTCGATCGAATATTCGGCGCGCTCGTCGGCGACGAGATTGAAATGCTCGCGCGTCGCGGACATCAGTTCGGCCATCTCGTCGTGCGAGAGGAAGGTCGGCGTGCCGCCGCCCCAGTGAAGCTGCGTGACCGGACGCGAGGTGTCGAAAAGCGCAGCCTGCAGCGAGAGTTCGCGCTTCATCCGGTCGAGATAGGGGCGTGCGTGCGCACGATTTTTCGTCGCGATCTTGTTGCAGCCGCAGTAGAAGCAGACGGTGTCGCAGAACGGGATGTGGAAGTACAGCGATAGATCGGCGTTCGCTTTCGCCTTGCGCGCGGCTTCGCGATAATGCGCGGGGTCGAACCCGTCGGTGAACTGGACGGCGGTCGGATACGACGTGTAGCGCGGGCCTTGCGCGTCGTAGCGCGCGAGCAGATCGGGACGAAAGAACGGAGCGGCGGCAGTCATGGCGGATCTCTGGGAATCGTCCGAGTGTAGTCGGCCGATGAGTGCAACATTCGCGTGATACGGTCGCAGCGATTTGACGAAGCGCAAGGATGAGGCGTGGGACAATATCGCTTCTTTTTGCGCGGTTCAGTGTCGCCATGTCGATCGATTCTTCGTCTCATGCCTGCCGGGAAGCGTGCGGTGCGTGCTGCATCGCGCCTTCGATTTCGAGCCCGATTCCGGGGATGCCGCATGGCAAGCGCGCGGGCGAACGCTGCGTTCAACTGGGCGATGATCTGCGCTGCAGGATTTTCGGCGATCCGCGCAGGCCGGCGTGTTGTTCCGGTTTGCAGCCGTCCGGCGAGATGTGCGGCGAGACGCGTGAATATGCGTTGACGTGGATCGAACGGCTGGAAGCGCAGACGCGGCCCACGCAACTGTCTTGACGATCGGCAGTCGAAGTTCCGAACCGCGCCACGCGGCGCAGACTTGAATAAAGCTTTGGAGGATTACGCATGACGGAACCCGTCGCGCCGCTGCGGCGCCGGTTCGTGCTCGCAGGACTGTTGTCCCTGTCGGCACTCGCATTCACATCGGAGGCACGATCCGCCTCGAACTCGATATTCCCCTTCATTCCGGATCACTACACATTTTCGACACAGCAGGTGCAGGACGCCGTCGCGCGCAAGTTCCCGCTGCAACGCACGGCTTCCCAGATATTCGATGTCGTCCTGAGCAATCCGGTCGTCGGCATGGCGCCGGATCGCAATCGCGTGACGGTGCGTGTCGATGCGCGTCTGTCCACGCCATTCATGCCGAATCCCGTGATCGGCGCGTTCACGCTCTCGACGCAACTCGCCTACGACGCGCCGAGCCGCTCGGTTATTCTCGTTTCGCCATCCGTTGACAATGCGCAGTTCAGCGGTGACGCCGCGCAGTACAACCAACAGATTGCGTCGGTCGGCGCGCAACTCGCGGCGCAACTGCTCGACCGCTATCCGATTCATACGTTCAAGCCCGAGGAACTCCAGTTCGCCGGCGTGTCTTACGAACCCGGTACAATCACAGTCCTTACAAACGGCATACGTGTGCAGATTGTTGAGAAGTGAGTCGAAATCTCTGCGCAATGTGCTCCACAAGCAACGGCGATAACGGCGACAAGGGCTGAACGGATGGACTGGATATTGATGGTGAAGGCGCTCATTCTGGGCGTCGTGGAGGGCTTGACCGAATTTTTGCCGGTTTCGAGCACGGGGCATCTGATCGTGGCGGGCAGTTTGCTGAATTTCACCGACGCGCAATCGAAAACCTTCGATGTCGTCATCCAGTTCGGCGCCATTCTCGCCATCTGCTGGGAATATCGCGCGAAGATCGGCTCGGTGGTCACGGGCCTGCCCGTGCGCGCCGACGCGCGGCGCTTCACGCTCAACGTGATCATCGCGACGATTCCGGCCATCGTTCTGGGTCTGCTTTTCGAGAAGGGCATCAAGTCGGTGCTGTTCTCGCCGGTGCCGGTGTCGGTGGCGCTGATCGTCGGCGGCATCGTGATCCTGTGGGCGGAGTCGCGCCAGCGCGAACGCGCCGTCGCCCCGCGCGTTCATTCCGTCGATGATCTTTCCTACGCCGATGCCTTCAAGGTCGGTCTCGCGCAATGCTTCGCGCTGATTCCGGGCACCTCGCGCTCCGGCGCGACGATCATCGGCGGGATGCTGTTCGGACTCGAACGACGCGTCGCCACGGAGTTTTCGTTTTTCCTCGCCATTCCGATCATCTTCGGCGCGACGCTCTACGAAATGGCCAAGTACTGGCGCACGCTGACCGTGGACGATTTCGGGCTGTTCGCGATCGGTCTCGTCGCGGCCTTCGTCAGCGCCTTCGTCTGCATACGCTGGCTGCTGCGCTACGTCGCGTCGCACGATTTCACCGCGTTCGCGTGGTATCGCATCGGCTTCGGTCTGCTGATCCTGATCGTCGGATACAGCGGCGGTCTGAGCTGGGCCGACTGACCGCGCTTTCGCCGCGCACCATGCAAAACGCCACGGCTTGCCGTGGCGTTGTCGTTTGTGCGCGGCGCTTTTAGCGTCGTTTCAGCGGCGGCGGAACATCAGATCCCACACGCCGTGCCCGAGCCGCAGGCCGCGTCGCTCGAACTTCGTCACCGGACGGAAATCGGGGCGCGGCGCGTAGCCGTCCGCGGTGTTTTCCAGCGCAGGCTCGGCGGACAGGACTTCGAGCATCTGCTCGGCATAGTTCTGCCAGTCGGTCGCGAGATGGATATAGCCGCCCGGCTTCATGCGCGACACGAGCAGCGCGACGAACTTCGGCTGGATCAGGCGGCGCTTGTGATGACGCGCCTTGTGCCAGGGATCGGGGAAATAGATGTGCACGCCGTCGAGACTGTCGGGCGCGATCATGTGTTCGAGCACTTCCACGGCGTCGTGCTGAAGAATGCGGATATTGCCGAGCGCCTGCTCGCCGATCAGCTTGAGCAGCGCGCCGACGCCAGGCTCATGCACTTCCACGCCGATGAAGTCATCGCCGGGACGCGCGGCCGCGATCTCCGCGGTGGTCGCGCCCATGCCGAAGCCGATCTCCAGCACGCGCGGCGCCTGTCGGCCGAAGAGCGCATCCCAGTCGCCGGGCTGTGGCGTGTAGGGCACGACATAGCGCGGACCGAGATCGTCGATTGCGCGCTGCTGGCCCGGCGATACACGGCCCGCGCGCGTGACGAAACTGCGGATGCGGCGATGGCGCAGCGTGGCATTTTCGCCGATGTTGACGTTGGGCTGATCGTTGCCGTCGGCGCCGGCGTCGTCGTGGGGATCGTGGTTCATGAGGCGATGCTGGAAACAGATGCGCGAAACTAAAAAGCCGCCCAAACGTGACTCGGGGCGGCTTTCGCTGGATGTCTGGAGCGGGCGATGGGAATCGAACCCACGTCTGTAGCTTGGGAAGCTACGGTAATGGCCATTATACGACGCCCGCATGAGGCGGCTATTGTAAGCGCAACGCGCCGCGAGGCGCAATTGCGCTTCCGGCTCAGATCCCGAACAGCGTCATCGATACGGCGACGCGCGTCACGACCATCAACAGCACCTGCACGATCACGAACAGCAGGATCGGCGAAAGATCGATGCCGCCGAGCCGCGGCAGAATGCGCCGCAGCGGATCGAGGAACGGCGCGGTGATTTGGTACAGCAGCGGCATCGCCGGCGATTGCGGATTGAGCCATGAAAGCAGCGCCATCAGGATCGTCACCCAGATGATCAGATTCAGCGCCCACTTGACGACGGTCAGCAGCGCGACGAGCAGGAGGATCGGCACCATGAGCGTCGGATCGACGCCTGCGAGCACGACCATCAGCGTGACATACACAGCCGATGCGATGAACGCCGCGACGATGCTCGCCCAGTCGATCTTTCCGCCAGGCAGGATCTTGCGCAGCGGCAGGACGATCCAGTTGGTCGCCTGCATCACGGCGTTCGAAACGGGGTTATAGGGCGGCATGCGCACGACCTGAATCCACGCGCGAAGCAGGAGCGCCGCGCCGAACAGGGTGAACAGGGTGTTGAGCAGAAAACGGGCAATATCGCCGAACATCTCGGGTCCTCTAGGATGCGTGCGCAGTGTCGCGACTTGCGCCGGGTCGTATTGACGAAAAGGTGAAGGAAAGCGGAGGCGCTAGCGGGCGAAGATCCGCCTGATGGTGGTCTCGGAGCGGCGGCCGCCTTTGCGGCGCGAATCGGGAATGCTGACCTTGATCATTGTTCGTTCTCTGGACTTGAATATCGTGCCGAAGCCAACGCGGTGCGCGGCGCATCGTGCGCGATCCGCGCGAATGCACCTGTGCCGTTCGATGAAGCTTCGCGATTCACTGCATGCGGCGACTCGAATTCCCCGCCCAGCAGGCGTGCCTGATGGGGTGCCGGACGTCACCATAACATGGCTTTAATGCGGCTTGGGGACGTTGTCGCACGTGGCGGGAGCGATTCTCCGGACAATCACATGAAAGGCAAGTGAAAGTCGTTGACGCGGCCGGTTTGGGCACCCGACGCCAGCATCTGAAAACCCTAGTGTTGCCAATTTGAGACGATCGCGAAAAGGCGCATTTCACGCAAAACTGGCAGGATATAAATACGGAAAGCGAAAGAGCAAGCCGACGCGCAGCGCGCTATTGTTTCTATTGGCAGTGTTTCCCCGGCCCCAAAGGGCATATTTTCTGCTGTGTGTGGTTAGACGCACATCTACTTGAATGATTGGTTTCTTTGCGAACATCGAGGAACGGACAGGCGCTCAATACTAAACAGAACACGGATTCAGCGGGAGGCGGCACACGGCCAAGGCCGTCGCTCTCCCTTCAGGTTTCATTCGCTACGTTCGGAGGTCGCCATGAGCATTTTCTCTTATCGAAAGCATCTGCGATTCTTGAGCCAGGCCCAGCGGCGTCGCTGGTGGGACCAGAAAAAGCGCCTGACGCCCCGGGTCGTGATCGGCGGGGCGTATGTTCCGCCAAACGTCACGCGTGAATTCGCTTATGTGAAAGTCGGCTGAAACGCGCGTCGTTTTAAGACTTTCGCGCAATACATTAAGAGCCCCGCCGGATGCATTGTCCGGCGGGGCTTTTTCGTTCATTTGTAAATATAAGTTACGCGGTTTTAAGCGCTCGAATCGCGCAACGTCGCGCACAGGGCGCAGACCTCCGCCGAACGGCCGATCCGCGCGCACTCGCAGGCGACGCCGGCCTTTCAAATTCGCGCCGACGTTAAGGAACTTGCAATTTGCAACAAATGGCTCCTGCGACCGACCGTGTTTTTCGATAAATTGATCTCATACCGTCGCTCGTGAGCCGTGGGAATCGGCCAACACGCGAAGCGGCGAGGAGAACGAAAGTGAAAAAGCTCGGTGGTTTGTTGGTTGCTGGTGCGCTCGGTGCCGGTTTCGTCGGTGCCGCGCAGGCGCACGTTTCTATTGGCGTGGGCATCGGGGTGCCGGCCTATCCGGTCTATGCCGCCCCGCCTGCACCTGTCTATGTGGCTCCGCCGCAGCCCGTGTACGTCGCGCCGCCGCCGCCCGTGGTGTACGCGCCGCCGCCTGCCGTGGTCGTGGGTGGCTACGGCGGTGGCTATGGCTATTACGGCCGTCCGTACTACCGGCATCACGGCTACTACCGTCACGGTCCGGGCTGGCGTTACTGATCGGTCCGAGCGACGAATCCGGAAAGGCGATGCAACTGTGCATCGCCTTTTTCGTTTGAAGGGCGCTTTTGAATTCCGCCGATGGAACTGGGAGAATGGTGATCCCCTTCACGTCGCGCTCTCACGCCAATGTCCTCTCTTCCAGCCCCGACTTTCGATGACGTCGCCGATGCCGCCCGGCGCATCGAGGGCGTCGCCCATCGCACGCCCGTCCTGACTTCCCGCACTGCCGATGCCATCGCGGGTGCGTCACTCTTTTTCAAGTGCGAGAACTTCCAGCGCATGGGCGCGTTCAAGTTCCGCGGCGCGTACAACGCGCTCTCGCATTTCGACGACCGGCAGCGCGCCGCCGGCGTCATCACCTATTCGTCGGGCAATCACGCGCAGGCGATCGCGCTGTCCGCGAAGCTCGCTGGCATCCGCGCGACGATCGTGATGCCCGAGGACGCGCCCGCCGCGAAGATGGAAGCGACGCGCGGTTACGGCGGCGAAGTGATCACCTACGACCGCTACACGCAGAACCGCGAGGAAATCGGCCGCAAGCTCGCCGAGGAGCGCGGCATGACGCTGATTCCGCCTTACGACCATCCGCATGTGATCGCGGGGCAGGGCACGTCGGCGAAGGAACTGATCGAGGAAACCGGCCCGCTCGATTACCTGTTCGTGTGCCTGGGCGGCGGCGGACTCATCGGCGGATGCGCGCTCGCGGCGGCGGCGCTGTCGCCGGACTGCAAGGTGATCGGCGTCGAGCCGGAAGCGGGCAACGACGCGCAGCAATCGCTCGCGCGCGGCGAGATCGTGCATATCGAGGTGCCGCGCACCATCGCCGATGGCGCCGCGTCCACGCATGTCGGCGAATACAACTTCCCGATCATCCAGCGTCACGTGGACCGGATCGTCACCGTCAGCGACGCGCAGTTGATCGAGACGCTGCGCTTCTTCGCGCAACGCATGAAGATGGTCGTCGAGCCGACCGGTTGTCTCGCGGCAGCGGCCGTGCTGCAGAAGGTCGTGCCGGTCGAAGGCAAGCGGGTCGGCGTGATCGTGTCGGGCGGCAACGTCGATCTCGCGAAGCTGGCTCAGTTCGTCGCGTGACGCCGCGTCGTCATGAAGTCGCGTTGACGATCAGATCGCGGTAGCCGTTGACGATCACGCTGTACGCGAAGTACGCGAAGAGCACGGCGGACATCACGTGGCACGCGCGCAGGAGGCGGGTTCCGGCGCGCTTTCTGCCGTGGCTCGCGAGCGTGCAAATGAAGATCGTCCAGCCGAGTCCGCCGCAGAAGAAGCCGATCAGAAAGACGGACGCGGAGACGGTGCTCGTCGCGCCGGACTTGGCGATGAGCGCGCCGCCGACCGCCGCGAACCACAGGATCGCGCTCGGCGACGACACCGCGAGCAGGCATCCGCGCAAGAAGCTTTTCAAGTGCCGGGGACGCGGCACGGTGAGATCCGCTTCGCCTTCGACGGGCGGCGCGGACGCGGGATTGAGCGCCTCACGCGCCATCTTCCACGTCAGGAAGAGCAGGACGATCGCGCCGCCGATCCACACGACCCAGCGCACCGCCGAAAACTGCAGCAGCGCCGACATGCCCGCGAGCGCGAGCATCGCGTAGACGAGATCGCCGAAACACGTGCCCAAGCCGAGCACGAGCCCCGGTTTGAAGCCGTGCGACAGCGCGAGCGAGATGATCGCGACATTGGCGATCCCGATATCCAGACACAGCGACAGCGACAGAAAAAAACCGTCCGACAGCAACGACCACGAGTGCATATTTTATTGATGGTTGTGAAGCGTGAAGCTCACGTCGAGACGGCCGGTCGGCACGTTCATCGTGTTGCGCGTCGGCGGATTGCGGAAGGCGGCGAGCGCGTCGCGCTGCTGTTGCGTGCCGATGCAAAGCGTATCGAGCACATGGACGACGACCGCGTTGAGCACCGACGTGTTGCCGTCCTCGACCTTCACCGCGATGCCGATCGGACCTTCAGCGCGACGCACGCCGATCGCATAGCTCGCATCCGCGCCCGTCTTGCCGACGAGCACGCCGCCGAACGCCTGCATCAACAGCGTGCAGAAGCGTCCTTCGCCCGCGACGAGTTCCGGATGCGACGTCATCGCGCGATGAATGCGCGCGAGCGGCGAGCCTTCCGGCGCGGCGGCGATCTTCATATAGAGCCGCGCGAGACGGTCGAGCGGAAATGCTGGCGTCGGCAGATTGCAGCCGTCGATGGCCCACTGCACGTCGTCATCGGCGAGATCGACCGCGTGCGCGACGGTGTGCTTCACGCGCGCCTGGAGCGGATGATCGGGCAAGTGGTAATCGGCGAGCGGCGCGTTCATCGCCCGCGCGCCCGCGAGCATGCCGGCGTGCTTGCCGGAACAGTTGCTGCACGCGGCCGTCGGCGTGAAGTCGCGCCTGATCCAGTCCTTGAACACGGCGTCCGAAATCGGCGGATGGCCGCCGCAGCGCAGATCGCTTTCGTTCGCGTTCGATTTGGCGAGCATCGCGAGCGCCCGCTCGATATGACGCGGCTCGCTGCTATGCGATCCGCACATCAGCGCGAGGTCTTCGTCGGTGAAACCGAAGCGCTCGAGCGCGCCCGTTTCGATGACCGCGAGCGCCTGCGCGGGCTTCGCCGCCGAGCGCGGCAGCGTCACGCGATACGGATCGCCGAAGGAATGGATGAGGCGTCCGTGGGCATCGACGACGGCGACGTGCGCTGCGTGCGTGTTCTCGATGACATCGCCTCGATAAAGCGTGGCCGCGATCATGATTTATCCAGTCCGAGTTCAGTCCACAGCGCATCGACGCGACGCTTCACCGCTTCATCCATGACGATCGGGCGGCCCCACTCGCGATTCGTCTCGCCGGGCCATTTGTTGGTCGCATCGAGTCCCATCTTCGAGCCGAGGCCCGCCACCGGCGACGCGAAATCGAGATAGTCGATCGGCGTGTTGTCGACCATCACGGTGTCGCGCGTCGGATCGACTCGCGTCGTGATCGCCCAGATGACTTCCTTCCAGTCGCGCACGTTCACGTCCTCATCCACCACGACGATGAACTTCGTATACATGAACTGCCGCAGGAAGCTCCACACGCCGAACATCACGCGCTTCGCGTGGCCGGGGTAGCTCTTCTTCATCTGCACGATCGCCATCCGATAGCTGCAGCCTTCGGGCGGCAGATAGAAATCGGTGATCTCGGTGAACTGCTTCTGCAGGAGCGGCACGAACACTTCGTTCAGCGCGACGCCGAGCACCGCGGGCTCGTCGGGCGGCTTGCCGGTGTAGGTGGAATGGAACAGCGCGTCGCGGCGCATCGTGATCTTTTCGACGGTGAAGACCGGAAACCACTCCTGTTCGTTGTAGTAGCCGGTGTGATCGCCGTACGGCCCTTCGAGCGCATGTTCGTATTTCGCCGCTGCGGACGCCGATGGACGCGGCGGCGCGCCTTCGGGCGCGGGCGACGGCGTGCCGTCCTGCGGATAGATGAAGCCTTCGAGCACGATCTCGGCGCGCGCCGGCACCTGAAGCGTATCGACGCCCGGCGTCAGGCACTTCGCGAGTTCGGTGCGCGAGCCGCGCAAGAGGCCGGCGAACTGATATTCGGACAACGAATCGGGTACGGGCGTCACGGCGCCGAGGATCGTCGCGGGATCGGCGCCGAGCACGACCGCCACCGGATACGGCTTGCCGGGATTCGCGAGCGCGAATTCGCGGAAGTCGAGCGCGCCGCCGCGATGCGCGAGCCAGCGCATGATGAGCTTGTTGCGCCCGATGAGCTGCTGCCGATAGATGCCGAGATTCTGGCGCGGCTTGTTCGGCCCGCGCGTGACGGTGAGGCCCCAGGTAAGCAGCGGTCCGGCGTCGCCGGGCCAGCATGTCTGGATCGGCAGCCGGTTGAGATCGACGTCCTGACCTTCCCACACCACTTCCTGGCAAGGCGGCGCGCTGACCGACTTCGGCGCCATGTCCCACACGGCCTTCGCGAGCGAGAGCAGTTTGCCCGCGTCCTTCAGGCCTTTCGGCGGCTCGGGTTCCTTGAGCGCGGAAAGCAGCCTGCCGACATCGCGCAGCGAACTCAGCGCGGCGACATCGCTGCCGAGGCTGACATCGGCGCCGCTCTGCGCTTCGGTTTCGATACCCATGCCGAGCGCGACGCGCCGCGTCGTGCCGAAGAGGTTGGCGAGCACGGGCATCGTGTGGCCGGTGGGCGCTTCGAACAGCAGAGCGGGTCCGCTCGCGCGCAACACGCGATCGGAGATTTCGGTGATTTCGAGAACGGGCGAAACGGGCTGCCGAATGCGGCGAAGTTCACCGATCGCCTCGAGGCGGGCAGTGAAGTCGCGCAGATCTTTGTATTTCATCGATGGTCGAAATTGGACTCGAAGCCGCCGGAGCACGAGACTCGACGGGCGGGACGGCTGCGCGCAAGGCGATTGTCGATTTTACCTGCGACAGCGTCGGTGCGTTGGGCGACATTCAGCAAATTCCGCTGGGAATCGCCCGGCAGACGTGGTTTTCGGGTGCTGAACGCTGTTCAATATAACTGTAAGTAATTGAAACACAAGTCTTTAGCATTGACGGATAATTAAACCCTGATAGAATCAGCTCGCATCTCTTGCAGGTTTTGAAACTTTTTACCTTCGCCTCAGGTCTTTCTTGACGCAACATGCGTCGCCTGCGCCGCTCCTGCCCGGCGATTCATGGTGTTTGGTTGTCATGCCGGCGTTTCTCACGCCGGTTTTTCGCGTGGAAGGCCACCCGCGCATTGAGGGCACGCAGTTCGTGCCGCGCAACCCGGCAGTCTTTTGCCGGATCGGCTTTCCAGACGGCGCATGCCGTATCCCCGATGCCGCTTACGCTTGCCGAGAGCGAGCGGTGTCTGATTTGCGCTCCGAATACGCGCTTTATTCGTATTCATCTGCGCAAATCATGCAACATTGGGAGTATCGATGAACACTTCGGTTTGGTGGGGTTCCGACACCCGCGCCGCGCAGATCATGCGCATCGCGCTCCGTCGCGGACGCCGTTTGAGTCACCATGTCTTCGCGATGGTCGGTTGTGCCGCCGTCGTCAGCGCGCTCGCACTGTGGTTGCTGCCTTCGTGGCGCACGAACTTTGCCGCAAAGATCATGCCTTTCGTGTCGGCCGCCGTTCAGGCGGGACCGGCTCGCCTGCTCGCGGGCCAGCCGCTGCCGCCGTTCTCAGCGGTGCATCATCCGGCTGGAGACGCCTCGCTGCCCGTGAACGTCGCCGCGAACACCGCGCCGTCGGACAGCCGCAAGGCGCCGTCGACGGGGCCATCGCTCGGCGCCGCAGCCGGCGACGACGCAAGCACGCATCAGCTCACCGGCGGCATCAGCCTCGCCGTGTCGCCCAACGGGCTCGACCCGCGCACCATGCCGTCCGTCGGCATGCTGGCGAGCATGATTCCCGCGCAACGCGTGGTTGCCGACGCACGCGACGACCGGGTGCTCGTTTCGACGCGCGAGCAGAAGCTCGTTTCGAACTTCATCGCGCGGCGTTATCGCGTGGCGGAAGAGCCGGTTGCAGAACTCGTTCGCGCCGCGTTCGACACGGGCCGCGAAGTCGGGCTCGATCCGCTGCTGCTGCTGTCCGTCATGGCGATCGAATCGGGCTTCAATCCGTACGCTGAAAGCGGCGTCGGCGCTCAGGGCCTGATGCAGGTGATGTCGAAGGTTCATTCCGACAAGTTCGAATACTTCGGCGGCTCGCACGCAGCGCTCGATCCCCTCGCGAACATCAAGGTCGGCGCGCTCGTGCTGAAGGATTGCATCGCGCGCGGCGGTTCGGTTGCGGGTGGCCTGCGCTACTACGTCGGTTCCTCGACTCAGGACGACGGCGGCTACGGCGCGAAGGTGCTGGCCGAGCGCACGCGTCTGCGCGATGTCGCACGCGGCCGCAACGTGCCGATCAACGCGCCGCAAGCGCCGGTTCAGGCCGCGCCGAAGCAGGTTCTGGCCTCGACCGCCGCGGACAAGCGCGTTCACGTGACCATCGATTCGAAGAAGTCGGTCTCGCAGGACGAAGGCGATGCGGAAACGAAGCACGTCGCATCGGCGGAGTTCGGCGCTTAAGCTTTTCGTCTGACGCAAAGAAAAAGGGCACCTTTCACGGTGCCCTTTTTTCGTTCTTGCGATGCGCTTTTATCGGCGGAATAGCGTGCCCAGCCGCTCGACCGCTTCCTCCAGCTTCGAGTACGCCGTCGCATACGACAGACGGATGTAGCGCTCCGGCGCATGGAAGCCGAAATCCACGCCCGGCACGAGCACGACGCCCGCGTCGTGGAGCATCGAATGCGTGAGCGCGTCGCTGTTGCCGGCGGCGGGGTGGTGAACCGTCGTCGTATCGGCGTAGACGTAGAATGCGCCGTCGGGCACCACCGGCACGCCGAAGCCGAGCGAACGCAGCGCCGGTACGATGTAATCGCGCCGCCGCTTGAATTCGAGGCGGCGCGCTTCGTAGATCGCGATCGTCTGCGGCTCGAAACACGCGAGCGCCGCGTGCTGGGCCAGCGCCGACGCGCAGATGAACAGGTTCTGCGACAGCTTTTCGACCGCGCTCACCATCGCGGGCGGCACGACGAGCCAGCCGAGCCGCCAGCCGGTCATGTTGAAGTACTTCGAGAAGCTGTTCACGGTGACGACATCGTCGCCGAAGGAGAGGGCGGACACGGGCTTCGCGTCGTAGCTCAAACCCTGATAGATCTCGTCGACGATCGTGAAGCCGCCGTGCGCACGCACTTTATCGACGATACGCCGGAGCTCGTCCGGCTCGATCGACGTGCCCGTCGGATTCGATGGCGACGCGAGCAGCACGCCGCGCGTGGCCGGTCCCCAGTTTTCCTCGACATGCTCGGCCGTCAACTGAAAGCGCTCGGCCGGACCACTCGCGATGAGCACCGGCTTGCCATCCGCCGCCGACACGAAATGCCGGTTGCACGGATAGCACGGATCGGGCATCAGCACTTCGTCGCCGTGATCGACGAGCGCCATGCACGCGAGCAAGAGCGCCGCCGACGCGCCCGCCGTGACGACGATGCGCTCCGGGTCAACGGTGAGGCCGAACGTATCGCGATAATGCCGCGCGATCGCCTCGCGCAGCGGCGTGATGCCGAGCGCGTTGGTGTATTGCGTGACGCCGCGCTTCAACGCATCGGCGGCGGCGTGGATCACGGGCTCGGGCGCGGTGAAGTCCGGCTCGCCGATGCTCATGTGGATGACGTCGCGGCCCGCGCGCTCGAGCGCCTGAGCCTCTTTCATCAGCTCCATCACGTAGAACGGCTCGATCGCATCGACACGCGACGCAAGCCGCACGAGCGGTTCCGCACCCTGGTTCATTTATGCTCCGCGTCCGCGCGCCTGCGCCTCGGTGGGACGCATCGCGACGGCGAGCTTGTCGAGCACGCCGTTCACATACTTGTAGCCGTCCGAGCCGCCGAAGGTCTTCGTCAGCTCGACCGCCTCGTTGATCACGACGCGATACGGCACGTCGATGTGGTGCTTGAACTCGAACGCGGCGACCAGCAGCACCGCGCGCTCGACCGGCGACAACTGCTCGATCGGGCGGTCGAGGCACGGCTGCAACTGCTCGGACAGCGCGGCGGATTCCTTGATCACGCCATGCAGGATCGCATCGAGATGCGCCTGATCGGCCTTGTCGAAGCCTTGCGCGTTGCGCAGTTGCGCGTCGATTTCGCCGGCGGGCGCACCCGACAGCAACCATTGATAAAGCCCTTGCGTCGCGAGTTCGCGCGAACGGCGTCGAGCGCTCTTCATGCGCGGTCCTCGTCTTCTTCGTCTTCGTCTTCATCGTCGCCGTCGAGCTGTTCGAGCGCGACGGAGAGATTCGCCATTTCGACCGCCACGCGTGCGGCGTCGCGGCCCTTTTCGGTCATGCGGGCGACGGCCTGCTCGTCGTTCTCGGTCGTCAGCACGGCGTTCGCCACCGGAATGCCGAAATCGAGCGCGATGCGCGAGATGCCCGAGCCGCTTTCGTTCGACACGAGCTCGAAGTGATACGTCTCGCCGCGCACGACGGCGCCGAGCGCGATCAGCGCGTCGAACTGGCCGGATTCCGCGAGCTTCTGCAGCGCGAGCGGAATTTCGAGCGCGCCCGGCACGGTGACGAGCAGCACGTCCTGGCCGATCACGCCGAGGCGCTCCAGCTCCTCGATGCACGCGTCGGCGAGGCCGTTGCACACCGGTTCGTTGAAGCGCGACTGCACGATGCCGATGCGCAGGCCGTCGCCGTCGATATTCGGCTGGTATTGTCCGATTTCCATGAATGGTCCTTCCCTTGGAATTGTGTGGAATAGGGTTGTGCGGCCGGCGGTCTCAGACCGAGCGCAACTGGGTGATGGCGGTTTCCGTCGGCGCGGCGGTGGCGGGGCAGCCGGGCATCGGCACGAAGCCCGTCACTTCGAGCCCGTAGCCCGACATGCTGCCGAGTTTGCGCGGCGTCGCGAGCACTTCCATCTTGCCGACGCCGATATCGCGCAGAATCTGCGCGCCGATGCCGTAGGTCTTGAAGTCGATCGGGCGGCGCTTGAGTTCGGCGGCCTTGTCCTTCTGGTCGAAGGCGCGGAACACGTCGACGAGATGTTCCTTCGTGTCGCCGCAATTGAGCATGACGATCGCGCCGAGATCGCGCGCGGCGATTTCCTTCATCGCGGCGTCGATGGTCCACGAGTGCGTCGACGAATCGATTTCGAGCAGATCGAGCACCGAGAGCGGCTCGTGCACGCGCACCGGCGTGTCGCGGTCGGGATGCGGCGTGCCGCGCACGAGCGCGATATGCGGCGAGTGCGTCGGCTCGTCGCGATACAGCACCGCGCGGAACGGGCCGTGCGCGGTCTGCATCGTGCGTTCGCAGACTTTCTCGATGATCGATTCGGTGCGGCTGCGGTAATGGATCAGATCGGCGATCGTGCCGATCTTGATGCCGTGCTGCTGGCCGAATTCGATAAGGTCCGGCAGGCGCGCCATCTCGCCGTCGTCCTTGATGATCTCGCAGATGACCGCGGCCGGCGTGAGGCCCGCGAGCGCGGTCAGGTCACAGCCGGCTTCGGTGTGGCCGGCGCGCACGAGCACGCCGCCCGGCTGCGCCATGATCGGGAACACGTGGCCCGGCTGGACGATGTGCTCGGCGCGCGCGTCGTGCGCGACCGCCGCGGCGATCGTCTTCGCCCGGTCCGAGGCGGAAATGCCGGTCGTCACGCCCTCGGCCGCTTCGATGCTGACCGTGAAGGCCGTGCCGTACTGCGTCCCGTTGCGGTGCGTCATGAGCGGCAGATTCAGTTGCCTGCAGCGATCCTGCGTGAGCGTGAGGCAGATGAGGCCGCGGCCGTGCTTCGCCATGAAATTGATGGCTTCGGGCGTGACGAATTCGGCGGCGACGACGAGATCGCCTTCATTTTCGCGGTCTTCTTCGTCGACGAGGATCACCATCCGGCCGGCTTTCAGTTCAGCGATGATCTCAGGAGTGGAGGCGAGCGACATGATGACGTCCCGTGCGGGGTCCGGTTTGGGGAAAGCGCGTATTTTACGCCACGGCCGATGGACAGTCGCTGAAATCGGCGGGCAGTCGGGCGGGAGGGCTTCGTTGCAAAACAAGCAGCCCCGGCGCCCGGCAAAAGAGGCTCAGATCACTGCGCGCTCATCATCCGTTCGACATAGCGCGCGATCAGATCGATTTCCAGATTGACCTTCACGTCTTTGGCGAGCGCCTTGAGCGTCGTGACTTCGACGGTATGCGGAATCAGGTTGATGGAAAACTCGCAGCCGTCGGCGCGGTCGCTGACGGAGTTCACGGTGAGACTCACGCCGTTCACCGTCACCGAACCTTTGTAGGCCAGATATTTGCCGATGTCCTTCGGCGCGACGACGCGCAATTCATGCGATTCGCCGACGGGTTCGAACTTCGACACGACGCCCAGTCCATCGACGTGGCCGGAGACGAGATGCCCGCCGAGCCGGTCGTGCGCGCGCAAGGCCTTCTCCAGATTCACTTCGATGCCCGCATCGCCGAGCCCGACCGTCTTGTCGAGACTTTCGCGCGACACGTCGACATCGAACGCATCGGCCGACTTCTTGATCACCGTCATGCACGCGCCCTGGATCGCGATGCTGTCGCCGAGTTCGACATCGGCGAGATCGAGATCGCCCGCGGCGACCGTCAGACGAACGCCCGCTTCCGGCTCCGAACCGAGCGGCGTGACTTTCTCGATGCGGCCCACCGCCGCGACAATTCCTGTAAACATCGCTTCGTTCCTTGAATCGGTGTGCAATCAGCTCGCAGCGATCGACTCGACGAAGCGCGCGAGTATGCGCAGATCGTCGCCGAGCCGGTCGATACGATGAAATTTCAGATGCGGCCGCGCATCGAGCGTTGCGGGCGGCGCGAAGTCGAACATGCCGGGCGCGTTGCCCAGCAGGCTCGGCGCGAGATACACCAGCAACTCGTCGACGCAGCCCTCGCGCAGCAGCGAGCCGTTCAGTTTGTGACCCGCTTCCACGTGCAGCTCGTTGATGCCGCGATCGGCGAGCGCGGTGAGCATCGCGGGCAGATCGACCTTGCCGTGCTCGTTCGACAGCTCGATCAGGTCCGCGCCTTTCTCGCGCAGCGCGTCGATGCGCGCCGGATCGGCGTCGGCGGCATGGAAGATCCACGGCGGCGCGCCTTCGAGAATGCGCGCTTCCTTCGGCACGTCGAGACGGCTGTCGATCAGCACGCGTTGCGGCTGGCGCGGCGTGTCCACCGCGCGCACGGTCAGTTGCGGATTGTCCTCGCGCACCGTGCCGATGCCCGTCAGGATCGCGCAGGCGCGGGCGCGCCACGCGTGGCCGTCGGCGCGCGCGTCCTCGCCGGTGATCCACTGGCTTTCGCCCGTCGGCAGGCCGGTGCGGCCGTCGAGCGTGGCCGCGACTTTCATGCGCACCCACGGACGGCGGCGCGTCATGCGCGACACGAAGCCGATGTTCATCTCCTGCGCCTCGTTCGCGAGCAGCCCGCAGCGCACGTCGATGCCCGCATCGCGCAGCATCGTGAGGCCGCGGCCGGACACCGACGGATTCGGGTCTTCCATCGCGGCGATCACCTTCTCGACGCGCGCATCGATGAGCGCGTGCGCGCACGGCGGCGTGCGCCCGAAATGGCTGCACGGTTCGAGCGACACATACGCCGTCGCGCCGCGCGGATCTTTGCCGCGCGAACGGGCGTCCTTGAGCGCCTGCACTTCGGCGTGATCCTGGCCGGCCGGCTGCGTGTAGCCCATGCCGATCACTTCGCCGTTCTTGACGAGCACGCAGCCGACGCGCGGATTCGGCGTGGTCGTGTACATGCCCTTCGAGGCGAGCGCGAGCGCGCGCTCCATGTGGGTGAAGTCGGTTTGCGAGAACATCGGCGCGGCCCGCCAGCGTCAGGCGGCGAGCGACGCGAACGCGCCGCGCGCGGCGTCGATGGTCGCGTCGATCACGGCGTCGTCGTGCGCGCTCGACACGAAGCCCGCTTCGAACGCCGACGGCGCGAAGTACACGCCCGCATCGAGCATCGCGTGGAAGAACGCGTTGAAGCGTTTAGTGTCGCCCTGCTGGATCTGCGCGAAGCTGCCCGGCACCGCATCCATGAAATACAGGCCGAACATGCCGCCGATCGAATCCGCGGAAAAGGGCACTTTCGCATCGCGGGCGGCGGCGGTCAGGCCGTCGACCAGCTTGCGCGTCTGCTTCGCGAGATCGTCGTAGAAACCGCGGCGCTGGATCAGTTGCAGCGTCTTGAGGCCCGCGGCCACGGCGATCGGATTGCCCGACAGCGTGCCCGCCTGATACACCCCGCCCAAAGGCGCGAGATGGGCCATGATGTCGCGGCGTCCGCCGAATGCCGCCGCCGGCATGCCGCCGCCGATGACCTTGCCGAGACACGTGAGGTCCGGCTTGATGCCGTAGACCTCCTGCGCGCCGCCGAGCGCGACGCGGAAACCGCACATCACTTCGTCGAAGATCAGCACCGCGCCGTACTCGCTGCAGCGCTCGCGCAGCGCGTTGAGGAACTCGGGCGTCGCGCGCACGAGGTTCATGTTGCCCGCGACCGGCTCGACGATCACCGACGCGATCTCGGCGCCGAACGCCCTGAACGCCTCGTCGAGTTGCTCGACGTTGTTGTACTCGAGCACGGTCGTGTGCTTCGCGATATCGGCGGGCACGCCCGCGGAAGTCGGATTCCCGAACGTCAGCAGGCCGGAGCCGGCCTTCACGAGCAGGCTGTCCGCGTGACCGTGATAGCAGCCCTCGAACTTGATGATGCGGCTGCGGTTCGTGAAGCCGCGCGCGAGGCGCAGCGCGCTCATCGTCGCTTCGGTGCCGGAGGAGACCATGCGCACCTGTTCGATCGACGGCACGAGCTTGCAGATTTCCTCGGCGATCTCGATTTCGGCTTCCGTCGGCGCGCCGAAGGAAAAGCCGTTCGCGAGCACGCGCTGCACGGCGTCGAGCACCTCGGGATGGACGTGGCCGAGGATCATCGGGCCCCACGAGCCGATGTAGTCGATATAGCGTTTGCCGTCCGCATCCCAGAAATACGCGCCTTCTGCGCGCTCGATGAAGCGCGGCGTGCCGCCGACCGAGCGGAACGCGCGCACCGGCGAGTTCACGCCGCCGGGAATGGTTCGCTGGGCGCGTTCGAAGAGAACTTGATTCTTGGACATGGATGAAGGCCTGCGCTGAAAGTGGAAGCGGGAATCGCGAAGGGCGGACCGGGCTCGCGCGGCGACGAGCGCGGCGTGCGAGACGCGCGGTCCGGCGCGAAAAAACGATGCTGAAATTGTACCGGAGTCGTTGCGAACGGGCGGTGTCGCGCCTATGACGACGATGATCGTTTCGCGGGCGCGGACGGCGCGGGAGGCTGCGAGCGACGTCCGGTTCGCGCGGTCCAGAGCTTTTCCAGCGCGCCCTCGGCGATCGGCTTGATGAGCGTGCCGGACATCTGCGCGTCCCACGTCTGCACGGAGAACGGATGCGCCCGCAACTCGTCGCGCGTGACGACGACTTCCTCGTGCGCATCGACGAGCCAGTCGTACACGAAGTCGATGCACAGCCGATAGCCCCGTTTGCTCGCGGCGTCGGGCACTTCGTAAGGCGCGCGCGTCACCCAGCCCGACGCGAACACGCCCTTCGGCTCCTGCGACACGCGATGCACGAACACGCGATCGCCCGGCAGGAGCCCGCGCGCGGTCCCGCAGCCCCACACGTCGGCGACGGCATCGCCCACGGCGACGCGCCGCGCGATGTCGGGCAACTCGGGCCACGGCCACTTTTTGGGGCTCCAGATCAGCAGAAAGGCGGTCATCGCGTCGATGAAACGGGAAAGAAAACGAGAGAAGAGCTTAGCGCAACGCGGCGCTCAGGGCCGGATCATGGCGGGGCGTCGCGTACAATGACCGATCGCTTGCGCGGCACGAGGCCGTGTCGCATCCACTCATCTCCGTCTTGCGAACTCCATGTCCGACACCACCCGTCGCCGGCCCGATGGCCGGCTGATCCTGTTGCTCGGCGCGCTCGCCGCGTGCGGCCCGCTGTCGATCGACATGTATCTGCCGAGCCTGCCTTCGCTCGCCGCCTCGTTCGGCACGAGCCCGGCCGCCGCGCAAAGCACGCTCACGAGCTTCATGTTCGGCTTCTCGTTCGGCATGCTGCTCTATGGCCCGATGTCCGATGCCTACGGCCGCCGGCCCGTGCTGCTCGGTGGCATCGCGCTGTACGCGCTCGCGAGCATCGGCTGCGCGGTGGCGTTTTCCATCGATGCGCTCGTCCTCGTGCGCTTTCTGCAGGCGCTCGGTGCGGGCGCGGCGTCGGTGCTCGCGCGCGCCATCGCCCGCGATGCCCACGAACCGGGCGACGCCGCCCGCGTGCTGTCGATGCTTTCCATCGTCACGTCGATCGGACCGTTGCTCGCGCCGCTGATCGGCGGGCAATTGCTGCTGCTCGGCGGCTGGCGGGTCGTGTTCGTCGCGCTGACGCTCTTCGGCCTGACCTGCGCGGTGACCGCCTTTCTGCGCGTGCCCGAGACCTGGCCGAAAGAGAAGCGCGCGAGCGCGGCGGTGGGCAAGTCGTTCGCCGCGTATGGCCATCTGCTGACCGATCCCGTCACCTGGGGCCACATGATGTGCGGCGGCATGGCGTTCGCGTCGATGTTCGCGTACATCACCGCGACGCCGTTCGTCTATATCGATTACTTCCACGTGAAGCCGCAGTACTACGGGCTGCTGTTCGGCCTGAACATCATCGGGATCATCGCGGGGAATGTGCTCAACACGAAGTTCGTCGGCCGCGTCGGCGCGATGAAGATGATCTCGGCCGCGTCGTTCGTGAGCGTCGCGGCGGCGCTCGCGGTCGCGCTCGTGTCGCTGACGGGCTGGGGCGGCTTGTGGTCGATCGTGGCGACGCTGTTTTTCGTCGTCGGCGTGGTGGGTCTGCTGTCGGCCAATTGCACGACCGAACTGATGCACCGCTATCCGCGCAACGCGGGCGCGGCCGCCGCCGTGTTCGGCGCGATGCAACTCGCGCTCGGCGCGCTCGCGAGTCTCGCGGTCGGGCTCTTTCACGATGTGTCGCCGCACGGCATGGGCATCGTGATCGGCGTATGCGGCGTGCTGACCTTTGCCGGGCGCACGCTGGTGCTGCGCTCGCATGCGGTGCCGGTAAAGGTCTGAATCAGGCGAGCGGCCCGATCGTCGATGCGAGGAACGTGAACGCGGCCGCTTCCGCCTGCGCGATCGCTTCGGGCTCGACGCCCGCGCCGTGTCCGCCGTCGCCGGTTTCCTGATACCAGACGTTCGCGTGACCCTGCGCCTGCATCTTCGCGGCCATCTTGCGCGCGTGGCCAGGATGCACGCGATCATCGCTCGTCGATGACGTGAAAAGCACCGGCGGATACGCGACATCCGCCTTCACGTTCTGATACGGCGAGTACGCCATCAGATGACGCAGATCGGCGGGGTCGTCGGGATCGCCGTATTCGTCGATCCACGATGCCCCTTGCAGCAGCAAGTGAAAGCGCGCCATGTCGAGCAGCGGCACTTCCGACAGCACCGCGCCGAAAAGCTCGGGCCGCTGGACCATGCACACGCCCGTGAGCAGGCCGCCGTTGCTGCCGCCGCGGATCGCCAGTTGCTTGGCCGTGGTGACGCCCGTATCGATGAGCGCCTCGGCTACCGCGCTGAAATCGTCGAAGGAAATCTGGCGATTCTCACGCAACGCCGCCTGATGCCACGCCGGACCGAATTCGCCGCCGCCGCGAATGTTCGCGACCGCGTAAAGCCCGCCGCGTTCGAGCCACGCGATGCCGGTCGTCGCGTCGTAGCCGGGATCGAGCGCGACTTCGAAGCCGCCGTAACCGTAGAGCAGGCAAGGGCGCGCGTCCGTGCGGGTATCGACGTCACGTCCGATCAGCCAGTAGGGAATGCGCTCGCCGTCCGGCGCGACCGCGTGGCGGCGCACGGCCGAGAGGCCCGTCGCGTCGAACTGTGCGGGAAGGCGCGCGAGCAGTTGCCACGGCGCGTCGTTCGCGAGATCGGCGTGATACAGCGACGGCGGCGTCAGAAAGTGCTCGACGTGGATGAGCACGGTGTCGTCACGCTCGCTGTCGATCGAATCGACCCAGGACTGGCTCGCTTCCGGCAGCGCGAAGCCGCGCGCCTGCCACTCGCCTTCGAGCGTCGCGGGCGGGCGCAGCAGCGTGACGCGCGGCGTGCCGTCGTCCATCTGCGAGACGACCAGCCAGTGTTTCGTGAAGTCGATGCCGGCAAGCACGAGCCGATCGGATGGCGTGAACAATGGCGTGAAGTGACGCGAGCCGTCGAGAAACGCGTCGCGCCGGATCACGGTCAGCGTGCCGGGCGCGTGGCGACGGCCGCCCGCGTTCCAGAACTTGCGCGGCGTCACGAACAGCCAGCCGTTCCAGTGCTCGATTTCCGCGTGCGCCGGCAGGTCGTATTGACGCCATTCGTTCGATGTTTCGTCGAGCCAATAGTTGAGCGTGTCATAGAACGACACTGCGCGCGATGCGAGATGCAGCTTTTCGATGGGATCGTAGTCCACGCCCGCCGATACATCGCGCCGGTTGCCGTCGAACACGACGGGCGCATCCGCGAGCGGCGTGCCGCGCTTCCAGCGGCGCGCTTCGCGTGGAAAGCCGGATGTCGTGAGGGCGGGGCGCGGGTTTGTCTTGCTGTCGTCCCAGCCGACATAGACCGTGTCGCGATCGATCCGCGAGATATCGTGCTTGCCGACGTCGGGCAGCACGAAGCCATCCGCGACGAAGCTTTTCGACGCGATGTCGAACTCGCGCACCATGCACGCGTCCGAGCCGCCCGGCGACAGGCTCACGAGCGCGCGATCGTAGTCGGGGTAGAGCATGTCGAAGTCGGCGAGCGCCCAGCGGGTGTCGTCGTTGTCTTGCGTGTTGAGGTCGAGGGCGTCGACGTCGAGGATCGTTTCCCACACGGGCTTGCCTTCCAGCCACGAAGCCCACGGCGTGCGTCGCACGATGCCGAGCGGATGCGCGTCGTCCTGCCAGGTGTTGTAGGCCCAGTCGCCATAGCGCGAGCACGACACGATGCGGTCCTGCGATGTGTAGGCTTTTTCGAGCCTTGCGGCGAGTGTGCGCGCTTCTGGCGTGTTGCCGAACGCGGTTTCGGTGCGGTGGTTCTGGCTATCGACCCAGGCTTGCACGCGGGCATCGTCGAGCGCTTCGAGGCCGATGTAGGGGTCGGGGGCGTTCGACGGAGTCCAAGTCGGTTCGGGATGCGTGGTGGGGAGAGTCATGCGATGCGGGCACTTTGAAATGCAAAACGACGATTGTGCCTGCAATGGGGCGAAGGGGGTATCGCGGGCGGTTTGGAACGTGTCGGGCTTCTGTGGATGGCCTGTGTTCGTGTCGGTTTATTAGCACTGCCCCTCCCCGGGGCGGGGGTCACTTTCTTTGCTGCTGCAAAGAAAGTAACCAAAGAAAGCAGCTTCTCACCGCCCGCGGTCACACGCACGTTGGCCATGCTTGGCAGCCGTCGTTGGCCCTCGCCTAAGTGTCGCCCTCGAAGGAACAATCGGGCTTGGCTCGCGCACGGTCTGACAAGCTAGTTGTTTTAGGGCGCTGGTTCAGCACCAAATAGCTTCGGCACAGCGCTTCGCGCTGCCGTTGGGTATGCGAGGGAAACCGTCGAGGAAGAAGCGCACGCGCACCCGATTGACCCATCGGCCGCGTAGCGGGCCGGAGCTATCTGGTGCTGAACCAGTCTGTTGTGTGGTGCGATGAGTCGGACCGTGCGCGGTCCAAGCCCTTATCTGCTTGTGGGGGCACTCGCTAG
>JFHF01000032.1 GCA_000648925.1 Caballeronia jiangsuensis
CGCAGTGCCAATAGACCGACACGAATACGGGATCCAGCGAAAGAACCCCCAAACCTAACCCAAGACCGCATCCCGCAAGGTCAAAGTCCCAAACCCCCGATCCGCCGCCGCCCGCAGTACCGTATCGAGCGCACCCAACACGACAGGCACGCCACACACATCCCTCGCAACGTGCCCATCATGAACAAGCAAGATATCGCGCGCAGCGAACCCATCGAGCAAACGCCGCGCAACAAGCGCCGCATCGCCCGTACGCGTGTCGAAGCCGCGCCGCGTCCAGCTCGCGAGATGAAGCCCCAGACCGCACAGCACCGGTTCGAGAAACGGATTGCGCAATCCCGCCGGCGCGCGAAAGAACAGCGGCCGCACGCCCGCGATGTCACCGAGCGTCGTTTGCGCCGCGTCGATTTCACGCCGCATCGCACCCGGCCCCATCAGCGAAAAGTTGTGCCGATGCCGCTGGCTGTGATTCTCCACCGCATGCCCCCGCGCGACGATCGCCTCGACGATGCGCGGATGTTCCCGCGCACGCTCCCCGATGCAGAAAAACGTCGCCCGTGCGCGATGCGCGTCGAGCAGATCGAGCACGCGCGGGGTGACGTCGGGATCAGGACCGTCATCGATCGTGATCGCGATGGACGCGCCCGCCGCTTCCGGCAGCGTCGTCCAGTTGTGGCCGAGCAGCGCGCTTCGCGGCCAGAGTCCCGCCGCCGCTAGCGCGCAGTGCGACGCGATCACGCCGCCCGCCGCCCACGGCCACATCGCGGGCGATACGGCGAGCGCCGCGAGCGCGCCCGCGTGCACGGCTGCCGCGCCGCCGATCAAAGGCGTCGGGGTCCATCGACGCGGCTGGCCGGGCGCGTTCATCGCGAAAATCCGGAACGCGGCGCGAGGATCGCCGAGAACAGCAGCGCGAGAATCGCGCCGGGGCCGATCGTCAGCCCGAAGGTCTTGAGCATCGGCACGCTGGAAAGCGCGAGCAGCCCGAAACCGAGCACGGTCGCGAGATTCGCGATCACGAGCGACACGAGCGTTTGCGGGGATATCGCGTTGTCTTCGGCATGCGCGCGATAGTTGAAAAAGAGCGCGTAGTTCGAGCCGACCGCGACGATCAGCAGCATGCCGATCAGATGCAGAATCGTCAGCGACTTGCCCGCGAGCGCGAGCCCCGCGATCACGACGATCACCGCCGCGACGAGCGGCGCGAGCGTGCGCGCCGCGCGCACCGGCGAGCGCAGCGCGAGCACCAGCAGCACGACGATCGCGGCGAATCCGCCGAGCGACAGGCGAATGTCCTCGTGCACGTAGTTCTGATAGAGACGGTCGGCCTCGGCTTTCATATCGACGAACAGCGCGTCCGGCACCTGCGACGCCGTCACCGCCGCGCGAATCTTCTGCGCCTCCACATCCGAGCCTTCGGCCGCGCGCAACGGCAGCATCGCAGTCCAGTGGCCGTCGCGTTGCGTGAGGAGCGAATCGACGGCAAGCGCCATCGACGTGCCCTGAAGATCGGCGCGACGCAGCAACGGCCGCGTGCGGGCCGCGTCGGCATCGGCGATGAACGGCTCGAAGACTTCGGGCTTTACGCGGATCGTCTGATCGCGCAGCGCGATGGCGAGACGCGTGCGCAATTCCCCGGATGAAGGCAGGCTCGCGAGACGCGCGCGTTGTGCGGCGTCGCTCGGCAGATAGCGCGCCGGACTTTCATAACCGGCGATCACGTGCGCATCGACGAGCGGCTGCAACCGACGCGCCACCGCTTCCGCCCGTTCGAGCGCCGCCTGCTCGTTCGCCGCCGACACCACGACGAGATAGCGCACGTCCGGCGCACCGACGTCGGCGCGCAGACGTTCATCGAGATCCTGGCTCGCCTTTGGAACCGGACTCAGCGCGGCCAACTCCTGACTCCAGAGCCCGTGTCTGTGCATGAACAAGGTGGCGACTGCCGCCAACAACAACACAACGAGCGCCACGCGCAAACGCGACGCATGGCGGGCGACACGCGCGAGCCGATTGCCGAGGCGCGAGACGTCGCGGATCGCAAAGCCTTGCGGCAACGCATGCGGCAGCACGAAACGCGTGACGATGCCCGCCGTCGACAAACCGACGATCGAATACAGCCCGAGTTGCACGAGGCCCGGAAAGCCGGAGAAGAGCATCGAGGCGAAGCCGCAGATCGACGTCAGCACACCGAGGCGGATCGTCGGCCAGAAACTCGCGACCCAGTCCTTCAGCGATTCGCGCCGCTGTACGCCCGCCGACTGCACGAAGAGATAGATCGAATAATCGACGGCCTCGCCGATCAGCGTCGTGCCGAAACCGAGCGTGAGTCCATGCACGGTGCCGAACGCCAGGCTCACGGCGGCGACGCCCGCGGCCACGCCGGACAGCACCGGCATCAGACCGAGCAGCAACGTGGGCACCGAGCGATACACCGCCAGCAGCAGCACGACGATCAGCACGATGCTCGCCGCCGACAGCCAGCGTACGTCGTGCATGATCGTGTCGCGTGTTTCCACGGCGAATACGCCCGGTCCCGTCATCAGCAGCCTATACGCCGATGCGCCCGGCGCGGCTTGCGCGAACGCATCGCGGATCGCGGCCATCGCGCTGGCTTGCGCATCGGTGTCGGAACCGGCGCTCGCGGTCTGCGCGAGCAGCACGGCGCGCTGGCCGTCGCGCGATGCCCATACGCCATCCTGCATCGAAGGCTGCGCGCCGCTGTCGAGTTGACTGACGAGCGCCGTGACTTCGCCGGTCGGATCGTGCGGCAGCAAGTCCTTCGTCATCATCCCGGCAGAAGAGGTCAGCAGATCGAGGCTATCGGCGAGCGCGTCTTTCAGGCCGGCGACGCTGAAGCGCTCGGGCGTCACCGCGGGACTCAACTGATAGCGATGCTCGAAAACGAAACGCTCGTCACGCGCCGCGCCGACCGGTTCGCCGTTGCTGATCGCGGAGAAGCGCTTGTCGTCGCGCAGCTTCGCCGCGACCTTGCGCGAGACATCGGCGCGGCCGTTCGCATCGCCGCCTTCGATGCCGACGAGAATCAGCCGCGAAACGAGGCCATCGCGCAATTGCTCGACGAGCACGCGTTGCTGCTCGCTGGGCGAGCGCGGCAGGAAAGCGGAGAGATCGGCGGAAAAGTTCGTACGCGCGATGATCGCGGCGCACACCGCGAGAAAGCACAGCCAGACAATGACCGCAGGCTGACGAAGGACAGCGCGCATACGGTGTTCAGTGAGCCGACGCGTCTTGCAGGCGCATGAGCGAGCGATCGCCGTCGGCCTGCTTGATCTCGACGCGCGCGAGCGCCGCGCCGCTGCCCGCGAGCGTGATCGAGCTGACTTTCTGCTTCATGCGCGAATCGATCGGCACGAGCGTCATCGTCCAGTCGTTGCCCTTTCCATCAACCGACACCTTGTACGCGTTCTCCAGCGCGAAACGGTTGCCCGCGAGCGTCGCGCGGATGCTCTCGATGAACGCGCCCAGTTCCGGATAGTTGCGCAGCGGAATCGTCACCTTGCGGCCGTTGCGATCGACGGTGAGCATGTCGCCATCGACGACGAGATTCTCAGGCTTCGGGCTGACCGTATGCTTTTCCAGATGATCGGGCGCGACGAACACCAGTTCGCCCGACGATTCGAGCGGCTCCTGCGCGATCTTCAGATAACGCGTCTCGGTGAACTGCGCGCGCCCGGATTTTTTTGCGCCGAGCGTGTTCATCAAGCGATCGAGCGTCCAGGAAGGATCGGCGGCAAAAGCCAGCGTCGACGTGGCGCACAGCACGGCGGCGGTCAGCACCGCGGAAAAAACTCGCATAAGCTCAGGAATCCCTCGTGACTTCCCGCAGACGTGCGCCGGCCGCGCGCGCTTGCGCCGGTTGCTGCGCGGCGTTCGCCTGCCAGAAGTCGAAATAGTTGAACCAGTTGTACGGCGCCGCGCGGCAGTATTTTTCGAGCAGCGCGACGTAGCGCGTGAGTGCGGCATCGACGGCGGCGGCGCGCTCGCCGCGCCCGGTCTTCGAAAAATCGGCGAGGGTTTCGAAGTGGATATCGTAGCGGTTGCCGCCGAGATACAGCCCCGTCATGAAGACGACCGGACGCCGCAACACCGCCGCCATATGCAGCGGCCCGAGCGGAAACGCGGCGGGCGCGCCGAGGAATTCGCGTTCCTTCAGCGCGTCGCCTGCCTGACGCAGCGTGCGATCCGCGAGAATGCCGACGAGCGTGCCCGCATCGAGCCGTTCGCGCACCTTCAGCATCGCATCGACCTTGCCGAGCCCGATCACGTCGTGATGCGCGGCCGGATTCACCGCGGCGAGAATCGCGTTGATCTTGCGCGCGTTTTCTTCGTACATGGTGATCGCGATGCGGATATGCGGCTGCGCCCGCCCGATCGCGCGCACCACCTCGAAGCTGCCGAGATGCGCGCCCATCAGGAACGCGCCGTGTCCGCCGGCGAGCGCGGCCTCGACATCCTCGACGCCATGCGTGCGGATATCGAACAGATCGAAGCGTTCGTTGAGCAGGTAGATGCGGTCGTGAATCGTCGAGGCGAACGAGAACACATGTCGATAACCATCGCGCCAGCCCGCATGGCGGCCGAGCGCGCGATTCAGATAAGCGCGCGATGCCCGTCGCGCGCGCGGCGCGAACATCACGAAATACGCGGTGATGATCCGCAGCAACACGCGCCCGATGCCCCGCCCGAAGCGCAGCGACACCCACGTCATGAAGCGCAGCAACGCGAGGTTGCTGCGTTCCTGGCGCTCGGCCCAGTCGTCGCGGTTGCGCGGTTCGTTCACGATGCTTGCGTGTTGTTGTCGATCATGCCGACCGCGCCGCTCGCCACCGCGCGAACGCCCGCGCGAATCGTGAAGCGGATCGCGCCGCTCGCGGACGTTTCGAACGTGATGTCGAGCGCTTCGCCCGGAACGGCCGGGCTCAGGAATTTCGCGGATTCGATCCTGCATGCGCCGAAGTTTTTTCCGAGCGCGGAACCGATCGCGTCGAGCGCGTGATCGAGCAGCACGACGCCCGGCACGATCGGGCGTCCGGGGAAATGTCCGGCGAGCGCGGGATGTTCCGGCGGCACGGTGAAGCTCAGCGCGGCGCGGCGGCTGCGTTCCTGTTCGATCAACTGCGTCAGCACTTCGCGCGGCAGCTTGCCGGTCGCGTTGCGCGGCAGCGAATCGACGAACAGGAGCGGACGCGGCATGAACGCGGCGTCGATGCGCTCGCGCAATGCGCGCTGCAAGTCCGCCGCCGCGAGCTCCGGCGCCACGACGAGCGCCATCAGACGGCGCACGGTTTCACTGTCGGCGGGGCTTTCGTCGGGCATGTAGAAGACGCCGTCGATCACGCCGGGCACCGCGTTCAACTGATGATTCAGATACGCGAGCGACGTGCGCTTGCCCGCGATATTGATGAGATCGGCCTTGCGCCCGTGCAGCAGAAAATGCGTGTCGTCGATGAGTTCGAGCGCGTCGCCCATCGGCACCGGCACTTCTACGTGGCCGCCGGATGCCCACATCGTCGGTTCGCCGGAATCGTCGGCGCGCGGCGTCAGGGCGATGTCCGGAAACAGTTCCCATGCGGCGGTGTGCGCGGTGCGGCGCGTCGCGATCTGGCCGGTTTCGGTGCTGCCGTAGATTTCCATCAGCGGCGCGTCGAGGCGCGCTTCGGCGTCGAGCGCGAGCTTTTCCGCAAGCGGCGCGGTCGCCGACAGCACGAGCGACGCGCGCGGCAACGCTTCCTCGTTCGCAAACAGCGCACGCAGATGAATCGGCGAGCTGACGAGCACGCGCGGCTCGGGCACGGCGGCGAGTTCCGCGCGGATATCGACGGGATAGAACGGCTGGCGGTTGCTGAACGCGAGGCCGCCGAGCAGCGCGAGCAGCACCGTCGATTCGAAGCCGTACATGTGCTGCGGCGGCACGGTGCCGATGAGCGTCGCGCCTGCCTCGCCGAGCAGTCCGAGACGCGCCGCCGCCGCGCGCACGTTCTTCACGAGAAAGCCCCATGTCTTGCGATGCGGCACCGGCACACCCGTCGAGCCCGACGTGAACACGTAAGCGACCACGCGCGCGCCGTCGATGTGCGGGACATGCGCCTCGTTCGTCACGCGAGAGGCGGCGGCTTGCGGATACCGGAAGCGCGGCAGGTCGATCGCGCAGTCGTCGTTGTCGTGCAGGCAAAACGCGTCCGGCGCGAACGAGGCGAGGGCGCGCACCATTTCGGGCGTATGCGTCGAGGGCAGCAAGCTCGTCTTGCCCGCGACGAGCGTCGCGCACAGGCTCACCGTGAAGCGATAGCGGTCCGTGCAGACGTTGAATACATGTCCGCCTTCGGGCAGCGCATCGGCGAGCGCCTGCACGTCGGCGAGAAACTCGCGCACCGTGACGGGCGCGCCGTCGCGCCAGGCGATCGTCTGATCCGGCGACGAATGGAAAACCAGCGGAAAGGTCTGCATGTGCGATGAATTCGACGACATTACTGCGCCCCGCCGCGACGCATCTGCATCGACTGCGTGTAGGCGCGCACGGCGTCCATGATGCTCGACGGCTCCATGTCCGGCAGCGCGATGCGGCGGCACGCGTACTCGACGACGAACATCAGCCCGACGAGCGGCAGCGCGAGATAGTTGGCGAACGTGGACCACGCGACGATCGATGCGCACGCGAACAGCACCGTCGACACGAACGCGGTCGCGACAAAAAAGAGCGTCCACGCCAGCGTGACGTGCCGCGTATAGCGCACGACACGCGCTTCGATCTGGCCGTGGACCATCGTCGCAAATTGCGTGCAGAGCGGCTCGCGGCCGTGAGCGAGCGTGCGGCCGAACATCCATGCGAGCGCGAGATTGAAGCTCGCGTGTTCGAGCCACAGGCCCCAGCCGAAATGCGCGGTGAGCGGCGCGCGCCCGAGCCACAACGCGACGCACGCGAGCGCCCAGAGCGGCAGCAGCCAGCCACGCGCGGGCGAACGCACGACGGCATTCAGCGCGATAAGCAGGATCGGCGCGAGAACGAGCGCGAGCCCGAGACCGTGCGCGTCCGGCGTGGACGCGGCATGATGCGCGGCAAGCTGGTAAGCGGCGATCGCGCCGACGACGCCCGCCGCGCGGAGAAAGCGGGCTGCGTTCATCGGCGTGCTCCGCTTGCGCGCGGTGCGCCTGAAAGAAGGAAAAAGGTACGCAACATGGAATGCGGCTGCGGCGTTCTCTTCAGAACGCTCCGTTATTGAACAAAAACTCGGCAGTCGCCCGCCTGACGATCATTTTCCCGCGCCCTTGCGCGCCCGGTCTGTAACCGATTGTTCGATGATCTTACATTCGTCAGACCGGCGGATTTTACCCTACCGGCGCAGGGGTCCCGTCCCGTGGCGAAACCGCTGATTTTTCTCAGAAATATCGCGCTCCGGCACATCTTCCGGCCGGTTACCTTTCCTACTAGGCGTCCCAGAGGGCATCGTCTAGAATTTCGCCACTGCAATTATCTCGATAACAGGCAGCCGGTGGCGTGCGGAGTACGCGGGGCGCACGTCTTACGAGCCGCCTTGCGCGCGTTTCTGGCTGGTCTGCACATACGATGAATGAACTGGAAAGAGAGCTCGCCGAGCTGATCGTCGCCGAATTGAATCTCGAGGACGTCGATCCCAAGGCCGTCTCGGCCGATACGCGTTTGTATGAAGAAGGTTTCGGGCTCGATTCCATCGACATCCTGGAGATAGCGCTCCTGATCTCGAAGAAATACGGCTTCGAGTTGCGCTCGGACAATCCGGACAATCAGAAGATCTTCGCGAATCTCGGCGCGCTCGCGGCGCACGTCGCGGCGCATCGCACCCGATAACGCGCGGCGCCAAGCCTCGACAGCCGCTGTCATGCAAGTGAAATCCGCCGCTTCGAGACTGAACGACGCGCACGCTCGTGCGCTCGCCGATGCGGCCGCGCAACACGGAATACGGACAGGCGCAATGCAATCGATGACGGAAACCAGGCCATGCGCGCGCTCGTGACAGGCGGCAGCGGCGCGATCGGACAAGCCATCGGCCGCTCGCTGGGCGCGGCCGGACACGAAGTCTGGATTCACGCGAACGGCGGCATCGAACGCGCTGAAAGCTGCGTGCAAGCAATTCGTACGGCGGGCGGCACGGCACATGCAATCGCCTTCGACGTGACCGATCCCGACGCCGCCGACGCCGCGATCGCGCGCATCCTGGCCGACGGCCCGGTGCAGATTCTGGTGAACAACGCGGGCATCCACGATGACGCGCCGATGGCCGGCATGACGCGCCAGCAGTGGAAACGCGTGCTCGACGTGACGCTCGACGGCTTTTTCAACGTCACGCAGCCGCTTCTGATGCCGATGATCCGCACGCGCTGGGGGCGTATCGTCAACATGTCGTCGCTGTCGGGGCTGATGGGCAATCGCGGGCAGGTGAACTACGCGGCCGCCAAGGCGGGCCTGATCGGCGCGACGCGCGCGCTCGCGCAGGAACTCGCGTCGCGCGGGATTACGGTGAACGCGGTGGCGCCGGGCGTCATCGATTCGCCGATGCTCGGCCAGGCTTTTCCGCCCGAACGCATCAAGCAACTGGTGCCGGCGCAGCGCGCGGGCACGGCGGATGAAATCGCGGGCATGGTCGCGTATCTGGTGTCGGACGCGGCGGCTTATGTCACGGGGCAGGTTCTGTCGATCAACGGCGGAATCGCTTGAATCGGATCGAAAGGAGTGGGATGAGCGAAGCGACGCAAACCTGGGACGTGGCGGTGATCGGCGGCGGACCTGCCGGATCGACCGCGGCGACGCTGCTCGCGGACCGCGGCTATCGCGTGCGGGTGCTGGAGAAGGCGCGGCATCCGCGCTTTCATATCGGCGAATCGCTTTTGCCGGCGAATCTGCGGCTCTTCGAACGGCTCGGCGTCGCCGATGAAGTGCGCGCGATCGGCATGGTCAAGCTCGCGGCCGAGTTCGTGTCGCCGCAGCATGGCGATCGCATGCAGCGCTTTCTCTTCGCCGATGCCTGGGACAAATCGATGCCGAGCGCGTATCAGGTGCGCCGCTCCGAACTCGACGAAATCCTGCTGCGCAACGCGGCGAAACACGGCGCGCACGTGAGCGAAGGCTGCCGCGCGCGCGATGTCGTGTTCGCGGCGGATGGCGCCAGCGCGACGATTGCCACCGAACACGACGATGGCCGCATCGAGGAAGTGCGCGCGCGTTTCGTCGTCGATGCATCGGGGCGCGACACGCTGCTCGCGAATCACTTCAAGACCAAGCGCCGCAACGAGCGCCACAATTCGTCGGCGCTGTACGGCCATTTCAGCAATGCCCGCCGCAACGACGGCCAGAACGAAGGCAACATCACCGTGTTCTGGTTCGAGCACGGCTGGTTCTGGTTCATCCCGCTCGCGGACGGCGCGACGAGCATCGGCGCGGTCGTGTGGCCCGCGTATCTGAAGCGTCGTCCGAAGGGCACGTCGCTCGAAACGTTCTTCCGCGAGACCATCGCGCTGTGTGCGCCGCTCGCCGAGCGCCTGAAAGATGCCGAACTGATCAGCGAAGTCCACGCGACGGGCAACTACGCGTACACCGGCGACATGACGCACGGACGCAACTTCCTCCTGCTCGGCGATGCGTTCGCGTTCATCGACCCGGTGTTCTCGTCGGGCGTGATGCTCGCGATGCAGAGCGCGTTCGCGGGCGCGGAAGCGATCGACGCGGCGCTTTCGAATCCCGCCGATGCGCCCGCCGCGCTCGCGAAGTTCGACCGCGATGTGCGTCACGGTCCGCGCGAATTTTCGTGGTTCATCTACCGCATGACGTCGCCGACGATGCGCGATCTCTTCATGGGCCCGAGAAACCCGCTGCGCATGAAGGAAGCGCTCTTGTCGCTGCTCGCGGGCGATATCTTCGGCACGACGCCGATCTGGCATTCGCTGCGCGCGTTCAAGGGCATCTATTACATTTCGGCCGCGCTCGACTGGCGCAATTCGCTGCGCGCATATCGCCAGCGACGCCGCCATCTGAGCGACGCGAAACGCGCGGAGCTATCGGCCAATTGATCATGATGCCGGGATTTCGTTCGTCGCGCCTTGCGCCCCTGATGTTGCTCGCCGCGAGCACGGTTGCGTGCGCCGATGAAGCGCCGCCGCCGAGCAAGCCGTTGTGGGAGGTCGGCGTCGGCATGGGCGTGGCGGGCTTCCCGCACTATCCGGGCTCGGACCAGACGCGCGCGTGGGTCTTTCCGTTTCCGTACGTGATCTATCGCGGCAAGTTCTTTCGCGCCGATCGCGATGGCGTGCGCGGCCAGTTGCTGGACACCGACCGCATCAACTTCAATATCAGCCTGCTCGGTTCGCTGCCCGTGTCCAGCCGCGACGACAACGCGCGCGCCGGCATGCCCGATCTCAAGCCGACGATCGAAATCGGCCCGTCGATGGAAGTGCACCTGTGGCGCTCGCCATCGCGCGACATGCTGCTCGATCTGCGCCTGCCGGTGCGCATGGGCATCACGCTGGAATCGTCGCCGAAGACGGTCGGCTGGCAGTTCGAGCCGAACCTGAATCTCGATCTGGTCGATGTCGCGGGCGTGTCGGGACTGCGCGTCGGCATGCTCGCCGGACCGATGTTCGCCGACGGCAAATACAGCGACCACTACTACACGGTCGCGCCGCAATACGCGACGCCCGGCCGTCCCGCGTTCCAGGCGAACGGCGGCTACGCGGGCACCCAGGCGCTCGTGTCGATGTCGCGGCGCTTCAGCCGTTACTGGGTCGGCGCGTTCATGCGCTATGCGAACCTCGCCGGCGCGAGCTTCGCCGACAGCCCGCTCGTGCGGCAAAAGAGCGTGCTGTCGGGCGGCGTGGCGGTGGCGTGGGTGTTCGGGCAGTCGTCGAAAATGGTGGCGAGCGATGAGTGACGCCCATCGGAAAATCGGCGGTGCGGGCGAGAAGATTTCGCTGATCCGCGCGCTCGAATCCGCGTGGCAATGCGTGGCGTTCTATTTCGCGCTCGTCGTGCTGGCGCTCGTGTGCCTCGCGTGGTTTCCGTTCGCGTGGATCCTGCGGCGCGTGCTTTCCGCAGATGACGGGCGGCGCGTGGGGCGCAGCGTCGTGCAGCGCGTGTGGCAGGGTTATTTCGTGCTCCTGCGCACGCTCGGCGCGTGTCGCTTCGATCTCTCCGAACTCGATTCGCTTGCGGGCCAGTCCGCAATGATCCTCGCGCCGAATCATCCTTGCCTGCTCGACGCGTTGCTGATCGCGTCGCGCGTTCCCGATACGTGTTGCGTGATGAAAGGCGATGTCGCCGGGAACGTGTTTCTCGGGCCGGGCGCGCTGCTCGCGGGGTATATCGTCAACGATACGCCGGTCGGGTTGATTCGCGCTGCGGTCGCCGAATTGGAGCGCGGCTCGCCGCTTTTGCTGTTTCCCGAAGGCACGCGCACGGAACATGCGTCGGTGAATCCGCTGAAGGGTGGCATCGCGCTGATCGCGGGGCGCGCGCAGGTGCCGGTGCAGACGCTCATCATCGAGACGGATTCGGGCTTTCTTGGTAAGGGGTGGCAGATTTTTAGAAAGCCCGCGCTGCCTATTACTTATCGTGTGACGCTCGGGCGCCGGTTTGCGCCGCCGGGGCGGGATCATGCTGCGCTGCAGGCGTTTATCGGTGAATTGCAGCGGTTTTATGCGGGGGAGCTTGATACGCTTCGGGGGCGGGATTGAGTGGGGTTGGGGCGGTCGCCTAGGCGTTTGATGGATCCCGGCAAAAGCCTAAAATTCACAAGCATCCGCTCGCCCCACCCCCATGCTCCCACCCGAACTCATCGAAACCGCCAGCCTCCCCTACCGCGCCGCAGGCCGCTTCGCATGGCACTTCGCGTCGGCGAAACTGCGTCACGATCCGTTCTTCGCCCACGTCCTCGCGCACGGCCTGATTCCCGATGGCGCGCGCATCCTCGATCTCGGCAGCGGCCAGGGTTTGCTCGCCGCGTGCCTGGTCGGCGCGCACGCATGGCATCGCGATGACGCTGCTCACGCATGGCCCGCACTCTGGCCCGCCCCGCCCGCGCCGCATTCGATTCACGGCATCGACCTGACGCCGCGCGACATCGATTGGGCGCGCATCGCGTTGAAGGCGCACGCGGCGCGCATTCGCTTCGTCTGCGACGACATTCGCGTCGCGCCGTTTCCGCAGGCGGATGTCGTCGTCGCGTGCGATGTGCTGCACTACGTCGATGCGAACGCGCAGGAAGCCGTGCTGCGCCGCGTGCGCGCAAGTCTCGCCGCGGATGGCGTGCTGCTGCTGCGCGTCAGCGATGCCGCCGCGGGCTGGCGCGCGAGTGTCGATCGCGCCGTCGATTTCGGCATGCAGCTCGCCCGCTCGGGGCGCACGAATGGACTCACCGTGCGCAGCGAAGCGCAATGGCTCGCGCTGCTCGGCGATCTGCGCTTTCAGGTGAGCATCCGTCCGATGGGCAACGGCGCGCACACCGCCAATCGTCTGATTATTGCGCGACCTGTGGACTGAGGCGTGCGCGGCCCGAAAGGCCCGTTTGTTACAATTCATCGTATTCGAACGCCATCGGACTTTGGGAATCTAGCCCGTAGTGAACCCTCTTCTGCTTACGCATTTCACCGCCACGAGCTGCGCGGGCCGCGGCCTCGACGCGACGCTCGACGCGCTCTCGGCGGCACGCAGCGGACTCGCGCCGTGCGACTTCGAAGGCGCCGCGCTGCACACGTTCACGGGCCGCGTCGCCGGCATCGAGGACGCGCCGGTACGCGCCGATTTCGCCGAATTCGACTGCCGCAACAATCGCCTCGCGCAACTGGCGATGACGCAGGACAGCTTCGACGAGCGCGTGCTCGAGGCGATCGGGCGTCATGGCGCGCAACGCGTCGGCGTGTTCATGGGCACGAGCACGGCGGGCATTCTCGAAACCGAACTCGCCTACCAACGGCGCGATGCTCAAACCGGCGCGCTGCCCGCCGACTTCAACTACGCGACCACGCACAATCCCTATTCGCTCGCCGGTTTCGTGCGCGCGTACTTCGGGTTGCGCGGACCCGCTGTGTCGGTGTCGTCGGCGTGTTCGTCGGGGGCGAAGGTGTTCGGGTCCGCACGGCGCATGCTGGAAACCGGTCTGATCGATGCGGCCGTGGTGGGCGGCGTCGATACGCTCTGTCTCACCACGCTCTACGGCTTCAACTCGCTCGAACTGCTCGCGCCGGGGCCGTGCAAACCGTTCGACGTGAAGCGCAACGGCATTTCGATCGGCGAGGCGGCGGCGTTCGCGGTGCTCGAACGCGACTCGGCCAGCCACGCCGATGACGACGCGATCCGCCTGCTCGGCATCGGCGAATCGAGCGATGCGTATCACATGTCGTCGCCGCATCCCGAAGGACTCGGCGCGCGCCTGGCGATGCAGCAGGCCCTCGCGAGCGCCGGGCTCAACGCGGGCGATATCGGCTACGTCAACCTGCACGGCACGGCGACGCCCAGCAACGACGCCGCCGAAAGCCGCGCGCTCACGAGCCTGTTCGACCGCGTGCCGTGCAGTTCGACCAAGGGCGCGACGGGTCATACGCTAGGCGCGGCGGGCGCGCTCGAAGCGGTGATCGCGGCGCTCGCGTTGCGGCATCAGATGATCCCGGCGGGCGCCAACACGAGCGAGCCGGACCCCGCGCTCGGCCTCGACTATGTGCTCGCATCGCGCGGCGCACCGTTGCGCGCAGTGCTGTCCAACTCGTTCGGCTTCGGCGGGACGAATTGCAGTCTCGTGTTCGGACGCAAGGGAGCGGGCTCGGCATGACTCCATTGCGTGGCTTTATCGAAGGCGTCGGCGTGATCGGGCCGGGACTCGCTGGCTGGCCTCACACCGCCGACGTGCTCGCGCGGCGCGCCTCGCGGACAGCCGCGCAGACCGTGCTGCCCGCGCCCGCCGGTCTGCCTTCCGCCGAACGCCGCCGCACCGGGCCGGTCGTGCGCGCCGCGCTCGCGGCTGCGCACGAAGCCGTCGCGCAAAGCGGCCGCGATGCCGCGACGCTCGCCGCCGTGTTCGCGGCATCCGGCGGCGATGGCGGGAATTTTCATGCGATCTGCGAAACCCTCGCGAGCGACGATCCGCAAATCTCGCCGACGCGCTTCCATAACTCCGTCCACAACGCGCCCGCAGGCTACTGGAGCATCGCGACGCGCGCGATGGCCGCATCGAATGTGCTGTGCGCGTATGACGGCAGCTTCGCGGCGGGCCTGCTGGAAAGCCTCGCGCAAGTGAGCGTCGATGGCGCGGCGACGCTGCTCGTCGCGTATGACACGGAATATCCGGAACCGTTGCACCACGCTCGCCCGATCGCGGATGCGTTCGGCGTCGCGTTGGTGCTCGCGCCGCAAAAGAGCGAACGCACGCTCGCGCGCATCGACGTGCATCTCACCGATGCGAACGCGTTCACCTTCGCCGATGCCGATTTCGAAGCGCTGCGCCTGTCGAATCCCGCCGCGCGCGCGTTGCCGCTGCTCGAAGCGCTGGCGTGCGGGAAAGCATCGAATGTCGTGCTCGATTATCTCGATGGCACGCGCGTCGCCGTGGATATCGACCCGTCATGACGGCTGCGCAAATGCTCGATCGCGACTGGATCGCCGCGCGCATTCCGCATGGCGGCGCGATGTGTCTGCTGGATGCCGTCGTCGCGTGGGATGCGCAACACATCCGCTGCGAAGCGACGAGCCATCTTCGCCCGGACAATCCGTTGCGGTCGAAAGGCCGGCTCGCGTCGGTGTGCGGCATCGAATATGCCGCGCAGGCGATGGCGGTGCATGGCGCGCTCGTCGGCGAGGAAAGCCCACGTCCACGCGTCGGCATGTTGACGAGCGTGCGCGGCGTTCAGATCCACGTCGATAATCTCGACACGCTCGACGCCCCGCTCGATATCGAAGCCGAGCGCATGGGCGGCGACGATGTCACCGTGCTGTATCGCTTCACCGTTCACTGCGCGGGACGATTGCTGCTGAGCGGACGCGCCGCCGTGATTCTCGACGCGGCTCAGGCCGCCGGTTTCGTCGCGCAATAAGCGGAGAAGATGCCGAGTTCGACATCGCGGCGCACGTTCGCGAAGCCCGCGCGTTCGATGGCGGCGATCACGGTGTCGGGCGGCACGCAGGCTTCGATCGTGTCCCAGTAGTAGCGCATCAGTTCGACGCTTTCCCCTTTCTTTCCGACGATGCGCGCGATCATCGGCACGACGCCGCGCATGTAGAACTTCAGCGCCGCGACGCCCATGCCATGCGCGGGCCGCGTGATCTCCAGCACGCAGAGCCGTCCGCCGGGCGCGAGTACACGGAAGTATTCATCGAAGGCTTTCGCGAGATCGCTCACGTGGCGCAGCGCGAAACCCATGCTGAGGAAGTCGTAGGCGGCGCTGTCGCACGGCAGATTTTCCGCGGTGCCGATGCGCGTCTCTACGCCCATCGGCAGATGCGCCTCGCCGACCATGCCCGGGCTCGGATCGACGCCGGTGACGAGCGCCGCATCGCCCGTGATCGCGACCGCTTCCTTCGTGACGAGCCCCGTGCCCATGCCGACGTCGAGCACGCGCATGCCGCGCGCGAGACCCGCCGAACGCAACGCGCGGTTGCGATACCACGAGCCGGAGCCGAAGGCCATCGCGCGCTCGATGGCGTCGTAATCGGATGCGGTGCGATCGAAGATGCCGCGCAGCCAGAGCCGCCTGGCGGGTTCGTCGGAGTAGTAGGAGGTGAGCGGCTCGTGCGGGGCTTTCTGGTCGATCGTGTCGATTGCGTTGATTTCGTCGATCTCGTCGCGCCGGGGGGAAGTCATCGCGTCTCCTGTGACTATTCGTGTGCCTGCAAGCCGCCGTGGCACGTTTTTATCACAGGGAGATCGATGACGTCACCCTCGCCCGCGCGCACGAAATCAGCGCATTTCGACGACGACCTCTCGCGGCACGGCGGTCTCGGGCGCGGGCAACGCCAGCGTCATCGCCTTGCGCGCGCGCATCAGCGAGTTGCGCACGCGCCGCTCCGGGCGGCTGAACATGCCGCCGCCCACCAGTGCGACGAACGACGCGATGAGCGGCACCGCGAGCAGCATCGTCGCGAACTTGAAGAGACCGAGTTTCAGCGGGCTGCGCGACGCCCATGCGGACCACGCAAGTGCGAATCCCATATAGGCGATGCCCGCGGGCGCGCCCGCCAGTTCGGGCATGCCGATACGTTGCGCGAGCGGCATCGGGAAAATCAGAACGAAGAGCGCAATGCTCGACATCGCGTGAACGAGCAGCGCGCGCCGCTGCTTGAGGAGCCCCGTGACCGACCAGAACGCCAGCGCGAGCACGAACGGCGGACATGCGGCCACCAAGGCCGCGAGCGCGAGATAGACCACGACGCCGCTCATCAGATTGCGCAGATAGCCTTCCGACGACACGTAATACACCATGTATACCGCCGCGATCGCCGCCACGCACGCGACGAAGGCGAGAATGCCGCCCTGCCCGTCCGGCGAAACGAAGAGTCTCAGCATGAGGAGACTCGTGAAGCCGACGAGATAAACCAGGAACCGCACAACCGAAAAACGCTGTTTCATACCTCACCCCATTCCCCTGACGGTGCGAGCGGTCGCCGGTGCGGTCGCTCTGCCGCGCGCCGTGTGGTGGCGCGCCGCAGAAGACCTTATGGGACCTGTCCTCGCCCATCTATCGCCCGCGTCCGAATTCGAATGACGGATCGCGCGCTCAAAAAGCGCCGCCGCGAATAGCCTTTCGGTCTTTCGCGGTCGACGTCTCTTTATCGACGGGGAAACGGGAAATCTTTAGCCCTTGTGTGCGGGCCACAGCGGGATGAGTGTCAGCGCGTGAGCGGCTTTGCTTGTTCCATCGACGATGCGCGCACGAACTTGCCCGCGCCCAGATGGTGAATCGTGTGCAGCGGCTGATTCGACTCGTCGATGAACCAGTGCCCATCGACGAACACACGCGCATCAGCGGCGGCCGCGACGACTTCGGCGAAACAGGTGTCGTAGGCGTCTTCCGTGTGCTTCTCGTCGATGAGCTTGCATTCGAGCCACGCCGCGCAGTTCGTCTCGATGAGCGGCAGGCCGAGCACCGGACCTTCGACGGTCTCGATGCCGAAGGCTTCGAACTTGTCGATCTCGCGCCCGCTCGTCGTGCCGACCGCGTAAGCGAGATCGATCATCGCCGCGCCCGGCACGATGAGGCCGAACGTGCCGCTCGCGGCAGCCAGTTCGCGCGTGTAGGTGCGCTTGTCGATCACGACGGCGATACGCGGCGGAGTGAACTCCACCGGCATCGACCACGCGGCAGCCATCACGTTGCGGCGCCCGCCATGCGCGCTGGTGACGAGGACGGTCGGACCGTGATTGATGAGACGGCTGGCGTGCTCCAGCCTGACAGGACGAAAGTGGCTCATGGTTTTATGGATGCAAAGGACAATTCGCGTGATTGTATGCGGTGTTCAAAATGCGCGCCGCCGTCCCGCGCCCTGCGAATCGTCCTTGACAGACGCTCTTACGATAAATATCTTTAGATATGTTTTACGACATATCTGGAGTTTTCCTATGAAATCCCGTTGCTTTCAGCGCGCGCGTGAAGCCGGCTTCCGCGCATTCGGATTTGCTTTCCCCTTCGACGCCCCCGAGTGGGCCGAGCGCTCGGTCTTCGAACGCTGGGGCATGATCGGCCGTCATCGGCATGGTGGCGGCGGTCGCTTCGGCGACGGTCCCGGTGGCATGGGCGGCATGGGTGGATTCGGCGGCGAAGACGGCATGCCGCGCGGCCGCAAGTTCTCGTCCGACGATCTGCAACTGCTGCTGCTCGCGATGCTCGCCGAAGCGCCGCGTCATGGCTATGAACTCATCAAGGCGCTGGAAGACCGCTCGAACGGTTTCTACGCGCCGAGTCCCGGCATGGTCTATCCGGCGCTCACGTATCTGGAAGAGCTGGGCTATGCGACCGTCGAACTGGAAGGCAATCGCAAGCGCTACGCGCTCTCGGATGCGGGCCGCGACTATCTCGCGTCGAACCGCGAACGCGTGGACATCATGCTCGCGAAGCTCACGCATTTCGCACGCAAAATGGATCTCGTGCGCCGCGCCTATATGGGAGAGGAAGTCGATGACACCGCCGCCGACAGCGGCTGGGCGCCCGAACTGATCGCCGCGCGCCGTGCGCTGAAGAAAGCGCTGCTCTTGCGCACCGACGCATCGCAGGACGAGCAACGCCGCATCGCCGCGATCCTTGCGCGCGCGACGGCCGAAATCGAACAGAACCCCGCGCCGAAGCAGGCGTAAGAAGGAGCCATACACGATGACAGATTCCATTCTGCAAGACCGGCCCGATCTCGAAGTTACGCGCGTACGCCACCCGCTCAAGTTTCGCCTGGTGCAAGTCACGCGCGTAGAGGCGCTCAATCCGTATCTCGTGCGCGTGACCTTCACGGGCGACTCGCTCGAAGATTTCGTCAGCGCCTCTTTCGACGATCACGTGAAGCTGTTCTTCCCGCAGCCCGGCGAGGCGATGCCCGCGATCCCGCAAGCCGGTCCCGACGGTCCCACGTTCGATCCCTCGAAGCCGCGTCCCATCGCGCGCGATTTCACGCCACGTCGCTTCGATTGTGAAGCGCGCGAGCTCGATATCGAATTCGCATTGCATGAAGCCGGCCCCGCGACGGCATGGGCCGCGCAAGCCGCGCCGGGTCAGTATCTCGGCATCGGCGGACCGCGTGGATCGTTCGTGATTCCGACGCAGTTCGACTGGCATCTGATGATCGGCGATGAAACCGCGCTGCCTGCCATCGCGCGGCGTCTGGAAGAACTGCCCGAAGGCACGCGCGTCGCGACGCTGATCGAAGTCGCCGATCAGTCCGCGCGCATCGAATTCAATACGCGCGCGGACCTCTATGCGCAATGGCGCTATCGCAACGAGAGCGAGCATCCCGGCGGTGCGCTGCTGCTCGCCTTGCGCGAAACCTATGTGCCCGATGGCGAAGGCTATGTGTGGGCCGCAGGCGAAGCCACGCTGATGCGCGCGGTCCGCAAGCTGCTATGCGATGAACGCGGCGTCGACAAGAAGCGCATTCGCGCATCCGCTTACTGGAAGCGCGGCGAGCAAGGCGTGCACGAGACGATCGACGGTTGATCTCAGGCGATGCGCTTCCATCGGCCATACTTCGCGACTTCTTTCTCGTCGAACGAGAAGCCGAGACCAGGCGCATCGTGCAGCTTCACGCGGCCATCACGATGCGATAACTGCCGGTCAATCAGCCTGCGGAAGTTCAGCACCTGATCGTCCCAGAAGAATTCGACATAGCGCGCATTCGGCGTCGCGGCGACGAGCGGCGCATGCAGATCGTGGAACCAGTGCGGGCACATCACGACGCCATGGCTCGCAGCCGTCGCCGCGATCTTGCGCCATTCGGTAATACCGCCGCACACGGCCGCATCAGTTTGCAGAATCGCCGCCGCGCCCTTGTCGAGCAGTTCCTTGTGATACCAGCGGCCATAGCCGATCTCGCCCGTCGCGATCGGAATGCGCGTCGCTTTGGCGAGGCGCGCGTGATTGTCGACATCGTCGGGAGAGAAAGGCTCTTCGATGAAGTACGGATCGTATTGCTCGAAGCGCCTCACGTGTTGCAGCGCCTGCGTGACATCGGTCCAGCCGTTGTTCATGTCTATCATGAGTTCGACGTCCGGCCCCACTGCTTCACGCGCCGCTTTCACGCGACGTTCCTCTTCCTGCGGCGAGAGTCTGCCGCCCTTCATCTTCACCGCGCGAAAACCCTTCTCGACATAGCTCGCCATTTCCTCGCCGAGCTTCTCCGGCGTCTTGCCTTCGAGGTAATAACCGCCGCTCGCATAAGCGGGCACCGTGTCGAGTCGATGCGCGCCGAGATACTTGTGCAGCGCCAGTTCGTGCGTGCGCGCGTTCAGATCCCAGAGCGCGATATCGAGAATGCTCAGCGCGCGCATGACGGTGCCCGCGCGACCTTGCAGAAGCGCTTCGTCGTACATTGCCTGCCACAGTCCTTCGACCGCATACGAGTCCTTGCCGATCAACACCGGCGCGAGCAATTGCTCGACCGCCACAGTCAGCAACTCGCCCGCCGCGCTGCCGATATAGCAAAAGCCGATGCCTTCGACGCCGTCCGTCGAGCGGACCTTGACGAGACCATAGTGACGCGTCGAAACGGTGCGAGTGGAAAACGACGTGACGCGATCGAGCGGCACCGCGGCCGCGCAAACCGCAATCGATTCGATGATGGGCATAACTTCGTCTCCGTGATTTTTAGGTCATTGCGATTGCAATCAGTTTGATGGCACGCATGCGCAAGAGGAAGTATCCTTTGGCTTCTTCAAACCCAAATATTTTTATCGATGGACTCGCGCTATCTGCAGAGTTTCGTGTTCGTCGTCGAACTCGGCTCCATTGCCGAAGCGGCGCGCAGACTCGATCTCACGCCGGCCGCCGTCGCTCAACGGGTGAAGATGCTGGAAGCCGAACTCGGCACGACGCTCGTGCGCCGCTCGGGCCGCACGGTCGGCGCGACGGAGGCTGGCGAGCGCATTCTGGCGCGTGCGCGAGCCGTGCTGCACGATATCCGCGACCTGCGCGCGGACATCGACAATACGGAACAACTGGGCGGTCAATTACGTCTCGGCGGCATGGCGACGATGATGGCGGGCCTCATTCCCGATGCGCTCGCGGTGCTGCTGAATCGTCATCCGCAGATGGACTTTTATCTGGAGCCGGGCACGTCGCTCGACCTCTATCGCAAGGTTACGAGCGGCGATCTCGACGCCGCCGTGATCGCGCAGCCGCTTTTCAATCTGCCGAAGAGTTGCGACTGGCATACGTTCAGAAAGGAAGCGCTGGTTCTGCTGACGCCCGCTTCGATGCACGTTACCGATGTGCATGCCACGCTGCAAACAGAGCCGTTCGTGCGTTATGACCGCAATGTCGTCGGCGGGCAGCTTGCCGATGCTTATCTGCGGCAACATGGCATCAAGCCGCATCAACGTTGCGAACTGGATGGCCTCGCCGCCATCGCGACGCTGGTCGATCGCGGCCTTGGCGTATCGCTGATACCGGATTGGGCGTCGCACGAATCGGACGGACTATCGTTGAAGAAGTGGGCGTTGCCACATGCCGCACCGAAGCGTCTCGTCGGTTTGCTATGGGGACGATCTTCCGCGCGGCTGCGCCTCGTGCAAGCGTTTCTTGCTGCCGCCGAGTCTGTCGGACGGAATTGAAAACGCGATGAACCATCAGCGCCGATTGCTTCCGGAAACAAATATTTCTATGGTTTGAAGGAAGCGCCACACGCGCTCAAAGCTCGCGTAAAGCCGCGATAATCGAAGCACGAATACATTCAACTCATCAAACGGTAGGGCGACCATGACCGATACGTTCAAGAAAAAACCCGGCGAAGAACCCGTGCAACCGAAGGGTCTGCGCAAATCGCTGACGAGCTATGGAGACAATGGCTTCTCGCTGTTCCTGCGCAAAGCGTTCATCAAGGGCGCGGGTTATACCGACAGTGCGCTCGATCGCCCGGTAATCGGCATCGTCAACACGGGCAGCGCGTATAACCCGTGTCACGGCAATGCACCGCAACTGATCGAAGCTTTAAAGCGCGGCGTGATGCTGGCCGGCGGCTTGCCGATGGATTTTCCGACGATATCGATCGCCGAATCGTTCTCGCAACCGACGAGCATGTACTTGCGCAATCTGATGTCGATCGACACGGAAGAAATGATCCGCGCCCAGCCGATGGACGCGGTCGTGTTGATCGGCGGATGCGACAAGACCGTGCCCGCGCAACTGATGGGCGCAGCATCGGCCGGCATTCCTGCGATTCAACTCATCACGGGTTCGATGCTGACGGGCGCGCATCGCGGTGAGCGTGTCGGCGCATGCACCGATTGCCGCCGCTACTGGGGCCGTTTTCGTGCAGAAGAAATCGACGAAGCGGAAATCGCGGCCGTGAACAATCAACTCGTCGCGAGCGTGGGCACTTGTTCCGTGATGGGCACGGCGAGCACGATGGCATGTATCGCCGAAGCGCTCGGCATGACGATGCCCGGCGGCGCATCGCCGCCCGCGGTCACGTCGGATCGCATGCGCATCGCCGAACTCACGGGCACGCAAGCGGTGCAGATGGCGCGCGATAACGTCACCATCGACAAGATCCTCACGAACGAAGCATTCGAAAACGCTATGCGTGTGCTGCTGGCGATTGGCGGCTCGACAAACGGTATCGTGCATCTCACCGCGATCGCCGGACGCATGGGCTATGACGTCGATCTGAAAGCGCTCGATCGCATGGGACGCGAGACGCCGGTGCTCGTCGATCTGAAGCCGTCCGGGTCGCATTACATGGAGGACTTCCACAAGGCCGGCGGCATGGCCACGTTATTGCGCGAATTGAAACCGCTTCTGAACCTGAATACATTGACGGTAACGGGGCGCACGCTCGGCGAAGAAATCGAAGCGGCGGGTCCGGCATTCGAGCAGGACGTCGTGCGTGCCTTCGACAAGCCGATCTATCCGCAAGGCGGCATCGCGGTGCTCGAAGGCAATCTCGCGCCGGGTGGCGCGATCATCAAGCAATCGGCGGCGAATGCCGAGTTGATGGAGCATGAAGGCCGCGCGGTCGTGTTCGAGAATGGCGCGGATCTCGCGGCGCGCATCGATTCCGACGATCTCGACGTCACACCCGACGATATTCTCGTGCTGAAGAACATCGGGCCCAAAGGCGCGCCGGGTATGCCGGAAGCCGGCTATATCCCGATTCCGCGCAAGCTCGCGGTGAAGGGCGTGAAGGATATCGTGCGCATCTCCGATGGGCGCATGAGCGGCACCGCATTCGGCACCATCGTTCTGCATGTGACGCCTGAATCTGCGGTGGGCGGACCGCTCGCGCACGTTCGAACCGGCGACCGCATTCGCCTGAGCGTATCGAAGCGCGAGATCAGTCTGCTCGTCAGCGATGAAGAACTCGCCGCGCGCGCGAACGCATCGCCGGTCAACGTGCCGAGCGCGGATCGCGGTTATCAAAAGCTGTTTTATGACACGGTGACGCAAGCGGACAAGGGCGTCGATTTCGATTTCCTGCGCGCGACGACGACGCGTGGTGTGATTCCTCGGCGATGATGGTGCGCGGATTGATGAATTCAATATCACGCATGCAACATGCCGATTCGCGCGCTTCGCTTTAAGATAGCCACTTCATCGTGACCGGCCGATGCGCCAGGAGCGGCAGGTGCTTTTATTGAAACGCGGACATGGCGCAGCGCTGTGCATGACCTGTGCGTTGTCGTTCGGACCGGTATGCGCTTTCGCAGCCGCGCCGCGTGCTGGCCATACGGCGAGTGCTGTCGAAGCCGCGAGCGGTGCATCGGCGCACGGCATCATGTCCGCCGATGCGCTGCCGCCGGACTTCACCGGCGACGATCCCGAGCACGTCCGCGACGCGCTCGCGGGTCACCCTGCCCCAGGACAGCCGGTCTCCATCACGAACCGCGTCCGGGCATTTCTGTCGCGTCCATTTCGAAAAGCGGAGCAAGGCGCCTCCGCGGCCGTGGGCGCGAGTCAAACTCGGGAGCAAACCGATCGCACGTTCACGTTCGTCATTCCGGTTTCGTATGGGGTGCGCTACCTGTCGAAGAAGAAAGTGCTTTCGGTGAACGTCTCGCTCGCGGCGCCCGAAAGCCCCGACGCGATTCTGCTCAAGCAGACGGTGAAGGGACAAAGCGGCCGTAAGCTCGTCGTCGCGCCCGAGGCCAAGGCGAAGGGATTCGTTCAGAACTTCGACGTCATTCAGTTGAAGCCGGAAAACGGCATCAAAACGACAGTCAACGGTCGGATCATGCTCCCGAGTTTCGATCACGAGCATGGCAGTGGCGACTTCGCGATCGTGCTCATCTGCTCGCTCGCGCCGCCCTATCTGACCGATGATGTCGAGCACAGCGCGCCGACCGACGAAGAACCCACCGACATCACGCGCAGGACATCGACATTGAATGGAAGGGTCGACGCTGCGTGGCTCATCGATCGGAAGGAAGGCACGATCATCACGAAGCGGCTGCACCTCGTGAAATAGGCTGTCTTTCGATCTTTCGAATGCGACGAAGTAGACAACCTCGTCTACCATCGCAGGCGACGTCGCCCGATTCCCGGACGCCCGTGCGAAACCAATGCGGTCGGAACGACTACAATCGGTGTGCGAACACGCGCGGGACTATTCATCAGATGCGCGTCATATACGAATAAGCCCCTGAAACAGGGAGCTTTCCGACGCAAGGCGTGATCGCGCCGCACACGATGTCGTGCCGTGTCGTGCGGAAATGGCGTCACGCGGAGAAACTGAATGCCCGCCAGATTGAATGCGGTTCGCAAGACCGGACGCATGGTCAGTCGCCGGCTGATGCGACGCAACAGCACCGCCGCGATGCGCTTCGCCGATGCGTTCTCGCGCTTTCCGGCGCTCGCCGGACTCATCGGCACAGCCATCGCCATTTCCATGGCCGTATTGTCGTTTGCCGCGCTATGGCAGGGACGCGCGCAGGCGCTGCAAAACGCGCATCAGGCAGCGGCCAATCTGGTCGCCACGTTGAGCGCCGATATCGCACGCAATGTCGAATCGAGCGATCTGTCGTTGCGTACCATCGTCAGCGGCATGCAAAATCCCGCCGTGATGGCGCTGCCTCCCGATCTGCGCAAGCTCGTCCTCTTCGACGGCGCCACCGGCACGAACTTTGTCGGCGGCGCGTTCGTGATGAATCGCGAAGGACGCATCGTCGTCGAACGCGAGCCTTCAGAGCACGCCGACCTGCTCTTCGACGATCGTGACTACTTCAAGGTTCACGCCGAACATCCCGACGCCGGCCTCTTCATTTCCGGACCGTACATATCCCGGCTGCGCAAAGGTGCGGCCTCGCTCGCGTTGAGCAGGCGCATCGATGCACCGGATGGCTCGTTCGCGGGCGTCGCCGTGATCGCGCTGAACGTCGCCTATTTCAAGAACCTGCTATCGCGCGTGAGCGTCGGCAAGTCGGGCTCGGTGTTCATCGTGCAGCAGGACGGCGTGATGATCGCACGCAAGCCTGCATTACCCTCTGACGGCACCGGATATGTCGCCCGATCGCCGACCTTCGCTGCGATGCAGAACGCGTCGTCCGGCTCGTATCTCTCGCGATCGCCAATCGACGGCGTGCGGCGGCTCTATACCTTCCAGCATGTGCCGGGCACCCAGCTTATCGCGGCGGTCGCGCCCGCCGAGGATGAAGTGCTCGCTGCGTGGCGCGAGCGCAGCATCGTCATCGGCGGCTTGACCATGATGTTCGGCGGCGGCTTCATCGTCATCTCCTGGTTGCTCGCAATCTCGCTGCGGTCGCGGGCGATCGCGCAAGAGAAGCTGCAACGGCTCGCAGGTACCGATTCGCTCACCGGCCTGTGCAACCGCCGCGCGCTGGATCGCCGGCTCGACGAGGAATGGCGACGTGCCCGCCGCGCCGATCAACCGCTATCCGCTTTGTTCGTCGACGTCGACTACTTCAAGCTCTATAACGACACCTACGGCCACGCGATGGGCGACGATGCGCTCGTCGCGGTGGCTGATTGCATACAGAATTCCGCGAAGCGGCCCGGCGATATCGTCGCGCGCTACGGCGGCGAGGAATTCGTGGTCGTGCTGCCGGGCGCCGAGGCGAGCGGCGCGCTCACGTTCGCCGAGCGCCTTCGTGAGAGAGTCGAACAACTCGCCATCGCCAACAGCGCCGCGCCCAGGCGCGTGCTGACGATCAGCATCGGCATCGCGACCGCCTCGCCGCGTCAGATCGAGGACGCGCTCAAGCTGCTCAACAGTGCCGACTCCGCGCTCTATCTCGCCAAACGCACCGGACGCAATCGCGCGATCCACGAAGACAGCGTCGCTGGCGGCGACACGTAGAGCGACACCCGCAATATCGCGCGTATGATGCATCGTGAATGCAATCGTGCGTTATGTATGCCGCATGCAAACCACATTCGAGCGAATTCAGAACAGAAGGAGACAATCCGATGACCGCATCCACCGCCGTATTCGCGATTCTGTTCTCGCTGCTCCTGGGCGCGATGATTCCCGGCCCGAGTTTCGTGATCGTGGCCCGCAACTCGATCGGCATATCGCGCGCCGATGGTCTCGCGACCGCGCTCGGCATGGGCGTTGGCGGCATCTTCTTTGGCGGCATCGCGCTCGCGGGGCTTTATACGTTGCTCGTCGCCGTCGAGTGGCTCTACATCGCGCTGAAGATCGCGGGCGGGCTGTATCTGATCTATATCGCGTCGAAGATCTGGCGCGCCGCCGCGAAGCCCATGCAGATGCCGACGCAGGACGACGCGCCGACGCTCACGACGAGCGCGCGCAAATCGTTCTGGCTCGGCCTCACGACGCAACTGAGCAATCCAAAGACTGCCATTTGGTACGGCAGCATCTTCGCGGCGCTTCTGCCCCAACATCCTCCGCTGTGGTGCTATTTCGTGCTGCCGCCGATGGTCTTCGCAATCGAGACGGGCTGGTACACCGTCGTCGCTCTGGGTTTCTCCAGCAAGCGTCCGCGCGAGATGTATCTGCGCGCGAGGAAGTGGATCGATCGCATCGCTGCGAGCGTGATCGCCATGCTCGGCCTGCGGCTCATACTCACCGCGGGCAGAACCGGTCTGTAATTCCGCATGCAAAAGACATAAGGCAAAACACAGAAGGCAAAAGACGAAAGGCCGGACGCGCCGCGAGGCGCGTCCGGCCTTCTCAATGGCGGGAGCGAAGCTCCCGTATCACAGCGGATGCAGTTTGCCGTTGAGGTCCATCGTCCACTGTGATCCGTCCTTGAATGTCAGCACGCCGCTTTGAGCGTCGATATGAGTCGGCTTGCCGGCTGGCTCTTTCTTGTCGCCTCCGACGATCCGGGACATCTCGGCAGAGGACAGTTTCTGGGCATGTTGCAGATCGTCGAGCTTCAGGTTCGCCATGGCGTTTCTCCTTGCGGTGCGTAAGCGGGAGTTGATTAGAATCGAATCGAGCGTAGAGGCGCTCGCTTCAGTCTTTTGCATTGTGTATGCCAACGCTCGGGCATAAGCCTTCGAAGCCTGCGGCGCCTTATGCCGCGGGCTTGTGACATGCAACCCCGCGTCAACCATCGACCGACAAGTCAGATGCTGGCCAACACACGAAGCGCGGCACTGTCTGCTTCATTGCGACATCTCACATCCTTTCGTTTCGCCAACACAAACGCCACCCGTGCTCTTTGGCTCAGGACTTGCTTTTATCCGCGCTCACGCAACCGGCGATACGACCGGAACTTGCACAAGGAGGAGATGATGCAAGACGATGTCCGCGAGATCGCGGCGACCCACGATGACCGAGAAAGCGGCTGGCTGATCCCGTCGATCCGCAAGGCGCATGAGCGGTCGGAGACGTTCGGCCTGAACGAATCGACTCGTCCCGATTACGACGTGCTCACCGATGGCGACTTGCTGCTCAAGCTCGAACAAAACCGCGTGCTATGCGCGCACGCGACGCCGGTGATGGAAACGCTGCGTGAACAAATCGTCAACACGCAGAGCATGATCGTGTTGACCGACGCTCAAGGCCTCATTCTCCATTCCACCGGCGACGACGACTTCCTGGCACGCGCCGAAAAGGTCGCGCTCATAGCCGGCGCGAACTGGGCCGAGGAACGACAAGGCACCAATGCGATCGGCACTGCGATCGCGGAATGCTCCCCGACCGTCGTGCATGGCGATCAGCACTATCTCGCGGCCAATCGCTTTCTGACATGCTCCAGCGTGCCGATCCTCGATCCTTATGGCGATCTGATCGGCGTGCTGGACGTCACTGGCGATCATCGAAGCTACCATCGTCATACGATGGCGCTCGCGCGCATGTCGGTGCAGATGATCGAAAACCATCTGTTTTCCAGCACTTTTCAGGGCATGCTGCAGATCGCGTTCCATAGCCGCCCCGAGTTTCTCGGCACGCTGATGGAGGGCATCATGGCCTTCACCTGCGATGGCCGCTTTCTCTCCGCCAATCGCAGTGCGCAGTTTCAGTTCGGCCTGCCGCTTTCGGCGTTGCGCGCGCATACGCTTTCATCGCTCTTCGGACTGACGAGCGCGCAACTGATCGATCGTTCGCAGGCGAGCCGCGCGCCGCATATTCCCCTCGACCTGAACAACGGCGCCGTCGTGTGCGCACGCGTGCGCCTGAATCGCGCCCCGATCGCCGGAATGACGTCCTCGTCCGTCGCGAACAAACCCGCGCCGCGCGCATCCATTGCGATCGATGCGTCATCGAAACTCGCATCGCTTAACACGGGCGATCCCAGAGTGGCCGCGGTAATCGGCAAGGTACGCAAGGTCATCGGCAAGGACATACCGATACTCGTCACGGGCGAAACGGGCACCGGCAAGGAGTTGCTCGCGCAGGCGATTCACAGCGATTCTCCGCGCCGCGCGGGGCCATTCGTCGCGGTGAACTGCGCATCGATTCCGGAGAACCTGATTGAATCGGAGCTCTTCGGTTATGAGGAAGGCGCGTTCACCGGCGCACGACGCAAGGGCGCGGCCGGCAAGCTGCTGCAGGCGAATGGCGGCACGCTGTTTCTCGATGAAATCGGCGACATGCCCTATCCATTGCAAGTGCGCCTGCTGCGCGTGCTGCAGGAGCGTGTCGTCGATCCGCTGGGTTCCAGCAAGTCGATACCGGTCGATGTGGCGATCATCTGCGCGACGCACCGCAATCTGCGAGAGATGATCGAGCAGAACAGCTTTCGCGAAGACTTGTATTACCGCTTGAATGGACTCGTCGTCAAGCTGCCGCCATTGCGCGAGCGCACCGACCTCGCGACCGTGATCACGAAGATGCTGCAGGCCGTGAGCGCCGACGAAGCGTGCGGTATGCGCCTGTCCATCGACGATGAAGTGATGACGCTTTTCGAGAAGTACGCATGGCCCGGCAACTTCCGGCAACTGTGCAATCTGCTGCGCACCGCGGCCGCGATGGTGGACGACGATGGCTGCATTCGTCGGGAACATCTTCCGGAGGACTTCTTCGAGGAGCCCCTCGGCAATGTACAAAACGTGTTTGAAGCGTACCCTTCATCGACGCTCGCTTCGGGACGGCTACAGGAAGTCACGGCATCCGTGATCGCGGCCGCGCTCGCGCGCCATCGTGGCAACGTATCCGCCGCCGCGCGCGCGCTCGGCGTTTCGCGCAACACGATCTATCGCAAGATGCCCGCTTGTTCACCGATGGAGCAATGAGTTGTTCCATGCGGTGTTCCACTTCGATACACCCCTGTCACGAAGAGGCACAGCGCGGCACATCGGCCGCGCATCTTCGAAATTGAACTGAAAGGCAGAAGCGTGCACATGCACTGTCTTTTCATCGAAGGCATAGAGCTTGCATTTTCGACGTCCGATTGCGAACGCTTCGCGATCCAACTCGAACATCACCCAAGGAGATGAACATGCAATGGACGACACCTGCCTTCACCGATCTTCGCTTCGGCTTCGAGATCACGATGTATATCGCCACACGTTGATGCTTCGATGATGCAAGCCCGGGTTGCATCGCACCCGGGCCTGCACACTTCTTTCTCCGTCCCACATGAACCCAACGACCGCGCATGCGGGCGCACCTACGCGCCCGCGTTTGCGTGCGCCTCTGAAGCTGCATTGGCATGCGGACATGAGCACGTGCGAAATCGTGCATCCGAGCGGCAGCGTCGAACTCAATCGCAGCGCCGGCGAAATACTCGCGCGCTGTGATGGCACGCGCGAACTCGACGACATCATCGGCGAGCTCGAAGTGCGCTTCGGCATGGAGGGGCTCGCAGTCGACGTGTATCGCTTCATCGATGAAGCGCGACGTCTCGGCTGGCTCTACTGAACTCGCGTTGTCACATCGGGCAACACGTCAAACGTCCCACTGCTCCACGATGCAACACCCACGCATCAATGCGACATGCGCCCTCGCGCGCAGCGCTCGTGCATGAGATCCGCATGCAGCAAGGCACTCGCATGCGTGAATCGTCAATGGCATATGACTTGCCTTGAAGATGCCGCAACCGTTTCGCATCGCTATCGAGATTCAAAAAGAAGTTGCATCGACAATACCCAGGAGACAACGATGAAGATTCGCTTCAGTCCGGCATTGCGCATCGCGGCCATTGCAGCAGGCGCCGTTGCCGCATTCAGCGTAGCGCAGCATCAGGCCATCGCGGCGAGCACCACGCCGGCGCAGTATCCGGATGTCAGCTATGAGCGTCTCGCGAGTGCGCAGGAGGATCCAGGCTGGCTCACGTACTACCGCACGTATAACGGTCATGGTCATTCGCCGCTCAAGCAGATCGACACGAGCAATGTGAAGAATCTGAAGCAGGTATGGAGCTACAAGTTTCCGAAGGACCTGCAACAGGGCTTCGAAGCGACACCCATCGTCAACGGACGCTTTCTTTTCGTGACGACGCCCAAGGACAACGTCTATGCATTCGATGCCGCGACCGGCAAACAGCTCTGGAAATACGAGCCGAATCTCGATGCGAGATCGTTCAAGACTGCGTGTTGCGATGTGGTCAATCGCGGCGTCGCGTTATACGGAAAGAATGTCTATGTCGCGATGTTGAGCGGCGAAGTAGCGGCGCTCGATGCGCAAACAGGCGCGCTCGTGTGGAAGAAGGCGATGTTCGATCCGGGCGTCGGCTATGCGTTTTCGCTTGCACCGCTCGCGCTCGATGGCGCACTCGTCGTCGGCAGCTCGGGCGGCGAATACGGCGCGCGCGGCTTCATCGCGGCACTCGATCCCAATGACGGCAAGGTGCTCTGGAAGCGCTATACGGTGCCTGGCGCGAAGGAACCCGGCGGCAATACATGGCCCGACGGCATGCAGGAACATGGTGGCGCGCCCGCATGGCTCACCGGCACATACGACGCAGCGAGCAAGACGCTTTATTGGGGCGTCGGCAATCCGGGACCGTGGCTCGCCGATCTTCGTCCTGGCGACAATCTCTATTCCGATTCTCTGCTCGCACTCGATCCGAAGACGGGCGACCTCAAGTGGCACTATCAATACACGGCCCATGACACGTGGGACTATGACGGCGTGAACACGCCCGTGCTCGCGAACATCAAGTATCAGGGCAAGGACTACGACGCGATCATTCATGCTGATCGCAACGGCTTTTTCCATGCGATCGATCGCAGCAACGGCAAGCTGATCTATGCGCGGCCTTTCGTCACCGCGACATCGGTCACGGGTTATACGGACGATGGCAAGCCGATTCAGGATGCAGCCAAGTATCCGAAGACAGGCACGACCATCGAAACATGTCCCAGCTTCCTCGGCGGCAAGAACTGGTGGTCCGTATCATACGATCCGCAAACGCATCTCGCGATCGTGCCGGCCCTGCATGCGTGCATGTCCTTGTCGGGCAAGTCGGTGAATTACATGGAAGGTCTGCCTTATCTCGGCGAAGGCTTCGAGATCAAGCCCGAGCCGGGCAGCAAAGGTTATGGCGAACTGCAGGCCATCGATGTCGATACCGGCAAGAAGGTCTGGAGTCACTGGAGCAAGCTGCCCTGGAACGGCGGCGTCGCGACGACTGCGGGCGGTCTCGCATTCAGCGGCTCGCTCGATGGCCATCTCTATGCGTTCGATGAAAAGACCGGCAAGGTCTTGTGGCAAAGCCCCAAGCTCGCGAGCGGCATCATCGCGCAGCCTTCGGTATATGAGATCGATGGCAAGGAATACGTCGCCATTCTCGCGGGCTATGGCGGCGCGAATCCGATCTGGGGCGGACCGATGGCGAAAGCCGCGGACAAGGTCCCGCGCGGCGGCACGCTCTATGTGTTCGCGCTGAATCGCACCTGACCCAATCTGATCGGACCGCGAGCTCGCGTCATCGCGCGCTTGCGGTGCTCACTGTCATCACCGGACGCTTCGACATGAATCATCCTCTCAACTCCATTCGCGCGGCGGGCATGCTGGCCGCATGCATCGCGCTCGCGCCATCGGCCTCCGATGCCGCCGTGAAGATCTGCACGTTTCCCGGCAGCCCGTCGGCGGCGCTGGATCGCAGCGTCGCGCAGGCTGTCTTCGCCCGCGCCAACATCGCGGCGACGATCGTTTCAAACGGCATCGGTGAAGGCGACGATGACGGCGTGTCGCTCACGGAACTCGACAAGACACTCGCGCGCGATTGCGACGTGATTGCGGGCTTTCCACGTTCCACCGTCGCCGATGCATCCGGCGGCAAGATGCAATTCTCACGCGGCTATCTGCGCGCGGGCTATGTCAGCATCGAAACGCCCGGCGCGGATCTGAAGGACGCCGCGAAGCGCACGGTCGCCGCGACCTATGCGAGCCCGGCACAACTGATCGCCGTGCAACAACACGACGTGACGCTCGATCTGGAGAACACGTCGGCATCGACGGTCGAAGCGGTGGCGAACGGACGCGCGCAACGCGCGATCGTATGGTATCCCGCGGTCGTCGCGTATCGCGTGGCGCATCCCGAGCGCAGCTTCACGGTCGCGACCGCCGATTCACCGTATGCGGACTGGCAACTGACCTTCGCGTTCGGCGAAAGGACCGCCGCGTTGCGCACGCGCATAGACGATGCGCTCACGTCGATGACCAACGATGGCCGCTTGCAGGCGCTGACCAAACAATGGGCCCTTCCTTCGCAAACCGCGTCGGCAATGCGCTATCTCGACGAGCCATCGCACGCATCGTCCGCGCATCCGGGCATCATGCTCGCGGATGCCAACGCAACGCGCGCAGGCCGCTTCATCAAGGTCGCGAATGAGGGTGGCGTCGAGCCGCCATCGTTCGAACAGGCGCAAACCACGCACGGCAAGACGCTTTATTCGAGTTCATGCGCGAAGTGCCACGGCGCGCAGCTTCAGGGTGTGACCGCGCCTGCGTTGCAAGGTCCTGCATTCGCGCCGCCGTCGAATTCGCACCTTACTGTCGGCGGCATTTTCACTTACATGACGACCAACATGCCCGCGGATCGTCCTGGCAAGATGAAAGATCAGGACTATGCCGACATCATGGCCTTCCTGCTGATGTCGAACGGCTACAAGCCCGGCGGAGCGAAGATGACGGCGGACAGCGCACGTGCGTCGAAACTGCCGCTCAACGCCGGGCCTGCACGATGAGTTAGCCATGCGGACGCTCGCCGCGCAACTTTAAATACGTCACAACGTGATATATAATTGAGTTGTCGCGCGGGCGGATCGACCTGGGCCGCAGCGCGGCGCAATGCGCAAGTCAGCCGGTTCCAGCCGGCGGGAGGCCAGCGTCGTGCTTATCAATAACGAGTTTGAAATCGGCTATCTTGTCGTCGTTTTCGCTTTGCTCGGCGTCATCCTGATCGGCGCGCTGCTCACGGCGCTGCATCTGGATCGCTGGCATCCGAAGCTCATCAGCGCAGCCATCGGGGCGCTACTCGGGCTTGCGCTGATCGAAGCGGTGCCGATGCTCACCTGACGACACACCCTGACGCTTCGTCGAGACTTCGGTACGTCGCGGCACAAGGGCGGCAGCATGCTCGCTAACACGGAGCATGCGCGCCGCCTTGTTTCTTTTCATCCCTCACATCTTTCATTTCGCGCCGTGCGCATTGGCATAATGCAGCACGAGCACGCGCATGCGTCGCGTCTTCGCCGATCATTCCGCTTCATCACCGAACGAAACCGCATGACAGCGATCACTCGCACGCGACGACGCGTGCGCGCCTTCTTCGGCGCACCGGAAGCAAGACGCCTCCTTCGTACGCTGATGAGTTGCGCGATCAGTTACGCCGCCGCACGGCTCGCGGCGCTTCCTGAAGGCTATTGGGCGCTCATCACGACGCTCGTCATCGTGACGCAACCGAGCCTCACGCAAGCCGTCGATACCGCTCGCGATCAGATCATCGGCGCATTCATCGGCGCGGTGACGGGCGTGCTCGGTATCGTCGCGATGGAGCGCGGCGCGCCGCCGCTCGCGGTCTTCTCCGTCGCGCTCCTGCCGCTTGCCGCGTTGAGCGCCAAGCGTCCCGCGTTCAGGCTTGCGTGTGTGACGCTCGTGATCGTCGTGCTGATTCCGGCAGGACCGGGCTCGCCTTTCGAACGGCCCATGCACCGCGTGCTGGAGATTCTGATCGGCGCGGCATCGTCGTTCGTCGTGGCGGCGCTCTGGCCGAATCGCGCGCTCACGTCGGCACATGCCAGCGTCGCCGATACCTTGAAGAGCATCGGTCAGTTGATCGGGCTGTATCTATCGGGCGAACAGGACGAAGCGCGCGCGACGCGCCTCGAAAAGCAAAGCACAGACGCGCAAAAAGCTTTCGACGATGCGTTGAAGGAAGCCGAGCGCGAGCACATCATCGTGCTCGTGCAGAATCGCCGCTCGGATGCCATCGACAAGGCCGCGCCTTTTCTGCGGCGTCTGCATAGCGATGCGCTCTTTCTCGCGAAGGCGGTGTCGCGTCTCGATCGCGAGACCTGCGCGGCGCGGCTCGGCGCAACGGGCCGCGAATTGCAGTCGCTGTTCGAGACGCTCGCCAGCGTGCTCGCATCGAATCGTCAGGACGATACGAAACTCGCGCGTGCACGCTCCACCGTGATCGAACTCAAGAACATGCTCGCGAAGCAGGAGGCGACGCATGGCGCGCAGGAAGTGGCGCAGTTCGTCGTCGGCCTGATCGTCGCGGATCTCGATGCGTTGATCGCGACGATCTATCCGCTCAAGGAGCCATCGGCCTAGCGTGAAAGACCGCGCGCATCGATCGGCCATATGTCCGTCACGCGGCCATTGCGATGGCACACGTATTCGTCGTAGAGATTCACGGTCGGATCGCAATGTCCGGGCGGCAAGAGTACGCGCTTGCCCACCAGTCCCGCGAAGTCGCCATCGGACTCGTGCTGCGCCTGCAACATGCCGTGCTCGTCGTTGGCTGAGATATAGGTCAGCGCCGGATCGCCCTTCGCGTCGAGCCAATGCACGCTGCGCGGCAAGCCCGAATCCACTGCGAGCCCTTTGAGGCCGACATCGCACACGGCCATGCCGGGCCGCGTCGCGCTCATGACGGTGGACAATACGAAAAGGCTGTGACGCCAGCCTGATTCGCCGCCCCAGCCAATGCCGCCATAGTCGCCGTCCATGAAGAGATATGAGCCGGGTTGCAGTTCGGTGAAGACGCCGCTCGCGGCATCGAACTCGACGGTGCCGGTGCCGCCGCCCGTCACGATGCCGCAACGCACGCCGCGTGCATCGAGCGCCTGCACGTAGCGTGCGGCGACATCGGCGGCGCGGTTTGCTTCGTTCTTGCGCGCGGCCCAGTCGGCGACATGTTGTATACCGCCGTGATATGCCTGGATACCCGCGAAGCGCAACCCGCTCTGCGATGCGATGCCGTCGACGAGCGCGAGCAGCGCGTCCTCGCTCGTCACGCCGCAGCGATGTTGCCCGGCATCGACTTCAGGCAACACATCGATCGTCACGCCCGCACGCTTTGCCGCGTCGCCGAGCGCCTGCACTTGCGGCAACGCATCGACGCAAACCGAGAGGCGCACATGCGAGGCCAACTCGACCGCCATGGCCAGTTTGTCCGCGCCGACGAATTCGTTGCTCACATGAATGCTCGCGATGCCGGCCGCTGCGAACGGATAGGCCTCCGACAACTTCTGACAGCACACGCCGACCGCGCCCGCTTCGATCTGACGCCTGGCGATCTCGCTGGACTTGTGCGCCTTTGCATGCGGCCGCAACGCGACGCCATGCCGTGCGGCGAACGCCGACATCGCCGCGAGATTGGCGTCGAAGGCATCGAGATCGATCGTCAGGGAAGGCGTGGCGACGGATGCGAGCGGGTCGCCCACGCGGGCGGCCGGTGGAGGTGCGAGGGTCATGGCGGGTCGTGTCGATGAGGCGGGATCAGGCATCGATCATAGCGCCGAATTTTGCATGTCGAATGCATAAAACCGGTACGCGTGAAGTCGACGTCATGCCGGAACTTCCGTTTCGAGGATCGCGCCTTCATCTTTGAGCGCATGAATACGCGCATCGTCGAAACCGTATTCGTTGAGCACCTCGGCGGTGTGCTGACCGAGAAGCGGCGCGGGACGCGAAGCCTGTGTCGATCCCTCGGAGAAATGGATCGGCAAGCCGAGGCCGCGCATCGGACCCGCGAGCGGATGTTCGGTCTCGACGATCATCCCGCGCGCGATCGCCTGCTCATGCGACAACGCCTCCGGCACGCCGAGCACTGCGCCGCTCGGCAGGCCGATTTCATCGAAAGCGACGAGCCACTCGTCGGTGGTCCGCTCGACGAGGCGCGCGCTCAGGATCTCGACGAGCGCCTCGCGATGCGTCAGGCGACCCGCATTGGTCTGAAAGCGCTCGTCTTCGGCGAGGCCGGGAATGTTCAACACGCCGACGAGCCGCTCGTAGTTACGCTGGTTCGCCGCGCCGATGTTGATCCAGCCGTCGCGCGTGCGAAACGCCTGATACGGCGCGCTCGTCGGATTGGCGGAGCCCGCTTTCGGCAACACCGTGCCGTCCGCGAAGTAGTTCGCGAAGGCCCAGTACATCTGTTGCAGGCCGGCTTCGAAGAGCGACGTATCGACCATCTGGCCGAGGCCCGTCGTCTGCTTTCTGGCATAGGCCGCGCTGATGCCGAGCGCCGCCAGGATGCCCGCGTTGATGTCGGTGACGGGCGAGCCCGCCTTGATCGGCGCCTGTCCTGGTTCGCCGGTCATGCTCATCAGGCCGCTCATGCCCTGCGCGATGAGATCGAAGCCTCCCTTGTCGGCCATCGGCCCGCTGCGGCCGTAACCCGAAATCGCGCAGTAGATGAGGCCGGGGTTCACCGACTTGAGCGTTTCGTAGCCCATGCCCAGCTTTTCCATCGTGCCGCGCCGGTAGTTCTCCGTCACCACATCCGCGCTTGCGAGCATCTTCCTGAGCACATCCTTGCCGCCGTCCGTCTTCAGATTGAGGGCGATGCCGCGCTTGTTGCGGTTCACGATCAAGAACGACGCGGATTCGCCGCTCGGGAGAATCGGCGCGAAACGCCGGCAATCATCGCCGTTTGGAATTTTTTCGACCTTGATGACATCGGCGCCCATGTCCGCGAGCATCATCCCGCAGATCGGCCCCGACATGATGTGTGCAAGCTCGATCACGCGCATGCCTGCAAGCGGCCCCGCGCCGGGTGCGGCCGCCGGTTTCGTGTCTGCCATGTCAACGTCCCTTGAACTGCGGTTTGATCTTGTCGAGGAAGGCCTGATAGCCGGTGCGGAAGTCCTCGGTTCCGAAGCACGCGAAGCCTTCGTCGCGCTCTTGGTCGATGAGTGGCGCGGGATCCATCACGCGGCGCACGAACTGCTTGTGCCAACGCGCGACGAGCGGCGCGCCGTCCGCGATGCGCCGCGCGGTTTCATACGCGTGCGCGGTCACTTCCCCATCCGCGACGACGCGCGTGACCAGTCCTTTCGCGAGCGCTTCCTTCGCATCGAAAATACGTCCTTCGAGAAGAATTTCGAGCGTGACGGCGGGGCCCACGAGACGCACGAGCCCTTCCATTTCCGCATGCGCCATCACGAGACCGAGGTTCTTGATTGGCACGCCGAAGCGGCTCGATTCGCCGCAAATGCGCAGGTCGCACATCGCCGCGATCTCGAGTCCGCCACCGACGCAGATGCCATGAATCATCGCGACGATCGGATGCCGGCACTGTCGCAATGCATTCAAAGTGCGATGCATGATCGCGCCATACTCGCGCGCCTGTTCGACATTCGATCGATCCGTGCGGAACTCGCCGATATCGTTGCCCGGCGAAAACGCTTTCTCGCCCGCGCCACGCAATACGATGCAGCGCACCGTATCGTCGCTGGAAAGGTTCTCGATGGTCTCGCCGAGCGCGCGCCACAAGGGCTTGGTCATCGCGTTGAGCTTCTCGGGCCGGTCGATCACGACCGTCGAGATATCGCCATCGCGCTCGATCAGGATGGATGGTTCCGCCACATCGCCTCCTCGAATTGAATGCTGAATGCTGAATGCGTTATCCGATACGGTTCAATGTATGCAAAACGCATTGAACCGCCGCCACCACCTCCCGATTACACGAACTTGCGCGCGTCTGCCGCGTCCTTCTTTTCCTCGTCGGTTTCGAGCGTGCGGTCCGGGCGCATCGTGAACGACAGGATGATGCCGACCGCCATCAGGATCATCGACACGGTGAACGGCAAATTCCAGTTGCCCGTTCGGTCGATCAGCCAGCCGCCCACGACCGGACTGATGATGGCCGCCAGCGCCGAGCCGGAATTCATGATGCCGGATGCGGTACCCGAATGCTTCGGTGCGATATCCATCGGCACGGACCACATCGGGCCGATCGTCATCTCATTGAAGAAGAAGCCGGCCGAGAGACACACCGCCGCGAGCGTGATCGAGATGTCTGAGATCAGCATGATCGGCGCGAGCGACAGAAGCGTCAGCAGCATGCACGCGCCGACCATCACGTTGCGCGCCAGGCGCACATTCCCGCTCTTTCTCAGGATGCGGTCGGTGAGTGAACCGCCGAGCCAGTCGCCGAGCACGCCGGCGAAGAACACGCCCGACGCGAACAGCGCCGACTTCCCTAGCTGCATGTGATAGCTATGCAGGAAGTATTGCGGAATCCAGCCGAGAAAGAGCCACAGCACCCAGCCATAGCAGAAATACACGGCCGTGACGGGCGCCATGCGGGCTAGCAGCGTGCGCCACGGCACCGGCGCGCGTTGCTTCACGCCCGAATAAGTCGCGAGCGTCGCGCATTCGGTTTCGGTGATGCGCGGATGATCGCGCGGGTTGTCGCGGAAGTAGAAGACCCACGCCAGCGCCCACAGGAAACTGATGATCCCGGTGATGATGAACGCGCCGCGCCAGCTCGTCGCGACCATCAGCCAGACGATGAGCGGCGGCGCCACGGCATTACCGATACGTGATGCTGCATGCGTAATACCTTGTGCAAAACCGCGCTGGTCGGCGGGCATCCAGTTGGACATCGCCCGCGTCGCGGTCGGAAAGGTCGCGCCTTCGCCGAGTCCGAGCAGCACGCGCGCCACGATCAGCGACACGAAGCCGCCCGCGAGACCGGTCAGCACGGTGGCGCCCGCCCAGATGATCGCGCATAGCGTGAGCGTGCGGCGCGGACCGAAACGGTCGCCCACCCATCCACCGATGATCTGGAACACAAGATACGGATACGCGAAGGCAGAAAACACAAAACCGACCTGCGTGTGCGAGAGGCCAAGCTCCGCGCCGAACTGGGCCGCCGCGGTGCTGACATTGACCCGGTCGATATAGGTGATGAAATACATCGCGCATAGCAGTAACAGAACGCGCGTCGTGGCTCGACGGAACATCATCGTCTCCTTGTTGGCCGCGTGCGTGCGCGCGACGCCTTCGCTTTTCGAAAGGCGCCCGATGTCACGGCATGCGGAACTTCGCGTGGTACGTCGGATGAGGACAGCGGCTCGATATGAGCCCGCTTATTGCGTTCTGCGGCGCAGCTTGCGAATGCGTGGTTTGCGCGGTGATGTCATCGCTTGTCTCCTGGGTCGCGGCTCGTTTGCTGTCCGCTGTTTTGCTTCGGTGAATGAAACTCTGGTCCTGCCGTCGTCAATCCTTTGCGTCGAGCGCCATCGCCAGAACGCGTGCGACATGCAGCGCTTCTCTTTGCGCACCGTCCGCGATCTGATGACGGCAGCTCGTCCCGTCCGCCACGATCAGGGCATCAGGTGCCGCACGCACGGTCGGCAATAGCGACAGTTCCGCCATCGCCTGCGACGCGGCGTAGTGCTCCGCTTCATAGCCAAAGCTGCCCGCCATGCCGCAGCATGACGATTCGATCGTCTTCACTTCGAGCCCCGGAATCCAGCCGAGCACTTTCTCGACGGGGCGCACGGCATCGAATGCCTTTTGATGGCAATGGCCATGCAGCAACGCTTTCGATCGATCCAGCGCCTTGAGCTTCGGCCGCAAGCGCCCTGCCGCCTCTTCGCGCACGAGGAACTCCTCGAACAGAAACGACACGCGCGCGAGGTCGCGAGCGCTATCGCCATAGCCGTATCCGAGAAACTCGTCGCGCAACGAGAGCAGGCACGACGGTTCCAGTCCGACGATCGCCACGCCACGTTCGACATACGGCATGAGCGCATCGAGCGCGCGGCGCGCTTCGGCCTTCGCTTCATCGACGAGACCCGCCGAGAGGAACGTGCGTCCGCAACACAGCGGCCGCTCGCCCGCCTTGATGTTCAGATGAACCGTGTAGCCGGCCGATTCGAGCACGCGCTTTGCGGCCCGCGCGTTCTCCGGCTCCATGTAGTTGTTGAAGGTATCGACGAAGAGCAGGACTTCGTTAGTCGCAGATGCCACCGGTTTGCTGGCCGCATCGGTGAGGAAGGGCTTCGCAAAGCGCGGGAGCATTCGCTCCGGCGCGAGGCCGAGCCTGGACTTGAGCCAGCGTGCAACGCCCGGCATATTCGCTTCGAACGCGTTCGACAGCGCCGGCATGCGGCTCGCATACGGCGCATAGCGCGGCAGGAACGCAATCAATCGCTCGCGCAGGCGCAGGCCATGACGCTCGGTCCACGCGGCGCGCGCCTCGATCTTGATGCGCGCCATATCGACGCCTGTCGGGCAATCACGCTTGCAACCTTTGCACGACACGCACAGATCGAGCACATCCTTCACATCCTGACTCGCGAGCCCGTCATCGCCCAACTGTCCCGACAGCGCGAGCCGCAACGTGTTCGCACGGCCGCGCGTGAGATGCTGCTCGTCCTTCGTGATGCGATAGCTCGGGCACATCGTGCCCGCATCGAACTTGCGGCAATGACCGTTGTTGTTGCACATCTCGACCGCTTTCGCGAGTCCGCCCGACAGATCGCCGCCCGACCCCGCCGCACCCTCTTCGCCCGTCGATGGATCACGCGTCACGTTCCATGCGGACCAGTCGAGCCGCGGCGTCATCGCGCGCTCGCGATAAGAAGGCGGAAAGCGGAAGTTGCGCGCATCGTCCATCTTCGGCGGAGCGACGATTCGATCCGGGCTCAAGCGGTTCTCCGGATCGAAGAGCTGCTTGATCTCGCGAAAGGCCTGATTGATACGCGGGCCGTATTGCCACGCAACCCATTCGCCGCGACACAGGCCGTCGCCGTGTTCGCCCGAGAATGCGCCCTTGTATTCGCGCACCATCGCCGCGGCCTCTTCCGCGATCGCGCGCATTTTGATGGCCCCGTCGCGGCGCATGTCGAGAATCGGCCTCACATGCAGCGTGCCGACGCTCGCATGCGCATACCACGTACCTTCGGTTCCGTGCTGCCTGAAGACTTCGGTCAGCCGGCTCGTGTACTCGGCCAGATGTTCGAGCGGCACCGCGCAATCCTCGATGAAGGACACCGGCTTGCCGTCGCCCTTCATGCTCATCATGATGTTGAGACCCGCCTTGCGCACTTCCCACAGCGCTTTTTGCGGACCCGCATCGGGCATCTGCACGACCGAGCCGGGCAAGCCGAGATCGCTCATCAGTTCGACGAGTTGCGCGAGCTTCGCGACTTGGACATCGTGATCCGCGCCCGCGAACTCGACGAGCAGGATCGCTTTCGGCTCGCCGACCAAAGCCTTTTCGATCACGGGACGGAAGGCGGGATTCGACATCGCGAGATCGATCATCGTGCGATCGACGAGTTCCACCGCGACCGGTCCGAGCTTCACGATGTGCTGCGTCATGTCCATCGCATCGTAGAAGCTCGGGAAGTTCACTACGCCGAGCGTCTTGTGCGCGGGCAGCGGCGCGAGCTTCAACGTCAGTTGACGGCTGAACGCAAGCGTGCCTTCCGAACCGACAAGCAGATTCGCGAGATTCGGCTCGCCGTCGGCGCTGAAAGCGAGCGGGCTCTGGCAATCGAAGAGATCGAGGTTGTAGCCTGCGACGCGCCGGAGCACCTTGGGGATGTGCTCGCGCATTTCCTGCTGCTCGCGCAGCGCGATACCACGCACGCCGTCGACGAGATCGCGCATACGTGCATCGTTCGTCATGGTCGAGAGCTTGCCGAAGCGCGCTTCGTGACCATCGGCGAGGATCGCGTCGATCGCATCGACGTTATGCACCATGATCCCGTATTCCATCGAGCGCGAGCCGCACGAGTTGTTGCCCGCCATGCCGCCAATCGTGCATTGCGCACTCGTCGAAACGTCCACCGGGAACCACAAACCGTGCGGCCTGAGCCACGCGTTCAGATGATCGAGCACGACGCCCGGTTCGACCGTGACCGTGCGTGCATCCTTGTCGAAATGAACGATGTTGTTGAGCCACTTCGTCGTGTCGATGACGAGCGCCTCGCCGACCGTCTGCCCGCACTGGCTCGTGCCCGCGCCGCGCGCGAGCACGTTCGCGTGGCTGTCGCGCGCAATCTGCAATGCAAGGCGCAAATCGTCCTGATCCTTCGGCACGACGACGCCGAGCGGCATGATCTGATAGATCGACGCATCGGTGGCGTAGCGCCCGCGCGATGCGCGATCGAACATCACATCGCCTTTCAGCTCGCGTTGCAGTCGCGCCTGCAGCGGCGTCGGCGTGGACCCGGTCCGCGCACGCGCGGAAGCGGGCATCAAATGAATCGGCTTGACGAGCCGGTCTGTAGGGGAATTGAGCATCGTCGCTGTCGGTGAGTGCCAGAGCGCTGTGCGGTTCGTGGCCTTATGAATGCGTTATGAGAAATGCAATTCGACGGCGGGCAAGCCTTCGATGCTGCCCACAGCCGTGCCGGGCGCATCGGGGAATGCGAGGCCCGTGTACGAGCCCGCCGTGAGCAAGGTGCCGCGCTCGACGGCAAGCCCGCGCGACACGCTGTGGTTCACCGTCCAGGCAAGCAGGCGACGCGGGTCGCCCGCAGGGTTCGCGGGAGCGCCCTGGAAGAGCGGCGCGCCGCCGAAGGTGAACGTCATCGCGGGCGACACGAAGGGAAACGCCGCGTCGTAGGGCACGCCATCGCCCACGATCAACGCGCCATGATTCTGCAGGTCGGCGAGCTGCCAGGACTTCTCGACATCGGGCCACGCGGCGAAACGGCTCGCCACGACTTCGATCGCGGCATGCACCGACTCGATCGCGGCAAATACGTCTTCATCGCTATGGGGACCGCTGCCCGCCTCGAAGCGCCGGCCGAGCCTGAACGCGACTTCGAGTTCCAGCCCGGCCTTGCCGAATGCATGCATCGAGAGATGCGCGCCGGAATCATGCATGCCATCGGCAGGAAGCGGCGCGCCCTGAATCGGGCCATCGTGCGATTTCGCGCCGACCTTCCATCCGCCGATGTCCGCGTTCAGCGCACGCAACGTCGCTTCCTGCGCGGCGTAGGCTTCATCGGCGTTCTGCGGACGCGCGCCTTCCGGCAACACGTCGAGCTTCGCCCGATGCGCGCGGGCCTCGACAAAAAGCCGTGCGAGCGCATCGGCGTCGAACATGGCGCTCATGCTGCCGCCTTCAGCGTGGGCTTCGCGACGTGGCTCGTCAGATAGTCCATCGCCGCCGCGACACCGCTGCCCTTCAGTTCGATACCCGCGAGCCTCAATCCCATCTCGCAGCCGGAGAGCGCGGCCATCAGCGTGAGATCGTTGCAATCGCCGAGATGGCCGATCCGGAACATGCGTCCCTTCACCTTGCCGAGGCCCGTGCCGAGCGACATGTCGAAGTGTTCGTAGATGAGCTTGCGCACCGCATCGGCATCGACGCCTTCGGGCGTCATCACGCCCGTCAGCACCGGCGAATACACGGCGGGATCGGCGCATTGAATCTCGAGTCCCCATGCGGTGACCGCCGAGCGGCACGCGGCCGCGAGCCGTTGATGGCGAGCGAACACGTTATCGAGCCCTTCGTCGAGGAGCATGTCGAGCGCTTCCGAAAGCGCGTAGAGCAGGTTCGTGTTCGGCGTGTAAGGCCAGTAACCCTGCTTGTTCATCTCGATGATCTCGGTCCAGTCCCAGAACGCACGCGGCAGCGTGGCGCGTTTCGACGCCTCGCGCGCCTTCTCCGATACCGCGTTGAAGCTGATTCCAGGCGGCAGCATCAAGCCTTTCTGCGACCCGGAGACCGTCACGTCCACGCCCCATTCGTCGTGACGATAATCCGCCGACGCGAGACCCGAGATCGTGTCCACCATCAGCAGCGCAGGATGCTTCGCGGCGTCGATGGCGTGCCGCACGGCGGCGATATCGGACGTCACGCCCGTCGACGTTTCGTTATGCACCACGCATACGGCCTTGATCACGCCCTGCGTGTCTTCGCGCAAGCGCTTCTCGATCATGTCGGCCTGCACGCCGCGCCGCCATCCGTCGATGCCGGGCAAACCCAGAAACTCCGGCTTGAGCCCGAGGTTCTCGGCCATCTTCTTCCACAGCGTCGCGAAGTGGCCCGTCTCGTACATCAGTACCGTGTCGCCGGAACTCAGCGTGTTGCAGAGTGCCGCCTCCCATGCGCCCGTGCCCGATGCCGGATAGATCACCACCGGCTGAATCGTCTTGAAGACCTCCTTGATGCCGTCGAGCACCTTCAATCCCAGCGCGCCGAATTCGGGGCCGCGATGATCGATCGTCGGATAGCTCATTGCACGCAGAATCCGATCGGGGACCGGACTCGGTCCAGGAATCTGCAGAAAGTGACGGCCAGCAGGATGGAAGTCGAGCTTGAACATGAGTCCGCGTCCTCTTAAATGTAATTTTGCATGCAAAATACAATAACGCAGGGATCGCGACGCGTAAAGGAATACATAGGCCGAACGGCCTAGGGATAACCCGCTGGCGGTTTTTTCCGCTTGCGCTGGGTTAAAATTGCCGCAAATGGAATCAGAGGTATTGAATGCAAAATCCTGATTTTCCGGAAACGCACGTTTCCTCGTCACTGCCGAAGGTCGAGCGGCTGCGCCTGCACGACACCGTCGTCGATCACTTGCGCGGCTTCATCGTCGAGGGCTTGCTCGCGCCGGGCGTGAAGCTCAACGAACGCAAGTTATGCGAGACGCTCGGCATTTCGCGCACGCCGCTTCGCGAGGCGCTGAAGGTGCTGGCCGCCGAAGGCCTGATCGAGATTTCGCCGAACCGGGGCGCGTCGGTATCGCAGATGAGCGAGTTCGAGATTCGCGAGATGTTCGAATTGATGAGCGGGCTGGAAGCGTTTTCGGGTGAACTGGCGTGCGAGCGCATCACGCCGCTGGAGATCGCGGAGATCAAGGCGCTGCATTACGCGATGCTCGCGTGCCGCGCGCAGAACGACCTCTCGGGCTATTACAGCCGCAACCAGGCCATTCACGACAAGATCAACGAAGCCGCGCGCAATACCGCCTTGCGTCAGACCTATGTGTCGATCAATCGGCGTCTGATGGCGCTGCGTTTTCGTTCGAACTTCCAGACGCCGAAGTGGGACAGCGCCATTCGCGATCACGAAGAGATGATCGAGGCGCTCGAGACTCGCGACGGCAGGCGCATGGGCGAGATCCTGCGCAAGCACTTGCTGTCCAAGCGCGACGCGGTTCTCGCCGAGCGCACGCTGACGACGGTGAAGCCCGCGTCGCAGAAAAAGCGTGCGACGAACAAAGTCGACGGTGGATGAGCGCTAGAGAATAGAACGGTCACGCGATTTCTCGGAAGATGGGATACGATACCGGCCCAGGGCCGCCAGAGCCTTCTATCGGGGAAAACGTTGATCAGAATTCGAGGGGCATGCATCGCGCTCGGCGTGGTGCTCGTCATCACGGGCATCACCTTCTATCACTCTTCGGACTTCGACAATGCGCAGGCCGCAATGGACCGCCAGACTGTCGACTGCCTCACGCGCGAACTCACGCGTGACGAGAAAGTCCGCATCGCCCGACTGACCGCGGTGCACGACCGCGAAGGGCTTCGTCCCATCTACAGTGATGTCCTCGCGCGCTGCGTCGTGCGTTCCGATCAATGGGACCGCCGTCCGCAACTGGTCACGAGCGCGCGACAGACCCTATCTCAAGACCCAGAATTCAGACAGATGCTGAACGCGAGCACGATGGAACTCGCGCGGCGTCAGTGATCGCGCGCATCGATCAGGCCGTCAGCCCGCTGCCCGTGCCGAGCTGAACCTCGGCGCGCGTGCTCGCCGCATGCGCACTGAGCACGGCGATTTCATGCTGCGTGTAATGCGTGACCGGTGCGATGGCCGCGAGCGCGGCGGTGATGACGATGGCGGTGATGCTGATCGAGATGGCGTTCATGTTCGGCTCCTTTGGCTGTTGTCGCTGAATCGTTGCTGTCGATGTGAGGCATTGTGGTCGCCGAAAGTTAGCGAAGAGTGAGCATCGGCGCGCGGCGATCATGCAGGCCGCCGGAGTAAGATCGGCATGCAATCGACCATCGCGCATACGGCATTCAAAATGCACTCAACCATCGATATATCGACCGCCACGCTCGAACTGCCCTTCAAGCGGCCTTTCGACTGGACGCGCATGCTGAAATTCATCGCCGGGCGGGCGTCCGCGGGCGTCGAGTCGGTTGAAGACGACGTGTATCGGCGTGCGATCGAATGGCAAGGCGACGACGGCACCATCGAAGTCACGCGGCACGAAAGCAGGCATCGGCTCGTCGTGAACGTCGAGGGCGCGGTGGCGCGCCACGCCGATGCGCTCGCCGCGCCGCTCTCGCGCATGTTCGATCTGCATGTCGATCCACGCGAAATCGCCCGATGCCTCGGCGATGACCCGGTGCTCGCTCCACTCGTCGCGGCCGCGCCGGGCTTGCGCGTGCCGGGCGCGTGGTCCGGCTTCGAACTCGTGGTGCGCACGATCGTCGGGCAACAGGTGAGCGTGAAAGGCGCATCGACGATCACGAACCGCATCGTGCAGCGCGCGGGGAAAAAGATCGCGGGCCATCCGCACGAAGGCACCGCGTGGCGCTTTCCCACGCCCGCCGAGCTCGCCGCCGCCGACTTGGAGAAGATCGGCATGCCGACGAAGCGCATCGAGACCGTGCAACGGTTCGCCCACGCGGTGGCGACGGGCGCGTTGCCGCTCGACGAACCGGGCGCCGACATCGAACTGCTGAAACGCGACATGCTCGCGATGCCGGGCATCGGGCCGTGGACCGTCGGCTATGTCGCGATGCGTGCGCTACGCGATCCCGACGCGTGGCCCGACGCCGATCTCGTACTCATGCAGGCGATCGCGCGACGCGATCCGTCGCTTGCGAAGCCTGCCCAGCAGCGCGCGCGCACCGAGCGCTGGCGTCCGTGGCGCGCCTATGCGGCGATGCACCTGTGGAACGGCGTGGCGATGGAAACGGGACTTGCACGCGGCGGTTGATATCGCATGCATTGACGGCGATCGCATGTTGCGTGCATTCCGTACGCATGCAAAATGCCGAGAAGCGATGCCGCATTCACCCATGCAATACGAGCTTCTGCACTCGCCAGTTGAGCAGTTCCGCGACGAACAACGTGTTCTCCGCCGGACACGCCATCTCGTGAATCCATCCGAACTGCTTCTGTTGCTTGCCCGATCGCCCGAGCACGCCCAAGAGTTTTCCATCGAGCGATAACTTGTAGATCCTGCCGGGAAACGCATCGGCGGAATACAGGAATTGAGTCGGACCCGGCGAAATGCAAATGGCCCACGGCGATCCCGGCGCAAACGTGCCCGCCGCGATCGCGGCTTCATCGGGCATGTTGCCGATAGCCGGGCGCGCATCGGGCGGCACGGGCACGTCGATCGTGAACTGCCGCTGAAAACTCCCTTCTCCGTCGAAGACCTGAATGCGCCGGTTGCTGCGATCGGCGACATAGACCAGGCCGCTTCTGTCGACGGCAATGCTGTGAGGCGTATGGAATTGCCCCGGCTCCTTGCCGCGCTCGCCCCAGGACTTGAGCCAGTTGCCGTCCTTGTCGACCTTCGCGACGCGCGAATTGATGTATCCGTCGCTGATGTACGTGTTGCCCGCGGCATCCCAAGCGACATCCGTGACTTGTCGAAAGCGGCCGGGCTCCGAAGGCAACGGCGGATTCGGATGCTTGAGCGGCGCGGTGTCTTCATCCGATGCTTCCTGCTTGCGTCCGAACACCATCGCGACACGGCCTTCGGGCGTGAACTTGATGATCATGTCCGAGCCCTTGTCCGTCACCCACACGTTGTCCTGCCGATCCACCTTGACCGTATGCGCGAACGACCACGCATAAAGGTTATGGCCGATCTCGCGCACGAAACGTCCGTTGCGATCGAATTCGAGCAATTGCGCCGCGGCCGCGCCATATGCGGGGCCGATGCTATTGCCGCGCGGAAGCACGAAGATATGTCCCGCCGAATTGAGCGCGACGCCGGAGCATTCGCCGAAATACACGTCGCGCGGCAAGCGCACCGGATCGGGAACGGAGTCGTAGGCAATGGCCGGCACGTCGTTGTCGGCGTAAGCGAGATGCGGAAAGAGCGCGAGCGCGGCGGCGCTCTGGCCCGCTAGCATCAGAAAGCGCCGGCGGCTTGCAGCGCCTGGCGTCATGTCGCAACATGGGCAGTACATCGAGTGTCGAAGACTCACTGTTACCCTCCTCTTGTTCGTCGCCTGCAATGATGAACATCGATGGTCGGCTTGCTTCGCGATGCGAGAGGAAGTGTAGTGCATGAATCGCATTATTCACATGCGCGTACTTTTACCGCTTTCAATGCTGAAAGGACATCATGACCGAATCCTGGCAATATCAAGTTCGAATCCGGCTCGCGCCCGAATACGCGGCTCTGGCGCGTCAAGACCCTGCGAGCGAAAAGCTCGCGCCGATCAACGGGGTGCTCATCAGGCACGCTGCCCAATTGAAATGCCAGTACGACGCCTTCGCCGACTACGTGGCGCAAGCGGAGCGCGATGGCATCGAGCACTATCCGCTTTATCGATGGACGCGCGAAACCATCGAAAATCCCGCTAAAAAGGCGAAATATCTCGAAGCGTTCACGCTCTATGTGAATGGCGACGAAGTCTATGACAAGGCGCTCGCCGATGCATTGGAGGAAGCGCTTCGGTTACTCGCGAGCGATGCGATCATCGATATCCGCAAGCTCGACACGAACCCCGCAAACAATCCACAACCGCCTTCGTATAACAATTCACGAGGTTGACGTCGTGCATCCCTCGCGCTAAGGTTTGGTAAATCAACCAAAATCCGGAATGCGCCCCGTGCAGGATCGTCGTCAAACCATACTCGAAGCCGCGCTCGCCACTTTGCGCGAAGAAGGCTATTCGGGCTTTACGCAACCGCGCGTCGCCGCGCGCGCGGGCGTGCGTCAGAGTCATCTCACGTACTATTATCCGACGCGTCTCGCGTTGATCGAAGCCGTCGCGCGCACCGCGATCGACGGCCAGCTCGCCGCCGTCGATGCCTTCGCGGGCGAAGCGTCGCTCAAGGTCACGGCGGCATCGATCGCCAATGTCGCGATACGCCACGAGAACACCCGCGTGCTGATGGCGCTCGCGCAAGCCGCCGACGAAGAGCCGACCATCCGCAGCCTCTTTCGCGAACTCGCGGACGGCGTCGCGGTGCGCATCACGCGCATGCTCGAAGCAATGGGCCTCGCCGTGACGAAAGAGCATGTGGCGATGGTGCATGCGCTCGTCGTCGGGCTTGCGGTCATCGATCTCGCGATGGGCCGCTCGGACGGCAAGCGCCGCGCGAGCAGCGCCATCGAAACCTTGTTCTCGCTGCTGCACGACGAATCGAAGCCTTCGTAAGCGGATCGATCACGCCTTGCGCGCGTCGAGCCATTCGACGATATTGCGCACCGTATCGCCATAAAACGTGCGATATAGCTCCTCCGATACATAGCCGATATGCGGCGTCGCCAGCACGTTCGGCAGCGCGCGCAGCGGGTCGTTTGCAGCGAGCGGCTCTTCGTCGTACACGTCGATGGCCGCGCCCGCGAGCCTGCCCGATTTCAACGCATCGACAAGCGCAACGCTATCGACGATGGGCCCGCGCGACGTATTCACGATACGGCTCGTCGGCTTCATCTGCGCGAGTTCCTTCACGCCGACGAGATGATGCGTGCGCTCGCTCAGGCGCACGTGAACCGAGAGCACATCGGAAGTCCTGAAGAGCGTGTCCTTGTCGACGAGTTGCACGCCCTTTTCTTCGGCGCGCTCCCGCGTGAGGTTCTGGCTCCACGCGATCACGTTCATGCGAAACGCGCGCCCTATCACACCGACCGCCGATCCCACGCGCCCGAGTCCGAGCAGGCCGAGCGTCTTGCCCGCCAGTTCGGTGCCGAGACCCACCTGCCAGCCGCCTTCCTTCAGCGAGCGGTTTTCGGCGGGGATATTGCGCATCATCGCGAGAATCAGCGCCCACGTGAATTCGATCGTCGGTGTGGACGCGTAGCCCGTGTGACGCACTTCGATGCCGCGTGCGGCCGCGGCTTCGAGATCGATCGATGCATTGGCCGCGCCCGTCGACGCAATCAGCTTCAGGTTCGGCAGATGGTCGATGATGTCGCGCGAGAACGGCGTGCGCTCGCGCATGGCACAAACGACGTCGAAGGGCCGCAGGCGTTCGAGCAGCGCATCGCGTTCGGCGATGTGATCGTTGAACACGGTGATCGTCGCGCGTCCGTCGAGCGGCGACCAGTCGGCCATGGAAAGCGTGACATGCTGATAGTCGTCGAGAACGGCGACCTTGATCGGATCGGATGTGGCCATGATGGTTTCGTCGGATTTGTTATTACGAATGGATCGAGCGGCAGCCGCCAGTGTGACGCAATGCGCTAATTTATGTCGCGCGCGGCCTCGGCGAGCCTCCATGAAACCCGGCAAAGCCTTGCTGCATAAGCCCGCGCGCCATCTCCGAATACATGACATGGCGTGAAATAAGTTACCGCGGGACTTCACGCGAGCCCTTCTCTATAGTCACTTCCGTCGCCACACGAAACGCAACGTGGCCTTGAGAACCGAGAAGGACATCCCGTGAAAAACAGATCGACTTTCGCTTCAAACGTCCGCGTTGCTTCCGCCTCCGACGCGAATTCCAGCAAGCGCCGCGTGCGCCAGTTGCTGGTCGTCGCGGCGGCCGCCGCCCTCACGCTGTGCAGCAGTTCCGCCTTCGCCGGCTGGGCGCGCGGCGGCACGGCCTACACCGGCCGCGGCGAATATCAGGGCGCGCACGTCGGTTCCTGCGGCGGCGGAAGCTGCTCGCATGCGGGCGCGGTCGAAAATCCGTGGGGCCGCGTCGGCACCAACTCCGGCACCGTGACGCGCACCGCGCCCGGCCAGTTCTCCAACTCCGGCACCGCCTACGGCCCGAACGGCCGCTCGGTGCAGCACGCGGGCGACACGAGCTGCGCCGGCGGCAGTTGCACGCACAACGGCAGCGCGACCGGCCCGAACGGCAAGACCGCGACCGGCAACGATACCGTGACGCGCACGGCGCCCGGACAATACTCGTCGTCGGGCTCGGTGACGGGGCCCAACGGCAACACGTCGACGCACTCCGCATCGACGAACTGCGCGGGTTATACGTGCAACCGCTCCGGCACCGTCAACACGGCGAACGGCGGCACGGTGGCGCATTCGGGCAGCGCGACGAGCGTAGCGCCGGGCGTGGTCACGACCTCGGGCACCGCGACGGTCACGAACGGCTCGCATAGCACGACGGTCGTCGGCGGCGGCACGGTCACGTCGAGCACGACGGTGGTTGCCACGGCGCCGGTCGTCACCGGGACGACGGTCGTTGCCGCGCCGGTGATCGTGCCGCCCCCGCCGTCTTCCACGACAGTGGTAGTCGCACCGCCCCCGGCTTCGTCGACGGTCGTGGTCACGCCGCCTCCGCCGCCGCCCGCCAAGACCGTGGTCGTCGCACCGGCCCCGGCTCCGGTCAAGACGGTGGTGGTCGCGCCGGCCCCGGCTCCGGTCAAGACGGTGTATGTCGCACCGCCGCCGCCCGCGAAGGTGGTTTATGTCGTACCGCACCGCGCGGTCCTGATCCCGGGCCATTGGGTCGGCCGCTTCTGGATTCCCGCTCACTGGGCATAAGCGGGCATCGACGAAAACGAAGGCCGGCCGCATGCGCGCCGGCCTTCTCGTTTTGTGCGCACCTCGCGTTACACTGCGAATCAACGCCGCTTCCGACACAGACACGACATGCTCCATGTCTTTCCCGGCACACAAGCAGTGACCACCGCACGCGCATGACGAGGCATGGCATGAAACGCCCGCATCTGCCTCGCGATCATGCAAAAGGCGTCCTGCACGACATCACGTGGACGGCCGGTCCCGTCGTGCTGGTCATTGCGATCATCGTCGCGCTCGTCTACTGGCTCGTCGATCCCGCGCCGCCCAAAACCATCACGATGAGCGCGGGCCAGCCCGACAGCTCGTTCTACGTCATCTCGCAGGAATACGCGAAGCTGCTCGCGCGTAACGGCATCACGCTGAAAGTGTTGCCCTCGGACGGCTCCGTGCAGAACCTCGAACGCCTGCTCGATCCGAAGCAGCACGTCGATCTCGCGCTCGTGCAAGGCGGTATCGCGACGAGGGAAGAAGCGTCGAATCTGATATCGCTCGGCAGCGTGTCGTATGTGCCGCTCGTCGTGTTCTATCGCGGCAAGGGGCTCACGCTGCTGTCGCAACTCGAAGGCAAGCGCATCGCTATCGGCCGCGAAGGCAGCGGCACGCGCACGCTCTCGCTGAAGCTATTGGAAGCCAACGGCATCTATCCAGGCGGCGATACGAAGCTTCTGCCGACAGACGGCCTGCAAGCAGCCACGCAACTCGTCAGCAACGAAGCCGACGCGGTCTTTCTCTCCGGCGACTCCGCGACGCGCGGCCTGATGCTGCGCCTCTTGCGCGTGCCCGGCATCTCGGTGATGGACTTCAACGAAGCCCTCGCGTATACGCGCCTTTTCCCTTATCTCGACGATATCGAACTGCCCCCAGGCGTGCTCGATCTCGGCCGGCGCATCCCGCCGGAGTCCGTGCATCTGATCAGCCCGACCGTCGAACTGGTCGCGCGGCCGACTCTGCATCCGGCGTTATCCGACCTGCTCATCGAAGCGGCGCAGGAAGTTCACGGCACGGCTGGCTTGCTGCAACGCGCGGGTCAGTTCCCGAGTCCTGTCGCGCACGAGTTTCCGATCAGCGAGGATGCCAGCCGTTATTACCGCTCGGGCAAGAGCTTTCTTTATCGAACGCTGCCGTTCTGGCTCGCGAATATCGCGGATCGCGCGCTCGTATTATTGCTGCCCGTCGCGGTACTGATCTTTCCCGCGCTACGTCTCGTGCCCGCGCTGTATCGATGGCGCGTGCGCTCGCGCATCTACCGCTATTACGGTGCGCTGATCGCGGTGGAGCGCGGCGCGATGCGCGTCACCAGCGAAGAAGAGCGGCGCGCATTGCTGGTCGAACTCGATTACATAGAAGAATCGCTGGATACGATCAGGCTGCCGCTCGCTCACGCCGATGCGCTCTACGTCCTGCGCGAGCACGTCAGCTTCGTGCGCTCGCGCCTGACTGAAGGGTCGCGGCGAGACAAGAGCATGGCCTAACCGAGGGTGCGCGATGAAACTTCGTACATGGTTCGCCGTTGCGTCGATGCTGCTGATGTCGGCATGCGCGAGCCTTCCGCCTCAAACCGGACGCATTGACACACACGCCCTCACCGACACCGCGAACACGCGCCTCGGCACAGCCTTCGCCGCGAGCGAGGCCGCGCATCCCGGCGACAATGCGTTTCATTTGCTATCGGATGGCACGGACGCGCTCATCGCGCGCGTGATCCTGAGCGAGACCGCCGATCGCACGCTCGATCTCCAGTACTACATCTGGCACGACGATCTGACGGGCCGTGAAATGGCCGCATCGATCATGCGCGCAGCCGATCGCGGCGTGCGCGTGCGCCTTTTGCTCGACGACCTCGGTACCAACGCCGACGATCAGTTCCTGCTCGCGCTCGCATCGCATCCGAACGTGCAGGTGCGGCTTTTCAACCCGGTGGCGAATCGCACCTTCAAAAAACTGGGCTCGGCGGCCGAGTTCTTTCGCGTGAATCGCCGCATGCATAACAAGGCGCTCATCGCCGATAACCAGGCTGCGATTCTCGGCGGCCGCAATATCGGCGACGAATACTTCGGCGCATCGAGCACGGTCGCGTTCGGCGATCTCGACGTGCTCGTGCACGGGCCTGTCGTGCCCGAGGTATCCACTGCATTCGATCTTTACTGGAACTCGGATGCGGCCTATCCGATCGATAACCTGATGCGACGTCACGCCGATCCCGACGCCCTTGCGGGCTATCGCGAGAAGCTCAATGCCTATCTGTTGTCGGAGACGCATTCGCCTTATGTGGCGCAAGTGCGCGAACGTCTCGCGAGCGTGATCCAGCAGCGCGACGCCTCGTTTTCGTGGGGCAAGGCGACGCTGCTCTACGACGATCCCGCGAAAATCACGCGCGCGCCCGGCGACACCGAAGGCCATCTGATGTCGCAATTCAAGGCATTGAATCTCGATCCCGACAAGGACATGCTGATCGTGTCGCCCTATTTCGTGCCGCGCGAGGAAGGCGTGCGATGGCTGCGATCGATGACATCGCGCGGCGTGCGCGTCACCGTGCTCACGAATTCGCTCGCCGCCACCGATGTCGCCGCAGTGCATGCGGGTTATCAGCGCTATCGCAAGGACATGCTCGAAGCGGGCGTGCGCCTGTATGAGCTCAAGCCCGTCGCATCGACGGATAACGCCAAGAGCGTGAAGAAGTCCACGTTCGGATCGTCGAAGGCGTCGCTGCATGCGAAGACGTATGTGTTCGACCGCAAGCGCATCTTCATCGGCTCGATGAACCTCGACCCGCGTTCCGTGGAGTTGAATACGGAGATCGGCGTCTATTGCGAAAGCGCGGAAGCGGCCGAACAAGTGGCGGATGGCATCGGCGCGAATATCGATCGCATCGCGTGGCGTGTCGAGTTGCAAGATGACGGCAACGGCGGCACGCACATGGTATGGATCGACACCGACGCCAACGGCAACACGACCCGGCTCGACAGCGAGCCGGACGTGTCTGCGATGAAGCGCGCGGGCATCTGGATGCTGAGCATCCTGCCGATCGAATCGCAGTTGTGAGCCGCGCGCTTCCCGGCACTCATCACCGCTTCATTTGAAGCCCGCGACCGCATGCGGCACATAGGGCGCTTCGAGTTGCGCGATCTCGTCGGCAGTGAGATCGAGCGTCAACGCGGCGACTGCATCGCTCACATGATTCGGCTTCGATGCCCCGATGATCGGCGCGCTCACCGGCGCCTTCTGCGCGACCCACGCCAGCGCCACTTGCGCACGCGGCACGCCGCGCGCCTTCGCCACCGCGGCCACGGCTTCGACCACCGCGCGATCGGCGTCGTCCGTGCGATAGAGCGTGCTGCCGAACGCATCCGATTCCTGACGCGCGCTCGTCGCGTCCCATTCGCGCGTAAGACGTCCGCGTGCAAGCGGACTCCACGGCAACATGCCGATGCCCTGGTCCTTGCAAAGCGGAATCATCTCGCGCTCTTCCTCGCGATACAGCAGATTCAAATGATTCTGCATCGTCTTGAACTCGACCCAGCCGTTCGCCCGCGATGTGTAGAGCGCCTTGCTGAACTGCCACGCATACATCGATGACGCGCCGATATAACGCGCCTTGCCTGCCTTCACGACATCGTGCAGCGCTTCGAGCGTTTCTTCGATCGGCGTCCGGTAATCCCAGCGATGGATTTGAAAGAGATCGACGTAATCGGTGCCCAGACGCTTCAGGCTGTTATCGATCTCGTTGAAGATCGCCTTGCGCGACAGCCCCATGCCATTCGGACCGGGACGCATGCGATTGAAGACTTTCGTCGCGATCACGATATCGTCGCGTTTCGTGAAATCGCGCAGCGCGCGCCCGACGATTTCTTCCGACGTGCCGTCCGAGTACGTGTTGGCCGTATCGAAGAAATTGATGCCCGCTTCGAGCGCCTCCTTGATGAGCGGACGACTTTCTTCCTCATCCAGCGTCCACGGATGCGTGCCGCGATCGGGCACGCCGTAAGTCATGCAACCAAGACAGAGCCGCGACACGTCGAGGCCGGTCGAACCCAGTTTCACGTATTCCATCGTGCGAAATCTCCTTGCAAAGCGAAAGGGTATGCGCAGGCGCGCTCGCGCATGAACGACGAAGCGTAGAACATTAACTCACTATTGCGCGGCCTGCTTTCCCGAACCCTGTCGGCCGTGCGCGAAGATCGATGCATCGCGAGCGAATCGACCATCAAAGCGCCAGCACATTCACCGCCACATCCACATGATGTGCGCCACCGCCGAGAATCATCCCGCGCAATAACGACACGTCGCTGTAATCGCGCCCCGTCGCGAGCGTGACATGATCGAGGTCCGCGAGCACGTCATTGGTCGGATCGAGATCGATCCATCCGCTTTGCGGACAATGCACCGAAACCCACGCATGCGATGCATCCGCGCCGATAAGACGGGCATGTCCCGGCGGCGGATCGTTGCGCAAATAGCCGCTCACGTAGCGCGCCGGCAGTCCCAGCGAACGCAGACAGCCGATCATCACTTGCGAGAAGTCCTGGCACACGCCATGACGCAATTCGAACGCGCGCGATGCGGGCGTATCGAACGCGGTGGCCGATGGCTTGTATTCGAAGTCCTCGTGAATGCGATGCATCAGATCGATGGCGCCCGCAACGAGCGGCGTGCCCGCATCGAAACTGGCTTGCGCATAGGCGCGCAATGCATGATCGAGCGAGATGTTAGGCGACGCATAACAAAACTCGCTCTCCGGATAGAACGACTCGCCGGCCCGATAGCGCATCCGTTGCGCGACGGTTTCCCACGGCGGCGTGGCCTCTGCATCGAGCGCATTCCAGCGCGGCGTGAGCCGCACCGTGGTTTCGCTCGTCATCGAAAGACGCTCGTGCGGCGCGTCGAGCGAGAAGTACAGCACGTCATTGCCGAATGCATCGACGCGGCTATGCACATAAGACGGCACCGGCTCGATGCGCTCCGTATGCGAAATCACCTGCTGCCACGGACAATGCAACGGACGAATGGTCGCGAGATGCTGCGCGATTTCGACTGGCGTCGAATATCGATAGGTCGTGCGATGCGTCACCGCGAGCACGGTATCGTTCATGCCGAGACTCATGACGACACCTGCGCGGAAAGCGTGTTCGCGTGACTGAAGTAGCGCGCGCTCACTTCATTCGATGCCGCGAAAACCGATGCCACGAGCCTGTCGCATAGCGCGATCAATGCATCATGTAGGCCGTTCTCATCCGTCTCGCACAGTGCGGTGAGATCCGGCAATGCATCGGCGTGAACGAGCAGGTCCGCGAAACGCGTCGCTTGTGCGCGGCGTGCGCCGCCCGCAGCGGCTGCGATCTCGTCGAGCTTCGTGCGCAGGCGCGCGTACACGCCATAGAGTCCGCGCGGATTGGTTTGATCCACCACGATCAGGTCGATCAACGCCGGCACTTCGAGCCTGCCCGGATAGAGCGAACGATACGTGAGCGTGCTGTCGAAGAGTTGCAGGAGCAGATCGAAGACGGCAGGCGATGCGAGCGTGCCGCGCTCGGCGACCACGCGCAGAATCGTCGCCATCGTCGAGACGCGTTCGATGTGCCGCCCGATGAACAAGAGCCGCCACGCCTGATCGCGCGTCATGCGATCGCCCTGCGCGCCGCTGATCGCGGACAGTTGCGTCGCGAGTTGCTCGAGTGCGCTCGCAAGCATCAGACGATCATAGTCGCGACCGATGCGCACCGTGCTTGCGTCAGGGGGATCGCTGAACACGAGGCGCGCGAGCGCATCGCGAAAGTCGTTGCGCGACGCGAGAATCGTGCGCCAGTGATCCGTCGAAAGCCGGTCGCGTATCTCGCCGCATGCGCGGGCCTGATCCGCGAGATTGCTGCCGATGCTCGTCGCCCTGCCCGATTCCGGCAATCCTGCGACGAGCACGCGCTCGAATGCTTGCGGCGTGCTGCGCGCGAGCGTATCGACCGATGGAATCAGCCCGCATTCCGACGCGAGTTCCACGAGTGTCGGGAAGAGTTCCTCGGCGACACTGCCATCGAGCATCCCGAGCAAGAGCCGGCACACCCGCACGTTGTTTTCCGCGCGTTCGCCGTAACGCCCGGCCCAGAAGAGATTCTCAGCGGCGCGGCTCGATACGATGCGATGCTTGCGCAAATCGCCCGGCTTCATCGGCGTGGGTCGTAACGAAACCGACCCTCCGGGCTGGCTCGACATCACCCAGGTATCGACGCTGCTGCCGCCGAATTGCATGGACACCGTCGCGCGCTTGTCGGCCGCGAGTCGTGTGAAGCCACCCGGCATCACGCTCCAGCTTCCATCGATATTGGCGATCGCGTAGGCGCGCAGCACGCAGGGACGCGATCCGATCGCGCCATCGTGAAAGCGCGGCGCACTGGAGAACGGCAGATCCTCCTGCACCGTGAAGACATCGGGCGCGCGTTCGATGCGCTCGCGCCATGCCGCAATATCCTGGACGCCCGCATCGATCCCCGGCGCGTGCTCGGCCTCGGGGCCCGGCCATGTCGGCGCAATGAGCGCGCTGTCCACGCGCTCGAAGACCTCGCGACGCGCGGCCTGCTCGCCGCACCACCATGTCGGCACAGTCGGCAATTCGAGTTCTTCGTCCAGCAACGCCTGCGCGATGCCCGGCAGAAATGCATTGAGCGCGGGCGATTCCGTGAAGCCCGCTCCCGGCATGTTCGAGACCATCACGTTGCCCGCGCGCATCACCTGCAACAGACCAGGCACGCCGATCGTGGAATCGGCGCGCAATTCGACGGGATCGCAAAACGCATCGTCCAGGCGTCGCAAGACCGCATGCACGCGCGACAGGCCAGCGAGCGTCTTGAGATAGAGCTTGTCATGGCGAACCGTGAGGTCCTTGCCTTCGACGAGCGTCACGCCGAGATAGCGCGCGAGAAACACGTGCTCGAAATAAGTTTCGCTGAACGGGCCCGGACTCAGCAACGCGATATGCGGCGCGTCGTTCGATGCATCGCTGCGGCCGTCTTCGTCATCGCGCATCGTCGCGCGCGCGGCTTGCGCGATGGTCGCGATGAGTTGCGAATAGGTCGCCGCGAGACGGCTCACGCGCATTGCACGAAACGGTTCGGCAAAGAGGCTCGCGACGATCATGCGATTTTCCAGCGCATAGCCGAGCCCCGAAGGCACTTCCGTCCGATGCGCGACGACCGTCCACGCGCCCGATGGTGCACGCGCGAGATCCACCGCGACGATCTGCAGGAAGCGGCCGAAGGGCGGCACGAAACCCTTCACTGCGCGCAGATAGCCGGGGTGTCCGAACACGAGCGCGCTGGGCAATAGCCCGCGTTGCAGCAGCGTCTGCGGGCCGTAGACATCCGCGACGATCGCTTCCATCAAGCGTGCGCGTTGCGCGACGCCGCGTTCGATCGACGCCCATTCTTCTTCGTCGATGATGAGCGGCAGGAGATCGAGCGACCACGCGCGCGGCTTGCCGTTGTCGGCATAGACGTTGTACGTGATGTCGTTGTCGCGCACCTGCTGCGCGACGGCGCTTACGCCATCGTCGAGCCGCGCGATGCCCTGCTCGCCGAGCAATTCGAAGAAGTGCCGCCACGGCTCGCGCAACTGTCCCGCCGTGTCGCGCAGTTCGTCCCAGTGCCCTTCACGCGCGGGCAGCGTGCGCAGCAGCGCGAGCGCATCGATGCGCGCCGCGGCGGTATCGAAAGGCAAGGTCGATTGATAAGCCAAAGTCGTCTCTGCTCTTTATTCGAATGATGAATGCATTTCAACGATAGCGCAGGTCGAGCGTGAACGGGAATTCGAGGCTGCGTTTGCGGGCTTCGACATGCATCGCGCCGGGCGTATGACCCGTCGCGAAGAAACGTGCGCGCCTGCGGCTTTCCGCTTCATACGCGTTGACCGGGAAGGTCTGATAGTTGCGCCCGCCCGGATGCGCGACGTGATACTGGCACCCGCCGATCGCGCGTCCCGTCCATGTATCGACGATATCGAACGTGAGCGGCGCATGCGCCTCGATCGTAGGATGCAGGGACGCCGCCTGCGACCATGCGCGAAAGCGCACGCCCGCGACGTATTCGCTGACGCGCCCCGTCGGTTGCAGCGGCAGCGTCTCGCCGTTCACGGTCACGACATGTCGATTGCCATTCAGCCCGAGCACGCGCACTTCGAGACGCTCGACGGACGAGTCCACGAAGCGCACCGTGCCACCGATGGCGCCTTCCTCGCCCATCACATGCCACGGTTCGAGCGCATTGCGAATCGTGAGTGCGATGCCGTTGGTATCGTATCCGCCGACCAGCGGGAAACGGAATTCGAAGTGCGGCGCGAACCAGCTTTGCTCGAATGCGAAGCCTGCTTCGCGCAGTTCGGCGAGCACGTCATCGAAGTCCATCTGCACGAAGGTGCGGAGCATGAAGCGATCATGCAGTTCCGTGCCCCAGCGCGTGAGGCGCGCGGTATAGGGCGTGTCCCAGAATCGCGCGACGAGCGCGCGCAACAGCAGTTGCTGCACGAGACTCATGCGGGCATGTGGCGGCATCTCGAAGCCACGCAGTTCCAGCAGGCCGAGCCTGCCGGTCGGGCCATCGGGCGAATACAGCTTGTCGATGCAGAACTCCGCGCGATGCGTGTTGCCCGTCACATCGATCAGGATGTTGCGCAGAATGCGGTCGATGAGCCACGGCGGCACGGTCGCACTGTCGCGGCCGCCGAGCAGGTCGAGCTGACGCTGCAATTCGGCGAACGCGATCTCCAGTTCATAAACCTGATCGTTGCGCGCTTCGTCGACGCGTGGCGCCTGACTGGTCGGACCGATGAACAGGCCCGAGAACAGCATCGACAACGATGGATGGTTGTGCCAATAGCGGATGAGGCTCGCGAGCAGATCGGGACGGCGCAGAAAAGGACTGTCGGCAGGCGTCGCGCCACCGAGCACAAAGTGATTGCCGCCGCCGGTTCCGGTATGGCGACCGTCGAGCATGAACTTCTCCGGGCTCAGATATGACTCGTGCGCCGCGTTATAGAGAAACTCCGTGTGTTCGACGAGATCGTTCCAGTTCGCCGCCGGATGAATATTCACCTCGATCACGCCAGGGTCGGGCGTGACCTGCAACATCTTGAGGCGCGCATCGCGCGGCGGCGGATAGCCTTCGACGATGACCGGAATCTTCAGATCGGCGGAGGTCGCTTCGACGGCGGTCAGAAGATCGAGATAGTCGTCGAGCGAGGTAAGCGGCGGCATGAATACATGCATGAGCTTGTTGCCGTTGCCGAGCTTCTTGAGGGCGTCGGCTTCCGCTTTGGGACCGGCCGCACGCGACGGATCGCGCGCCTCCACGCACAGCGCGATGCGTGCGATCCAGCCGGCCGATTCGCCTCGTTGCGGCATGCGATCGCGCGATTCACCCGATCCAGGCGCACCCGATCTACCCGATTCACCCGATGCTCCGGCGCGCCCCGCCACGCCCGCATCGGCATTTTGCATGCGCGATTCATTATCCAGATCCGCATATTGCATGCGTAATTCAGTCGCCGTGCGCAACGGCGTGGACGGCGCGAACGGGTCGTGCGTGTGCTGCCACGGGTAATCGCCTTCCGAGACCCACGGCAGCGAGTCGAGCGGCACGCGGTATCCCATCGGCGAGTCGCCCGGAACCAGGTACATGCGCTCGTCGCGGAAGAACCACGGCCCGCTCACCCATCGCGCCGGCTGCGCCCCTGCGCCTTCTTCACGCGCGATCGGCAATGCGTAACCGGTGACAGACGGCAAACCCGCGTCGAACACACGACGCAGGCGGCCGCGTTCCAGTTCGTCGCCGAGACGCGAGTCGAACGGATCGACGTTCACCGGCAAGCGGCGCTCGCGCCAGAGGTAGTACAGCGTGTCCTCGTACCCCGGTTGAATGTATTTTGAATCCAGCGAAAGCTTGCCCGCGAGATGATGCATAAAACGCGCGGCGTCATCCGACGTGTATGACGCGGGCTGACGTTCATCCGCGAAGAGCGCCGGATCGTGCCAGCACGGTTCGCCGTCCGCGCGCCAGAACAGCGACAGCGCCCAGCGCGGCAATTGCTCGCCCGGATACCACTTGCCCTGTCCGATGTGCAGGAAGCCGCGCGCGCCGTACTGCGCGCGCAGCTTGTCCATCAGCGAAACAGCGTAGGCGCGCTTGGTCGGGCCGAGCGCGTCGGTGTTCCATTCCGGCTCGTCGCGGTCGCGTACCGACACGTAAGTCGGTTCGCCGCCCATTGTGAGGCGCACGTCCGATGCGCTCAATTGCGCATCGACCTGCTCGCCCATGCGCAGCACCGCGTCCCAGTCTTCCTCGCTGTACGGCTTCGTGACGCGCGGCGTTTCGCGCACACGCTCGATCGACATCGCGTGATCGAACTCGACTTCGCATTTTTCCACCGCGCCCGAGACCGGCGCCGCGCTGTCCGGCTCCGGCGTGCACGCGACGGGAATATGTCCTTCGCCCGCGAGCAGGCCGGACGTCGGATCGAAACCGATCCAGCCCGCGCCCGGCAGAAAGACTTCGCACCATGCATGCAGATCGGTGAAGTCCACTTCGGTGCCGCTAGGACCATCGAGCGATTTGACATCGGGCGCGAGTTGCAGCAGATAACCCGACACGAAGCGTGCGGCCAGGCCGAGATGGCGCAGCGTCTCGACGAGCAGCCAGCCCGAATCGCGGCACGAGCCGGCCGCGCTTTCGAGCGTTTCCTCGGGTGTCTGCACACCCGGCTCCATGCGGATCAGATAACGAATCTCATGGGAAAGCCGCTGATTGAGCGCCACGAGGTAATCCATCGTGGCGCGCGGAGCGCGATCGATACTTTCGACGAATGCCGCAAAGCGCGGCGTCAGCTCGCACTTGACCATATAGGGCGCGAGATCGTGCAGCAACTCGGGCGCGTATGCAAACGGAAACTTCTCGGCGGACGGTTCGAGAAAGAAATCGAACGGGTTATACACGGCCATTTCGGCGACGAGATCGACCGTCACCTTGAATTCGCGCGTTTTCTCCGGGAAAACAAGGCGCGCCTGATAGTTCGCGAACGCGTCCTGCTGCCAGTTGATGAAATGGTCCTCGGGCTCGACGCGCATCGAATACGACACGATCGGCGTACGGCAATGCGGCGCGGGCCGCAAACGGACAACCTGCGGCGACAGACCGACGAGCCGGTCATAACGATAATGCGTGACATGGTTCAGTGCGACACGAATGGACACGCCGGACTCCTTTGTTCAATTGACGCCGTGCACGCAACGCGCGCTGCAACGCTTTTTCTGCTCGTCATGGAAAAACGGCCTTTTCGCGGCATGATGATTGCGTCTACACCGCCTACAGCGCGCACCGCACATCGCGCGATAACACTTCCACCGACCACACGATGAAGACCTTTCACTGCAACCGTTGCAACCAACTCGTATTCTTCGAAAACACGCATTGCGAAAACTGCGGCGCGCGGCTCGGTTACGTGCCCGAGATCAATCAGATCAGCGCCTTCGAGGACACCGAAGACGGCCGCTGGCGCAGCCTTCATCCTCTTGCGAGCGATCTCTTCTACCGGCCGTGCCATAACTACGCGGTCGAAAATGTCTGCAACTGGGTCGTCCCCGCGCCCGATGCCAATACGCCCGATACTCTCGATACGCTCTGCTGCTCGTGCCAGTTGACGAGCACCATTCCGAACCTCTCGAATCCGGAGAATCGCGTCTACTGGTATCGCATCGAAGCCGCCAAGCGCCGCCTGCTGTACACCTTTGCGGAGCTGGGCCTGTCCGTGAAGTCGCGTCAGGAAGATCCCGAACGCGGCCTCGAATTTCAGTTTCTCGAAGGCGATGCGAAAGGTCACGGCGTGATGACGGGCCATAACAACGGCATCATCACGCTCAACATCGCCGAAGCCGACGACGCGCATCGCGAGAAAACGCGCTCCGCGCTTCACGAGCCGTATCGCACATTGCTCGGTCATTTCCGCCATGAATCCGGGCATTACTTTTTCGATCGGCTGATCGGCGACACCGCGCGTATCGCGCCGTTTCGCACCGCATTTGGCGATGAACAAGCCGACTACGCCGCCGCGCTCGATCGTCATTACAAGGAAGGTCCGCCCGTTCAATGGGAAGACAACTTCATCAGCGCCTATGCCACGATGCATCCGTGGGAAGACTGGGCGGAAACGTGGGCGCATTACCTGCATATCGTCGATACGCTCGACACCGCCGTTTCCTGCGGCCTCGTGCTCGTGCCCGACAGTCCGCACGAGCCCACCCTCACCGACCAGACACCGGTCGAGGAAACTACGTTCGATAACCTGATGAAACGCTGGTTTCCGCTCACTTATGTCCTGAACAGTTTGAATCGCAGTCTCGGCATGCCGGACGGATATCCCTTCACGCTTGCGCCGGCCGTCATCGACAAACTGCGCTTCGTGCATCGCGTCGTCGCGGCGGCGGCCAAGCGCTGAAGACACGCGCTCAGCCTTTGCCTTGCGTCTGAGTTTGAGTCTGAGTTTGAGTCTGGGTCTGGGTCTGGGTCTGAGTCTGCGTGGGCGGCTCGGGCTCCGGCTCCGGCGCGATCGGCAACAGAAACTCGCGGCTCACGCGGCCCGCGAGATCATTCACGCGAGCGAGAAAATCCACGAGGTAGGCATGCAATCCGCCCCGGAGAATGTCGCGGATGCGCCCGTTCTTCAATTCCGCGCTCAGTTGCGCGGCGAGTCGCGTCGCTTCGGTATCGCGCCCCTTCGTCACCTGCCCGATAAGTTGCTCCGCTTCCGCGATGCTCGCTGCAAGTGAACGCGGCCAGTCGCCATAAAGGATCAGCAGGCCCGCGACGCGTTCCGGCGTAATGACATCGCGATAAACCCGCCGATACACCTCGAAGCCCGATACCGAGCCGAGCACCGCCACCCAGTGGTGATAATCGAACGGTTGTGCCGAAGTATCGGCGCGCTGTTCCATCATTTCGAACTTGACGTCGAGAATGCGCGCCGTATTGTCCGCGCGTTCGATGAAAGTCCCGAGACGCATGAAATAAAACGCATCGTCCTTCACGAGCGTGCCGAGCTGAACCCCGCGCGACAGATGCGAGCGAAACTTTACCCACTCGAAGAAGGTATAAGGTTCGCGCTCAAGAATGCCGTCAGCGAGCATGCGCTGGCAGTCGAGCCAGGTCGTGTTGAGCGATTCCCATAACTCGCTATTGGTGGAACTGCGCACCGCCCGCGCATTCTCGCGCGCGGCCCGCAAACAACTGACGATCGATGAAGGGTTCGATAAATCGCGCGCCATGAAGTCGATCACTTCTCGGCTTTTCATGCCGTGGTGCGCAGCCGAATAGATGCCGCTCAATTCCGATATCGACAGCATCGCGCGCCAGCCGAGTTCCGCATATTCGTCGGACTGCGGCAAAAGCGAGAGCTGATAGTTCGCATCGAGCATCCGGGCAGTGTTTTCGGCGCGCTCGGTATAGCGCGCCATCCAGAAGAGATGATCCGCGGTACGGCTCAGCATGGGTGTTTCCGGTTGTTTGTCGTTGTCTTTAGTGGCGCCGCGATTTCTTCAGAACTTTTCCTTTAGCGCTCCAGTACCCACGTGTCCTTCGTGCCGCCGCCTTGCGATGAATTCACGACGAGCGAGCCTTCGCGCAACGCAACACGTGTCAGACCGCCGGGGACCATGCGTACTTCGGTGCCCGACAGCACGAAGGGCCGCAGGTCGATATGGCGCGGCGCAATACCCGACTCGACATACGTCGGACATGTGGAGAGCGCGAGCGTCGGCTGCGCGATGTATTTCTCCGGATGCGCTTCGAGCACCGCGCGAAATTCGGCGATTTGCGCGGTTGTGGATGCAGGCCCCACCAGCATTCCATAACCGCCCGCGCCATGCGTTTCCTTGACGACGAGTTCGGGCAAATGATCGAGGACGTACGCGAGATCGTCGGGCTTGCGGCACATCCACGTCGGGACGTTATTCAGGATTGGCTCTTCGCCGAGATAGAAGCGCACCATGTCCGGCACGTAGGGATAGATCGATTTATCGTCCGCGATGCCTGTGCCCACTGCATTGCACAACGAGACATTGCCCGCGCGATACGCGCCGATCAATCCGGGCACGCCGAGCGCGGAATCCGGGCGGAACACCAGCGGATCGAGAAAGTCATCATCGACGCGGCGATAGATCACATCGACACGCTGCGGCCCTTGCGTGGTGCGCATATACAAGTAGTCGTTCTCGACGAAGAGATCCTGACCTTCGACAAGCTCGACGCCCATCTGCTGCGCGAGAAACGCGTGCTCGAAATAGGCCGAGTTATACATGCCTGGCGTCATGACGACGATCGTCGGATTCTCGGCGGCGGCGGCCGGTGCGGACGCGCGCAAGGTGTCGAGCAGCAAGTCCGGGTAATGCGCGACCGGCGCAACGCGATTGCGCGCGAAGAGGTCGGGAAAGAGCCGCATCATCATCTTGCGGTTTTCCAGCATGTACGACACGCCCGACGGAACGCGCAGGTTATCCTCGAGCACATAGAACTCGCCCTGCCCCGCGCGCACGATATCGATACCCGCGATATGCGCATAGATATCGCGCGCGACATCGACGCCGCGCATCTGAGGACGATATTGCGCGTTGCCGAGTATCTGCGCCTCGGGAATGATGCCCGCGCGGATGATGTCCTGATCGTGATAGATGTCGTGGATGAAGCGGTTTAGCGCATTGACGCGCTGTCGCAAGCCGCGCTCCAATGAGCGCCATTCGTCGGCTGGAAAGATTCGTGGAATGACATCGAAGGGAATCGTGCGCTCGGGAATGATGCCCGGCAGATCGCTCGTTCCATAGACCGCGAATGTGATGCCAACGCGTCTGAAGTTGAGATCCGCCTCCGCGCGCTTGATATCGATCTGCTGCTCGCTCTGTGCGGCGAGCCAGTTCATGAAGTCGCGGTAGTGGGTGCGTGGATCGCCGACGCCGCGAAATGCCACTGCCGTCAGGCCGCGCGCCTCCAGATCGCTGCGCTCGAACATCTCGTTGAAGAATGCTTGCGTCATAGCCGGTCTTCCAAATGAAGTGCATGCCGGGTGGCGGTTCCCGTCGCTCGTATTACTGGTTGCACTCGCGAAACGCTTGAAGAGCCAAAAGACGCGGCGCATCCGGCCTTCCGGATACGTCGACAGGCGACCTCGTAGCGCGATGCTCTCTTAATCTCTCACACCTTTTAGTGTGGAACATCGATTGCGCGGGCAGCCCAGTGCCGAATGAGAAAAAGCAACTTCAATGCCAATGATATGAGCGGTTCACCTCCTTGAATAAACTACGTCTGCGCCAGGTCTTTTTAACCGTTTGCACCAAAAAAGCGCATCGCGCAGGACGGTTGCACAGCCGAAGGTTGCTTTTCATGCTGCATGACGGTGCGCGGAATACGGAAACCCTGTGCGGCGCCGGTATCATAGGCGTCTCATCGCACGCCAATCACGCCCATGAACACCCCTTCCGAAGCCGCACCCCGTCCCACTCTACGCGAACTTACGCCTCTCGAAGCACGCGTGCTCGGCGTGCTCGTCGAGAAACAGCATACCGTGCCGGACACATATCCTCTTTCGCTGAATTCCCTAACCTCGGGCTGCAATCAGAAGACCGCACGCGCGCCGGTGATGAACGTGAGCGAAGACGAGGTGTTGACGACCATCGATGGCCTGAAGCGCCTGAGCCTCGTTTTCGAAGGAAGCAGTAGCCGGGTGCCGCGCTTCGAACATAACGTGAATCGCGTGCTCGGCGTGCCGAGCCAATCGGTTGCGCTGCTTGCAACCTTGTTCCTGCGCGGCCCGCAAACGGCGGCGGAACTGCGCGCGAACAGTGCGAGGCTGCATTCGTTTGCGGACATATCATCGGTGGAAAGCTTTCTCGACGAGCTTGCCGCCAACGATCCGCCGCGCGTCGTGAAGCTGTCACGCACACCCGGCGAGCGCGAAAGCCGCTGGATGCATTTGCTATGCGGCGAAGTGAGCCTGGCCGACATCCCTTTGCGCGAAACGCCGGGCGGCGAATCCTTTTCGCTTTCCGAATTCGAAGCATTGAAGTCCGAGCAAAAGCGCCTGACTCACGAAGTCGCGCAATTGCGCGCGATGGTTCAGCAAATGGCGAGCGAATTGGGTATTACGCTGAATCAGTCGTCGTCCGGTGACTGAAGGATGGATGAGCCGCTGAGCTCCGCGCCGCTCGTGTTCCGCGACGACGGAACGCCGTACTCGCCGCGTCACGACGACATCTATCACAGCGCGGCAGGCGCGCTCGCTCAGGCGCGCCATGTTTTTCTCGACGGCAATGGCTTGCCCGCGCGCTGGCGCAAAAAGCCGCGCTTCACGGTGGTCGAGACCGGCTTCGGCATGGGCGTCAACTTCCTTGCGACATGGGCGGCATGGCGTGACGATCCGCAACGCTCGCCGGCGCTGGAATTCGTCTCGGTGGAGAAGCATCCATTCAGCGCGAGCGATTTGCGTGCCGCCCATGCGGCAATCATCGACGACGCCGCTGTCGCACAGCTCGCCGATGCGCTCGCTTCGGCATGGCCGCCGCTCGAAGCCGGCGTGCATCGGCTGGCATTCCTCGCTGGCGCGGTCACGTTGACACTCGCTTTCGGCGATGCGGGCACGCTCTTGCCGCATCTCGCCGATCACGGCCTTGCAGCGGACGCCATCTATCTCGACGGCTTCGCGCCAGCCAGAAACCCCGACATGTGGACGCCCGCCATCTTCGCGTCGCTGGCACGCATTGCCAGAGAAGATGCGACGTTCGCAACTTATACCAGCGCGGGCCTCGTCAAACGCGCGCTCAGCGATAACGGATTCGACTATCTCAAGGTCGCAGGCTTCGGCGGCAAGCGCGCCATGCTTGTCGGCAAGCGAGTTCAATCTCGATCGGTTATTGATTCGTAAGCGTTGGTCGTATTTTTGTGAAAGCCGGATAACTTCTCCCTCCATTTATCGGTTGGGCAACAAAGCGGAATAAGTTGGATAATGCGCAGCCTTAGCGGCGCGGCCTTTGCTCGCATCTTGTCAGCGCTGATTCATGAGGAGACAGGCTTTGGAATCCAACAACGATACGCCCGGCAGCCCATGGCTCTGGGTCGTGCTATTGATACCCTACGTCGCCCTGCTCTGGCTGCCGTTCTATAACGACACGCGCCCTTCACTCGCGGGATTCCCGTTCTTCTACTGGTATCAGTTCTTGTGGGTGCCGCTCACGTCGCTCCTGCTTTATGTCGTGTACAGGGGCCTGAAATGAACGAGCTCACACCGGTCGATCCGGTTGCGATGACGATCTTCATCGCGTTCTTTGCGCTCGTGACCGTCGTAGGCTTCTTTGCCGCGCGATGGAAGCGAGGCGATCTCACGCAGCTTCACGAATGGGGTTTGGGCGGCCGTCAATTCGGCGTGTTGATTTCATGGTTTCTCGTAGGCGGCGATTTCTATACCGCCTATACGGTGATTGCCGTGCCGGCACTCGTCTATTCGGTGGGCGCTTATGGCTTCTTCGCGCTGCCTTACACGATCATCGTTTATCCGTTCGTATTCGCGGTGATGCCGAAGTTGTGGAAGATCGCACATGCGAAGAACCACATCACCGGCGCCGATTACGTGCAGGGTGAATACGGCGGCAAGTGGTTTCCGGCGGCGGTGGCGGTCACTGGCATCGTCGCGACGATGCCTTATATCGCGCTGCAACTCGTCGGCATGCAAGTGGTGATCAAGGGTCTCGGCGTAACGGGCGAACTGCCGCTCATCATCGCATTCGTGATTCTGGCGCTCTATACCTATACGAGCGGCCTGCGCGCGCCCGCGATGATAGCCTTCGTGAAGGACATCATGATCTATATCGTCGTGATCGCGGCGATATGGCTCATTCCTGTGAAGCTCGGCGGTTACGCACACGTATTCGACGCGGCCGATCAATACTTCAAGGCGAAGGGCGGTCCGACGGGCATCATCCTCCAGCCGGGTCAATTCACCGCGTATGCATCGCTCGCGCTGGGTTCAGCGCTCGCCGCCTTCATGTATCCGCATACGATGACCGCGGTGCTCTCGTCTTCGTCCGCGGCGACGGTGCGCAAGAACGCCATCTTTCTGCCCGCCTATACGCTGTTGCTCGGGCTGATCGCGCTGCTCGGCTATATGGCGATCGCGGCGGGCGTGCATGTAAAGTCGGCATCGGATGTCGTGCCGGCCCTGTTCGGCACACTGTTTCCATCGTGGTTCGTAGGCTTCGCGGCTGCGGCCATCGCGATCAGCGCGCTCGTGCCGGCGGCGATCATGTCGATCGGCGCGGCGAATCTGTTCACCCGCAACTTGTGGCGTCCGCTCGTTTCGCCCGATATGTCGTCGGCGGCGGAAGCATCGACTGCGAAGCTCGTGTCGCTCGTCGTGAAGTTCGGCGCGTTGCTGTTCATCGTGTTCCTTCCGACGCAATATGCGATCGACCTGCAGTTGCTCGGCGGCGTGTGGATTCTGCAAATCTTCCCTGCCATCGTGTTCACGCTCTTCACGCGCCGACTCACGACGCCCGGCCTTTTTCTCGGCTGGCTATTCGGCATCGTATTGGGCACGGGCCTCGCGATCTCGCAAGGACTCAAGCCGGTCTATGTCATGCATCTCGGTGACGCTTCATGGCCGGTCTACATCGGCCTGATTGCACTCGTCGTGAATATCATCGTGACGTATGTCGTTTCGCTGGTCACACGACGCCGGTGATACCATCGGCGTCAAGACCTTTCCTTGACGCAATGCGTGTCATGACCGCAAGCGAAAACACTCTGGCCTCGTCTTCCATCGCGAATGCGGTATTCGCGCAAGACAAGCTTTCCATCGGCATAACATTGCCGATCACACGCGACAACGAAAGCGTCGTCGATTTCAACGAGCAGATGGCCATCGCGCGACTCGCCGATCAACTCGGCTTTCGCGCGCTCTGGGTTCGCGATGTTCCGCTCAATAGCATCGATTATCCCGACCCGGTCGGACATCTCGATCCGTGGGTCATGCTCGGCGCGCTAGCATCGAATACGGAGCGCATCGCGCTGATCAGCGGCGCGATCGTGTTGACGCTCAGACATCCGCTTCATGTCGCGAAGGGCGCGATCTCTGTAAATACACTCTCTCGGGGACGCTTCATTCTCGGCGTCGGTTCGGGCGATCGTCCGCCGGAATATGCGGCGTTCGGCCAGGATCCCGATGAACGACGTGATCTATATCGACAGCATTGGGCCACGCTCGCCGCAGCCGTTACCTTGCCGTCTCGTGTTATGCCCGACCAGGCACCCGAAGGCACGCCCGAGTTTTATCTTCTGCCTCGCCAGAACGCTTCCATTCCGATGCTCGCCGTCGGTTCCGGCGGTCAGAGCGTCGACTGGATCGCACGTCATTCGCTTGGCTGGATGACTTATCATCGCGAACCGCAAGCGCAGCGCGGCCGATACAGCATGTGGCGCGCAGCAGTCGATCGTGCGGCGCCCGGCGCCTTTCGCGCGTTTGGCGTCGCAATGCGGCTCGATCTCGGCAACGATGCCGACGAGCCTGCAACCGATATCTCCCTCGGCTATCGCACCGGGCGTCGCGCGCTCGTGGCGCTTTTGCACGAGATGCGCGAGAGCGGTACACATCATGTGACGCTCAACATCGCATCGGAACGACGACCAGCACGCGGTATCATCGAAGAAGTCGCCGCCTATGTGCTTCCCGAGTTTCATCGCTGAATCCGCCCTCTCATTCACGACAAAACCATGACCGCATCATCGCCCGACGACGATATCGTTTCACTCGACGCCATCGCGCTCTCTCAAGCGATTCAAACACGCGAGATCTCGTGCGTCGAAGTCTTGAACGCATATCTCGCGCACATCGATCGCATCAATCCCGCGGTCAATGCGATCGTCGCGATGCAGGATCGCGCTGTCCTGCACACGCTCGCCACCGAACGCGATACGCAGTTATCACAAGGCGAAAGCCTCGGACCTCTGCACGGCTTTCCGCAGGCGCCCAAGGACATCCTGCCCGTCGCCGGAATGGTCACGACGAAGGGCTCGCCTATATATGCAAACGAAATCACACGGGTCGATGCCGTGGTGTTCGAACGCATGCGCAAGGCAGGCGCGATATTCATCGGCCGCACGAATTCGCCGGAATTCGGCCTGGGCGGACACACCTATAACCCGGTGTACGGCACCACGCGCAACGCGTTCGAACAATCGCGCTCCGCGGGCGGCAGCAGCGGCGGCGCGGCCGTCTCGGTGGCACTGCGCATGCTGCCGTGCGCGGATGGCTCCGACATGATGGGTTCGCTGCGCACGCCCGCCGCGTTCAATAACGTTTTCGGCTTTCGCACGACACCGGGATGCGTGCCTTATGCGCCAAGCGACGACGTGTTCTTTCAGCAATTCAGCGTCGCGGGCCCGATCGCGCGAAACATTCCCGATCTTGGGTTGTTATTGTCAGTGCAGGCGGGCTTCGATGCGCGCGCGCCGCTCTCCCGCAAAAGCGACAAGCCCGCCGATTTCGCGAACGCGCTCGATCGCGACATGCGCGGCACGCGCATCGGCTGGCTAGGCGACATGAATGGACATCTGCCGATGGAAGCAGGCTTGATGGACACGTATGCATCGGCGCTGCATCACTTCGAAACAGCGGGTTGCAGCATCGAGACGGCCAGGATCGATTTCGATCTCGATCGTCTCTGGAATGCATGGCTCGATCTGCGCAGCCTCACGTTCTCCGGCACCAACGCGCCGCTCTATCGTGACGCCGCCAAGCGCAAGCTGCTCAAACCCGAAGCGGTGTGGGAAATAGAACGAGGTCTGAAGTTATCGGGCGAAGATGTTTCGCGCGCAATTCGCGACCGTGCCGCGTGGTATCAGGCGATCAACGCGCTATTCGATAACTTCGACTATCTGCTGCTGCCATCGGCTCAGGTCTTTCCTTTCGATGCGGAACTGGATTGGCCGCATGCCATCGCTGGCCGCGAGATGGATACCTATCATCGCTGGATGGAAGCTGTCGTTCCAGCGACGATGGCGTCGCTGCCCGCATTGAGCGCACCGGCCGGCTTTGGTCCCGCAGGCTTGCCGGCCGGATTGCAGATCATCGGTCCGACACAAGGCGATCTGGGCGTGCTGCAACTCGGGCTCGCTTACGATCGCGCAAGCGGATTCTCAAGCGCGCGCAGTCCCTTGCTCGGCTAGAGCATGTAACGCTTAGGCCGCGGCGCTCCGCGCACGCTTGCGCGAAGTGCTCTTCCCGGCCGGTCGGCCAGGCCGCTTCGGGCTAGAAGTCCGCGATGTCGATGCCGCACGCCCCCGCCGCGCGCCTTTCTTCGCAGCGCCGTTCTTGCCTGATGCGGCATCGATCAGATAAGCGCTGCGGTCGGGCGCATCCTTGATCCATGCCGGCGGGCGCGCATGACCACTCCAGGTCGCGCCCGATACCGGATCGCGATACTTCGGTGGAAGCTTGGATTTGACCGCGCCGTTCTTTGAAGCAGCGGATTTCTTTGAACCAGCCGGACGTCCGCGCTGCTTCATTGTTCCCAGGCCTGCCTTGGCGAGGTCTGCTGTCGTCAAGCCAACTTCATCCATCATTGCCCGAATCTTGGCGATCACTTCGACCGACTCTTTTGCCCGCAGTGCATCCGCGCGCTGCTGCAATTTCCGAATCTGGATTTCCAATTGCGCCAATGTAGCCATGTCCCCTCCCGGATCGTTGCGTGATGGATCGCAAGGCGTTTGTCTAATAAGTACCCTTGACGCCGATTTCCGTCACAAGCAGATCTTATATGGATAACGGCACGCTAAGCACTCTTGTTAAAAGATTGCTTTGCAATACTTCTATTTAAAAATGCCGCATATCATAAGCGCGTCACTTGCGCGCTTGCGGAACATGGAGCCAGATCGATTTCTCTAACGCGCGCTCGTCATACGATTGGCGACTCGCGCGGACCGTGCAAGCGGCAAAGACGCGTGCGTTGCGCACGCGTCATGCCGGGCTGAAATCGATCACTCGGAAACGACGCCTGATTCCTGTTCGGCCGGTGTCAGTGCAAGCGCCAGAATCATCGCGCCACTATTGAGCGGCACCGAACTGCCGACACGCCTCGGCCTATAGACCGGTTGTCCGCGTCTGATTGCCTGTCCGCTCAATGCGCATGTTCCGCGCTTACGGGCGGTGCAAAGCGCCCAGACCTGCTCCGAATAGTTGAACGACGTGGGATCGTGCCATGAGAGCGCCAGCGTCGATTCGCTCAGGCGTTCCAGCACGCGAATACTGACGCAATGCTCTTCGGGCAGCCCGAAGCATGCACTCTTGACCGGCACGTTGCGCACGAGCGACCGTGTCATCAGTGCGAGCTTCTCGTTTGCTTCCGTTGGGCGGCTCGCACGGCTGTCGAGCATTGCCAGAGTACGGCTCCAGGGATCCATCAACGATGGATGCTTCATGTTCCGCTCCTGCTGGCGGCAAGTCCGCCGCGACGAAAGCCGGGGGACGTTGCCGGTGGAGTTCCGGGGAATGCGCCGCACGACCCGCTTCCTGAGCCGGTATGCCGCGCCGCTTCGGATGATCGTTCCTAGAGTAGTACACCTGAGCATGCTTTTGTTTTCATTTTTCTTGGACATACTTCGATGCGCACGCCGGCTTTGACATTTGGGATCGGCGTGACATGTTGCGCCCGGGCGGGTGCAACCCGCGCTACTCAGCAGCCATTTAACGCGGAATCACCACGAACGAACGTTCGCTTAAATCATCTGATGTTCTCTTCGTGGCACGCGCGTTGCGCCTGCTTCTGGCCGTTTGCGCACGTTTCACGCTGAATCGAGGATGCGCGAACTCGCAGATTTCTGACACAATAAAACCAGCGAACCGCATTTCTCCTGCCGGAACATGACAAGCAAGCTCTCGATCCATGCCACGATCTCGGCAGACCGCGCCTCGGTAAGCTTTGTCGCGTTCTCTCGCGAGCAGGCGATTCAGTGCAACATCACGCGCAAGGCATTGGAGCAGTGCTTCTGGGCGCCGGCCGGCGCCAGCGACGAGCGCCTGTTAAAGGCGCTCAGCGACGGCTACGAACGAATCAGCGCTCGCGTGCATCGAAAGTTTCTTGCTCATCCATCCAGTTCGATTCATCTGGATGTCATCGATTTTTCTTCTTAGCGCGCTGCCTGCGTCGCCTTGCGCATCTTCGCCACGTCCTCCGTTTGTACCGCCGCCGTGTTGTTGTTCCAGGCGCCGCGAATGAAGGTCAGCACGTCGGCGACTTGCTGATCGCTCAGCACCGGCGCATAACGAGGCATCGGATACGGCGCGGGTACGCCATTCAGTACGAGATCGCCGGTACCGTTCAGCGTGACGTTGATGAGCGAAGACGGGTCCTTTTCCAGCACGTTCGGATTACCCGCAAGCGGTGCGAGCATCGGTGCAAAGCCGCGGCCGTCCACGCCATGACAATGCATGCAATAGGCCGTGTAGACGCGCGCACCCGAGTCCGTCGCGGCCGGGCGTGTCAATGACACTTTAGTGGCTTTCGGATCATATGAATACTGCGCGCCGCCATTCCCGCCCGATGCAGGCAATGATTTCAGGTATCGCGCCATTGCGCCGACATCGGCGTCGCTTAGTCCTTGCGTGCTGTTGTTGATGACGCTCGTCATCGAGCCGAATGCCGACGCATGAGCATTCGCGCCCGTCTTTAGAAAGGTGGCAACGTCCTGTTCGGACCAGCGTCCGAGTCCCGTATTGTGCTCGCCCGTCAGATTGGAAGCGAACCAGTTATCGAGCAAGCCGCCCGTCAAATACGCGCTGCTGCTTTCGTCCAGACCTTTTTCCTGAAACGCGATGCCGCGCGGGGTATGACACGATCCGCAATGTCCGAGGCCCTGAATCAGATAGGCGCCGCGATTCCACGCGACATCCTGGCCTGCCTTGCTTCGATAAATGCCTTTGTCGAGAAACACCGCATTCCAGAGCTTCAACGGCCAGCGCATATTGAGCGGCCATTTGATATCCGGCTCGCGATTCACCTGCTTGACAGCCGTGACGCCATGCATGAAATAAGCGTAGAGGGCATGCATGTCCTCGTCGTTGATCTTTGCATAAGACGGATAGGGCATCGCCGGATAAAGATTGTGGCCGTCCTTGGCCACGCCCTCACGCAATGCCCGCGCGAAATCTTCTTCCGTGTAGCGGCCGATGCCGGTGTCCGGATCGGGCGTGATATTGGTCGTGTAGATCGCGCCCAATGGCGTCGTCATCGGCAAGCCGCCGGCAAGTGGCTTGCCGCGCGGCGCCGAATGGCACGCGACGCAATCACCCGCCTTGGCGAGATACGCGCCACGCGCGACCAGCGCATCGTCGGCCGCGTGGGCCGAAGCCGTGAATGCGAACAACGTCGCAATCAGAGGCTTGAATGCATTTCTCATGACAGCCTCCTCAAGCGCTTTGCAATTGATTGCCTACCGGTAACTGCCTTATACGCTTGCCTGTCGCTGCATGGATCGCGTTGGTGATAGCCGGCGCGAGCGCCGCCGTGCCGGGTTCGCCAATGCCGCCCGGCGCTTCCGTGCTCTTTACGATATGCACTTCCACCGGCGGCGTTTCGTGAATGCGCAGCATTCGATAATCGGTGAAATTGCTTTGCTCGACGCGCCCGTCCTTGATCGTGATTTCGCTATAAAGCGCCGCCGTGATGCCGAAGATGATGCCGCCCTGCACTTGTGCTTCGACTGTATTGGGATTCACGACCATGCCGCAATCCACCGCGCATACGATACGGTTCACCTTCACCGCGCCGTCCTTGTCGACCGTGACATCCGCGACGATCGAGAAGAAGCTGCCGAACGCATGCATGACCGAGACGCCGCGCCCTTGTCCTTGCGGCACCGATTGCTTTCCCCAGGCGGCCGCCTGTGTCGCGACGTCGAGCACGTTGCGTGCGCGCGGCGACTTGCCGAGCAGAGCGCGCCGGTATTCGACGGGGTCCGCTTTCGCCTGAACCGCGAGTTCATCGATAAAGCTTTCGACGACGAACGTACCGCGCGTCGGTCCCACGCCGCGCCAGAACGCGGTGGGCACGTCATGCGGTTCGAGCCGCACATAATCGACGAGCTGGTTGGGCAAATCATAGGGAAGATCGGATGCCACTTCGACTGCGTCGGGATCGACACCGTCCTTGACAGCCGGCGGCGCAAAACGCGCGAGCACCGATGACCCGACGATACGATGCGTCCATGCGACCGGCTTTCCGCCCGCATCGAGTCCCGCGGATAGCTTGTCGTAATAGCATGGCCGATACATGTCGTGCTGAATGTCTTCCTCACGCGACCATGTCACCTTGACGGGCACGCCGAGCGCCTTGCCGATCTTGAGCGCTTGCGTGGCCATGTCGAATTCGAGCCGCCTGCCGAAGCCGCCGCCAAGCAGATGGTTATGCACGACGATCTTGTCGGCGGGCAAGCCGGTCGCTTTCATTCCGGCATCGCGAATACGCGTAGGCACTTGCGTGCCGAGCCAGATATCGCAGCCATCGGGGCGTACATGCACGGTGCAGTTGATCGGCTCCATCGTCGCATGCGCGAGAAAAGGCTGGACGTAGACAGCGTCGACGCGCGTCTTCGCCTTCGAAAACGCGTCGTTTACGTCGCCTTCCTTGCGCGCGACAGCGCCCGTGCGTTGCGATGCATTCGCCATGTCATCGACGATCTGCTTCGTCGATACGCCGGCGCTCGGGCCTTCGTTCCATTGAATCTGCAATGCGGCGGCGCCTCGCTTGGCAGCCCACGTATGGTCGCCGATCACCGCGACGCCATTGTCGAATTTCACTACCTGACGCACGCCGGGAATCTTCTTCGCGTTGCTATCGTCGACCGATGCCAGCGTGCCACCGAATACAGGGCAATTCACGATAGCCGCATAAAGCATGTCGGGCAAGCGCACGTCGAGACCGAACATCGCGGTGCCGTCGACTTTCTCCGGCGAATCGAGACGTCTGACCGGCGTGCCGATTATCTTGAAGCTATTCGCATCTTTTAACTTGATGTCTTGCGGCACCGGCAATTTCGCGGCCGCTTCGGCGAGATCGGCATAACTCGCGCTACGATCGCCCGATGCATGCATCACCTTGCCCCCCTGCGCCACACAAGACGACGGATCGCATTGCCATTGCTGCGCCGCCGCCGCGACGAGCATCATGCGCGCGGCCGCACCCGCACGGCGCAACGGCTCCCATGCATAGCGCACGGAAGTCGAACCGCCCGTCAACTGGCCGCCCAATAGCGGGTCTGTGAAAAGCTTTTCGTTGGGCGGTGCATGATCGATCGTGACGCTGTCGAGCGGCACGTCGAGTTCCTCGGCGATCAACATGGGTAACGCGGTATAAACGCCCTGACCCATTTCGACCTTCGGCATGATGAGCACGATCTTGCCGCTCTTGTCGATCTGCACGAAAGCATTCGGCGCGAATACGCCGTCTTGCGGAGACTCGACGCCATCGCCGCCGATCACCGACTTGCCTTTGTTCTGATCCTGGCTCGCGGCCGGCAAGCTGAAGCCGATCAGCAATCCGCCGCTTGCGGCGACACTCGCCGTCACACCGAACTTCAGAAACGCGCGACGCGAGAACCCCGCGCGCGCCGCATGACGTCCCGCTTCAATCAGTCCTTGCGACATGTCACGCCTCCTTCGCGGCCTGCTTGATGGCCGCACGGATGCGGTGATAAGTGCCGCAGCGACAGATATTGCCCGCCATTGCGGCATCGATATCGGAATCGTTGGGATCGGGAACGGTCGTCAGCAATGCCGCCGCGGACATGACTTGTCCGGATTGGCAATAACCGCACTGCACGACATCGAGCCGACGCCATGCTTCTTGCACTTTCCTGCCGGAAGGCGTGTCGCCGACCGCTTCGATCGTCGTCACCTTGCGATCGCCGACCGCTGCGACCGGCAATACGCATGAACGAACGGCGACGCCATCGAGATGAACGGTGCATGCGCCGCATTGCGCGATACCGCAGCCGAATTTGGTGCCTGTGAGTCCCACGATGTCGCGCAATACCCAAAGTAGCGGCATGTCGGGCGGCGCATCGACCGTATGGTTCTGGCCGTTGATGGAAAGCGTAGTCATGAGCGGCTCCGGCTTATAAGGTTTTGGCGGATCGCAGATGGCCGACTGCGTGGGGCGGCAGTCGGTTTTCAGGCATCCGGATTGTAGCGCCGACTAAAAAATCAGGCTTGGATGGCGGCGCGCTCACGGATAACTTTGTTCTCGCGCTTAAGTTTGGTGCGCGCTATTTTGATTGCTCTGATTGCCTGAAACTCCGGTAATGACGCAAGCCTTACGGATTTAAAGAATGCTAATCGACAAGACAGTTAGTTGCAGCGTAAATCAATTTACTTTCCGCCAAGTGCTGCCATGGTTTCGTCCAGCAAGACACGCAGTCGCGCGACGCGTTTGAGATCACGGTGATAACCCAGCCATACGTCCCTTCCAGGCGGCACTTCCCCTAGATCGAAGCGAGCAAGGCGCGTATCGGCATCGCCGAGCGGACATGGCAAGACCGCGTAGCCCGCGCCTTGGGCGCACATATGCGCTTGCGCGTCGCGATTATTGCTGCCGAAAACGATCTTCGCCCTGGGCAACATGCGCTTTACCCAAAGCACGTCCGGCAACTGATCGAATGCGCTATCCATACTGATGAGCGTGTGCCCTTTTCCATCACCCGCTTTCGGTGATACAAGATCGGCGCGTCCATACAGCGCGTAATCGATATGCATGAGCTTGCGCTGTACGACATCCGGTTCATCGAATGGCGTGATGCGAAACACGAGGTCCGCCTCGCGCCGCGCAAGGTTATAGCGCCGCGCATCGGTGACGAGTTCGATCGATACCTCGGGATGTTTCGCGAGAAAGCGCGCGAATATCGGCGTAAGCACATGCACGCCGAACCAGTCCGACGATGAAACCCGCAGCAAGCCCGTGAGCTTCGCGTCCTGACCCGCGAGCGCACGCGTGAAGCCGAGCGCCTCTTCTTCCATGCGTTCGGCATACGAAAGCACGGCCGCGCCCTCGTCGGTCAATACGAAACCATCGCTCGTACGCTGGAAAAGCACATGACCCAGCGATTCTTCGAGCGCGCGCAGTCGCCGCCCCATCGTCGGCTGAGTTTGCCCGATCATCCTCGCGGCCGCGCCGAGCGTACCGCTTCGCGCAATCGCGAGGAAGATGCGAACGTCGCTCCATTCGAGATTCGGTCCATTCATTTTCGTATGAACGCCGTGCAGTTCTGTCGATTTACATGCCAACGTGCATGGCGGAGTATGAGCGCATTGCAATCAACCTTCAATGTTTCCGGGAGCCCGCGATGTCCACCATGCAAGCACTCGTACTCGATCGTCATAACGGCCCGCTCGAACTCGTCGAACTCGATCGTCCCGAACCTGGGCCGGGGCAAGTACTCGTGCGCATCGCGGCGAGCGGGCTCAATCCGCTCGACACGAAGATCCGCGCGGGCGCAGCGGCCCATGCGAAACATCCGCTTCCGCTCGTGCTCGGCATCGATATGGCCGGTGTCGTCGAAGCAGTCGGTGCGGGCGTCGATGCGTTCAAGCCGGGCGATGCGGTCTATGGCATGACCGGTGGTGTCGGCGGCATTCAGGGTTCGCTCGCGCAATATGCCGCGGTCGATGCCGCGCTTATCGCGCATAAGCCCGCGAATCTTTCGATGCGCCACGCAGCCGCGCTGCCGCTCGCTTTCATCACGTCTTATGCGGGCATCGTCGATCGTGCGCATCTACAGGCGGGACAAACCGTGCTCGTGCAGGGCGGCGCCGGTGGCGTCGGGCACGTGTCCGTGCAACTCGCGCGCGCACTCGGCGCGCATGTCTTCGCGACCGCAAGCGAGCGCGATCACGCCTTCATCCATAGCCTCGACGCGACGCCGATCGATTACCGCAAGACGAGCGTCGAGCAATACGTCGCCACGCATACGAATGGCGCGGGCTTCGATCTCGTCGTGGATACGGTCGGCGGCGCTTCACTCGATGCATCGTTTGCAGCGGTGAAGCACTTCGGTCATGTGGTCAGCGCGTTGGGATGGGGCACTCATGCGCTCGCGCCGCTGTCGTTTCGCGAGGCAAGTTATTCGGGCGTGTTCACGCTGCATCCGCTATTGACGGGACAGCATCGCGCGCATCATGGCGAGATGCTGTATGAAGCGAAGCGGCTTGCCGAAGCGGGCAAGCTCGCGCCCCGCATCGATGCGAGACGCTTCGATTTGAACAGCGCCGAGCGTGCTTATGAAGCGCTTCTGGATGGCACGGCGCGCGGCAAGATCATCGTCGATGTGGATGCGGCGCTCGTCGGCTAGGCAATCAGCCGAATACGCCCGCGAGACCGAGAAGCGCGCTCGCCGCGACGAGATAGATCGGATTGAGCTTGCTGCGATAAGCGACCGCCGCGCATACGACCGTGCATAGCGCGCGCGACACGTTCACATCCGTCTCGCGCGCAAACACATAAGCGGCCGATACGAGCAGGCCCACGGTCACGGGTGCGAGTCCCTTGCGAATGGCGGTGACGATGCGCGAGTCCTGCCTGCGCTCCACCCATGCGCTCACGAAGTAGGCCATCAGGGAAGAAGGCAGGATCTTCGCGGCCGTCGAAACGAGTGCGCCGGCAAGCCCCGCCGCCTGAAAGCCGATCAATGCGACCGCCATGCCGTTCGGACCCGGCGCGGCCTGCGTGATCGAGAAGAACGTGACGAACTGCTCGCCCGTGACCCAGTGACGCGTATCGACCGCATAGCGCTGGATATCGGCGAGCGTTGCATTCATGCCGCCCACGGCGAGCAACGACCAGATCGAGCCATGCAGGAAAAGATCGGCGAGCGTGCTCCACATCGCGTCAATCCTTGCGCGCGCGACGCAGCATCGCGATCGTGCCGAGCGGCCCGAGCACGGCGAGCACGATCAGAAGCGGAATCTTCATGAGCGCAATACCGATGAACGTCGCCGCGACGAGCACGATGCTCGCTACGCTACGGGGCAGGCTCGTCACGAGCTTGAGAACGGTCGCGATCACGAGCCCCGTTGCGGCTGGCATGAGTCCCGCGAAAAGATGTTCGGTGATCGCAGCATGTCCCCATCGGGCATACGCATAGGCGATGCCGATCGTGATGATGGTCGGCGCGAGATACAGCCCGAACACCGCGATCGCCGCGCCTTTCGCGCCGTGATATTGCCGCCCGAGCACGGTCGCGATGTTCGCGACGTTCGGTCCCGGCAGCAATTGCGCGAGCGGCAACAACTCCGCGAACTCGCGATTCGTGAGCCAGCCCAGACGCTCCACCAGCATGCGTCGCGCCCACGGCAATACGCCGCCAAAGCCCGTCAGTCCGATAAAAAAGAAAGCCTTGAAGAGCGCGAACGACGTGGGCACGGGCGGCACGCCGGACGTATTCATTTCGCTCGACGACGCGGCAGCGGGCGAAGTCTCGCGGATCGTATGGGCAGTCATCGTGATGCGTGTAGTCGGGAAGGAGCGTGGTCGCTGGGGGCACCTCTATGCCGCCAGCCCTGAAAGCCATACTATCGCAGTTGCCTGACCGATGAATCACGGAAAGCCGTGGCCCCTAAGGCTGCGTTAAGCCTGTTCTCCGACAATTGCGGTCTCATCGGAGGATCGGCCCATGCGACTTGAATCCGCGTCTGCTTACAATACGCCCGCACGTCTCTTTCACTGGATTACCGCACTGCTCCTGCTCGTTCAGTACGTGCTCGCCTGGACGATGCCGGACGTACATCGCGACACGAAGCCCGTTGTTTTGATCGCGTGGCACCTGGGCGTCGGCGTCGCGATCGTTCTGCTCGTCTTCGTCCGCCTTCTCTGGCGCAGCATGCATGCCGCGCCGCCCGAGCCCGCAACCTTGCCGGCCGCCTTGCGCGCGCTCGGGCGATACACGCACTGGCTGCTTTACCTCCTGCTGATCGCGGTGCCGTTGATGGGCTGGGCCAATGCGTCGTCGCGCGACTGGCCCGTCACGCTGTTCGCGTCGATCCCGATGCCGCCGCTTTCGCCCACCGGATCGCCGGTCGGCCACGCGCTCGGCGACTGGCATCGCGTGTTCGCGTGGGTGCTGCTCGCGCTCGTGGGCCTGCATGTCGGTGCGGCGCTGTTTCATCAGTTCGTCTTGCGCGATGACACGCTGGCGCGCATGCTGCCGTCTCATCGCAAGCAGGCTGCGACTAAACAATGACGACGATGAGACGCGATTCAATTCTCACTCAACGCGTATCTTAGGGGTATTAGCGACGAGACACGTCGTTCGTCTTTACTCTCTGAATCAACGAGACGAACGATAAAAGGTGACGTCATGGCGTCCCAGACCGAACTCAGGCGCTTTACCTCCAATCTCGCCGACGAACTCGACAGCGCCGCGCTGTACGACACGCTCGCGCAAGCCGAAAAGCAGGAAGACAAGCGGCGCGTCTATGCGGAACTGGCCGAGGCCGAGCGGCGTCACGCCGACATATGGGCCGCGAAATTGCGGGCGAACGGCGTGTCGGTGCGAACGCATCGCATCGGCGCGAAAACGCGCATCATGCGGGCGCTGGCCCGGACGTTCGGACCGGACTTCGTGTTGCGCTCGGTCGCGGCCGGCGAAATGGCCGATCGCGACAAATACGCGGGACAGCCCGATGCGGCGCAGATGTCGGCGGAAGAAAGGCATCACGCGGATATCGTGCAGGACGTGGCGAATCGCAACAAAGGCCTGAGCAAGGGCGGCGCGATTGCGGCGGCGGAATCGTGGCATCGCGGCGTGGCGTCGGGCAATGATTTGCGGGCAGCCGTGCTTGGCGCAAACGATGGCCTCGTGTCGAACTTCTGCCTCATCATGGGCGTCGCGGGCGCGGGCAGCGACAGCAGAACCGTGCTGCTTACGGCATTCGCGGGCCTTGTTGCGGGCGCAGCGTCGATGGCGCTCGGCGAGTGGCTCTCCGTGACCAACGCACGCGAACTCGCGCGCACGCAGATCGCGAAAGAAAAGGACGAACTGGACCACATGCCCGATGCGGAGCGCCACGAGCTCGCGCTCATCTATCAGGCGAAGGGCATCGACGCCGTGGAAGCCAGGCGCGTCGCCGCCCAGATCATGCGCGACAAGGACAAGGCTCTGGATACGTTGACGCGCGAGGAACTCGGTCTCGATCCGCGCGAGCTTGGCGGCAATCCCTGGACCGCCGCGCTCGCATCCTTCACGTTGTTCGCGGTGGGCGCGATCATTCCGGCCATCGCGTTTCTGTGGGCGAGCGGCGCCAGCGGCATCGCGCAATGTATCGTGTTGAGCGGACTCGGCCTGGCGGGCATCGGCGTGTTCACGTCGCTGTTCAATGGACGCGGCGCGATCTTTTCGGCGACGCGGCAAGTGCTGATCGGCATGGTCGCCGCGGGCTGCACGTTCGGACTCGGCAAATTGCTGGGCGTGTCGCTTTCGTGACATGCTTGCGGCACTACACTACGCCTTCCATCTCACTTGATCCTTCCCGATGAGCCAACTTCTCTCGCTGCGCCCTTTCGTTCCCGCCAAAGACTTCGAACTGTCCAAGCGCTTCTATGAAGCATTGGGCTTTCGCATCACGCATCAGGACGACAACATCGCGATGCTGAAAGCCGAAAGCTTCAGCTTCATTCTGCAGAACTTCTACGTGAAGGAGTTCGCGGAAAACTGCATGCTGCAACTGCTCGTGCGCGACGTCGACGCGTGGTGGCGCGACGTGAACCCCGAGGGCCTCAGCGAGCGCTTCGCCGTCAATCCCGCGCGTGCGCCCGCGATGCAGAGCTGGGGAATGAAGGTCGGCTTCGTGTTCGATCCCTCCGGCGTGCTGTGGCATGTGGCCGAGGCGCCGTTCTGACGCGCCGATGCAGCATGTGGCGCGCCGTATGAATCGCGATCTCATTCTTCCAGTACGATCTGCACCTTCACGTCGGTCGGCACGCCGCTCGCCGCTTCCTCGAACGCCTTGATGCCTTCCGCGAACGGGAAGGTGCGCGAGATGAACGGCTTCACATCGAGCTTGCCCGATGCGATCAACTGGATCGCACGCGGGAAGATATTGGCGTAGCGAAACACCGATTCGATGCGCGCCTCCTTGATCTGCACCGCGACCACATCGAGCGGAATCGCGTGCTGCGGCATGCCGACGAGCACGAGGCAACCGCCGGGGCACAGCAGATCGACGATGCCGTCGAACGCCTTCTCGTTGCCGCTTGCCTCAAGCACGATGTCCGCGCCCCAGCCGTTCGTCAATTCGTTGACGACATCGAGCACACGCCGGTCCCGGATATTCACGGCGGTCACGCCTTGCACAGCGCCGATCAGATCGAGCTTCTCCTGCACGAGATCGCAGACGATCGCGCGACTGCACCCGCCTGCAAGCGCCGCGAGCGCGCACATCATGCCGATCGTGCCCGCGCCGAGCACGACGGCCACGTCGCCCGGTTTGATCGCGGCTTTCTTCGCGGCCTGCAGGCCGATCGACAACGGCTCGACGATCGCGCCTTCCGCAAAGCTCACGTTATCCGGCAGCTTGTACGTGAACGCAGCCGGATGCACGACATAAGGCGCGAGACAGCCGTTGACGGGCGGCGTCGCCCAGAAGCGCACTTTCGGATCGAGGTTGTACAGACCTTCTCGCGATGCGCGCGATTCCATGTCCGGCACGCCCGGCTCCATGCATACCCGATCGCCGGCCTTCAGATGCTTCACTTCGTCGCCGACTTCGACCACCGTGCCCGATGCCTCGTGCCCGAGCACCATCGGCTCGTTGACGACGAACGGTCCGATGCGCCCATGCTGATAGTAATGAATATCGCTGCCGCAAATGCCGACCGTATGAATCTTGATGCGCACGTCGCGCGGACCCACGACCTGCGGCAGGCTGAACGGACGCAAGCTGATGCGTCGTGCTTCCTCGAGAACCAGTGCTTCCATCGTCGTTCCTTTGATTAGAGAAATAGGCGGCTTCAACAGGACTGGAATCCGCCGTCGACCAACAGACTCACGCCGCTCACCATGCTCGAATCGTCGGAGAGCAGATAGGCGATCGTTCGCGCCACTTCGACCGGCTGCACGAAGCGGTTCATCGGTATGCGGGCGAGCATCGGCGCGGACTTGGCGGGATCGCTCCAGGCGCGCTCGCCCATGGGCGTCATCGTGACGGTCGGCAGCACGGCGTTCACGCGGATGCCATGCGGACCGAGTTCGTTGGCCATCACGCGCGTCATGGCGTCGAGTCCGCCTTTCGATGCGCAATATGCAGCGTGCAGCGCAAAGCCCACATTCGCCGACAGACTCGACACGTTGACGATCGACCCGCCCACGCCGCGTGCGATCATGCTCTTCGCGCACTCCTGCGCGACGATCATCGTGGCGCGCAGATTCACGTTCATCGTCATGTCGAAGGCTTCGACGGTCGTGTCGAGAAACGGCTCCAGGATAGCGATGCCTGCGTTGTTCACCAGCAGATCGACGGGCTGAACCGCACGCGCCGCATCGCGGGCAGCGTGAGCATCGGCGAGATCGACGGCGATGGTTTCGCAGCCCGTCTCCTTCTTCAACGCATCGAGATCGGCGGCGCTGCGGCTCAGTGCGATCACGCGCGCGCCGCGCTCGATCAGCAGATGCACCGTCGCATGACCGATGCCCTTGCCCGCGCCCGTGACGAGCACGGTCTTGCCCGCGAATTCGCGGTTTCTGTCGATGGCTGTCATGGTGTCGTCTTCAAGGCTCGTCGCACAGACGTCTCGCGGTGTCTTCGTCGGTCACGAGCACCGACGGATAGCGCCCGCGCAACGCCGCGCGCGTCACATGGAATTTCTTCTTGCCGCCGCTCACGAGAATCACGCGCTTCACGCGGCGCAAGTCGTCCAGCGTGATCGCGACGGTGCGGCGGTTCAGCGGATGATCGATCAGCTCGCCGTCTTCATCCATGAAATGACCGAGCATGTCGCCGACCGCGCCCGCCTTCTGCAACGTGCGCAGTTGCTCGGGATTGTCGATGCCGTAAGTCACGACGAGCGATTCCGTCAGATCGCCGCACGTGAGCAATGCGAGGTCCGCGTTGCGCGCGAGTTCGTAGGTTTCGCGCACGGTTTCTTCCTGAAGGATCACGTCGCGCGCCTTCTGGCTGCTCACGTAGATCGGCGCGGCGAAGAGATAGCCATCGGCGCGGCAGATGTTCGCGAAGTCCGACACGATATCGAACGTATTGATGCTCGGGCAATGCGACAAGCCGCCCTGCAACGACACCGCCGACACCGCGCCATACGTGCGTTGCGGCATCGCGCGCAGCACCGCGCGGATCGTTCGGCCCCAGCCGAGACCGATGGTCTGCCCTGCCACTATCTGCTTCGCGAAGTACGACGCCGCGCCGATGCCGAGCGCCGCGTTGTTCGCTTCGTTGTTCGCGCCGGTCGGCACGACGACCGCGCATTCGAGGCCGAAGCGTTTCGCGAGCGCTTCTTCCAGCGCGACGCACGGCGCGATCTTGCTGTTGATCGTGATCTGCACGAGACCGGATTCGCGGCTCGCGGCAAGCAGCCGGTTCACGCGCACGCGGTTGCTGCCGATGCGTTGCGCGATCTCCTGCTGCGTCAGATTGCCGACGTAGTAATGCCACGCGACGCGCGCCTGCAGCTCTTCTTCCGAATCGATGGAATCGTCCGCTTCCGCGATGGCGATGGGCGGTGCGCTCTTGCTCATGCTTGTGGTCATGCTGTCCGTTGTTTGGTGAAAGGCCGCGGCATTCTATTTCACCGCGCCCATCGTCAGGCCTTGCACCAGCCGGCCCGACACGAGCAACGCGAACACGACCATCGGCAGCACGATCAGCGTGCCCGTCGCCATGATCTCGCCCCACGGCAACTCATAGCCGCTCATGTAGCTCGTCGCGGCGACGGGCGATGTGATCGCGTCGCTGCGCGTCAGCACGAGCGCATAGAGCAGATCGTTCCACGAGAAGATGAACGCGAAGATCGCGGAGACGACGATGCCCGGCATCGCGAGCGGCAGATTGATGCGCCAGAACACGCGCCACGGCGATGCGCCATCGAGACGCGCGGCTTCGTCGAGTTCCACCGGAATATTGCGGAACTGATCGGTGCAAATCCATACGACGATCGGCAACGAGAATGTCAGATACAGCAGGATCAGCACGATATGCGTATCGACGAGATCGAGCTTCGTCGCGATCAGGAAGAACGGCACCGCGAGCACGACCGGGCTCACCATGCGGTTCGAGATGAACCAGAACCACAGGTCTTCCTTGCCGCGGAATTCGTAGCGCGCGAGCGCATATGCGGCGGGCGTGCCGAGCAGAATCGCGAGCACCGTCGTGCTGCTCGCGATGATGAGCGAGTTCAGCAGACTGCCCGCGACGTCATGCTCGAAGAGCGCCGCCGAGTAGTGATGAAATGTCGGCGAGAAGAGCCACTTCGGCGGATACGCGAGCGCATCGGCCTGGCTTTTCAGGCTCGTCGTGACCATCCAGTAGAACGGAAACACCGACGACAGAAACACGACGACGAGACCGAGAAAATGCCATACCGTGGCGCGTTTTCTTGCGGCGCGTGCGCGCTTTGCGCGTTGCGTGACTGGCATGTCGATGGAACTCACGCGGCCTCCCGATACACGAAACGGATATAAAGACGCGACAGCACGATCGTCAGGATGAGCAGGATGATCGCCTGTGCGGACGCCATGCCCTGATCGAAGAGACGAAAGCCCACGCGCTGGATATAGACGCTGATGAATTCCGTCGCGGCGCCGGGTCCGCCGCGCGTCATGGTGAAGACGGCGTCGAACATCTTGAGCATGTCGGCGGAGCGAAGAATGAGAATGGCCGTGAGACCCGGCAGCAGATACGGACGCTGCAAGTGCCAGAGAATCATGCTCCATTTCGGCGTTTCGAGGCGTGCGGCTTCCTCGGCTTCCTTCGGCACCATCGAGAGTCCGGCGAGGAGGATCAGCGCGCAGAACGGCGTCCATTGCCAGATATCCATGATCATCACGGAGACGAACGCGAGTGTCGGGTCCGCGAGCCAGTCCTGCGGCGGAATGCCGATGAGGCCGGTCAGATAGTTCGCCACGCCGAACTGACGATTGAAGATCAAGCGTCCGATGAGGCCGACGACCGCATACGTCGTCGCCATCGGAATGACGAGGCTCACACGCGCCGCCGCGCGCATCCACGGTAATTCCATGCGATGAAGCATGAGCGCGGCGAACAGCCCGAGCGCGATCTCGATCGGCAACGTGAGGCACAGGAACAGTGCCGTGCGTCCGAGCGCGCCCCAGAAGCTCGGATCGGTCAGCGTCGCAACATAGTTGTCGACGCCGATGAACGGCGTGCCCGAAGCCAGATCCGCGAGCTTGTATTGATGAAACGAGTTATAGAGCGCGAGCAGCAGCGGATAGATGCCGATGATCGCGAGCGCGGCGATTGCGGGTATCAGGAACCAGAAGGCGGGCGAGCGCGGCACGACGCCGAAGTAGCGCGCGGGCTTGCGCGGCCCTCGCGCACGCATTGCAGGTGATGCCATTCGATCGCCTCCGGTTCCTTGAATGAAATTACTTCAGCAAAGGCTTCTTGCCGTCGTAATAGCCCGCTTTCTTCAGGATGTCCTCGGTCTTCTGACCGATGGTCTGCGCGCCTTCCTTCACTGTCACCTGACCGAGCATCATCTTGCTGCCCCATTCGCCGATGACTTCCGACACGGCAGGCCATTCCGGGAAGCGCGGACGATAATCCGGCACGCCGCCCTGCCACGATTCGACCATCGGCTTCACGAACGGGTACTTGTCCTGCACGGCCTTGTCCTGATAGATCGCCATGCGCGCCGGCACGCCGCCCGCTTCGAGATAAGGCTTCGCCATCGCTTCCGACGTGATCCATTGAATGAAGAGCCACGACGCCGCCTGCTTCTTCGCGTTCGACTTCGCGTTCACCGCGAGCGAGAAGCCGCCGAGCGCGGGCTTGAGGCCGGCGGGACCCTTCGGCTCGGTCGTGATCGCAAGACAGTTGCCGAGCTTCGACTTGCTCGGATCGGTCAGCGTCGGATAGAACGCGGACCATTCGGTGATCATCGCGACCTGGCCTTGCGCAAGCGCGTTCACCGCTTCCGCATGATCGAAGTCGACGATGCCCGGCGGCATGTACTTCATCAGCTTCTGCCGATATTCGAGGCCCGCCTGCGATTGCGGCGACATCAGATTGGACTTGAACTTCGCATCGAGCAGCGAGCCGCCGTTCGGCCACAGCACGCGCATGAAGCTATCCGCGGATTGCGTCTCGCCGCGCCGCGACTGCAACGCGAAGGCGAACTTGTCGCCCTTCGTGAGCTTCGGCGCATAGGTGTTGAGCAACTCGTCCCAGGTCTTCGGCGGCTCGTCGAAACCGGCGTCCTTCAACATGCACTTGTTGTAGAACATGAGACCGGAATAGTTATCGAACGGCAGACCGTAAGTAACCTTGTCCCACGTGCCGAACGAATCGAGCAGGATCGGGAAGAAGCCCTTGAGATTCAGGCTCGGGTCCGCGAGCTTCGGATCGTCGGTGAACTTCTTGATCGGCACGAGCCACTTGTTGCTCGCGAATTCGCCGATCCACACGACATCGACGAGCACGATGTCCTGATCGCCGCCGCCCACGAAGTTGAGCACTTCCTTCTCGCGCGTGTTCTCGTACGGAATCACTTCCCAGCGCACCTTGATGCCCGTCTCTTTCTCGAACTGCGGGATCAGTTGCTGCGCGGCCTTGTAGCCGGGGCGATCGAGAAAGATGGCCTTGATCGTGGTGCCCGAATACGGCTGCGCCGCTTCCTTCAGAGTCCAGGCCTGCGCGTTCGATGCGGCGAACGCCGCGCTCGCCGCCAAGAGCGCGACTGCCGCGACGTGTTTGATCGGCCCGAGCTGCGTGGCCGGGATGAAGCGCTTCTTCATGCCTGTCTCCTTGGTTTTTATCGAGCGGGTGAGGCTTGCGGGTTCGGTTTTGTCCTGCGTCGTTTCACTTGTAATTTCGGTTTTACAATTGTATATTTTGGCGCGAACAGGTTGTCAAGAAGAATTCGACGATGCGTCCGATGCTGCATTGCCGCAGCGGCACAGGGAGACAACGTATGAGCGCAGTTCATTTGCAGCAAATTCGCAAGGCCTTTGCGGGCGTGGATGTTCTGAAGGGCGTGGATATCGAGGTGACCGATCGCGAGTTCATGGTCTTCGTCGGTCCTTCGGGGTGCGGAAAATCCACCTTGCTTCGCACCATCGCCGGACTGGAGCGCAGCGACTCGGGGCAAGTGCTGATCGGCGGCGAGGATGTCACCGATCTCGAACCCTCGCAACGCGGCGTCGCGATGGTGTTTCAGTCGTATGCGCTCTATCCGCATATGTCGGTGTACGAGAACATCGCGTTCGGGCTGCGCATGCTCAAGCTGCCCGAAGCGCAGATCAGGGAGCGTGTGCATCGCGCGGCGGAAATCCTGCAGATCGGCCAGTTGCTCGAACGGCGTCCGCGCGCGTTGTCGGGCGGGCAGCGTCAGCGCGTCGCGATTGGCCGCTCGATCGTGCGCGAACCGAAGGTCTTTCTCTTCGACGAACCGCTCTCCAATCTCGATGCCGCGTTGCGCGTGCAGATGCGCCTCGAACTCATCAAGCTGCACAAGCAGCTCAACGCGACGATGATCTACGTCACGCACGATCAGACCGAAGCCATGACGATGGCCGATCGCATCGTCGTGCTGAATCACGGCCGCGTCGAGCAGATCGGCTCGCCGCTCGAACTGTATCGCACGCCGCACAATCGCTTCGTTGCGGGCTTCATCGGCTCGCCGAAGATGAACTTCATGGACGTGCGCGTGATGCGCGTCGATGCCGCGGGCGTCACCATCGAATTGCCCGGCGGCGAGCCGCTCACGCTGCCGTTCGCCGCTTCCACCGTGAGAGCGGGCGAGACGCTCACGCTCGGCATACGGCCCGAGCATTTCATCGAAGCATGCGGCGGCGATATCGACAGCGGCCTGTCCGGCGAAGTCATGGTGATCGAGCATCTCGGCGGCGAGACGCTGTTGCATGTGCGGCTGCCGAACGAGCTCGTGATTCAGGTGAAAGGATCGGGCGAATCGACGGCCGTTGAAGGACAGCGGCTGAACGCGGGCTTCAGCATTCGCCACGTGCATCTGTTCCGCGAGGACGGCAGCGCGCTCGAACGGATGCGGCCAGTGGAGCAGACCGCGACCGCCTGACGGTCGAGTTAGAGGGAGATCGCTTTTTGATCGCGCGATGACCGGCACGCGCGGTCCATATGCCGCTAGTCGGGATTACAAATGTTCCAGGATCGTTCGGCACAATCTGCAAAACCGCATCAGAATGCCGCTCGATGCAACAGCCGCTTATGTGCGGCACCCCACATAGCGCGTAACACGTCACGAATTCGTTACGTAACCCTGAACGCGACGTAACGCCTTGTAGCGCAAACGTGACGGTCTGCAACGGCGCGCAAACGTTATCCTGCATGGCAGACCGGCGTAAAACGCTTCGTATCGCGGACAGACGCCGCCTCTGGCATGAGTCGTGCAACCGCTCCCACGACCAACTGGGAGGGGATGGCTCAAGCATGAACAGAACGACACACGGCTCGCCTGTCGCGAAAGCCGCGCCGAACTCGGATCATGCATTCAGGCATCGCATACTCGATGGCCTCAAGGCCGGAGAATTCTGCATCGCCTATCAGGGAATATACCGAGGCGACAGCGGCGAACTCGCGCAAATGGAAGCGTTGATTCGCTGGCGTCATCCGGAGTACGGCGTATTGCTGCCGGGCGCATTCAGCGACGCGTTCAAGGACGCGGAGATCATGCGCGAACTCACATGGTTCGTGCTGGACGCCGTCGCGTCCGAGATCGAGGCATGGCGAGCACGCGGCGGCGCGCATTATTCGGTCGCGGTGAACGTGCCGCCATCGGTCGCGGCGCTGCCCGGCTTCGCGGATCGCATGGACTCGATCTGCCGCGCGCACGGCGTCACGCCCGATTGCATCGAACTCGAATTGCTGGAGAGCGAGGATCTGGCGCGCATGCCGTCGATGCCGAAGGTGGTGAGGCATCTGAAGAACAAGGGCGTAAGCGTGGCGATGGACGATTTCGGCACGGGCTATTCGTGTCTCGCCGCACTCGGTCCGATCGACTTCGGCACTGTGAAAATCGCAAGGGAACTGCTGGCCGAAGCGCCGCGTTGCCCGAATGCGTGTCTGGTGTTTTCGTCGGTGCTCGCGTTGCTGACGCGGCTCAAGGTGGCGATCGTCGTCGAGGGTGTCGAGACGGCGGCGCAGGCGCAGTGGCTCGCGCAGTGGCCGCATGTGCTCGCGCAGGGCTTCTTTCTCGCGCGGCCTGCATTCGGCATCGATAACGTGCCTGGTGCGCGTACCGGCCGCGCGATGACGCGGCGCAGGACGACGCGGCGCGACGAGTCCCGGAGCATGCGGCTCGCCGATGCGGCGTGACGTATCGAAGCGTTTCTGGCAGCCCTCGTAAAGCCAGAACTTGGCCGACGCCTCGCGCGTCGGCGTCTTTTTTTGGCTCTTTCGCGGAGTTTATCTACGTGGGGGCGGCCATCGACGCGACGTATGAACCAGCGCCAGCACCCAGACATCATCGCCGTCGATTTCGTAGACCAACCGATAGTTCTCGTGCGCGATCATTTCCCGCGTGCCGGCTATCTTCCCGGGTCGTCCGAGTTGCGCGTGAACGGCCAAACGCCCGGCCACCGCGCTGAACAGTTCGTCCATGCGAGCCGCCGCTGCCGGATTGTCTTCTGCAATGTAATCCCACACATCTTCGCGGTCCTGCAACGCCTCAGGCGTCCACACTACCGTCATGCTTTACCCGCCGTTCGAGCGCGGCGAGCGGCAAACTTCGCTTCGACCTGATCGTTCGATTGCCCTCGGCCGTCGCGCATCGACTTGCGAGCGACCTCGACCTTTTCACGTAGATACACATCGTATTCGCGCGCTTCGCGCTGACGCTGGATGAACTCTCGCATCAACTCGCGCAGCACCTGAGATGCGGGCCGGTGCGCGGCATCTGCCGCGGCCATGAATTCTTCTCGCAACTCCGGCTCCAGCTTCATCGTAAAAACCGCTTCCTTTGGCATGAGACGCTCCCGCATTCGATACTGCGAAAGTATATACGTTTTCATTACCTCGCTCGACGTCTCAAATCCTCGTACGCGTCAAATCCATCGCAGGCGCCTTCAGCTTCAACCCACCGATCGCCGCGCGTGTGCCCGCATCGACCGGCAGTCCCCATCGCTCGAAGAACTCCCTCAAATCCAGATTCGCCGCGATACACGCGCGCAGCACGAAGCTCTGCACTTCGCGCTTCTCGCCGCCTTCATCCTCCGTCAGCGGATGCAACCGATAGTACTTGTGCAGCCGCGCATAGAAGCCGTCGCCGAGCGCTCGGCGCAACTGTTCGTACATCACGAGCCTGATCCAGAGCGCTTCGGATGGCACCGGAAACGACGCATCGTCGAGAAAATTGCGCGACGGCTGCGCAAGGTAAAGCGCCGCGAGATCGAGCCGGTTCTTTCTGCCGCGCGCATCGACGACCTGCAGCAACGGCGAAGCCATCGGCGTGCCGAGACGTTGCAGCGCGTGCAGCGAGTAGAGGTTCACCGTCGTCTCCGTGACGCCCGGCCATGTCCAGTCCCATTGTTGATACATGTGGCCCATCTCGTGCCACACGCCCCATTCATCGGCCTTCGCGGGCTGAAGCAGGGTCTCGGCGGCGCTGTTCAAAGGCAGGCCGATCATGTAGTACGTCGCGTACAGATACGTGTTCTGCAACTCCGCGTGCGTGGAAATCGCGTCCTGCACGAAATGCACGCGCAATGGCGAAGGCGCATCGAGCGCGCTCGATCCGTCGAGCCCGGACAGTTCATCGTGATAGCCCATGATGCGCTCGACGTAACCGAGCAGCGTGGCCGGGTCCGCCGCGCCCGCCTTGTCGTACATCGAACGCGCGACGGTGAACATCGTGCGCCTGCCGACCATCTCGACGAGCGGCGCATCGGCGTAACGTTGCAGCATCGCGCGCCATTCGAGGAGCGTCGTCGTGCCTTCGACATAGAACGGCACGGCGCGGCCGCCTTCGCGTACGAAGACATCGACGGAAGTGCGCGGCCGCTCGTTGAATCCGCTATCGATATATTCGAAGTAAAGCAAGCCATCGCGCGACGCGACGAACTCATTGCGCCCTTCCGTCGCGAGGATCGTCTGCGGATCGCCTGCGGGCTGACGCCGGTAGAAGCCGTTCTTGTTGCCGACCATGATGACGAGGCCATCGGGGCCATCGTCGGCGAGACCGCTCACGTCGATCACGACGGACTCGCCCTTCGACACATACAGCCCCGACGGATGAGAGTCGGTCCAGCGAAAGCCGCCGAGCCTGCCGGCTTCGATCGCATCGGGCGCATATGCGCTCAGGTGATAGCGCTTCGCGGCGTTGTCGTAGGTCGATTGCGGTGCTGCATCGAGCGTGCGATACGCATGTTCGGCGTCTTCGTTGTGCACCTCGTACAGACGCCATTGCCCGGCCTGCGCGTTCGCTTCGACCAACGCGCCGTCGCGCAGCGCATGATGCGCGACGACGAGGCCCGTCCTCGTGCCGGTCGCCGCGATGGTCACCGCGTTCGCATCGGCTTCGATGCTCCAGTTCTGCCGCGCTTCGCCCGATGGCGCTTCTAGATCCACGCGCGCGCCGAGCGTCAGGTATCGTCCGTAGAGCTTCGAATACAGGCGAAAGCCGCTGCCCTCTTTATCGACGGTCCATATCTGCGCCGCGGCCAGCTCGGGCGTCCACTTCGACTGGACGAGCGCGATCGTGCCGTCCGCTTGCTGGTGCGCCGTCAACGCCTTGAACGAAGCGTTCGACACGATATAGAAGTCGCCTTCGCCGACTTTCGCGCCCGCGCCGTAGGGCACCTGCATCGCGCCGGGTGTCACCGCAAAGCGCGAGACGCGCACGGCGTCGTGCGGATAGAAGGTCATCGGCGCGTAATAGCGCGACGCGGCATGCGCGTCGCACAACGCCAGGATCAACAGCCACGCTCGCCATCGCATGCTCGAATCCTCCGCGCTACATCGACCGTGTCTCCGGCTCTTCGTCGAAGATCTGGAACTTGCGCATCTTTTCCCACAGCACCTTGCGGCTGATGCCGAGATATTGCGCCGTATCCTGTCTTCTCCAGCCGTTCGCATCGAGCGCCGCGATCACGCGATTGCGCTCGTTCATGTCCCACTTGCTGCGATCGACCAGCAAGTCCGATCCGCCTTCCGGCGCGGCTCTCGCATTGCGTGCGAGCACGAGCAGGCGCTTCACGCGCGCTTCGTCCCACGCGCCGAGTTGCCGCACCGTCACGCCCACACGCTCCGCCAGATTGCGCAGCTCGCGCACGTTGCCGGGGAAATACACGTCGGCGACGGCGTCGGCGAGCCAGTACGGCAGCTCGGGCAACGCATCGAGCTTCTCCTTGCCGATGACATCGCTGATGAACGCCTTGAAGAGCGCGATCTTATCGGTCCCGCCGCGCTCTTCGAGCGAAGGGATTTTCAGCTCGATCACCGCGAGACGGTAATACAGGTCCGCGCGAAACGCGCCTTCCTTCACGAGTTGCGGCAGGCACTTGTTGCTCGCCGCGATGAGCCGGAATTCGAGCCGCACGGGCGTCGCCGAGCCGATGCGCGTGACCGCCTGATCTTCCAGCACGCGCAGGAGCTTCACTTGCTGATAGAGCGGCAAGTCGCCGATCTCGTCGAGAAAAAGCGTGCCGCCGTTCGCCTGCTCGAAATAGCCCTTGTGCGCGAGCACCGCGCCCGTGAACGAGCCTTTCGCATGTCCGAAGAAGAGCGATTCAAAGAGGCCATCGGGAATCGCGCCGCAGTTCACCGGCACGAACGGACCGTTGCGATAACGCGTGTGCTTCTCGTGCAGCAGTTGCGCGATGCGCTCCTTGCCGACGCCCGTCTCGCCATGCAGCAGCACGCTCGTGTCGCAATCGGCGAAGGTATCGACTTCATGCAGCAGCGCCTGCATGCACTCCGCATGGGCGATCAATGCGTGCGACGCCTGCGTGTCCTCGCCGTGCGCGCGCAGTTGCCGCGCGAGCTTCGCGACCATCGCGCGCAATTCCGCGCCGGTGAAATCGAGCGGCAGGATATGCGAATAGTCCGGCGGAAACATCGACGGATCGCGCTCGCGCGGCGCCGCGCCGACCCAGACCACCGGCATCGAATGACGCGCTTCCCAGTCGCGCAACACGAACGCGCCGCCATCGATCACGCTCACGCTGATGATCGCGAGCGCGGGCCGGTCGGACTCGCGCGGCGCGCTGATCGACGTGCCGTCCGCGCGCAGCACGTCCACGTCCTGACCCGACATCGCACGCACCACGCGTTCGACGACGTCGGCCTTGCCCTCCCACACGTGGATATCGAGACCATCGATTTTGCTGTTCTGTCTCATGTCGTTCAATAAGCCAGTTGCGACTCGCCGCAGGTGAGCGACAGGTCGTGAATCATGCTCGTTCCCACTTGCGCGCCGAGCAGTTGCAGGACAGGCACGAGCACCTGATCGAGGCCCGTGAGCACGGTCGCGAGCATCGGCACCAGAAGGCCGAGCAACAGCGGCGCGACAGTGTTGAGCAGCAAGGGCGGCAGGATCGGCGACGTGACCGCGAGGCCGCCCGGCGCCGAGAGACTCGCGCCGAGGCCCGAGAGCGCATTGGCGAGCGACGCGCCCGGCGCCGACGGAACCGCCTGATAGTCGTCGCCGTTGCCGCTCGCGCCGTCGAAGGACAAAGTCGCGGCGGACGCGGGCATCGTCGCGGGCAGGCTCGCGGCGAGGCGCACGGTCAGCAGATTCGGCACGGTGACGAGCGTGGCGGGCTGCGTGCAGCTGAATGCGCCCATGTTCGCGGGCGTATCGCCGACGCAGACGTTCGCGATGCCCGTCTGCACGCCGATCGCCGAGCGGCGCGCCGACGCCGCGCCCTGGCATTGCGTCGACACGAGCCACGCGGCGCCGGGCGCCACTTCGATGTAGAGCGGCAGATGCACCATCGGCTGGGCGCCGCCGAAGCCCACGGGCAAGGGAAGTTGCAGCACGCTGACATCGACGAACGCACGCACCTGCGCCGTGCGCGCGAGCGTGCGCCAGTTGCCGCTCGCGTCCTTGCCCGCCTCGCCGACGGCGAGCGCCGGCGGCTGCACGATCTGCACCTTGAGCGCCGCCGCAATCACCCCCGGCAGCGTCAGCCCCGCGCCGACGGTCGCGGCGGCCTTGCCCGCCTGCGCGATCTCAGCCGTCACGAACAAGGCTTCGAGCGGGCTGATGGTCGCATCGAGCGCGCTTTGCGTATTCGCGAGCCCGACCGACAGCAGCCCCGGCGCGCCGTCGATGCTGCCGAGCGCAATCGTCTGGTTGCCGGGGATGTTCGCGTCGACGATCGCGCCCATCGCGCTGAGCGCGGTCGAGAGATTCGCGTTCGCCACGTTCGTCGTCTGCAGCGCGGTGAGCATCAGTCTGGCGATCTGCGCGGCGGTGAGCTTCATCGCGAGCAGTTGATCGACCGTGCCGACGCCCGCCGCCGTGACGAGATCGCCGACACGCACGCGCGCATCCGCGAGCCCCTGATACGACACCAGCGACAGATTGAGATTCGTGCCGAGCAGCGCATTGAGCAGGCTATTCACCGTGCCCGCGCCGATGCTCGCGAGCGTCGTGCCGATCGAAAACGCGCCGACGTCCGTCGACTTGGCGATGGCCGTCGCCGTCACTTGCCGCGCGGGTCCGAGAAAGAAGTAAGGCACCGTGCGCGAGGCCGTCACTTTCACGGCGTTGGCAGGCGTGCCGCTCGTCGAGAAGTAGTCGGGCGCGGGGTTCGTCTGCGCGTCCCAGCGCCCGCACGTGACCGTCAGGCCGTGGCCCGTGGCCGATGGATCGAAGCCGTTGCTCGTCGCGCTGCCGTTCGCGGTGGCCGTCACGCGCGTGCAGGCGGCATCGACGACTTGCGCGCCCGCGCTCGCCGAAAGATCGACGACGCTTTGCAGGCTGCGCCGCGCGAAAAAGAGATTGCCGATATCGATCGCACCGAGCGCGGCGACGGCGACGACGAGCCAGATCGCCGCAAGCGTGCCCGCCGCGCCGCGCTGGCGCTGCCGGGCCGACACGATGTATCGATGCGTCGTCATCGAGGGTCAGTTCATGTCGCGGTAGTTCACGTCGAGCGACGGCCGCCCGGCGTCTTCGAACGAAGAGCCGTAGCGCGCCGGAATCGGCGTGTCGAACGACTTGAGATAGCGCTCGTAGGCCGCGCCCGCCTGCGCGCCGGGCATCGGCTGCGCGGGCGCCGACGCCGCGTTGCTCGCCTGGAGCGTGAGCCAGGCCTGCGTCGCGTGGCCGATCTCGCTTGCGCTCTGCGCGCGCGCCGTGTGCTGCAAGGCGCCGCAAGCCATGCACAGCACGAGCATGCCGATTCGTTTCATCCGCTTCTCCTCGTCGTCGATATCAGCGTGACGCGACGCTTGCGCGCGCCGCATCGGCGACGCGCTTCGCATCGCCGCGAATCGCCTGCTGCACGTCCGCCGAAAACTTCTGCTGCGTCATCAGGCCCTGCGCGTTCACCGCCTGGCCGCTCGCGAGCAGAAACAGCGCGACGTTGCTCAGGATCTTCGGATTGTTCGGCGCGAGTTCGGCGGCCTTCATGAGCGGCACGCGCGCGCCCGCGACATCGCCCATGCGCAGCCTTGCGTAACCGAGATCGGACAGCGTGAGCGCATCGGTCGGCGCACGCGTCGATGCGGCCTCGAAGCGCTGCGCCGCGCCCGCGAAATCGCCCGCCTCGCCCGCGAGCAGGCCGAGACCGCGCAGGCCGCGCGCGGCGAACGGCGTGCCGGCGAGGCGCGCATAGGCGGCCGTGCTCGCGTCGGGCTGGCCGGTCTGACGCAGCGCGTCGGCGCGCAGAAGAATCGTGTCGGGCGATTCGCCGTATTGCTGCTCGTATGCGTCGATATGCGCGAGCGACGCGAACCAGAGCCCCTGCGTCTGCATCCGGTCGATGAGCGCGAGATACATGCCGGGCGTGTCGGGCGCGGCGTCCTTCTGCTGCGCCTGATCGAGCGCGGCCTGACGCTCGGCCTGAACGCCGACGCCATAGCCGTTTTCCTGCTTCGTCGCGCAGCCGGCGAGCGTCGCGCAGATCAAGGGCAAAACGAGTGCACGAATCATGAGCATCCCTTTATCGATGAAGCGCCGACAGCGAACGCACCACCGCGATGAAGCCCGGCCCCGCCGTGACGATCAGCAACGCCGGCAGGAGCGTGATGACCATGACGCCCGTCATCTTCACGGTGAGCTTGCCGATGCGCTCGCGCAGCAGCGCGCGACGCGTTTCGCGCAGGCGGTCGCCGAATTGCTTAAGCGGCTCCTGCACCGCGCCGCCATGCTTTTCGACCTGAACGATGAGCCGCACGATGGCGGCGAGATCCTCGTTGTCGTAACTCGTCGAGAGGCGCTTCATCGACTGCTCGCGAGTGCGGCCGGTGGCGAACTGCGCCTGCGCGAGCGCGAGTTCCATCGACAGCACGGGCAGCACGTTCCTGAAGTCCTGAATCATCACTTGCAGGCTCTGATCGAGCGACAGCCCGACGCCTTGCAGCAGCCGCAACAGATCGACGAACATCGGCAGTTCGCCGTTCACCGCGCTCTGGCGCGCATTCGCGCGGCGGCGCACGAACCACTTCGGCGCCATGAAGCCCGCCGACAGCGCCATGAACAGCAGCAGCACGAAGCGCGCGCCCTGCGCCGCGCCGTGCCCGAACACGAGCCATGCGAGCGGCGCCGCGAACGCGCCCGCTATGCGCGCCGCGAGGAAATGGCCGCGCGCGCCGGCGTCGAGATAGCCGCAGCGTTCGAGCAGCCGACGATCCTCCTCCGCGACCGCGATGCGCCCGAACGGCGTATCGAGCCACGCGGCGCTCGCGCGGCCGAGCGCGGCGAGCACGCCTATTCGCGGCGTCGTCTCCTGCGCGGGCGGCGTCGTCGTGCGCTCCTTCAACGCGTGATCGAGCGTGCGCGCCGAGCGCTGCATGCGCGCGTAGCGGCCGAGCGCGAGCACGCCGCACAGACCGGCCCCGAGCGCGGCGGCTGCGAGCGCGAAAGCGCCGAACAAGGCGGGCGTCATGTTCATGTCCTGAGCCTCGCGAGCCGGTACAGCAGCCATGCGCCGAGCATCTGGAGCGCGGCGGCGACATACACGAGACGCTTGCCGAGCGCGTCGCTCCACATCGCATCGAAATAGGCGGGATTGGTCACGATCACCATCGCGCCGAGCAGGATCGGCAGGAGTCCGAGAACCCACGACGACAGCCTCGTTTCCGTCGACAGCGCGACGAGCTCGCGGCTCGCCTGCTCCAGATCGCGCATCATCGCGGCCATGCGGTCGAGCATCACGTCGGAGCGGCCGCCGTATTTCACCGATACGCGCAGCACCGAGCCGACGAGCTCCAGCTCGCGCACGCGATACATCCGCGCCACCGCGCCGAGCGCGTGATCGATCTGCGCGCCGGTGCGCAACATCGGCAGCGCGCGCTGGAGGCAGTCGGAAAGCGGCGCTTCGGCGCTCGCGAGCGCGGCCTGAAACGCGGCGGGCACGCTATGGCCGATGACGATCATGCGCACGATGCCATCGAGAAACGGCGGCAGTTGCCGCACGATGCGCTGCTGGCGCTTCTGCGCGCGCCACGCGAGCCATGCATACACGGCGGCGAGCACGAGCGCGGCGACGCCCGCGCCGATCACCGGACCGGCGCG
>JFHF01000033.1 GCA_000648925.1 Caballeronia jiangsuensis
AACATCGCGAAGGACTATTCGCATATCTTCGCGCCAGCGACGGCTTACGGTAAGAACATCGCGCCGCGCATCGCCGCGCATCTCGATGTCGCGCAGATCAGCGATATCACCGCCGTCGATAGCGCCGACACGTTCGAGCGTCCGATCTACGCGGGCAACGCGATCGCCACGGTTCAATCGAGCGACCCGATCAAAGTGATCACGGTGCGCGCGACGGTTTTCGATCCGGTTGCGGCTGAAGGTGGTAACGCGGCGATTGAAAAAATCGAAGCCGCAGCCGATGCAGGCATCTCGCAGTTCGTCAGTCGTGAAGTGACGAAGCTGGATCGTCCGGAACTGACGAGTGCAAATATCATCGTGTCGGGCGGACGCGGCCTCGGCAGCGGCGAGAACTATACGAAGACGCTGGAACCGCTCGCGGACAAACTCAATGCGGCGCTGGGCGCATCGCGCGCGGCAGTCGATGCTGGCTATGTGCCGAACGATTATCAGGTCGGTCAAACCGGCAAGATCGTCGCGCCGCAACTGTATGTGGCGGTCGGCATCTCGGGCGCGATTCAGCATCTCGCGGGAATGAAGGATTCGAAGGTGATCGTCGCGATCAACAAAGACCCCGAAGCGCCGATCTTCAGTGTGGCCGATTACGGTCTCGTCGGCGATCTGTTCACGATGGTCCCCGAACTGGTCAACGAACTGTGATGCAAACGCCCGCCAAGTCGCACGCCGATCGATATCGTTCGTTCCTGTTCGTGCCGGGCAATCGCCCTGAGCGTTTCACGAAGGCGCTGGACAGCGGCGCCGACGCGATCATCATCGATCTGGAAGATGCCGTCGCGCCCGCGAGCAAGGACGAGGCGCGTGACGCCGTGGCCGCATGGCTCTCCCCCGAGCGTCACGTGCTGATTCGCGTGAATGCGCGCGATACGCCGTGGTTCGAGCGCGACGCGCAACTGGGCAAGCTGCGCGGCGTGGCGGGCATCGTGTTGCCGAAGGCGGAAAGCGCCGCGGATATCGTCGCGCTCGTCTCGCGCACGAAGAGCAGAATGCCCGTGTTTCCGTTGATCGAAAGCGCGAAGGGCATGTTCAACGCGCTAGAGATCGCGAAAGCACCCTACGTGCATCAGTTGATGTTCGGTACGCTCGATTTCTGCGCCGACATGAACATGGCCACCGACGACGATGTTCTCGATCCATTCCGCGCGAATCTCACGATGATATCGAGGGTCGCGGGCATCGGCGCACCGATCGACGGCGTGACGCCCGCGCTCGACGACGAATGCGCGCTGAAGAACGAAACCCTCAATGGAAAGCGCCGCGGTTTCGGGGGCAAGCTGTGCATCCATCCGAAGCAGGTTCGAACGGTCAACGCATGTTATGCGCCGAGTGAATCCGAACTCGCTTGGGCGAAGCGCATACTCGATGCGTTCTCGAATGCGAACGGCGCGGCCATCGCCGTCGATGGGAAAATGGTTGACCGGCCGGTCGTGCTTCGCGCGCAAACGATACTCGAAGGCGCGCGCGCATAGTCCATGTGGATCCGCGAGTTATAGAATAGGCGACCGGCGCCGGACATTCACGCGCGCGCCTGTCATCGACTCTCGCCATTCCACATGGACGTCCGCCAGCTTCGCTACTTCGTCAGCATCGTCGATTACGGCAGTCTCGGCAAGGCGGCGGAAAAGCTATACGTCGCACAACCTTCGCTCAGCCAGCAAATGGCGCGGCTCGAAGAAGAACTCGGCGTCACGCTCCTTCTGCGCAGCAATCACGGCGTCACGCCGACCGCCGAAGGCGATGCTCTCTATCGCCACGCGCGTCTCGTACTGCGGCAGATGGAGCAACTCAAGCAGGAAGTGACCAAGGGCGCGGGCGCCGAATCCGGCACGGTGGCGGTCGGCTTGCCGACGACGATGGCCTCCGTGCTCGCGGTTCCGCTATTCGAGCGCATCCAGGATCAATACCCCGGCATTCGCCTGCAATTCTTCGAGAGCATGAGCGGCTATCTGAACGAGCTGCTCGCCAATGGCCGGCTCGATCTCGGCATCCTGTTTCGCGAATCGGACACACCCGGTATCACGGCCTTGCCCGTGCTCGATGAAACGCTTTATCTGCTGGGCGATCCGGGCGGCGATATCTCGCCGCGCGCATCGACATGTCCGCTCGCAAAGCTTGCGGGCGTCAAGCTCGTCGCGCCCGGTGCGTCGAACGGCTTGCGTCTTTTGATCGAGCGCACGTTCGCGAGCGAGAAGGTCGAATTGAATATCGTCGCGGATATCGACTCGTTGCCCGCGCTCTTGCTGATCGCGAATTCCGGCCGCGCCTGCACCATTCTTCCTTCATCGGCAATCGCGCAATGGAACGAGGCGCTCTTGCCGAAGATGCGGAGAATCGTCGAGCCGACGATCAGGCGGCCAGCCAGCATCTGCTGGCCCAATGGCGCGCCGATGAATTCGGCGACGGTGGCGGTGCGCGAGACGCTTATCGAGTTGATCGCCGAGCATATCGAACACGATAGCTGGCAGGGCGTGACGATGCGCAAGCGGGGACCGCAAACCTAGATCGCATTCGCTGCGCGCAAGCGCTCGATGGCTCCATCGTCGAGACCGAGTTCGCGCAGGACCGCATCGGTGTGCTGGCCGAGCGCGGGCACGGCGTCCATGCGCGGTTCATCGGCGCTGCCGAGTCCCGGCGGATAGAGCGCGGGAATCGCGCCGGCCGGCGTTTCGACACGCGTCCAGCGGTTCCGCGCTTCGAGCTGTTCGTGCTTCCACACATCGTGCATATCGTTCATGCGCGCATTGGCGATGCCCGCTTCCTCCAGCCGCTCGATGACTTGCGCGGCGGTCAGTGAAGCGAACGCTTCCACGATGATGTGCGTCAACGCTTCGCGATGCTGCGTGCGACGGCTGTTCGCGCAAAAGCGTTCGTCGTTTTGAAGCTCGGGCTGGCGAATCACGATCTCGCAGAACTTCTTCCATTCGCGCTCGTTTTGCAGGCCGAGCATCACGGTCTTGCCGTCGCCCGCCTGGAACGGGCCATAAGGAAAGATCGTCGCGTGCGATGCGCCCGCCTGAGGCGGCGGCGTCTGCCCGTCGATTGCGTAGTAGAGCGGATAGCTCATCCACTCGACCATGCTTTCGAGCATGGAGATGTCGATACGCTTGCCGCGCCCCGTCTGCCCACGCTCGATGAGCGCCGCGAGGATGTTGGTGTAGCCATACATGCCGGCGGCGATATCGGCAATCGAGCAACCTGCCTTCGCGGGTTCGCCTTCCGAGCCCGTGATGCTCAGAAAGCCCGATTCGCTTTGAATCAGCAGATCGTAGGCTTTCTTGTCGCGCATCGGGCCGTCCGAACCATAGCCCGAGATATCGCACACGATGAGGCGCGGATAACGCGCCTTCAACGTGTCATAGTCGAGCCCGAGCCGTTGCGTCGCGCCGGGCGCGAGATTCTGCACGAATACATCGGCATCGGAGAGCAGCTTGTGCACGACATCGAGCGCTTCAGGATGCTTGACGTCGAGCGTCACGCTCTCCTTGGAACGGTTCGTCCACACGAAATGCGATGCGAGCCCCGACACGCGTTCGTCGTAGTTGCGAGCGAAATCGCCCGTTCCGGGACGCTCGATCTTGATCACGCGCGCGCCCAGATCGGCGAGCTGACGCGTGCAGAAGGGCGCGGCGATCGCATGCTCGAACGTGACGACCTTGATGCCTTGCAGTGGACGCATGATCGGCCTCCTTCAGAACGAGCGCGGCAAACCGAGGATATGCTCGGCGACGTACGAGAGAATCAGGTTGGTCGAGATCGGCGCGACCTGATAGAGACGCGTCTCGCGGAACTTGCGCTCGACATCGTATTCCGCCGCGAAGCCGAATCCGCCGTGGAATTGCAGACATGCGTTGGCCGCTTCCCATGAAGCATCGGCGGCGAGGAGCTTCGCCATATTGGCCTGCGCGCCGCAATGCTGGTGGGCATCGAAGAGCTCGCACGCCTTGAAGCGCATCAGGTTCGCCGCTTCGACATTGACATAGGCGCGCGCAATCGGAAACTGCACGCCCTGATTCTGGCCGATGGGACGCCCGAACACGACGCGATCCTTCACATACTGCGAAACCTTGTCGATGAACCAGTAGCCGTCGCCGATGCACTCCGCCGCGATCAGCGTGCGCTCCGCGTTCAGCCCGTCGAGGATGTACTTGAAGCCCTTGCCTTCCTCGCCGATCAGATTCTCGGCGGGAATCTCCAGATTGTCGAAGAACAACTCGTTGGTCTCGTGATTCACCATGTTGAGGATCGGCTGCACCGTGAGGCCGTGACCGATCGCTTCGCGCAGATCGACGATGAAGATCGACATGCCTTCGCTCTTCTTCTTCACGTCCGCAACGGGCGTGGTGCGCGCGAGCAGGATCATGAGGTCGGAATGCTGCACGCGCGAGATCCATACCTTCTGACCGTTGATCACATAACGATCGCCCTTCTTCTCGGCGGTCGTCTTGATCTTGGTCGTATCGGTGCCGGTGGTTGGTTCGGTCACGCCCATCGATTGCAGACGCAGTTCACCCGATGCGATCTTCGGCAGATAGCGCTTCTTCTGTTCCGCCGAGCCATGACGCAGCAGCGTGCCCATGTTGTACATCTGGCCGTGACACGCGCCCGAGTTGCCGCCCGAGCGATTGATCTCTTCCATGATGACCGACGCTTCGGTCAGCCCGAGACCCGAGCCGCCGTACTCTTGCGGAATCAGCGCGGCGAGCCAGCCTGCTTTCGTGAGCGCATCGACGAATGCTTCGGGATAGCCGCGCGCTTCGTCGATCTTGCGAAAGTATTCACCGGAGAACTGGCCGCAAAGATCGCGCACGGCTTCGCGGATGTCCTGATAAGCGTCGGGAGTGGATTCGATCATGATGTGCTTGGCTATTGGGTTCGTGTCGTCAAACGAGTCAGGCGAGCGTGGCGCGCGCAGTCATGCCGAGCCAGCCTTCGTGATCTTTCGACCACAGCTCGACGGTCTTGCCGTCCGCCGATGGCTGGCCGCACAGATGCAGCGTATTGCCGGCGAAACACGGACGCTGCGCCTTGAAAGAGAAGTCGATGACAGTCGCATCGGGCAACTGGCGGCGCAGCAGATCCATCAGCAGCGTCGCGATGAGCGGCCCATGCACGACGAGGCCCGGATAGCCCTCGACCTGCGTCACGTAAGGCTTGTCGTAGTGGATGCGATGCGCGTTGAAGGTCAGCGCCGAATAGCGTAGAAGCAGCGTTTCGTCGGGCACGATATCGCGTTGCCATTGCGCGTCGCGGGGCGCGGGAGTCGGGGCCGGAGCGGGCGCGCCGGGCGCGGCCGGCTCACGATACACGATGTCGTGCTCTTCCTCGATCGCGGTGACATCGCCGCAGCAAATGCGATGCCCGACCGTCACGAAACCGAGCTTGCCCGTGCGGCCTTGCTTTTCGCTGACATCGAGAATGGTCGATTCGCGCGTGATGCGTTCACCGACGACCACCGGCGCCGGAAAGCGCAGACGCCCGCCCGCCCACATGCGTCGCGGCAGGCCGAGGTCGGGCAGGAAACTGCCTTTCTGCGGATGCCCGTCTTCCGCGATGAGCGATTGCCTCGCGATCGGCCTGAAGAATATCCAGTGCCACAAGGGCGGAAGCGCGTCGCCTTCGTTCGGCGCGGCATCGTAATCGAGCGTGGCGGCGAGCGCCGCGACGGAGGTGGGCGCGACGATATCGGCGGCGCTTTCCGTTTGCATGGTGTCGTCTCCGTTGCTGGACCGGCCAGCGAATCCTGGTTGGATAAGGGAGACTTTAAGGAAATGTTCCGTTGAGTGGAAATACCAGTTTCATGTGCCGGGCATAGGGCGAACCTATTGCGCCCCGTGCGACGCGATCAATGACGCCGGGTCATCAATCCGATAACCGGCAAGTCATTTTTAGCGGATGGTCCACGCCCTAACATGCAATCCATCGCAGGCAGACGAATTGCACAAGGAGTCGGACCATGTATGTCATCACTGGAATCACAGGGCAAGTCGGCGGGGCGCTGGCAAACGCGCTGTTGAAAGCGGGGAAACCCGTTCGCGCCGTCGTGCGCGACGAGAAGAAGGGCGCGCTCTGGGCGGCGCGCGGTTGCGAGATCGCCCTCGCCACCATGACCGACGCCGATGCGCTCGCGCACGCCTTCGAAGGCGCCGAAGCCGTGTTCATTCTTCCGCCGCCGGAATTCGATCCCGCGCCGGGCTTTCCGGAAGCGCGCGAGGTCATCGATACGATCGTCGCGGCCGTGGCGCGTTCGAAGCCGCGCAGCATCGTGTGTCTGTCGACGATCGGCGCGCAGGCCACGCAGACCAATCTTCTGACGCAGCGCTCGCTGCTGGAAGAAGCGCTTCGCAAGCAAGCGATCCCGGTCGCGTTTCTGCGTCCGGGCTGGTTCATGGAGAACTGCGCGTGGGATGTCGATTCGGCGCGCAACGAAGGCATCGTTCGATCGTTTCTGCAACCGCTCGATCGCGCGATTCCGATGATCGCCACCGACGACATCGGCGAACTCGCGGCGAAGCTCATGCAGGAGCGCTGGTCGGGCGTGCGTGTCGTCGAACTGGAAGGGCCGCGGCGCACGAGCCCGGACGATATTGCCGCCGCCTTCGAGCAAGTGCTCGGCCAGCCGGTGCGTGCGCAGGCGGTTGCACGCGACACGTGGGAAGCGCTGTTCGTGAGTCAGGGCATGAAGCATCCGACGCCGCGCATTCAGATGCTCGACGGCTTCAACGAAGGCTGGATCGACTTCGAAGGGGAACGCGAACATATCGTCAAGGGCACGACGCCGCTCGTCGAAGTGATTCGCAAGCTCGTCGCGCGTTGAGCGAAACGTTTCAATCGATGTTGCTGACGTGCGGAATCATCGCCGCCTGTCCGCGATACACGCCATCCCGATCGAACAATTGCCACACGGTCGCGCGTTCGATCCAGAAACGCTCGCCCGATTTCGTGACACGAACGCCGCGATAGCCGTCCACATAGCCATCGCGCGTCACCTGTTCGAGAAACGCCTGACGTTCGCTGCGCTCGGGCGCTTCGGCCGACAAACGCGACGGCAACGCGGTCAGCTCGTTCCATGTATAGCCGAAGAGACGTTGCGCGCGCAGGTTGCCGTAGACGAACACGGGATCGGCCTGGGTATCGTGCGCGAGGATGCCGAAGGGCGCATCTTCGTAAAGCCAGCGCGCGGCGTCGGCGGGCGTCAGTTCTTCATCGGGAACCAGCGGCTTGCCCAGCAGGCGCGCATAGCTTTCGCCAAGAAGCGTGAAGAAATCGGGATCGGTTGGCTGCATCGTGCGGCGTGCCTTGAATGAGCGGAAAACAGCACCTTACTCGTTCGCTTCCGTTTGCGCACGTTCGAGGTCGGCATGAGCTTCATCGACCTTGTGCTGGCGCTCCGCGATCTTCTTCGCGCTCTTGCCTTCGTCCTTCGCTTTCTGCAGGTCGTGCTCGCGCTCGGCAAGCTTCTTTTGCGCTTCCGCGACCTTGCGCTGGCTCTCGCTTCGCAGCGACGCATCCGTGCAGTTCGCGTTCAGTCGCGCGAGCGCGGTTTCCAGTCCATCGACGCGATTTGCGTTGCCATGCGCGCGCGCATATGCAATTTCCTGTTCGATCGAACTGCGCTTCGCATCGCATCCCTTCGATTGAGCCGCGCAATAGAGGGGACTTGCAATCGAAACGAGCAGCAGTGCCTTGAATGCGAGTTTCATGTGTGGCCTCACGAAAGTCCATGCAGGACGATTCATTCGATTTCGACACAGGATACTTTACAGGCACTGATCGCGCTCGCGGCAAGTCATATCGACTTGACCTCGCCTCCGTCCATTCTCAGCGTGCTGCCTGTCATCCATTTCGCGGCGGGCGATACGAGGAACGCCATCAGCTCCGCGATCTCTTCCGGCGTGCCGTAACGCGCGATGCCCGCTTCGACAGGGAAACGCGCGGTCGCTTCCTCCACGGTCATACCGTGCAAGGGCGCCCAGTGCTCCAGATACGAGCGCCGTCGGCCCGTCATCACAGGACCGGGCAGCACGCTGTTGACTTGCACGCCGTCCGCGATGCCGCGATCGGAAAATGCCTTCGCCAATGCGACAATCGCCGCGTTGATCGTGCCGACAGCCGCATAAGGCGCTTTGGGAAACAGCGCCGAATTGCCCGACATCAGCACGACCGATCCCGATGCCGCCTTGAGCGAAGGCCACGCCGCGACCGTCAGGCGGCGCGCACCGTGAAGCTTCAACGCGAGGCCCGCGTCCCATTGTTCATCGGTCATGTCGAACAGATCGATTTGCGGCACCGCGCCCGCGATATTCAGCAACGCGTCGATGCGGCCGAACGCTGCGAGCGCGCCATCGACGACCTCTTGCGCGGCGTCGGCTTGCGAAAGATCGACATCGAGCGTCAGCGTCTTTGCGCCGGCTTGCTCGACCATCGATGCGGTTTCTTCGAGATTCGCGCGATTGCGTGCAACGAGCACGATTGAATCGAAATCGCGTGCGAGGCGGATTGCGGTGGAACGTCCGATGCCCTGGCTCGCGCCCGTGACGATCGCTACTTTCGTGGACATGTCATGTCTCCCGTTTCAATGAACGACGACCATCTTTCCGTTGGCCTCATTCGCTTCCATCACGCGATGCGCTTCGTGAATCTCGTCGAACGAAAACACGCGGGAAGGCTTCGCGTTGAAACGTCCCGCGGCGATATCGGCGGCGATTGCTTGCAGCGGCACATCGGAGAGCGGAAAGCCGGGCGTGCCGAAAACGAAGCTGCCGAAGAAGGTCAGATTCACGCCGCTCGGCATCTGCAAAAGGGGATTGAAATCCGCGATCGGCGCGAGGCCGCCGAGCCAGCCCGCGAGGCACGCACGACCGCCGCGACGCAGCATCGCGAGCGAGTCGAGAATCGTGCTGTTGCCGACGAGATCGAGCACCGCATCGATCTCTTTCGTTTCCGCGATGCGCTTGCTCAAGTCCGGTCCTTCGAGTTCGACACGCGACACGCCCAGCGCTTCGAGCTTCGCGAAGCGATCGCGATTGCGCGTCGTCGCGATCACTTTCGCGCCCGCATTCACCGCGAGATTCACCGCTGCCTGTCCGAACGATGAAGTCGCGCCGCGAATGACGACCGTCTGTCCTGCTTCGATCTCCAGGTTGCGAAAGAGGCACGTCCATGCCGTCGCATAGGTTTCGGGAATGGCGGCCAGTTCGGCCCACGACAGATCGGATTCGATCAACGCCACATTCGACACCGGCGCGCGCGTAAATTGCGCATAGCTTCCGTTGATCGTGCGTCCGAGCCCGCCCATCAATGCAGCCACTTTCGCGCCGACGGGAAACTCGCCGCCCGGACACGACTTCACGATGCCCACGCATTCGATGCCGCTCACTCTCGCGGCTTCGGCCCATTCGCCGCGCCGCATATGCATCTCCGCATGATTGATGCCGAACGCCTTGATCTCGATGACGACATGTCCTTCCAGCGGTTCCGGCTCCGGAATCTCGGTATAGACGAGGCTATCGATACCGCCGAACTTGTCGAGCACGATTGCACGCATGATGGTTCTCCTGTGATGGATGAGCGCGGCGAAGGTCCGCGTTTTATTGAGCGAGGAATTCGGTGATGGCCGCCGCGATCTGCGTCGCGTGCGTTTCGAGTGCGAAGTGGCCTGTATCGAAGAAGCGCACGTCCGCATGCGGGATATCGCGCTTGAATGCTTCCGCGCCCGGCGGCAGGAAGAACGGATCGTTCTTGCCCCACACGGCGAGGAACTTCGGCTGATGCTCGCGGAAGTACGCCTGAAACGCCGGGTACAGCGCCACGTTGTTGCGGTAGTCGCCGAACAGATCGAGCTGCACTTCATGCGCGCCGGGGCGATTCAGGTAGTAGTCGTCGAGCGTGTAGCCATCGGGCGAGATCGCGGATGCGTCGGGCGCGCCGTGGGTGTATTGCCACTTCGTCGTGTCCTTCGTGAGCATCGCGCGCAATGCATCGCGGTTCGCTTGCGTGGGCGCTTGCCAGTACGCGCGGATCGGATTCCAGCCGTCGCTCAATCCCTCTTCATACGCGTTGCCGTTTTGCGAAACGATCGCCGTGATGCGCTCGGGATGCTTGAGCGCCAGTCGAAAGCCGGTCGGTGCGCCGTAGTCGAAGACGTAGACCGCATAGCGATCGAAGCCGATCACTTCGGTAAAGCGATCGATCACGTTCGCGATGTTCTCGAACGTGTACGAGAAGGCATCGCGGCTCGGCATATCGGACAGGCCGAAGCCGGGAAGATCGGGCGCGACGATATGAAAACGCTCGGAGAGCAGCGGAATCAGATCGCGAAACATGTGGCTCGAACTCGGAAAGCCATGCAGCAACAGAAGCTTGGGGCCATCCGCCGGACCGGCTTCGCGATAGAACACGTTGAAGCCGTCGACGTCGATATGACGATGCGCAATGGTGGACATGGGCGTTTCTCCGCTGGTTGAGGGGGAAAATTCGTGTAACCGTTAAAACTATGTGAGACAGGTTACAAACTGGCGATGTAACTTGTCAAGATGTTTTTTAGCGGTTACGATGAGGCCATCGTAGAAACGTGTCTGGATTGCAAAATGGACTACCGCCCGATACCGGCGATCTTCGTGGCCGACGCGCCCGGCCTCGATTTCCTCAACTCGATTGCGACGCCGGTCGATGAACCCGTCGACTGGATCGGCGATGGCGAAGGCTTGCTGTCATGGCTCGAACAGGCGCAACTGGTGCCCGCCGACGTGCTGGCGCACATGCGTTCGCAAACCGCGCCTGCCGAACTGGACGAGGTCGCGGCGAAGGCGCGCGGACTGCGCGAATGGTTTCGTGCGTTCGTGCGGAAGAGGAAGGGGCGGCCGTTATCGGCGAAGGATCTGGCCGAGCTCGAACCACTGAATGGCGTGTTGCAGCGCGACGAGCAACATGCGGTGATCGTCGCCGATGCGAATGCCGCGAGCGGTCTCGCGTTCGCGATGCAGCGACGCTGGCCGAACGCCGAATCGCTGCTGATGCCGATTGTCGAAGCGCTCGCGAAGCTCGTCTGCGAAGAGGATTTTACTTACGTGAAGGCGTGCGAAGGCCCGAAATGCACGCTGCTTTTCGCGGATCACACGCGCGGACATGCGCGTCGCTGGTGCAGCATGGCGATCTGCGGGAATCGGGCGAAGGTGGCCGCGCACCGGGCGCGGCTCAAGGAGGGAAAGGTGTAATCGCGCGGCGGCGCGTTATTTCGCGCTCTCGGCTCGCGATGCGCACATGCGCCACGATGAAGCCGCCTTCGGCGCATCGGCCGCTTCGCGCCACCAGCGCTCGCCGCGCTCTGGCGCTTCGAGATCCAGCCGCTCACCCATGCGCGGTGTCGCGACTGCAACGCCGCGTGTGAGCGCCAGCCCCGTCACGCGCTCGAACGGTTCCTGCCACGGATGCATCGCGAGATCGAACGTGCCGTTGTGGATCGGCGCGAGCCAGCGTCCGCGCAGATCGATATGCGCCTGCACCGTTTCCTCTGGCTGCATGTGGACGTACGGCCATTGCGCATCGTATGCGCCGGTTTCGATCAGCGTGACGTCGAATGGGCCGAGGCGCTCGCCGATCGTCCTGAAGCCGTCGAAATAGCCGGTGTCGCCGCTGAAGAACACGCGCAGTTCATCGTCGATGATCACCCACGAAGCCCACAACGTGCTGTTGCCATCGAAGAGGCTGCGGCCGGAGAAATGCTGCGCGGGCGTCGCCGTAAAGAGAAGCTCGCCGACTCGCGCGCTTTGCCACCAGTCGAGCTGACGCACCTTCGATGCATCGATGCCCCATTCGATCAATCTGTCGCCGACGCCGAGCGGCGTGAGAAAGACTTCGGTCGTCGCGGCGAGCGCAAGCACGGTATCGCGGTCGAGATGATCGTAATGATCGTGCGACAGGATCACGCCGCGCAACGGCGGAAGATCGCCGAGTGCGATGGGCGGCGCGTGAAAGCGCTTCGGTCCCATGCGCCTGAACGGCGACGCGCGCTCGCCGAAAACCGGGTCCGTCAGCCAGTATTCGCCGCGCAGCTTGAAGAGGATCGTCGAATGGCCGAGCCGATAGAGACTGCGATCGGGCGCGGCATCGAGTTGCGCGCGCGTGAGCGTATCGACGAGGGGCGGCTGCGTCGGCACGGTATTGCGCGGCTTGTTGAACAGCACGTTCCAGATGATGCGCAAGGTTTTGCCGAGGCCTTCTTCCGGACGCGGCTTCACATTGCGAAAGCGCGCGCCGTCATGTTGCGGCGACGCGTTCGACAACGCGCGGCCGCGTTCCGCGGCGGCAAAACCCAGGGCACGGCTGATGCGATCGGTGAACGAAGTCATAGGGCGTGACGGGGCGCGAGCCCGAAGCGGAAAGTAGACTGTACAGTGTAGTTTAATTTTGAGAAAAAAGTAAACCGGACGGTGTAAAATATGGGGATGGATTCGAGCGATATGAACGACCTTCCCCAGCGGCTGACCGACCGCAAGCGCGCCGCGATCGTAGACGCAGCGGTGGCGGAATTCATTGCGGCGGGCTACGACGCGACCAGCATGGACCGCATCGCCGCGCGCGCGGGCGTGTCCAAGCGCACGGTCTATAACCACTTCGAGAGCAAGGAAGCGCTTTTCGCCGCGATCCTGCATCGCTTGTGGGATGCGAGCGAGACCGGCGACGCGCCGGTCTATAGCGCCGATGAACCGCTGCGCGCGCAACTGCTCGCGCTGCTCACGCGCAAGCTGCGGCTCATGACCGACGAGGCTTTTCTATCGCTCGCGCGCGTGGCGATCGCGGCGGGCATTCATTCGCCGGACCGCGCGCGGGACATGGTGGCGCGCATCGGCGAGCGTGAGGAAGACGTGACGGCGTGGATCAGAAAAGCCGCCGCCGATGGCCGTCTCGCGGTCTCCGACCCGGTCTTCGCCGGGCAGCAACTGCACGGCATCGTGAAGGGTTTCGCGTTCTGGCCTCAGGTCACGATGGGCCAGCCGCCGCTTTCGAAGCCCGAGCAGAAAAAAGTAGCGGAAGCGGCCGCCGACATGTTTCTCGCGCGCTATGAACGCGCCATGCCGAAGCGCTCATAAAACGGCTTCCGCGACGAGCTGCAACGCCGGCGCGAGCTTCACGCAATCCTCGGGGCGCTCCAGCGCATAAGCCAGATTCCTCTGCGCGATCTGCACGTGCTCGGTCGCGAGCGCCTGCGCGCGCGTGCCTTCGCCGCGTTCCAGCGCATCCACGAGACTGTGATGCTGCTGATGCGCGATGAAAAGCCATTGCCGTCCCTCATCGATGGCCGATTGCATCGGCAGCATCGCGCTCGCGGCGGCGAACGGCAGCCGATTGTTCATGTCGATGGCGCGCATCAGCGCCGCATTGCCCGACCCGTCGACGATCAGCTTGTGGAAGCGATTGTTCATGTCGGTGTAGGCGGCGTAGTCGTCGAGATCGAGCTCGGACTTCGCGAGCAGGCGGTCGCCCGCGCGCAGACACTCGGCGAGCGCATTCGACAACTGGCGCGGCACGCCATGCTCCGCGACGAGACGCGCGGCCATGCCTTCGAGATGACCGCGCACCGCGATGGCATCGGCGATTTCGGCGGCCGTGATGCGCCGCATCACATATCCGCCCGCCGGCGATGGCTCGACGAGACCTTCCTGTTCGAGCGTCGTGAGCGCGAGCCGGACGGGCGTGCGCGACGCCTTCAGCCGTTCCGCGAGCGCAACTTCGCCCAGGCGCTCGCCCGGCGCGAATTCGCCTTTCAGGATCAGATCGCGCAGGTAGACCAATACGCGTTCTTGCTGGGATTCCATGGTTTTTCTCCGCTTGCCGTTGTGGGCGATTCTAGGCCAACGGCTGCTGACTGTGCTCGAAATTCGGACATCGAGTTTTCGAATGTTTTTTGATGTATGCAATACGGTCGAAAATGGCCGGATTAGATCGATAAGGGTAAGTCCTGATAACACCATAAAAAGTTCATATAAAACATAAAGATATTGTATACTCGTGAATCGCAGATGGTGTAAGAAGCATGGGCGTGCTGCATACATCGTTTGTAAATTTGAGTTCGAAAAGCTATTCTCCGCTTCAAGAACACGTCGCGCTGCATGCAATCAGCCGACGTCTGAATTCAACGAACCGGAGACACCGCCATGATGAGTTCACAGCAAAACGAGACCATTACCCGCGTCGGCAAGGGCACGCCCGCCGGCCAGTTGCTGCGTCGGTACTGGCAGCCCGTCGCGCTCGTCGAGGAATTACCCGCCGAGCGTCCCGTCAAGGCAGTGCGCCTGATGGGGCAGGACTTCGTCGTGTTCAAGGACGAACAAGGCCGCTACGGCATGCTGGATCGCGATTGCCCGCATCGCGGCGCCGATCTCGCGGCCGGGCGTCTCGAAGGCGGCGGACTGCGCTGCGCCTTCCACGGCTGGCTCTTCGATGCCAGCGGACGTTGCCTCTCGACGCCGGGCGAACCCGTCGGCAGCACGCTGTGCAACAAGGTGCGCCAGTCGGCGTATCCGGTCATCGAAAAGGCCGGCGTGCTGTTCGGCTATATCGGCAAGGACGAGCCGCCCGCGTTCCCCAACTTCGATTGCTTCGCCGCCCCCGATGCCTACACGTTCGCATTCAAGGGACTCTTCGAATGCAACTGGCTGCAGGCGCTCGAAGTCGGTATCGATCCGGCGCACGCGTCGTTTCTGCATCGCTTCTTCGAGGATGAGGACGTGAGCGAAAGCTATGGCAAGCAGTTTCGCGGCGCGTCGGCGGATTCGAACATGCCGATCACGAAGGTGCTGCGCGAATTCGAATCGCCGGAAATTCTCGTGAGCCCGGCGGATTACGGCCTGCGTCTCATCGCGAAACGCTCGCTCGACGAAGCGCATACGCATGTGCGCGTAACCAATGTCGTGTTCCCGCAAGCCTTCGTGATTCCGATGAGCTCGGAGATGACGATCACGCAATGGCACGTGCCCATCGATGATGAAAACTGCTACTGGTATGCGATTTTCACGAGTTTCGGCGCGCCGACCGACAAGGCGCAGATGCGTGAGCAGCGGCTCGAACTCTACGAGTTGCCCGATTACACGTCACGCAAGAACAAGCGCAACAACTACGGCTTCGATCCGCGCGAACAATTGAGCGAAACCTACACGGGCATGGGCTTCGACATCAACGTGCACGATCAATGGGCGGTCGAATCGCAGGGCGCGATACAGGACCGCACGCGCGAGCATCTGGGCACGACGGACAAGGGCATCATCGCGTATCGCCGCCTGCTCGTCGATGCGATCGAAAAGACGCAAGCGGGCGAAAAGACGCTGATGCTGATCGACGAGAGCGAAGCCGCGAACTTCACAGGCCCCGCATCGATCGACGGAATCGGACCGGCGGACCGCTGGGACGAGTACTGGAAAGAGTCCGACGTGAAGCGCCGCGTAAGCGCGCCGTGGCCCGCGCCCAAAGCCTGAAAACACCGACCCGCAACCTGAATGGAGCGCGCGGCGCATGATGCTGCCGCGCGGAACGCACATGTCTTTTGTAGAGACTCATGGTTTGTGGACGGACGCGCAGCACGCTGCGTATGCCGAACTCGTCGAGCGGATCAAGCAAAGCGATGTGAAGGTCGTGCGCTTTTCGTTTCCCGATCAGCATGGCTTGCTGCGCGGCAAGACGCTCGTCGTCGATGAAGCGATCAAGGCGATGAAAAGCGGCGTTACGCTGACGACGACGCTCTTCGCCAAGGACACATCGCATCGCACGGTGTTTCCCGTGTTCACGGCGGGCGGCGGCTTCGACATGCCCGAGATGCAGGGCGCATGCGACACGCTGATGATCGCCGATCCCGAAACCTTTCGCGTGCTGCCGTGGGCGCCGCATACGGGATGGGTGCTGTGCGACGTGCACTTCGCCAACGGCGCGCCGGTGCCGTTCGCCACGCGGCATCTGTTTCGCCGCGCGCTGAATCGACTGTCGAATCACGGTTACGAATTCGTATCGGGACTCGAAGTGGAGTTTCATGTCTTCAAGGTGACGGATCCTCACATGAAGCCCGAGCATTCGGGACAACCCGGCTTGCCGCCCGATGTCGAGTTGCTGTCGCATGGTTATCAGTATCTGACGGAGTTGCGCTACGACGCCGTCGATGACGTGATGGAAATGCTTCGGCGCAATATCGAAGGGCTTAATCTCGACGTGCGTTCGCTCGAAGTCGAATATGGCCCGAGCCAGTTCGAGTTCACGTTCGCGCCGACGAAAGGCATCAAGAGCGCCGACGACATGATCCTCTTTCGCAGCGCGGTGAAGCAGATCTGTCAGCGCAATGGTTATCACGCGACCTTCATGTGCCGCCCGCGCATTCCGAATGTCGTGTCGAGCGGATGGCATCTGCATCAATCGCTCGTGCATGCGGGCGAGGGCACGAACGCCTTCATGCCTGGCGATGCATCCGAGCCCTTGTCGATCACCGGTCAACGCTATCTCGCGGGCCTGCTCGCGCATGCGAAGGGCGCGACTTCATTGTCGACGCCGACGATCAACGGTTATCGGCGCTACCGGCCGTATTCGAATGCGCCCGATCGCGCGATCTGGGGCCGCGACAATCGCGGCGTGATGCTGCGCGTGCTCGGTGGCGTGAACGATGCCGCGAGCCGCATCGAGAATCGCGTGGGCGAGCCGACCGCGAATCCGTATCTGTATTTCGGCTCGCAGGTGATCTCGGGTCTCGACGGCATCCGTCGCAAGCTCGAACTCCCGCCTTCCGCCGATACGCCCTATGAAACGCAGGCGGAAGCATTGCCGCGCACCTTGAGCGATGCACTCGATGCGCTGCGCACCGACGAATGCCTGCGCGAAGGCTTCGGCAGCGCGTTCGTCGATTACTTCTGCAAGCTGAAGCAGGCGGAGATCGACCGCTTCAATCTCGAAGTCACCGAGTGGGAACACCGCGAATATTTCGAAGCGTTCTGACGGCGCGCTCACAGAGGAGAAATGTCATGCCTATGGTTACCTATATTCTGCGCGACGGCGCGCGCCGCGACATCGACGTGCCCGACGGCACGAGCGTGATGGAAGCCGCGATCCACAACAACGTGCGCGGCATCGACGCCGAATGCGGCGGCTGCTTGTCATGCGCGACGTGTCATGTTTATATCGATGCATCGTCGACGGCGGACCTTCCATCGCCCGACGAATCGGAACTGGAACTGCTCGACGGCGTCGCGGCACAGCGGCGTCCCGAAAGCCGTCTCAGTTGCCAGCTCGTGATGAGCGCCGCGACGAACGGCCTCGTCGTGCAGATTCCGCAAGCACAGGGATAAGACCATGCATAGCACGCTCGTGATCGTCGGCGCATCGTACGCGGGTGTTCAACTCGCGGCGGCTGCGCGTGAAACCGGCTTCGAAGGACGGATCGTGCTCATCGGCGACGAAGCCGATGCGCCTTATCAGCGTCCGCCGCTATCGAAGGGATTTCTCACAGGAAGCTTCAGCGAAGCGCGCTTGCCTTTACGCTCGCAAGCCTTCTTCGACGAAGAGAAGATCGAATGGCTGCCCTCGATGCGCGCAACGCATATCGATCGCGAGCGTCGTGAAGTCGGGTTGCAGGACGGCTCGCGCATCGCATACGACCATCTCGCGCTGACGACGGGCGCGCGCGTGCGCAAACTCGATTGCCCCGGCGCGACGCTCGATGCCGTGCATTATCTGCGCGATCTGCGCGATGCGCGGCGGCTCGCGCAAACGGCGAGCACGGCGCGGCGCGCGGTCGTGATCGGCGGCGGTTATATCGGTCTCGAAGCGGCGGCTTCGTTGCGTCAGAAGGGCATCGATGTAACGGTTGTCGAAACGGAGCCGCGCCTGCTTGCGCGCGTCGCATCGCCGTGGATGTCGGCATTCATGCAGGATGCGCATGCGCAAAACGGCGTCGCCTTCGAGTTCGGGCGCAAGGTGATCGAGTTGAAGCAAACCGGGGATGCGGTGTCCGTCGTGCTCGACGATGACACGCACCTGTCGTGCGATCTCGTCGTGGTCGGCATCGGCGTGATACCGAATACGGAGCTGGCGGCGGAATGCGGCTTGACGGTGGCGGGCGGCATCGTCGTCGATGAATGCGCGCGCACGAGCGATCCGGCGATCGTCGCCGCGGGCGATTGCGCCGCGTTCGTGCCGCACTGGGCGCCAAGCGATTCACGCGCGTGCCGCATCGAATCGGTGCAGAACGCGAACGATATGGCGAAAGTCGCGGCGCTCGCGATTGCGGGGCGGCCGCAGCCGTATCGGACGGTGCCCTGGTTCTGGTCCGATCAATACGATCTCAAGCTGCAGATGGCGGGCATTCATTCGGGATTCACGCATCACGCGTTGCGCGGTGCCGTGGAGGAAAGAAAGTTCTCCATCTTCTACTTCCGGGACGAAGCATTGATCGCGGTCGATAGCATCAATCGTCCGCAGGAACACATGCTCGCGCGCAAACTGCTTGCGAACGGCGTGCATCTGTCGGCACGCGATGTGGAAGACCCTGCGTTCGATCTGAAAGGAGCGGTGCAATGAGGCCGCTCGTCGGTGTCGTGTGCGACCGGTTTTTCGTCGGCGATCACGATCTGCATAGTGCGAAGCAAAGCTATGTCCGCGCGTTGATGACGTGCGCGCAGTTAAGCCCAGTGCTGATTCCGGCATCGCGCGATGTCGAATCGGTCGCGGACTATCTCGACGGCGTGAGCGGGCTGTTGTTTCCCGGCGGCGCATCGAATGTCGAATCGCGCCTGTACGGCGGTGCGAGCGATGCCGCGATGCTCGTCGATCCCGACCGCGATCATGTCGCGCTCGCGCTGATGCGCGGTGCGGCGGCGCGCGGCATGCCGTTTCTCGGCATTTGCCGCGGCTTTCAGGAGATGAACGTCGCGTTCGGCGGAACCCTGCACGCCGATATCCATGCGTCGGGGCATTCGGAAGATCATCTCGAAGAACTGAGCGAGGATCTGCTTGCGCGCTATCGCTATCGGCATGAAATCGCGCTCACCGACGGCGGCATGTTATCGACGCTCACGGGCGGCGTGCAGCATGTGCGTGTGAATTCGCTGCATCGTCAGGGCGTGGCGCAGCTTGCGTCGCGTCTTGCCGTCGAGGCGCGCGCGCCGGATGGTCTCGTCGAAGCGATTCGTCTCGAAGAACACCCGTTCGCGCTCGGCGTGCAACGGCATCCCGAAGCGATGGTCACGAGCGACGCGCTTTCGCGTGCGCTGTTCGAATCGTTCGGCGCGAGTTGCAGGCGCTACGCGACGCGCGACGAGGCTTGATGTCATGTCGGCGGACCGCATCGATCTCAATCTGCTGCGCGTATTCGACGCGATTTTTGAGGACCGCAATCTTGCGCTCGCGGGCAAGCGTCTGAATCTCAGTCAATCGGCGATCAGCCATGCGCTTGGACGCATGCGCGACGTGCTCGGCGACGATCTTTTCGTGCGCACCGGTCGTGGCATGGAACCGACCGTGCGCGCGCTCGCGATGGCGACGCAGGTGCGCGGCGCGCTCGCGCAGATCAAGGCGGCGCTGGGCGTCGACAAGTTCGATCCGGCCATCGCGCGACGCACCTTCGTGCTGGCCGCGAACGACTACATCACGGCGCTGCTGCTCGGGCGGCTCAGTCAGCGCCTGCGCGCGGAAGCGCCGCTCGTGGATATCGTCGTGAGACCGTCGACGCGGCTCGATCTCGCGGGGCAAATCGATGTCGGCCGTATCGATGTAGCGATCGGCATTTTCGCCGATGTGCCGCGCCGCTTTCACGCGGTGAGTCTCTGGGAGCAAACGGACGTGTTGCTGTTGCATCGCGAGCATCCGCTTACCGACCGGCCGCTTGCGCGCGAGGATTTGCTGAACTATCCGCTCGTCGCGGTCTCGCAGGGCGGCGAGGAAGAGGGCGCGGTGAGCGGCTTCATCGTCGAGCGCGGGCTCGCACGGCAATCGGAGATGTTCGATCGCGAGGCGCTCGATCGCGGCTTCGCCGGCAGCGACGAGGCGCCGCGCGTTCGCATGGCTGTTGCGCATTCGCTTGCGATTCCCGCGCTCTTGCGTCACAGCGACATGCTCGCGCTGGTGCCGTCGTCGCTCGGCCGCGAACTGGCGCGCGATGGCGAACTGTCGATGCGTCCGACGCCCTATGCATGTCCCGACGTAACCGTGCGCGCCGTCTGGCACGAACGCAACGATCTCGATCCTGGGCTGCAATGGCTCAGACAGCAACTCATCGACGTATCCCGGCAGGTGCGATGCCGCTGATGCGCGGCATTCAAGCTCGTCATGCAGAAGATTCACTGCGTCCGCAGCGCTGAAGGCGAACGCGTGAATATCGTCGAAAGTCCCTGAAACAAGGGCTTTTTCAATCGAAAAGGTGACATCGCACGCGACGTCGAGAGACAGTCGCGGCCGATGCACGCCCCGCGTTCGTAACTCACCGGGTTGTATGCCCGGGTGCGCGCTCTTAATCTGGGCGCCCGTCGATCAGAGAGGATGCAATGGAAGAGACAAAGGTTATCGATGTACAGGCGCTCGTCAACGCGCACCCGTTTTCACGCTATCAATGGCTCGTATTCGCGATGTGCTTCGTGATCGTGTTGATGGATGGCTTCGACACGGCCGCGATCGGGTTCATCGCGCCATCGCTCGTCGGCGAATGGCACTTGAGCAGAGCGGCTCTCGCGCCCGTGCTGAGCGCCGCGCTCTTCGGGCTCGCATGCGGCGCGCTGTCGTCGGGGCCGCTGGCGGATCGCTGGGGCAGGCGCGGCGTGCTGATCGCGGCAGTGCTGATATTCGGCCTCGCCTGTCTTGCTTCGGGCTTCGCGAGCAATCTCACGGAGTTGACCGCGCTGCGCTTCGTCACCGGCGTCGGTCTGGGCGCGGCAATGCCCAACGCCGTCACGTTGATGAGCGAGTTCTGTCCGAACAGCCGTCGCGCGACCATCGTCAATCTGATGTTCTGCGGCTTTCCGCTGGGCGCCGCGTTCGGCGGATTCCTCGCGGCATGGATGATTCCGCAGTTCGGCTGGCGCGGCGTGCTGCACTTCGGCGGCGCGGTGCCCTTGTTGTTGACCGTAGTGCTCGCGATCGCGTTGCCGGAATCGGTCCAGTACATGGTGTCGAAGAAGAAACCGGTCGAGCGCATTCGGAAGGTGATGGCGCGCATCGCGCCGGAAGCGCTATCGGCGGAATCGTTCGTGATGCGCGAAGCCACCGTACGCGACACGGACGGCGGCGGGGCGCGCATCGTGCTGTCGCGCGGCTATGTCTTCGGTTCGCTGATGCTGTGGCTGTGCTACTTCATGGGCCTCGTCATCTTCTACGGCCTGATCAACTGGATGCCGGTGCTCCTGAAGGACGCGGGCCTGAGCCCGCAACGCGCCGCGCTGATTTCCGCGCTCTTTCCGCTCGGCGGCGCGGGCACGGTGCTGTGCGGCATGCTGATGGATCGCTTCAATCCGAACGGCGTCGTGGCGGCCGCGTATGCGCTCGGCGCGGTGAGCGTGGTGGCGATCGGACAGGCGATCGGCAATGTCGGCCTGCTGGTGTGCGCGGTCTTCGTCGCGGGCCTGCTCGTGAATACGGCGCAGGCGTCGATGCCCGCACTCGCTGCCGCGTTCTATCCGACAGCGGGACGCGGCACCGGCGTCGCGTGGATGCTCGGCGTCGGGCGCTTCGGCGGCATTGCGGGGTCGTTTCTCGTCGCGGAGCTGTCGCGGCAGCGGATGAGCCTGCCGGGCATCTTCACCGTGGTGGCGATGGCCGGCGCGGCATCGTGCGTCGCGTTATTGCTCAAGCAGATGGCGAGCCCGCGTATCGCTGCGGACGTCGCGGATGGCCAGCCAGTCGTGCATTAGTGCGCGAATGAAGATTCGGCCGAACGTTCATGCGACGCGACGAGCATCGGATTTAACTTCGTGCCGGCTTGGGTATATGTTTGATATGTGCGCAGATTCTTGCGCACCTGGTTCACCTGGCGATAGTTTCGTCAGGCAGCGGTAAGTCTTCGTTGAAGGAGAAAGTCATGAAGACCTTCCTCGTTACGACCACGCTAGTGGCCGCGTTTTCACTCGGAAATCTGACTCAGGCACAGGAACCCACCGATACCCTGCAGTCCATCCCCGCACCCCGTCAACAAGAGGCCCAGACTGCGCCACCTTCCGGCGACACCGCTTATGGCGGCGCGGCAATGGGCCAGAGCGCGAGCGGGAAAACGTCGAACTGGGCCGGGAGCATGTCGAACAACTGCGCTCCGCGACCCTTCTGCAACACCTATTCGGGCGGACAGTAAGCGCAACGCCGGCAAGGCGGTCTTTTCGTTCCGGATGCTTGTCCGATGAGGCCGCCGGCGCTCGCAACGAGGTCGTCACCGGAGGCTGTTAAAATCCGGATACGTTTTCTACGGGCACGATGTGATGGGCTTCGAACAACTCGCCGGACTGAAAGAGCAACTCGCAAAACAGGCTGCAAGCAACGCAGCGAAGAAAAAGGCGCCGCACGTGCGGCGTCCCGCGCCGGCGGCCGCGTCGAAGCCGGCTGAACCTGCTAAATCGGCCAAACCTGCCAAATCCGCCAAACCTGCGGTTCCATCGAAACCGGTGGATCCCGTCGTGCATACGATCGGAAAGCTGCAGAAGCGTTTTCCTCTCGCATTTCCGAAGAATCCCGCGCCCAAGGTTCCCTTGAAGGTCGGCATTTTCGAGGATTTGATGAAGCACGCGGAGGAGCTCAAGCTCAACGAGAAGGAACTGCGCAGCGCGATCAAGGTATGGTGCCGCGGCAACCGCTACTGGACCTGCCTCGTGCAGGGCGCGCCGCGAATCGATCTCGCGGGCGAAAAAGCAGGTGAAGTGACGACGGCCGATGCGGAACGCGCCGTGTATCTGGAGACCAATCGCCTGGCGCGATCGGCTCCGGCTCCGGCTCCGGCGCCGAAGGCCGCGGAAGCCGCCGAGTAAGGCGACTCACCGCGCGCTTCGATTTCCGTTTACTGCGCGGGCGCTTGGATGTCGTAAGCGATCCGCCCCGCAGGCAGAAAGAACAGCGCGATCACCGCGCCGCCCTTCGCTTCCGGATAGTGATGGCTGCCCGGCGCGGGCGCTGTCCATCCGCCATGAGACCATCCGTTGGGACCGGCGAGCGCCGCGCCTTCGTCGAGCGGCACGACCATGTTGAACTCGCCATACGGGTGCGCGTGATAAGCGCCGCGGAAGCTGTCTTCCGGATTGTTCTGCTGGTTGCCGGTGCTGTCCATCAACACAGCCGTGATGCTGAAAAAGAACGTCTCCGGACACGGCGCGACAAGACGTGCGCGTCGATATCGCGGTCCGGAGATTTCGACATCCGCCGCCCATCCTTCCTCGACGCCTAGCCTGATCAGCCGCGCCAGATCCTTGTAGAGCGCGCTATCGACGCCGTATTTCGTATTGAGCCATTGCTCGACGTTCGGGTCCGTCGTCATGTTTCTGACCTCTTCGAGAAAGGGCAGGCATCGCGCGACGAGTTCTTCCTTGCTGGTTTGCTTCGGTGACATGGGTTCGTTTCCTTCGCTTGATTGAAGATCGACAGGTGAAGCCAAAGATGCCATATCGACTCGCGCGCCAGAAGCGAAGTCGTTGCAAGTGAAACATGAATGCCGTGCAACTCGCGCGACGTTCAAGAAAGGCTTGAACATATTTCATCCCCATGAACGCAGCGACATTCCTGCAATTTTTCTTGCGATTCGACTCATAGAAGAAAAGAGAATGCGTGCAGTCGAGCGCTTCATGGAAACAAAACACTTCGCTTCACTTTTCGACGCCGGCGCTTCTGTCGTCTGCCCCGTTGCCGATATCAGTCTCAATCCCTAAGCTCGCCGCGATGGTTTAACTCATCGGCATAAGATTCGTCATCCGAACGAATATATGGAGACACGGGAGAGTTCATGAGATTTGGCCGAATCGCGGTATCGATCGCAATGTTGTTCAGTGTGTCTGCGTTCGCGCAAAGCAGCGTCACGTTGTATGGCGTGATGGACACGGGCGTCGAGTACGTGTCGCACGCAAACGCCGCGGGCGATCATGTCGTGCGCATGCCGGGCATCACCGGCGAAGTGCCATCGCGCTGGGGGATGCGCGGCGTGGAAGACCTCGGGGCGGAGCTCAAGGCCGTATTCGTGCTCGAAAGCGGTTTCAACGTGCGCGCGGGCGATTCAGGGCAGGGCGGGCGGCTCTTCGGCAGGCAGGCGTTCGTCGGGCTGGAAGGTCCGTGGGGCGCGCTGTCGTTCGGGCGGCAATACACGATGACCTACTGGGCCATGCTCGACGCCGACATCCTCGGGCCGGACATCTACGGCATTGGCGCGCTGGATGCGTTCATCCCGAATGGACGTAGCGACAACACCGTCGCCTATAAGGGCAAGTTCCACGGCGTCACGGTGGGCGCGTCGTACTCGTTCGGTCGCGACAGCGCGGGCACGGGCAACTCGCCGGGGCAGGGCACATGCTTCGGACCCGTGCCGGGCGATGCGAGCCAATGCCGCGAATGGAGCGCGATGCTGAAGTACGACAGCACGTACTTCGGCGTCGCCACCGCTTACGACGAGCAACATGGCGGCACGAACGCCGCAGCGAATTTCTTCGATGGCGTGGCGCCCTTTCCGATCGCATCGAGCGGCGACAAGGACGCGCGCCTTCAGGCGAACGGCTATGTGAACGTGATGGGCGTGAAGCTCGGCGGCGGCTGGGTCGGACGTCGCGTGGAATCGGACGGGGCCGGTGGCAGCGTGCGTTCCAATCTCTTCTATCTCGGCGCGCAATACTACGTGACGCCGGCGCTCGCGCTCGATGGAGAAGGCTATCGCGTGATCGTCCAGCAACACGACACGCGCGCGACGATGGCAAGCCTGCGCGCCACCTATTTCCTGTCGAAACGAACGGCGGTCTACGGCAACGTCGCGTACTTGTGGAACAGCGCGAAGGCGCGCTATTCGGTGAGCGCGGGCGGCGGCGGCACGACACCCGGCGCGGGCATGGGGCAACTGGGCGCGATCGTCGGGGTGAGGCACTCGTTCTGACTGGCGCATGTCAGGCAACGCCGGCGCGCCTGCGGTGCCTATCGAATGGATGAAAAAAAGCGCGATGCCGATGCGGCATCGCGCTTTCATCGAACGAGCCTTCGATCAGAACTTGTGACGCAGACCGACGCGCGTCACGAGCTGCGTGTTCGCGCCCGCATTGCCGATGAACGACGACGACGAGCCGATTTCCGCCTGCACCGGCACGCCGCGGTTGCTGCCCGACGCCTTCTGATACGCGCCGATCACATAGACATCGGTGCGCTTCGACAGCGCGTAATCCACCACGCCGTTGATCTGATGCCACTTGCCGTCGAAGTTGCCGCTCAGGTCCGAGAACGTATAGCCGACGCCCGCGCTCAATGCCGGCGTGAACGTGTACTTGCCGCCGATTTCATAGTTGTTCAGCGTCGACGATCCGGTCGTGATCTGATGGAACATCGTGTGCGTCCAGTTCGCCCAGATCACGGCGGCGGCGATCGAGTAACGCGCGCCGACGCCATAGGTTTCGAGGTCGTGCAGGCCGAGCGTGTTCACGTTGGCGATGCTCACGCTGAACGCCGGCGTCGCGGCATTCGGATAGCGCAGCTTGGTGTACGCCGCGCCGATGCCGAGCGGCCCTTGCGCGTAGTTCAAACCGAAGCTATACGCGCTCGACGAGCCTTGCACCGCGTTCGCGCCGGTGCCGATCGTGGGCGAGCCCGCGAAGTTCGTCGAGTTCGAGAAGCCGTACATCGCGCCGAACGTCAGGCCGTAGAAATTGGCGCTGCTGAACTTGACCGCGTTGTTGATGCGGCTCGACGTCAGCTGGTCCAGATCGTTGATGTGATACGCGTAGTTGCCGGCGGGCGTCTGGCTGCCCATCGTGTAGCTGCCGCCGAGATAATCGGTGGAGAACGAGTATTGACGACCGAACGTGAGCGAGCCGTATTCGTTCTTCGCGAGACCGACATACGCCTGACGGCCGAACAATGCGCCGCCCTGGCCGAGCGTGCCGTCGCCGCTGTTGAAGCCGCTTTCGAGCACGAAGATCGCCTTGAGACCGCCGCCCAGATCTTCCGTGCCGCGCAGGCCCCAGCGGCTGCCTTGCGCGACGCCGTCGCCGTATTTCACGACGCTGTCGTGGCCGCCGGGCACCGCGACCTTGTTCGCATACGTGATACCGGCGTCGATGATCCCGTACAGCGTGACGCTGCTTTGCGCGTGCGCCGCGATGCCGAACATGCCGAGTGCCGCGGCCGCTACGATGTGCTTCTTCATTTTTCTTTTCCCAGGTGTTGTCCGCGTGACGCGGATGCCGCTCGACGCGGCCCGATCGAGGGACGGCGCAGCGCTTTCAAAAGCGCGAACGCGGCCATCCCGGCTTCGCGAGTAATCGCGCGAAGGTCGAGTCGTGCGTGATGTCATTGAAGCCACTTCTTGCGAGAGAAGTGGCAAGAGGTCCCACCGCGATGAAGCTGCAGAACGCCGCTTCACGTTATAGCGATGGGAATATAGCGCGTCGTCAGGGATTGGTAAATTTGCGTTACGTTATTTGTAGCATTTCTCCCACATTACGGTCACACGTCGCGCAACTAACTGTCAATCGTCGCCGCGTACTTTGATCGGGCGCGGTCATTGCATATAAAGAAAAAACGCAAAGGAGATGCCATGCCGGAGAACCGCCATCCAGACGCTTGCAGAATCGGCGTCGCTTTCATCGAAGCGCAACTGACGACGCTCCATGCCTATGCGAGCCTGCTATCCGACTGGATCGAGCGTGGCGCGGCGCCGCCCGACTTCGCGAAAGCGCAGCCCTTACTCGCGCGCAAGCATTCACGTCCTGAAGCGCATACGCATAGCGAAGACGGCACGCCGATGAAAAGCTCGCCGCCGGACAACGTGCCGTCGTGGCCGTCGTTCGACACTGCCGAGAAGCGCATCGCTTTCGCGCTGACCGTGCCGTGCACGAATGCGATTCTCGCGGTCGCCGAATACTTCGATATTCACCGGCTTTCCGCATCGCGCGCGCCGGAAGTGCAATTCCTCATGCGTCTGCGCGATGCCGTCGTGAACGGCAACACGTTCAGCCTCGCCGCCGACGAATACAGGCCGCACGCCGCGTATGCCGGCCTGATCGTCGATCACACGCTGGACGGCACGCTGCTCTTCAGCGATGGCGTCGAGCCCGGCTTTATCGAATTCGGCGATACGGTCGGCTTGCTTCGGTATCTCGAGAAGCTATTGAAGAGCATGCAATCGGCGATCAGCGCGGGCGATGCCGGATAACCTCGCGATTACTTTCATCGCGTCTAGCTCGCGGCGCGTTCTTGTCCAGGCGTCTTTGCAAAGCATTGCTTGTAGCAGCGCCCGAGATGCGACGCGCTCGCGAAGCCGCACTGCATCGCGACATCGAGTAAGGAAAGCGACGATTCGCGGATCAGCTTTTGCGCGGCCTTGAGCCGAAGCTCCAGATAAAACTGCGACGGCCGCACGTTGAAGTGCTTGATCCACATGCGCTCAAAGGTGCGCGGCGAGATGCCGGCGAGCGATGCGATCGTCTTCATCGGAATGGGGCGCTCGATGTTCTGCTCCATCAGCGTGACCGCATGCACGATGCGGCGATCTTCCACGCCGTAGCGCCATTGAATCGCCATCTTCTGGCTTTCCTGCGCGGTGCGCATGCGCGTGTGAATGAACTGATCGGCGACTGCCGCCGCGAGCTGATGCCCATGCTGACGCGCGATCAGATCGAGCATCATGTCGATGGCGGCGGTCCCGCCGCTGCATGTCATGCGATCGCCTTCGATGCAATAGAGATCGCGGCTCACGTCGAGCGTCGGGAATTCGTCGGCGAGTTCCTTCAGTGCTTCCCAGTGAATCGTGCAACGGCGCTTGTCGAGCAATCCCGCGCGCGCGAGGATCATCGTGCCGAGACTGATGCCGCCGAGCGTCGATCCCTTCGCGGCATAGCGTCGCAAAAAATCGAAGACCTGTGCATTGCGATAGTTCGACACGCCGATACTCGCGACGACGAACACATGACTCAATTCCGGCGACGACGTGATCGCGAAGTCGGGCAACAGCGCGAAGCCCGAGCTCGAAGAGACCGGCTCGCCGTCCGCGCTGATCAGATGCCAGCTATAGAGCGCCTTGCCGCTCACGCGATTGGCCGCGCGCAATGGCTCGGTGACGGAGCTGAGCGCCATCATCGAGAAGTGCGGCACGAGAAAGAAGCCCATGCGCTGGGTTTTCGTCTCTCCATCGGCGATGGACGCAGGCGCGCGCACGGCCCTGATCGAGCGTGTGGTCGGCGGAATGTCGTTCGCGTTCATGCGCTAGACGCGAATCGATCCGAGCACGAGATCGAGCAGGGGCGTCACGTCGTGCGAGTCGAGCGCATCGACGGTGCGTTCCAGTTCGCGCGCCATGTTCGCGCCGCATGCGGGCTCGGCGAACGCGCGGAACTTGGCGCGGATCGCGTGCGCGTCGAGCGGCAAGTCGGGATCGCCCAGCGCTTGCGTCGCACCGGAATCGAAACGCCTGCCATCGAATAGTTCGATGCTCACTTCGGCGAAGCGCTCGCCCGGAAAACGCGACGTGTACTCCGCGCCTTCCTCGACTCGAATGAGATGGCTCAGGCGAAGGACTTGCCGATCGCGAAGGGCATCGCCGTGAAGCGCGTCGAAGCGCACCGCGCCGTGTTTCAACGCGACCGCGACGGGAAAGAGCAGACTGTACTGCGCCTCTTCAGTCGATGCCGGTGCGGCGTGCGCGAGTCGCGTCGCGTGATGGAACGTGCGCACGTTCACCGCGCGAATCTGCTCGCTCGTGAAGCCGTGCGCCGACTTGAGCGCGAGCGCCGCATCGATAGCGGGATGCGCCCATCGGCAGACGGGTTGCGGTTTGAAATATTGCTCCATGATGCGCCAGCGTTCGCCCAGATCGCTCCAGATACCGCGGGTTTCGTCCTGCTCGATGGTGATCGCCGGCGCGCCGGTGAAGCCGCGTTGCGCGAGAAAGGCGGCGGAGAGGCCCGCCATGCAGCCCCAGCCGGAACCGTCCTTCACCATCGTCGGGTGATCGATGCAGCGCATCATCTGACTGCGCGGACCGTGATACTCCGCGATGCCGAGCGCCTCGCGCGTTTGCCGCATGTCGAGCGGCAGCACGCGCGCGGCGAGCGCCGCCGCAGCCAGGGCATTCCATGCACCCGACGTATGATAATCGCAGGCGCTCGCGTGCAACGCAATGCCCGCGCGCGTGCCGAGCTCATAGCCGAGCACGACGCATGCGAGAAACTCGCGGCCGCTCATGCCGGGGCGCATGTCGGCGAGCGCGAGCAGCGCGGGCAGCACCGTTACGCCGACATGGCCTTTCGTCTGCGCGTGGCCGTCGTGGCCGTCGCAGCTATCGATGGTCATCGCGCCCGCGAGGCCCGCGCCGATCGGGCTGGCGGCGCGGCCATCGAACAACATGCGCGAGCGCAGCGCGCCGGGCGCGAAGAACTCGAAGGCGTGATCGCTCGCGATGCGCGACAACTCGGTCTTTCGTCCGGCAAGCGCGACGCCGAGCAAATCGAGCACGCAGAGTTTTGCCTGTTCGATGACCCGTTCAGGCAAGACATCGAACGTCAGTTCATGAATGAACGCGATGGCGGATGTGCCCATCCATCAGTCTCCGGTATAGGAGGGCGCGCGGCGCTCGAACGTGGCGGCGATCGCCTCGCGATGATCCGCCGTGCGATGCGCGATGCCCTGAAACGCCGCCGACATTTCCAGCAGGCTCGGCAGGTCCATGCGTTGACCTTCGCGCACGAGGCGCTTCGACATGCGCAGGATATCGGGCGGATTGCTCGCGATCTCGCGTGCGAGCGTGAGCGCGGTTTCCATCAGTTCCGCATCGGGCACGACGCGCGACACGAGTCCCCATGCCTCGGCGCATTTCGCGTCGATGGCCTTGCCGGTGAAGATCATTTCGTTGGCGCGCGACAGTCCGACCGCACGCGGCAGCAGCCACGCGCCGCCATCGCCGGGAATGATGCCGACCTTCGCGAAGCTTTCGGCGAACAGCGCGCTTTCGCCCGCGATGCGGATATCGCACATCAGCGCGAGATCGCAGCCCGCGCCGTGCGCGGGACCGTTGACGGCGGCGATGCACGGCACGTCGAGTTCATGAAACGCACGCGGAATGCGCTGAATGCCGCGCCGATAGTTCTCGCGAATATGCGCCGACGTTCCCGAAAACGTGCCGACTTCATCGCGCATATGCTTGATGTTGCCGCCCGACGAGAATGCCGGACCCGAACCCGTCAGCACGATAGCGCGCACGGACATGTCGCCTTGCGCGCGCTCCAGACACGCGATGATCGCATCGACAACTTCTTGTTCGGTAATGGCGTTGCGCGTTTCGGGGCGGTTCAGCGTCATCGTGACGACGTGGCCGTCCTGTTCGTACAGTACGGGTTCGCTCATTGCGAGGCTCCTGAAAGCATGCTTTGATAAACGGGTCCGGCGAGTTCGTGACGCAGCACCTTGCCGCTCGGATTCAGCGGCAGCTTATCGACGAAGAAGACCTTCTTGGGCCGCTTGTAGGGCGCGAGATCGTCGCCGGTTTTGCAGAACGCGACGACATCGTCTTCGGTCAGCGTCGATACGCTGCGCACGATAAAGGCGGTCACCGCTTGCCCCCACTTTTCGTCGGGCACGCCGATCACCGCGGCTTCCTGCACGCCGGGGCAGTGATACAGCACTTCCTCGATCTCGCGCGGATAAATGTTCTCGCCACCCGACACGATCATGTCGTCGGCGCGGCCCTGAAAGTGAAAGTAACCGGCTTCGTCGATGCTGAAGAGATCGCCCGTATAGAGCCAGCCCGACTTGAATTTCTTGTCGGTTTCGACCGGGTTGTTCCAGTAGCCCGACGCGAGCTGCGGTCCCTTGACGATCAACTGGCCGACTTCGCCCGCCGCGACGGTTTCGCTCGGCGTCACGACGCGCTCCGGATCATTGCGGATCACGCGACAGGTGCTGATGAGCGTGGGCTTGCCGCACGAGCCGAGGTAAGTGAGCGCATCGCGCGGATGCAGCAGCAGCGTGAGGCTTGCTTCGGTCATGCCATAGCCGTTGAAGATGCTCGGGCAGAACTCGTCGATCACGCGCCGCATCGTTTTCGCGGGGATGGCCGCGCCGCCGGTCGTGATCATGCGCAGGCTGTGCGTATCGATCGATGCGAAGTCCGGATGAAACAGCATGTCCTGTATCTGTGTCGGCACGGCGAAGAGCGTCGTGATGCCGTAATGCGCGATGGCTTGCAGCGTCGCGAGCGGCTCGTAACGCGGCAGGATCACGTTATGCGCGCCGACCATCAGATGCGGCACGAAATACGCCTGCATGCCGCCGACGTGATAGAGCGGCGCGATATGCAAGGCCGAATCCGTGCTCGTGAGGCTGTACTCCATCACGCAGTTCGTCGCGATGGAAACGTCGTTGCCGTGCGTGTGGATCGCGCCCTTCGGACGCCCCGTGGTGCCGGACGTGTAGACGAGCGCGGAGATATCATCGGGCTTGAGGCGCGGCAGCGGCGCATCGAATTGCTCCACGCGCGCGATCAACGCTTCGAACGCGTGATGATGCGCGGGCATGTCGGCGCCATTATTCACGCAGACATAGGTGCGCAGATCCGGCAGCGACTGCTCGATCTTCGCGACGGTCGGCAACATCGAGTCGTCATAGATCAAAGCCCGCGCGCCCGCGTCGCGCAGAATGAACGCGGCTTCGTTGGCGGAGAGACGGAAGTTCATCGGCACCGCGATTGCGCCGAGCAACTGGCACGCCATGTATGCGGTCGGCGTCGCGTCGGAGGTCTTTTGCAGGATCGCGACGCGGTCCATCTGGCGCACGCCCAGATCGAAGAGCGCCTGCGCGAGACGGCGCACGCGCGCGTTCCATTGCGCATACGTGAGTGAAACGGCGCCGCAGGTCAGCGCGGGACGGTCCGGATATTTGGCGACCGTGTTTTCGAAAAGCGACGTGATCGTGAGCATGATGCGTGTTGCTCTCTAGAGAGTGATCCGGATGTCGGGAAGATCGCGACCCGCGATCAGATACTTGGCGACTTCTGACGTACCGCCGACGATGGTGAGCGCCCGCGCATCGCGATAGAGCTGCTCGGCGCGGCCGTATTCCTTCGTGAGGCCGTCGCCGCCGAGAATCTGCACGGTTTCGTCGGCGCAATAGTTCGCGGTTTCGGTCGCGACGAGCTTGGCCATCGCGGCTTCCTTCATCAGCGCCTTGCCGTCGGCGCCCGCGTCGTACATCTTGGTCGCGCGATAGGTGATGAGTTCCGATGCGTCGATGCGCCAGCTCATCTGCGCGATCTTGTCCCAGATGAGTTGCTTGCAGCCGAGCGCCTGACCGAACGATTTGCGCGTCTGCGCGTGCGCCGTCGCGATATCGAATGCGCTGCGTGCGACGCCGAGACCCGAGCCACCAAGAATCGCGCGCTCGAAGTTGAACATGCCGCGCATGATGCGAAAGCCGCCGCCTTTGTCGCCAAGCAGATGATCGGCGGGCACGCGGCAATTCTCGAACTTCACCTCGCCGACGATGCAGCCGCGCCGCCCCATGAACGTATAGTTGCGAGGGAAGCTGATTCCCTTCGCGTTCTTCGGCACCGCGACCGCGGTCATGCCGTCGCCGGTCAGGCCATAGACGATATAGACGTCCGCGACGGATGCATTCGAGATGTAGCGCTTGAAGCCATTGATGACCCACTCGTCGCGCGCTTCATCGAACTCGATGCGCGTCTCCATGCCCGCCGAATCGCTGCCGACGTTCGGTTCGGTCACACAGATTGCGCCGATGGCCGTGCCTTCGAGTATCGGCGTGAGATAGGTATCGCGCAGACGCTCGCTCGCATGACGATGCAGCGGATACGCGCATGACAACGCAGTCGCGATAGTCGTCTCGAACGCGTAGTTGATGTACGACGCTTCTTCGGAAAGGATCGTCGCGTGCGTGAGGCCGGGGTGTTCGAGCTTGCCTTTGTACAGGTCGGGGAACATCAGCTTCAGATAGCCCGCCGCGCCGAGGGCGCGGACTACGTGCCTGACCGCATCCCAGCTCTGACGGTCTTCGATATCTGCTGCGCGCGGCGCAAGCTCGCGTTGCAGGAAGTCGCGGACTTCGGCGCGAAAGGCCCGGTCCGCATCGTCTAAAAGAAAATCGCGCATGATCGTGGTGTAGGTTCGTTCAGATTCGCTGCGCATAGACGCGTGCGTCGCGCACGGTCGGCAGAAGAAAGCGGGCGCGGCGGATCGCTTCGTAATCGATCTCGCCGACGACGAGGCATTCCGCTTCGCCTTCCGCCTGCGCGATGGTTTTGCCGAAAGGATCGAGGATGCGCGAGCCGCCCCAGAAGGTCATCATGCCCTCCGTGCCGACGCGATTCGCCATGACGATCGGCACGCCGTACGTGAGTGCGTAGAAGCGCAGATTGAGGTCCCATCCCGATGGATTGTCGAAGCCTTCGCCCACGGCCTCGCGCGCGGAGCTGATCGGTGCCGCCAGCAGCGTGACGCCGTCGCACATGAGTCCGTGCACCACCGCCGGATTCCACAGATCGTTGCAGATGGGCGTCGCGACGCGCCATGTGTCATCGATCGAATAGCTCTCCGGCTTCGGGCCGGCGGCGAAGTAAAGGCCGTCGCGCAGCTTGCCGTAGGTCGCCAGCATCGTCTTGCGATGCACGTGAATCAGCTTGCCGTTCGCGACCGTCGCCTGGCTGTTGTAGAACTGCCCGCCCGGCGCTTCCTCGATGAAGCCGAAGACCACATGCATGCCCGCGCTCGCTTCGGCGAGTTGGCGGATCGCGGGATCGTCGCGCGTCATCGCGAGACGCAGCGCATCCTTGCCGCCGCTATGGCCGTGCAGCGAAAGCTCGGGGAAGACGAGCAGACGCACGCCGCGCTTCTTCGCATCGCCGATATGATCGAGATGACGGGCGAGGTTCGCGTGCACGTCGCCGTATGCCGTATCGGTTTGCGCAGCGGCCACTTTGATCGTGGTCATGAGGTCGATCCTTTGCATTTGCGCGGCTGGCGTTCAGATCAGCCCGGACTCTTTGAGGAACTGATTCGCGACATCGGAGAAGGACTTCTTCTGCACGTCGACGCTCGCGTTGAGGCGAGCCATCGTGGGCGCATCCAGTTTCGCCGACAGCGCGTTGAGCAGCGGCCCGAGCGTGGGGTTCGCATCGAGCGTCGCCTTGCGGACCACCGGCGTCAGCGCATACGACGGGAAGTAGCCCTTGTCGTCCTTCAGCAAGACGAAGTTGAACGCGGGCACGCGGCCATCGGTAGCGAAGACGAGCGCGACATCCACCTGATGATCCTTGAGCGCCTGATACGTGAGGCCGGTATCCATGCGCTTGACATCGCCCTGGCTGAACTCGAAACCGTATTGCTTCTGCAACGGACGCAGACCGTCAGGACGCGCGTAGAACTCCGAGTTGCACGCGAACGTGAGTTCCTTGCCGCCCTTGATCGCCTTCGCGAGATCGCTCATCGTGACGATGCCGAGCTTCTTCGCTTCGTCCTGATTCATCGCGAACGCATACGTGTTGTTCGCCTTCGACGGGTTCAGCCACACGAGGCCCTTCGCCGCATCGAGTTCCTTGACCTTCTTGTAGGTATCGTCGGGCGAGAGGCGGTCATTGACCTTGTTGTAGGTGATGAGCGACGTGCCCGTGTATTCCCAGTACACATCGACCTGACCGTTTTCCTGCGCCTGACGCAGCACGGCGCTGCCCATGCCGTCCTTCTTCGTCACGGTGAAGCCTTTCGCTTCGAGATATCGCGATGTCATCTCGGCCATCAACTGCTGCTCGGTGAAGTTCTTGCCGCCGACCACCACCGATGCGGCGCTCGCGGTGAAGCTTGCAAACATCGAAATAAGGATGCCGAACGATACGGAGAATAACTTTTTCATGGTCTCTCTCACTGTTGCGAATGCGGGTTGATGAGTCAGGTTTGGGGATTCACGCCGCGCGATACCAGCATGCGCTGCATCTGGCCGATGAACGCGTCGGTGAAAATGGCGAGCAGCGCAGTCGGGACGGCGCCCGCGAGCAGCATGCCGAAGTCGTTCAGGTCGATGCCGGTGAAGATCAGTTCGCCGAGCCCGCCGCCGCCGATCAGAAACGCGAGCGGCGCCGTGCCGACCGTGATCGCCAATGCCGTGCGAATGCCCGCGAAGATCACATAGAGCGCGTTGGGAAGCTCGACGCGCCAGAGAATCTGCCAGGGCGTCATGCCCATGCCGGTCGCGGCTTCGATCAGCGCGGGCGGCACCGCGCGCAGACCTTCGTATGTGTTCAGCGCAATGGGCAGCAGCGTAGCGACCCACAAGCCGAAGATCGCGGGCACCGCGCCGATGCCCATCACGCTCATCGCGAGTGCGAGCAGGGCGAGCTTCGGCACGGCCTGTCCCGCGTTGAGCGACTGCATCACGATGGCCGCGCCGCGTTTCTGCGACGGCCGGCTCAGATAGACGCCCGCCGGAATCGCGACGATGATCGCGAGCACGCCCGCCACGGCGACCATCATCATCATGTGCAGCCCCTGATACACGATGTCGCTGCGATACTGATCGATGCTCGCCCACCAGCTATCGGCGTGCGCCTGCGTGCTCAGCGCAGCAAGGAGCGCGGCTGACAATACGCGTTTCATGCGTGTTCTCCGGCGGGCAGCTTCAACATATCGACGATGCGCTCCTGGCTCACATAACCGACGAAGCGGCCGTCGTCATCCACGGTGGGCAGCCACGAAGCGCCGTTCGCGAACATCGTCGATACGACGGTGCGCAGATCGTCCTTCTGGCTCGCGGTGGCCTGAACGGGAAGCGCATGCGCCGCGGTGACCGGGCCTTCGACATTCAGCAAGCGGTCGATGGTGAGGCAGCCGTGCGGCTTGTCGGCGGCATCGACGAGCACGATCCGGTCGACGCCGTGCTTCTCCATCATCGCCCTGGCGCGCGCACTGTCTTCGCCGACGCGCACGATGCAATCGCATGCGGAAAGCGCATCGCGGGCACGCAACAGACGCAGACGCTTCAACGCGCGATCCGTGCCGACGAAACCCGCGATAAACGGCGTGGCGGGCCGCGCGAGAATGTTGTCCGGCGTATCGAACTGTTCGAGATGACCGTTGCGGAAGATCGCGATCTTGTCGGCCATCTTCACGGCTTCGTCGATGTCGTGGCTCACGAACATGATCGTCTTCTTCACCTGCTTCTGAATGCGCAGGAATTCGTCCTGAATCAGCTCGCGATTGATCGGATCGATCGCGCCGAACGGCTCGTCCATCAGCATGACGGGCGGATCGGTGGCGAGCGCGCGCGCCACGCCGACGCGTTGCGCCTGGCCGCCCGACAGGTCTTTCGGATAGCGCGTGAGATAGGTTGCGGGATCGAGCGCGACGATCTCGAGCAGTTCCGCCGCGCGGCGGCGCGTCTTCGCCTTGTCCCAGCCGAGCAGCGTCGGCACGACGCTGATGTTTTCCTCGACCGTCATGTTCGGAAAGAGGCCGATCTGCTGAATCACATAACCGATGCGGCGGCGCAGTTCGACGACTTCGAACTCGTCGGTATCGCGCCCTTCGAGATAGATCTTGCCCGACGTGGGACGCACGAGACGGTTGATCATCTTGAGCGTCGTGGTCTTGCCGCATCCCGACGGCCCGAGCAGCACGCAGATTTCGCCCGCGCCCACTTCCATGTTGATGCCGTCGACGACCGGGCTCGCCGCGCCGTCATATCGCTTGGTAAGGTTGGAGAGCTTGATCATGATTTATTGCGCGTGTCCGGTTTGTTTGCGAAAGCCCGTCATGGCGGTGAGACGCAGCGCGAGGCTGGCTGCGCGCGAAGGAGCGCGAAGTCCCTTCGGCGTGAGCCAGCGCTGCACCCACGAGAGACCGATATCGGCGGCGATGGCGAGCACGCTCACGAGGATCGCGCCCGCGATCAACTGGCGCGGGTCCGACTGCGAAATGCCACGGCTGATGAGCTTGCCGAGACCGCCCGCGCCGATATACGCCGCGATCGCCGCGATGCCCACGTTGATCACGACCGCCATGCGCACGCCGGCCATGATGATCGGCAGCGCGATGGGAATCTCGACCTTGCGCAGACGCTCGCCGGTGGTCATGCCCATGCCGCGTGCTGCTTCGCGCAAGGCCGGATCGATGTTGGTGATCGCGGTATAGGTGTTGCGCACGATCGGCAACTGCGAATAGAGGAAGAGCGCGATGACCGTCGGCAGAAAGCCGATGCCCTGGCCGATCACGGAGAGGACGGGAATCATCAGGCCGAACAGCGCGACCGAGGGAATCGTCATGATGATCGCCGCGACATACAGCACGATCTTCGCGAGGCGTTCGTTGATCGTGATCGCGATGCCGAGCGGCACGCCGGTCAATATCGCGAGTCCGACGCCGACGCCGACGATCTCGATGTGCTCGCCGGTCATCCTGGCGATGCTCGCCAGGTTGTCCCAGATGAAGGCAAGGGTTTCCACTATGTCTCCTGAGCTCCTTCGTTGAAGAGCCGTGTCTATGTTTGGGTCCTGCTATGGCCTAAACGATAGAGCGGAGTGGGGACATAGGGCTACCATCGACCCGACATTGTTTGTCATGAAAACGCCATGGCGTACGCGTGACCTCGTTTTATCGTTTTAAATCAATTGCATACGAAACTACGTCGGCTGTACGGTCTGGTCATTGCGATGCTGCGTTGCGGCGAACGCCGATACCGCGCCATGCGAGCGCCGCAAGCGAAGCGGTGACGAACAATGCAAACAGATAGATGCCCGCAGGGCCGACGCGACTCATCACGAACGAAGCTGCAATCGGACCGATGCTTCCGCCCAGCGCGAAGGTCAGCAGCAGTCCGGCGCTGACGGCCACGCGCTGACGCGACGCGATCCAGTCGTTAGCATGCGCGACCGATACGCCATAGATCGTGAAGATGAGACTCACGTAGAGATAAGCGACGGGCTGAACGAACGCTGCGCCATGAAACACGAAAAGCATCGCGCTCGCGAGCGTCAGCGCCGAAGCGATCGCGCAGATCACGCGCTTGCGGTCGAACCTGTCCGACAGATACGCAAGTGGCCACTGCGGCAGCAGCGCCGCAATCAGCGCGACGCCCATGAAGCTCGATACTTCTTCGACGGCATATCCGGCGCCCCGCATATAGACCGGATAGAGCGCATAGAACGTGCTGTTGAGCAGGCCCGATGCGAAGCATCCCCATAGCGCGAGAGGGGCATCGCGCCAGAGCGTCGGCAGTGCCTTGAGCTTTGTTTTCGGCGGCGCTTCGAGCGGACCGGCCGGCTCGGGGCGGTCATCGATATCGGCGACGGACACGCGCGCGAGACTCGCCGGCACGAGCGACAACGCGAACAGCGCGGCCACGAGACTGAACAGCTCGAAGCCGTTCGAATTCGCCACGCCGATGAGAAACTGCCCCGCGCCGACGCACAGATAGGTGGTGATGGAATAGACGGAGAACACGCGTCCGCGAAAGGCATTGGGCGCGACGCCGTTGAGCCAGCTTTCCATCACGGCGAAGATGCCGACAAGCGAGAAGCCCGTCATGAAACGCAGCGCCATCCAGACGGGCGGCTGGGACGTGACCGCATAGCCGAGCGCGCTCGCCGCAGCGAGCGCCGCGAAAACCGCGAACGCGCGATGATGCCCGACACGCGCGATGATCGCCGAGCCGCGCCACGCGCCGAGCATGAAGCCGGTGTAATAGGCGGCCTGCACGAAGCCGATCGTCGCCGATGGGAAATTCGCGTGCACCATGCGCAACGCGACGAGCGTGCCCAGCAGTCCGTTGCCCATGACGAGCAGCGCGAAGCCGAGCAATAGGCTGGCGATGGACGAAACGATGCGGCCAAAAGGAAGCCCGGCGTCGATGCGCTTATCGCATTCACGCGCCGGACTCATGCTGCCCAGTTCTTCAGTGCTCACGCTTTCGCCTCGAATGAATGCGCGCCGGATCGACGGCTCACTATAAGGACGGAGCGGCGCAGGCGTGTAGCACGGCAGCGACATCGGCTTGCACGCACGCGGCATTGTGCGGCGTGCGCGGTCAGGCGCGCGGTTTGCTCAACGATCGGTGACATCATCCTGTCATACGGAAATGGATCAATCACTGAAATGCCTGAGGGACAGAATCGCGAAACAGATCGCGGCGCGTGAATCGACGCTCGTGCCCCTGCGCGAGAGTGCGCAGGAAGCGCCCACGAAACACGATCGCGAACGCATTCTTCTGACGCTCGCGGTGCTCGAAGACGAGCTTGCGGGCTGGAAGAAGATCGCGGCGCGCATCGAGCAGTCGGTTATGTTCGAGCCGCGGAATCATCGTGCGATCCGTATGCCCGCGCTACGATAGCTTCACGAATTCGTCTTTCAAACCCTCCGACACACGCGTGCGCATTCCGGTCAGAATGATCGGGTGCGCGCGTTTTCCATGGAGAACCACATGTCCGCATCCAACGGCAACAACGACACGCCCGTCTGGTTCATCACCGGCTGCTCGACCGGCTTCGGCCGCGAACTCGCGTGCGCCGTGATCGACAAAGGCTGGCGCGCTGTCGTCGCCGCGCGAGATGCCGCGCGCGTCACCGATATCGTCGAACGTGCCGAAGGCCGCGCAATCGCGGTGCGTCTGGACGTCACGCACGCCGATGAGATCAGGTCCGCCATCGACGATGCCCACGCCGCGTTCGGTCATATCGACGTGCTCGTGAACAACGCGGGGTTCGGCTATCTCTCGGCCGTCGAAGAGGGCGAAGACGACGAAGTGCGCGCGATGTTCGAAGCGAACTTCTTCGGCGCAGCCGCGATGATCCGGGCCGTGCTGCCGCGTATGCGCGAACGCCGCTCGGGCCATGTCGTCAACATCACGTCGGTGGGCGGTCTCGTCGGCAATCCGGGCAGCGGCTATTACGCGGCGACGAAGTTCGCGCTGGAGGGCCTCGGCGAAGCGCTCGCACGCGAAACCGAAGGACTCGGCATCAAGGTCACGGCGGTCGAGCCGGGCCCGTTCCGCACGGACTGGGCGGGCCGGTCGCTCAAGCAGACGCGCAAGCCGATCGACGATTACGCGCAGACCTCGGGCACCCGGCGCGCGGCCATCGCGGAGCGCAGCGGCAGGCAGCCGGGCGATCCGGCGCGCGCTGCGCAGGTCATCATCGAAGCGGTCACGTCGCCCGAGCCGCCGGGGCATCTCGTGCTCGGCGTGCCCGGGCTGGAACTCGTGCGCGCCAAACTGGCGAAGCTGACCGCCGAGATCGACGCGTGGCAGGCGCGCAGCGAGTGGACCGATCATCCGGGACAATGATCATGAAGCGGCTTCGCGTGGAAGAACAACACATCCTTTCGCTCGTCGCCGCCGATGCCGCCGCGCTGCACGTCACGCCGCCGCACGTGCGCTTCGTGACTGGCTGCGCCGGGCCTTGCTACGAGGCCTTGTTCAATCGCATCGAAGTCGATCGCGCCACGCTGGCGCTGCCGGAACCGTTGCTTCGAATCGTCGTCGCGCATGAAGTCGGGCACGCGACGCAACGCAGAACGATGCTGCTCGATTTCGCATGGACGGTGCTATCGGTGATGGCGCTGCTGGCGATACCCTGCATCGTTTTCGCGACTTCATCCGATGAAGACTTCTGGCGCGTGAGCGTCCCCGGATTCGGATTCGTGGTGGCGTTTTTCGCGTGCGGGAAAATCTGGCGAATGCGTAGCGCCAAACGTTCAGCCGCCTTCGAACTCGATGCGGACGCGAAAGCCGCGTCGCTTTGTGGCGCGGCATCCGCGCTGGCGGCGCTCGAAGTCATGGCGACGCGCGGCCATATCGACGCCGCGCGCCTCGACGCCATGCGGGCGCGCCTCGAAGCAGCCTGATCTCGCGCCGGGCGGCGCCAAAAGAAATGCACGGGCGTCCGTAACCGGATGCCCGTGCATTTTTTTGATCAGTGTCGCGTTATTGCCGCGTTATTGCGTTTGCGAAGCGGGCGGCGTCGTCGACTTCTTGTGATGCTTCTGGCCTTTCTTGTGATACGCGGGGCGCGGCTTGTTGTTCGGGTAGTCCGCCGCCGCGAACGACAGCGTCGGAGCCGCGAAAGCCGCCAGCACCAGAAGCACGAGAGATTTCTTCAAAGACTTTTTCATCGGAGACTCGCTTGGAGGAGATGGCCTTAAAAAGGGCAAAGCAACGCGTGGGCCGCCGCTTCGCACCGTAAGAAATATAAGACTCGATATTCCGGTGCAACTAGGGGAAAACCGGCTCGATCATGCTCATGCGTTTGTGATTCAGGCCGCGGCGGCGCGGTTCCTCCGCGTCGGGCGCTGCTGAGGCAACAGTATATTGCACAAAAAAGTGCAATTCATCGATGCGCGCGCATAAGACGTTGACGCAACGGCATTTTTGTCGATTTGCACTGCTTCGACAGATGTGCATCTGCTGCCTGTGGTCCGCGACAAATGTCATCGACTGCATCTACTATCGTGCCTGCTCTCAACTCAGGGACGATCCAGTGAAAGAAGACGACATCCGCAGGAATGCCTTCGCCATGCCTGTGCACAATCCCGCTTACCCGCGTCCGCCGTTCCGCTTTCTCAATCGCGAGTACTTCATCATCTCTTACGAGACCGATCTCGACGCGTTGCGCGCCGTGGTCCCCGAGCCGCTCGAAGTCGACAACGGCCTCGTGCATTACGAATTCATTCGCATGCCGGATTCGTCCGGCTTCGGCGACTACACCGAAAGCGGCCAGGTGATCTCGGTCATCGATCCGGATGGCAGGAAGGGCAGCTATACCCATGCGATGTATCTCGACGACGAAGGCCCGATCGCGGGCGGCCGCGAGATCTGGGGCTTTCCGAAGAAGCTGGCGTCGCCGCGCTTGGCCGTCGATGGCAAGGACACGCTGCTCGGCACGCTCGACTACGGCTCGCAGCGCATCGCGACGGGCACGATGGGCTACAAGTATCGTCCGCTCGATCTCGAAGCGGAGCGCAAGAAGCTCGCCGAGACGCCGAACTATCTGCTCAAGGTGCTGCCGCATGTCGATGGCACCGCGCGCGTGTGCGAACTCGTGCGTTTCTTTCTGCGCGACGTGAGCGTGCTCGGCGCGTGGGAAGGCCCCGCCGCGCTGGAACTGCATGCGCACGCGCTCGCGCCCGTCGCGGATCTGCCGGTGCGCAAGGTGGTCGGCGCGCGGCACGTCATCGCGAATCTCACGCTCGATATCGGCGAAGTCGCGTATGACTATCTCGCGCCGCCGGACGAACTCAGGCTCGCCGTCAATCAATAACTTCGCATCACTTCGACAAGGGAAAGACACATGGCACTGCAAGGAAAAGTCGCGCTCGTCACGGGCGCAGCGAGCGGCATCGGCGAAGAGACGGCGCGCAAGCTCGCGGCCGATGGCGCGGCGGTCGTGATCGCCGATCTGAATCTCGCGAATGCGCAGAAGGTCGCGGACAGCATCGTCGCGGCGGGCGGCAAGGCGATCGCCGTGTCGATGGACGTGACGAGCGAAGACGCGGTGAACGCGGGCATCGAAGAGACGGTGGCGAAGCTCGGCGGCATCGACGTGCTGGTGTCGAACGCGGGCATTCAGATCGTCGCGCCGATCGAAGAGTATGCGTACGCCGACTGGAAGAAGATGCTCGCGATCCATCTCGACGGCGCGTTCCTCACGACGAAGGCCGCGATCAAGCATATGTACGCGTCGGGCAAGGGCGGGTCGATCATCTATATGGGATCGGTGCACTCGCATGAGGCATCGAAACTGAAGTCGGCCTATGTCACGGCGAAGCATGGCTTGCTGGGACTCGCGCGCGTGGTCGCGAAGGAAGGCGGACCGCGCGGCGTGCGCGCCAATGTGGTGTGCCCGGGTTTCGTGCGCACGCCGCTCGTCGAGAAGCAGATTCCCGAGCAGGCGAAGGCGCTCGGCATTTCGGAGGAAGAAGTCGTGAAGAACGTGATGCTGAAGGAAACGGTCGATGGCGAATTCACGACCGTCGCCGATGTCGCGAACACGGTCGCATTCCTCGCGGGATTCGAATCGAATGCGCTGACGGGGCAGTCGGTCGTCGTGAGCCACGGCTGGTTCATGCAATAAGGAGAATCCATGCGCCGCAGTCAACGCAACACACTCATGCAGGCGAACCACGTCGCGCTGCCGGACTACGATGACGTTTGCCTCGTGCTGCAAGGCGGCGGCGCGCTGGGCTCCTATCAGGCCGGCGTGTTCGAAGGGCTCGCGGAAGTCGGCGTCGATCCGACATGGACGTCGGGCATTTCCATCGGCGCGCTGAATACCGCGATCATCGCGGGCAATGCGCCCGAACGCCGCGTGGCTGCGCTGCGCGGATTCTGGAACACGATCTGCCAGCCCGCCGATCTGATCGGGCATGTCGGCGCGTTCGTGCCCGCGGCGTTCGGCTTCGCCAACATCGGCCGCAAGTTTTCGAGCATGTGGGCGGCGGCGCGCGCGCTGACCGAAGGGCAGAGGGGCTTCTTTTCGCCGCGCGTGCATGTGCCCGAACTCGGTCCGGGCGCGAAGAGCAAGCGCCCGAACGAGGTGAGCTACTACGACACGTCCGCGTTACGCGCGACGCTGCTGCAATTCGCCGATTTCGACCGTATCAACGATGGCGCCATGCGTGTGTCGGTCGGAGCGGTCAATGTGCGCACGGGCAACCTCGTCTACTTCGACAATACGAAGATGCGTCTCGCGCCCGAGCATTTCATGGCGTCGGGCGCGCTGCCGCCGGGATTTCCCGCTGTCGAGATCGACGGCGAGTTCTACTGGGACGGCGGTCTCGTATCGAATACGCCGCTGACGGAGATCATCCGCGAAAGTCAGCACAAGGACACGCTCGTATTTCAGGTGGATTTGTGGAGCGCGCGCGGCACGTTGCCGGGCGATTTTCTCGACGTGAGCGAGCGCACGAAGGACATTCAGTATTCGAGCCGGACGCGCGCCATCACCGATTTCGTTTCGCATAATCAGAAGCATGCGCGGCTCATCAAGGAACTGCTGGAGCATATTCCCGAGAAGACGCGGCGCTCGCATCCGCTGTTGCGCGAGGCGCAGAAAGTCGCGGATGGCGGCGCGGTGAACGTCGTGCATCTGATCTACAAGAACAAGTTCTTCGAAGGGCATTACAAGGACTACGAGTTCAGCAACGACACGATGGACGAGCACTGGGCGAGCGGGCTGGAAGATATTCGCCGCTCGTTCGCGCATCCGGAGTGGTTCGAGGTGCCGAGTCATGATCTGGGCTTCGTCACGCATGACGTGCATCGGTATGAGCCCGCGCCGCAGGCGACGGCGGAGATGCCGAAGGCGGTGGCGAAGAAGCTGGTCGATGTGGATGAGGTGGAAGGCGTTTGAAGCCGGCGCGGGTTTCCATTAACCTGATCAGCCTCGTCACGATGAATCGAGGCATCTCATGACCAACTGGAAACCCGCAACCTACCCCTCCATCAGCCCGTACCTCATCTGCGAAAACGCGGACGCGATCATCACCTTCCTGCAAAACGTCTTCGAAGCCGAACTCATCCGCCGCTTCGACCGTCCCGATGGCTCGCTGATGCACGCCGAAGTACGCATCGACGACAGCATCGTGATGATCGGCGGCGGCGCGACGGATCAACAAGCGCCGGGGCCGCATATCCACGTCTACGTGCGTGACGCGCAGGCCGTCTACGACCGCGCGATGCAGAACGGCGCGCAAAGCGTGCAGACGCCCACGCGCAAACGCGCCGACGACGACTTCAGAGGCGGCTTCCGCGACGCCGCCGGCACGACGTGGTGGGTCGCTACGCAATGACCCGTCAACGCTTTTTCCTCTTCGCACGCGCCGCGGATGCGCCCAGACTGTCGCGCAACGAGTTCGTCAGCGTTTTCAGGAACTGATCGACCGCGGGCGGAAGACGGCGCTCGCGCATCACCGTGACCTGCAACAGGCGCTCGTTGAGCAAGGGCTCGTCGATAGGCGTGGCGACGAGCGTCGGCGGGCCGGGATCGCCTTCGAGCGCGACCGCGCTGCCGAGCGTGATCGCGCCCGTGAGCGCGGCGAAATGATGCATCGCGCTCGAGTTGTTGCTCGTCAGGACCGGCTCCAGATGCACGCCGCGCGCCGAGCAGCACCAGTCGATCAACTGACGCACGGTGGTGCCGCGATCGAGCACCGCAGTGGGGTACTGAAGCACGTCGTCGAGCGTGATGCTCGTTTTGCCCGCCAATGGATGTGTCGGCGGCAGCAGCGCGCAGACCGGCGCCTTCACGCTGTATTCGATGCTCAACGCCGTCGATGTCGATGTCGAGAACGCGAGCCCCACATCGACTTCGCCGCTCGTCACCCAATGCTCGACCTGCCCGGGCGTACCTGAACGCATCACGAAGCGCGTGCGCGGATGCTCGCGATAATGCGTCGCCATCACGCTCGGCAAAAAGCAGCGCGTGAAACCCTCCGTGCAGCCGATGCGCACGATCCCGAGCCCGAGCGCATGCATCTCCGATATCTCGGCCAGCACCGCATCGCCATCCATCAACGCGCGGCGCGCATGCTGCACGAGCAATTCGCCCGCTTCGGTCAGGATCATGCCGCGCGCCATGCGCTCGAATAGCGGCGTGCCCGCCTGTTCCTCCAGCTTCGCGATCTGCCGGCTGATCGCCGACACCGCGACGTGAAGCTGTTCCGACGCCGCCGCGAGCGAGCCCGCGCGCGCGACTTCCACGAAATATTTGAGTGCGATGCCATGCAGCACGGCGTTCCCCGAGCGTTGCCTTTTTGGCAATGCTAGTCGCAAATATTGAAATTGTCGCGAATTTTTGATGTTTCTAGACTGGCCGGAATCGCACTAAACATTTTTCCGGAGACGTCGTGAGAGAACCCCAGAACAGGCGCGAAAACGCGATCGCCATCGCTTGCAAGACATTCGATTCGGGCGCGTTTTTCGCGGACTTGCAGCGCCGCGTCGCGTTTCGCACCGAGAGTCAGAACGGGCGCAATCCCGCGCTGAACGCCTATTTGACCGATGAAATCAGCGACACGCTCGCGCGCCTCGGTTTCACGGCGCAGGTCGTCGAGAACCCCGTCGCGGGCGGGCCGCCGTTTCTGATCGCCGAACGTCATGAGTCCGATCATCTGCCGACCGTGCTGACCTATGGCCACGGCGATGTCGTGCGCGGCTATGACGAGCAGTGGCGCGCGGGCCTGAAGCCGTGGGAGATCGTCGTCGATGAAGACCGCTGGTACGGCCGCGGCACCGCCGACAACAAAGGCCAGCATTCGGTCAACTTCGCGGCGCTCGCTGCGGTCCTCGAGGCGCGCGAGGGCAAGCTCGGCTACAACGTGAAGGTGATCTTCGAGACCGGCGAGGAGATCGGCTCGCCGGGCCTCGACGAAGTCTGCGCCGCGCACAAGGACGCGCTCGCGGCGGATGTGTTCATCGCTTCGGACGGGCCGCGCGTGTCGGCGGAGCGTCCGACGCTCTTTCTCGGCTCGCGCGGCGGCGTGCCGTTCGAGCTGACCGTCGATCTGCGCGAAGGCGGGCATCACTCGGGCAACTGGGGCGGCGTGCTGCGCAATCCGGCCGTCGTGCTGTCGCACGCGATCGCGAGTCTCGTCGATCGCAACGGGCGTATCGCCGTCGAAGGATTGCGTCCACCGCCGATTTCCGACGCGGTGCGCGAAGCGCTCGCCGATATCGAACTGGGCCGCGACGAAAGCTCGCCCGATATCGATCCGACCTGGGGCGAGCCGGGCCTCACGCCGACCGAACGCGTGATCGGCTGGAACGCGCTCGAAGTGCTCGCGATGAAATCCGGCAACGCCGATGCCCCCGTCAACGCGATTCCGCCGTTCGCGAAAGCGGTGTGCCAGTTGCGCTTCGTCGTCGGCACGGACTGGCAGAACCTGCAAACGCATCTCGAACGCCACTTCGCAGCGCATGGCTTCACGGAAGTGAAAGTCAGCGCGACGCGCGGCACGCCCGCGACGCGTCTCGATCTCGACGATCCCTGGGTGCACTGGGCGCTCGATTCGATGCGCGCGACGACCGGCAAGAAGCCCGCGCTGCTGCCGAACCTCGGCGGCACCGTGCCCAACGACGTCTTCGCGACCACGCTCGGCCTGCCGACGCTGTGGGTGCCGCACTCGTATCCCGCGTGCAATCAGCACGCGCCGAACGAACACGTGCTCGCGCCCGTGATGCGCGAATCGCTCGGGCTGATGGCGGGCCTCTGGTGGGATCTCGGCGAGATGGGCGCGGCGATCGTCGCCGCGCGCAACGCCCGTTGACAAGCCACTTCACATCCACGCGGACATCATGAACAAAAAGCCTCTGAGCCTGACACAGATCGTGCTCGCGACTTCGGTCGGCAATGCGCTCGAATGGTTCGATATCGCGATCTATGCGTTCTTCGCGGTGTATATCGCGAAGAACTTCTTCCCGGCCGCGAACGAGACGGCGTCGATGCTGCTCACGTTCGGCTCGTTCGGCGCGTCCTATCTGGTTCGGCCCATCGGCGGCATGGTGCTCGGCGCCTACGCGGACAGGCGCGGACGCAAGGCGGCGCTGATGATGTCGGTCGGTTTGATGATGATCGGCACGGCGATCATCGCGGTGATTCCGCCTTACGCGTCGATCGGTCTGATCGCGCCTGCGGGCGTGTTCATCGCGCGCCTGATTCAGGGCTTCTCGGCGGGCGGCGAGTTCGGCGCCTCGACGGCGATGCTGATCGAGCACGCACCCGAGCGGCGCGGCCTGCTCGCGAGCTGGCAGTTCGCGACGCAAGGGCTTGCGACCTTGCTCGCGTCGATCTTCGGCTTCGCGCTCGCCAAATTGATGCCCGCCGCCGAACTCGCCGCGTGGGGCTGGCGCATTCCGTTCTTCTTCGGCTTGCTGATCGGGCCGGCGGGCTTGTACCTGCGACGCTATCTGGAAGACGCGACCGATTACACCGAGGCCGAGCACACGGCCACGCCGGTCCGCGATGTCTTCACGCATCAAAAGGCGTTGCTGCTCGTGTCGATCGGCGCGCTGACGGTATCGACGGCGGTGAATTACCTGTTGCAGTACGTGCCGACGTTCGCGATCCGCGAGTTGCATCTCGATGCATCGACGGGTTTCGCGGCGAGCACCGTCGCGGGCCTGATGCTGACCGTCGTCACGCCCTTCGCGGGGCATCTGTCGGACAGGATCGGCCGCGTGAAGCAGATGTCGACGGCGGCGCTGCTGCTCTTCGTGACGGGCTATCCGGCGTTCGCGTATGTCGTGTCGCACGTGTCGGTGCCGGCGTTGTTCGCGCTTGTCGCGTGGCTGGCGTTGCTCAAGGCGATCTATTTCGGCGCGCTGCCGGCGCTGATGTCGGAGATCTTTCCGGTATCGACGCGCGCGACGGGCATGTCGATCGGCTACAACATCGGCGTGACGGTGTTCGGCGGATTCACGCCCGCGATCATCATCTGGCTGCTGAGCGCGACGGGCAGCAAGGCCGCGCCGAGCTTCTACATGATGTTCACGGCGGTGATCAGTCTCGCGGCGCTGGCGGCGGTGAGCCGCGGCAAAGGGCCGATGAGGACGGCCGGCGCGGCGGCCTGAGCCGCGCATCCATCACTGCTCCAGTGAGCGAAGCAGTCTCGCGAGGTTGGTCGGATCGACATGAATGATCCCGCCTCGCGGACTGTCGATATCCGCGATCAGCGCGAGCGACAGCGCGACCGTCACCGGCAGCACCAGCACGAGCAGGCCCCACCGCAGCCTGCCTTTCGCGCCGTAGCCCTGCACCGCGCAGCCGCACAGTGCGATCACGATCATCAGAACCCACGCGCCGAGCGGAATGCGATTGTTGCGTGCGGCCTCCGAGTAGTCCTGCGAGTTGAGCACGTCGTTCATGCCGGCCACGACGAGCGCGCCGATCGGCGTCGGCATGTCTTTGCCGACCTGCGTCGCCATCTTCCATAGCGCCGACTGAAGTTCCGCCGTGTCGTGATTGACGCGCGCGAGTTCCGCCGGGTCGCGCGTCCGATATTCGGCCAGCCGCAGGCGCACGTAGCGGGCCAGCGCGGCCTTCATCGGCGCGCTCATGCGGGCATCGGTCAGATCCGCGCGGGCGAATTCGGTGCCGATCGCATTGGCTTCGCCTTCCTCCAGATTCTTGCGCTGGTCGTAGCGGTTGACGGCCATCGAAAGGCTGAAGCCGATGAGCAGCGCGAGCAGCGTCAGCGTCGACGTCTGCACGACGCCGAAGTCTTCGCGTTCGTCGGTCGGGAGCGGCGCGAGGCGTCGCAGGATGAGCGCGCCGAAAACGACCGCCGCGACGAAAACCAGTATCAGAACCACGAACAGAATGTCCGGGTGATCGACGAATGCCGCCATGCGATCTCTCCCTTGAAAGAGTCTCCATCGCTATCGATATTTCAATTGCGGCCGTTCGCGGATCGATTAATTCAATTGCAACCTTCGCGCGATAGCGATGTGAGATTTTGTCTTTCCAATGTGCGATGAAAACCGCATTCCGGATGACTTTAGCGCACAGGGCTGTGAGAAAAAATCGACCCATTTCGGCGTTTCCACCTATGTCTCGCGTCCCTCCCGCGATGGTCTACTCATCACACCAGTTGACCACACCCGTGCGCTACGTCTGGAGGAGACATGAACGTTGCAGAAACGCAGTCCGTCGAGCGATCGGCGATCAGAAAAGTGTCGTGGCGGCTCGTGCCGTTCGTCGCGCTGATGTTCTTCATCAACTTTCTCGACCGGACCGCGATCTCGTTCGCCGGCCCGAATGGCTTGACCAAGGATCTCGGTCTCACCGCCGCGCAGTTCGGTTTCGCGGCGGGCGTGTTTTTCATCGGCTATATCGTGCTGGAGATTCCCAGCAATCTCGCGCTGCACAAGTTCGGCGCGCGCCGCTGGCTCGCGCGCATCATGGTGACGTGGGGCATCGTCGCGCTGCTCTTCACCTGGGTCAGCAGCGTGAACGGGCTCTATACGCTGCGCTTCCTGCTGGGCGTCGCCGAAGCGGGTTTCTTTCCCGGCGCGATTCTGTTCCTCAGCATGTGGGTGCCGGCGAAGCATCGCAGCCATATCCTCGCGCTCTTCTATCTCGCGCAGCCGCTCACGATCGTCATCGGCGCGCCGCTCGCCGCACTCTTGATCGAGGCGCACGGCCTTTTCGGTCTCGCCGGCTGGCGCATCATGTTCTTCGGCGTCGCGATTCCGGCGATTCTCGTCGGCGTGATCGCGTGGTTCTATCTCGCCGACAAACCCGCCGACGCCAGATGGCTCACGACCGCCGAGCGCGACTGGCTCACGACGAGCCTCGACGAGGAAGACCGCGCGAAAGGCGCATCGGCGAGCAAGGGTCACGGCAGCCCCATCGCCGCGCTGATGAGCGGCCGCGTCTGGCTTTTCGCGCTGATGTACTTCGGCCTGATCTACGGTCTCTACGCACTGGCTTTCTTCCTGCCGACGATCATCGGCGGTTTCGAGGCGCGCTTCGGCACGCACTTCAACGTGTTCCAGAAGGGTTTGATCACCGCGATTCCGTATCTGCCCGCCGCCATCGCGCTGTTCCTCTGGAGCCGCGACGCGACGAAGCGCGGCGTGCGCTCGTGGCATATCGGCGTGCCGGCGCTGATCGGCGCACTGAGCGTGCCGCTCGCGATGCAGATGGGCTCGCCCGCCGCGACCATCGCCGTGATCACCGTGACGGCCTGCGCGATCTTCTCCGCGCTGCCGAACTTCTGGGCGCTGCCGGCGCGCTTCCTGTCGGGTGCGGCGGCGGCTGCGGGCATCGCGCTCATCAACACGGTCGGCAATCTCGCGGGCTTCGTCGCGCCGTACATCACCGGCATGGCGAAGGACGCGACCGGTTCGTATCAACTGCCGATGCTGATCGTCGGCGCAATGATGCTGATGTCGGCTGCGCTCGCGTTCGCCATCGGCCGCACGCGAGAGGAACGCGCGCCCGACGCCGTCGCGGCGAACGCACATTGAACACTCACCTCACACTGGAGTCATCGAAATGAAGGAAAAGATCGCGTTGTTCGGAGCAGGCGGAAAGATGGGCGTGCGCCTCTCAAGCAATCTGCTGAAGTCGGACTATCGTGTCGCGCATGTGGAGCCGGGCGCGGCCGGACAGAAGCGGCTGAAGGATGAACTCGGCATCGAATGCGTTTCCGCCGATGCCGCGCTCGACGGCGCGCAAGTCGTGATTCTCGCCGTGCCCGATACGCTGATCGGCAAGCTCTCGCACGAGATCGCGCCGAAGCTGTCGCCGGGAACGATGGTCATGACGCTCGATGCCGCCGCGCCTTTCGCCGGCCATCTTCCGGACCGCAAGGACCTGACGTACTTCGTCGCGCATCCGTGCCATCCGATCATCTTCAACTACGACCTCGACGAGAAATCGCTGCACGATCACTTCGGCGGCGCGCACGCGAAGCAGTCGATCGTCAGCGCGCTGATGCAGGGGCCGGAGGAAGCGTTCGATCTCGGCGAAGCCGTCGCGAAGGTGATCTACGCGCCGATCCTGCGTTCGTATCGGCTGAGCGTCGATCAGATGGCGATCCTGGAGCCGGGTCTCTCGGAAACCATCTGCGCGACGCTGCTCTACGTGATGCGCGAAGCGATGGACGAGACCATCGCGCGCGGCGTGCCCGCACAGGCGGCGCGCGATTTCCTGCTCGGCCACATGAACATTCTCGGCGCGGTGATCTTCAACGAGATTCCCGGCGCATTCTCCGATGCGTGCAACAAGGCGATCGAGTTCGGCAAGCCGCGCCTGATGCGCGACGACTGGAAGAAGGTGTTCGACCGCGAGGAAATCGCGGAGAGCATTCGGCGCATCACCTGAAGCGAGGAACTGACCGTGAGCGAACGCATCCACGCAACTTACTGGCTCGAAACCGGCGTCGATCCGCGCATTGCCGCCGAGACCATCGCGGGCGAGCAGTCGAGCGGCACCTTCATCGCGCTGCCCAACGAGACGCCCGAACTCAAGGCGCGCTCGGGCGCGCGCGTCGAACGGCTCGACGTGCTGGACTACAGCGAGACGCCGAGCCTGCCGGGCGGCGCGGCTTCGAAGTGCTACACGCAATGCGTGCTCGAACTTTCGTGGCCGATCGAAAATTTCGGGCCGTCGCTGCCGAATCTGATGTCGACGATCGCGGGCAATCTTTTCGAATTGCGCCAGGTGTCGGGCTTGCGTCTGACCGGCCTGCGCCTGCCCAAGTCGTTCGCGGCGGCGTATCCGGGGCCGGCGTTCGGCATCGAGGGCACGCGCAAGCTGTCGGGCGTGACGCACGGGCCGCTCATCGGCACGATCATCAAGCCGAGCGTCGGGCTCTCGCCGGAGGAGACCGCCGGGCAGGTGAAGGAGCTTGTCGCGGGCGGCATCGACTTCATCAAGGACGACGAACTGCAAGGCGACGGCTCGCATTGCCCGTTCGATGAACGCGTGCGCGCGGTGATGCGCGTCGTGAACGATCACGCCGAGCGCACCGGCAAGAAGGTGATGGTCGCGTTCAACGTGACGGGCGATCTCGATCAGATGAAGCGCCGCCACGATCTCGTGCTCGAACAGGGCGGCACGTGCGTGATGGCGGTGCTCAATTCGATCGGTCTCGTCGGCATGACCGAACTGCGCAAGCACAGTCAGTTGCCGATTCACGCGCATCGCGCGGGCTGGGGCTATCTGACGCGCGCCGAAGCGCTCGGCTGGGACTATGCGCCGTGGCAGATGCTGTGGCGTCTCGCGGGCGCGGATCATCTGCACGTGAACGGCCTGCGCAACAAGTTCAGCGAATCCGATGAAAGCGTGATCGCGGCGGCGCGCGCCGTGCTCGCGCCGGTAATGGACGAAGCGCCGTTGACCGCGATGCCCGTCTTCAGCTCGGGTCAGACCGGCCTGCAGGCGGCGGACACGTATGCCGCGATCGGCTGCGCGGATCTGATTCACACGGCGGGCGGCGGCATCTTCGGGCATCCGGGCGGCGTGGCGGCGGGCGTCGAGGCGTTGCGCGAAGCGTGGGTCGCGGCGATGGAAGGCGTGCCGCTCGCGCGTCATGCCGAACGCAATCCCGCATTGAAGCGCGCACTGGAGTTCTGGAAATGAGCACGCAATGGCCCGATGGCCTGCTGCTCGCGTACTACGGCGACGACTTCACCGGTTCCACCGACGCGATGGAAGCGATGACCGCCGCCGGCGTGCCGACGCTCCTTTGCCTGCAAACGCCCACGCCCGAACTGCTCGCACGCTTTCCCGACGTGCGTTGCGTCGGGCTCGCGGGATCGTCGCGCGGGCGCAGTCCGCAGTGGATGGACGACGAGTTGCCGCACGCCTTCGCGAGCCTCGCCGCACTGGGCGCGCCGATCCTGCAATACAAGGTCTGCTCGACCTTCGATTCATCGCCGCACACGGGTTCGATCGGCCGCGCGATCGATATCGGCGTCAGGCACATGCGCGGGAAGTGGTCGCCGATGATCGTCGGCGCGCCGCGTCTGAAGCGCTATCAGGCTTTCGGCAATCTGTTCGCTTCGGTCGACGGCGAGGGCCATCGGCTCGATCGTCATCCGACGATGTCGCGTCATCCCGTCACGCCGATGAGCGAAGCGGATTTGCGCGTGCATCTGCGCGGGCAGACCGAGCGGCGCATCGGCCTGATCGATTTCGTGCAGTTGCGTGCGCCGGATGTTCGCGAACGCCTGAACGCGTTGACGAACGACGATGCGCCCGTCGTCATGATCGACGTGCTCGATGAAGAGACGCTCGCCGCCGCCGGAAAGCTCGTCTGGGAAGGGCGCGGCGAAGGCGTGTTCACGGCGTCGTCGTCGGGATTGCAATATGCGCTCGCGGCGCACTGGCGCGCGAATGGGCTCGTGCCGCAGATGCCGGGGTTGCCGGTTGCATCGCCCGTCGAGGTGATCGCGGCCGTCAGCGGAAGCTGTTCGCCGGTGACGGCGGGGCAGATTCGCTGGGCGCGCGACAACGGCTTTCGCGTCGAGCGCCTGGACTTGCGCCGCGCACTGGATGCGCAATCGCGCGAAGCCGAAATCGAACGCGTGGTCGGCGTCGCCGTACGCGCCGTGAGCGATGGCCGAAGCCCGCTCGTCTTCAGCGCCGAAGGCCCCGACGATCCCGCCGTGCTCGCGTTCGACGACATCGCGTCGCAAGCCGGACTGAGCCGCGCAGAAGCGGCGCGCCGCGTGGGCGAAACGCTCGCCGATGTGATGCGCCGGCTGCTCGATCGCGCGCCGGTACGCCGCGTCGTCGTCGCGGGCGGCGACAGTTCGGGCGAAGTGGCGGGCAAGCTCGGCATCACGGCATTGAGCGTCGCGGCGGGCATGGCGCCGGGCGCGCCGCTGTGCCGCGCGTGGTCCGGCGATGCCGTCCGCGACGGCCTCGAAATCGTGCTGAAAGGCGGGCAGATCGGCGGCGCGTCGTTCTTCGGAAACGTGCGGGACGGCGCTTCGTGAGCGAAGGCTTCGTGATAAGGTCGTCGGCGGGATTCATCGAAGACAGGCATTTCCGATGGCTGACATCATTCAGCGGCGCAAGCTGTATCAGGACGTACTCGACCGGTTGATGGCGCGCATCCGCTCGGGGGAGATCGCGCCCGGCGCGCAACTGCCTTCCGAGCGCGAGCTGATGGAAGCGTATGGCGTCGGGCGTCCCGCGATCCGCGAGGCGTTGCAGACGCTGGAGCGCTCCGGCATCGTCGAGATCGCGCATGGCGAGCGCGCGCGCGTGGTCGTGCCGACGGCGCAGAGCCTCATCGCGCAAATCGCGATCGGGACCATGCACCTGCTGCGCACGCAGCCCGACATGCTCGAGCATCTGAAGGCGGCGCGGCTCTTTCTCGAAACGGGCACGGCGCGCATGGCGGCCGGGAAAGCATCGGAAGACGACATCGCGCGGCTCGTCGAGCGCGTCGAGGCGCAGCGCGCGGCGGTCGATGACCGCGATGCGTTTCTCGCCTGCGACATGGCGTTTCATCGCGAGATCGCGCGGATCACCGGCAATCCGATCTATCCGTCGATCGTCGAATCGATCTTCAACTGGGCCGCCGAATACTATCGGCCGATGGTGCGCGCGCCCGGCGCCGAATCGTTGACGCTCGCGGAACACGAACGCATCGTCGAGGCGATCGCCGCGCACGACGGCGACGCCGCCGCGGACGCGATGCACGCGCATCTCTCGCGTGCGAGCGCGCTCTACGGCACGCTCATCGAGTCCTGAGCGCTTCGCCGTCGCGCGTGCGCAGGAACGCGGTCATCTCCTTCAGGCTTTCGTTCATCGCTTCGATCAGCCAGCGTTCCAGTTGCGCGACCTCGGCATGTGCGCGCAGATGCGGCGCGACCCACAGCACGAGCTGGCGCGGACCCGGCGCGAAGCCGAACGGCGCGACGAGCTTGCCGGACATGAGATCGTTCATCACGAGCAACTGCGGCACGAGCGCCACGCCCAGGCCGCACACGGCCGCCTGGATCAGCAGATAGAAGTGATCGTAGGCATCCGCGCCCGCGCCGGCGAGCGGCGTTACGTCGGTTGCGCGATACCAGTCGGTCCACGCTTCGGGGCGCGTGCGGGTGGAGAGCAACTTCGCGCGCGCGAGATCGGCGGGGCTTGTCAGTCCGATCGACTGCGCATACTCCGGCGAGCACACCGGCCCGATCCATTCGTCGATGAGCGTGCGTGTGATCGCGTCCCTCGGCGGTTCGATCGTGTTCGCGCGAATCGCGACGCTGATCTTGTCGCGTACGAAATCGATCTGATCGTAGTTCATGTTGAACTTGAGCTCGGTCTGCGGATAGCGCCGATGAAACCCCGCGATCCGCGGAATCAGCCAGTTCATCATGATGGTCGCGGAGCACGACAGCGTGAGCGGCTCCGGCTTCAGTTGCTCGATGCTCGCATCGATGAGATTGAACGCCGTCGTGAGACCCTCGGCGAGTCGTCTGCCTTCGGGCGTCGGATCCGACGACTGCGCCGATCGCACGAGCAGCGTGAGGCCGAGCGTGTCCTCCAGCGCCTTCACCTGCCGGCTGATCGCGCCATGCGTGACGCACAGCTCCTGCGCGGCGAGCGTCATGCTGCGCAGGCGCGCCACGGCTTCGAACGCGCGCAGGGCGTTCAGCGAAGGGCGCGGGGTCTGCATGGTCTCCTCCGGGTGTGGTGCCGATTATTTCCCGTTTCGACACGGGCAAGCCGATTGTAGACGGCACGGCGTCTTTGTATCGCACTGTATCCGCGCTGAACGCCGACACACGCCGTTTCATAACCGGCTTTCCACGAAACAAGCCAGATACGTCCGCCGGTTTTAATACCTCCAAGCCCGAACGATTCGCAACACAAGGCGGATCGACAAGACGGACTTCCATTACATTCTCTGGAGGTAAATCATGAAAGTCATTCAATCGCTCATCGTCGCTGCCGCTGTCGCGCTTCCGGCTTTCTCGTTTGCGCAGTCGAACCAGCCGGTCACCCGTGCGGAAGTGCGCGCGCAACTCGTCGAATTGCAAAAGGCCGGCTATGACCCGGCAAGCGACCAGACGCAATATCCGCAAAACATCCAGGCCGCCGAGGCGCGCATCGCGGCCGCGAAGGGCCTGAACGCATACGGCGCGCCGGCGAACGGCAACGCCGACTCGGGCGCGCGTTCGGATACGAGCGTCATCGGTCTCGGTCCGGTTTTCGCGAAGCCGTAAGCGCGCGGATTCAGCCGCTTTCAGGAGCGCGGACGGAACGCCCGTCCGGGCTCGATGCGTTTGCGCGAATAACGCATTACGTCTCGAAATTACGGCCTCGCAGGCGATACACTCTCGCTTCAAAATCCCGATTTCGCCGGCATGTGACGTGCTGCGGAATGGCGGACGCGGAAAATGGGTATCATCCCTTTCCGCCCCGACGCGGATTAAACCGAATGTAACAACGTATCGCAATTTTTCGAGTGCGACGCCATTGATTTTCGAGGCGCATATGCCCACAGACGTAGACATCATCACCGACGAACAGATCGCGTCGATCGCCGATCGCCTGACGCAAGAAGGCCGCAAGGTCACTCCCGTGACCGTCTGGACGGAAGCCGGGCGCGGCTCGGTCGTCGCCATCGCGGCGGGCCTGCAGCGCTGGCGCGAGGCGCATTCCCCGGACATGCCGCGGCAGCAGGCGCCGACCGGCCTCCCCGACGACCTCGCCGAGACGCTCGTGAACGTCGCGCGGCGGCTCTGGACCGTCTCGCGCGACGAAACCGAACGGATGTCCGGTCAGCGCCTGTCCGTCGTGAGCCAGCGGCTTTCAACTGCGCTCGCGGAGCGCGACGAGGCGCTCGCCGAGTTCCAGAAGACCGGCGACGAGGCCGCGAAAAACCGCCAGCAAACAACGGAAATGTTGAGCGCGTTGCGGGCATCGGAAGACTCGGTCGCGCGGTTGCGCCAGGAGTTCGAGGCAGCCACGGAGCGCGCGCAGACGGCCGAGTCGCGCGTCGAGGAAGCGCAGCAGCGCGCATCGGCGGAACAGGCGCGACTGGAAGCGCTGAATGCGTCGCTCGACGAAGAGCGGCGCGCGAAAAACGCGTTGAACGAAGACATCGCGCGCATTGCACAAGAGCGCGATCAGGCGCGGCAGGACCATACGGAACTGCATGCGTCGATGTCGGGCAAGGACGAAGCGCTCGCGCGTATCGCCGGAGAACTCGATCAGGTGCGTCAGCAGCACGGGAATCTGCACGCATCGCTCGCGGGCAAGGATGAGGAACTCGCGCGTATCGCGCAGGAACGCGACCAGGCGCGTCAGGATCACGCGGAACTGCATGCGCTGATCGCGGGCAAGGACGACGAGCTCGCGCGCATCGCACAAGAGCGCGATCAGGTGCGCGAGCAGCACGAAGCGTTGAGCCTCGCATCGCAGGAAAAATCGGCTGAAGCCGAACGCTGGTCGCAGGATGCGAACGCCGCGCATGCGCGCGCGCAGACTGCCGAAGCGCAGGCGAGCGAAAGCCTCGCGCGCGTCGCCGCACTGGAAGCGGAGTTGAACGAAGTGCGCGGTGCGCTTGCGGCCGAGCGCGAGAACGCGGCTACGCTGAAGACGGAGATTTCGGCGCATCGCGATCACGCGGGGCGTGTCGGCGGCGAGCTGGACGAAGCCCGCAAGCAGATCAGCGCGCTGATGGAACAGAAGGCCGAGCAGGGCGCAGAACTCGCGCGCGTGTCGAACGACGTCAACGCGTTGCGCGAGCGCGCCGAGACCGCCGAAAAGAACGCGACCGATCTCGCGAAGCGCCTGGTCGAGAAGGAGCAGGGCGAAGAGTCGGAGCTTGCGTCGCTGCAGCGTCAGATTTCGGCGCAGGCGAAGGCGCATTCGAAGGCCTACGACGATCTTCGCGCCAACGCCGAGCAATGGGTCACCTACGCGAAGGACTTGCGCCAGCGTCTCGATGTGGCCAACGAAAAGATTCTTTTCATCGATGCCCGCAGCACCGGCGAAGTCGCGCTGATGCGCAGGCTTGCGGTCGAGCTGGAGCGCATGAAGCCGGATCACGAACTCGTGTTGCGCGAGGCGCAGCAGAAGGTGATCGGAGACAAGATGGCGCAGCAGCTCGCGCAAAAGGGCTATCGCTACGATCCGGCCACGGCGGTGATGTCGAAGATCGAAACGTGATCCTCATGTAATGATGGAAACGCGGACCCTCACCGTAACGATCGATCGCGACTGGCGCGAACTCTACGACGCGATCTGGCGTCCGGAAGTCTTTCCGACGTGGGCGTCGGGACTCGCACAGTCGACGCTCGACGACATGGGCGATCACTGGCGCGCCCGCGGTCCCGAAGGCGACGTGACGATCCGCTTCACCGGTCACAATGCGCTCGGCGTGATGGATCATCGCGTCGGCCTGCCGAACGGTGACGAGGTCTACGTGCCGTTGCGCGTCTATCAGAACGGCGCGGGCGCTGAGGTGGCGCTCACGCTGTTCCGCCAGCCCGGCATGTCCGACGAGCAATTCGCCGCCGATGCCGACTGGGTCCGCCGCGACCTCGCCGCGCTCGCGGCGCGTTACGGCTAGCATCCGATATCGCCGTCAACGAAATGCCGGGAGCGGTAGCCGAGATGAACGAGCGCAAGAAGAAAACCGCGTCGGACTGGGTGAAACGCGCCGAGCCCACCGAAGGCATCGAGCGTATCGAAGCGTGGTTCGGCGGCAAGGCATACGGCCTGCACCGCCACGACACCTATGCGATCGGCCGCACGCTCGCGGGCGTGCAAAGCTTCAACTACCGTCGCACGCTTCGCCATAGCGTGCCAGGCCAGACGATGGTCCTGCATCCCGACGAACTTCATGACGGCCAAGCGGGCACCGGCGAAGGCTTCCGCTATCGCATGCTGTATGTCGAACCCGCGCTGATTCAGGCGATCCTCGGTGGCCGCGCGCTGCCTTTCGTCGAAGGCGGCGTGACGACCGATGTGCGCGTCTGCCACGCGACGGAAGCGCTGCTGCAACGCACTGAAGGCGCGCTGCCGCCGCTCGAACCACTCGAACAGCACGACGCGCTGACCGAACTGGCGCTCGCGCTCGCGCAAGCGTCCGGCGGCCAAATGATCGCCGATAGCGGCGACTATGCGAGCGCCGCGCGCGCACAGGAATTTCTCCACGCGAATTGCGACCGCATCATCACGCTGGATGAGCTCGAACGCGTGACGGGCCGCGACCGGTTCGCCCTGTCGCGCGATTTCCGCAAGTTTTATGGCACGAGCCCGTATCGCTATCTGACGATGCGCCGGCTCGATCTCGTGCGCCGCCTGATGCTGACCGGCGCATCGCTCGCGGATATCGCGGCCCATGCGGGTTTCGCCGATCAGAGTCACATGACGCGCCAGTTCACGCGCGCATTCGGCATGCCGCCCGCGCGCTGGCGGGCGATCGCACGCGGCGCGGAGCCGCGCTGAACCACGCACGATCGTTCAAGACGTGCGCGATGTGCGGGCGTTAGCCTCGGGCTGATTCATCGTCCAGGTCAAGGAGCTTCGCCATGACATCCACACCCGTTTCACGCGGTCAGCGTATCGCGATCGATCCGCTCGACAAGGCGCGCAAGATCGAAGGCTTCTGGCAGCAGCGCGTGATCGCCGAAATGAACGACTACCAGTTCACCTCGAAGTAAGCAGTATGGACAGACCACACCGAAGTGGTCGCCCCCTATGGACATCAAATGGGATGCGAGTACCCGTTCAGAGGCTTGCTTTGATGCTCCTCCCGCAAATCAAATCATCGTTGCCGGAGTAGGCTGTATTCCGGTTGTAGCCGCCGCAGGCGGCCCCCCGTCTGGAGACGGAACGCCGGAAAACCCACCCATGCTTGCTCGCAGATGAATGCGTCGAGTAAGAAGTCGCCTTAATGTGGTTTAACTCTCATTTCTGCGGCCCTACACCGACTCAAGTCTTTACGTCGGAAGTCGGGCGATGTAGACTTCCCGACGGTCGTGGAGTAGAGGCAAATCCGAAATCCGTTCGAGCTCTTTTTAGAGTGCGGTAAGTGGACCCTCGAAGTACAAAGCTCTCGCCGCGTATTAAACGTCTGCCTTGCACCGGGAATTCGAACACCCTGTGGCCATCAAGCCGGGCGAATCACTTGAACAGTCTCATCAAGGAGATTCGCTTTGGCTCGTCCGTACTTTGCGGGCTTTTCCCGCTATTCACTTACTAGCCCCGCTGAGCTTCCAAAGCAGCAAACGCCGCACGGAAGCGCCCGGCCTTGTTTCGTCGCTGTACTCCTTCGGCCTTCGCTAGCCAATCGTTCATATTTAACCCTGCCTTCGCAGTTGGGCGATTCATTCGTCGCAATCGCATCATGTCCGCCAGCGAGGACTCGGAACCTCCGTGGGCCCGCAGAGCCGCTCTCCTTTCCGCTATCCACGGGAGAGCAAAATGGCCTGGCTTGAGCTCGTTCACCACGAATTTTACGAGTATTCGTTCGATGATAATAAGGAACTGGTCATAACGCCTAGTTCACGTCCGTCTATCGAAAATTTGCCGCAGATTTTCTGGGAGGATGGAGCGCCCTGGGATGAAGTAAATGCATGGAGCTTGGATAGAGCAGTTTCTGGACATGTTCTTATTGAAACTGTCCAGCGATTAATGAGACACCTTTGCCGCTACGCGAACTATCTCGAGAAGCAGAGTCTTGACTGGCGGTATTTTCCGGTTGCCAAGGACAAGCGCGTTCTTGTGACATTCCGTGGGTATCTTGTTGAGCAGCGCGACGCAGACATCATAGAAGGCAGCACAGCATCGAGTTGCATGAATGCCACCATTATGTTCTACCGTTTCGGCGACTTGCACAATCTCGTAGGAGCGGTCGGGCCAATGTGGGAAGAACGAAACGTATTTATCGCTATCAACGACCGTTCCGGCTTCAAAAGAACTCTGGCGCGAGTAAGCACCGACCTAAAGATTAAAAACAATAAACGAGTCCCCATTGCAAGGCTGGAGGAGGGTCTTTTACCAATCCGGTCAAGCGATATGTCGACACTAAACGCTCATACTGCGACGAAATGTACTATCGAATTTCACTTGATGCTGAGTATCGGTTTCTTCACAGGCGCGCGCATCGGCACCATTGTTACGCTCACCGTGTCATCTTTGAACACGGCGCGCGAAGCTTCTGACTGGCCCGGCGTGTTTTACCTCCCGGTAGGACCCGGAACCACCATCGCGACTAAGCATTCAGTTAAGGGCAACATTCTCGTGCCCTTTAAATTGTTTAAGGACTTGAAGACCTTCGCTACATCTACCGAGCGCCTCAAACGTGAAGCCTTAGCCCTACCTGAACACCAGGACATTCTGTTCCTCACTCGGTCCGGCAAACCGTTCACAGTCGACACCGTCGGAGCCTTGGTAAGAGGGTTTCGGGCCTCATGCTTGAAGGAAGGGATGCAATTCATGAGTCGATTCAAATTCCACGACTCACGGGCAACTTTCGGAACAAACCTCTTGAGCATTCTTCTTGTACACCTCCCGCCATCGGAGGCGCTTGGCGTTCTGAGAGACGCAATGCTTCATAAAGACGAAGAAACGACGTTCGACTATATCAAGTTCAATGAACGAACTGAGGCAAAGGAGAAAGTAGCATCGGAGTATTCCGCCCTTTTTACGGGCCGTCGTCACGTGAATTGGGACCAACTCGATGCCTGATAAAAAACGCGATTCTCATGACGCAAATGCGCATTCTATAGCGCCTGGAATATTGGAGCTGTGTGAGCAAAAACACGATAAATCTTACAATTTCTTATTCGAAGGTCTTGAGTTCGGCGAGCAGGAAACGCCGTGGAACCTCAACGTGTTGCTTTACCGTGGCGGCGCGGGGACGAATATTCGAGTTGGCCAGGCGCTAATCGAAAGCGGGGCACTTGGTGGCCCTTTAGACGACCGGTTGCCGCTTGTACAGGCGCTGCACCAGGAATTCAGCGCCAGAATCACATCCGGCATAAGTAAAGCGTCCATCGCAGGGGAAATTGGGAGTGTGCGAAGTATGTTTGCGTTCGCTGATGCTGAGAACTTACCTATGACCATGGCGACAGTCACTGCTTCGTATTGTCATTGGGCAGCTTACTTGGTCAGCAGAACTAGGCGGCGCAATGGTGCGAAGACCAAACAAAAAACACGCGCCCTCAGTAAGAGTTCCGCCTATTCGATTGGAAGTTCGGTTGGAATCCTGTTGAACAAAATCTTGGAACGGAAAACTCCTATCCTGGAACTGACTAATATTGAAAGTCCTAAAAGACGTAAACGCCCCATCGGTCGACAGGCAGAGAGGCAAAATCTGGCAGACACTTTCGCTTTTGGTCACTTGCTCACCGACATATGCGATGCCCTGACAATTAAAACGGTGAAGGATGCTTCGCTACCATTGACTATTTCACTTCGAAGTGGGCTTCAGGTTGCATTGAAGGAACCGGATACTTGGAGGCAAATGGACCAGACATTGGGGCTCGGGGGGCGCTACGTTCTTGTGAACTGCCGGATTCAAGCGGAGTTGTGCATGTTCATTGGGCAAACGTCAATGAATATCACGCAAGCCCAGAATCTGCCACTACGACGATTCTTTTACGCAGGCCACATCGACGGTTACCAAGTGAAAGACCATAAGAACCGTCGGCACGGGCCCGTCCTATTTGAAATATTCAAAGACTACAAACCTCACTTTGAGCGTTATCTTGAATGGCGGCGGACCATATTTAAGGATTCAGACCTCCTTTTCCCCCTTATCCACAGACAAGGGACACTGCCAACTACGGAATTCATGCCGCGCGTGCTGAGACAACTTTGCGAACAGGCAAATGTCGCGTACGTCGTCCCTCGTCAGTTGCGCGGAACCCGAGTGAATTGGCTTTTGCGAAGGACATCGGACGCTGACACCACGTCGGAGTTAGTCCAGAATACGAAGGAGGTTTTACTGAACATCTATCATCGCCCGAGCGAACAGCGGGCGATGGGCGAGGTCATTCGGTTTTGGAACAAGGTTGACCCGAGCATAGCTTCCACAGAAGCGGTCGCTCCCGGGGGATGCGATGGTGCCAAACCAGAGCTAAATACGAATACTCCGCGCGGAGCCCCTGCGCCAGACTGTCGACGACCCTCCGGATGCTTGTGGTGTTCAAATCACAGGGACATCGACACGCTCGATTATGTTTGGGCCTTGGTGTCATTCAAGCATCTCAAAATTATCGAATTGAGCCGAGGACCAGTTCCAAAAGCAGGAGACGATGCTCCTCCTGCAGAGCTCGTCGTTGCGCGAATCGACGAGAAACTGAGGGGCCTCGCGGAATCTAACGAACTGAGACGCGCCTGGGTGGTTGAGGCCGAGACGCGAATTGCGGAGGGAGATTTCCATGTCTCGTTCAGCGACGAAATGCAAGAACTGGAGGATAGCGCATGACTTTCTCGACCGTGGAGTTATCGCTAAAGATTACCAGCGATTTGGTTGGTGCCGGTGCTTCCGTGCGACCGCCGTCCTGGCCGCCGCCCCGCGATTGGGTAGTTAGTCTAGACCAACATGGAAATCCGTTGTCGAGATGGGGAGACCCGATTTGGGACTTTTCAATCTGGGCAGGCAAACCTTTCTCGCTCGAGCTCACCAGGACGCCTGGGAAGGTTGGTACAGAGTTGAATCCTAGAAACCAATACATTTTGCGGATGGCGACGACTTGGTTGGTTTGGGGGCCACAAGGGGCGGGCACCTTCAATACGCTAAATGACCGATTCAAGCTCCTTCGTCGGGTCATCACCATCTGCAACCGGAATGAGACTGATACTAGCCACCTTTCGAGATTCCCCGTCCTCATTAATGCGATTGCCGACGCAATCACTGCAGAAAATTCGAGAAAGGTGCTACTTTTCGTTTTCGACCGACTTCATCGCGCACGCGGGCCTCTAGGCTTCGAGTTGCTAGATGAGGCTGGAATGCGCCAACTATCCCAAATTTTCTCTCAATCCAATTATCGGGACCCGGAGCAAACGGCCTACATTCCGGCCAGGATTTGGACGTATCAAGTGACACGTTTGCGCGAGTGCCTTGACGACTTCATCGCTCATCAAAATGAGTTCGAAGCCTGTTTCGCATTTTGCGTTGACGCATATAGACACAACTTTGGTTCGCTCTCAGCGGCAGTTGGCAACCATGATAATGAAACAAAGTTGGCAGGAAGAAATCCTTTCAAACGCGGTTGCAAGGATGCTGGAAAACGAAATGGTTGTAAGTTCTATGGTAAATTCGAAGATACTGCTAAGAAATTTGGCGTAGTCGAAATTCTGCAAAAGTGGGTGCGAACCCCAACGGGCCAGCTCAATATCACTCAGTTCTCTTCCTATCTTTCACTCATTCAGCACGTCGGCCTTGCATACGTCGGAAATTTCACACTTCAACGTATGGATGAGTTCGCGGAACTGCTTTCTGACTGCCTCGAATGGGAAGAAGACCCTTCATTAGGTTGGATTCCAACGATTTGTGGTCCGACAACTAAAACGGACCGAGATAGCGATGCTCGTTGGCCGACAAGTCCCAGCGTTGAAGTAGCGGTGCGCGCACTGACGTCCGTGTCAAAAATGCGCCTTACATGTGGCATCGAATCGAAATTGGCTGTTTGCAGGGAACAGGATGCGACGATTTTTCCTCTACTTACCCATTCGTTCGAGCCATGGTCGGCGAATAAGGCTCGCACAAATTATTCCGTTCGTCCTGCTCTTGGAAGCTATGGCTTGGTCATGAAAAAGTATCCACGTTTGTTTGACGTGGAAAGAATGCGAATTACACAGGAGGACCTTGATACGGCACGTCTATTTACACCGAATATCAATAAAAACGGGAGCTTCTCTGTTGGCAAAGTATGGCCGCTTGCTTATCATCAAAATCGCCGGACCGTATCGGTGAACATGTTCGCCAGTGGTCTTCTGAGCGACGGTTCTATGCAGGTCATCCTGAAGCATTTGACGCTGCTCCAGAGTCGATATTATGGAAAAAACTTCAGTCGACTTAGGTTCCATCACGAGTGGGAGGAGGTCACTATTTCTGCGCGGTATGAGGTGATGGCGAAGCAGCTGCAAACCCTTACGGAAGAGCGATATATTTCTCCTTATGGCGAAGCATTTAAATCCGAGATGATTCTTAACCTTGTGGGGCAAAAAGATTTCGACCATCTCGTCAAAGAAGGCGCCAAAGGAAAGGTGATGTTTCGGGCCATTCGCCTAGGCGGATGCACAAACCGTGACAACTGCAGTTATGGCGGGATTGAGTCCATCTCGCGTTGCACTGGAGGCGACGGCGACAAGCCTTGCCCGAAAGTGATTTACGACAGGATGAAGCGACCATCGGCGCAACGACAGCTTGACGCCGTCGAGCGGAAGCTGAAGAGTGCTCAAGCAAACAGTCACCGTGCGCGGGCTCTGGAAGCCGAGGCACAAGGACTAAGGAACTTTCTTAATGACACAAAAGAATGAAACAGCTGAGGAGATGTACCGCGCTGCCTTTGAACGACTTAAAGAGGGCAAGACTATTGTCCTCCCGCGCGGAACCCCGGTTACTCAGAATAACGTGGCAAGGGAGGCTGATAGGAAACCCGACGCATTTAAGCTTGCACGCTATCCGAGATTGATTCGAGAGATTAAGGCGTACATAGAATTTACGTCTCATCAGAACCAGCATAGGGAGAAGCGCCAGGCGGGACGACATGAACGGCAGGACCACAAGGCCCAGGTCGCTAAGTACAAGAAGCAGCGTGACGCAGCACAGTCGAAATTGGCGAGTGCTCATCTTTCAATACTTAATCTTCTTCAAGAGAACGCGGAACTTAAACGGAAACTGATTGCCTATTTGCCGCCACCAACGCCACTCGGTTAATTTCGGCGGTAGCGGGTTATGCGTCGGTACGCGAGCCGCTTCACGCGCACGCGCGCCGAGATTACACTCAGCGTCAAGCCTGTTTGACCCGACAGCACGTCGGGTCCTTCCGACGTCGCCGCACCCGGGTTGTTAGGCCTTCACCATGCAGCAGTTGTTCAGCCTACTTGTCCTTCGGCGGTTCATGACGTTGAATCGCGGGCTATCTAACAACATCGCCAAGTGGGTCCAAGCAATATTGCACACTGGCGATAATACGGCGGCCGATGCGGGGCGTGGCATGTCGTATAGGCGTACGGCTCGGAATGCTGGACCGCAGACGCAAGAAGCTCTCGATGCTGCAGCGTAATGTATGGAGGGCGACCAAAAATGGAGATACTGCTCACACATCGGGCCGGCAGCCTGATACTAGCTCGCGGGCCGCACTGCCGTTTGGAAATACTGCGACTCTACCCTTGCCAAAGCGCGTCGCGAAGCTACAGCTCTAGCCCGCGACTCCCGCCGTCTCGTGGAAGGGTGGCTCTGGAATAGCATCGAGGGAAGAGCCAGCAACGATGAGTCTTTCGAGTGCCTTCTTTATGCTTCAGATGAGAGGTGTCGCGACGGGAATGCGAGGCGCGATATTGACGAGACCACTCATTCGGAACTTTTTGAGGACCTTTCCAGCGAACTCTGCGTCTTTGGTGCAAGTGCCGCCGGCGACAAAAGCATCTGTGGGTCCAAACCGAGCGCTTCAGCAATCCTCTGAACGTTGTCAATGGTGATGTTCGTCACACCCCGCTCTACTTGGGAAATGTAGGAGCGGTGGAAGCCGCATTTATCGCTCAAAGCTTCCTGCGAAAGCGCTTGGTCCTCTCTCGCTGAGCGCAGGTTCTTTGCTAAGCGTTCGCGTAGCCAAGGGTCAAGTGGTTTCTTTTCAATTTCGTCCATGGCGGACGATAGACGGCGCGAGACGTATTCGTCTACCGCTTAAACATCTACTTTGTTTACATCTACTGTGTATACATCTACAATCGGCTCAGAGGTAATGTAGGCACCGGGAAATACGTGGCAGACGCGTCCGTTCGTCATGATTTTTTCCGTCTTGTTAACAATGGTGGTGTGACCTTCCGCCGGGAAGCTTTTCAATTCTTCGCGGCCCAGTCACCGAGAGAGACGTAAGATGCTGCTCCTATTTTTCTGCTCGAACCACACACTTCCGCTGTCAGCGCCGCCGGCAGCAGACATGATTGAAGGTCGCTCTCGGCCCGTCTGTGACGAACGCCTAGCGCGCTGCCTTGCTTCATATCCAGGGGTGTTCGGTGTTCTCGCGACAAGGTTGAGCCCCGACCTTATCTTAGGGGAAGCCCAAGCTGGGTTCGGCCCCTCCGGGTCTCGCATCATGATGTTCGTGCACCCCCAAGCGGAATCTCCGTACCAGTTCGTGAGCGACTTCTTGGGCGCTCGCAACGTCAGTTGGATTGCGCTCGCGGAAAGCCGGGAATCATTTCCCGCCACACTGCAGCATCGCGTCGTCGAACTCGACGTCAATCGAGACGAACTTGAAAGGGCTTGCTCCGAACTGGACCGCCTCCTTTCCGCAGCAGGGAAGGACGCAACTACTGTTGGTACCTCCGACGAGATGTTCCATGTGTTTGTTGACCGCCCCGAGTCTCTTCTCTATAAAGCACGGCGCACGCTTCGAAATCGACTACCCACGGAAGATTTGGAGGCTCCTGGTGAACATAGGAGACGACGGCATTCAGTGGCCATACCTCGACGAACTCGTGAGGAAGGCTGATGAACTCATTTAAGCCGCAAGGCGCGAGGGCCATAGAGGGTCTCTTTTTCGATACATGTAGGCGTGGGACCACAGTTACGGAAACGTGTTGGAGGGTGACTATCTAATGAGAGTCCGTGAGCTCATTGACAAGTTGCGAGTCGCTGACCCGAGCAGTGTCGTGCTGTTCCTAGAAAACTATGCGGACGTCAGTGAATCCGACGAGATTCGGTACGGTCTCGTTCCTCGAACGCCGTGGATGCGCGAGACCGGTCGATGCTTTGGAGAAGCCTACGACGTGCGCCTCCCCGAGAGAGAAATCGAGGCCGAGCCTGGGCGTACGGATGTTGTGCAAATACGAGAGCCGGTTGTCATTCTGTCGAATGGCCTGACAAACATTCGATTCAATGGTGGGAAGTACGATTTGTCGCCTTGAGCATTTACGTCTGTTTTTCCTGCCGTCAACTATCCGGGAAAGGAAATGACTATGCCGAGTGAACGAGCGGTGTCCTTGATACGAGCATATGACTTGCTCTCGAGCTTGGCGGCGCTTAAAGAGCCCGATGACGTCGCCGTGCTTCGCTCGAAGGCCGTGAGTGTGCTTCGCCATTACCCGGACGAAGGAATGATTGAAGCCATCGCAGCCGAATCGAAGTGGCTGCAGATGGATGACGCCGCTGCCGAATGGCCGGCGTCGCTAACGAGGAAAGTATCGCTGCCACCCTTGCCGTCGTCCGCACCCGACGACTCTCTACTCCATGAGAGCTTCTTCGAGGAATTCCGTCAACGCGAACTCGAGAACTTGGGAGCAAAGATTCAACGCGGCGAACTTCTCTCAGCCGAGGAATTTCGGCGACGCCTCAAAGCCTCGAGTGAAGCTTTGCGGCATCTGATTGTGGAGGGGAGTGTGTTCGCTATTGACGTTGACGGGCTATGTTACTTCCCGTCTCTGTTAGTCGACCAGCGCTACGACAGAGAGCGCCTGTTCTCAATTTGCCGCATCATCTGGCCTGCGCATCCCACCGTTCGACTGCATTTCCTGACGTCGAGGCGGGGAAATCTGGGCGGCCTGACTCCGCTTGAGTGCCTCGAAGATAAGAAGAGGTATCGGTTGCTGAGGAGTATGGCTTGGGCAGAAGCGGCAGACTCGTACCGAACGGTTATCAACGCCTACCCAGGCTTGCATGATACAGAGCCAAGCGATGTATCGCCGTCGTACTCAGTCGCCGCCGACGTTGACCCGCGACTGGGATTCTGGAAAAGAGGCCTTCGGACCTTGAGGGACCATGGGTTCACTGGCGTATTCCCGCCATACGAGCAATTGCGCGAAGCGACCATTTTCATCTCGCAGATAAGGGGAGGTTCGACGACAGCAGACGAGGGGGCAAAGTTGAGCCTCTCAATCGACGGCAGTTATGCGAGCGTGAACGTCGAGCGATTTGTGTCTAAGGAAGGCCAATACCTCCGAGTTCCTCTTACAGGCACCGAAACCATCGAGGACTCGATGCGGGCGATATTTCGAGAGTTATGGAACCGAGGTGCACGGTGACGTACGAGCCCAGCAAGGAAGAGGCGAGCCCCAGAGGACGGGTCGAAGTACGTCTCAGGAGTTTTTCCATGGAATCCGCAACGTCTAGCTCGACGGTACAGGCGAATGGTCCCACGACAACCGTACCCAAGAAGGTCAGGCATGCACTGCGCCTGGAAAAGGGCATGGCACTGGTGTGGACGGTGAGCCACGACAAAAACGTCGTCGTGAGGGCTCGGTCGCCCTGTCCAGGCGGGCGTGCTCACGTTGGCACGGCTAGAGAGAAAAAGGCGACCAAGTGATGCTGTCCGAAATTCAGGGGGCACTTGAATTGAAGTATTTCACAAGGGGATACGATGAAAGGCAGTATCGACGGTCTGCACATTGCGTGGGAAGCACACGCCTTCTCCGGCAGGCTATGGAATCTAGAACCCCTTTCGGAGCCCCTCTCCATATCACGCGGCATGTTCAGCGCCGACATGCAACGGGTCTATCCGTCGGTAGGTCGGTGCCTCCTTGCCGGAATGCTTTCAAACCTGAGCATTCTCGCTCGCTGGTACTACCCGGCCGAGCCTAGGGCGTGTGCGGAGTCAGTCATGACGGTGTTCGTCTACCGGGTCACCCACCTGGAACGGGAAAACAGAGAATTTGCAGCACGGGTACACATCGATTTCCACAACGGATGTGGGTCTGCGTCTATATTCATGGCCGAAGAACAATACGCGTTCATCGACTCAGTGCATTGCCGTGCGTCGGATGGCGTGTGGGACATCGTCCTAAGGACACTGCGCGAGTTGTTTTCCAGTAATCGTTGAAAGGCCTGAGACGGGACGGCTCCGCACCACGAAAGTGGGCCTATCTACCCAACAGAATATTCATTGGGGTATTGAAGGACGGGCGCACAGTCGACGCTTCGACGCTTTGCCGGGATTGTTGACCGCGTAACCAGCGGACAGTATGACCAGGTCGCAGAACTCTTCGGTGCCGAAATGGGCCCGAATCTGAGGCATGACGGACCGGTCAATCTTGAAGACCTGCCAGGCTTTCAAGATGACCGGTAGAAGACTCGACTATTTTTGCTGGACACAAAAGAGGCATGCGACGAAAGCACTCCCGCAGTCAAATATCTCCGCTCGGCTGAGGCTGCGTTATCACCTTGGCGACTCGGTTCGAGATGTTGTCTCGTTTGGCTCTACATTCGACGAGGCTGTTGAGCATGTGGCGGTCCCGGAGGCCGATGCCGACTTGTTCAAGAGTCTATTGCAGTCAGAGTTGACGCATCTTCAGACATACAACTGCGCTCGGTGCCGGCTTTCGATGCAGAACACCCAGGCATGGATTGAGAAGGGACGACCTCGCTAGCGTCACCTGCGTTGTCGTAGCCGTGCACAGGCTCTACTCGTTCAACAATCCGAAGGGCAATCACCCTAGTCTCCCAGAACCTTCTGCTCATGGCTGTACTTGACATCTACTGCAACGCCACTTTGATTGGGACCTTGTCGTACTGGGCGCAGAATGGAGTTTTTACGTATCTCCCCGGTACGAGGGCGGCCGACGCCGTGTCGCTTCGCATGCCGGTACGAGGCGACTCTTACATCTGGCCCCGAGGCATCATGCCCTCGTTTCAGATGAATCTACCAGAAGGGTTTAAGAAGGACCTCATTCATGAACAACTTGGGCCAAAAGGGGATGTAAGTGATATGGGACTGCTCACACTTACCGGCGCGAACACTATCGGGCGCGTGCGTGCAGTCCCGCACGGAGCGCCGCCGACAACGTCAAGGTATAACCTGGACCTGGCGACGCTTCTCGCCGTTCCAAGTTCGAGAGACAACCTGCTAAAACTTCTCAACGCCGGCATTTCCGAGGGGGTTTCTGGTGTGATGCCCAAGAGGTTTGCATCCGTGAAAGAGGACTCGACCGTTGGGAAGGGCGAGTACATTTTGAAGACCGGTCCCGTTGACTTGCCGGGGCTCAGTATCAACGAATATCTCTGCCTAGAGGTTGCGCGAAACACAGACTTGAAGGTTCCAGAGACGCAACTTTCGGCCGATGGACAAGTACTCGCGATACGGCGTTTCGATGTCAGGGCGAATGGTACGCGCCTTGGCGTCGAAGATTTTTGCGCCTTGAATGGCCTTGAGCCTACACGGAAATATCATGGTAGCGTCGAGGACCTAGCGAAACTTTGTCAACGGTACGTTGGCGTCTACAACAGAAACGACAGTAGGCGGAAGCTATTTCTGCTTTTGCTCGTGAACTATGCTCTGCGCAACGCCGACGCGCACATGAAGAATTTCGCGCTGACATACACGAATGGGCAGGACGCGCGACTCTCACCGACCTACGACATCGTCACGGTCACCGCTTACTCTCGCTACCGGGATAACACACCAGCGTTGCCTCTGAAAGGTAAAAAGGTGTGGTGCTGCGGTAAGGCGCTGTTCGAGTACGGCGGTGAGCGATTAAGTCTCTCGGCAGCAGAGATGAACGCGGCAATCGAGCAAGTGGTAAGCGCGGTACAGAAGGTGCTTCCCTTGGTCCGGGAATATACGGAATGCTACCCAGAGTTTAGGGACGTCGGCCAGCGAATGCTTGATATTTGGACACAAGGACTTGAGGACATCAAGCCAGATGCTAGACCTAGGAAGGGTGCGCCCGCGCCGTTGCGAGCGCAGACGGGGCAGTCAACCACACCTACGAGCGTAAAGCGAAAGGCTGATAACCCTTATATCGACCCGAACGGTGCATTCGGTCACAAATCGCGATAGCGCGTCGTATCGATACTCGCGATTCGGCGTGGGAAATCCCGACCCGGGTTGCGATATAGAGCGATGATGACGGTCACTATTCACACGGAGTTTCAAAATGTCTCAGTCAAAGCGCAGGCTAAAGAAGAAGCTACAGGCTGCCGGGCTGGATATGATGGTTGCGGCTACAGAACGGATGAACCTCTATGACGACGAGGTGCGGGACGCTCTCAACGGCAACGTTTCCGGTGGATTTCCCACGCGAAGCGCTCGAAACGCTTCTGAGAGGCACACGTCCAAAAGAGCTCGGTCTCTGCGGAATCGTCGTCCATGACATAGCCGCTATGCAGATAAACCTCAAATAGCCTTGTCTCGGCTGAATCGACGATATCCGAAAATCGAGGACGTTCATGCCTGCTGGTCGCCATTCGTCTTTCCTTCTCCTGACCGCGCCTCACCTGAGGCTTCTCCTCGTAAACCAACGAAAGCACCTCAAGCTCACACAGACGCAGTTGGCACCTCGCCTCGGCTTGAGTCAGAATCGTGTGTCGTACCTGGAAAGAAATCCGACGGACATAAATGTCCGGCAACTGCTCAGTTGGCGCGCAGTGCTCGGGCTAGACCTGCGACTTGAAGAGCGAAGACCGGCCGAGGAAAATATCTCAGAATGGTGAGCGCCATCTGCATACCGCAAACCGTGGCCGACGATGAGAGCGCAGCGCTGAGGGACGCTAGTCTAGGACGCAGAATGTCGAGCTTTCTGCACCTCACTCGTTTCCCGCTTGCCCGCTATCCAGCTCGAGCTCGCGGAGAAAATCCTCTACGTCTCGGAAACGGCCGGATTCTATTTCCGCGCGTCCGAGTTCAAGAATTGCGAGCAATGCCATTGTCTGTTCATCGGTTTCCACGATTCTCTCCTGCTCGATTCTGCTTTGAAAGCAATTGCGAACACCCATCAACTTCGCGCGAAGCTCGTCCCGTTCGGACCACGCAGTGGTTTTTGCGATATGCCGTAAAGCTCTGCAATCCGTATCTTGAGTGCGTTCTGAGACCGTTTTCGTTCAGACGAAAAGAATCGTTTTGCGGAACGTCCATGACTCGTTGCGCGATTCTACCCCGCTAACGTTAAGAAATTGGAGGCATCGCGACCAATGGCACGAGAGGCGTCGACTACTCGCTACGACGTCGCACGGAACCGCCTTTGATGTGGCCGTCTACACCTGCCTTCGACCTGAAACTTTCAAGGTTCGTCTGCCGCATCAATCCACGCCGACTCGGACGAGATAATGTTGCATTGCGCCGTCGGAGAGCAATTAGAATTGTACGTGTACCCTAGGTTCGCATATATCTACTTGTATGCCAAAGACTAGTCGCGCCCTTCGCCAGTTGCCTACTGCGACCGCCGCCGCCCTCGAAAAGCTAGGCGCCGATTTGGCTGTTGCGCGGCTACGGCGCAAGGAATCGCTGAAGACCTGGGCAAGGCGCATGGACGTTACCGTCCCGACGTTGCAGCGGCTGGAGTCCGGAGACCCGTCGGTTGGCATTGGTATCGTAGCGACCGCGCTATGGCTTATTCGGCGCGACGGCGAACTCGGCAATCTCGCGTCACCAGAACACGACCAAGGGGCAATTGAGATGGATGTTCGGGCGGCCCTTGAGTTGGGGCGGGCCCGTGCCCGGGCTTCTGCCGAAGCGCGCTTGCGGAGGAGTTCTCCGAAGAACTGATATGCGATTAGGGCGACTTGTTCGACAACTCGCCTTAATCGCTCCGCTTCCAGCCACCCATGTAGCGATGCCACACACCAATGCCGCTGCTACCATTCATTGAACGAGGCAGTACGTCCAGGCGGAAACGTGTCTGTACGGAACTGTCGCGCCCGTCGGCGCGGCGACTCGAGGTAATGAGGCTAGGCTCTCGCTCGATTTGAGCACCCGGCAGCTGCTCATTTGTCGCGCAGCCGACAGGCTTGACCTGCGACTCGAAGAAGCAAAAGTCGGTTGAGGGAGGACGTCTCGGAATGTTGAGCACTGTATGCCGCTTACAGACCATGGCTGATGGTAGGAGCGTAGTATTGGCAAGGTCGAATCTAAGATGCTGCTAGTCGAGTTGTCTTCGAATCATTCGCTCTCGTCTTGGGCGCAACTTGCTCAGGCCCGAGCAGAAACTCCTTTGAGAATGCTACCCTTAGCTGCTATTTCGGCTCTCGCGCAACGTGTTGGCCTGCGATACGAATGAGATTGTCGCGACTTGGGCTTTCACGACTACGTTCAGCATCTGAATTTTCGCGTAATATACCTACGCGCGTGAAGCGCGCGGCGGCGGGCCGGCCGGAAACACAAGACACCTTGTTAGCTGTTAACGAGTTTAAGTCTGCAGACGACACAGAAACAATAAAATCATCCATGTACGTTCATCGTGTATTCGCGGAAAACTTCCGTGCGTTCGGTGCGAGAAGTAGAGACAAGCACCTAGAATTGTACCTCCGGAAATGCCTGAATGTTTTGGTCGGCGAGAACGACGCTGGAAAGACATGTATTGTCGACGTCATCCGGTATGTTCTTCTGACGACGAGTAATGATTGGCTCCGTATTGAAGACGATGACTTTCACATCTTGGCTAATTCCCAAGCTGATGAGCTTCAGCTGGAAGTAGAACTGCGCGGCTTGAGCAAAGCGCAACAAGCGGCATTACTCAAGGCTGACGCTAGAAGAAGGGGTCGACCCCTACCTCGTCGTACATCTTCGGGCGAAGCGTCGAATTGAGAGTAATCCCGGTAGTCGTTTAAGCAGCCCGGTTATCAGTGTGAACTCGGGCAAGGGTGGTGGTGGTCCCGAAATCGGCTCGACCGCTCGAGAGCTGATTCGCGCTACTTATCTGAAGCCGCTTAGAGATGCTGTGGCAGAGCTAAGGCCCAAGAAGGGTTCTCGGCTCTCTCAAGTCCTCCGGGCGCACAAAGACGTCAAGAAGGAAAGCACAAACAATTTCGATAAGCAAAAGCCAGACGACCCTCCGTCTACGCTCGTTGAAATCATGGCGCAGGCACAGCACAGAATTGGGAATAAACAGGTTGTTAAGGAGGTCAGAGACCGGCTTAACGACGACTACCTGAAGAATCTGAGCTTTGAGAACGCGACGCTCTCGTCAGAGATTCGCGTGTCTGCCGAGCTTACGTTAGCTCAAATCCTGGAACGTCTCGAACTCACACTGAGACCACCAGGTGGCGTTAGCCAAGACATGGCTTGTGAACGCGGCCTCGGATACAACAACGTCCTCTTCATGGCAGCCGAGCTTCTTCTGCTTGCCGATGGTGGGGGAGACGAACTAGCGCTTCTGCTGATTGAAGAGCCAGAGGCTCATCTGCATCCACAGTTACAGACTCGTGTCCTATCGATGTTGGCTGAAAAAGCAAATACGAACGGACTGCAAGTCGTCGTGACTACGCATAGTCCTAACATCGCTTCGACGGCTCCGGTGGACGCGCTCACCATGGTCGTAGCCGGCAAAGCCTACCGCCTTGACCGCGACCAGACCTGTCTACACAACTCAGACTATGAGTTTCTCCAACGCTTCCTAGATGCAACCAAAGCCAACCTTTTCTTCGCTCGGGGTGTGATGATAGTGGAAGGGCCGGCAGAGGCTATCGTGTTGCCCGCTCTGGCGGAGGCAGCGGGGTCGTCGTTCGAGCGGAATAGCGTATCCATTGTAAGTGTTGGCGGCGTAGGCCTCTTCAGATTTGCTCGAATCCTGCAGCGTAAGGACGGAGCTAGGATGCCAATTAACGTCGCCTGTATCGGCGACTTGGACGTCGTCCCGAACGATGTCAAATATATCGAGGGACGCCAAGACAAGATAGAGGCAGGAATTCTTAAGACGAAGGAAGGGAAAGAGCATCAGAAGCGAAAAGCGAGGGATTACACGGCTGAGGAAATAGATGAACTTCGAGTGCGCAAGAAGAGCAGGGCCGAGGGCGGGAGCACTGAAGTATTCATCGCTGACCATTGGACGCTTGAGTACGACCTACTTCGGTCAGGAATTGCTAAGCAGGTGTTCGTCGCGGTGAGGCTAGAACAGGCAGAGGGTACCAAGGGATTTCTCACCAAAGAGAAGTTCGATGCTACCCGTTTGGAGGCGGAGGCAGAATATGCAGAGCTTTCCAAGGCACATACGCAATCAGCTATCGCAGCGGACGTATATGAGTTGTTGCACGAGAAAAAAGTGTCCAAAGCCATCCTTGCTCAATACCTCGCAAAGCTCGCGAAAGAAGGTTACCTCGGCATAGGAACCGAGCTTCTCGAAAAGCTTCCGTCATACATTCGAGCGGCGTTTAATCATCTTGTGCCGGAGCTTGTGTAATGGATGAGACGTTCTCACTCTCACCAGCAGACCTTGCAAACATTGCAACACTGTTTCCTGCGTTGGATTTTTCTCGTCAAGAACAAATCGACGCTCTGCTTCATGCAACGTCAGGTGACTTCCAGGCGGCACCAGGCAGCGGGAAGACCACACTGCTCGGTGCAAAGCTGTCTCTAATGGCTGCCCGCTGGCCATATGCGCACAGAGGAATTTGCATACTGACTCACACAAACGTAGCGCGACAGGAAATAGAGGGTTGTCTGAAGGCAGTTCCTTATGGAGCGTCCCTACTCGGATATCCACACTTTATCGGGACTATTCAGAGCTTCGTAAATAAGTTTCTTGCTATTCCTTGGCTACGAGAGCTTGGAATTGAACTGCGGGACATTGATGAAGAGGGGTTCGAGAGGGAGTTCTATCGCCGCGCGTATCCGGGCGCCAAGACTTGGATAGCGCAAAGTGAACAACAACGTAAGCGGGCGGTCTGCGGTGTTCGATATCGAGGCGCGGACCTAACGCTCGTAACAACCGATGGCCACACTCTTCCTGCTAGCGGTGTAACTATCGAGCATCTCCGTCGGGTCAAGGCGGCGATGGCGCGCGAGGGGCGGTTGCGCCATGAAGACATGTTCGCATACGCTGAGCAGGCGCTCGTAAAGGTACCTAATCTGGCGGACGCAGTCGAACATCGCTTTCCGAACGTGTTTATCGATGAGATGCAAGACACCAGCGACGTTCAACTCAGCGTTCTGAACACAGTGTTTAGAGAGGCGGCGGTCGTTCAGCGCTTTGGCGACGTCAATCAAGCGATTCTCAGTCGCGGGCCGAAGGTGGCGCCTAACTCCTTCCCAAGGCCTAAATACTTTGAGGTTCGCACGAGTCTGCGGTTCGGTAGTGCGATTGCGGCGGTCGTGAATGCAGTTAAGCCCGTAGGAGGAGCAATCGATGGACTGGGTCCAGCGGCGGCGTTTGCTCCCACGATGATTCTCTATTCGGACGCGACAGTTCAGATGGTAATTAAGCTTTTCGGCGAATGGGTCGCCAGCCTGTTCTCGAGTGAAGAACTGACGCGGCATCCTGTCAAGGCGGTTTGTGCTATCAAGACGAAGGGGAATGCCGCCCAGAAGGTCGGACGCCACATCAGCGACTATTTCCCAAGTTTCGACGAAGCAGTAACGGCACAGAACTCAGGGCGGTCCATCCGGCAATGTTTGAGATTCGCATCGAATCCAACAGCACCCAACAGGGTTGGTGCTGCGCGGTCGGTGCTTTTGCTCATGGTGCAGACCTATGGTGTTCATCCGTATAGGACCGCTAAAACTTGGAAGGAGTTCGCACGGTTGACTGCTTCAAATCCTGAGCATGCGTCCAGGGTGAAGAGCCTGGCGTTGCAGATTGTCACAGTGCCATGCGATGTTTGCACCGAGACGACCGCTCGCTCTTCTGTGGTGTCGGTGCTCGCGGGCCTTGGTGACATGCTCGATGTTGTCGTCGACGAAGACGGCGTCCCTCCGGAGTGGCTCATCGATACAGCGTCAGATGTTGCACGCACGGCAGGCGTGAACTCGGTGAGCGTTTCGACCGACACGGCCGAGTTCTCTGTTCAGGTGTCGACGATAGCCTCCGTCAAGGGAGAGACCCATCTTGCAACCTTGGTGCTCGAAAGCTGCCGCCAAAGGGTATTTGACTTGAAGAGCATGCTTCCTTTTCTCTGCGGCATTTCCAATCCCGCAGTCGAGAAGAACGAGCATAAGCTCCGTTCGCTTATGAATATCTTCGTAGCCGCCAGTCGGCCGAGAAGGCTGCTCGCATTTGCGATGCACGCTGACAGAGCTGACGTGGCGAGCATGAATGCTCTTCGTGCAGCAGGTTGGGAGGTGAAAGACTGGGCGGCGTCACCAGCTTAATCTGCGCACCTGGGTCCATCCAAATGATGGACCCAGGTGCAATTTTGGCGTTGTTCGGAAATCGTCGTTATCGCTTCAGGCAGTGACGCGACGCCAAATTTCGATGACGCTGGCGAGCGATTACAGGATGACGCTCACTTCAACAAAGTGGGAAACTCAGGCGACTGTACGACCTTTGCGATGAGGTCCTGCACTGCTGGCATCAAAGCTTGAGCGGTCTGATTGCAAGCGGTTTCGCCGAAATAGCTAGAGGTATACGAGTACGCTTCGGCCACGCTCATGCTACGTCCGTTCGACGATTTGATGGTGAGCCCGAGATTCCATGTGCCGCTCATAGACGAGAAACCGATATTCTCGAGCTGACCGGTGAGTTGTACCGGAGCAGCCGGCGCGTAAACACCGGCGATTTTAAGTTCGGAGATGAAGCCGGCTTTCACAAACTCGGCGAAAGACTCTCCGTCCGGTGTCTTGATGGGACCGACCGCGCGGCACATGATTTGATTCGGGCTTTCATTTGGGATTGGAGCCTGCGTGAATTGGCCAACTCCCACTCCGTTGACGACGGTGGTCTTCATCGCAACCACGTTGTCCGCGTTAATGGAATATCGCGGAACCGCGTACGTAGAGCAACCTGCCAAGCTCGCCACTGCTACCAACGCCAGAATGACCTTCATCAATGCCCTCGCTTTGCTTTTATTTAGTCGGTGTCTCGATGCCAGCAGTTTTCCCACTGCAGCCCGTACGTTGGCTCTAACGGCAGCGACTTCGAAAACTTGAGGGTAGGTCCGCGTTGTCGCACCCTAGACTGCAGAACGCTCTGCGATGAGGCGAACTAGCTTATCCGCAACTCGTCGTTATCACGAGTAGCAGGAACTGTTGAGAATTTCCCCTGTTGCTTGTCGGTGCAAGACTTCCTTTGAGGGCAATCAAGGATTGCTATCTCATGATGGGCAAATATGGCTCTGCGCGCCCGATATGAGCATGGAGACGGGCGCAACAAACGTAGAGCAGCTCCAGCGCGGCTACGATTCAAGCGAAGACGGAGGCTGCCGTTAACGGGTTTGTCACACTGTGACCGTCGAAACGAAAGTGCCGGCGCACTAAAACTGGGAGACTCCGTGAAAAAAATCGCTGCTGTCGTTGTCGCACTGCTGTGCATTGTCAATGTCGCCCACGCTTGTCCTAAGGGTGAGCATCCCCACGGTGGGACTGGTTCGCATCACAATGGCGGCTACTGCTCCTAACTGATGTCGTTTCGACACGCCCGCGAAAGCGGGCTTTCGCTACTCGAGTCTTACCTCACCGTCAGACATTCGCTGATAGTCGACGAGAAACCACCGCAGGTCCGTCGAAGCCCCCACCCTTGCTCGTCGGAGCCGTTTTCGATGTCACATACTCGCATGTCAGACCGTGGCTAATAGCCGTGCTATGGTTTTGCCGCAGGACGCAAGGTCATTAGGTCCTTGGCGGATTGACGGAACGCTGCTGCGGCACCAGGTTTGGAAAACTGAAAGAGCTCATTTAAGCCAGAGGCTGAGGTGAGCGAGAGTTCTTCGTAGCGGACAATAGGTAGTTCTCTGTTGTCCTTGAATCTTCGGTCAGGGCCGCCCGATTTGTTGACATACCTCCATGTGCGGCCGATTCGGACTGCATCAGTCGGGACGAAGTCTTCTTCAATGAATTGGGTCAAGCCATCGCTCATATGCAGGTCGGCGTAATGCACGGCCGCGACCTTCTGTCCAGTGATAACGAAAAGGCGGTCAGGACAGAAGTAGAGAGCGCTCGTTCCCGCGACGATGTACGGAACATCGAGATTGCACCTCACCTTCCAGAATCGTCCGACACCCATCTGTAATGGCTTGCGTTGAACGACGTTCGAAGCACCAGCATGATATTTTCTGTTCAGCACTGTGCCGGACGCATCAATCTTCCACTTTCCTGCGGAAGCTGCAAGTTGCATCAGTCCGTTGACCGCAGAGGAGAACGCTTGTTCGGATGTCGGGTCGAGGTCATAGAAGAGGACGGTTGCCCGGCGAGCTGTATCCCAGTAGTACACCCACAGCGCGGCGGCAGATAGAATGACAGCGATGGCACCGCTTACGATGGCGACGAGTGTCTCTCCATCTGACGAGAGTGCCGCGAAGACGACCCCAATGAACGCGAGCGCTGCGCACCATGGCCAAAGTGGCGCCATCTCCGCTTTGCGATTGATTTCATTAACCACGGAGTCGGCGGTGGACGAGGCTAGCAAAGGAGCGGTCGCTGATGCAGCGCTGGTCATGGGGCCAACGGTTGCAGTTCCAGGAGAAGTAATCGCAGGGCGAACTGCCGGCGAATTGGACCGAGGCTGCGAGTAAGCCTGTGGCTTGCCTCCGGGAGACGGTAAGGTCGCACGATAGGTGAACCCTGCTTTCGATATCGAGACGTAGTTCCCGCGTGGACCGGTTCCGACACGGAATCCCGGGACACCCACTGACACTCCAATGCCGCTTCCTGAAACATTGAAGCGAAACGGTCCTGCGGAAATCGACTTCCTATAGCTCAGCCTCATGTCCTCTAGACTCTCTTCAGTGTCCTACGCAGAAGTTACCGACCATCCGGAATCCGGCGTCGCATTCCCACCCGTCCCCCGCATTGGCCAGATGAGCATTGGGTGGAAGGCTTACGGCTTCGCATGTGTTTCCAACCCGTCTGAATCCCGAATTACACTCCCAGTCGCCACCAGTGCCAGTTAGGTGTGCGTTGGCGGGGGTCGATTGAAGTGCCATGCAGACAGCACCGAACCTCATGTAGCCATCGTCGCACTGCCATTGCCCGTCTGTGGTGACTCGGTGGGCATTTGGAGGCATCGCCATCGGAACACAGCCCGCACCGGCGGTCATGCCCGCTGGGCAATTGCTTTGCGACTGCTGACGAAGCGGCCGTGGGCAACCTAATCGGTCGACACCCGGAGGGCACGAAGGCTCACGCGCTGGCACGGGTGCTTCGGGAGCTGTCGTTGGCGTCAGTGGAGCACTCGTCGTGGCGGAAGATAGACCGCCGGAAGTTTGCATAGAGCTAGGCGGAGGGGGGGCTACTGGCCCCACAGGTTTGCCTCGAAAGGCATTGAGAAATTCTCCCACCGGATTCGGCGCTTCTTGCGCATGACCTGACATCGAGAAACTGCCCAGGATAACAGCGAAGCAACCCGTGATGACCGCTGTTGAAAGAATTTGGGGAAGTCTTGTCACGGCTTCCTCTGCATGGCGGCCAAGTCGGCTTGTGCTTGGGCCAGATGGTGATGGGCAGCTTCCAGTGCTCCCTTCGCATTGTTCTGACGGAGCAGAAACTCGTTTCTGACGGTCTGAAAATATGTCGCTCCATCCCGAAGTTGCTGCTCAAGTTTTGCTCGCATCGATGCGACCCTCGCGTTCACCGAGTTGACGTCTTGAGGGGAGGGGGTAATGTTGGCGGACGGCACGAACTTTCGCTCGATAGACCTCTTCCAAGCCAGAAGGTTGTTTGTGAGACCCTCACCGAAACCGGGGATGGCGCCGATGGCCGAGGACGTGATATCTGCGGCGGTTTCGACGCCGAAGGACGCCAGGGTCTGTTTGCGTTGCGCCCCGACACCAGAAATCTTCGAGTCGTGAATGAAGTGCCGGTCGAGGAAATCGTGCATTTGACGCGCGACTAGCGTGGCTTGCAGTTGCTTCATCTCGAGCGCAAGGACCTGAGGAAGGTCGTCCAACTGGGCTTTGATTTGCCCAAGATTGCGGAACGCATCGGTAACTGGGTGCTCCCCGCGCACCCTGTCATATTCGGACAGTGCGGCATCGTAGCCGCGCTGCGCGACGGCAACCGCGCTTTTGCGCGTATTCAATTCGACAGGCGATTCCGCCTTGACGGCATGCGTGGCAAAGCCCCCAACAGTTAGCCATAGCCACCAGAGTTTGGGTTCACTTATTGACAACAAGAAAGCGACGAAGCAGATGCCGGCGTACATTAAGCGCATCTTGGTTACGGATAAGCCGTTAGACGCGGGGGCGGGGCGTCCCGACAAAGCTAAGGACGGGGCCGCGAACGCAGGCATCTGTGGTACTGCGCTGAGGGCCTGAATTTGTGACCAGAGCGCGGCGATATTCGCACTCGCGGCCTGAAAGTTTATGGTTGGTCCGGTCGCGGAGGCTGGAGTGAAGTAGGGCGTTCCTTGCTTGTCGCGCTCGCACCAAATGCAGGTGTGTAGCTGGCCTGGAAATTTATGTCGTGGTTCGGCGCTGCACGAACGCAACGAACGAAGGAGACCGTCTAGGGCGGCAACCCATTCCTTTGCCTTGGGTCGGCCGTGTTTTACACCCGTTTCAGTGAACGCGCGCCAGAACAGGTCTCCGAAACCGGCGGGTAGATAATCCAGGCTCAAAGCCTTCGGTGGCATATCAATCAGTCGCGCGAGGCGGTCCGCTCCATAGGCGAATCGGAACTCCTTGATAGAGCGCTCCAATGGCAAATCTCCGGTGGTCTTCGGGATTCCGGAGAACGGGTGCCTTGCCATGAACAACAATTGAAAGACGAGAACGGCCAGCCCAAAGTTGTCGTGATTTGCCGTCCGCGTGACGCCGTGGAAAGAACCCAGCCCTTGTAGTTCGGGAGGTGTGTAGTGCGGTACACCCACCGTGCACGGAAAGCTGGCGGCCGAAGTGTTGACATGGAATGAATCGCAGTCAAGCAACTTAACCGTTCCTTGATGACTGACAATGATGTTGTTCTCATTGACGTCACCGATGGCGTGGCCGTGCGCATGTATGGCATCAAATGCAGCTGCGATATTTCGTGCGGTTCCCACCAAGAAGGCAAAATCCGCTTTCGGGAAAGTCTGACGACGACTCCCTACACCGTAGAGTTCGTGTACCGCGTGATAACCAGAGAACTTCGGCATGGTGAAGCCGGCGACGGGCCCTGGTCGCTTTGTCAGTAATACACTGATGGGCCATGCAGCTATTTGCTTGAGGTAGGTATCACCTACCTGCGCCATTGCCCGTAGCTTCGCTTGTCGTTCAGGGGGGAGAGCGTGCGAGTAAATTTTGGCGGCGACGCTTTCGCCGTTGTGCGTTGTATCGAATACGGCACCCTCACCACCTTCACCTAGCTTCTTGCCCAGCTGGAGCTGATTTCCGAGTTCATCAAACGCTACTGACACTGCTTTCCCCCAGCGAACGCGTTGCGAGAATCAAAGTCTTGTCGTCGTCGGTTCGGTCATTGATTGCATCGCTATTTAGGAAGCGCTCAAGGGCTGCACAAAGCGAGTCCGTCTGGTCGTCCGACGACGCACGTAACGCCTTGAACATTGGCTCGAAGAAAGGCTCGTACGCGGTCTCGGTGGCAAACACTAAGGCCAACCGCTGGATTCCATCGCTGAAAAGCGATACTTCGTCCGACGTGTCGCGAATCTCGACTCTCAGATGTTCTGCAGCGTTCGCATCTGTGACGAAATACGTCATGTTGGCGTACTCGCCCGATTCAGGCCAAAAAACGGGCGCCAGTGCTCCTGCGTCGCGCGCCACGATTGCGCCGTCGCCGACTTGGAAGTAGAACGCCCGGGTCGGCCCAATAACCGCGCCGAGCAAGGTACAGGCAAGCGCGCGCATGGTGACACTTCGCGCTTGCGCAGCCTCGCTTATCCGCGCTCTGACGACCTCGAGCAGTTCGCTCGCGAGGTGCGCTTTCAACCCGTCTTCTCCAGTCGTTTCGGCGATTTCGAGAAGCATTTTTCCGGCGGCCTCACACGCAAGCTCGGAACCGACCTCGCCGAACTGTGCGCTTCCCGCTCCATCAGAAACAAGAGCAACCAAAAGGCTCGCTCCCGTCGCGTCTGACGCAACGTGATAGAAGCAGCTGTCTTGGCAGGGCGACGAGTTCGAAGTGTGCGAGGTGCCTACTGCAGACGCTCCAATGACCTTCCAGCTCACACCGACGCCCAGCCAGTCGGAGCAGCGAGCGGTACCTCTGTCCCAGGGGTAGAGCGCGAGACCGCAGCCATCGACGCGGAAAGCCACTGGAAGAGTTCTCGAAATTTCAGGCCCTTCAACGAGAGCGGCTGTCTCGTCGAAATTTGCGCCAACGTGTCCATGTTGGCACCTTCTACTCCGACAGCGAAGAATGCGAATTTCTTCGACGCTTCACCTTCACGCACACGGGCGGCAGCGGACTGCCAAGCGTCCGTCGGACCTCCATCAGTGATAAGAAACACCCATGGCCGGTAATAGGAGATGCCGTTCGCTTTGTACTCGGCTTTGCGGGCATCGAGAGTGTCGAGTGCCAGGTTGATGGCCGAGCCCATCGGCGTGTCACCTTGAGGGGTCAACGTCGGCGGATAAAAATTCGGGGCCGTATGAAACGGCATTTCGAGGGTTGCCGGGCCGAACGTGACGATTGCGGTGTCGACGCGCTTCATCGCCAGCGAGTCTGCCGCGAGCTCGTCTTTGAACGTTACGAGACCTGCGTTCAGTGCAGAAATCGGTTCGCCACTCATCGAGCCGGACCGGTCGAGTACCAGTACGCACGGACACCTTTGTTCCGGGTTCTCCGCGAAGTTGTCCGTGCCAAAAGCCACCTGGGTGGCGAAGTCGTTGTGTTCACTCATGGTCTTCTCGCTGTGCGGTGCTGGCTAACCTCAGAACCGCGCGTTAGTATTCATCTTAAGATGATAATAATCGTAGAATCATGTCCGCAAGTAAAGCACCAGCGTATTTCAGCTTAGCGGTCGCTGTTGCGGCGGGCGTTCTCATATCCGGGGCTAACAGAAGCACTCCGTCAGGCGGAACTTCGTCTCTAGAGAGTCCGAGCGCACCAGTCGCGTCAGCACCGCAATTGACCGAGACAAAACCCGCACCTGAGATGGTTTGGAAGACGCAAACGTTAGGTTTCGGCCCGTTGCATCTCAAAGCAACGCTTCCGTTGGCGCGCGACAGCGCGTCTTGCACGATGCCAGGGCCGGCCGACGACGAAGTCGGAATCTGTCAATCTGCGGTCGCTGAGGGCGACAGTGCGTGGCAAATTCGTGTCGTTACGCAGCGAGACCGGTTTGTTCCGGTGTCGTGGTTTGACAACACGCTTCAATCTCTCCGGGCGTTGCAGTCAGACGACGTTATTCGTCAATTAGGGGGCGACGCCAACTCGGTCACGAAAGCAGGATTCACTAACGCGGCGCTGCTCACGCCGATGCAGCTCTCCGGTGCACTCGCTATCCGGGGCGCTGCGGCGGGGATATTTCAGGCACCGTCGGCCACGATGCGGTCGTGTGTGTACGCCTTTCTTCTGGCGGCGAACCGTCCAACGACCCTGCTCTACTGTGCGGCGACCGATGACGAATCGCTCGCTGGGGCGCAAAGAATTGTGTCGTCCTTGTCAAAGCTCAATCCTTCGAGCGAGTTCAAGCGTGGAAGTGCGCAGGCTGCGGAGCACGGCCTCTATCTGAAACGACTAAAAGCGGCAGGCGGACCAACTGCTGCACCTGAACTCGCGACTTCGGAGCAGGCGTACGAGCAATCTGTAGGCGACGAGTGCGGAAAGTACCCATTGATTTCGCAGGAACGTTTTCAGTGTTTCGAAGGCTTCGCAGCGACGCGTCTGTCATCCCTTCGGTAAGCAAAGAAAAATAGTTTCGCCGGACGGCTAAAGTTTTTTGTCTTCGTGACGTCAAGGAAGATAGTGCCAAAACGAGTCGTCAGGTGAAGGCAGCCGAATGGTGCGGCGACGAGCGCGAAAGACCGAAGCGGACAGCGATTCGTGGCCTCGGCTAACTAGCTCGAGCGATGCGAACAATCATAATCAAATACCGGGGCGCAGCGACTTAATTGTCGTTGCGAAAAAGATGGGAATGCTTGGAGGCGGGTTATTTTTGGTTGGAATCTTGATGGGCGTAGTGGGTTTTGGCGGATTCTTCGACACCAGAAAGGTTGACCGTCGGTTCAAGACCGGATACCGAAACAACGAGACAGACACCCGTGATTTCAGACGTTCCGCGAAACGCGTCTTGTACGGCATTGGTATCTGTATTGTCGGGTCAGCGGCATTAAGTTTGTCCACTCCGTCGGAACAACCCACATCGTCAGCAAGCGCTGTTGGAGTCGCCCCGTCCCGGCCGGCGCTCGCCAGTGAAGCTTTGCCCGCATCTAGCGAGTTAGTTCAATTGGACGCCGCGCCTGCGGCGGCGCAAAAGAACGACAGTGGCGTGACCCTCGGGTCGAATGAACGTGTGGTGGCTTCGGTCGACGCGCAGATAGTCGCGAGTGCTCCTCAGAGCGTGGCCTCGGCGCGGTCCCGCGACACGAAACCGCGAATGAGTAGTTCAAGCGTGGGATGTGTCGATGATGGGTCGTTTTTTGGCGCCAATGTTTGCAGAAGCGGTACTCTGGCGGCCGCCTATGACCTCGAAGTCAGGGAGTATGAGTCGGCGCAGGCCCGAATTGGAGGGAAAGACGTCGGTGTGCGAATTGAACAGGAAAAATGGCTTGAGCAGGTCGTGAAGAGCTGTTCGGATATGCCGTGCCTGACAAACGCCTTTGACGCCAGAGTCTCCGATTTGCGTGGCCGGTATGGGAACGATGGCTAAGCCGCCGGCGGTCAGCCAGTGAGCCCTTGAGGTAGGTCGAGACGTCTCGAACTTGTACAAAGCTCCAAAAACTTCGTGTTTCGCGGGGATGGAATGAATTCTTTCGTATATATCGGCTTCCTAGCTGTCGGGGTTATGGTTGGCGCAGTAATCTCATGGCTGTTGATGCGTGGGCGCATTCAGCTTCAAGTCCAAGCTGCAGTGGTTCAGACACAAAGTGCATCGCAAATAGACTTCGCACAAAAAGAGGAGCGGCTCAGGGCGACGCTCGAGGAAATCGCGAAACTACGGGTCGCACGAGACCTTGCAGCGAAGGAATTCAGTGACCTTCGCTCTGAACTGGACCAGAGTCGAAATGACCAGGCGCGTTTGTCTGAGAGGTCATCTTGCGTCCCTCAGCTTGAGGCAGACTTGAAGCGATTACTTGAACGAGTTCAAGAGGGCGAAGACGAGAGCCGCGCTCTCGCTACAAGTGAGGCGCAGCAGCGACAACTGGCAACCTCCCTTGACGCCAAAGTCGCGGAACTTGCTAAAGATATTGAGGGACTGGGCAGAGAAGCATCTCAATGCAGACACGCGCTGAATGAAGCTAACGAGCGAAAGGCTGCATTGGAAGAGCAAGCGGCACTGATTCCGACACTTGAAGATAAGCTCGGAGCAACAGAAACCCAGTTAGAAGAAACTAGCAAGCAGCTTAGCGACTTGAGAGAGTCTAGCGGGCGCTCCAACGGCAAGTTGACAGCAGAACTTGCAGCTGAGCAGGGCGCGCACGCGTTAGCCCGCGAACAGCGTACAGCCGAGGCTGACGCTCGGGTGCTAGCGGAAGGCGAGGTAGCGCGCTTGAGTTCCGAATTGACTGAGCTCCGTACAAGCTACGACGCAGAACGCAAGCATGCTGAGGAAAAGCTCCAGTTGCTGACACAGGCTAAGGAGGAACTGAGCGCGCAGTTCAAGGCTTTAGCGACGGAGATTCTAGAAGAGAAGTCCAAACGATTCACCGAACAGAATCAGACTAGTCTAGGCCAATTGCTTGAACCGCTGAAGGTTCGACTCAAGGAATTTCAGGGTAAGGTCGAGGAAGTCTATGTTCAGGAAACCAAGGACCGGAGCGCCCTTGCGGAACAGGTGAGGCAATTGCATGCGCTGAATCAGGCACTGAGCGACGATGCGAGGAATTTAACCTCGGCGCTGAAAGGGTCCTCGAAGACTCAAGGCAACTGGGGAGAATTGATTCTGGAGCGCGTCCTTGAATCGTCTGGTTTGCGGAAGGGGCATGAATACCTTGTACAGGATAGTCAGACTCGGGAAGACGGCAGCCGCGCTCAGCCTGATGTCGTGATTCTTTTGCCGGAAGAACGAAAGCTCGTGGTCGATTCGAAGGTATCGTTGGTCGCCTACGAGGCGTATGCATCGGCGGAGACCGACGAAAAACGGTCCATCAGCCTACGGCAGCATGTTGAGTCGATTCGCAGCCATATTAAGTCTCTTTCGGACAAGAAATACCACGCACTCTACGGCAAATCGCTTGATTTTGTGTTGGCGTTCGTGCCCATTGAACCAGCATTCATGTTGGCTATCACGAACGACAAAGATATTTTCATGGAAGCCCTGAATCGTAACGTTCTACTGGTGAGTCCATCCACTCTGCTGTTCGTCGTCCGCACTGTGGCACATCTTTGGAGACAGGAGGCACAAAATCGAAATGCTCAGGACATTGCGCGTCGGGGAGCGGAGCTTTATGAGAAGCTTTGTGGATTTGTCGACGATTTCGAAACCGTGGGCAAACGGTTGAAGCAGGCGCAGTCAGCATTCGATTCAGCACAGGGCAAGCTCGTAACCGGAAAGGGCAATGTAATTCGTCAAGCGACGATGCTTCGCGAGTTGGGTGTCAAGCCGTCGAAAGACCTCCCAGCGACCCTCGTTGAGTTGGCGAGTGAGGATGAACAGTCCATCATTGTTGACAGTAAGCTGGTCGAAGACAATGACGCGCGCGCCATGATTACGGGCACCGTCAGTATCGACTAGCGACATGTATGTCGCATTTGTGCGTGGGCAACTCGTAACTAGCGTGGGCGGGAACAACCTACCAGTTGCGCTCGGAGTTTAACGTGCACTACTCTTCCGTCTAGAGAAAGGTGAGTAATGGTCGTCGCATGCTTTCCGATTTCTGAGCTTTACGACTAAAAAGTAAGATATTGCCTTCACGCAATGAACCTGGAACAAGTTCGACAAATCCTTCTTGACCACCGGCCGTCTCTTGCTCATAGAACCAACAGGACCGACGGCTGCGAGACATGGTGGCTCCTTCACGCCGACGGCAAGAGCGAGAGGCGCGTCCTTCGTGCGAGACCACTGGTGACCGGTGTTCAGCTACGGTGGCCTGTGACGAACGCGCCAACACGTCGCTTCGATGGAGGCTCAGAGCAACTTCTCGCTGGCGTTGATAAGGAAGTTGCCTTGGCAAGAGAAGAGTTCCAATCCAAACAAGGAGTTCGGGTACGAAGCGCTACGCCCTGAGGGAAGTGTCTCAGGGCGTAGGTGACGGCATCAACGTTGGAGGAGCTAGAGGGGCCCGCAAAGGCGGGCCTGTCGTGAAGAAGTATTGACGGTTTAAGCGGCCGCATCCTTCAACTTCTTCAACGCACGCACCTTCAACTTCACTGTGGCCGGCTTGGCGTCAAACCATCGCTCTTGACCCGTGAACGGGTCCTTGCCGAAGCGACGCTTCTTGGCTTCCACCTTTTGCGCATTGATTTTGAGCAGGCCGGACAGTGTAAACTCGCCCAAGCCCTTCTTGTTCACAGCACCCAGAATCGTGTCCTCGAGCGCTGCCAGCACAGCCTTCGCTTGCTTCGGCTCGACGCCGGCTTGCGCAGCGACATGGGTGACGAGCGACGCCTTGGTGAACGTGTCTTTCACCGGCTTGAGCGTGGCGCCCGCAGCAGCCTTCTTCGCCGGAGCGGTCTTGGGTGCAGCAACTTTCTTGGGTGCGGCGGCTTTCTTTGCAGCCACAGCCTTCTTCGCGACTACGGCCTTCTTTGCCGGTGCAGTAGTTTTCGTAGCAGCAGCTTTCTTCGTTGCCATTGAGGCTCTCCTGAAGTTGAACGCTGCTTAAGACGAAGCACCCCGGCGTCGAGCGCTCGGCACATGCGCCGTCGTAAGCTGTCGGCTAGCGTAGCAATCGTTATCGCAATGCGCAATGGGAAGAGGTCTTAAAACAAGGCACGGTTCGCGTTCTTCTCTCGAAAAGCAACGCCCGTACCTCAGTTCTTGCGGAGAGCGGTCGAGTGAGGGCGTCTGAGAAGGTTTATCTCTCGGAGGCACGCGGCACGGATGGCCTCGAGCTCGCGGGCTTCGCGATTCAGCAGCGGGGCTCGCTGAGCAAGAGCCATTCGACCGCGTTCGCCCCATAGTCTGCTGGCCATTCACTAGCGAGCGTCTCCATTGCACTCAGGACGCTGTCCATCGGGCCGACCTCGTCGCGACCGCTGTCGTCGTGTGCATCGACAGAAAGTTTGAGGCACATGGCTTCCACGACACTCTGCGCGCAAGCCAATCGGTCGACCGAGCGCCGAAGTCGTTCACGCATCTCATCTCGCAAGCTGAGTTCTCGTGCGACCACTTCGATGTCGTTCATCGCGTCGGTCAGGAGGAGGTGGACGAGCTGGCCGACCATGGCGGTCGATGTGCATGGTTGCCGGCGAGTCGGCTCTGTGTGGTTTTCGGATTGGCTCATGAATGCTTATAGCCATCCCGTTTATTCGCCGCGTCGTCCGGTCGCGCTCACGGATGCGTTCGATGCCGCAAAGGGTAATCGGACGACTTGGTTGGACGCGCATCCCGCAGGATTTCGCTCGAGCGTGCGTGGCATCCAACGGTGGGCCTACGCATCCGTCTCTACGCTGCTAACTTCTTCGAGCAAGTGCCGCTGACGTGGCGTAGCATCTACGAGACTGCGCCGCTCGGCGCCTGCACGCGACTTTGACGGTAGAACACATGGAACGAGTTGAGAGAACGAGTGAAGAGGCGGCGGCGGTTGCACGTGTCGCGGCAGCCGCGCGCGACGTGCAGTCAGCTTCAGGCGCATTGGAACAGCACTTCCGCGACGCGGAAGAAGGGGCGGCTCCGACCTTGATGTTGGCAAGGCTGGCAGCAGCAATGTCTGAGTTGCAGTCAGCACGCGAAGCATTCGACGCGCTGTTTGGGGCGAAAGGGTGTTCGGATAGCGCCTAGAGCAACAATCGGACGCGCGCACAGCTTGCGCTGAGGGCATGACGACAGACGCAACGAGATGCTCGGTCGTCTCACATCTCGGCACGTACCGCTCTCTGAAATGCTCCGTTTCAACGTGTGGCTTGAGACCTCAAGCTGCGAAGCTCTATATTATCGGTGCGTTCTTACATAGAGCGCGCCCTCTCTTGTCCCGCCGTTCGCGGCGGGATTTTTATCAATAGAGCGTGTCCGTGTTCAGCTTGATGGCCGCGCGAAGGGGTTGATAGGCTGAACCTTCTTCGCGTCTTGGACGCGCTCAAGCATCTGAACCTTGGCCCAATCTGCCGACATTGCTTCCAGCGCCCGCACTACGTTTGATTCCAACGGTTGCAGCCCGGCGTCTCCGCTGAAATTTGATTTGAACGCAGTGTGGAAGCCATATTGAAGAAGGCCGGAGACCTCTTGGATACGCTCCGGTGTACCGGAATCCGCGAACATCACGGACTTGCTCGAGAACGGGTCGTAGTAGATGACGTTCGGATGGTCGGCATTCACGGCAACCTTGGGTTCGTCGCTCACGAGTAGTGAGCCGACCAATTGCACGGCTCCTTTCATGCCCCTAGGGGTTTTGAAGACCCAGATACGACTTGGCAGCCTCGCTTTGAGTTCAAGAATCTTGGCGGTGTTAAAAGCGAAGTAGCCGACGCGACCGCTTTTCAAATCTTGCTCGAGTTTTTGCCAGTAGTAGAAAATATCCATTCCTTGCCTGTCCACCCTCGTCGGTTGTAGTCGTATGCGACGACGTAATGGCACCAACAGCGTGCTGCGAGCCCGGAGAGGAGATTTCAGATTCGTCGCGCATACCCCGTACTTTTCGTGAGTGACCGGGTCCCGGCGATTAGCAGGGTTGGGCGCCTCTCTCTTCGACAGACACGGCCGGAATGTTTCAACGTGACCAACAGAAGCTTTGTCATGTGTCGCAATCAATCACACACATCGCTGTCACGATTCAACCGCGTAGAAGGGAAGGATTCTGGATTGTTGTTTGTAATCAGCAAGTTAGGCTATCCGTAGTGACGGAACTGCCCTTGGCACAGAACGTGGATAAGGGTAAGCGAGCGTAGATTCGAACCGCTCAATCACAATCCCGTCCCTTGCCCCACACTACTTTTAGGGTGAATCGAAATGAGCACACTGACTATTGTTGACCTGCATCACGAGGAAGAACTGTCTCGTACTGAGATGGCCCGCGTTGTCGGTGGGCATGATGTGGAAAAAGAAAAAGCGCTCGTTGAGCTATACGGCGTTATCAACTCGATGAACACTTTGGAGAACACGCCCGACCCGGCTCCTGGTCACGTGTCGATGAAACTGTAACTGTCGAGCCTTGAGAATGGCATGGGCTTATTCCTTCGAGGAAATGCATCCCGCGTGGCGTAGCATCTGCACCGTTACGTCACGTGGCGCTTGCACGCGAAGTTGCACGGCGAAGGCATTAACCCGGGGAAAGACATGAAACCGGCAAATTTAGGAACCGATGGCTTTTGTGGTTAGTCCTCAAACGGGTTGCTAGCGTCTTTCGTTTCGGTACTAAGGTTGTACTCGGCGCGCGCAGCTTTGAGCACGCGCTCGATGTCACGCTCGAATCCGACTGCGTTCCCGAAGTTGGTCATGTTCCAGTTGCAGCCTGTTTTATCCGGCTCTTGCAACAGGGGCCGCGGCGCACGAATCTTCACTCCATCCTCGACGACTTCTTGCAGTCGATGAATTCGACGGTCGACCTCTTGCTGAAGCCGCGAAGCATTAAGCGTCTTGCGTATCACCCGAGTCTCCTGTCGAGAATCTAAGCCAGTCTAGCGCATTGGGGGTGTTCCGCGACCCAGGGTCGATATGCGGCTTGCCGTCAGAAATCGCTCGATTAGTGGGTCAGGGAGCATCGCCAAATCAAAGCGCGGGAATTACGGTGTCGAGGCTGCCAATGGCTCGACCTTGATGCGCTGGCACCGATACCAACACCTTCGTTCGCCCGATGCGTCGTTACGCTGCAAGCCGGTGCTCATAGTACGGCCTGTCTCTATCATCAAGAATCGCATACATTGCCTTCAAATCCGAAGCTTCTGGGTTCAACCACGCGTCAATGTTTTCAGTCTTGATTGGCACAATGCACCTGTCGTGGCCGGCAGCCTCGACTTCTGGCGGCGGCTCATCAGTGATGGCAGCGAACGATAGCAGGTCGGGTTGCCCTGGCGCGGTCCATCTCGACCATAGGCAAGCAACGTGCATCAGTTGGCCGTTGTTCGGACGAAACTCGAGGACGACATTCTCGTCTTTCTCATGAGTCTCCAGCAACGTGCCTTCCATCTTTGCTTTGCTGAGGTTCTCGTAGAAGACATCAACAAGTATCACGCCATGCGTGTAGCCGAAACACGGCTTCCAGAATCCTTCGAGGTTGTCGCGTCGTGCGTTGTAGGTGCCTGGATACTTCACGTCGTAGTTCGCCGGTTTGCCAGCAATTCGGCACTGGTAACGCATCGGCTTGACCACGTACTTGCCGTTCTCCATGACAAGCACAGGTGCGTAGGTTCCAGGAAAAATTCGTGAGTCGCGTGGCTTCGCCTCGGTTCGGTTGATGTCCTCGAGGCGGCGCAGCGACGTGTCAATTTTGTCTGCCGCGATGCGCTTACTCTCCGTTGCGGCCTTGGTCACCTTGGTCTGCAGCGTTCGCTCAGCGTCCGCGAGGCGAGTCCGTTGTTTGAAAAGCTCCTGCTCAAGCTTGGTCGTTTGCTCCGCGTTGAACCGGTCGATAGACGCTTTGATTTGCCGCTCTTCATCTGTTTGCGGGTCGCGAAAACTGTCGTCGACCGCCTTCGGAAGCTTTGCTCTGCTGCCCTCGGCTCGTTCGAAGTAGAGTCGCGCAAATTCTTCGATGTCCATGTGCGCGCCGAAAGTCTTCACGTACTTGCGATAGTCCGCCTGGATTTGCGCCGAGTAGCACATGCCGTGTTTCCGTTCGTCAATTCGGTGGATGGACCAGTCAGAGCGATTCCGTGCCCAACTTCTTCATCTTCTGGCCACTGTGTTCGCGGGGCCAGGCTCCATGGCTTCGGGTCGCGCTGGCTGCCGAGCTTGGTCGAGGAAGGCCACAACCACTACGTCGCCCAGAGGTCATCTGGACCTAAATAGGATATCAGCACCTTTCCTACATCGTTCGATACTAACGCGCGTGCGAGTCCCGTGCGTTTTGGATTCAGAGGGGCTTCGAGAGTGCCGAGGGGGGCTCCCGTAGCATCGAGGACCACTGGTCTGTCGTTCAAGTGAAAAAGACGGACTGGGGTACCGGGGGGAGGAGGCACTTCGTGCCAGCCGCTAGGCGCGAGGTACTTCCGCTCAGACCAAAAACTACTTTCACGTGGCGCGAATCCGTTGACGAATTCGTTCCACATCGACACTGTCTCGGCAGATGGCCACCCTGACGTCGTACTCCACGCGGCCACTGCATCCGACTTTAACCACACGCGAAGCTCGTGCGCATCGCGAAAAGTGGCGGCAGTGTCGTTCACTGCTTTGATTGCAGCGAAGCGAGAGGGAAAGCCCGCCTGGATTAGAATCGCGGCGGATTGATTGAGCGTTCCGGTCTCAACTGCTGCCACAGCCACATCCAACTCGAAGGTGTTTAGCGGGAGACCTAACTCGCTATCCACATCGCCGTTAGCCGTCGCCCGTACACGAACAGCTTCCATTGCCCACGGGAGTCGATACACAAGACCACCCTCAACAAATTGCAGGGTCTCCGACTCTTGGCCAGCCGAAACCTGGGCGAGGGGCATGCCGAGTAACCATAGTCGAAGAATCAGACGCCAGTTTCCCGGCAAAGGCTCCGGAGTGAAGGGGTAGATTGCGAAGACGTACTCCGCGAATTGAGTGATAGCGTGAATCGCCGCTTCATTCTGTTCGGATAGGATTGCGCCATTCGCAGCAATCAGCAAAGAGTTCAATAGTGGAGAAACAGTGTCTAATGCATGGCCGGTCTCTAGTCCAACCCCCGCGAGGAAGTATCCTTTACGAGTTAGCGACGTGGAGCGGGCCCAGATGAAACGACAGCGTGAGTTCAACGCTGCTCTGAGTACCTGCTGGTCTCCCTCAACTCTGCGTTTCAAACGACGTTCCCAGAGCGAAGATTGCAAGATTCCATCGAGAACACCAGGGATGTCCGCCGCTTGGATGTCATTTTCTCCAATGAGGCTCAAAATGGCAGTGTCGAGTGTTGCAACGTGGCGCGTCCACGTCGCATAAGCTTGCTCGCGTTTGTCCAACGCCTCGCTCGAGAAGTTTCGGCGTGAAGCGCTCGGCGCGGCGCTACTTGCGGTGTACGGGACGTGGCAGTGCGAAGGCGAAGTACGACATCTAGTTGCGCAGAGACTCGTCGACCTGTCTCACTTGCTCGGCGGGCTCACTACGGTGAGCCGCAATTTCTGCTAATACATATTGGCGTAATCAAGCGGTTTATGGCAACTGGGCAACGCCCGATTGAGTGCATCTGCGCCTCTTCCTAAATTTTTGAGCTGCCAAGCAAGATTGCGCTAGCAAGCTCCCGCGCGCCCTCTAAGTGCGCCGGCGCAATCGACAAAAGTCGGTCAAACTTGCTTTGTATATCTCCGACATCACCTTGCTGCGGAAAGTCATCAACCTTACCCTTTTGGCGTGGGAAAATAGCACTACCGGTGGGATGGAGAAGGCGGGGTTAACATGTTGACGAATGAGGGCGCTGATGACGCCGAAATCATCATTCGACCTGCCCCAGGTGGGGTGTGGCGTGTAGAGTTTCCTCGTAAAGGCGGCGTTTTTGTTAGGGTAGCAAACGACCAGGACGAAGCGTTGTCGCTTGCACGACAATTACGCCCAAAAGCTCAAATTCGGCTTCTGCCCGCGGAAGAGTCCTGAGAGTCGCTGCATGATGAGTTGCCGCTCTCGAACAAGCGACGAAGAGCTGACGATTTTGCGTAGAAGAACCGCATGAAAGGTTTCTACGGCATCAGGCTCGCGTCATGCTGAATGTGGTTAGCTCTCATCTCGAAGGCGACCATGAAAATAACTATTACAGCCCACACCGCCGCGGAGAGTGGGGACAAAGAGTCGCACCGTTTCCACTTTCTCGTAGAGGATGACGGTACCGAGGCTCGAACGGACTCCATCACTCTTCGCACTGCTCGCGTGTTCGTCCACGAACTAGCCAACCACACGGGGCTGGACGCGATGATGCGGAAAATTGTCGCGACGTCAGAGAGTGAATACGGAACCCTGATTGGCGCTTGCTTTGAAGGCCCTTAGCCAACCTTTGCTGGTTCGATTGGTCGAGGAGCTGTGCCTGAAACTGCTACACGGGACGCTAGCGTGGCTACACCACGTTTTTCACGAGAAAAAGGCGCTGCTCCGGGTCGAGGTCCGCGCTGGTGGAAAAAGCCGGTTCGAATCCCGTGCGCCAGAAGAACCGCTTTCCCGACCGGTTCGTTCTCGACATTTCGACCATGAGAGTATGGTAGCCGGCTTTTGCGGCATTCGACTCCAGTCCCGCCAACACAGCTCTTCCGATGCCAGCGTTTGGCATTCGACTATATATGCAGACGAGCTCAGCGACACCGAAATCGAGCCGCCTGTACGCCCCACAACCAATAGCCTCACCCTTCACGGTTCGAGCAATAAGAAAACGCCCTCGCGCGGAGCTTATTTCACTTTGCGAGAAGCGTGACTTTGCGCTGGCGCCCGAATAGAGGGCTTGCATTGCTGCCATTTCGTCGAGTAGCACACGGCCGTCGTAGGACCATATGCCTTCTCGTTGAACGAGCACAGTCAGGGAAGCAGATGTCATACGAATGTCCAGTGGCGGTTGTTCCCGTCAAACAGCAAGAAGAGAGCCACAGACACCTGTTAGCAGGAGAATTCCAGGTTTCTCTTGTTCGGACGGCACCTAACGTGGCTCCGAGTGCGAGTCGAACTGGGCCGGACAACGCCTCTTTCGGCCGGTCGAATGCGGTAACCAGCGAGCACGATGGCCGAATCCAAGCATTTGCTTTTCAGACTTTTCGGTCAAATACACCGGTCGTGGTCGGAAAGTATGGAAATGATTTTTAAAACTCGTATGGGCGAGGTTTTGCGTGCAACAATGAACACACGGAGCCGGCATCCAGGTCAAGAGCGTAGAAATCGTGCGAATACTAAGGGCGCGCACGACGTTGCAAGTCATTCGCACTTGCGATATCGGCGGCTGGCGCATCAAATCTCCTCGCAATGCCGGGGGCATCGGCTGCCGTCGTTGGCCCCAGACCTATCGCGTTGAAACATGCCCGGCGGCTACAGTCTTCCGCACATACTCGCGTCCGTCTGGTAGCGCAGTAAGTCAGGTGAGCGACAGGGGCTATGGCGCTTTTCCAAGGCAGATGCGACTACGGGCCCGAGTCGCGAAACAAAATCCTTCCTTCCTTCCGAATAGGCCGAATTACTGGCAGACCCGTCGAACATCGCGACGGCGTTTGGCGCTTTCGAGGGCGCACGATGGCCACAAAAAATCAGCAAGCCTTTCCATGCGTCGTTGTCCGCAAAGAAAGCGGCGGCGTCTGGAGCATCGCGTTGCCTCACGCCGAACGGCCAGGCGACCAATTCATCACATTCGCGAAGGATGAGGAAGAGGCCGTCTGGCTCGCGGCCCTGCTTCGCCAAGGGATGGAAGTACAAATCGTCGATTAAGACGCGTTTCGCCTCGGCAGGCGTTTGCGTGCTGCTCGTCGTCGCGCGCTTGTGCCTTCTTTCGACGCTCGATATCACGGCATCTGCTACTGCAAATTCGAGGACTATCCAGCGTTCGTCATCTACTCAAGGAGCAAGCTATGGCTGGCGATACTGCATACAAACCGGGCGAGCGCGTGAAGGTGTCTGGCATCTATTCCGTCGTCCACGACGACGGCAAAGATACGTTCGAAGTTACGTGTGTTGAGGGCGAACACTTTCCCCCAACTCGAAGCGGCAAGGGAGCGCATTTCGAATTGAAGTACGCCGCGACTCATGCCCACAAGCACGACGAGTTGAAGGGCACGGAAGCTCGAAGCTAGCTCCCCAGAGGACTTTCGGCGCCTTCTGCGTTTGACCGCGTGCAGCGACGGTCCAGAACCCAGATTCTCATAGAAGTCTGCAACCAAAAACCATCTTTTGAAGAGATATATTGTCTTGGGAGTTCGTATGTCTGACCATGTTTACAAACTGCTCGAAATCACCGGCTCTTCACCCGAGTCATCCGATAAAGCAGTCGAGGTTGCGCTTGAGAAAGCATCAGTGACCGTGAAGAACATCGAGTGGTTTCAGGTGACAGAAACCCGCGGTCCTATGGAAGGCGGCAGGATTGCGCATTGGCAGGTAACCCTGAAAGCAGGGTTTCGCGTGGACGACTGAAGTTCCGTCGTAGGGACGAAGCGACCAGCTGAATCAAATCTACGGCAGTCGCTTCATCGCTTGGGTCAGCGACTGTTTTGTCGGCCAGTATTCGGCCCATGGGTCACCAGATTGGAAGCTCAGATACTCGCGGGCCGTTTGCACGGTCCACTGAGCGCCGCTCTTGAGGTCGGCAAGTTGTTCCCAAGAAACTGGCATCGAGACGCCCATACCTGGTCGAGCGCGAGCAGAGAAGGCTGCAGCAGTTGTCTGCCCCTTCCCGTTGCGCAAGTAGTCGACATAGATTTTTCCAAGCCGATTCGACGGTCCAGAAATCGCAGAGAAGCGTTCGGGAATCGTCTTCGCGAGATGCGCAACGAATGTCTTTGAGAATGCCTTGACTGTCGCATAGTCCAACCGCGGAGCAAGCGGCACGACCACATGTAGGCCCTTACCGCCGCTTGTCTTCAACCACGCTTGCAAGCCCAGCTCCGACAGCAGCAAGCGGACAAGTTGAGCGGCTTCCTGGACGTGACTCCATTTAATGCCTTCGCCCGGGTCGAGGTCGAAGATGACCCGGTCGGGCGCATCAAGGCGTCGGACTACCGAGTTCCATGTATGAAATTCGATGGTATTCATCTGCGCGGCGGACAGCAGCGCGTCGACAGTATCGACCGTCAGCAATGGCGGATGCTTTGGCCACAATTCTCGGTCGTGCGCTTTAAGCCCAGGCATCGCGGTGCGTTCAGCGTGCTTCTGGAAGAACAGATTGCCGGCGATACCATCAGGCGCGCGCACGAGGGCAACGGGCCTGTCTTTCAGG
>JFHF01000034.1 GCA_000648925.1 Caballeronia jiangsuensis
TGCTGCAAAGAAAGTAACCAAAGAAACAGCTCGTTCACGCCCGCGGTCACACGCACGTTGGCCATGCTTGCCAGCCGCAGGCGGCACTCGCCTAAGTGTCGCCCTCGAAGGACTTACCGGGCTTGGCTCGCGCACGGTCTGACACATCGCACCGCACTACGGATTGGTTCAGCACCAAACAGCTTCGGCACAGCGCTACGCGCTGCCGTTGGGTATGCAAGGGAAACCGAAATAGAAGCACGCGCGCACCCGATTGACCCATCGGCCGCGAAGCGGGTCGGAGCTATTTGGTGCTGAACCAGTTTCTTGTGTGGTGCGATGAGTCAGACCGTGCGCGATCCAAGCCCCGCGAGACCTTCGAGGGCACTCGCTACTGCCGGGCCATTCAGCCAATCGTCTGTGCCGCGGCCGGTGTGAAGTGCTTAGGCTGGGGAAAGCTGTTTCTTTGGTTACTTTCTTTGCAGCAGCAAAGAAAGTGACTGCCGCCCCGCACAGGGGCAACGCTAATAGACCAACACGAAATCAGGATTCCACGAAAGCAAAAGCAAAAGCAAAAAGCGAGAGCAAAAAAGATCACACCAAATCATCAACCCCATCCGGCGGACCACCCGCCACATCCTTGACGACTTTAGTAACGATATAAGTGAAATACCTCTCGATCCCCAACTCCTCGACGAGCAAAGAATCGATGAACCGCTGATAGTGATCGATATCCCGCGCCACGACATGCAGCACATAATCCACGCCACCCCCGGTGGCAAAACATTGCACGATCTCGGAAGCAGAGGAAACGCGCTCCTCGAAACGCCGCATATCCTGCGCGGTATGGCGCGAAAGCGTCACCTCCACGACGATACGGCTGCCCTTGAAAGCCGCCGTCCAGTCGATATCCGCGCGATAACCCTTGATGAGTCCGCTGTCTTCGAGTTTCTTCACGCGCTCCCATGCCGGCGAGATCGACAGATTGACCTCATCCGCCAGGCGCGATTTCGTAATGCGGCCATCCCGCGCAAGAATGCGCAGGATGGCCAGATCGTAGCGGTCGAGCTTGATCAAATTACACGCTCACAGCAATATTGCGTTCGACGATATCCGCGACCACAGCCACGGTATCGCCCGTTTGTACAAGACCCGGAAAATGCCGCGCCGCCAGCAAGCCATCACGCTTCGCGCGATATTCGACCGGCGCCGCGCCCGTGCGCGTGATGTCATACACGCGCGCGAGCACGTCGTTCGCCTTCACCATGTCGCCGAGATCGCGGCACATTTCGAGCAGGCCCGTATGCTCGCTCGTCGTATAGCAAGAACCGTCCGGCATGTCGAGCAGCGTCGTCGTGCGCGCCTCGCCGCGCGTCACCTCTTTCTCGATGATGCCAGCATACGCGAGAAAGCCATGCACGCCACGCTCTGCAACCGCAACGCTCTTCGCAGTCGACGAGCCGCCGCCGCCCAGTTCCGTCGATACGAACACCTTGCCCGCTTCCTCCGCCGCGCTGTCATAAAGACCGATGCTATCGAGCTCCAGCATGCGCATCGAGTACGGCGCGCCGAACGCGCGCATTGCGGCTTCGCAGCGCGATTGCTGCGTCGCGTCGTTCAGCACGTGAATCGCCGCGAACGGCAGGAAGTCGAGCGTGCGGCCGCCCGCGTGGATATCGAGCACGTAATCGGCAAGCGGCAACAGATGACGCTGAAAGTAATCCGCGATCTTCTCCGTCACCGTGCCGTCCGGCCTGCCGGGGAAGCTGCGATTCAGGTTGCCCGCATCGATCGGCGAAGTGCGCGAGCCCGCACGAAACGCGGGATAGTTCATGAACGGCACGATGATCACGCGGCCGTTCACGTCGCTCGCCTTCAACGTCGATGCGAGCTTCGCCAGCGCGATCGGCCCTTCGTACTCGTCGCCATGATTGCCGCCCGTGAGCAGCGCCGTCGGTCCGTCGCCGCGCTTGATCACGGTGACCGGAATCATCACGGCGCCCCACGCGGAATCGTTGCGCGAGTACGGCAGCTTCAGGAAGCCGTGCTGTTCGCCATTGGCGTCGAAGTCGACGGTCGGGCTGATCGGTGACGCGCGCATCGTGCTACTCCTTCACGAACAATTTGCGAGGCGTGTTGCAGAAGGTCTCGACGCCGGTATCCGTAATCAGGATGCTCTCCGTGATTTCGAGGCCCCAGTCGTCGAGCCACAGACCCGGCATGAAGTGGAACGTCATGCCGGGTTCGAGGACAGTCTTGTCCCCGGGACGCAAACTCATCGTGCGCTCGCCCCAGTCGGGCGGATAGCTCGCGCCGATCGGATAGCCGCAGCGGCTGTCCTTCTCGATGCCGAACTTGCGCAGCACCGCGAAGAACGCATTGGCGATGTCCTCGGTCTTGTTGCCCGGCTTCGCCATCGCGAGACCCGCTTCGATGCCTTCGACAACCGCCTTCTCGCCTTCGATGAAATGCTGCGGCGGCTTGCCGAGATACACCGTGCGCGAGAGCGGGCAGTGATACCGCCTGAAGCAGCCGGCGATTTCGAAGAACGTGCCCGCGTTCGCTGTGAATGCCGAGTCGTCCCATGTGAGATGCGGCGCGGCGGCATCGGAACCGGTCGGCAACAGCGGCACGATCGCCGGATAGTCGCCGCCAAAACCATCGGCGCCCGTAATGCCCGCTTCGTAAATCTGCGCGACGAGGTCGCTCTTCTTCATGCCCGGCTCGACCTTGTCGAGAATGCGCGCATGCATCTTCTCGACGATGCGCGCCGCGACACGCATGTATTCGATCTCGCGCGGCGACTTCACCGCGCGCTGCCAGTTCACGAGCGCGGTGGCATCGACGAACTTCGCGTCGGGCAGATGCTGCGTCAACGACGCATACGCCTTCGCGCTGAAGTAGTAGTTGTCCATCTCGACGCCGATGCGCTTCTTGTCCCAGCCGCGCGCCGCGATCACTTCGCTCGACAGGTAATCCATCGGATGGCGCACCGACGACTGCACATAGTGATCCGGATAGCCGACGATGTTGTCGTGCGACATGAACACCGTGCGCTTCGCGCCGTTCGCATCCTGGCCCCGGCCGTACCAGACCGGCTCGCCTTCCATCGCGAGCAGCACGCATTGATGCACGTAGAACGACCAGCCATCGTAGCCCGTGAGCCACGCCATGTTGGTCGGGTCGGTCACGATCATCAGATCGATGCCCGCCTTCTCCATCGCACGCCGCGTCTTCGCGATGCGCGCGTCGTACTCGCTGCGCTCGAACGGCAGGCGTACCACGGGCGCCCCTCGTTCATCCGCTTTCTTCTGTTGCATGATTTCGGACATCGTCCCCTCTATCAAGCGGTCACATCGTTGTGGAAAATGGTTCCTGCATGACTCGCGCGCGCACGCTGAATGGCGAGCGTTGCGATCGCGGTGTCCTGTGCGCCGGTGCCGGTAAGATCGCACACGGTGATTTCGTCATCGTGTGCGCGGCCCTGCGCCTTCTGCGCGATGACTTCGCCGAGCTCGGCAAAAGAAGCATCGGCTGCGATCACGCCTCTTTCGATCGCATGATGCAGTTCGCCCAGCACGCGCACTTGCTGCAAGCGGTCGCATACGTAGCGCGCTTTCGCAAACACGTCCGGCGCGATTTCGTTCTTGTGCTCGGCATCCGATCCCATCGCCGTGATATGCAGGCCGGGATGCAGATCGCGCGCGTGAATCAAAGGCTCGCGGCTCGGCGTCGTCGTGATGGCGATATCCGCGTGCCTGAGCGCCTCATTGACGCTGCCTGCGACATCGCACGGCAAGCCTTCGCAGTCACGCGCGAATCGATGCGCGCTTTCGGCATCGCGCGCCCATACGGTGACATGCTCGATATCGCGCACCAGGCGCAACGCCTTCAATTGCAGACGCGCCTGCTCGCCCGCGCCGATGATCGCCACGCGCTTCGCATCCTTGCGCGCGAGCCAGCGCGATGCGACAGCACCCGCCGCTGCGGTGCGCACCGCGGTGAGATAACCGTTGTCGAGCAACACGGCCTCGGTGAGACCCGTGCGCGCCGACAACACCAGCATCAGACCGTTCAGGCTCGGCAAACCGAGCGACGGATTGTTGAAGAAGCCCGGGCTCACTTTGATCGCGAAGCTCGGAAAGCGCGGCAAATAAGCGGTTTTCACATCGACTTCGCCCGCGTGCTCGGGAATGTCGAGACGCAGGATCGGCGGCATCGCAACGGCTTCTGTCGCGAGCGATCTGAACGCGGCTTCGACTTGTTCGATCGCGTCGAGGTCGAGCGGCACGAGCTTGCGCAATTGCGCCTGCCCGAGCAGCACGGTGGAGGTATCGATGTTGGACATGGGTTCAGGCCGCTCCGATCAGGCGGCGATGTGTTTCGATATCGATGTTGCTGCCGCTCACGACGATGACGATGGGACCGTCCTGCACGGCAATCGCGCCATCGAGCAGCGCCGCGATGCCCACCGCCGCCGCGCCTTCGACGACGAGGCGCTCTTCGCGATACGCATGCACGATGCCGCGCGCGATCGACACTTCATCGAGCAGCACGATGTCGTCGATGAGATCGCGCGTCATGGAGAACGTATGCCGGTTATCGAGCCCGATGCCGCCGCCGAGCGAATCGGCGAGCGTCTCCAGTTCATCGACGAAGACCGGCTTGCCCGCCGCGAGACTCGCGTGCATCGCGGCGCCGCGTTGCATCGACACGCCGATCAGCTTCACGTCGGCGCGAATGTTCTTTGCCGCGAACGCGATGCCGCTGAAAAGCCCGCCGCCCGACAGGGGCACGACGATGCTCTCCGTATCCGGCAGCGCTTCGAGTATTTCGAGGCCGATGGTGGCCTGTCCCGCGATCACGCGTTCATCGTCGAAAGGCGGCACGAATGCATAGCCTTCCTCGCGCACGAGACGTTGCGCTTCCCTCTGCGCATCGTCCTGACTCTTGCCCTCGATGACGACGCGCGCGCCGAGCGCGGCCACCGCATCGACCTTGTTCTTCGGCACGAGCGACGACATGCACACCGCTGCTTCTATGCCGAGCGCGCGTGCCGCGTGCGCGACCGCGCGGCCATGATTGCCCGTCGATGCCGTGACGACACGCGTACAGCCTTGTTCCGCGATCTGCGCGAGCGCATTGGTCGCGCCGCGCAACTTGAAGCTGCCCGTGGGTTGCAGCGTTTCGAGCTTGAGATGAACCGGCACGCCCGCGAGGCGCGAGAGCGACAACGAATGAACCAGCGGCGTGACGAGCGCGCGGCCTTCGATGCGCTGGCGGGCGCGGTAGACATCGGCAAGCGTGAGTGCGGACATAAGTGGCTGGGCTGCGAATTCGTGTATCGATGCAACCCAGTCTAATGTCCTAAAAAATCGTTTTCGATTGTCCTAGTTCATTTAGTTGAAGTCGTGTACGTGCGGGAACTGGCCGAAGACTTCGCGCATGGTTTCGACAGCCGTGCGGAACGTGCTCTCGCCGACTTCCGCGCCCACGCACAGTCGCACTGCATTGGGCCGGTCCGCGCCGCGCACGAGGAACGGATCGGGCGACGTCACCGCGATATTGCGATTGCGCAACTCGCGCGTGATGCGCTCCGCCTCCCATTCATCGGGCACGCGCAACCAGACCGAGAGCGCGTTCGGATGACTGCCGAGCACATATTCGCCGAGCACTTCGCGCACGACGCTCTGACGCGCCGCAAGCCGCTCGCGTTGAATCTGCACGAGACGTTGCGCCGTGCCGTCCATGATCCAGCGCGCGCTGACTTCCGCGATCGGCGACGTCGCCATCCAGCAACTCACGCGCAACACGCTTTCCGCGCGCAACGCGAGCCGCCGCGGCACCGTCATGAAGCCGGTACGCAGACCGCTCAACACCGACTTCGTCATGCTCGTGCAATAGAACGCGAGTTCGGGAATCAGGCTCGCGATAGGCGTCTGCGTTTTGGCGGGCAACGCGCCGTAGACATCGTCCTCGATCACATACACGCCGTAGCGCTCCGCGATGCGCGCAATCGCGCGGCGGCGCGAATCGGTCATCATCGCGACGGTGGGATTGTTCAGCGTCGGCGTGCAGACGAGCGCGCTCACACGTTCGCTATCGCAGACCTCCTCGAAGTGCTCCGGGCGAATGCCGTGCTCGTCGATCTCCAGACCCTTGAGCGTAAACCCCAGCACGTTCGCCGAGCCGATCACGCCGTGATCCGTGAGGCTTTCGCACAGCACCGTATCGCCCGGCCCGACGATGCTCGCCAGCGCCAGAAAGATGCTGTGCGCGACGCCATTGGTGACGAGCAGCGTCTCCACCTTCGCTGGCATGTTGAGCGACGCGAGCCATTCGACGCCTGCCTGACGATGGCTGTCGAAGCCCGCTATCGGCCTGAATGCGCGAATCCACGGCTGATCCTCGATGGTGGACAGCGTCGCGCAGACCTTGCGCCACATCGCGTCGTGCTCGGCCGTATGCACGATGCGCGCGATGGAAAAATCGACCACCGAGCGCTCGGCCGTGTCGAGCATGTAGTTCGACATCGTTTCGGTCACGCGCGCGCTGACGAAGCTGCCGCGCCCGACTTCGCAACGAATCAGCCCTTGCCGTTCGAGTTCCTTGTAGGCGTTGGTGACGGTCTGCACGCTGATCGCGAGATCCGCCGCGACTTCGCGCTGCGGCGGCAAACGTTCGCCCGATGCGAGCGCGCCGCTTTCTATGTCGGCGGCCATCGCCTTGACGAGCCGCTTGTATTTGGACTGCACGCCCTGCACCGTGCGCACGGCGTCGCGCCATCGTTCATTCACTTGCTGCTCCTCACATGCCTCGTTCCATGCGCAATAGTGGCGCAAAAGCGCGCATGAAAATAATTGTCCTAGAGCAATCGGAACAAATATATGGCTTTGTATTCTGCGTCGGTGGCTGCGCTGCGAGTCGCTTCAAAGCCCTGCGGAATAAGGGTTTTCTCTGTGTCTCGCGCGTTCGCGCCATTGGATTGCCTACTCGACCACGCTTGAAGAACCATCACAACGGGAACGATATGAACACGAAGCGACTGTCTGTCATGCTGGCAGCGGCGTGCGTCGCGGCAGCGAGCCTTGCCGCCTACACCACGAGCGCGAGCGCGGAAACCACGTTGCAGCGCATCCAGCGCACCGGCGAGGTGCGTATCGGCTATGCGAACGAAACGCCCTTCGCCTACACGACGCCCGACGGCACCGTGACCGGCGAATCGCCCGAGATCGCGAAGAAAGTGTTCGCCAAGCTGGGCGTGAAGAAGGTCGATGCTGTGCTGACCGAATGGGGCGCATTGATTCCGGGCCTGAAGGCCGGGCGCTTCGACGTGATCGCGGCGGGCATGTACATCACGCCGGAACGCTGCAAGCAGGTGGCGTTCGCCGATCCGCAATATCAGATTCCCGACACGCTGCTGACGATGAAGGGCAATCCGAAGGCCCTGCACAGCTATGCCGATGTCGCGAAGCAACCGGACACGAAACTTGCTGTGATGGCAGGAACGGCCGAACTGGGCTATGCGCGCCAGGCCGGTATCAAGGACGACCAGATCCTGCAGGTTCCGGACACCACCGCGCAATTGCAGGCCGTGCGCGCGCGCCGCGCCGATGCAGCGGTCGGCACCGCACTGACGATGAAAGGTCTCGCCGACAAGGGCGGCCCGCAGGTCGAAGCGATCAGCCAGTTCAACGACGATCCGAAGCACACCGGTTACGGCGCGCTCGCGTTTCGCCCCGAAGACACGGACCTGCGCGACGCCGTCAACAAGGAACTGCATCAGTGGCTCGGCACCGACGATCATCTGAAAACGGTCAAACCCTTCGGCTTCGACAAGACCAACGTGACGACCAAGAAAGCGCCGGAGCTGTGCGCCGGTTGAACATCGTTGCATAGCGACGCGCAGCGTTCATCAATTTGCGAGGAACCGTCATGAGTGACCTCAATGAGCTTCTGCCCCTGATGATGAAGGGCACGCTCGTCACGATCCAGATCGCCGTCATCAGTATCCTGCTCGCGATCGTCATGGCGGGTGTCGCGACTGCGTTGCGCGCCGCGCCTTACCGCGCCGTGCGCTGGGCCGGCAACGTGTATGTCGAGGTGTTTCGCGGCACGTCGCTGCTGGTGCAACTTTTCTGGCTCTTCTTCGTGCTGCCGCTGCCGCCCTTCAACGTGCAACTGACGCCGTTCACGGTTGCGATCGTCGGTCTGGGATTGCACTACGGCGCGTATGGCTCGGAAATTCTGCGCGGCGCGCTGCGCTCCGTGCCCGGCGGCCAGTATGAAGCGGCGCTCGCGCTGAACATGCCCGCCGCCGCGCGATTGCGCCGCATCGTGCTGCCGCAGGCGATGATCAACGCGCTGCCGCCCGCGACCAACCTGATGATCGAGCTTCTGAAGGGCACGTCGCTCGTCTCGCTGATCACGCTCTCGGACCTCACGTTCCGCGCGCGCCAGCTCGACGAGGCGACCTTCAAGACGGCGGAAGTCTTCGGCCTCACGCTGCTCATCTACTTCGTGCTCGCGCAGGTGATCGTCGCCGTCATGCGCGTGTTCGAGCGGCGCGTGAGCAGTCATGTCGCCATTCGCCGCACTGTTCCGAGGGCTGCATCATGACATCGCTGGGTCAACTCTTCGATGTGAAATACGCGCTGCATATCCTGCCCGAACTGGCGCGCGCGGCGATCTACACGATCGGCATCACGCTCGTCGGTTTCGCGATTGCGCTCGTGCTCGGCCTCGTGCTCGCGATCATGCGGCGCAGCGATTTCGCGCCGCTCGCGAAGACGACCGCGTTCTTCATCGAGTTCATTCGCAGCACGCCGCTCCTGATTCAGGTGTACGTGCTCTTCTATGTCGCGCCGCTCTATGGCTTCACGATGTCCGCGCTGATGGCGGGCACGCTCGGCATCGCGGTGCACTATGCGTGCTATGTCTCCGAGGTGTATCGCGCGGGACTCAATGGCGTCGCACGCGGCCAGTGGGAAGCATCGTGCGCGCTGTCGCTCTCGCCGTGGCGCACTTATACCGGCGTGGTCCTGCCGCAGGCGATTCGACCGGTGATTCCCGCGCTCGGCAACTATCTCGTCGCGATGTTCAAGGACACGCCGGTGCTCTCCGCGATCACCGTCGTCGAACTGATGCAGCAGGCGAAGAACATCGGTTCCGAGACGTTCCGCTATCTCGAACCGATCACCATGACCGGGATCTTCTTTCTTCTCATCAGCGTGACGTTCGCTTCGGGCGTGCGTCATCTCGAACGGCGCGTGAGGCTGCCATGATGGTTCAGCCTCGCGTATCGACCACTCAGACCCCGCTGGACGGCGCACGGTAATGCAACTCCAGGAGCAGCAGATGAAACGAGACCTCGACCCGGCGCTGGGCGCAGCGGCCGACGCCAGCGCGAACACGCCGATGGTGCGCTTTCGCAATGTCACCAAGCGCTATGGCGCGCTCACCGTGCTCGACGGCCTCGATCTCGATGTCGCCCGCAACGAGAAGGTGGCGATCATCGGGCCGAGCGGCTCGGGCAAGTCCACGCTCTTGCGTGTGCTGATGACGCTCGATCCGCTCACCGACGGCGTCATCGACGTGGACGGCGAACCGCTCACGCATGAGATGCGCGGCGGCAAGCTCGTGCCCGCATCGCCGCGACATGTCCGCCAGGTGCGCAGCAAGATCGGCATGGTGTTTCAGAGCTTCAACCTGTTTCCGCACATGAGCGCGCTCGCGAACGTCATCGAAGCGCCGATGAGCGTGGCCGGGTTGTCGAAGAAGGAAGCGACCGAACGCGGGCGCGACCTGCTTTCGATGGTCGGCCTTTCCGAAAAGTGCAATCACTATCCGTCGCAGTTGTCGGGCGGACAGCAGCAGCGGGTCGCGATTGCGCGCGCGCTCGCGATGCGCCCGAAAATCATGCTGTTCGATGAAGTGACCTCCGCGCTCGATCCGGAATTGTGCGGCGAAGTGCTCACCGTGATTCGACGGCTCGGCGAAGAGCACAACCTCACGATGCTGATGGTCACGCACCAGATGGGCTTCGCCAAGGACTTCGCGGATCGCGTGTGCTTCTTCTCGCAAGGCAAGATCATCGAGCAGGCGCCGCCGCAGCAGTTCTTCTCCGCGCCGCAGCATGAGCGCACGCGGCAGTTTCTGCGCGCGGTGACCGAAGCGCTTTAAACAGGCGCTTTTTCGCGGTCCGATAATTGCTTCGCGCTCTTCGCATGGCCTGACGCTTCAGCCAACGGAGAGTGCGATGTCCCCCACCCTGCATAAAGTCGCGCGTTTCGCGGATCTTTCCGCCGAGCGCGGCACACGCGTGTGCGTCAAAGGCGGCGACGGCGCGAAGGAAATCCCGATCCTGCTCGTGCGCGATGGCGACGACGTGCGCGCCTATACCGCCGAATGCCCCCACGCGGGCGGCCCGCTCGATGAAGGCGCGATCTGCAACGGCCGCATCGTTTGTCCCTGGCACAAAGGCACGTTCGAGGTGCGCGACGGCAGTCTCGTCGAACCGCCGCCGCTGAAGGCATTGACGCGCTACGAAGCGAGCATCAAGGACGGCGATGTGTACGTGTCCGCGCAGCCTATCGACAGCGGCGAAGCGTCGAAGAAGCAAGCGAACGCGAGCCGGACCATGCTCATCGTCGGCGCGGGCGCAGCGGGCGCGGCCGCTTGCTCGGCGTTGCGCGAAGCGGGCTTCGACGGACGCATCGTGCTCGCGGGCAACGATGCGCGCGAGCCCTACGATCGCACGTCGCTCAGCAAGTTCACGCTTGCAGGCGACATGCCGCCCGATGATGTCCCTGCCCTGCTCGACGACGATTTCTTCACGCAGCACGACATCGAACGCATCGAATCGCAGGTCGTTCGTCTCGATCCGAAGGAGAAGCGCGCCGAAGTCGCGAACGGCCAGAAGATCGATTATGAAGCCGCGCTCGTGTGCACCGGCGGCGTTCCGAAGCCGCTCGATATCCCCGGCGCGAAACTCGAACACGTGCATCTGCTGCGCACGCGCGAAGATGCGCGCGCGATTCTCGCGTCGCTCGAAGGATGCAAGCACGTGGTGATCGTCGGCGCGAGTTTCATCGGGCTCGAAGTGGCTTCGTGTTTGCGGAAGCGCGAGATCGACGTAACGATCGTCGCGCCGGGCAAGGTGCCGTTCGCGAAACAGTTCGGCGAGCGTATCGGCGAAATGTTCAGGACGCTGCACGAGAAGAACGGCGTGACGTTTCATATGAATGCGCGCATTACTGAATTCGCAGGCGAGAACGCCGTCAGCGAAGTTATCCTCGATTCGGGCGGGAAAATCGCGGCCGATGTCGTGATCGCGGGCACGGGCGTCGAGCCGGCGACATCGTTTCTGTCGGGCCTCGCGCTCGCGGATGACCGCGCCGTCAATGTCGATGCAACGATGCTCGCCGCGCCCGCGTTATACGCCGCTGGCGATATCGCGCGCTTTCCTCTGCCGCGCTCGGACCGAAGCGTGCGTATCGAACACTGGCGGGTTGCACAGCAACATGCGCGCGTCGCCGCCTATAACATGGCTGGCAGTCCACGCGGGTATGTCGGCGTGCCCTATTTCTGGACGTATCACTACGAGAAGACTTTCGACTATCTCGGGCATGTCGAAAAACCGGACACCATCGAAATCGATGGCGACCTCGACGCGCAGCATTTCGTCGCCTATCTGCTGAAGGATGGACGCGTGGGCGCCGTCATCGCATGCGAACACGACGTCGCCGTGTGCCGTCTCGCCGAAGCGATGCGCGAGCCGCTCACGCTGGAGGACGCGCGGCGCATCGCATCGTTGAGGTGAGGCTATGGCAACGACTACATCGAAGAAGAAAACCAGCGGTGGCAAGCGGCCCAGCACGCGGCAAAGACATTCGCTCGCGAGCGCGCGCAAGAAGCCGGAGCGCGCCTCGCATCGCTGGTCGCATCACGTGATGGAAACGAGCGATGCAATGGATATCCAGCGCGATATCTTCAAGACGGGCAATGCGCAGGAAATCGCCGACTCGCTCAAACGCTCATCGACACGCAGCACGCGACGCAAAGGCTCGCCGTTTCAATCGGCGATGTCGATGCTCAATTTCTATATCAATCGCGCGGGACGCAATCTGCCGAAGTCGCGCAAGAGCACGCTAGAACGCGCGAAGAAACGCTTGCGCGAAGCATTCGGACGCAAGCCGTAAGTATGTGAATACCAGCCAAGCGCGCGGCCTCGTCGAAACGAAGCCGCGCGCGTTGCTTCCTGCCACTTCCAACACCCATCAGGGTTGATGCTGGCCGCCCTTATGCTGCGGCAACGGCTGGTTCTGTTGCCGCTGACCGGACTGATGGTCTTGTTGCGGCTGCCCCGGTGACCTTTCCTGCTGGCCGTGTTGCCGCTGCGACGGATTCGACTGATTCGGCGTCGACGGCTGGTTGCCCATCTGCTTTTGATTTCCGCTCATGAAACCCTCCTGGCTATGTCATCGCGTCTTGAAACGCGTGATGACGTTGCAGTGGTGAAAGCCGCGGCTCGCGCTGCACTTTGGATGCAGCATCATGCGTACCAGAAGGCACATCCGCTTGTGCGCGCGTGTCGCGACGCCATGAACGCCGCGCGCTTGCAAAAACTGCCCAGATCGATGAAACCCTTGCAAGGAACGTCGCTTGCTCTCTAGTTGCAGGAAACAACCCAAGGAGACGGCGATGACCCAGGAACCCCCTCTCAATCCCGGCGATGAAGCCGAGCCCGGCGCGCCAGGCACAGGCGAAGACATCTGTCCGGACTGCAACGGCTCGGGCAAGCTCGATGGCGCCGACTGCAAGACTTGCGGCGGCACAGGTAAGGTCACGCAAGGCATCGGTGGCGGCTGACCCGTCAGGAGCGCAAGTTTGAAAACGCAAACAAAGCAACTCACGCGAGCAATGGCGTTCGCCTTGATGCTCGCGAGCGGCGCGGCCATCGCCGATGACTACGCGCAGGGCTTCGGCCCGAATCCCACGCTGCCCGCGCCGCGCAAATCGCTGATGCCCACGGTCAACATCGCACCCGCCAAACCGTGGGCGCAAGGACAAAAGCCCATCGCGCCCGCTGGTTTCGACGTGACCGCTTTCGGCACGGGGCTTATTCACCCGCGCTGGATCGCGACGCTGCCCAACGGCGATGTGCTCGTCGCCGAAAGCAACGCGCCCGCGCAGCACGATGAGAACGCAGGCCTCAAGGGCTTCGTGATGAAGAAGGTCCAGAAACGCGCGGGCGCCGCGGTGGAAAGCCCCGACCGCATCATGCTGCTGCGCGATGCCGATGGCGATGGCGTCGCCGAGACGCGCACCGTGTTCATCGACAAGCTGCATTCGCCGTTCGGCATGGCGCTCGTCGGCGACGATCTCTATGTCGCGGATACCGACGCAATCCTGCGCTTCAAGTACGAAAACGGTGCCACGCAGATCGCGACGCCCGGCGAAAAGTTCATCGATCTGCCCGCCGGCGATATCAATCATCACTGGACCAAGAACATCATCGCGAGCCGCGACGGCAAGAAGCTCTATGTGACGATCGGTTCCAACAGCAATGCCGCTGAGAACGGCATCGACGCCGAGAATGGCCGCGCGGCGATCATGGAAGTCGATATCGAATCGAAACAATCGCGTCTGTTCACAACGGGCTTGCGCAATCCGAACGGTATGTCGTGGCAACCGCAAAGCGGCGCGCTCTGGACCGTGGTGAACGAGCGCGACGAACTCGGCGACGAACTCGTGCCGGACTATCTGACCTCGGTAAAAGACGGCGCGTTCTATGGATGGCCGTACAGCTATTACGGCCAGCATGTCGACGATCGCGTGAAGCCGCAGCGCGCGGATCTCGTGCAATCGGCGATCGTGCCTGACTATGCGCTCGGCGCGCACACCGCATCGCTCGGACTCACGTTTTACGACGGCAAGGCGTTCCCGGAGCACTATCGCAACGGTGCGTTCATCGGTCAGCACGGCTCGTGGAATCGCAAGCCGAGAAGCGGCTATAAGGTCATCTTCGTGCCGTTCGAAGACGGCAAGCCTTCGGGTCCGCCCGAAGATATCCTGACGGGCTTTCTGTCGTCGGATGGCCACGCGCTCGGGCGACCCGTCGGCGTCGCGGTGGATGGCAAAGGCGCGTTGCTCGTCGCCGATGATGTCGGCAACACGGTGTGGCGGGTCGCGCCCGCCGCGAAGTAGATGGCCGCGAAGAAGCCGAATCGCGCCGCAAAGAGCCTGTTCGCGCTCGCGGAGCGGCAGATCGTCGGCCTGTACGATGCGGGCGTGATGTCGCCCGCCGTATTGCATCACGTCGTCGCGGCGTATGCGGATAGCGGCATCGATTGGAACGAGGACAGCGCGCTGAAGACCGTGGATGGACATACGGTGCATGAGGCCGTCGTGCTCGTCATGATGCCGGGACGCGCGCTCAAGAACGCACGGAAAGACTTCATGTCGGTGGTCGCGCATCTCGCGGGTGCCGAATCGCCCGCAGACGACGAAGCAACGCAAGCCGAAGACGATGAAGACCTCTTGAGTCAACTCGGCGGCAATACGAGCCCGAAGGCGGCCAGGAAGAGCACGCAGGCAGCGCAACCGAAGCGCGCGGCATTCAATCCGCTGGTCGGCGCGCGTGCCGTGCAGGGACGCGACAAGCGGTAATCGCGATCAACGCGGCCCGCCGGGCGCGATCAGATCGAGCAGATCGTCCATGTTGAAGGGCTTCGCGAGGATCGGCACGCCGAGATGCTTCGCGCGCTCCAGTTCATCGGCATAACCCGTCATCAGCACGAGCTTCTGCGAAGGGCGACGCTTGACGATCTCCTCGGCCAGATCGATGCCGTTCATGCGGCCGGGCATCTGCACATCCGACAGCACCAGATCGAATCCGTGGCCTTCGCTCAATAGCGCGAACGCGGCATCGGCGCTTTCCTCGTGATGCACCGTGCAGCCGAACATTTCGAGCACCGCTGTCACGCCCGCCGCGACATCCGTGTTGTCCTCCACCAGCAGCACCGACGTGCCGCGCAACCGCTCATCCTGCTCGTCCGTCGCGGGCACGAGCGGCAGCGTCGCGATATCGGGCGGCATACCGGCTTTCGATGCCTCGGGCACCGGACCATCGTGACGCGGCAGATAGAGCCGGACGGTGGTGCCCGCGCCCGCCACGCTCGCGATACGCGCGGCGCCGCCCGCCTGCTCGCACGCGGCGAGCACTTGCGCGAGGCCGAGGCCGGTGCCCGCGCCGCGCTGCTTCGTCGTGAAAAGCGGCTCGAATGCGCGCCGCTGAATCGGCTCGGTCATGCCTTCGCCGTTGTCGGTGATCGAGACGAGCACGTAATCGCCATCGGGAATATTCGTTTCCGCGCCGCGCATGGGCGCATTCTGGCAACGGATCAGCATGCGCCCGCCATCCGGCATCGCATCGTTCGCATTCACTGCGATATTCACGAGCGCGAGTTCCAGTTCGACCGGATCGGCCATCACCTTCCACAGATCGGGCGACAGTTCCAGCGACACCGTGACGGACGGATGCATCGATGTCTTCACGAGATCGAGCACGCTTCGCAGCCAGTTGGCCGGATCGATCAATTCCTGTTTGAGCGGCTGCTTGCGCGCGACGCTCATGAGCCGCCGCGCGAGCGACCTGGCCCCGGCGGTGGCGCGCTCCACCGCGAGCACTTCGCTCTCGACGTCGTTGAAGCGCTTGCGCCGCGCGAGTTCCATGTTCGATCCGACCACCATCAGCAGATTGTTGAAGTCGTGCGCGACGTTGGCGACGAGATTGCCGAGCGCGCCCGTGCGCCGCAATTGCCGGCTCGACGCTTCGATGGAAAGGCGCGTCGCGACTTCGGCCTGCCAGCGCTCCCATGCGGCCTGTTCGGCGTCGAGCCGGCGAATCGAAAACGCGATCAGCAGCCACACCGCGATGCACGGCATCAGCGCGATCGCCGCGACGAGCGCGAGGTTATCGCGCCAGCGCTTCTCGACGGCGGACGTTGCATAACCCGTCGATACATAGAGCGGCGCATCGCCCACGCGCCTGAAGGCGAGCAGCCGCTCGACGTGATCGATGCCCGAACGCATGCGCGTGCTGCCGTACAGTTCGTTGTTGCGAAACTCGCTGGTAAAGGGCGTGTTCGTCGCAGGTTCCGTGCTGTCCGCGCTCTCCGGAAAGCGCGCGAGGATATTGCCGTCGCGACGATACAGCCCGATGACGAGGGCATGATCGCCCGCCGCGAGTTCGCGATAGAAATCGGTGAAATAATCGCGCTTCAACGCGATCGACACGACGCCGAGAAACTGTCCGTTGCGGCCGATGCGGCCTTTGGTCGTCGTGAACACATCGGAACGCGCCACCTTGCCGAGCAACGGCAGCGAGAAGTACGTGACGGGCGCGACCGCGCGCGCGGACTGAAAGTCATCGCGCTCCGCAATCGACACGGCAGGCGCCGGATACCAGCGACTATTTGCGAGCAGCGCGCCTTTTACGCCGAAAACGGAAATTGCGGCGATCTGCGCGAGCGTGCCGCTCATGTCGTCGAGCGTGCGATGCAGTCCTACTTCGCGACGCTTGATGGAGGCATCGTCGCTGTCGCCGAGGAGATCGACGATGCGCGTCTCCAGTTGCTGGTTCAGGTCGATCACCTTCAGCGCGTGCTCGTCCGCGATGCGCGTCAAGCGCCCGGTCAGTTCCTGTGCTTCCGTAAAGCGGCGCTGATGATCGTGGTAACCGTAAATACAAAGGCTCGCGAGCGGAATCACGACCGACGCGCAGAGCGCAAGAAGCAGCATCTTTCGCATCGACGCGAAATTGCGAGCGGGCAGCGGCAAATCGAATGTCGCGGTCTCGGTGGAGTCCAACGTTGCGTCTCCGAGAAATCGACCGGTACCCAATACATCGTACCCGGCGCGCGCCGGAAAGCGACATCAACTATGAAATTTGCCGTTCAGCAAAGTGCCTGCATGCGCCAGTCGTCATCGGGTGTGATCGGCAACGCGCGCTTGTGACGTGTCGCGTCATGAAAGCGGTAAATGGTCGCGTAGACCATATCGGAAACCGGCTTGCCTTCGAGAAAATCGTCGATGTCCTCGTAGCTTATGCCGTAGCTGTCTTCATCGGGCTTCATCGGCGTGAGCGTTTCGAGGTCGGCGGTCGGCACCTTTGCGTATATCTCGATGCCCGCGCCGAGCGCTGCTGCGAGCGCGCGCACGCGGCGCTTGTTCAGGCCGTAGAGCGGCAGCACATCCGCGCCGCCATCGCCGAACTTGGTGAAGAAGCCCATCAGCGATTCGGCCGCATGGTCAGTGCCGATCACGACGCCCGCGTGTGCGGCGGCCACCGCGTATTGCGCGATCATCCGCTGGCGCGCCTTGATGTTGCCGAGCACGAAATCCTCGTGCCGCTCGTCGCGATACAGCAGGCCCGATGCCGCGAGCGATTCGCGCATCGCGTCGGCGGCGGGCTTTATGTTGACGGTGAGCGTTTCGTCGGGGCGGATGAATGCGAGCGCGCGTTGCGCATCGGCTTCGTCGCGCTGCTCGCCGTAGGGAAGACGCATCGCGATGAAGCGCGCATCGACATGACGCGCCCGCAGGCGCTCGACGGCGAGTTGCGCGAGACGGCCCGCCGTCGATGAATCCACGCCGCCGCTGATGCCGAGCACGTAAGTCCTGAGTTTCTGCGCTTCGAGATAGTCGGCCAGAAACGCGATGCGGCGTTCGCGTTCGGCGTCGAGATCGAAGACCGGCGCGACCTTCAGTTCCTCGATGATGCCGCGCTGGCGTGAGGCGTGATCGTTCGACATCGTGTGCTCGCTTGGGCTGATGAACTCGTAACGCTACAGCAATACGCGAGTCTCTGGCGTCAGCCCGCCATTTCCCGATCCGGCGTGGCCGAAATGCGATGGATCGCGAGATCGGCGCCGTTGAATTCCTCCTCGCGATCGAGCCGCAAACCGACCGTCATCTTGATCGCGCCATACACCACCGCGCCGCCCGCGAGCGCGAGGGCCACCGCGCCGACGGTGCCGATGACCTGCGACCACATCGACACGCCGCCGATGCCGCCGAACACCTTCTGCCCGAAGATGCCCGCAGCGATGCCGCCCCACGCGCCGCACATGCCGTGCAGCGGCCACACGCCGAGCACGTCGTCGATACGCCAGCGGTTCTGCACGCACGTGAACATCTGCACGAACAGCACGCCCGCGACCGCGCCGACGATCAGCGCGCCGAGCGGATGCATGAGGTCCGAGCCCGCGCACACCGCGACGAGACCCGCGAGCGGCCCGTTGTAGGTGAAGCCCGGATCGTTGCGTCCGGCGACCCACGCGGCGAGCGTGCCGCCGACCATCGCCATCAGCGAGTTCACCGCGACGAGGCCGCTGATCTTGTCGACCGTCTGCGCGCTCATCACGTTGAAGCCGAACCAGCCGACCGCCAGCACCCACGCGCCCAGCGCGAGAAACGGAATGCTCGACGGCGGATGCGCGGCGATACGTCCATCCTTGTGATAACGCCCGTGACGCGGCCCGAGCAGCAGCACCGCCGGCAGCGCGACCCAGCCGCCGAACGCGTGGACGACGACGGAGCCCGCGAAGTCGTGGAACGGCGCGCCGAAGGCTTGCGTCAGCCAGCCCTGAATGCCGAAGCGCTCGTTCCACGCCACGCCTTCGAGCAACGGATAAATGAAGCCGACGATCACGCAGGTCGCGAACAGTTGCGGATTGAACTTCGAGCGCTCGGCGATGCCGCCCGACACGATCGCCGGAATCGCCGCCGCGAAGGTCAGCAGAAAGAAGAAGCGCACGAGCGCATAGCCATTGTGCTCGGCGAGGATATCGGCGCTGTGCATGAACTGCACGCCATACGCGATGTTGTAGCCGATGAAGAAGTACGCGAGCGTCGATACCGCAAAGTCCACGAGAATCTTCACGAGCGCGTTCACCTGATTCTCGCGGCGCACCGTGCCGAGTTCGAGAAAGGCGAAGCCCGCATGCATCGCGAGCACCATCGCGGCGCCCAGCAGCAGGAAAAGAGTGTTGGTTCCGGATTGAAGTGCCTGCATGTGTCGAGCGGTCGGGTCTGAAGGAGGCGCTGATTTTGCAAGTTCCGGGCCAAGTTGGCGCAGAAAGCATCGAAACGGTGCGCAGGCGTGAATCGGCGCGGTAACGCATGGTGCAACGTGCGCCGCGAAGGTTCGTATCGTTTCGCTCGATGTTGGTGCAATGCCCCGTCATGTCGCATTGGATGCACCGGACACGGGCCAAAAATTTCACTTCGCAAGTATTCGACGTGGCGCACCGATGCGCCGCGCGGCGAGTATCCTGAAAGCTGCATCGCGCAAAAGGAGGCGTCGATGTCCGTCGAATATCTGGGCGAGCACGTGCGCATGGAACCGCACGCGCTCGATCCGCGCGTCGTCACGGTCGTGCTCGATCGCGCGCAACGGCGCAACGCGGTGGATCGAAAGATCGCGGATGCGCTGCGCGAAGCGTTCGAACGCTTCGACGCCGACGACGCGTTGTCGGTCGCCGTGCTGTGGGGCGCGGGCGGCACGTTCTGCGCGGGCGCCGATCTCTCCGCGCTCGACGACGATGCGCGCCGCAACGAGATCCATGCCGACGGCAGCGGCCCCGGCCCGATGGGACCGACGCGCCTCGCGCTGAACAAGCCCGTGATCGCGGCGATCGCGGGACATGCGGTCGCGGGCGGGCTCGAACTCGCGGCGTGGTGCGATATGCGCGTCGTCGAGGAGCACGCGGTGCTCGGCGTGTTCTGCAGGCGCGTGGGCGTGCCGCTCATCGACGGCGGCACCATACGGCTGCCGCGGCTCATCGGCATGTCGCGCGCGCTGGATCTGATTCTCACCGGGCGCGCGGTCGATGCGCACGAGGCGCTCGCCATCGGCCTCGCGAATCGCATCGCGCCGCAAGGCGAAGCGCGCAGCGTCGCGGAAGCGCTCGCGTGCGAACTGGCCGCGCTGCCGCAAGCCGCGTTGCGCGCCGACCTGCGCTCGGTGCACGAGAACGCGTTCGACGCCGACATCGCCCGGGCATTGCAGCGTGAAGGCGCGAACGGATATCGCTCGATATTCGATGAAGGTCTCGACGGCGCGACGCGTTTTCTTTCGCGCGCGTCGAGCCCGAAAGGACAGGCGACATGAACTCAGTGTTCGAGAATCGCAGAGCAGCGGGCCGCGAGCTCGCGCAGCATCTCAGCGCTTACGCGGGCCGCAACGATGTGACCGTGCTCGCGTTGCCGCGCGGCGGCGTGCCCGTTGCGTACGAAGTGGCGTGCGCGCTCGGCGCGCGGCTCGACGTGCTCGTCGTGCGCAAGCTCGGCGTGCCCGTTCAGCCCGAACTCGCGATGGGCGCGATCGCATCCGGCGATGCGTTCTATCTCGACGAGCGCATCGTGCAGTACGCGGGCGTCGCGAAGGACGATCTCGAACGTGTGATCGCGAAGGAACGCGCCGAACTCGCACGCCGCGAGACGCTGTATCGCGGCTCGCAGCCGCCGCTCGATGTCGAGGGCCGCGTCGCGATCCTCGTCGATGACGGCATGGCGACCGGCGCGACCATGAAGGCCGCGGCGATGTCGCTGCGTCACGCGCATCCGTCGAAGATCGTCGTGGCGCTGCCGGTCGCGCCGCTCGATTCCGAAGCGCGCGTGGAAGAAGTCGTCGACGAATTCGTCTGCGTGATGCGCCCGCGCCATTACTTTGGCGTCGGGCAGTTCTATATCGACTTCGATCAGACGAGCGACGACGAAGTGCGCGAACTGCTCGACGCGGCGCGCAAGGCCGCCTAGCGCATCCAGGGCGCGTCGTGCGCTTCGTGCGTCTTGCCGTATTTCTCGCGGGCGGCCTGCAACACCGTTTTATCGATGACGCCTTCGTCCACGAGCGATTTCAACGCGGCAATCACGATCGACACGCGATCCACTTCGAAGAACGCGCGCAACGATTGACGCGTATCGCTGCGGCCGAAGCCATCGGTGCCGAGCGTGACGTAGCGGCGCGGCACATACGCGCGAATGAGCTCCGGCACGGCGCGCACGTAGTCGGTCGCGGCGATCACCGGACCGCGCGAGCCTTCGAGCGCACGCGTGACGAACGGCACGTTCGCATCGTCGTCGTGCAGGCGCGCGAGACGTTCGCACGACGCGCCATCGCGATGCAATTCCGTGAAGCTCGTCACGCTCCACACGGCGGCGCCGATGTTCCAGTCGTCCATGAGCATCGTGCGCGCGGCGATGGCTTCGTTGAGAATCGCGCCGGAACCGAGCAACTGCACCTGTGCGTCGGGCGCATCGCCGCCGATGCGATAGATGCCGCGCAGAATGCCTTCGCGCGTGTGCGCATCGAGCGAGCCCTCGGGCGCGGACGGCTGCGCGTAGTTCTCGTTGGTCACCGTGACGTAGTAGAACACGTCGTTCTGGCGCTCCATCATGTCCTTCATGCCTTCATCGACGATCGCGGCGACTTCGTACGCGAACGCGGGATCGTAGGCGCGGCAGTTCGGAATCGTCGATGCGGCGAGATGGCTCGTGCCGTCCTGATGCTGCAAGCCTTCGCCGCCGAGCGTCGTGCGCCCCGCCGTCGCGCCGATGAGAAAGCCGCGCGAACGCTGGTCCGCCGCCGCGAAAATCAGATCGCCGATGCGCTGAAAGCCGAACATCGAGTAGTAGATGTAGAACGGCAGCATCGGCAGATCGTGCACGCTGTACGACGTTGCCGCCGCGATCCACGACGACACCGCGCCCGCCTCCGAGATGCCCTCTTCGAGAATCTGCCCGCGCGTGTCCTCGCGGTAATAGAGCATCGAACCCATGTCCTCCGGCTCGTACAACTGACCGAGCGGCGAATAGATACCCACTTGCCTGAAGAGATTCGCCATGCCGAACGTGCGCGCCTCGTCCGCGACCACGGGCACGACGCGCGGGCCGAGCGTCTTGTCCTTCAGCAGGCTGCCGAGCATGCGCACGAAGGCCATCGTCGTCGACATTTCCTTGCCGGATGCGTCGAGCGCGAATTGCCCCCACGAATCGAGCGCGGGCGGCGTGATGCCTTGCGACGCCTTCGCGCGACGGCGCGGCAGATAACCGCCCAAAGCCGCGCGACGCTCATGCAGATAGCGCATCTCGGGCGCGTTATCCGCGGGCTTATAGAACCTGACCTGCTCGACATCTTCATCGGAAAGCGGCAGACGGAAGCGATCGCGGAACTGCTTGAGATCGTCGAGATCGAGCTTCTTCTGCTGATGCGTCGTCATGCGGCCCTGTCCCACCGTGCCCATGCCGAAGCCTTTCATCGTCTTGGCGAGAATCACGGTCGGCTGGCCCTTGTGCGACAGCGCTTTCGCGTAGGCAGCGTGCAGCTTGCGCACATCGTGGCCGCCACGGCGCAAGCGGTCGATATCTTCATCCGACATATGCGCGACGAGCGATGCGAGTTCCGGGTTCTGGCCGAAGAAGCGCTCGCGGTTATAGCGGCCGTCGTTGGCCGAGAAGGTCTGGAATTGTCCATCGACGGTATGCGCGAAGGCGCGCAGCAACGCGTTCGTGCGATCGCGGGCGAACAGCGCATCCCAGTCCGATCCCCACAGCACCTTGATCACGTTCCAGCCCGCGCCGGTGAACTGCGCTTCGAGTTCATCGACGATGCGTCCGTTGCTGCGCACGGGACCATCGAGCCGTTGCAGATTGCAATTGATGACGAACACGAGGTTATCGAGCTGTTCGCGCGCCGCGAGCGACAACGCGCCGATCGATTCGGGCTCGTCCATTTCGCCGTCGCCGAAGAAGCCCCACACCTTGCGCCCTTCCGTGCGCTGCAGATTGCGGTTCTGCAAATAGCGCATGAAGCGCGCTTGATAAATCGAGTTGATCGGACCGATGCCCATCGAGCCCGTCGGGAACTGCCAGAAATCGGGCATCAGCCACGGGTGCGGATACGAGCACAAACCCGGTCCGGCGATCTCGCGCCGATAGTGCTTCAGATGTTCTTCGCCGAGAAAGCCTTCGAGATACGCGCGCGCATACACGCCCGGCGACGAATGCGGCTGGAAGTAGACGAGGTCGCCGCCATTGTTTGCATCGGCGGCTTTGAAGAAGTGATTGAAGCCGACTTCGAACAGATCCGCCGCCGACGCATAGCTCGCGATATGGCCGCCGAGTTCGCCGTATGCACGGTTCGCACGCACGACCATCGCGAGCGCATTCCAGCGCAGCACCGCGGCGAGCCTTTCCTCGATGTCGAGATTGCCGGGATAAGGCGGTTGTTGCGACACGGGGATCGTGTTCGCGTAAGGCGTCGCGCGCGCCCGCGCCGATTCGACGCCCACCGACAATGCATGCTCCGCGAGCCTGTCGAAGATATATTGCGCGCGGTCCCGTCCGACATGCGCGACGACAGCATCGAGCGCCTCCAGCCATTCGGCGGTTTCGCCGGGATCGGTGTCCTCGCGTCCCTTGGCGATGGAAAGAAGCTGGTTGGTTCCGCTCGATAAGTCGGTCATGGCGCGACTCCGCTGTGGCTGAAGGATGATCCAAGCATATCCATTGATGCGCAGAATGTGCGTCTCATTTGGCTGGCGCCGCGCTTTGCGGTAGTGTGTTTATTCTTCGAAAACGCCAGAAACCGGAATGTTTCGACTATGACGGCAAATACCAAGCAGCGCCTCGACCGCACCGACATCGGCATATTGAATCAGCTTCAGCAAAACGCGCGCATCACCAATTCGGAGCTTGCGCGCGCGGTGAACCTCTCGCCGACGCCCTGCTTCAATCGCGTGCGCGCGCTGGAAAAAGCGGGGCTTTTCAAGCAGCACGTCACGTTGCTCAACCCGGAAGCGCTGGGCCTTTCCATCAACGTGTTCATTCAGGTCAGTCTGGAAAAGCAGATCAAGGACGCGCTCGCGCGCTTCGAGCAGGCGATCAGCGAGCGCCCCGAAGTAATGGAGTGTTATCTGATGACGGGCGATGCGGATTACCTGTTGCGCGTCGTACTGCCCGATGTCGCCGCGCTGGAGCGCTTCATCCTGGAGCGGCTCACGAAAATGCCGGGCGTCTCCAACATTCGTTCGAGCTTCGCGCTCAAACAGGTGCGCTACAAGACCGCGCTGCCTTTGCCCGCATCCGGACTAACCCTGCCCGATCAGAACGCGGACGAAGCAGAGTGGACGTGATGCTCGCGCGAGCCGCGGGCAATGCTTCCGATCAAACTTAACTGCTCCTGTAATTCTTGCGATGACGCGGGGCGTCGCCTATAACTCGTGAGGCCCATGCGGCATGTTTTCCCGGCTTGACGTGTTCCTCTGACAAAGCTTCACGCACGCGAGAATGACATGAACCTCGATACCGTACGTGTATTCATCATGACGCGCGGCGTCGATTTCGCGATCATGGTCGCCGGCGCGATTGCGCTCTGGATCATCGGCCGCTGGCTCATCAACCTCGTCACGGGCACGATGCGCAAGCTGCTCGCGCGCAACGGCCGTGTCGATCCGACGCTCGCGCATTATCTCGGCTCGATCGTCGGCGTCATTCTCAATCTGCTGCTCGTACTCGCGATTCTGCAGATCTTTGGCGTTCAGACCACGTCTTTCGCGGCGCTGCTCGCGGGTCTCGGTCTCGCCATCGGCACCGCGTGGGGCGGGTTGCTCGCGCACTTCGCCGCGGGCATATTCATGCAGGTGCTGCGGCCGTTCAAAGTGGGCGATTTCGTGACCGCGGGCGGCGTGACCGGCACCGTCACCGAACTCGGCCTCTTCGGCACGACGATCACGACGCCGGACAACGTCGCCGCGATTATCGGCAACAACAAGATCTTTTCCGACATCATCTGGAATTTCAGCTTGCTGCCGCATCGGCGCGTCGAACTGACGGCGAAGATCGCCAATGGCGTCGATCCGCTCGATGCCATCGCGCGGCTGAAGGAAGCCGTCGCGAAGATCCCGAATGTCGCGACCACGCCGCCGCCGGACGTGGAAGTGCTGTCCTTCACGCCCGAAGGTCCGCTGCTGTGCGTGCGGCCCTATACCAATACCAACGACTACTGGCAGGTCTATTTCGATACCAATCGCGCGATCATCGAGACATTCAGGGAGGCCGGCTATCCGACGCCGGAAACGCCGCTCGTGCGCCGCGTCCTGAACTGATTTTCATGCGCCATTGCTGAACTAGAATGGGTGGAACCGGCGCCGCTCGCGCCGGATCACCGCGCACGCGCGGAGGATGCCATGCCGACTTATCAGTACCGTTGTCAGGATTGCGGCGAGAACTTCGAGCACGCGGAGCATATGGCCGAACATGCGACGGTGCAGCTCAAATGTCCGAAGTGCGGCAGCGAGAAAGTCGCGCACGCGCCCGCGCCGTTCGTCGCGAAGACCACGAAGAAAAGCTGATCTCTACCTTTTTTACGCCGCGCGGAACCGCACCTCGTGCGACGGCAGGCCGCCCAGACGCTGCGCGACGTGATCGATGAACGCGCGCAGGCGCGGCGCTTCGTGACGGCTCGGCGGCCACAGAATCTGGAACACGCCGTCGGTGCGCAGATGCGCGCCTAGCACCGCGCGCAACAGACCGCCTTCCAGCGCGCTCTTCGCGACGAAATCCGGCACGCACGCGAGGCCGAGGCCCGAGATGCAGGCGGCAAGCACCGCTTCCATGTCGTTGAACGTGAGCGTCGCGTGCGGATCGATGGCGAAGGTGTGATCGTCGCGTGCGAAGCGCCAGGGCTCGGGCCGACCGCTCGCCGGAGAGCGGAAACGGATGCACGCATGGCCTTCGAGATCGGCGGGCGTCATCGGCTCGCCGTGTCCCGCGAAATAGGCGGGCGAGCCGACCACCACCGGGCCATATTGCGCGAGCGGCCGCGCAAGCAATTGCGAATCGGCGAGACGCCCCGTGCGGATCACGGCGTCATACCCTTCCTGCGTGATCTCGACCACGCGGTCGCTGAAATCGATATCCAGTTCGATATCCGGAAAACGCCGCCTGAATTCCGGCACGAGCGGCATTAGGAGCCGGCTGCCGAGCGACGGCGCGGCGATCCGCAACCGGCCGCGCGGCGAAGAGGTCGAATGGAACAGCTCGCTCTCCGCTTCTTCGAGATCGGCGAGCATGCGCTTGCAGCGCGCGAAGAAGCGCGCGCCTTCGTGCGTGAGACCGATCCTGCGCGTCGTGCGATTGAGCAGTTGCACGCCGAGCTTCGCTTCGAGCCGCATCACGCTCTTGCCCACCGCCGACGCCGACAGCCCGAGCGCGCGCCCCGCCGCCACGAAACTGCCCGACTCCGCCGCGCGCACGAACGCGACCATGCCTGAGAGACTTTCGGTCGAAGGAGACGCCCCGGGGGCATTCCCGGCAAGAGACCCGTGCGGAGCCTGCGATGGAACGGTCGTCATATTGTTCATGATCTGGCGGGAAATGAGGCGCGACGGAATGCGCCTGTCTCCTGCATGAACGTTCCCGACGCCGATTTATTCCCGCAATTTCGTATCGCGCGCTTACCAGATGAAGGGCACGAGCCGATAGCGCACGCGTTGCGCATATTGGGCATAGCCTTCGAGATGCGCGACGAGTTCGCGCTCTTCCATCACCGTGCGCCAGACGATCCCCGCGAGCAGCAGCGCGGAGAAAGCGAGGCCCCACCATGAGCCGAGCACGAGCGCGCTCGCCGGAATCATCATGCAGGCGGCCGCATAGAGCGGATGACGCACGATTGCGTACGGCCCGCTCGATATGACGCGATGCCCGCGCTCCGTTTGAATCTTCACGACGGGCGCGAGAAACGTGTTCGCGAGAAACACGCGCGCGACGAGCCAGAACGACATGGCGACGAGCGCCGCGCCGACCGATGCGAGCCAGAGCGGCATGACGGACCATCGAAAGCGCACGGCGTCGAGGCCCATCAGCGCGAGCCAGGCGCACCACAGCGCGCCCATCGCGACGAGAAAGACCTTGTCCCATAGCGGCTGATCGGGCTGCATCGGCGAGCGCATGCGTTCGGCGAGCAATGCCGGATCGCGCCGCGCGATGAGCACGGTGACCACGCCGCCACCGGCGAACATCAGGAACATCCACGCCCAGCCCGCGCCCCATTCGAGCGTGCCCGCCGCGCCGAACAGCAGCGCGATGAACACCGCCGCTTCGACGATGACTGCAATCGCAACTCTCGATGCGAGCGGCATGGCGTGATGGCGCGCTGGCGTTTCCGTGCGCTTCAGCCGTTCAGTTCCTCGTGCAGCGCGACATATTCCTGTGCGAGCTTGTGACGAGGTTCGAGATAGATCATGGGGCGCGCGTGCTGATGACTCTCGCGAATTTTCACGGAGAGCGAGAGATGCGAATTGAGCACGGGCAAATCCTCTTTGCGCAGTTCGTCGACGAGTTGCTGCGGCAGGCTCGCGCGCGGCTGAAACTGATTGATGACGATGCCTTCGACGCTCAGGTCCGGATTGTGATCGTGGCGGATTTCCTGCACGTTATCGAGCACGGAATAGAGTGCGCGACGCGAGAAGTCGTCGCAATCGAACGGAATCAGACAGCGCTCGACCGCGATCAGCGCCGAGCGCGTGAAGAAATTCAGCGCAGGCGGAGTGTCGATATAGACGGCGTCGTATTGCTTCAGGCCCTTCAGCGCGTCGCGCAGCTTGTAGATCTTGTAGCGCGATTCGAGCTTGCTTTGCAGCGCTTCGAGCGTCGGATGCGACGGCACGATGTCGAGATTTTCGAAGGGCGTCGAATGAATGAAAGATTCGAACGCCGGTTCGCGAAAGCTATAACTCAGTGCGGATTCGAAGAAGCTCGCGAGATTCGGCTGGGCATCGCGGGATTCGGCGCCGAGCAGGTACTGGCTCGCGTTGCCTTGCGGATCGAGGTCGATCACCAGGGTGCGCAGGCCGCGCGAGGCGCTGATCGCGGCGAGATTGCAGACGATGGTGGACTTGCCTACGCCACCCTTTTGATTGAAGACCACACGGCGCATCGGGTTATTCATCCTCGGTTTATGAACGCTCGGTTTTTTTAAGGCGTTCTGGGCGGGTCGCGATTTGGTTCCCGAGGTGTGATCTTAGCGTATTGGTTTTTGTTTTTTTCGCTGGGTCCCGGATTCGTGGTGGTCTATTAGCGTTGCCCCTGTGCGGGGCGGCAGTCACTTTCTTTGCTGCTGCAAAGAAAGTAACCAAAGAAACAGCTTTCCCCAGCCTAAGCACTTCATGCCGGCCGCGGCACAGACGATTGGCTGAATGGCCCGGCAGTAGCGAGTGCCCTCGAAGGTCTCGCGGGGCTTGGACCGCGCACGGTCTGACTCACCGCACCGCATAACACACTGGTTCAGCACCAAATAGCTCCGGCCCGCTACGCGGCCGATGGGTCAATCGGGTTTGCGCGCGCTTCTTCTCGACGGTTTCCCTCGCATACCCAACGGCAGCGCGTAGCGCTGTGCCGAAGCTCTTTCGTGCTGAACCAGCACGCCAAAACATTTGGTGCGGCAGACCGTGCGCGATCCAAGCCCGGTAAGTCCTTCGAGGGCGACACTTAGGCGAGGGCCACCGCGGGCGGTGAGGAGCTGTTTCTTTGGTTACTTTCTTTGCAGCAGCAAAGAAAGTGACTGCCGCCCCGCACAGGGGCAGTGCTAATAGACCAATACGATAACGGGATCCCCCAAAAGCGAAAAACCATCACGGAAAAGCCGGAATCGTAGGATCGGCCCCCTCGACATCGGCCTCCGGATGATGACTCTTCACCAGCGCCTCAATCTCCTCGACCCGATCCTTCGGCACATCGACCATCATCAGCAACTCGCCTTCCTCGATCGCGTGCTCGAAGCGCCGCAAGCGCGTATTCGGAATACCCACTCCGATCATCGTCGCGGCCCAGGCACCGAAGCCCATGCTCGCGAGCGTCATGCAGACGACCGCGCCGCCGGCTATCGTCAACCCCGCGGGTGGAAACGCCATCGCCACAAGCCCGGCGAGCACGCCCGTCACGCCGCCGGCCGCCGTTCCCCGCGCCAGTGCGGGCAAGAGATCGCTGCGTTGAACGAGCGTCGCCTGCGGCAAATCCTCCAGCGGTTCATGAGGCCGCGCGAGCACATGCATATGCCGCCATTCGATTCGCTTCAGCAGCAGCTCGTCGATGATCCCCTTTGCGCTCGCCACGTTCGGGAGCAGAAAATAGATGCGCCTCATGTCGCACCTCCATATCGGATCGTTATAAATCCAATATAGACCACACGCACGGGAACGCTTCGCGGCACGCCTGAAGGCTTACGTTTTTCAAACGGTCGAGCGAATGCGCGCGCCGCTCTCATCGAAGAAATAGATGCGCTCGCGATTCACGCGCACCCCGGCGCCCCCGCCGATCTCGCCCGCAAACGTATTCGGCACCTTCACGACCACCTGCTGCTCACCGACGTTCATCGTGACGAGCGAATGATCGCCGATCAGTTCGACCGAATAGATGCGCCCCTGCAGTTCGCCATCACCTTGCGCCACGAGCGAGCATTCCTCGGGACGCACGCCGAGCACCGCCCGGCCCTCGTGACGAGCCGGCGTATCGAGCGAAATGCCGGGCGCATCGAAGCGTCCTTGCGTGAGCGCGCCGCGCAGAAAATTCATCGGCGGCGAACCGATGAAGCCCGCGACGAACAGATTCGCCGGGTCCGAATAGATGCGCGCGGGCGTATCGAGTTGCTGCAACGCGCCCTTGTCGAGGACGGCGACGCGATGCGCGAGCGTCATCGCTTCGATCTGATCGTGCGTCACATAGATCGTCGTGATGCCGAGTTCGTGCTGCATATGCTTCAATTCGGCGCGCATGTGGCCGCGCAGCTTGGCATCGAGATTGGAAAGCGGCTCGTCCATCAGAAACGCCGCGGGCCGCCGCACGATCGCGCGCGCGAGCGCCACACGCTGACGCTGTCCACCGGACAACTGTCGCGGAAAGCGCGACAGCAACGGCTCCAGTTGCACGCTTGCGGCCACTTCGCGAACGGCGGCTTCGATCTCGGCTTTCGGGCGCTTTCTCACGATGAGCGGATACGCGATGTTCTCGAACACGGTCTTGTGCGGATAGAGCGCATACGACTGAAACACCATCGCCACATCGCGATCGCGCGGCAACTGATGCGTGACATCGGTATCGCCGACGAACACCGCGCCTTCCGTCGCCGATTCGAGTCCCGCGACGATGCGCAGCGCCGTCGTCTTGCCGCAGCCCGATTCGCCGAGCAACACGAGGAACTCGCCCGCCTGGACGTCGAGCGACAGATCGCTCAGCACGCGCGTATCGCCGAACGTCTTGCCGACATTCCTCAACGACACGCTCTTCGACTGGCGCGCCGCCGCGATCTTCGTCAGGCGGGCGTCATCGACCTTCACCGCCTCGCTATCCATGACCGTCATCCTTTCACGGCTCCCACGAGAATGCCCCGCACGATGAAGCGCTGAAGCGTAAGCGTCAGCAGCATCACCGGCAGGATCATGATGAGTATCAGCACCGACATGTTCCACCATTGCGGTCCGCGCGTCGCGTTCTGCGCGGCGACGAGCAAGGGCATCGTCTGCGCATTCGCGGTCGTCAGAAAGAGCGCGAAGAGGTACTCGTTCCACGAGAGAATCAGCACGAGCAGACCCGTTGCGACGAGACCCGGCGCGACGAGCGGCAGCACGATGCCGAAGAGTATCGAGAAGCGCGTCGCGCCGTCGATCTGCGCGCTCTCTTCGATCTCGCGCGGGACGCCGTCGAAGAAATCGAACATCAGCCACACGACGATCGGCAGGTTCGCCGTCGCATACGTGATGATGAGCGCGAGATGCGTGTCGAGCAAACCGACGTCCCTGAAGGTGAGATAGATCGGGATCACCGTGACGACGGGCGGCAATATGCGCTGCGATACGACCCAGAAGAGAATGTCGTCGTTGTTCAGATGCCTGCGCGCGCGCCGCACGATCGGGCGCAACAGCAGGAAGAACAGCGCGAGCGCGACGGCGAGCGCGATGCGCAGATCGACATGTCCCCACGCGACCGCCGCGATCAGCAGCGCGATCAGCACGATGCCGAAACCCACCGCCGCAACCGGCGGCCGATACTCGATGCGCGCGAGTGCATATGCGGCCATCGAGCCGAGAAAGACCGAAGCCGCCGTACCGCATGTCGCGACGATCAGCGAGTTCATATAAGGCCGATACGTGTCCGGCCCGAGATCGACGAAGATGTAATGCCACGCGTCGAGATGCGGCTCGAAGTCGACGAAGGGAATGTAGAGCGGTCCCGTCGATACATCCACCGGCAGCTTGAACGACGTTATCGCCATCCAGTAGAGCGGAAACAGCACGACGAGCGACCAGAACCCGAGCAGCAGATACGCGATCGCCTTGCCGCCGATGGGCAGTTCATCCAGACGCGCGGGCACGAACCAGCGTTTCAACGCGTTCATCACTGATCTCCCCGCGCGCGCCGCACGACGAACTGGAAGAACGATACACACGCGATCGTCGAGACGAAGAACAGCATGTACGCCACCGCCGACGCGCCGCCGAGATTCAGCGCGCGCCATTCGATGAACGCGTGCAGCGTCATCGATTCGGTCGCGATGCCGGGGCCGCCGTTCGTCAGCACGTTCGGCAGGTCGACGATCTTGAATGCCTCGATCAGCCGGATCAGCACCGCGCTCGCGGCGACCGGCGCGATGGACGGCCACGTGACATCGCGGAACACACGCCACGCCGATGCGCCGTCGAGTTGCGCCGCTTCGATCTGCTCGCGCGAGGTGCCTTCGAGCGCGGCGAGCATCACGAGGAACATGAAGGGCACCCATTGCCATGTATCGCCGATCACGACGACGAGCCGCGCGAGCCACGGATTCGCCGCCCACGCGATCTGGCCGAGCCCGAGCCACGACCATACCGGCGCAAGCGGTCCGATGGACGTATCGGCCATCATGCGGAACATATACGCGATGCCGACGGGCGTCACCATCAGCGGCAAGAAGAACAGGAGCCGGAAGAAGCGCCCGCCCTTGAGGGGCAGCGTGCACAGATAGGCCAGTCCGAGGCCGACGAGAAATTGCAGCGCGACGCCGAGCACGACATAGAAGATCGTCACCATCAGGCTGCCGAGCGCGCCGCCGCCGCCGAGCGTGTTCGCCGCGAGCCACGCGAGCGCGAGAAACGCGGCCGCGCTGATCGATCGGCCGAGCGTGCCCATGATCGAGCGCCCGTCGCTCCTTAGATAGCGATAGAACCAGTAGATCACCGCGAGCACGGCGACCACGATAGTCGCAATGCTGAAGATTCCCGGCGCGCGGAACACGCCGGTGAAATGATATTGCTGGCTGCCGGAAAAGAGCCGCACGTAGTTGCGCAGGCCCGTGAAGGTCAGTTGATAGCCGCCCTCGCCCAGTTCGAAGCGCGTGAGCGAAAGATAGGCCGACGCCACGAGCGGAAAGATCGAGAACGCGAGAATCAGCAGCACCGTAGGCAACACGAATACGAACGGCGCCTGCCGGTCGAGCCAGTTGGCGACGCGCGCGCGCGAGCCTCGCTCGTTCGCGACCACGGACGATGCGTGGGACGGCGTATTCATCGAATCTCCATTGCGACGCGGGCGCGTCGGGAATGAACGCGCCCGCCTTCTTCGTCACTTCGCGCCGATCGACGCCTTGTATGCGCGCAACTGGGTATCCTTGCCGAGATCGTCGGTGATTTCGCCCCAGCCGCTGTCGATGGCTTTCATCGTGGCGTCCGCATCGATTTCACCCGCGACGAAGCGCGCGACCGCCGTATCGAGCACGACCTGTTCATAGCGCTGGTTCTGCGGAATGCGCAAATCGATGATCATGTTCGGGCTTTGCAGGCTCTGCTGGATCGCGCCGAGATACGACTTCGCCGCGGCGTCGCTCATGCCCGCCTTCTTCCACGCCGACATGTCCGTGAATTGCGAACGCCGATAAGGATTGAAGCCCGATGCACCGATCGTCACATCCACGTTCGATTGCGCCGGCTGGCTCATGAACGATAGGAATGCATAAGCGGCGTCCTTCACCTTCGGCTTCGCCTTCGCATTGATGCCGCCCGACCAGCCGCCGAAGGCCGCGAACGGTGCGTGATTCACGCCGTCGATCGCATAAGGACACCGGGTCTTGTCGCACGGCACGAGCTTGCCCGTGTCGCGATCGACCACCTTGCGCGAGCCGGGCAGAATCACCGCGCCCACTTTGTCGATCACCTTCGACTGCTTCGGATCGATCGCCAGCACGCCGACATCGCCCCAGTCGAGCGTCAATGCGCAATGGCCGGAGATGAACGCGCTGCGCGTGTCGCCGACATCTAGATTGATCTCGTTGGGCGGTCCGTACGTGGTCGATTCCTTGTAGATGCGCAACGCTTCCTTGAAGCCGTCGTTGTTCACGAGCGCCTTGAAGTTGCGCGGATCGAAGAACGCGCCTTGCGCCGTTCCCTTCGATTGCAGATAACCGCCCGCGATCGAGATGATCGCCCAGTACGCCTGCGCGTTACGCTTCTTCGAAATGCACGAACCCGCGACCGGCTTGCCGTCGCCGCCGAACGCCTTGCCGTTCGCGGCCTTTGCGATATCGAGGTAATCGTCCCAGGTTTTCGGCGGCTGCTTGCCGAGTTGCTGAAGGATATCCGTGCGGTAGTAGACCATCTGGAAGTCGCCATCGAGCGCGACGAGATAGGTCTTGCCGTTGTACTTCTGCGAGAAGTCGACGAAGAACGGCATCACGTCGTCTTCTTTCAACGCCGTATCTTTGGCAACACGCTGCGTCAGGTCTTCGAGGAAGGCGCCCTTCGTGTAATCGACCATCCATTGCGGCGCGAAAACCGCCGCATCTACGGAATTCGTGCCTGACGCCCAGTCTGTCAACAGCTTCTGATAAAGGTCAGAGAATGGCACCGTCAGCACATTCACTTTCGCGCCCGTGAGTTTCTCGAACTCGGGCGCGCGGCGTTGCAGCGGCTCGGCGATTTGCGGACCGACGAAAGTCATCACGTTGACGGTCACGCCCTTGAAGTCCTCGGCCGCGATCGCCGGCGACGCGGCGAGACATGCGGCCGCGAGCGCGGTCACGGCGCCCATTTGCTTGAACAGGTTCATTGTGTGTCTCCTCCATTGCGGTTGACCACATGTATCGCTCGTCTTTCTTGTCTCCTACTCCCTGAACAGATCCGGTCTTTCAGCGGAGAAGCGCCGCAGTTCCGCGACGACTTCATCCAGGTGATCGTGCATCGCGCGCGCGGCGGCATCGCCATCGCGCGCGCGGATCGCATCGGCGATACGTGTGTGCTCGGCGAGCGTATGCGCGTGACGCTCGGGACTCGCCATCAGACGGCGCGCGCGATCGAGCGCATTGCGCGATGCAGCGACGATCTCCTTCACGCGCGGCAAGTTGATCGCATCGAGAAGCAACTCATGGAACGCGAGATCGAGCAGATGAAACTCGCGGCGCAGACCTTGCTGCACTGCTTCGGCTTCGCGGTCGAGGTTCGCATCGAGTGCATCGAGCGTGGCTGCATCGCACGCAACGGCAAGCGTGCGCACGGTCTCCACTTCGAGCGCGCTGCGGACGAACAGATGCTGACGTATGTCGTGCATGACGATGGGCATGACGCGTGTGCCGCGCTGCGGCAAGACTTCGACGAGCCCCACGGTCGCAAGCTTGGCGAGTGCAGACGAAACCGGAAAGCGCGATACGCCCATGCGCTCGCACACCGCGAGCTTGTCGATCATCATGCCGGGCTCCATCGCCAGATTGACGATGGCCGCGCGCAGCGCCTCCTCGACGGCGTCGGTGAGGCTGCCGCGCTCCGAACCGTGCAAGCGGGGCAACGCGCGGTAAGGGTCGGCGGCAAGACTGTTTTCATTCGTCGATGAGCTCACGCCGCCCTTGATTTCGCACTAACATGCTAGCAGGCTAGGAGGTGCAACACGGGTTGTCAATGTCGATTGCGCCCGTGCGTTGCAGCATATTCGGGCCTTTATAAAGGCCTCCGTTCGAACCCTGAGCATCGCCGTCACGACACCATCTGAGGAGATGAACATGACCCGCATCACGAAGCTCTCCGTGCGCGATATCCGCTTTCCCACTTCGCGTTCGCTCGACGGCTCGGACGCGATGAACGCCGCGCCCGACTATTCCGCCGCCTACGTGATACTCGAAACCGATGCGCCCGGACTCGCGGGTCATGGCCTCACGTTCACGATCGGACGCGGCACCGAAGTCGTCGTCGCGGCGGTCGAGGCGCTGGCACCGCTCGTCGTCGGCAGGCGCATCGAGGGTATCGCCGCGGACATGGGCGGCTTCTGGCGCGCGTTCACATCCGATAGTCAATTGCGCTGGATCGGCCCGGAGAAAGGCGTGATTCATCTCGCGACGGCTGCCGTGGTGAATGCCGTGTGGGATCTGTGGGCGAAGAGCGAGAAGAAGCCCGTGTGGAAACTGCTCGTCGATATGAGTCCAGAGCAGCTCGTGCGCTGTCTCGACTTCCGCTATGTGACCGATGCGATCACGCCATCGGAAGCGCTCGCCTTATTGAAGCGCATTCATGGAACACGCGGCGAACGCGAAAAGGAAATGCTCGCTCAGGGCTTTCCCGCGTACACGACATCCGCCGGCTGGCTAGGTTATGACGACGACAAGATTCGCCGGCTCGCGCGTGAAGGCGTCGCGGCGGGCTGGACGCATTTCAAGCAGAAGGTCGGCGGCGATCTCGACGAAGATATGCGGCGCGCGCGCATTCTGCGCGAGGAAATCGGCCCCGAGCGCAAGCTGATGATGGACGCGAATCAGGTATGGGAAGTCGATGAAGCGATCGCGAACATGCGCCGTCTCGCGGAGTTCGATCCGTGGTGGATCGAAGAGCCCACGAACCCCGACGACGTGCTCGGTCACGCCGCGATCCGCAGGCGTCTTGCACCGATGATCGGCGTCGCGACCGGCGAGCATTGCCAGAATCGCGTGATCTTCAAGCAGTTGCTACAAGCGGAAGCGATCGATTTCTGTCAGATCGATAGCTGCCGTCTCGGCGGTCTCAACGAAGTGCTCGTCGTGCTGCTGATGGCCGCGAAGTTCGGCGTGCCGGTGTGTCCGCATGCGGGCGGCGTCGGCTTGTGCGAGTATGTGCAGCATATTTCGCTGTTCGATTACATCTGCGTGTCGGGCTCGCTCGATCGTCGCGTGCTCGAATACGTCGATCATCTGCACGAGCATTTTCTCGATCCCGTCGTCATCGAAAACGGGCGCTATATGCCGCCACAGGCGCCCGGCTACAGCATCGAGATGCACGCGGCATCGCTCGATCGATACGAGTTCGGCAAAGGAGAAGCATGGCGCGAATGAACGCCCCTTCGTGGCAGGACGTCATCACGCAAACGCAACGCGCGCTCGCATGCGGCGCGCTGCGTTCCTTCGACACGGTGCAAAGCGTGATCGAAGATGGCGGCGTGCCGTTTCTCGTGCGGCAAGCGGCGAACCTCGCGCGTAAGGAGGAAGCATCGAAGCTCGCGGCGAAGGCCACGGCGGACGCTGCGAGCGCATGGCGCGATCCGTTTTCGTCATGCGAGGAAGCGCTGCGTGTGGGCGATATCGGCGAGCGGCACTTTCTGTTGCTCAACAAGTTCAACGTGCTCGCGCATCATCTGCTGATCGTGACGACGGACTTCGAGCCGCAGGAATCGCTCATCGGCGAGGATGACTTCGCCGCGCTCTTCGCATGCCTCGAACGCTTCGATGGCCTCGGCTTCTATAACGGCGGCACGATCGCCGGATCGAGCCAGCCGCACAAGCATCTGCAGATCGTGCCGCTGCCGCTCGATGGTCACGCCTTGCCCATCGAACCGTTCATCGACGCGGCGCACACGAGCGGCATTTTTCGCGCGCCGCAACTCGCGTTCGCGCACGCGGCCGCACGGCTCGACGACGATGATCCCGCGAACGCCCACGCAATCTATCTGCAACTGCTGAACGCGATCGGCGTGCAGCCGCTCGACGTCGCGGGCGTCGCGCATCAGAGCGCGCCTTACAACCTGCTCGTCACGCGCCGCTGGATGCTCGCGGTGCCGCGCGGGGTTTCGCATGTCGAAGGCGTCGCGGTGAATGCGCTCGGCTTCGCCGGCTCGCTCTTCGTGCGCGACGCTGCACAGCGCAACGTCGTCGAAGCGCTCGGGCCGATGAAACTGCTCGCGAACGCAACCCTCTCTTGAAATCGGCGGCGGCGGCCCGCATGTCGGCTTCCAGACATCGGGAGCTCTAGGAACATGGGAAGCCGGCCTCAATTCATCGACGATCTTGCGCGCGGCGCGCAGGACGCCGCGCCCTCCGCCCCGCTCGGCCATATCGACGATTCAGCCCTGCTCGACGCCTATTCGCGCACGGTCATCGGTGCGCTCGAGCGCGTGCAGCAAGCCGTAGTGTTCATCGCAGTCGAGCGCCAGGTCGCCGATCCGCGCGGCGCGCGCCGCAATGTCGGCGGCACGGGCTCGGGATTCATCTTCACGCCGGACGGCTATCTGCTGACCAATAGCCATGTCGTGCATGGTGCGACGCATATCGTGGTCACGCTCGCGGATGGCGCGCGTTTCGACGCCGATCTCGTCGGCGACGATCCCGCGAGCGATCTCGCGGTGCTGCGCATCGGCTCGGCGGAGCCGCTGCCGCATGTCGAGCTGGGCGATTCGGGCAGCCTGCGCGTCGGGCAGATCGCGATCGCGGTGGGCAATCCGCTCGGGCTCGCGCAGACCGTCACGACGGGCGTTGTATCCGCGCTCGGCCGCTCGCTGCGTTCGACCTCGGGCCGCATGATCTACGACGTCATCCAGACCGATGCCGCGCTCAATCCCGGCAACTCGGGCGGGCCGCTCATCAATTCGGCGGGGCAAGTGATCGGCGTGAACACCGCGATCATTTCCGGCGCGCAGGCCATCTCCTTCGCCACCGCCATCGACACGGCCAAGTGGGTCATCATGCAGATCTTCGCGTATGGGCGCGTGCGGCGCGCGTATATCGGCGTGGCCGGCACGACTACGCCGATCTCGCGGCGCGTGCAGCGCTTCTTCGAACTCGCATTCGCGAGCGGCGTGCATGTGATGGAGATCGTGAAAGGCAGTCCGGCCGCGCTCGGCGGTTTGCGCACGGGCGATCGTATCGTCGCGGTGGATGGCATCGCCGTCGATAGCGTCGATGGCTTGCAGCGCACGCTGGATGCATCGCGTATCGACAAGCCCGTGAAGATCGCGGTGCTGCGCGGCACGCAGAAGCTCGATATCGACGTGACGCCCGTCGAGCAAACGGGTTGACGCTGCGGCGGCGCATGTCGATCGTCCGATCGTCACACGCGCCGCCACGCACGTCGCTTCGCTTCATTTTCTGCTGCCGGTCTCCCGCGCCGGTTCTCCCGCGTGCCCCGTATCCCGTTCGTGCGCATCGGCGAAAACTTCCGCCAGGCGCTCGCGCAACGCGGCCGCATCGCGCCGCAACGGCTCGTTCGTCGATGCGACGATCAACGCATCGATGCGCCGCTGCCAGTACTCCGGCCGCATGACCGCATACCGTTTCGGTTCGCCGCGCTCCGTCGCCGCGACACGCTCCAGTTCCGCGATCATCCGCCCGATGTGCGCGAGCTCCTCGTGCGCTTGTTGATCGGCGCTCACAGGCTCCTCCTCCCTCGTCCCGCGTCTCGACTCCCGCGCGGGTTCACCCATGCTAAACGGCATGGTCGAACGGTTTATTCCAGCGGTGAAAGCAAAAGAGACCTAAGCACATACCCGGGTCCGCGCTTTGCGCTATGTGTCGTGTCTTGACGGCTATGTGCGCTAACAGCCGGTCGCGCGTGCGCGGCTCCGGCTTAATGTGAAAGCAGCAGGCAGCGTTCGCGCGCACGGGCCGCCCCGTCGAACGATCCTGCCCTGTCGGGGAAGGTCCTAAAAAGGATTGCCATGACCACGCACAAGAAAAACCAGACGGCTCCGCGCCGCGAAGCGTTCCGTTGCACCGGCGCGCAACTCGATGCCTTATTGCGATTCGCCGAGGAACGCAAGCTCGACGATCAACCGCTGCATATCGTCGTCGCTGAATACTGGCGCTATCAGGCGCACGCGAAAGCGGCCTGATCGCTCGCGATCGTTCGCATTCATCGCGGGTTCGACGCATCGCCCATGCGGGCGGAGAGCATTATTGTCCCGACAGCACCCGCTGCTTGAGCACCCAGATCGCGGTGGGCACCGCGTAATAGCCGCTGACGTTGCCGGTGACGAGTTTGCCCGTCACCTGGATGCGCGCGTTTTCCGTGGGCGTTGCATCGATGATCTGCACCGCCGACACGTTCGACTGTTGCCGCGCGCTCTGGCCCGTGCCCGCGCTCAGCACGCAGATCGGCCCCGACAGCGCAAGCACCCACGCGGGCTTCGCGGACGCATCTCCTTCATGCGCGGCCTGGCGCGTCGCCGTGCCTTCGAGCGTCACGACATCGCCGTCGTTATAGCAAGGCGCCGCCGCTGCGGAGCCTGCGATCAGTACGAGTACCCAAGCACAGGCTTTCGCAATCATTCGAACCTCGCGAAGAGCGCGTTGCGTAACGCGCGGATCCGGGAAAGAAGCTCAGCTACTTTAGGTGATAGCCGTTGGGGTCGCAACCTGCGGGAAACGGCTCATTGACACTCACCCTTTCAAAACCATCATGCGGGAACGCACGTTGCTGAAGATCATCTGACGAATCGAACAGCGCGGAAGCGAATCGAAGACCGCGCAGGATGACATCAGTTGCTTGGTTCGTGGAAACGATACGGGCCGACAGAGGGGGCGACGATGAATCAGGTCATAGTTGGGGTGTTCGGATGCTATCGCGACGGACATGACGCGCTTCGCGCATTGCAGCTCGCAGGCCTGCGACGCGACGATGCGCATCTTTACCGGGCAGGACGCGGCGAAATCGACATCGATGCGCTGCTGCCGCCCGCACACGACGAAGACGATGCCGAGTACGTCGCGCACGGCGAGCATCAGGGCGTGATCGGCGCGCGCAACCGCTACGTGCCGCAAGAGCCGCTACAGCAACCGCAGACGCCGCCAGCCAGCGACGACGCCGCGCCGCAGCGCACCTTGCTCGTCATCCGCATCTCCGACGACATCAAGCCGGGCGCCATCGGCGACGTGCTGCACGAGCATGGCGCGATCGCCGTGAAGGACGCGAGCGGGCACTGGCGCTTCTCGCCGTTCAGGAATCCGGCAGGCGTCTGAGCGCGCGCATCTCAATGCATGCCGGGACGCGGCTTGCGTGTGGCGAGCCGCGTTTCGAGTTCGGCACGATCGTCCTCTTCGGCTGCTTCGTCGGACGACGTTTCGTTTGCGAGATCGCGTACTTCCTGAGCTGCCGCGGCAGCACGCAAGCTTCCGCAATGCGCCGAACGGCGGAATGTCGCGAGCATGCGTACGACTTCGCGAGTTCTCGTTCTCATTGTTGCCTCCTTCGAAGCAGTTGAGAAACTACTTTAAGTGTAGGCGGCGGAGTCACGATGGCAAGCGCTTTGTGCGCAACAATCGATGGGTTATCTACTGATAGCTCATCGTGAAAATAGCGGTCGCGTGGAAGTCGCCGGGCGAAACGGCCGCGGCGCCGAGGCGGTAATACTGAGCGAAGAACGTGAAGGACGTGTTGCCTGTCGTCCCCGATGTCAGCGGCAGTGCGCTATCGAGGGCAAGTGGCGCTTGAGCAGAATCCAGCAACTGCACGCCGACGCCTTGCGCCGAGCCTGTACTGGCCAGTACGCTCGGCACGCCTGTGTTGCCCGACGTGGAACTGAAGGTTACAGCCACTTTCACCCCCGGCTGACAGATCAGATCCAGTTTGAAGGATGTTTTTCCGGCCACCGCACCCGCCGCACCGAGCGTTGAGGTTCCGATAGTCGGAAGCGTGACGGTCTGATTGGCCGTCGCGCTCGACACGCTGCACGTCACGGTCCGAACGGGCGTTCCGTTCGGAATCGTCATGGACTTCACGCCGTTGTTCAGCGCAATACCCGTGTTCAGCACGCCGGCGTCATAGCGCACGCCGGAAAACGAACCTCCGCTGATCGGCCCCGTCTTGACGAGTTCGAACGACCCCGCGACGTTGAAATCGCCCGTCGCCCCGACCGTCCCGAGGGACGAGTCCGTCGAACAAGCCCCCGTGCCGATCAACGGTTTGCCCGATCCATCGCGCATTCTCGTACCGACGCCGGCGACGTTCGTCGGATAAACGCCCGTCATGCCGGGGACCTCGGCGCCGCTGAGGGGACAAGTAACGACCGGCCGGTTGAAAGTCGAGTTCGACGTGCATTTGCCGACGAGTTGATACGTCCTGACCGTTCCCGGTATGACTTCGCCGATCGCCAGGCTCTCCGACACCACGACCGATCCGTAGTTGAACAATGGCATCCCCCCGTTGACCGGGCAGTCGGCCCGCGCATGCCCTGCGAACGAGAAGAACAAGGTAAAGACGGCGATCAGGCGCAGGACGCGCGCAATCCATCCGATCGGTTTCGATGCGCTCATGCTTTAGTTTTCCTTCGTGCTCATTTGGATGCGGACAAAAGCGGAGCCGCACCGGGAAGGCAATGCGACTCCACCGACGCATACCCCGCGGCCTTGCCCGAGATAAATCGCGCGCTACTGATAGGACATCGTGAAGGTCGCCTTGCCCTTCACGCTTCCCGGGGTGAGCGTGTCCGTCGTGCGGACGTACCGCGCCGTGAGCGGAACCTGCATGGCGCCCCCGCTCGCCGTGCCTGCCGTCCATTGATTCGTGTTGTTCGCAACCGCCGAATCAGGGCCGAACGCCACCTGCGTTGTTCCATGCAGGATTTGCAGGCCGATTCCGGAAGCCGATGATTCAGGCGCAAGGCTCAAGGTGGTAGATCGGTTCTGCGGGCTGACGGCATCGGACAGCGTCACGGCAACCTTGACGCCCGCAGCGCAATTCAGACCGAGCGACTCCGTCGTATCGCCCGTAGTCGCGCCAGGCGCGACAAGGTCCTTGGTCAACGCCTTCGGAAGCGCAAAGTCGAGGCTCGGCGTAGTCACACTGCATGTGTTGCTCGTCATCGCCACGCTGCCTGTGAGGTACTGTGTCGCCGTCACCGTCGCGATGCAACTGCCTGTGAACCTCACCGTCATCGAAGGCCAGGTTGCAATGGCGCCACTGCCGACCGGCCCCGTCACCACCAGATCGGCCCGGGTGTAGTGCGCGGTTGTTCCGTTTGGCTGCGTCAGCGTCTGGGAAACCGGTACCGATACCCATGAGCCCTTCCATCCGCTCGTCATGTAAAAGCGCACGCCGATGCCCGGGACGCCCGTCTGATAGACATTCGTGCTTCCAGGAACAAGGATGCCGCTCACTGTCGCGTCTTTCTGCACATCACAGGTCAAGCCGCTGGCGGCAAGGCCCGCATTGCCGGCTTTCGAATTCAGAACGGTGCCGACGGGTGCGTCGCGCGACGCTGACAGCGTCGCGGGAAAACTCAGGACCGGCATCGCACCGTATGACGGGAATGTGATCGTACCGGCCGCCACCGCCTGGAGGCACGACGCCAACAGCACGACAATCGCGAGTGTTTTCGCCGCCCCGCCTTTCGATAGCTTCCCGCATATCGCGGCAAGCACGGCGATCCCTTCTCCTGGACTCATTGCCACGACCCTCCGTTTTGAGAACCGGCGTCGCCGTCAGCCGTCTCGCCTGCCGCAACCCTCGTATGCGAAGCGATGCAATGCGACTCCACCGACGCATACCCCGCCATCGCCTTATCGCTCTTCTCAGGCAACGCATACGCGATGCTGCATTGCTCGTTCGCGCCGTCGCCCCACTTGACGACGAGCGTGCCCTTATCCTCGATGCCGCGCGCGAAAATCCGGCTGTCCTGCGCGACGACGCCCACCACATGCCCCGCGCCATCGGAGACTTCCGCGCCGAACGGCAGCGCATCGCCGGCGAGGCGCGGCGCGCGGATCAGCGCGGCGCGGCCCGTCACCGTCTTGTACCTGAGCATGACGATCGAACCGGAACGCGGCGCGACCTGTTCGGACGTCGACTGAAGCTCGGTATCGAGAGAACTGCCCCTCGGATCGACGTCCACGTTGTTCATGCTGTAGGGCGTGAGATAAGGCACGACCGCGTAACCGTGCGAATCAATCTTCACGCCGGTCGCGCCCGATACGCCTGCGCCCTCGGCGCCCTTCGCCTCGACGATGCCGAAGGTATCGCCGACCGTCTGCGAGAACGTCACGCCGCCCGGATGCGCGACGATCGATCCGCTCACGCCCGCCGACACCTGCGACGAGCCCGCCCCGCCGCTTGCCGACGCGCTGACCTGCGCATGCGACGCGCGCCACGCGCCGCTCACGCCCACATTCGAACTCATGCTCGCGCCCGGCAACTGCGCCATCGATCCGTACGCGTTGTACGAGTACTGATTGCGTTCCCCCGCCGTTCCGCCGACGTTCGCCTGAATGTTCGTCGCGCCGCCGTTCATGTTCAGATTCGTCGTGAGTTGCGGCGCATGTTGCGAGCGACCGAGCGGAATGGTCGTGCTCACCATGAACTGATTCGACATCGTGCCGTCCGAATTCTGCGTGCGGCCCGCAGTCACACTATAGGTGCCGTATTTGAAGCTGTTCGAATAACCGGCCTGATAGAAAATGTCGTTTCCCGGACGGTTCCAGTAGCTTTGCGACGAGGCCGTCGCGAACACCGAACCGTGCTTGCCGAGCCGCTGATCGATGGTCAGTTGCACGCGGCCGCGATTGCGATCGGCCGGATTGCCGCCGTCCCGCGCGGCGTCGCGCAGGCGGGCGGCATCGGCGAAGGAAAGATAGCTGCTGTCGGAATAACGGTATGCGCCGAGCGAGAGATTGGTGCCGGTCGGATCGACGAATTTGGCATAGCCGATATGCAGGCTCTTGCCCTGCATCGCCTGCTTGCCCGGAATCTGCGTGCGCGCGGCCGTGATATCGCTCGCGAATGCGCCGTACTTCGTATTGAGCGCCGCGCCGACATTCACGGCGGCATAGCCCTCCGATGCGCTCGCGCCGCCGTAGAGCGTGACCAGATTCGTCAGGCCCCGCTGCAGCGTGAATTGCGCGAAAGCGGGTTTCGTGAAGAGCGAGTCGTCGCGCAGTTGTCCCGCCGTGACCGCGAAGCGCGTCGTGCCCGGACGCAGCGATTGCGCAACCGATGCATAGGGCACCGTAAAGCGCCTCGCGCGCCCGTCGGCTTCCGTGACGGTGACATCGAGATTGCCGCCCGAACCCGTTGCATAGAGATCGCGGATTTCGAACGGGCCGGGCGTCACGCTCGTTTCGTAGATGATCAGGCCGTTCTGACGCACCGTCACGAGCGCGTTCGAATCCGCCGTGCCACGCACGACAGGCGCGAAGCCGCGCAACGATTCGGGCAGCATGCGATCGTCCGTGGCGATCTGCACGCCGCGAAACGCCACGCTATCGAACACGTCGCCGGTCGTCTGCGCGTCGCCGAGCACGGCTTGCGCGCGCAAGCGGGTTATGTCGTGCTGGACGAAGGTGGCGATGTTGTCGAACTGCGTCGCCTGCCCGGTCGATGCCGTCAGCGAGGACTGGTGACGAAAATACCATCCGCCGACGTTCACGCCCGCGTTGAGCCCCAGATAATTCTGCGTCGATTGCTCGCCGCCCGCTCGCGTCCGATAGGTGTTCGCGTTGTAACTCAGGAAGCCCGCATTCACGCCGCGATCCCACAGCTCCGGCGATACATATCCGCGCGCCGACGCGCGCATGTAACGCTGGGGAATGGAAAGCACGAGTTTCTGCTCGCTGAAATCGAAGTCGATCGAGGCTTCCGGCACGAGCGCGAGCAAGTCGATGCACGCGTCCGCCAGCGCCTCACCGCTGTCCTGCCCGCGCTCCGTCGCGAGTCCGGCGAAGTCGAAGCCCGCGCTTTCGAGCATCGTGCGCGTCAGGCACGGCGTCGCGTTCTCGCCTTCGCGCGCCGTCACGAAACGCACTTCGTCACGCTTGACGCGATTGCCGTTCACGATGATATCGACCGAGTAGATGCCCGGCGACACCGTGTTGCCGCGAGAAAATCGCCGTGCGTCGAAATCGCTCCCTGAATCCACGCGCAGAAACGTGGTGTCGAACTCGACCGCGCCGGATGCTTCGCTGGCGCGCGCCTGCATCGCGCTCGCGAAGGCCATCAGGACCAGCGCGGCGACACCGCTAAGTTTGGGGGAAGAAAGCGACTGATTTCGACGGTGCTTCATATCTCGGCAATCTCGGTTTGTCGAACATCGACGGAAGGATGTTCAGCAAACCGATGCTATTTTTTATCGAGATAGAAGTACCTAGGACGAGTTCTAATTTTGAGATGAGTGAACAGTCTGTTTCAAAGACCGTCATGAACGCATCGAGGATGCGCGCGAACAGCGCGCGAGACGAAACGCGCTGTGCGTGATGACGTAACGGTGCGCTTCTGCGCCGTTATTGTCCGAAGAGGGTGGCGTCACCTTCGATGGGACCGCCGTAATCGCTGATCGCGATGAAATGAATCTTCCCGCTCGTGACGCCGCTCATGTCCGGCACCGGGATGATTTGCGTGGAACGTGGCGCGACCATGCCGCCCGTTTCGTTCTTGTACGTGCGTCCATTGGACGAAACAGAAATTTCGCTGAACGAAACGTGATACGCGCTCGTATTCGATACGGAGAGCGCCAGGCCCGCGCCTCCAGGCGCCGGCGCGACGCGCCATTCGAGCGCTTTCGGCGCTTCGTCCGGGCTGCCCGGAAGTCGCGGCGGACGCACGAAGACCTTGATTCGCGTTCGATAGGCCAGTTGCAGCGTGTTCGTGCTGGCCTTGGCGTCGGTCTTGGGCGGAACGTCGAGCACGTTCAGCCAGAACACCGACTCGCGATCTTGCGGCAGAGCGTCGCCGCCGTACATCAGGCGCAAGGTCTGCGATTTATTCGGGTCCATGCGGAAAATCGGCGGCGTGATGACGAAGGGCGTCTTGATATCGCCGGGCTTCGCGTCCGCGTTGCCATCGTCCATCCATACCTGCACGAGCGCCGGGGTGCGGCTATCGTTGTTCAGCTTCACGCTGACTTCCCGCTGATCGAGCGGATAAATCACGCGCGTGCCGCCTATCGTGACGCTGGCATGCGCGGCGACCGCGAACAATACCGAGAACATTATCGATATCGCAATCAACCATTTCATTATTTTCATGACAGCCGTCCCATTTCTCCGCGCGCCTGCGCAAAAGCCGGACCGTCCCTCAGCGGAACGTCCGGCGCGCTCATTCTGATATTGCGTCGTGTATTGCACCGTCGTGTTGACGCTGCCCGCGGTCGCCTTGCCCGTTGCGTAATACTGGGCGAAATAGTTCAACGTGGCGGCGCCGCCCGAGATCGTCGCGCCGTTCGTGGCTAAGTCGTTGTTCTGGTTGGTGAGGATATTGATAGGCTGCATTTTTGCGTTTAGCAAGCGCACCTGAACGTTGCCCGCGGGCGATGCCGACGCCTGGTTCACGAGATTGCCGCTGGTCTGATCGACCGTCGGACCGTTTTCGAAACGTGCTACCGCTTTCGTCGCCGTGCCGCCGCAACCGCTCAACGCGAGCGTGATATCGCCGAGATTCGACGTGCCTGCCGTCGCGCCGGCAGCCGACAACGCGCCCGAGTCCACCGTCGGCAGCGTCGCCGTGACGTTGGCCGGCGTGCCGTTCGCGACACCGTTGATCGAGCACGTCGTGTCGCTGACCGCGCCGTTGATGGTGATGGTGCCGTCGCCGGCGTGCGCGTTCATCGACATCAGAGCGACGACGCTCATGGAAACGAAGGCGGCGGCGAGGGTGATGCGTTTTTGCATGTAATGCTCCAGAAAACTCGTAATGGATGACTTCGGACCGATTCGACGCGCATGGCTCGGCTTTGAATGCCACGACACATCGGAGAACGCTTTGCGCTTTCATCCAGCGTGATGTCTGGTGGCTGGCTGTGGCTGCGATCTGTGAAGGAGATAGTAAAAAAGGGCGCCTAGGAAATCTCTAATCCAATTCTCAATTTGAGATGGCGTTCTTTAGGAGGAAAAAAGCCGAAGTGGACGAATCGAAGCGCGCTTTTCATGCATTGGTCCGACGATTGACGGCCTTTTCCCACGCCGAATCCCAATTTGTCCGAACCGTCTAGTACATTTCCCGCATCGTGACCTGTGCACAACAAGGCGGAAAAGAACTTTACTGTCGCCTTGCCAGCACCCTGCGATGCCGGGAGAATCGGAGCAACGGTCTGAGAGCCGTTCCTTCATATATGCCGTCAGCAGAAACGCCGGGCAACGGTTCGCTGCGCGTGGCGGCGAATCACGAGAACTCGATGGCAACGCTAGAGGGCAAGACGCGATACCGCATTGATACCGATAACACCGGCGCCGGTATCGCCATCATGATCCTGACGACCGCGACCTTCGCGGCAAGCGATTCCACCGTCAAGCTGATCGGCACCGCAGTCCCCCTACTGGCGCTCCTCTGGGTACGCTATCTCTTTCAGATGGTCGTGATGGGCGTCTGGCAGGTGCGGCGCCGTGCATTCGGTCTGTTCCGCTCGGGCAGCGTCAAGCTGCAGGTCGTGCGGGCGATGCTGCTGCTCACCAATTCCGCATGCACGTTCGCGGGCTTGCGGCATCTGCCGCTGCCGGTTTCGACTTCCCTCGCGATGCTCGCGCCGCTCATTTCCACGCTGCTCGCCGCGCTCGTCCTGAAAGACGAAGTGCCGCGCAGCAAATGGGCGATGGTCGTGCTCGGCTTCATCGGCATGCTGCTCGTCGTGCGGCCGGGCGGCAGCCAGTTCAGTTGGACCGTGATTTTTCCGATCGGCGCGGCGGCGACCTTCGCGTGCTTTCAGGTGGTGTCGAGCCATCTCTCGCGCGTCGACGATGCGATCACGACCAACTTCCTCACGGCTCTCGTCGCCACGATCCTGCTGTGCGTGCTCGTCTGGATGGATCAGGCCGAGACCTTGCCCGCGCTCGCGCAGGTGCGGATCGGGAGCTGGCTGCTCGTCGTCTTCATGGCGACGATGGCGACCCTCGGGCACGGACTCATGCTTCAGGCGCTCAAGCGCGCCCCGCTCTCCGTGCTGACGCCGTTTGCCTACGGACAGCTCGCGTTCGCGGCGCTCTTCAGCTGGCTGCTGTTCGGACAGGTGCCGGACTTCTGGATGGCGATCGGCATGTGCGTGATCGCCGCGAGCGGCATCGGCACCGTGCTGCTGCACGGACGCAAGACGGCACCGGCCGTATCGACGGAAGTCTGACGCTCAGGGAAACGCGATAGCCGGCGTGGACGCAATCAGTTGGCGGAATGCGCCTGCTGCGCCTGACCCGTGCAGAGCCAGTGCGGATCGATGTCGAGCGCCCGCGCGATTCGGCTGAATGCCGCGAACGGCGGAACCGTGATGCCCCGACGCCAGAATTGGACGTCGTGCTCGCTCACATCGAGCCAGCCGGCGGCTTTGGCGGAACTGACGTTGGCCTTCTGCAAGGCCCGGTCGAGTCGTGCGGCCATGGCGCGCCGCAAGGTGTTGTCTTCGTGACTACGTTCAAGGTGGCCAAGGGTTTGGGAATGTCGCCCCATTTTCTTCAATTCTCTCGATTTATATCTTTATGCCGTTCAGCGCCGGCTCATTCGCGCGAAGGTGAATCCTACGGATTCACGATGACGAGGCAGTGACAGAAATACCGGTAAAGACCGTGTCCACCGAATGCCCGTATGCGCGTGTTGCAGTGCGAGATTCTTCCAATTGACGCACCAATGCGTCAAGTGGGGAAACAACGCATTCGGTAAGTTTGGGCTTAGGTGTTTACGCGAGTGCGGCCTCTCCAGCGTGCACGGCAGAACTCAATTCCCGCATATCTTCGCCGTCCGACTGGTCGGATTTTTCCGCGTACTGGAATACTGCCGAAAAGCAAATGGTCGTTCGGATTATGTGATGTGTGATCAAAACAGTTGCTTTTAATGAGCCTGCTCATTTACTTATCGCGAGCGGCGATTTTTGAATAATGGGCGACATGGTTTAAAGTCAAGCCGGGAAAACGTAATTGACACTCCACATCGTTCCCTTAGAATAGACCAATCGCTGCACTGCACAAATTCATCGCGTATTCAATTGGCAACTTCCATATGGAGTCGAGCATGAGCAGTTTTACGCCGGAAAATGTAATCGCGTCACAGAAGGCGGGCGTCGACACGACTTTTGGTCTCGCCACACAAGTCGTCGGGGGTTTCGAAAAGCTGGTCGATCTGAACGTGCGCACGGTCAGGACGGCGCTCGACGAACATCAGGCGCTGCTCGCCAAGACGTTCTCCGTGCGCGATCCGCAGGAATTCTTCGCGCTCCAGAACCAGCATCTGCAAAACAGCGCGCAGCGCGTGCAGGCGTACTGGACGAGCGTCAACGAGATCACGACGGGTGTGCGCGGCGGGTACATGGAAGCGGCGCAGGATCAGATCGAAAAGTCGCAGCGTAACGCCCAGGCATTCTTCGAAAGCCTCGTGAGCAACGCGCCCGTCGGCAGCGAAGCCGTCGTGACGGCGTGGAAAACCGCGATCGATGCCGCGACCCAATCGGCGAATTCGGCATACGAAGCCGCTAAAAAGGCTGCGAAGCAAGTGGTCGAAGCGGCGCAGAACGACGCCACCGTCGCGAATCAGACGGCCGTGCGCGCCGTATCGTCGAAAACGGCGAGCGCGAAGAAGTAAATCGCGGGATATCGGCAAGCGAGGCGGACGCGTTCCGCCTTTTTCTTTTTGAGCGTCAGCCGCCGAGACTCTTCAGCACCAGTTCATGCGAGCGGCCGATCCACACGGCTGAATCGCGATGATCGACGAGCGCATCGCCCGTATTCGGATGCATGAAGACATCGAGCGCGCCGTGATTGAGCGTGAGCCAGGCGAGCATCGGCGCGAGCAGGTCGCCGCCGAATCCCAATTGAAACGACCACATCGGATGCGGTCCGACCGGCCGTTCGTGAAAGCGTCCAAGGCGCAATGCGCCGCTTTGCAACTCCATTGCGAATCGTTGCTCGATCACGAGCCGAAGCTGCCATGCGGCGTCGCGGCTCACGGCATCGAAATAGATGTGCGCATGCCAGTCGGCTATCGTGCGGGTGTCCGTGGCGTTCATCGTTTCGTCCGTGCGCGGAATATTGAGACACACTTCATTCTACCGAACCGCTTTCAGCAACGTTCGAGCGTCCAGAGCACGGCGTCGTCAATGAATGCGCGATGATGTGTCACCCGCATGCCGATGCCCGCGCCGAGCTGCGACAACACGAACGCGTCGGCGAAGCGCGTCAGTCCGCCGATCGCGTGCGAGGGCGACATCGCTTCTTTCGATAATCGCTCGATCCACAGCCAGCCCGCATCGCCGGAAAGAGACTCAACGCGCGCGCTCGCGAGACGGGCCCGCCGCAACAGCACGCGGCTTTGGGGCAACGCTGCGTCGATGACCCAGGTTCGCGTCGATGCCCGCGTCGCCACGCCGACAGACATCCACGGCAATCCTGATGCTCCCGCCGCAATGAGAAACGTGCGCCGCGTCGTGCTCATCGCCCTTCTCCTTCCGCCCCATCCGGACGCTTCGCCGGCCAGATACCCTGCTTGCCCGGCGACAGAATCCCGTTCGGATCGAGCGCCGTCTTGATCGTGCCGGACAGCCGCATCAGCGCGTGATCGTTGAAGTCGTATTGCGCGGCGGCCAGATCCATATACGACAGATGCGTCCGATATTGCCCGTAACCCGCCGCGCCGACATCGCGGATCAGCGCTTCGATCAGCGCACCGGCGTCGCGCGATTGTTTCGGATCGTCGCGATCGAAAATCGCCGCGAAGATGTGATGCATCGCGCGCGGGCCCGCCGTGAAACCGCCGTAATAGTCGAAGCCGAATTGCGCCGCGCGCTCGCGCACCATGCGCGCCTGCTTCACGGCGTCGCGTCCGATGGGCGGGCAAATCGGCGAGAAATCGATATGCGCGCCCGAGCCGCCGCGCCAGTTCAGCAAATTGAACGCTTCGAGCCCCGGAATGCCGACTTGCGCGCGATCGCCACCGCCTTCGGGCTCGATGGATGCATCGCGATACGGCATCTCGAAGAGCGTCGCGCCCGCGATCGGCTTGAAACGCGCATGCACGATATCGCGCCGCGCGTTGACGAGCGACGGCGGCCCGTACAGACAGAAGCGCAGGTTCCAGCGCCCGATGCCGATCTTGCGCGCCATCGCGTCGATGGCGTCGTCGGGCATTGCGCCTTTGCCGTCGTACCAGGTCTTTCGCGTCGATACGCCCGCCGCCCAGCGCACCGCGCTTTCGATGACCGCGTTGCTTTGAATCGTGCCGTCCATTCTGAGCGGACGCAGCGTATCGACGACGCGTTCGAGATCGTCCTCGCGTCCGAACGCGTAGCGGCAAATCATGTAGCCCTCGGGCGCGGGCATGAGCCAGATGCCGAGCTTCGTGACGACGCCGAAGTTCGACTGCATGAACATGTCGTCGTAAGACGGGCCGAAGCCGCTTTTGAAGACTTGCCAGTCTCGGCTCGACGCCATCGCGCCCATGCCGGTGCGCACGACATCGCCGTTTGCAAGCACGACCTCCATGCCGCACTGATGGGCCGCGTGGTCGCCGTAAGGCGTCGTGCCGTAGCCGCGTTCGAGCGTGTTGCCGATCACGCTGCCCCAGCCCGCCGCGGGCGGATCGAGCCAGAACTTCCGTGGCGTGCCGAGCGCGCGATGCAGGTCGTAGTACGTCACGCCCGGTTCGACCAGCGCGAAGCCGAGCGTCTCGTCGATCTCGATGATGCGGTTCATCCGCCGCAAGTCGAGCACGACATAGCCGCTCATGCGTGGCGCCGCGCCGCCGTAGGCAAAGTTGCGTCCCGTCGATACGGTCCAGAGCGGCACGCGATATCGATTCGCCACCGCCAGCGCCGCGCGCACGCCTTCGACATCGTTCGGCAGCACGACGGCGGACGGCGCGTGCGCGAGCGCGTCGCCGGGCGCGAATGGATCGAGATACGAAGCGGTATCGTCCGACAGCACCGCATCGCTGCCGAGCGCCGCCGCGAAGGCCGCGAGCGCCGCCCGAAACTGCGCCGCCGACAGTCCCGGCGGCGGCGTTTGCGCGGTCAATATCCGCCGCTGCTGCCGCTGCCGGATGTCGTGCCCGACGATGTCGAACTGCCGTCGGTCTGACATCCCGCGAGCAGACCGGCGAGCAAGGCGAGCATGACTGTTGCGATTCTGGCGAGCTTCATGAAAGCACCTCCGAAAGGTTTGAAAAGCCGGGCGCGGCGATTAAGCCGCTTGCTCATTAAACGCACGGCGACGCATGGATATTCCTTCGCGAACCCGTATGAGACAATTTCGCGCCCCCTCTCCCAAGCACGCGATGAAGCGCTACCAAGCCCTTGCCGACACGATGGCCGCCGAGATTCGCGCGGGCCGGTTGCCTGTCGGCACGCGCCTCCCATCGGTGCGGCATCTGACGACGCAATACGGCGTCGGTCAATCGACAGTCTTTCGCGCGTATTACCTGCTCGAAGAATGGGGCTTGATTCGCGCGCGCGAACGTTCCGGCTACTTCGTCGCGCCCGGCGCGAAAGTGGCGACGCAGACAGCCCCGCCCACGCCGATCGCGGAGCCCGCGGCCATCGACGTGAGCAGTCTCGTGTTCTCCGTGCTCGATGCGGTCAAGCGTCCGGATGTCGTGCCGCTCGGCTCCGCGTTTCCATCGCCGAAACTGTTTCCGCTGGCGCGTCTCGCGAAGTCGCTCGCGCACGCGGCGCGCATGCTCGATCCGTGGAGCACGGTCGTCGACATGCCGCCGGGCAACGAGCAATTGCGGCGGCAGATCGCGCTGCGTTACATCGGCATGGGCATCGCGCAGCCGGTCGAGGAACTCATCGTCACGAACGGCGCGATGGAAGCGCTCACGCTGAGCCTCATGGCCGTCACGAAGCCGGGCGATGTCGTCGCGATCGAATCGCCGTGCTTCTACGCGGCGTTGCAGGCGGTCGAGCATCTCGGCCTGCGGGCGGTCGAGATTCCCGTCGATCCGCACGAAGGCCTCGATCTCGGCGTGCTCGCCGAAGCGCTCGTCAAGCATCCGGTGCGTGCGTGCTGGTTCATGACCAACTTTCAGAATCCGACGGGCGCGACGCTTTCCATCGAAAAGAAACGCGCGCTCGTCGACTTGCTCGCGCAGCATGACGTGCCGCTCATCGAGGACGATGTCTACGGCGAACTGCATTTCGCGCCGGATCGTCCGCCGCCCGCGAAAGCGTTCGATACGAAAGGACTCGTGATGCATTGCGCATCGCTGTCGAAGACGCTCGCGCCGGGTTACCGGCTCGGCTGGGTCGCGGCGGGCCGTTTCGCGGACGCGATCCGGCGGCTCAAGCTGATGACGAGCATCTCGACGAGCATCCCCATTCAGGCGGGCGTCGCCGACTATCTCCAGCACGGCGGCTTCGACAAGCACTTGCGCAAGCTGCGCGGCGCGCTTCTCACGCAACGCGGCGCGATGGAACAGGCCATCGCGCGCTGGCTGCCGGCGGACGTCGGATTCGTGCAGCCGGACGGCGGCTATTTCCTGTGGCTGCAATTGCCCGAACATGTCGATGCGATGCAGTTGCACAGGCGCGGACTCGAACACGGCATCAACGTGACGCCCGGGCCGATCTTCTCCGCGCGTCACGCGTTCGGGAATTACGTGCGCATCAACTTCGGTCATCCGTGGTCGCCGCAGGTCGAAAGCGCGATGAAAACGCTCGGCGAACTGCTGCGCGCGGCATCGTAGAAGGCGCCTTGACGCCGATGCCTGCGTGCTAGACTGCTGTACATGCATACAGTATCCGAGCCCGCCTACACCGTCGCCGTGCGCGCGCTGTGCGAGTTCACCGCGAAACAGGGCGATCTCGATCTGCGCTTCACGCCGACGCCGAGCGCGCAGGAAGGCGTCGCGGGCCACGTCACGGTGACGAGCCGGCGGCCGGCCGGATATCAGAAGGAAATCTCGCTATCGGAAACGTATGGGCCGCTGTGCGTGCGCGGCCGCGCCGATGGCTACGATCCCGCGCTCAATCGTCTCGAAGAGATCAAGACGCATCGCGGCAAGCTCGAATCGATGCCGCAGAATCATCGTCATCTGCATTGGGCGCAGGCGCGCGTGTATGCGCATCTGATGTGCCGCAAGCTCGGACTCGAAGCCATCGAGATCGCGCTCGTGTATTTCGATATCGTCGATCAGACCGAGAGCGTGCTCGTCGAGACGCAGACCGCCGATGCGCTCGCGGCGCATTTCGTCACGCAGTGCGAGCGCTTCATCACGTGGGCGCGGCAGGAGATGCAGCACGCCGCCGCGCGCGATGAGACGCTGAAAGCGCTCGCCTTCCCTCATGCGGATTTCCGGCCCGGCCAGCGCGCGCTCGCAGAAGCGGTCTATCGCTCGGCGGTATCCGGCCGATGTCTCGCGGCGCAGGCGCCGACCGGCATCGGCAAAACGGTCGGCACGCTCTTTCCGCTGTTGAAGGCGTGGCCGGGCCAGCGGCTCGACAAGATCTTCTTTCTCACGGCGAAGAGCGCCGGACGGCAACTCGCGCTCGATGCGCTGACGACGCTCGCCGCCGAGCCGTTGCGCGTCGTCGAACTCGTGGCGCGCGACAAGGCGTGTGAATATCCCGATCGCGCGTGTCACGGCGAATCGTGTCCGCTTGCGCGGGGCTTCTACGATCGCCTCGCCGGGGCGCGCGCCGACGCGCTCGAATGCGCGCAACTCGATCGCGCGTCGATCGCCGAGGTCGCGCGGCGGCATGAAGTCTGTCCGTATTATCTGAGCCAGGAACTGTCGCGCTGGAGCGACGTGATCGTCGGCGACTACAACTATTACTTCGATACGAGCGCCATGCTCTTCGCGCTCGCGGAGGCGAATCGATGGCGCGTGTCGGTGCTCGTCGACGAAGCGCATAACCTCGTCGAACGGGCGCGCGGCATGTATTCCGCGACGCTCGATCAGGCCGCCTTCAACGCGATGCGACGCGGCGCGCCGCTCGTGCTGAAACAGGCGCTCGGGCGCGTCGCGCGAGGCTTGCGCGAACTCACGCGCGAACAGGACGCGGCGAACATCGACTATGCGGCGCATACGGAAACGCCCGCGCGCCTGCTGACGGCGCTCGCGCAAGCCGTCTCGCTGATGACCGAAACGCTCGGCGAACAACCCGAGGTCTTCACGCCCGAAACCTTGCGCTTCTATTTCGATGCCGTGCATTTCACGCGCATCGCGGAACGCTTCGGCACGCATTCGATCTTCGACATCACGCTCGGCCGAATGAGTTCGAGCGCCGGGAAACGCAATGCCGTGCTCTGCCTGCGCAACGTGATTCCCGCCCCGCATCTCGCGCCGCGTTTCGCACGCGCCCACAGCGTCGCGCTTTTTTCCGCGACGCTCACGCCCGCGCATTTCTACGCCGATACGCTCGGCCTGCCGGAGTCGAGCGTGCGCGTCGATGTCGAATCGCCCTTTTCCGCCGAACAGCTCGATGTGCGGGCCATCGCGGATCTTTCGACGCGCTATCGCGATCGCGAGCGCTCGGTCGACCGCATCGCCGATCTCATCGCCGCGCAGTTCGAAAGCGCCGAGGGCAATTACCTGAGCTTCTTCAGCAGCTTCGAATATCTGGCGCAAGTCGCGGCGGCGCTCGCGGCCCGTCATCCGTCGATTCCGTGCTGGCAGCAGTCCCGCGCGATGAGCGAGGCGGCGCAACGCGAGTTTCTCGCGCGTTTCGTCGCCGACGGGCGCGGCGTCGGCTTCGCGGTGCTGGGCGGCGCGTTCGGCGAGGCGATCGATCTGCCCGGCTCGCGGCTCATCGGCGCGTTCGTTGCAACGCTCGGTCTGCCGCAACTCAATCCCGTCAACCAGGAAATGAAAGCGCGCATGCACGAGGCGTTCGGCGAGGGTTACGCGTACACGTATCTTTTTCCCGGCGTGCAGAAAGTCGTGCAGGCGGCCGGGCGCGTGATCCGCGGGCCGCTCGATCGCGGCGTGCTCTATCTGATCGACGACCGCTTCGCGCGCGCGGAAGTGCGGCGTCTCTTGCCCGCGTGGTGGCAGGTGAAAGTGATGCGGCAACGCGACCTGGCCGAATCGGGAAGACCGACTATTTAGACGCGCGCGACGCCGCCGTTAACTGGTCAATCGCGGGCATTCATCTTGCTGCTCTCGGGCGCCTCAGGGACACGAAGATGCCCCTACAGGGCCGAGAGAGCCCACTACAGGAGAACCCACATGTCTGCCGCTCATACCCCGCGACCCATTGATGCGCTCGACATGCTCGAAGCCGATCACCGCGCCATCGAACAGCTTTTCGATGCGTTCGAACGCGCGGAACGCAGCGATTTCGAGCGCAAGAACGCGCTCGTTCAGCGCGCGTGCGAGTTGCTGACGATCCACGCGATCGTCGAGGAAGAAATGCTGTATCCCGTCGCCCAGAACGCGCTGGCCGAAGACCAGCGCATCGACGTGGACGAAGCCTACGTCGAGCATTTTCTCGTGAAGACGCTCATCGAACGGTTCGCGAACCTGAAGGCCGGCGACGATGGTTTCGACGCGACCTTCAAGGTGCTCAAGGAGAACACGACGCATCACATCGAGGAAGAGGAAACCACGCTGTTTCCGGAAGTGCGCAAGACGCAGATGGACCTCGTCGCGATCGGCGCGAAAATGGCCGCGCGCAAGGCCGCGCTGAAGGAGCGCATCGCAGAGAGCGCGATGATGGCGCACTGATGCGCGGCGAGAATTGCACAGCAAGACCCGGAGTGCGTGCGACGCGCGCGCGGCGCACACTGCAGGCAACTTAGGCACATCCGGAGAAATGACATGAAGGTGCTCGAACGCGCGACGTCAGAGGATATCGGCGGACGGATCGACGCGCTCGACTGGGCCGATCTCGAAGCGCAACTCGACAGCTACGGCTGCGCCACCGCGCCCGCGCTCTTCTCGCGCGACGAATGCGAGGCGCTCGCCGCGCTATACGATCGCGAGGGCATCTTTCGCAGCCGCGTCGTGATGGAGCGCCACGGCTTCGGGCGCGGCGAGTACAAATACTTCGCGTATCCGCTGCCCGAAACGCTCGAAGGCGCGCGGCGTGCCGTCTATCCGCATCTCGCGCCGATCGCCAATCGCTGGAATGAGGTGATGCGCATCGAGACGCGTTATCCGCGCGAGCACGCGGCGTTCATCGAGCGCTGCCATCGCGCGGGGCAGACACGGCCGACGCCGCTCCTGCTACGTTACGTGCCCGGCGATTTCAACTGCCTGCATCAGGATCTCTACGGCGAGCATGTCTTTCCGATCCAGATGGCGATCCTGCTTTCCGCGCCCGGCCGCGATTTCACCGGCGGCGAGTTCGTGATGACGGAGCAGCGTCCGAGAATGCAGTCACGTGTGGAAGCGGTGCCGCTGTCGCAGGGCGATGCGGTGTTCTTCGCCGTGCATCATCGGCCGGTGCAGGGCACGCGCGGGCCGTATCGGGTGAACATGAAGCACGGCGTAAGCCGCCTCAGGTCGGGGCGGCGGCATATGCTCGGCGTGATCTTTCACGACGCGCAGTGAGCGCGCGGCTTATTCGTTTTCGTCGAATATACGTCCAGACCATATCAGATGGACGTCTATTCGAGAGTCTACGCCAAAACCTACGCTGCGATTTTCGGGCCTAGGGTGCTCGAATGATTCGCAGATATACTGTTTATCCATACAGTAAATGCGACGCAATGAAACCGCTTGCACCCCAACCGCCATCGCTCGACGAGCTCCGTCGGCTGTGGGCGAATCGCGAGCCGAGCATAGACGACCTCCGGCGCCTGATACGCGAGGTGCAGCACGCACGGCTGCAACTGGACAAGGTGAGGGAACTATTGGACAAGCATGACCGCGAACTCCGGAAGCGCGGTCTAGATGATTTGCGGTGTCGCACCTCACCGTTCCGAATGGCTGAAGCGCTCCTGCTAGCGGAGATCAGACGTGTCGGCACAATCGACGACGCACCCAAGCGCGCAACGCCTGGGTCCCATGCTGAAAGGGGGCAGAACATTCATCTCGCGCCGGAGTAAATATAGATTCAACCGCCCGCCAACCAAGGAGGTCCGGCCTACCGTCTAATGTAATATAGAGATGGTTCAATTGGTCGCTTGCGCTTGCTCCGTGGCCTCCAGCATTTGAAGGCTATCAGGAAAAAGCCCCACATCTTTTTTTGCCTCTGAGGAACAATGGTTTACGACGACGAAGTTCTTCAGAACCTTTGTGCAACCCTTGGGGTCGCCGCTTATCAAGGACAAGCCCTTTCTCAACTGCTCGCCCGTGTTGATCTCAAAGGAAAGCGCGTCCTAGAAGTCGGCGGCAGTAACCTGCCACGAGAGTTGATTTTCGATCTTTTCGACGTAAAGGAATGGGTCTCAATAGACATCATTGCCGAAGGTAGCTACCAGTTGCTACAACAGAGCACTCACTACCAACGCGAAGGCATCGAGCCACTCAACAAAGCGTCCTCCCTGATTGGCACCAAAGACTACTTGATACTTGACGGTGCAATCGAATTTGCTGGCGGGCTTCCGACAGGATACTTCGATGTGATTCTTTCGATCACGTCGTTTGAACACATTCTTGCATTGCCTTCAGCACTCTCTCAGATGAAGCGGCTCGTGGAACCGGCAGGCGTTATATACACCTACCACGGTCCGATCTGGTCGTCGTACTGCGGGCATCACATCTGGGTCGACAGCGAGATTAATTTCAATGTCCCAGACGCTATCCCCGAATTCGGCCACTTGCTATACAGCCCTCCAGAGATGTTTGACCTTCTGCGGAAAACTTTTGGTGACCGGCGCGCAGAGCAGGCGGTGTTGCAGATTTATCACCAGCCTCGAGTCAACCGACTTTTCTATGAAGACTATTTGTACTACTTCAAACTCGCAGGCTTTTCGGAAATCGAGGCCGCACCATACGCTCGCAGAGAGGTTCAGACTGACCTTCAGGCAAGACTTCAAACGTTGCACCCGGGATATCGCGTCTTTGATGCCTATGGCATGAGCGCCTTTCTGCGATAGTCCAGAACCTCATAGCCGGCCGGTCCACCTTTTTGGGCCGGCCCCGAGTTTGTTCCTTACGTCAACGAACTGCAACTAAGGGATCGTCACACGTCCAAGCATTCGAGAACGCGCTGATCTTTCCATAGGTGTTATCGTGCGCATCGTTTTCGACCCCCATCAAGAGCGCTAGTATGTGAGCGTGAAGACGATCTGTAACAACATACGAAGCCTTTGCGAACAAGCAAACTGCTCGGACGAAATGCACTAGCGAACGTAGCTCCCACTCAGAATCGATCAGCTCTCGAAGCCCGAACTCATCTATAACACTCAAAGCGTCTACTTCCTTCAACACCCAGTCAAGACTATCTTCAGCAATCCAATCGACTAGCAGCGCGTTTTCCGGCCTATCCAGGTTCGACAGATGCGATTCTCTATCCTGCCGTAGGAGATAAAGAGGTTGCCTTTTGCTCTCGGCGAAGCGATGCGCAAAACGGGGGATTAGCGATTGCAACGCAAATGCTGAGTCGATCGCCAAATGGACATTCCGTCCGGCCACCATCGAGGCAGCGCTCGCATAACTCGTCAGGTCTCTCGTAAAGATAGTGAGATTTGGGTGACCCGCCAACGCGCGACTCGAAGCATGCATCTGACGATCATCCTGATAATAAATCGTCTGAGGCAGAAATATAATTTCCCGCTCTGGAAAACGGCGAACTATATTCTCTCTGAATTTCTGGTGATGTATGTACAGGTCACCGAAATTGCCTCCCCCATGACACAGTATCACAGTGTCTTCTAACTCGGCGATGCGCTCAAAATCAGTTTCGACGTAATCCGCCTGATAAACGATCTCGACGTTCAGAAACTTCTTGAGAATGACCTTCTGTCCGAGCCAGATAAGATGATCACCTACATTTGGGTGATTCGGCCAGTCAAGCAATACGCACCGTCTTCCGCCAATTTTATGCTCGAGCAACGATGTCAAATCAGAAATCGCACGAACCGCGCCGATAGCATCCGCGCTTTTCAAGGGCCACAGGGAGCCGATGTCTGAACCGCGCTCGAAGGGGCTGAGGGCAAATTCTTTTTCGCTAATTTGCGACATGGTCTACCTATGTGCGGTTTCGAAGTTGCGCGATTCTCTTCTTGAATCGGCGCCCGATAGCTCTGAAAAACAGAGTGGTACTGGACAAAATGGCGACTCGAATCTCTAACGGATCCATACGTGCTTCAATCGTCGAGAGCCTTCGATGAGTCATCTCTTCCAGCGCAGCCAGACGCTGCTCATAAGACACTCGCGAGGCTTCCAATCCATGTTGAAGCTCTGAAATCTTGGATCCCATTCCCTGCCTCAGATCCGATTCAATCCCATCGAGGCGATGCTGAAATTTCGCGAGCGAGTTCAAGATCTCGTAAAGATCGTCCATCTGCTGCGATGCAACGGCTGTCTCTTTTGAGATCCTGTCGATAGATCGTTGGTTCTCAACACTGGCATCGCGCAGAGCACTGAGGTCGTCCGTAACAACCTTCAAGAACTGGTCTTCTGCGCTCTTAAGCAGTTCTCTGAGCCTCGCCTCCTGACCCTCAAACCCCTCCTCGATTCTCGCTCCGTGATTCGCGAAACGCTCATCGAGGCCGACGCCTTGGCGTTTAACTTCCTTCAAGGTCGCAGTCGCTAACCGCTCAGCGGTAGCAATGCGAGTAAAAACGTATTCCTGAAACTTGAAGTCAGGACGAATACCTACCTCGGGTGTCGATACCCGAGTTGCTACATCACCTGATGCGTTCATTTGTGAACCGTGGCTCGTCTTCTCCGCCGTCAATTCGAGAATGGCTTCCGACTGCGCGGAGTGTTGTTCGTATGGCATTAGATAGATCTCAGATCTTCGCTTCGTCGGTGCGTGTCAGGCTTCGACAGGAGGGACGTTCTCGGCCGAGGCGAGTTCGGGACTTGTCACCGCGCCTTTGCCAACAACGTGCAATTCCGCACGGTCGGCCCTGTGCAACCACCCCAGTGAATTAACCCAAAGGTCGATTGCCACTGAATAAGTTCCGATTGGCAGATCCACCATCGCACTGACGTACTGGTAACTTTCGCGACCCAGATCGTTGACAAGCGGAGTCACATGGTCCTCTGAAAACGGCACGGTCTCGCCTGTTTCAGAGCGGATGCGCATACCAACTGCGATTCGATGCTGACCGTTCACACTTCCGATCGACTGCCCTTCATTGTGCACAGTCAGCTGATACTTGATTGGTTGCCCAACGACGAGTGTCTGGGATTTGAATTCATCGAGCAAGCGCACCGAGAGCTTCCGCACGTCTACCAGATCTTCGAGCGCGAATTCGGTCACCACATGCCCCGAGGAAGCGACCTTCTCCTCATTCTCGATCATTCGGACAGAGCCAGAGTTAGACACGAATGCCCGCACGTTGTACTGCGGACCCAGGCGCTTGGGAAACGAAATGCTTCCGTCCGACGCGACGTTGGCGCCAAGGAACGCTCTGGGCGCCACGTACGTATTCGAACGGTTCAGAAAATCATCAAGGGACTTCGCTTCCGGATACACCTGGACACCGGTCTCGAACTTCTGCAGGCCCCAAGGATGGTTCTGATACTGAGTGAAGCCCCACTTTTCGCCAAATCGCGCCCAACCCTCCTGACGCTCGCGCTTGTCGAAATAGTTAAAGTCGCGCGGATGGTGATGGAACGCTACGAAGTCGCTGCAATACGCAACCTTGATGTCAGTATTGGTCTTGATGTTGAGGTAGAAGTCTTCGTGCTCGCCGTTGCACGTATACCGCTCGTCCCACTTAGCCCCGCGTTGAAAAATCTCCGTGCGCATCAACGCCCAGTTCATTACGGCGTCACACGTGAAGTAGGATCTTCCCCGAACTTTCTTCTCGATCGGGAAAAACATGTCCATTGGCAAGGCCACGAAGAGCTCTTTATCTCTGTCGGCGAAGAACATGCGTTCCCATCGGCGCACATGCCCCTTCTTAAAGTCGATGTCGCCGTAAATGTCATAGAGCAAGCCACCGATAATATCTACGCCGCGGTCCTGATCTAATATCGACAAGGGAATCGAGATATCCGTTTCGGGCGAAATGATGAAATCGTCATCCGCCAACAGTACAAACTCCGTGTCGACTTGAGCGACTGCAGCATTGCGGGCGCGAGATACGCCCGCATCGTGCGGCAAGAAGACTGCCTTAACCTTGTTCTTCTCGTAGAAGCTGCTTAACGTACGTTCGGGCAATCCCTGGTCCCCGACCACGATCTTCATGCGGGGATACTTTTGGCGCACGCTACGCACCAATCGTTGAACACAGTGAGGCCGTGCGATCGTCGCAAAGACCAGTGTCACTCGCGCTTCATCCATCACGTCACCGCCCGATGATCATATTTCGAATACCGAGCATATATCCGATATTCGTTATCAGCCCGCATCCTTCCTCAACCGAAGCTGAAGAATTCGATGCATCCAAGATCGACCACCAATCCTCGGCGGTGGCTGGCAGTTGAACGTTTTGCCAGTATTCGGCCTTCCGGCCTTCATCGAGGTCGTATTTCGCGCAGACGGACGCGGTGACCCCCTGCCAAAACGAACGACGCATCAACCAGGTCTTCGTGACACGATCGGCGGGAATGAAATGCTTGACCAGAATTTCAGGGTCAAAAAACGACCGATAGCCGTCTGCGAAAATCTGATCGTTTACGTAATTCTCGCCGGACAGAAGGAGGTCTCCCTTTCGGCCGAGTGCCTCAGGGAATCCGCCGTATCGCTTGATGATCTCGGTTCGATAGCAGCAATTCACTTCACATACCCACTCATGGCCACGAAGTGGTCTAGCAATAGTGTCCCAACCAAGACGTGCGGACATTGGCCGCAGCAGATTGTCGGTGAGCCAGTCGGGACGTTGTGTCTCCCAATCCGGCTCGATCTCGCCCGCGAGCAACACGATGTCTTCCGGAAGGGTCTCGAACCGCGCCAGCATGCGCTCGACCCAATCACGAGCAGGAATGGCATCGTCGTCGGTAAAGGCCGCAAGCGGAGCCGTCGTTCGTTCCAAGCCTGCGTTGCGGGCTCGAGCTAGTCCGAGCTTCGCTTCCATGTGATAACGGAAGTTGCTGTTTTCGCTCAAATACTTCGTTGCAACGTTTGGAGTCGCGTCGCTACTGGCGTTATCGACGATCAAAACGTCGAAGTGTTCCGCTGGGCAACTTTGATTGGCTAGGCTGGTTAAGCACTTCTCCAGAAACGCATGTCGATTGTGTGTGCACAAGATTACGGTGAGCTTCGGCTGCATGTTTCCCATTCGTTCCTCGAAAAACGCTCCCTGTGCGCTGACGCCAAAGGAGGTAAAATTTTCGTATTTTGACCGGGGATGTTACCGACGTTTACGTGCGAAGGCAATTGTAGGAGGCAATCGTTTGCTCCGCAAAAGTCTCGCAGGCCGATCCGAACGTGCAAAACGTCTCTTTTTTGCGACGGCTGCGACACCTATGGCATCGAATTCGGTCATGTTTCCCGCTTGAAATCCTGACGGCTTGTCGACGCGGTAAATACAACGGATGACGAACTTAGATCACACGAAAACGGATTACGGTTGTATTCTCTGCTCAGAACGATTTGTTACAGAACGGATTACGAAATGAAAAACGATTTTGTTCAACAAGTAGAAATTGCTGACTTCGAGGACTTGCAACGAGATGCAGCACGTTATCGCTGGTTGAGGGATCAGCCAGAAGCGACATGGCAACGCATCGGGTTCAACCCTTGGAAAGACACGCCGGCAGCTGCCGGATTGCGGGACAAGACGATCGACGCAGAAATGAATCGTTGATCGTAGGAAGGACGAAAGAAGCCGCCTCTCAGGGCGGCTTTTGTTTTTTCAGCGGACGCGCCGCGCTCGGATGAATCCATCGGCGGTCAACGTGCCGCCGCTGAATCCAGCATTGGCGACGCAGTACGTTGTCGTGGTCGACGCAACGCTCACGCGCACACTCGGCGAGGACGTTTCCAGCGTGGGCGAGGATCCACCACTGCCCCCGAATGTCGCGAGGATACGCGCACGTGCGCCGGAGTTAGCGGCTGGCAGCGTGGCCGACGTGGTGGAAATGCCGACGAGCGCCAAGGTCATAGAGGTCGCGGCCGCCGCATTGAACGTGCCGGTGCACTGCACGTCCCAATCTCCAGCCGTCAATGGCAGGCTGGCGATATTCGCAGAGGTTGACGTCGTGAGTGATGTACCAATCGTCGCGCCCGGAGTCGGATACTCGCCAACGCTGCCCGTGTTCGCGCTGTCGTTCGTCGTAGTGCCCTTAATGCCGTTCGTCGAGGAAGGCGTGATCAGGCCAGTTGCGGAGAGCGTCGTGAATGCACCGGTGTTCGGCGCGGTGCTGCCGATCGCCGTCGGGTTCGCGAGCTTCGCCACGACGTAGGCGGTCGTCGCGCTGTTCGTGCTGTTGTCGGTCGTGCTCGGCGTCGGCTGGACCGGGATCGCTGAATAGGCGACAACCCCTGTCGCATTAGCGATCGAAAACGGAACGTCAACAAACGACCCAGAAACATAACGACGAATTGAAAAATCGTTCGCGGGCCTCTTCTGAAGCTGCCAAGTATTCGGGCCGTTGTTGTTAAATAGCAGACCCGCAGTTCCAGACCCGCTGGTGTCGTTTTAAAGTTAGAACAGGATTTGCGTAAGATGATGTTTGTCCCCCACTGAACGTGTTCTGCCCAGTCGACGGAACACCGAGCGCCGTACGCGCGGCGGTCGCGCTCGTCGCGCCCGTGCCTCCGTTCGCAATCGCGAGCGTGCCGGATACGCCGCCGAGCGTCACCGTGCCCCAGGTGGGCGCCGTGCTCGGGCCGGTCGAGAGAATTGCCTGACCGGCTGTCGAGCCGGCCGGGTCGAGCAGCGGTACGGGCACCGTCGTAACGGCGAGCGCAGCGCTGGAGAGGAGCGCAGCCAGAGCCCCGATCAGAAATCGCTTCATTGATGAATGCCTCTCTTGTTGATCGTCAGTAGGTCGCAGTCGCGTCGATGTCGAGCGTCATCGCGACAGGGTTGTCGTTCCAGATCGTGACGTGGAACTTGTCCCGGTTGCTGACCCAGATGCCAGCGGAGAGATTCCTGCTGGCAGCACAGGCGTGAATCGGATGCGCGGCGCGCTCGCGAATGGAATCGGGAAATTCCATGTGACGCTCGTGTTCGGACCCACCGGTACGGAGGTCCCCTGCTGGCGGTTATTCAGATGCGAGGTAACGTCGTTGCTGTGGAACAGAATGTCGACGTCGTCCTTCGGGTGAGGGATACCGACATAAGTCGCAGCCGTGACGTTGTAGCAAGACGCCCGGATCTTGTTGTTGCCACCATCCGCCGCCGCGGTGAAGCTAATGTGGCCGGCCTCCTGCGACGCGCACTTCACGTCGATGTCGTTGTCCGCAATGAAATCACTGCCGTTGCTGCCCAACAAAATCCCGATACAAGCCGGCCGGCCCACGCCAGGCGCGTCAAGAAACCCTCGGATGACGTTCAGCGTCGCCGTCAACCCCATGTAGATGTTCACGCCATTCCACGCGCTATAGAAATGGCACGTCGGATCGAAGGTGTTGCCCGAGCTGAAGATCCCTGCATTTCCGAACCAGCCGCCCTCGAAATGGCACTGATTGAAATCGCCCTGCGCGTTCGGGTTGATCTTGATCGCATAGCCCATGCGAAGGCTCGCCGCACGCGTCCACGCGTGCAGACGCGTGAAACCACCCGTGCAATTCGCATCCAGATGGAAGCCGTTGTACGTATTGGCGGCCGCCTGACTGGCGTCGACAACCGTCACATCGAACGCGGCCATATCGTGAGGGCCGCAATTCCACCAGCCATGCTTACCAACGGTGTCGATCTGCACCTTCGAGAAGTGCCCTTCCATCGTGAAGGTATCGACACCCTGCGCAGCGTCCTTGTACTCGGTGCGCATGCCGTGCTCGGCGCAGTTCGTAATGAACACGTCGCGCAGGATCGGCCGGCATCCATAGACGGCGAGCCCACTGCCGACCGTGTTGCCTGCGCCGCCGTTCCAGTTGCCATTCGGCGTCATGCCCTGGATCGTGTAGCCGTTCACAAGGTTCGTCGGATTTGACGAGCCCCAGTTCGCGTTCGAGTTCGCACCGTAGAACAGATCCTTGTTCGATCCGGCGATCTGCTTGATGATCGTCGCTTGGCGGCCGTCCCCGCGCCAGCAAGAGCCTGTGGAAATGACCAACTGCGAGGCCATATATATCCCGCCAGTGGCATAGAGCTCCTTGCCGAGCATGCGGGCGACGACATCAGCGGACATCCATGCCAGCGTGTCATCATGCACGCCATCGGCCAACGCACCGAAGTCCTGCGGCATGACAGTGAGCGTACGGTTCTGTGCCTTGGAGCCAGCGGCCAGTTTCGCATCCGTCACCGTTCCATCGGACGGCGAGCCGATAGCTCGGGCCTGGCGACCGCGCACGAGGACCTTCGAGATTCCTGCGGGGACCGTCGGATTGAATGCCAGCGTATGGCCAGAGAGCGTGCAGTCGAGCTGCGGATAACCGTCCGCGTAGATATCAAGATCGTTCACCGATGCATAGTTGCCAGCCAGCGTCAGGCTGGGACTGACGCCAGCAGTGAAATCGATCCCCGCAACAAACGTCTCGACGGTCGCACTAATGGCGACTGCATCCTTCATCTGAGCAATCGTTCCCCTCACGGTGACGCCGTCTTTCGTCATGTAGACGGAGTCGTTATTACCGAAAGCTGCACCTGCAGGTGGGAACTGTGCGAGCCGAACTACGCCTGTAGTCATGGAAATTGGTCCCTCAGAAATGCAAAAAGGCACCCGAAGGTGGCTCCCCTAATGTGGCGATGACCTCGAGCGCCTGACGCACGGTCCGGATCTCGACCAAGGCGGCGGCGGAAAGATCTGCCAGCCGTGGATGCTCCAAAGCGGCATCGACTGGGTTATCGTCGGCGGCGAAAGCGGCCCCGGCGCGCGGCCAATGCATCCCGGTTGGGCTCGGTCGCTGCGCGATCAGTGCGACGCCGCGGGCGCGCCGTTCCTCTTCAAACAATGGGGCGAGTGGGCGCCGGGCGAAAACTCCACCGGCCCGATGAAGCGCACCGAGCACGCCGCATGGTGGTGGGCCAATTCGTGGGACATGCGCCCGGTGACGCCGACCGAAAGCATGGAGATGCACAGCGACGATGGCCCCGACCTCTGGCGCTTCGGCAAGAAAGCTTCGGGCCGCCACCTCGACGGCCGCACGCACGATCGATTCCCGACATGAACAAGGGACCACGGCGACGCGGGGCGCTTCCAGAAAGGCAATCAGGTCAATGCTCAGCGCGAACCGTGGAACAAAGGGCGACGCGGCGTGCGGACTGGCTCATTCAAAACCGCTCACAAACGTAACTCGAAGCCGATCGGGAGTGAGCGCTTCGAGCCGCGCAGCGGTTACTCGCTCCGTAAGATTAGCGATACGGGAGACCAGTATCGCGACTGGGTCGGCGTTCACGTACTCACCTGCCAGGACGCGCATGGTGCCGTTCCGGCCGGACAGGTCGTTGTATTCCGCGGCGGTAATCGGACCAACACGTCGCTCGACAACCTCGACTGCATCACGCGCGGAGAGCTAATTCGCCGGAATAGCTGGAAGAACCTTCCGGCAGATTTACAGGCGGTCATACAGCTCAAGGCGGCGCTCACAAGGAAAATCAATGGACACGATTGAAGAGCTGCGCTCTCACCTGTTCGATACGCTACGCGCCCTGAGTGACAAGGAAAAGCCGCTTGAGCTTGACCGCGCTAAGGCCGTTGCCGAGGTCGCTCAGGTGATCATCAATTCGGCAAAGGTCGAAGTCGAGCACATGAAGGTGAGCGGTGGAAAAGGCACGGGATTCATGGCCGAGAAAACACCAGAAGCACCGAACCGCATTACCAGTATCCGTCAACACATCATGAAGTGACTGGCATGAACCAGCAAGACCTTCAGCTTTTGCTCGACGGCGGCTTCGACCCCGTCGCCTACTGGTCCACCCGTCCCGTGAAGATCTGGGTCGTCGAGGTCAGCCGCCGCGTCGGCTGCGAGACGAAGAAGCACACGATGTATGTCCGCTCGCGGACCCGCGACGGCGCTGAGGAATGCGCACGCGAGAACACCTTCATTCGCGGCAATGTGTCGGCCCGGGCGCGCCTCGCGACGCCGCGCGACCTTGGATGCGTTCCGACCGGAGCAACGCAATGAAGCCCCGCAATCTTCTAGACCGCGCCGCCGAGATCCTCGAACGCGAGGCAGAGGGAATCCGCACGGCGCACGCCACTTTTGGCCGCTGGGACGACGCACGCGAGGCGAAGCACGACTAACGACGAGATGCTGCGCATCTCTGCGCAACTTCGTCGGCAGAGGTGTTCGATATCAAAATCCGCCGTATCTTTGTTGCCAAGTCCTGCCACGCGAGTTAATTCCGCTCCAGCCATCGCAATCCCTCAAGAAGAACTTGGTTGCTCTCTTCTATTCGGTGGCCAATTTTTGTCACTGTTGCTGAAATCTCGTCCAGAGCGGCAATTCTTGCCTCCGATGTTGCTTGTTTGGAGAAATCCGCCAAGTGATCACTCATGAAGTCAGATAACCCGCGAAATTGTTGAACAGCAAATGCCACATGCAGTGCACACCTACCCTTAAGTGGTATGAGCGCAGCCATCGCGTCGCGGTCAATGCATTCCTCCAAGGTTTGCGCCATGTACTCAATCTTTCGAAGCTGCTCTTTGTATCGCTCTGGTGACGGATCGCTGTCTCTCGCGGCGATAACCCAGTACATGGTGTCCCCCATCAGCTGCTGGCCTTTTGCTAGCGGACGCACAAGGGAAACTCCGAGGATACGTGCTTTGACCATCGCTTCTCGTCTCTGCTGTCGTACATCCCAGAGGGCGATCGCCAGTGCGACAACCACAGCACCGACGGTACCAAGCGCCGTTGCGATGTCCCAAAGATCCTTCGATTTTTCGAGCTCTTGAGCCGAGGCTGTGTGAATTCCGAACCAAGTCGACCATAACCCTGCCACTGTCGTTTTCACGGGTGTCATGTTGGCTCCATCAGCAGTGCTTGGTTGCGGCGCCGGCCAGGGCAGTGCTTGAAAATCCCAAGAAGAACTACGTGGTCACCCATTTTGCAAACCGGATGACACAGCCTTCAGGCACCTCGCAAGATGAAAAATCATTTTAATGCAGCAGCAAATCGAAGAATTCATGCGCGTGACGCACGAGTATCTGACGGGGGAAAAATGCCAGCGAGCATGAAACCTATTTATCTGGACTTGCAGACGGTGTCCGAAGTCGTGTCGCGTTCAGATGGAAGCATCCATAAAATGGTGAGAGAGGGAAAGTTCCCGAAACCCCGGATGTTGTCTGGCCGGCGCGTCGCATGGCTGACGCGCGAGGTTGAGGAATGGACGGAAGAGCGTCCAGTGTCGGATCTCCTTCCGCCCTCGAACGCCGGGTGCAGGCGGCCTACTCGGGAAACTGAGTCGCCAGATGATCGAGTCTCGACGCAAGCCGCGTAAGCCATGCGCGGCGCTCCTTGTCGTAGCTATGCCGGTTGTATACGCCCGTCACACCCGGCAGCACGTGTCCGAGGATGGATTCGGCCACTTCATGCGGGCACTCCATTGAGGCAAGCATCGTCCGAACCGTCCGCCGAAGGTCGTGCGGCGCCCAATGGCTCATAGGAAGCCTGGTGCGCTGCTCCTTCGGTGCGCTCTTGCAGTACGGTTGCCGATAATAGACCGACTGCTGAATCAACTTCTGGTCCTTGTGCCCCGCGGCCGAAGGCGACGGGAAAAGAAACCCTTTCTTCGCAATCTGCATGCGCCGGCGTACGATCTGCTCGGCACGGCCGGCGAGCGGCACGCGCAGATCCGTCGCGCTCGCGCGATTCGCGTTCTTCGTCTTGGCCTTCGGCACCGTCCACCAGAAGCCGTCTCTCTCGTCCGTGAACTCTCCGACCTCCATGCTGACGATTTCGGACCCGCGCGTGCCGGTCCAGAGATAGAGCGTCAGCACGTCATTCAGCGTCTGGCTGAAGTTAGGCAGCCAGCGAATCAACTTCCCCACCTCGGCGTCAGACAAAACCCGCTTCACGGTCACGCGCTCGCCGTCGACCCTTTTAACTTTGCTGCGCAGTCGTCCACGCATGACGAGCCGCCACCAGTTCGGGCTGTTATCTGGAATTCGTCCCGCGTCGAGCGCGTAATCGCACGCCGCGCCCAAGGCAGAGCGCAGCGTCTTGGCGAGCGACGGAGTCGTGGCGCAGCTTTCGAGCAGATCGAACGCCTGCTTCCGCGTGAGTGACTCAGCGGGCATGCGCTATGGGCGAAAGCGTATTGGCGAACGTCAGACGAATGATGTCCGCGCCCTTCGCCTTCCGATTGCGCTCGACGTGGCCTGCCAGATAGTCATCGCAAAGCCGGCGGACGGTGTAATCGGACGGCGTAGTCGCCGGATCTTTCCCGACTCGCTTTGCTGCTGCCGCGTCGCCGCCAGCGTCTCGCGCGGAGCGTAGTTTTTCCCATTCAGCGATCGCGGCGGCGTAGGACATCGCCGGCCATTCTCCGAGCTTGATCTGCCGCATCCGATCGTCGACCGGTGACTTATAACGATAGGTCCACGAACGGCGCGTCTGCGTCGCCTGCAAGCGCAGGCCGGGAAATCCGTCGATCGTGATGTGCTCCCAGGGAGGGATTTGCTTGGCTTGACGAGCGTCGAAACGCATGTGATCTTGGCGTAGGTTCTCCGCCTCGTCTCGACCGGGCGGCGTAGGTTTTCCGAATCATACAAGTGAAAACCTACGCTAACGATGTAAGTTTCGCTTGGCGTTGATTGGCGACGATTGGTAATGCACCGTCGGCCGTTTTTCGGCTAACTCCTTGCTGCACAACTATTCGTTTTCGTCGAAGTAATGCCCGAAGCGCGCCTGCTTCGTCTTGATGTAGCGCTCGTTTTCCTCGCGCATCGGGATGGCGAGCGCGACGCGTTCGCACACGGGAATATCGTGCTTGAGCAGCGTGTCGAACTTCGACGGATTGTTGCTCATGAGGCGCACCGACTTCACGTTCATCGAGCGCAGGATCGCGGCGGCGGAGTCGTATTCGCGGGCGTCGTCGGGCAGGCCGAGATGCAGGTTCGCATCGACGGTATCGAGCCCCTGCTCCTGCAGCGCGTACGCGCGAATCTTGTTCGCGAGGCCGATGCCGCGCCCTTCATGTCCGCGCAGATACAGCAGGATCCCGCGATCCTCCGCTGCGATATAGCGCAGTGCCAGGTCGAGCTGCTCGCCGCAATCGCAGCGATACGAGCCGAACACGTCGCCGGTCACACATTCGGAATGCAGCCGCGTCAGCACCGATTCTCCGTTGCTCACGTCGCCCATCACGAAGGCGATGTGCTCGACATCCGTGTGCTTCACACGATAGACGTACGAATCGAAGGTGCCGTAGCGCGTCGGAATGGTGGCCGTCGCCACGAGTTCGACATCAGCGCACTCGTCGCACTCGCCGAAGCGGTGTTGTGGGTCCTGCACGTCCTGCGGGGGAGAAGCGGTTTTCATAGATCAATCTGCGAGTCCACGGCGCCGGACGTCGGCCGATGGATCATGCACCATCGCGCCTGCCCGGTTAGTCATGGTAAAGCCCATCGGGAAAGTTTGCAGATTGTCGCACGGCGCGCGCCGCTCCCCGCGTTTTTCCGTACGGGCGTTCCGCTCATCGGCGGCCTTCTCTCACGCCGGATTCTCGAAAGTACCGGGACTCCTGTCCGTCGCGCGCCACTCGGGCTTGCGCACCGGATCGGCCTTCTGCAGCCCCGCGCGCACGCCGGCCGCGTCGAAATCGCCGGTATAGACGGGCGTCGCGGGCTGTTGACGCCACGAATCGTCGATTGAGCCGGCATCGACGGGATCGAAGCCGATTTCATCGACGAGCTTCATCACGACGGCTTTCGCCTTCGCGTCGTCGCCCGCGACCGGCAGCGCGATGCGTCCCGCCGTGCCCGCCGGCTTGCCGCGATTGCGCAAGTGGTCCGCATAGATATTGTTGAACGCCTTCACGACCGGCCGCCCGATCTGCTGCTCGACCCAGCGGCTTTCCGTCGCGCCCTTCTCGATGCCGTCGATACGCCCGTCGCGCTGCTGCGGATAGTAGTTGCCCGTGTCGATCACGACGACGCCCGCCGGCACGCCCGCGAACAGGTCCTCGGGCAGATTCGGCACTTTCGCCTCGGGAATCGTCACCACGACGACATCCGCGCCTTTCACCGCGTCTCGCGCCTCGACGGCCGTCGCGCCGGTTTCGCGCTCGACATCCGCGAGCGAAGCGGGCCCGCGCGAATTGGCGATGCGCACCTCGTGGCCGTTCTCGCCGAACCGCAGCGCCAGCACGGACCCGATATTCCCGGCGCCGATAATTCCGATCTTCATACAGCCTCCTTGAAATAAACGCGAAAGCAACGACGTGTTTTAAAAGGAACCTCCGGGAGGTCCGCGCAATCACAATGCCTCATGCGGGAAAAAGCCAAATATCGGCCCGATAGCCCTGCGCTATCCCGACAATAAAATCAATCCACTTCTCGGATGTGATAGCTTTCCTGTATAGTTCACTCACTTCTTCAACACCACTCCAAAAGGAACCTGGTAAATGCCTATCATCAACAGCCAAGTCAAGCCGTTCAAAGCAACCGCCTACCACAATGGCGATTTCGTGACCGTCACCGATGAAAGCCTGAAGGGCAAGTGGTCGGTGTTCGTGTTCTACCCGGCCGACTTCACGTTCGTGTGCCCGACGGAACTGGGCGACCTGGCTGACCGCTACGAAGAATTCAAGAAGCTGGGCGTGGAAATCTACTCGGTCTCGACCGACACGCATTTCACGCACAAGGCATGGCACGACACGTCGGACACGATCCAGAAGATCCAGTATCCGATGGTTGCCGATCCGACGCTCGCAATCTCGCGCGCTTTCGACGTGCTGATCGAAGAAGAAGGCCTCGCGCTGCGCGGCACGTTCGTGATCAACCCGGAAGGCGAGATCAAGCTGTGCGAAGTGCACGACAACGGCATCGGCCGTGACGCCGGCGAACTGCTCCGCAAGGTTCAGGCTGCTCAGTACATCGCGAAGAACCCGGGTCAAGTGTGCCCCGCCAAGTGGACGCCGGGCGCTGAAACGCTGACCCCGTCGCTCGACCTGATCGGCAAGATCTAAGCCTCGTTTTCCACGAGCGCTGTATCGAGCTTGCCGCGGTTCAGCGGCAGGCTCACCTCAAAAAACGCCTTCGTCCGGCGCTGCGATCATCGCAGCGGCGCGGCGAGGCGCGTCTGCGACACCCCAGTCAAGGAACGGACATCGCCATGCTCGACGCCAATATCAAGAACCAGTTAAAAACGTATTTGGAAAATGTCACCCGGCCGATCGAACTCGTCGCCTTCCTCGACGACGGCGACAAATCGCGCGAGCTGAAAAGCCTGCTCGACGAGATCGCCTCGCTGTCTCACCAGATCAGCGTCGTCGAGAAAGAGGACGCCAGCGTGCGTCGTCCGTCCTTCACCATCGGCGAGGCGGGCAAACCTGCGGGCATCCGCTTCGCCGGCATCCCGATGGGCCATGAATTCTCCTCGCTCGTGCTGGCGCTTCTGCAGGCGGGCGGCCATCCGATCAAGCTCGACGACGCCACCATCGAGCAGATTCGCAACCTCGACGGCGATTTCGCGTTCGAGACATATTTCTCGCTGTCGTGCCAGAACTGCCCGGAAGTCGTGCAGGCGCTGAACGTGATGGCGATCATCAACCCGCGCATCCAACACGTCGCGATCGACGGCGCGCTGTTCCAGCAGGAAGTGGAAGAGCGCCAGGTCATGTCCGTGCCGATGATGTTCATCAACGGCGAAAGCTTCGGCTCGGGCCGGATGGGCGTGAAGGAAATTCTGGCGAAGCTGGACACGGGCGCATCGGCGCGGGCGGCGAAGGAACTCGAAAACAAGCCGGTGTTCGACACGCTGATCGTCGGCGGCGGACCTGCCGGCGCAGCGGCGGCGATCTATTCGGCGCGCAAGGGCATCGCGACGGGCGTCGTCGCGGAGCGTTTCGGTGGCCAGGTGCTCGATACGATGGCGATCGAGAACTTCGTCTCCGTGATAGAAACCGAAGGACCGAAGTTCGCGACCGCGCTCGAACAACACGTGAAAAGCTATGAAGTCGACGTGATGGACATGCAGCGCGCCGAAAAGCTCGTGCCGGGCCGCATCAACGAGATCCATCTGGCGAGCGGCGCGGTGCTGAAGGCGAAGACGGTGATTCTGTCGACCGGCGCGCGCTGGCGCGAAATCGACGTGCCGGGCGAGCGCGAGTATCGCGGCCGCGGCGTGGCGTACTGCCCGCATTGCGACGGCCCGCTCTTCAAGGGCAAGCGCGTCGCGGTGGTGGGCGGCGGCAATTCGGGCGTCGAAGCGGCGATCGACCTCGCGAACCTGGTTTCGGCGGTTACGCTGATCGAGTTCGGCAACGAGCTGCGCGCCGATGCGGTGCTGCAGAAAAAGCTGCGCAGCCTGAAGAACGTAACCATCGTCACGCAAGGGCAGACGACCGAAATCACCGGCGACGGCAAGAAAGTGAACGGCATCACCTACACGGACCGCGCAACCGGCGCGAGCCATCATGTCGAGCTGGAAGGCGTGTTCGTCCAGATCGGCCTCGTGCCGAACACCGAATGGCTGAAGGGCACGGTGGAGTTGTCGAAGCACGGCGAGATCGTCGTCGATGCAAAGGGCGCGACCTCGCTGCCGGGCGTGTTCGCCGCCGGCGACGTGACCACGGTGCCGTACAAGCAGATCGTGATCGCGGCGGGCGACGGCGCGAAGGCATCGCTCTCGGCGTTCGATCATCTGATCCGCGCGTCGGTGGAAGACGAAGCAGTGGTCGAAGAAGAAGCGGCAGCCTGAGCGTAGCGCGGGCGTCGTAGTGACCGGAAGGCGAACGGGGCAACCCGTTCGCCTTTTTTGTTCTATTTGGCTTCCGCCGGCTTCGGCTTGAGCACGAGCGGAAACGTGACCTCGAACACGCTGCCGTGCCCTTTCGACGACTGGAACCGCAGCTCCCCGTCCAGCGTTCGCGACAATTCCTTGACGATGGCAAGCCCGAGCCCTGCGCCGGGGATATCGTCGGCGGCGGCGCGCTCGAACTCCTCGAACACGCGCTCCTGATCCGCCACGCCGATGCCCACGCCCGTGTCGGCGACACGCAGTTTCCAGCATTCGTCCGGCGCCGCCGCGATCGCCAGCACGATCTCGCCCGACGACGTGTACTTGATCGCGTTCGTCAGCAGATTCAGCGCGACCTGCTTCACCTTCAGCCGGTTCGACGTCACCGTGCCGAGCACAGGATCGAACTGGCCAATGAGCTTGAGTCCCTTCGCCTCGGTGGTGACGCGGCACGCCTGCATCAGTTCGTCGAAGAGGCCGACGAGATCGAACGGCTCGATCGTGAGCAAGGAATCGTCGCCGAGCACTTTCGAATATTCGACCATTTCATCGACGAGCGTCGCCATGTCGGCGACCTGCCGGTTCGCGAGGCCGAGCGCCGCGTCGCGCTTCGCGGGCGAGCGCGTGGCGAGCTGCAGCGCCGTCGAGAATACGTTCAGGAAGTTGCGCAGATCGTGGGCGACGCGACGCGCGATCTGCATGCGCGTTTCATATAGATCGCCGATGAGTTTTTGCCGCAGCGTCAGCTCGTAGTTCGCGCGCTCCAGCATGCCGGTGTATTCGTCGATCTTGCGATCGCGCTCGCCGATCGCCTCGCGTATCGACGCGAGCGTCACGAAGCTCACCACTTCGTCGGTCATGAGGCGCGCGTGCTCCTCGTCCGCGCGCGAAAAATTCTCGTGCGTGCTGGCGTACTCGCCGATCGCGAGCAGCAGCACCTGACGAAACAGATCGAGCTCGCGCACGAGTTCATCGACGCGATAACCCTGCTGCCAGCGCCATTGGCCATGCTGGCGCGCGTTGTGCTCGATCGCGCCTTCCTGGTCGCGCAGGTTGCGCGATTCCAGCACGATGCAGATTTCCTCGAAGATGCTCGGCAGATGATCCGCGAGCTGACGGTAGGTGAGCTGATCGGAATGTTCGACTTCCTGATCGCCGAACACGAGCTTCATCCATCGCTCGGTGAGCGCGGGCTGTTGCTCGCGCAGCGCGGCCACGAGACCCTTCAAGCCGCCGACTGACGTGTCGCTCATCTGCGAGTTCCTGATAGCTTGAGGCGCCGAAAAATGGCGCACGTGGTGATCGTGATATGCAGCCGAAAGCATTCCCGAGGTCGCCGGAGCCGCCCGCGAATGCTTCGCCAGTATAGGCGCGATGCCCGCGCCGATGGTGCATATCCGAGTTTTCCCTTGGACTTTGCGACGCACCGGATTCAGCATTCCATTCAGATGCCGCCGAGCGGTTTCGCGAGCATGGCGTAGAGCGCCTGCGCCGCCGGCGACAACGACGCCGAGCGGCGCGTCACGAGCACGAGCGAGCGCGTGACCGTCGGCTCGACGAGTTCGATCGCCCGCACCGTCGGGTACGCGTCCTTCTGAATCGCGAGCGCGGGCACCACCGCGGCGCCGACGCGCTGCGCCACGAGCCCGAGCGCCGTGGAACTGCGCTGGACCTCGTAGAACGAATGCAGTTCGATGCCGCTGCCTTCCAGCGCGGCGTCGATCAATGCGCGGTTACCGCTCACGTCGCCCGCGAGAATGAGCGGATAGTCCGCCAGCGCCCGCCACGCGATCCGCTTGCGCCGCGCGAGCGGATGATCGCGATGACACACGACCACGTAGCTATCTTCGACGAGCGGCTCGGTGTGCAGCTCCGGATGATGCTCGCCCGCGATCTTGATGCCGAACTCCACCTCACGATGCAGCACCGCCTGCGCGACCGCCGACGACGCGTGATCCAGAATCCGGACGCGATTGTGCGGATAGCGCGCCGAATACGCCTGCAACACGCGCGGCAGATACTGCACGCCGACGGTCGGCACGCACGCGATCGACACGTCGCCACGTTGCGCCATGCCCGTCTCCCGAATCTCCATCAGCGCGGCCGACAGTTCCGCGAGCAGACGCCGCGCTTGCGGCAGGAACGTGCGCCCCGTTTCGGTGAGATTCATCGAGCGCGTGGTGCGCTCGATGAGCGGCACGCCGAGAAAATCCTCCAGCTTCTGCAGACGCTGAGTGATCGCCGTCTGCGTGATATTGAGGCGCTCGGCCGCGCCCCTGAAGCTTCCCTGATCGGCGATGGCGACGAACGCCTGCACGCCCAGCGTGTCGATTTTCATAAGAAAAACCAAATAATGCGCAGCATAAATTCATTTTACGCTGGGCGCGGGCGCGTTCAGAATCGCTGCTGTCCCCTGACATACACATCGAATGGAGCCCGACATGACGACATCATCGGCCGACTGGCAAGCCCGCCAGTACACACTCTTCGAAGCGGAGCGCACGCGCCCGGTGCGGGATCTGCTGAACGCGACGCAGGCACAGACCGCGCGCTCGGCGGTCGATCTCGGCTGCGGCCCCGGCAACTCGACCGAAACGCTGATCGGCTACGCGCCCGACGCGCGCATCATCGGCGTGGACAATTCGCGCGACATGATCGATTCGGCGAAAAAGCGCCTGCCGGACGTCGACTTCCAACTCGGCGATATTTCCGCGTGGCCGGGCGAAGGCCCGTTCGATCTGATCCTCGCGAACGCGTCGCTGCAGTGGGTGCACGATCACGAGACGCTGTTTCCATCGCTCGTCGGCAAGCTCTCGAAGGGCGGCCGGCTGGCCGTGCAGATGCCAGACAATCTCGACGAGCCCGCACACCGGCTGATGCGCGAAACCGCCGCCGACGGTCCGTGGCGCGACAAGCTCAAAGGCGTGGAACGCACCGAGCGCTATCGGGCCGATGCGTATTACTCGCTGCTCAAACCGCATTGCGCGCGTGTCGACGTGTGGCGCACCACGTACCATCATCCGCTCGATGGCGGCGTCGATGCGGTCATCGAATGGTTCAAGGGCAGCGGGCTGCGGCCGTTCCTCGCGAAACTCGACGAGAAGGAAACGCCCGCTTTCCTCGAACGCTATCGCGCCGGGCTGCAAGCGGCCTACACGGTGCTCGGCGACGGCACGGTGCTGCTGCCCTTCCCGCGCATTTTCATCGTCGCGACGCGCTGAATCTCACTGCGGCCGGCTCTGTTCGCGCAGCATCTGCACGAACTGGCGCGCGGCCGGCGACAGTTCCCCGCCCTTGCGCGTGACGATGCCGTACGTCTGCGACTTCGATTTCATGCGCACCGGCAGGATGCGCAGCATGCCATGACGCTCGAACACCTTCGCGACGCTCGCCGGCAGGATCGACACGAGTTCCGGGCTCTCCTGCAGCAGCGTCACGGTCATGAGCGGCGAGGCGGTGGAAATCGGATTGGCCGGCATCGGCAGGCCCGCGAGATCGAGTTCGCGTTCGAGCAGCGCGCTCATCGGCATGTAGCTCGGATAGGTGACCCAGCGATAGCGCGCGAGGTCCGCGAAACCGACCTTCTGCTCCCCCGTGCGCTCGTGGGCGTGCCCGACGACGATGCAAAGCGGTTCGTCCGCGAGCGGCTGATAGTGATATTTCGACGGCTGATCCGACACGCTCGACCTGCCGATCACGAGATCGACGCGGCCGTCGTCGAGCATCGGCAGCATGCGCGCACTCGTATCCTCGACGATCTCGATGGCCAGATCCGGATGCCTCGCATGCATCTCGTTGACGATCGGCGCGACGACGCCCGGCACCGCGCCCATGATCGTGCCGACCGTCAGGCGTCCGCCCGTGCCCGCGCGAATCTGCGCCACTTCCTGGCACAGCGCGTTCAGATCGGCGGCCAGCACGCGCGCATAGCGCACCACGCAGCGGCCGAACGGATTCGGAATCAGCCCGCTCTTCGCGCGCTCGAACAGCGGCGCCTCCAGCATCGATTCGAGTTCGGCGAGCGCCTTGCTCGCGGCGGATTGCGTCATCGCCATCGCGCTCGACGCCTTGTGCAGCGATTTGTGGTCGTCCAGCGCGATCAACAATTGCAACTGCTTCATGCGCAGCCGCGACATCAATACTTCCAGCGTATTCTTCATCCGTCGGCCTGCGGGAAAGCGTGGGGTGATTCCAAAAAGCGATCAAGCGATGGAAAGGTTTCACTATACAGGTGCACGCGCGAGGCCGTATAGTCGGGCATGAGACAGTCATCGTACAACTGACTGCCACGAATCACTCCAAGCAAGGACGAGACAACATGCAACTCACTGGCAACCTGCTGATCGGTCAGGAATCGGTCTTCGGCTCGAACGGCTCGATCAAGGCCGTCAACGCATCGACGGGCGCGGCCATCGAACCGGCTTTCGGCGGCGCGACGCTGGCCGATCTCGACCGCGCGTGCGCCCTCGCGTGGACCGCGTTCGATGTCTATCGCGAAACCGCGCCGGAAGCGCGCGCGAAGTTTCTCGACACGATCGCGCAAAATATCCTCGATATCGGCGACGATCTGATCGAGCGCTGCATGATCGAAAGCGGCCTGCCGCGCGCGCGCCTCGAAGGCGAGCGCGGCCGCACGGTCGGCCAGTTGCGCATGTTCGCGGACGTCGTCCGCAACGGCGACTTCCTCGGCGTGCGCATCGATCCGGCGCAACCCGAGCGCAAGCCGCTGCCGCGCGTCGATCTGCGCCTGCGCCACATCGGTGTCGGCCCGGTCGCCGTGTTCGGCGCGAGCAACTTCCCGCTCGCGTTCTCGGTCGCCGGCGGCGACACGGCTTCGGCGCTCGCAGCCGGCTGCCCGGTCATCGTGAAGGCGCACTCGGCGCATCCGGGCACGGCGGAGCTGGTCGGCCGCGCGGTGCAGAAAGCGGTCAAGGACTGCGGCATGCCCGAGGGAACGTTCTCGCTGCTGTTCGACAGCGGCCGCGACGTCGGCCAGGGTCTGGTCAAGGACAATCGCATCAAGGCGGCCGGTTTCACCGGCTCGCGCGGCGGCGGCACGGCGCTGATGAAACTCGCGGCGGCACGTACCGAACCGATTCCCGTCTACGCGGAAATGAGCAGCATCAACCCGGTTCTGCTGTTCCCGGCGGCGCTCGCGAACCGCGGCGAAGCCATCGCCAAGGCCTTCGTGGGCTCGCTCGTGCTCGGCGCGGGCCAGTTCTGCACGAATCCGGGTCTGGTGCTCGCCGTCGACGGTCCCGATCTCGACAAGTTCATCGCGGCGGCATCGGCGGCGCTGTCGGAAACCGCCGCGCAGACGATGCTCACGCCGGGCATCTGCAAGACGTATCAGGGCGCCGTCGAGCGCGCCGGCGAGCATGCCGGCGTGACGACCGCCGCACGCGGCGTCGAGGCGAAGGGCGAAAATCAGGGCCGCTCGGCCTTGTTCGTCACCACCGCCGACGCGTTCCGCAAGAGCCACGAGCTGCAGGAAGAAATCTTCGGCGCGTCGTCGCTCGTCGTGCGTTGCCCGGATCTCGCGACCATGCTGGATCTGGTCGAATCGCTGGAAGGCCAGTTGACCTCGGCGCTGCATATCGACGAAGCGGATTACGCCGATGCCAAACGCGTGCTGCCCGCGCTTGAACGCCGCACGGGCCGTCTGCTGGTGAACGGCTTCGGCACGGGCGTGGAAGTCGGCCACGCGATGGTCCACGGCGGCCCGTTCCCGTCGACGGCGGATGGCCGCTCGACCTCGGTCGGCAGCCTCGCGATCAATCGCTTCCTGCGTCCGGTGAGCTATCAGGATCTGCCTGACGCGCTCCTGCCCGACGCATTGAAGACGGACAATCCGCTCGGCCTGAACCGCCGCATCGACGGCAAGCTGAAACTGGCCGAATAAGGCTTCCGCTGACGGTCGGACTGACGAGGGCCGCGGCGCGAATTTCGCGTCGCGGCCCTCGCCGTTTGCGGACAACGCCGGCTTTTCGGACGATGCTTCGGATGCCTGATCAATCTTCGCTCGGCATCCGGCGATCCGGCCAATCCGTGTTTACGCGTCCGCCGTGGGCGCGAAACAACGCTTCGCCGGGCGTGCGAATCGCTTTGGCATCAGTGGGTTATCCGGCGATCGCGCGCCCTTGTCGTTTAACGGCTAAGGATTGGCGGTTCAAAACCGCCGGCGCGATCCCAAAATGTCAGAAATTATCGTGAGCGAGAGAAGCGAGGCGCGCGGCGCATGCCGATTCGAAGTCGTACGCGCATCGATCCGACGCTTTCACATCGACATCAGGGCCAATGTGCGGAACGCTCCGGTCCGTACGCCATCAGCCACACGACGCGCGGCGCAATGGTGTAGTCGCTTAAGTTTTGCGGCCCGGAAATAGGTGCGAAAGGCAATTGACGTCCGATAGTGGTTGAACCATAGTCGGAATGTCGTTTCCCGCCGGCGCGCATGGCGCGCGGGGAGAGAATACGAAGGATTGCTGTTGCGGGACTGCGTTCCTGCGTACAGGCGCGACGACCCGGCGCGCATTGGCGGCCACGCGATTTTGGCAACCTCACGCACATGTCCTTCGAGGGGCTCCAGCATGACCACGCGTCTGACGTTTCCCGCATCCATGTTCTCCGTCGTCTGCCAGCGGTGCGGCAGCACGGTGCGCAAAAACGCCGACAGTTGCCCCAATTGCGGCGCCGATCGCAACGCCGCGTTCGGCCAGCAGCGCGAAGCCGCATCGGGCAAGCCGCGCACGAACGTTTTCGAAGAAGCGGGCGCGCCGCTCGCATCGGCGGCGGCTTCGGCATCGACCTCATCCGCCGCTCTCGGCACGGACGGCGCCGAGCGCGTCGAGCCGGGCATGCGTTCGCGCTGGACCGAGCGCGCGAGCGAGCGCATCGCGCAGAAGGCGGCGGAATATCGCGCGCGCCGCGCCGAAGAATCCGCGCGTAACGCCTATGCCGAATCCGGCAACGATCCCGACGCGCTGCCCGGCTCGGAACGCTGGAACACGAAGAAGACGGTCATCGCGGGCGCATGCGGGCTCGTGCTGCTGCTCGGCGCGATGTTCTACTACCAGCTCGGCGATTCCGATGGCGGTGGCGGCACGCCTTCCGCCGATCACAGCGTCTCGGGCGCCATCGATTCCAAGGTCGGATCGCTCGTGCGCGGCGCGACGACGGACGCTCCGGCCGTCGCGGAACGTCGCGTCCCGGCCGACACGCGCGTGCCCGGCGGCGATACGCTGCAAGGCGTGCGCACCGCGCTGGATCAGCACGACCTCGCCACCGCCCGCGCGCGGCTCAGAGTTCTTCCGGCCCAGCAGCAGGCGCGCGCGGACTACGAAAGCCTGAAAGACGAACTGCTCAAGCGCGAATCGCAACGCGACGCCGCGCTGCAACTCGCGCGCGCCTGCGAGCGGACTTCCGCATGGGCCTGCGTGCAGCAGAATGCGGGCGAGGCGCTCGCGCTCGACGGTAGCAACATGGAATCCCAGGCCATGCTCGAACGCGTGGTCTCGCATGCGGGCTGGCTCGCGCCGACGGCAGCGGCGGCGCTCGCCAAGAAGGTTCCGGGCACGTCGCCTCCGACGGCCGCGGCAAATACGCCCGACGCAACGAACACCGCAGCCGCGACGCAGCCGAAACCGGCTGCCGCGATGCCCGCACCGCTTCCCGCGCAGGCAAACGTTGCAGCGGTCGCGCCGGCCACGAAGCCGAACACCATCGCGCAGAAACCCGCCGCCGACCGGCGTGTTGCACAACGCAGCGCCGCCGCGCGCCACGCCGAGGACGATGCCGCGTACGAAGCGCGTGAGGAGAAGATCGCGCGTGCTCAGGCGGCGACCGCCGCGATCACCGCGACGACCGTCGCACCGCCCGCTGCGCCCGCCGCGCCTCCCGTCGCCACGACGATGACGAAGCCCGCGCAGACAACGACGCAGGCCGCAGCCCCCGCGCCTTCGCAGCCGGCGGCGAAAGCGGCTCCCGCGCCCGTCACGCAGGCGGCCCGCACGCCCTACTATCTCGGCGACGAAGACGCGCAGCCTTCCGCCGCCGCCAACAACACGCGCCCCGCCAATCCGCGCGCGCCCTACTATCTCGGCGACGAGCCGCCGCAGCAGGCCGCACGCCCGGCGAATCCGCGTGGCGCGTATTACCTCGGCGAAGATCCCCCGCAACCGTCGGCGCCAGCCACGCGGGCCGCTGTGCCACGTCCGCCGCAACCCGGCAACCAGAGCAGCGCGCTGCCGCCATCCACGGCGACGATGCAGGCCGCCGTGCCGCGCCCGCCCGCGGCGCAACCGGTCGCGCAGACTGCCGCCGCGCAGCGCGTCGCGCCGGTCGTGAGTCAGCCCGTCGCGCAGACGAACGCGCCGGCGCGCGGCACGCAGGCGAGCGCCGGCGCGTCGCCCCAGTTCGCCAATATGCCGGCGGGTTCACACCTGGACTCCGACAAGTCCGAGGAGCTCGAACGCGCCATCAAGCAATACGGCTGGAGCGGCGGCGATCCGGCTTCGAAGCCGTCGCGCTGAGCAGAAAAGCAAAAGCAGAAGAACACACCGAGACAACAACGACGCACGGCAAACACGCGCCACGCGCCTTCGCGTTGAGCCGCATGTGAGTGACCGGGCATGAGCGAATTGCGCGCTTTGCGGACTCTTTTCCGCGTCGCGCGAGTTTCAAAAGTACCCGTCCAACTCCGATTAAAGGGTCAATCATGTTCACCACAAAAAGCATGCGCAACGCCGCACGGGGTGCGCTGGCGCTCCTTGCCATCGCCGGGCTGATCGGCGCGGGGTCGAGCTTCGCCGCCGATCCGATCCCCTACAAGATCACGACGGGGCAGGAACGGGGCACGTATATCCAGATCGGCCAGGACTTGTCGAAGTACGTGGCCGAACCGGCGGGCATCGAGCTGGAAGTGCTGCCGTCGAAGGGATCGGCGGAAAACGTGCAACGCATGCGCTACGAGCCGGGCGTGAAGTTCGCGCTGGTGCAGTCGGACGTGTATCAGGCATACATGGACATGGCGACCTCGGGCAACGCGGACGCGGGCAAGATCATCAAGCCGTTGCGGCTCATCATGCCGCTCTACGACGAGGAAATTTACTTCGTCACGCGCGCCGACTCGCCGATGAAGTTCATCCACGAAATCAAGGGCAAGAACATCAGCGTGGGGCCGATCGGCAGCGGCACGGCGCAGTCGGCGGAGACGCTGTATCGGCTGATGTTCGGCGAGCCGATCGCCGAAGCGAACGAGCAGCATCTGAACAACGAGGATTCGCTCGCGCGCCTGATCGTCGGCAAGATCGATGTGGCGGTGATCGTCGCGGGCCAGCCGGCGAAGCTCTTCCAGGACATGAATCCTGAGTTGCTGAAGCAGATCAAGCTGCTGCGCCTCGATTCCAGCGCGCAGGAAACCGCGCGCGCGAAGCAGACTTACTTCCCGGCGACGATCCGCACGTCGAGCTATCCGAACTGGATTCAGGAAGACACGCCGACGCTCACCGTGAAGGCGTTCCTCGTGACGTACGACTACGGTTTGCGCGGCACGGTCGGCGCGCTGTCGAAATTCGCGGATTCGCTGTGCACGAACTTCGACACGCTGCAGGCCAACGGCCATCCGAAGTGGAAGCAGGTGCACCTCGAACTGCCGCCGCTCACGCGTGGCTGGAAGTACTATCCGCCGATGGAGAAGCACCTGCGCGCGTGCATCGCGCAACGCACGGCGGCGGCCGAGCAGTCGCAGACTCCGGCGCGCAAGGTCGCGGCGCGCGACGCGGATGCGGCCGCGCAGAAGCCCAAGAAGGCGAGCTGCACGGCACAGGAAAAGCTCTTGCTGCTGTGCGATCAGTGATGCCGCGAAGCTAGCGGGCGAGCGTCGGCATGAGCGCGGCGAGCCGCTTCATGCCGCGTTCGATCGCCGCTGCGCTCGTTCCGCCGTAGCCGAACAGCACGCCTTGCTGCGCCGGCTCGCCCGCGTAGAACGCGCGGATTCCATACAGTCCGACCGATACGGCGCGCGCCGCCGCGACCACATCGTGCTCGTGCAATGACCCAACGAGCCGCACGACGAGATGGATGCCTGCCGTCGATGGCAGCGGCTCGAACCACGGCGCGAGCTCGCCTCTCAATCGCTCGATCAGCATCGCGCGGCGTTCCGCATAAGCCTTGTGCATGCGGCGCAGATGTTTCGCGTATTCGCCGTCGAGCATGAACGCGCCGAGCGCCGTTTGCGTCAGCATGCAACTGTGCCAGTCGCAGGTCTGCTTCGCGTTCCAGATCGGCTCCGACAAGGTCGCGGGCGGCACGACGTAACCGAGCCGCAGATCGGGAAAAAGCGTCTTCGAAAACGTGCCGACATACGCGACGAGCCCCGCGCGATCCAGACTCTTCAGCGATTCCACCGACCGGCCTTCGAAGCGGAATTCGCCGTCGTAGTCGTCCTCCACGATGACCGCGCCGCGCTTCGCGGCCCATTCGAGCAATTCGATGCGCCTTTCGAGGCTCATCGGCATGCCGAGCGGAAACTGGTGCGACGGCGTCACGTAGACGAGGCGGGTATTGCGCGGCAGCTTTTGCACGACGATGCCATCGCTATCGACCGGCACATGCGCGATGCGTGCGCCGAGCGCCGCGAACAGCGCGCGTGCGGGCGGATAGCCCGGTTCCTCGATCGCGACGACATCGCCCGGCTGGATCGTGACGCGCGCGAGCAGATCGAGCGCCTGCTGCGCGCCCTGCGTCACGATCACGTCCTGCCAGTTGCACACGACCGCGCGGCTGAACCCGAGATAACGCGCAATGCCGAGCCGCAATTCCTGCTCGCCGCCCGGATCGCGATAGCCCGCGACGCCGCCGGTCGCACGCGCTTGCGTGCGCAGTGCCTGATTGAGGCAGCGCCGCCACGCGTCGTAGGGAAAGAGCGTCTTGTCGGTCACGCCGCCCCTGAAATCGCAGTCGAGCGTTTCGTGGGCGGGCGGCATCGGCATCGCCATGCGCTCGGGCATCTTGCGCCAGATGCCGGTGGCCCGGGCGCGGGCCGAAACGGGTTCGGCACGCGCGGACGGCAGCCGCGTGAGGCCTTCGGCGACGAACGTGCCGTCGCCCGCGCGCGTGTGCAGATAGCCTTCGGCGATGAGTCGCTCGAAGACATCGAGCGTGGTCTTGCGCGAGACCCCGAGCTGCGCGGCGAGATCGCGCGTGGACGGCAGCCGCGCGTTCGCGGCGAGCCGGCCTTCGACGATGCCCGCGCGCAACTGGCCGTAGATCTGGCCAGTGAGATCGCGACGGCCGTGCAGGGTGATGTGGATGTCCAAGGGCGGTAGCGACCGGCGCGACTACAGTTGATAGGGCATCCGCACGCCCGGATCGTCGGGCGGGAAGTCCTTCGAGTTTCGTGAAACCAGAAGCGCATTCACCGATTGCGCCGACGCCCACACGATGGCGTCCGGCAGCTTGATGCGCGACTTCTTGCGAATTCCGATGGCGAGGTTGGCGACAGCAGTATCGAGCGGCACGAGATCGAAGGTCGCGAGCCACGCTCGAAGCGACGATTCGTTGTCCGGCGCGGCGCCCACGAGGACTTCCATCAGTGTGACGATGCTGATCGAACGCTCTTCATAACGCTCGATCTCGATCCTTGCGGCAGCGATACCCAGCAGGTAATCGATCAGAATGTTCGTGTCGAAAAGCGCTCTTACCATTCCTCGCGCAACTCCCGCTGATACTGCAATCCGTCGATCTTTCGCTCTTCCCACAGGCCAAACACGTCGACGGCAGGACGGCGCTTCTTGCTGGCGACATAAGCGCTGATCGCGTCCCGAATGATGGCGGCGCGCGGGCGTTGCTGCGCTTCGCCGAGCGCCGCAAGCTCGTCTATCTGCTCGTCAGGCAGGTCGATCAAGATTCGTCCCATTTCATCCCCGCTATACGATATACATATCGCATATCAGTCTAGTTCATTTTTCAGCTTTCCGTGTCCCCGAAGACCGATTGACACAAATTCACGCCCTCCTCCGTCAGCCACGCGCTGCCCGTCCCTTCCTCGCTCATCTGCATCTCGACCAGCCCGCCGTCCGTGAGCCCGGTCAATTGCCGCCTCAACGCGCTCATCGGCAAACCGGCCTGTTTGGCGAGTTTGGCGAGCGACCACGCGCGCCCCGGCGTTTCCGTCCGCGCGCGCCACAACTGCGCCAGCACGGCGACAAGTGCCGGATCGATGTCATCGCTCATGCGCGTTCTCCCATGTTCATGTCCCCGCCCGCACGCGCGCCCATCTCCCCGACGAGTTCGCCGAGCCGCTGCAACGCGGCCTCGCTTTGCGCGGTCCACGGATAACTGTAGTTGAGCCGGATGAAGTGGCTGAAGGCATTGCGCGTCGAGAACATATAGCCCGGCCCGACCGTGATGCCGCAGTCGAGCGCCGCGCGATACAGCCGCATCGAATCGACGCGCTCCGGCAATTCGACCCACAGCACATAGCCGCCCTGCGGCGCGGAAGTCCGCGTGCCGGGCGGAAAGAAGCGCTCGACCATCGCGCTCATGATGCGCGATTGCTGCCGATACAGCCTGCGCACGCGCCGCAGATGCCGGTCGTAGCCGTCCTGCCGCAAATAATCCGCGATCGCGACCTGCGGCACGGAGGGCGTCGTCAGCGTGTTGAGGAACTTGAGCTTCTCGACCTGCGCCCGATACCGCCCCGGCATCGCCCAGCCGATCCGATACGACGCCGTCAGGCTCTTCGAAAACGACGCGCAATGCAGCACGAGTCCTTTCGTGTCGAAATTCTTGAGCGTCGACGGGCGTGCATCGCCGTAATAGAGCTCGTGATAGACATCGTTCTCGATGACCGGAATCTCGTGCTCCGACAGCAGATCGACAAGTTGGCGCTTGCGTTCGTCGGGCATCTGGAAACCGAGCGGATTCTGGAAATTGGGCATCACCATGCACGCGGCGATTTTCCCGCGCGCGATGATCTGCGACAGTGCCTCGATGTCGATGCCCTCGGCCGGATGCGTTGGCACTTCGATCGCGCGCATGCCGAGGCGCTCGATCGCGTGCAGCATCGCGTAGTAAGTGGGCGATTCGACCGCCACCGTGTCGCCCGGCTTCGCGACGGCCTGCAGGCTCAGGTTGATCGCCTCCGTCGCGCCGACGGTGATGACGATCTCGTCCGGATCGACCGGCACGCCGTTTTCCGCATAACGCCGCGCGATCTGACGGATCAGTTCCGGATTGCCCGGCGGCAGATCGTCGATGAGATTCCAGCTCGAATGCCGTCGCGCGATCGCGTTCGCGTACTGGTTGATGCGTCGCCACGGAAACGGCCCGGGATCGGGATACGGCGAGCCGAACGGCACGGCGTCGTGCGCGCCGATGCTGCGCAGGGTCGAGAGCACGAGCCGGCTGACATCGACTTCCGACGCTGTCGCGATCACGCGCTTCGGCCGACTCTGCGCCGCGCCCGCCTGCGGCTTCGCGCGCACGAAATAGCCGGACTGCGGACGCGTCTCCAGAATGCCGCGGCTTTCCAGGATCGCGTAGGCGTGCAGCACGGTCTTGATGCTCACGCCGTGCTGCTGGCTCGCCTGCCGCACCGACGCGATCTTCTCGCCCGGCGCGAACACGCCGCGGCGCACGGATTCCTCGATTTCATCGGCGAGCTTTTCGTAGAGCTTCAACGCGCGCGCTCCCTTTCGTTTCGACGTGAGTTGCAGTCTATGTCAAAACGTCGCAACTGTACTCCTCCGATTTCATATTTTCTGTGCGCCGCGCTCGATTCGGGACACAGTAATCTTCGTCACATCGCATGCTTTATCGAAGACGAACGCCATGAAGAAGCCGGAACCACGCATCGAACCGTACACGCACCCCGCCGCGGGCTGGGGCGCGCTGAAGCAGGTGGCCATCAATCTCGTCAAGGAGAGGGTGACGGGCGGGAATTACCGGACGCTCTTCAAGCAGAATCAGCCCGACGGCTTCGACTGCCCGGGCTGTGCGTGGCCGGACCGCGAGCACGGCTCGACCTTCGAATTCTGCGAGAACGGCGTCAAGGCCGTCGCCGCCGAAGCGACCAGCAAGCGCGTGACGCCGGCGTTCTTCGAAGAACACACGGTCACCTCGTTGATGGCGCAAACCGACTACGAGCTGGAGCAGCACGGCCGGCTCACGGACCCGCTCGTCTACGATGCGAAGCGCGATCGTTACGTGCCGATCGAATGGGACGACGCGTTCGAACTGATCGCCGCGCATCTGAAAAAGCTCGACGATCCGGACCGCGCCGCCTTCTACACGTCGGGCCGCGCGAGCAATGAAGCCGCGTTTCTGTATCAACTGTTCGTGCGCATGTACGGCACCAACAATTTCCCCGATTGCTCGAACATGTGCCACGAAGCGACGAGCCGCGGCTTGCCGCATACCGTCGGCATCGGCAAGGGCACGGTCACGCTCGACGATTTCGAGCACGCCGACACGCTCCTGCTCTTCGGCCAGAATCCGGCGACGAATCATCCGCGCATGCTCGGCGAGTTGCGCGACTGCGCGAAACGCGGCGCGACGATTGTCTCGATCAACCCGCTGAAGGAGCGCGGCCTCGAACGCTTCGCGAGCCCGCAGCACACGCTCGATATGCTGTCGCCGAAGGGCGTGAAGATCAGCTCGGTGTTCATTCGCCCGAAAGTCGGCGGCGACTTCGCGCTCATCAAGGGCGTCGCGAAGCGCGTGATCGAACTGGACGACGAAGCTTGCGCGAACGGCGGCGAGCGCGTGCTCGATGTGGATTTCATCGCGCAGCACACGGTCGGCTTCGACGCGTTCGCCGACGACCTGCGCGCCGAAAGCTGGGACGCGATCATCGCGGAATCCGGCGTGGAGATGGACGACGTGCTCAAGCTCGCCGATATCTACGCGAAAGGCCGCGCCGTCATCTCGACGTGGGGCATGGGCCTCACGCAGCACAAGAACTCCGTGCCGACGATTCAACTGCTCTCGAACCTGATGATGATGCGCGGCAATATCGGCCGGCGCGGTGCGGGGCTTTGCCCGGTGCGCGGCCATTCGAACGTGCAGGGCGACCGCACCGTGGGCATCGAAGAAAAGCCGACGCAGGAGTTCCTCGACCGACTCGGCGCCGCCTACGATTTCGAGCCGCCGCGCGAGCACGGCTACGATGTCGTCGAAACCATTCACGCGATGCTCGAAGGCAAGGTGAAGGTGTTCATCGGACTGGGCGGGAATTTCTCCATCGCGACGCCCGACACGCCGCGCACCTGGGAAGCGATGCGCTCGTGCGATCTCACCGTGCACATCACGACGAAGCTGAACCGCAGCCATCTTGTGCACGGCCGCGACGCGCTCATTCTGCCGACGCTCGGCCGCACCGAAATCGATCTTCAGAACGGCGTGCCGCAAGGCGTGAGCGTCGAGGATTCGATGAGCATGGTGCACATCTCGTACGGCATGAACAAGCCGGCTTCGCAGAATCTGCTGTCCGAAGTGGCGATCGTCGCGCGTATGGCGCATGCGACGCTCGGTTCATCGAAGGTCGACTGGCGGGCGCATGCCGGCGACTATGCATTGATTCGCGACGGCATCGAGAAAGTGCTCGACGGCTTCGAACGCTACAACGAACGTCTGAAGCAGCCCGGCGGCTTTCATCTGGGTGTGGCCTCGCGGGATCGCGTGTGGAAAACGCCGAGCGGCAAGGCGCAGTTCATCGTGCACGAGATCGCTTTCGATACGCCGATTCACCGTGCGCGCGCGCTGTATGGCGAACGCCTGATGACGCTCATGACGACGCGCTCGCACGATCAGTACAACACGACGATCTACGGCCTCGACGACCGCTATCGCGGCGTGTACGGACAACGGCACGTGCTGTTCGCCAACCGCGACGATATCGATATGCTCGGCTTCGAGCCGGGCGAGCTCGTGGATATCACGAGCGTGTGGGACGACGGCGTGGAGCGCCGTGTGGACGGTTTCAAGCTCGTTGAATACGACATTCCGCGCGGCTGCCTCGGTGCGTATTATCCGGAGACCAACCCGCTCGTGCCGTTGTCATCGGTTGCGGATGGCGCCGGTACGCCGACGTCGAAGTCCATTCCCGTGTTGTTGACATCGTCCAGTCAGGCCATTGCTGCCTGAAGCTGCTCGCCGCCGACATGTTGCAAAGCGCGTAGAGACGGGCCTTCTCACGCTGACGGATGCGACGTTCGAGCGCCGCTGCGCCGCTGAACCGGCGATCGATGAATCCGCCCAGCATGGCGAGGATCGCGACCCACGCGATCAATCCGGCGGCGAAGCTGTCGAATTTGTCGCTGAACCAGGCGCCGCCCAGCATGGCGGCGGCGAACACCAGCATTACGAGCGTGAGCGGCGGACTATCCTCGTTTTCGACACGGGTGTTGCCGCAGGCTCCCATGCCTAACTGGTAGCCGCTCAAGGAATACGCGCCAATGGAGTGATTCATTCCGTCCTCCGAACTGTCATCGATCTGTGATTGCACAAATCTACGCAGTCGAGGAAAGGGCCAACACCAGACTATTCCGAATAACGGTTTCGGCGTTCAACGATTGACTTTCCCGAGAACACCGAAACCGGGCGGTGCGCTACTTTGCTCCGGCGAACTCCTGAATGTCGGCATCGGCTTCGCCTGCGAGCGGCACGACGCCGGACGGTCCCGTCGCGTGCGGCTGCAACAGCAGCGCGACCAGTCCGCTCCAGCCCGTCTGATGCGATGCGCCCACGCCGCGCCCGTTGTCGCCGTGGAAATACTCGTGGAACAGAACGAGATCGCGTGAGCGTGGATCGGCCTGAAGCAGCGGATACGCGGCCATTACCGGACGTTCGCCGTTCTTGTCGAGCAGAAAGAGCGTGGTCACGCGGCGCGCGAGTTCATCGGCGATCTGCGCGAGCGAGAACTTCTGCCCCGAGCCCGTCGGATACTCGACGCGGAAATCGTCGCCGTAATAGCGATGAAACTCGTGGATCGATTCGATCAGCAGATAGTTCACCGGCATCCACACCGGTCCGCGCCAGTTCGAATTGCCGCCGAACACGCGCGAGTCCGATTCCGCCGGCAGATAGCGGATGCTGAAGCTCTCGCTGTTGTGATAGAAGACGAACGGGTTATCGAGATGCACGCGCGAGAGCGCGCGCACGCCGTGATCGGAGAGAAATTCGGTTTCGTCGAGCATGCGCCGGAGCAACGCCTTCATGCGATGCCCGCGCAGCAGCGACAGCAGCACGCTGTTGCCCTGCCCCGCGACGTTCCAGCGCGACACGAGCCGCGCGAGGTCGGTGCGATGCTCCAGGAACCAGTGCAGGCGCTCGCGCAACTCCGGCAGCGAGCGATACACCTTCGGCTCGAGCACGTGCACCGCGAAGAGCGGAATCAGTCCGACGATCGAGCGGATGCGCATCGGTACGTTCGAGCCGTCGGGCAGGCGCAGCTTGTCGTAGAAGAACTCGTCCTCGCTGTCCCAGAGACCGGTGTCGCAATTGTCCTCGCAGCTCACTGCCTCCGCGATATACAGGAAGTGCTCGAAAAACTTCACGGCGATATCGACGAACACCTTGTTCGCGTACGCGAGCTCCAGCGCGATGCGCATCAGGTCGAGCGCATACGCGGCCATCCATGCGGTGCCGTCGGCCTGATCGATGTGGCCGCCCGTCGGCAGCGGCGACGAGCGATCGAAGATGCCCACGTTGTCCAGCCCGAGAAAGCCGCCCTGGAAGACGTTCTTGCCGTCGGCGTCCTTGCGGTTGACCCACCACGAGAAGTTCAGCAGCAGCTTGTGGAACACGAGCTCCAGGAAATCGCGGTCGCCCTTTCCGGTAATCGCGCGGTCGATCTCGTAGACGCGCCACGTCGCCCAGGCATGCACGGGCGGATTCGCATCGCTGAAAGCCCATTCGTAGGCGGGCAACTGGCCGTTCGGATGCTGATAGCGATCTTTCACGAGCAGGAGCAACTGGCGTTTCGCGAATTCCGGATCGATCAGCGCGAACGCTGCGGCATGAAACGCGAGATCCCACGACGCGTACCACGGGTATTCCCACTTGTCCGGCATCGACACGATGTCCGCGTTGCACAGATGCCGCCAGTCGATGTTACGCCCCGCGCGCCGCTGCTTCGGCGGCGTCGGCTGGAGCGGATCGCCGTCGAGCCAGCGCTGCACGTCGAACTGATAGTACTGCTTCGACCACAGCATGCCCGCGAGCGCCTGACGCTGCACGAGGCGCTGATCGGCATCGGCGATATCGTGTTGCAGCGCGCCGTAGAACTCGTCCGCTTCCGCAATGCGGCGCTCGAAGAGCCCGTCGACGTCGAGCGGCACGGCGTCCGGCGCGGACTCGGGCCGCCAGCGCATGTACACCACGGCCTTGCCGTGCGGCTCCAGCTTTAGATGCGCGTGCGCCGCGGCGCGCGTGCCCGCGTCGCGGCGGATCGCGTTTTCATCGCCTTGCAGGATGTAGTCGTTGAAGCCGTCCTTGAACGGTCCCGCGCCTTCCATGTGAAAGAGACGCCTGACGTTGGTCTCGTTCTCGCAGAAGAGCCATTCGATGCCGCCCGCATCCGGCGACCATGCGGTGACGACCATCGGCTCGTGATTGCCCTGTTGCGCGAGCACGTAGGTGCCCTCGCCCTGCACCGTCTCCACTTTCAGCGACGGCTTCACCGGCGCCGGCTTCCACGACCACGTGTTGCGCGCCCAGATCTGCGGCAGCACGTCGAGCGTGGCCCACACGCCGCCGCGATTCTCGATCGTCACGCGCATCACGATATCGTCGGCGGTATGCTTGGCGTATTCCACCTGCACGTCGAAGAAACGCTCGTCATCGAACACGCCGGTATCGAGCACTTCGTACTCGGGCATGTCGGCGCCGCGCCGCGCGTTTTCATCGACGAGATCGGCGTACGGAAACGCCGCATGCGGATACTTGTAGAGCATGCGCATGTAGGAATGCGTCGGCGTGCCGTCGATGTAGAAGTACAGTTCCTTCACATCCTCGCCGTGATTGCCCTCCTGGTTCGTCAGACCGAAGAGCCGCTCCTTGATGATCGGATCGCAGCCGTTCCAGAGCGCGAGCGAGACGCACCAGTTGAGCTTGTCGTCGCCGAAGCCCGCGAGTCCGTCCTCGCCCCAGCGATACGTGCGGCTGCGCGCATGATCGTGCGGAAAGTACTCCCACGCGGTGCCGAATTCGCTGTAGTCCTCGCGCACCGTGCCCCACTGGCGCTCGCTCAGATACGGCCCCCAGCGCTGCCAGCGCGAGCAATCCTTCGAATGGAGCCTGGAGCCCTCGACGGTTTCGAGCTGGTTGACGGGGCGCGATTTCGGCATGGGGCTCTCCTCGTTGGCGGCGTGCAAAGCTGCGGGCAAGACACGTAATTTAGCGCGTTTCGATGGCGGCACGCGCGCCGTGCGCCTACGGTGCGCCGAGCAGCTTTTCGATGCGCAGGAGTTCCGCGAGCGACCACGCCTGGAACGGCGCGCCGCCGGGCGCGTGAGGCGCGTCGCCATCGGCGACTTCGCTGATGTGATCGAGACCGTAATGGTCCAGATGCGCGTAAAGCGGCGCAAGAAAGCGCTCGCGCGCGCCCGCCGCGCCGTGCACGCGCACCCACGCTTCCACGAACGGACCGATCAGCCAGGGCCACACGGTGCCCTGGTGATACGCGCCGTCGCGCTCCAGGACACCGCCCGCGTAGAGCGCCTTGTAGGCCGGATCGGACGGCGCGAGCGTGCGCAGGCCGAGCGGCGTGAGAAGCTCCGTCTCGACTTGCGCGACGACCGCGTGGGCGATATCGCCATCGACGAGCGGAAACGGCAGCCCGCCGACCGCGAAGATCTGATTCGGGCGAATCGAGCGATCGACCTTGCCGGGTTCGTGATCGACGTCGACGACATCGAAGAGCGTGTGCGAATCGGGATCGACGAAACGCGCGGCGAACGACAGCAGCGCCTGATCGCGCAGCGCCTGCCAGTGCGGATTCCACGCGCTGGCGATCGAGAGCGCGTTGATCCACAGCGCCTGCACCTCGACCGGCTTGCCGATGCGCGGCGTCACGACCCAGTCGCCCGCCTTCGCGTCCATCCACGTGAGTTGCACGCCGGGCGTGCCCGCGCGCAGCAGGCCGTCGGTATCGGCGGCGATGTTGAAGCGCGTGCCGGACGAATAGCCTTCAAGGATCGCATCGGCGGCGCTCTGCAGGCGGCTCGTCGTGGCGGCGTGGGCGAAGCCGGTCGCCAGAAAGTCGTGCACGGCGACGACGAACCACAGCGATGCATCGACCGAGTTGTACTCCGGCAGACCGCCGCTGTCCGGGAAGCGGTTCGGCACCATGCCTTCGGAGATCGTATCGGCCCATTCGAGCAGGATCGATTCCGCTTCCTGATGCCGGCCGGATGCGAGCAGGAGGCCGCGCATCGAGATGAAGGTGTCGCGGCCCCAGTCGGTGAACCATGGAAAGCCCGCGATGATCGTGCGCCCGACGTTGCGATTCACGACATACGCATCGGCCGAGCGTGCGAGCCGCGAGCCGAACGCCGCCCGGCGCGCCGTCTCCCGCGACGCCAGACGCGATGCGTGCGCGAGCGCGCTGTCTTCGAACGGCTTGTCGTGGCCCACGTGTGCGTGCAGGATCATCACGGCTTCGCTGCGCGTGAAATCGAAGGAGAAGGTGAACACGCCGGGCGTGGCGAGGTCTTCGGTGAAATCGAGCCCGCGTTCGCGCTCGCGCACATAGCAGAAATTGCGATACCAGTCGGGCGCGTGCTCGTAAGCCCCGTTCGACGTTGCGCAGATCGCGGGCAGATCGCCATACGGTTGCCATTGCACGCGCTCGCCTTCGAGCGTGGCATCGAATGAAAACGCCGGATTCTCGTGATGCAGCGCGTGATAATCGCGGCCGGAAAGAAGCGGACGCACTTCGAGTTTCGCCGCTATCGACGCGCCTTCGAGACGCCAGCGCAGCACGGTCTCGCGGCTCTCCTTCGCGACGAACACTTCCGCGACGATGACCGTGTTAGCGCCGATCGTATATCGCCATGTCGGCCAGGGTTCGGTGTCGAAGGACGACAGGCTCGCGGATGTGTCGGGATAGAGCACATCGGGCGCGTAGCGTTGCATCGTCAACGGGAAGCGTTTGCCGTCCAGTTCGAGCCATGCTTCGATGCCGTTGACGAGCACGACGCGGCCTGCGGGCGGCTGCGTCGCGGCGAGCAGCAGCGCGTGATAGCGCCGCGTGCGCATCGTGCCGACGGTGCCGGATGCAAAGCCGCCGTTCGCATCGGCTTCGAGCCATTCGTCTTCGAGATTGCTTGCGTCAGGGCGGTCGATCCGGGTCATGACGTCGATGCCTTTTGACGATAGTCCCTGAGCGCCTTGCGCGCCTTCCCCTGGATCGCGCGCTGCATCTGCGGCGTCCAGCCGAATAGCCAGCCGCTTACGCCGAGCGCCTGACGGCTCCAGCGCCAGAGATCGAAGACATCGGTTTGTTCGACGATGAAGCCGTCGCGGATCGCGAAGCGCGAGTCGATTTCGTTGACGACGCTGTGGCCCGTCGCTGAGTACGTGTAGCGCGCGATGGCTTTCGCGCTCGCCGTCTGACCTGTCGATGCGATGTTGTCGTAGGTGAGCGTGAAGTCGGCGGCGCGGCCGAGCAGCATGCGCCACATGTCGCCGGCTTCCCTGCCGCGCAGCACGCCGAAGGCGGGGTCTTGGAACTGGATGTCGGGGGCGTAGCAGGCGGACATCGCTTCGGCATCGCGGTTCTGGAACGCTTTGTAGAAGCGTTCGATCAGGTCGGTGTTGGCGTTGGGCATTGGTTTTTTTTTCGCTTTCGCTCGGCGGTTTGGGTTTGCTTGTTTGTCCTCTTTGCGCTTGGGTCGTGGAATCCTGTTTCGTGTCGGTCTGTTGGCACTGCCCCTCCCCGGGGCGGGGGTCACTTTCTTTGCTGCTGCAAAGAAAGTAACCAAAGAAAGCAGCTCGCTTAAGCCCGCAGTCACACGCAGTTTGGCCACGCTTGCCAGCCGCCAGTGGCACTCGCCTAAGTGTCGCCCTCACAAGACTTACCGGGCTTGGATCGCGCACGATCTGGTTAGCTAGTTTCCTGAATCCGTGGGTTCAGCAATCATACATCCGGCACAGCGCTACGCGCTGCCGTCGGGTATGCGAGGGGAACCAACGGAAGACACGTGCAGTGCATTGAGATGGCGGTGTCAGCACGAAAGCACGCACGGACCCGATTGACCCGTCGGCCGCGAAGCGGGCCGGAGCTATTTGGTGCTGAACCAGCGAGGCGAGTGGTGCGATGTGTCAGACCGTGCGCGGTCCAAGCCCTTGTCTGCTTGTGAGGGCACTCTCTAGTGCCGGGCCATTCAGCCAATCGTCTGTGCCGCGGCCGGCGTGAAGTGCTTAGGCTGGGGATAGCTGTTTCTTTGGTTACTTTCTTTGCAGCA
>JFHF01000035.1 GCA_000648925.1 Caballeronia jiangsuensis
CACTGCCGCCCCGCACAGGGGCAGTGCTAAAAGACCGACACGATAACGGGATCCGACGAAAGCCCAGCCGATCCAAATCAATCCAACTCCCCAAAAAAAAACGCCACGGCTAACCGGGGCGTCTCATCAATCGACAACAACCTCAAGCCAGCCGCTCTTCCGTCTGCGGATCGAACAACACAGCCTTCGACACATCGAACAGCAACGTCATGTTCGACGTCGGCTGCGGATTCGACGCCGGATGCACACGCGAAACGATGCGCTTCCCATTCACCTGCGCGAACACGAGCGTGTCCGGTCCGGTCGGCTCGATCACATCGACGCGCACATCGACCGGTTGCAGGCTCGCATCCGACACATCGTGCGCGCTGCGCGAATCGGTGATGCGCTCGGGGCGCAGACCGAGGATCACGTCCTGACCGACCTTGCCACGCAGGCGGCCCGCGTCGAACGGCAGATTCAACACCTTTTGCGCGACGCCCGTATCGAGCTGCAAGCCGACGCCCGAGCCCGATTCGACGAGCTTGCCGGCGATGAAATTCATCGGCGGCGCGCCGATGAAGCCCGCGACGAACAAGTTGGATGGCGAGTCGTAGATTTCCTGCGGCGCGCCGAACTGCTGCACGATGCCGTCCTTCATCACCGCGATGCGGTCGCCGAGCGTCATCGCTTCGATCTGGTCGTGCGTCACGTAGACGATCGTCGTGCCGAGGCGCTGATGCAGCAGCTTGATCTCGGAGCGCATCTCGATACGCAGCTTCGCATCGAGGTTCGAAAGCGGCTCGTCGAACAGGAACATCACGGGGTCGCGCGCGAGCGCTCGGCCCATCGCGACGCGCTGGCGCTGACCGCCAGACAACTGCCCCGGCTTGCGATCGAGCAGATGGCCGATCTGCAGCGTCTCCGAGACGCGATCGACGATCTTCTTCTGCTCGTCCTTCGGCACCTTGCGGATGTTCAGGCCGAACGAGATGTTGTCGCGCACGCTCATCGAAGGGTAGAGCGCGTAGGACTGGAACACCATCGCGATGTCCCGATCCTTCGGCGAGAGATTGTTGACCGTCTTGCCGTCGATCATGATGTCGCCGCGCGTCACGGTCTCGAGACCCGCAATCATGTTGAGCAAGGTCGATTTGCCGCAGCCCGAGCCGCCGACGAGGATCAGGAACTGACCGTCCTCGATGTCGATGTTGACGCCCTTGAGAACCGGCACCCCGTTCGGGTAGGTCTTGTACACGTCACGGATGGAAAGGCTTGCCATGTGAATCCTCTATATCTCTATCGAACGAAGTCGATTAACCCTTCACCGCGCCGGCCGTCAGCCCGCGCACGAAATAACGTCCCGCGATCATGTAGACGAGAATCGTCGGCAATGCGGCGATGATCGCGCCCGCCATGTCGACGTTGTATTCCTTCACGCCCGTCGACGTGTTCACGAGGTTGTTCAGCGCGACCGTGATCGGCATGGAATCCACGCCCGAAAACACGATACCGAACAGGAAGTCGTTCCAGATCTGCGTGAATTGCCAGATCAGGCACACCATGAAGATCGGCAGCGACACCGGCAGCAGGATCTTCGTGAAGATCGTGAAGAAGCCCGCGCCGTCGATGCGCGCCGCCTTCACGAGCTCGGCAGGAATGCTCACGTAGAAGTTGCGGAAGAACATCGTCGTGAAGGCGATGCCGTAGATCACGTGAACCAGCACGAGGCCGGTCGTCGTGTTCGACAGGCCGAGAAAACCCTGCAGGCGCGCCATCGGAAGAAGAATCGCCTGGAAGGGGATGAAGCAGCCGACGAGCAGCATCGTGAACAGGCCGTCCGCGCCGCGAAAGCGCCAGTGCGTGAGCACATAGCCATTGAACGCGCCGATGAACGACGAGATCAGCACGGCCGGAATCACCATGCGCACGGAGTTCATGAAGAACGGCTCCATGCCGTCGCAACGCACGCCGGTACACGCGCCCGACCACGCCTTGATCCACGGATCGAAGGTGAAGTGCGTGGGCGGCGTGAGCAGGTTGCCCGTGCGAAGCTGGTCGAGATCCTTGAAGGACGTCGACAGCATCACGTAGATCGGGAACAGGAAGTAGAGCGCGAAAAGTATGAGCACCGCGTAGATGACGGCGCGGCTCAGGGTCATCTTAGGCTGCATTGCGAGTGCTCCTCGATTCGAGATACATGAGCGGCACGAGCACCGCGACGACCGTGGCGAGCATCATCATCGACGACGCGGCGCCCACGCCGAGCTGACCACGGTTGAACGAGAACGTGTACATGAAGATCGCCGGCAGCGACGACGACGTGCCCGGCCCGCCCGCCGTCAACGCGACGACGAGGTCGAAGGTCTTGATCGTGATGTGGCAGAGAATCAGCAGCACGGAGAAGAACACCGGCCGCATGCTCGGAATCACGATCTTGCGGTAGATGGTCGGCAATCCCGCGCCGTCCATCTGCGCTGCCTTGAAGATTTCGCTGTCGACGCCGCGCAGGCCGGCGAGGAAGAGCGCCATCACGAAGCCTGTCGATTGCCACACGGCCGCGATCACGACGCAAAAAATCGCCTTGTCCGGGTCGCCCAGCCAGTTGAACGAGAAGCTCGTCCAGCCCCAGTCGTGGAACACTTTCTCCAGACCGAGGCCGGGATTCAGGATCCACTGCCAGGCGGTGCCCGTCACGATGAACGAGAGCGCCATCGGGTAGAGGAAGATCGCGCGCAATGCGCCTTCGTTGCGGATCTTCTGGTCGAGAAGGATCGCAAGGAACAGGCCGAGGAACACGCAAATCGCAATGAAAGGAATGCCGAACCAGCCGAGATTGGCGGCGGAAGTCCACCAGACGTCGTTGGCGAAAAGCTGTCGATAGCGGTCCAAGCCCGCGAAATCGTAGCGCGGCATGAGCCGCGATTCGGAGAGTGACAGATACCCGGTGATGGCGATGAAGCCGTAGACGAAAACGAGCGCGATCACGACGCTGGGAGCGAGCACCAGCTTCGGAATCAGGCGATCGGCGAGCGCCGCCGTCGGTGAGACGCGACGGGGCGGATTTTGCGGCTTCTTGTCCGCGGTGATGGAGGCAGTCACGACTCGACTCCTGGAAGATGCGCCGGCGCTTGGGTGCGTTGAGGTGCGTTTAGGTGCACTGAAAGGCGCTTCTGTGGCGAATGCCTGCTGGCGCTGAAAGATGCGACGTTACAGATGCAGTCCTGCTGCGTCTTGCGCCGCCCGGCGCATGCATGGGCACACGCGCCGGGCGGAAACTGCTGCCTTACTTCGTCTTGGCGGCGTTCGCGAGCGCGGCAACCGCGCTCTTCGAATCCTGCGACGAATTCATGAACTTCGTCACGACGTCGGTCATGGCGCCGGCGACTGCATCGCCCTGAGCCATGCCGTGCGCGAGCGACGGAACATAGCCGCCCGATTTGATCGCCGTCTGTTCATCAGAGTAGGACTTCTTCGCGCAGTCGTCGAACTTGTCCATCGGCACGCCGAGACGGACCGGGATCGATCCCTTGTTCAGGCTGAACTGCTCCTGGAACTCCGGCGTCATGATGGTCTTCGCGAGCGCGAGCTGGCCCGGCGTCGCGGCCTTCTGGCCCTTCTGCTGGAAGAACACGAACGAGTCGACGTTGAACGTGTAGGCCTTGTCCGTGCCCGGCACCGGCGCGCAGATGTAGTCCGTGCCCGCCTTCTTGTTCGCGCCGGCGAATTCGCCCTTCGCCCAGTCGCCCATGAACTGCATGCCGGCCTTGCCGTTGATGACCATGGCCGTCGCGAGGTTCCAGTCACGGCCCGTGCGGCCGCTGTCGAAGTAGCCCTGAATCTTGCGAACCGTGTCGAACACCTGAACCATCTTGTCCGAGGTCAGCGTCTTCTGGTCGAGATCGACGATCGCCTTCTTGTAGAAGTCGGCGCCCTGCGACAGCACGACGTCTTCCCACAGCGTCAGGTCCTGCCACGGCTGACCGCCCATCGCGATCGGCATGATGCCCGCGGCCTTCATCTTGTCCGCGACCTGGAAGAACTCGTTCCAGTTGGTCGGCACCTTGCCGCCGGCCTTGTCCAGCGCGGCCTTGTTGATGTACAGCCAGTTCACGCGGTGCACGGAGAAGGGCGCCGCGACGTAATGGCCGTCCGCGTGGATGATCTTGTCGATCTCAGGCGGCAGGTTCTTCTTCCAGTCGCCCGCGACGGAATCGATCGGCACGAGCACGCCCTGCTCGGCCCATTCCTGGATCAGCGGACCCTTGATCTGCGCCGCCGACGGCGCGTTGCCCGAGATCACCTGCGTCTTCAGTGCGGTCATCGCGGCCGCGCCCGCGCCGCCCGCGACAGCGAAGTCCTTCCAGGTGTAACCCTGCTTCGTCATGTCGTCCTTCAGCACGCCGACAGCCTTGGATTCGCCGCCGGACGTCCACCAGTGCAGCACGGAAACAGCCTCGGCAGCCTGCACCGCCGACGCCGTCGCGCCGCACAGAAGACCTGCGGCGCACAGCGCGCCCATGAGCTTACGGACTTTCATTGTTTATCTCCTCCAGACACCAGAACAAGAAACGATTGGCTCCCGATGCCGCCAGAAGCATGGGTAAGAAGCGTTGTCAAAAAAACGGCAAAACTGGATGGCCGGAAATCGGCGATGTCGGCGGGGAAGCGGCAGCGCGGGTCACCACGAACGCAGCGTGCCGGGCCGGCAGACCGATTTACGGCCGCACGGCTCTCAAGAGATGAGTGGGTTCAATCGCAACGGCTGTCTCCTCTTTTGATTTTTGCCGGGCCGTTCAAACTTGCCCCGAAGGACCTGCTCGACGGCGAGGCGCGAGGCCGGGCGCACAAGAGCCGCAAGGGACGCTTTTCTGCGAAAAGCGGCGAACCGCAGGCTCCGTTAACATGCGCACAGAACGTCTGGCCGGAAAAAGCTGTCACCAGATTTGACTGATTGACATGTCTTATTTTCCGTCGATGACATTTCCTCTTGATTTGGATTGTAGTTAAACTACAATTCAGTGTCAAAAAAAATTTTATCGGACTACGGCGACATTCGTGGTCTCATTGGGCGGCACGCCCCGATTCGACTCACATCCAGTTCTGGAACCCTCGTTCAGACTCATGCAAAGCGACTCGAACTTCATCTTCGTACTCTTCGGCGGCACCGGCGATCTCTCCATGCGCAAGATTCTTCCCGCGCTCTTCGAGGCGCATCGCGCGGGCATGCTCAATCCGGCGGGCAGGATCGTTTCGGTCGCGCGCGAAGCCATGGAGCAAGCCGAATATCGCGCGTGGGTCGAGAGTCACGTGAAGCCGCACGTATCGAAGGACGGTCTCGACGACGCCGTATGGCGCAGCTTCGTCGATCGCTTCGAGTACGTCGGGCTCGACCTCGGACGTGCGGAAGATTTCGTCTTGCTGCGCGACGTGCTCGCAAAGTTCGATGGCACGCGCGTCTTCTATCTCGCGACCGGCCCGAAGCTCTTCGTGCCGATCTGCCGCGCGCTCGCCGCTGTCGGCTTGAACCAGAATTCGCGCATCGTGCTCGAAAAGCCGCTCGGCTACGATCTGAAATCGTCGAACGCGATCAACGACGCTGTCGGCGAGATCTTTCAGGAAGAGCAGATCTACCGGATCGATCACTATCTCGGCAAGGAGCCGGTGCAGAACCTGCTCGCGCTGCGCTTCGGCAACGCGCTGTTCGAGCCGCTGTGGCGCCGCGAATGGGTCGAGAGCATCCAGATCACGATCGCGGAAGAACTGGGCGTGGAAGCGCGCGGCGACTTCTACGACAATACGGGCGCGCTGCGCGACATGGTGCAGAACCATTTGCTGCAACTGCTCTCCATCGTGACGATGGAGCCGCCGCACTCGATGGATTCCGACTCCGTGCGCGACGAGAAACTGCGCGTGCTGCGGGCGCTCAAGCCCATCGACGAGCGCGACATCAGCCGCGTCGCGGTGCGCGGGCAATATCATGCGGGTGTCGTCCGGGGCACGGCGGTGCCGGCGTACGCAACGGAACCGGGCGTGCGTCCCGACAGCACGACGGAAACCTTCGTCGCGCTGAAGGTGGAGATCGAGAACTGGCGCTGGGCGGGCGTGCCGTTCTTCCTGCGCACGGGCAAGCGGCTTGCGGACCGTGTCGCGGAGATCGTCGTGAACTTCCGCGCGGTGCCGCATTCGGCGCTCGGCGCGAACGCATTGCGCGCGGGCTCGAACCGTCTCGTGATCCGGTTGCAGCCCAATGAGTCCATCCGTCTGTATTGCCTCGCGAAGCAGCCCGGCGAAGGCATGAATCTCGCGAGCGTGCATCTGGATCTCGCGTTCGATCAGTTCTTCAAGGAAGGACAGATGGAGGCGTATCAGCGCCTGCTGCTGGACGTGATTCACGGCCGCCTCGCGCTTTTCGTGCGGCGCGACGAGCAGGAAGCGGCGTGGCGCTGGGTCGAGCCGATCCTGAACGCGTGGGCTTCGGGCACCAACAAGCCGAAGCCTTACGCGGCGGGCACGTGGGGGCCGGCGGCGTCGAGCGCGATGCTCGCTCAGGCGGGCACGTGCTGGCTCGAAGAAGAAAACTGATGGCGTGACGCCGACGCGGCCCCGAAGAGGTGCGCGGCGAACATGGGGAATACAAGAGACCGCTTCGCCCGTCTTTGCGACGGCGCGGGCAGCAAAGCGGATCGATAAACCAGAACAAGCAGGAGGAGCAATGATCGAGCTTCGCACTTTCGACGATCCGCGCGCCCACTCGGACGCGCTGGCGAAAGCCGTGAGCGACGCGCTCAAGGCGTCCCTCGCGGCGCGAGGCGCGGCATCGGCCGGCGCCACGGGGCAAACCGCTCATGCCACGCTCGCGGTATCGGGCGGCACGAGCCCGAAGCCGTTCTTGCAGACGCTCTCGCGCGAGCCGCTCGACTGGGCGCACATCGACGTGACGCTCGTCGATGACCGCTGGGTGCCCGAGACCGATTCCGCGAGCAACGCACAGCTCGTGCGCGACACGCTCCTGCAGAACGCGGGCGCATCGGCGTACTTCCTGCCGCTCGTCGATACCGGCAAGCCGCTCGAAACGCACATCGCCGAACTGAACGCCGATCCGCGCCGCCGTCTTCCGGATGTCGCCGTGCTCGGCATGGGCGAGGACGGCCATACCGCCTCGATCTTCGCCGACGCGCCCGAATGGGATGCCGCGATCTCGACGCCCGAGCGCTTTATCGCCGTGCATCCGGGCGCGGCGCCGCACGCGCGCGTGAGCCTGTCGATGTCGGCGCTGAAGCAGATCGGACAGGTGTATCTCTTCATCGCCGGCCAGAAGAAACTCGACGTACTGAACGCGGCGCTCGCCGCCCCGCAAAAGAACGCCATCTCGACGCTGGCCCACGCTGAAGGAGTGAAGCTCGATGTCTACTGGTGTGCATAAGGCAGCGGCTCAGCACGCCGACGGACCGCGGCTTCTCGCCGACATCGGCGGCACGAACGCGCGCTTCGCGCTGGAGACCGCGCCTGGCGAAATCGGGCAGATCCGCGTGTATCCGGGGGCCGATTACCCCGGCATCGCGGAGGTGATGCAGCAGTATCTGAAGGACACGAAGGTCGGACGCGTCAATCATGCGGCGATCGCGATCGCCAATCCGGTCGACGGCGATCACGTGAAGATGACCAATCACGACTGGAGCTTCTCGATCGAGGCGACGCGCCGCGCGCTCGGCTTCGACACATTGCTCGTCGTGAACGACTTCACCGCGCTCGCGATGGCGCTGCCCGGCCTGACCGACACGCAGCGCGAGCAGGTGGGCGGCGGCTCGCGCCGACAGAACAGCGTGATCGGCCTGCTCGGACCGGGCACGGGACTGGGCGTGTCGGGTCTGATTCCGGCGGACGACCGCTGGATCGCGCTCGGCAGCGAAGGCGGCCACGCCACGTTCTCGCCCTTCGACGAGCGCGAAGACCTCGTGACCCGTTATGCGCGCCGCAAGTTTCCGCACGTGTCGTTCGAGCGCGTGTGCGCGGGGCAGGGGCTGGAGCTGATCTATCGGGCGCTCGCCGAGCGCGACAACGTGACGGTCGCCGACGACTTCAACGCCGCCGACGTCACGAATCGCGCGCTGCAAGGCGAAGCGCTCGCGCTCGAAGTCGTGAATTGCTTCTGCGCGATCCTCGGCACGTTCGCGGGCAACATCGCGGTGACGCTGGGCGCGCTGGGCGGCATCTATATCGGCGGTGGCATCGTGCTCAAGCTGGGCGAGCTGTTCCACAAGTCGCCGTTTCGCGAGCGTTTCGAGGCGAAAGGGCGCTTTCAGCAGTATTTGTCGGGCATTCCCACGTACATCATCACGGCGGAATATCCGGCGTTTCTCGGCGTGTCCGCGATTCTCTCCGAGCAGTTGTCGAATCGCGCGAACAGCGGTTCGTCGGCGGTGTTCGAGCGGATTCGCCAGATGCGCGATGCGCTGACGCCCGCCGAGCGGCGCGTCGCCGATCTCGCGCTCAATCATCCGCGCTCGATCATCAACGATCCGATCATCGACATCGCGCGCAAGGCCGACGTGAGCCAGCCGACCGTGATCCGCTTTTGCCGCTCGCTCGGCTGCCAGGGTCTGTCCGACTTCAAGCTGAAGCTCGCGACCGGCCTGACCGGCACGATTCCGGTGAGCCACAGCCAGGTGCATCTCGGCGACACGGCCACCGATTTCGGCGCGAAGGTGCTGGACAACACCGTCTCCGCGATCCTTCAGTTGCGCGAGCATCTGAACTTCGAGAACGTCGAGCGGGCGATCGATATCCTCAACGGCGCGCGGCGCATCGAGTTCTACGGGCTCGGGAATTCGAACATCGTTGCGCAGGACGCGCACTACAAGTTCTTCCGCTTCGGCATTCCGACCATTGCCTACGGCGATCTGTATATGCAGGCGGCGTCGGCGGCGCTGCTCGGCAAGGGCGACGTGATCGTGGCCGTGTCGAAGTCGGGCAGGGCGCCGGAGCTTTTGCGCGTGCTCGAAGTGGCGATGCAGCAGGGCGCGACGGTCATCGCGATCACGTCGAGCAACACGCCGCTCGCCAAGCGCGCGACGGTGGCGCTGGAGACGGATCACATCGAAATCCGCGAGTCGCAGCTTTCGATGATCTCGCGCATCCTGCATCTCGTGATCATCGACATTCTCGCGGTTGGCGTGGCGATTCGCCGGGCCGCGCCGAAGCCGGGCGCGAAGATCAGCGAGACGGTCGCGAAGGCGCGTCAGTCGGGTGACGATGACGCCGCCGCCGTGCTCGACTGGCTGAGCCACGGCGCGTCGGGGATGGCGCGGGACTAGCCATTTCATCGCGTCAACGCAAAAGGCCGCCGATGTCGACATCGGCGGCCTTTCTGTTTGCGGCCCGGCGACGATAGCTCGCTCGGAAACGTCCCACACGCCGTTCGCGATGAAGAGCTCGCGGCCCAGCAACACGGTGCCGAACTGATTGTTCGCGATACCGACCGCCGCCCAGATCCCCGCTTCCCTTTGATGCCCCACGGGCAGTGCCGCCGCAGCGAGCAAAACCAACCGATGGCTGCTGTCTGGCCTGATGCGGGCGCATTGGGCCGAACGTGGTTATCGAGGAAAGACGCGCGTGAACGTGCGCACGACGAAGCATCGCGACGACGCGATGATCGGAGGCATTCCTCATTTTTTCGGGGATTTTGAAGCAGAACTACATGTTATGACGCGCGGTTTTGTCGTTTAGATTGTCGATTCGACAAATGTCGTGCGTGAACCGAAAAGCCTCCGGATCGATGTTCGTCATGCTAAGCATGGCGTACCCGGCCAAGCGCGCGCCCAAATAAAAAACGGTGCGATACCCTTTCGGGCACCGCACCGATACGCGCCTCTCGCAGCAGCGTGAAAACCTTCTAAAAAAGACTCTTTGGTCAGACTCGCCGATTAGAACGAGTGCTGGATACCTGCGTACACGCCCGTCTGGCTGTGGCCGGGGAACGGGTTGTCCGTCGAAGCGGCCGAACCGTAGTTGTTGGCGTTCAGGCCGTAGTTCGCGGTCTTGCTGTTCTGCACCGTCGCAACCTGCAGATCGAGCAGGGTGCGCTTGGACAGGTTGTACGAGCCGCCGACCGTGTAGATGGTCGCGTTGCCCGCGCCGTTGTTGCCGTTCACGTGGTAGACCGCGGCGATCAGCGCTGCCGCCGGCGTCGCTTGCCACGTCACGCCGCCCCATTCGTGATCGAGCGCGGTCGGCTGGCCGGGCAACTGACCCGTCATGCCCGAGCTGCGGATCGCCTGGTAAGCGCCCTGAACCTTGAACTGGCCGAGGAACACGTTGAACATCGCCGTGTATTCACGCGAATACGCGTACGCGCCGTTGCCGCCCGAGCCGCCGTCGATCGGGTTGTACACGCCGCCCAGCGTACCGTTCGCCGGGTTGCGGATTTCGTCGTACATACCGCGGATCTGGAAGAGCGGCGTCGTGTAGGTGATATACGCGCCCGCTTCACGGCCTTGCGGCGTCGTGCCGTTACCGTTCCAGTTCGTCGCGTTGGAGAGCGAGTACTGACCGTAGAAGTCGAGGCCCGCGAACTTCGGCGACTGGTACGAAATGTTGTTGCTCGATTGCGGCCAGTTGCGGCCACGCACCAGCGATGCCGACGACCAGTTCGACTGGCCGAACGGATCGAAGTCCCACACGCCGTTGGAGATGAAGAGCTCACGACCCAGCAACAGGGTACCGAACTGGTTGTTCGCGATACCAACCGTCGCCCAGCGATTAAAGAGACCGCCGCCGCCCGGGCCTTGACCCGTCATGGTGTTGAAGCTGCCTTCCAACTGGAACACGGCGCGGTAGCCGCCGCCCAGATCTTCGACGCCCTTCAAACCCCACAAGCTCGTGCCCCAGTCACCGCTTTCCGCCTTGAAGCGGTGCGACGAGCCGGTGGCAGGCGCGCCGGCCGGACCGGTCGGCACACCGTTCATATATTCGAGCCCCGCGTCCAGGCGGCCATACAGCGTCACGCTGCTCTGAGCGTGCGCGACCGCGCTGAACGTCAGCAGTGCTGCCGACGCGAGCAAAGCTTTCTTCATCATCTCCTCCAACCCTGTCAAGAAATAGAACCCAAGTGCTGCTGTGTGGTTCGATGCGAGCGCACCCAACCGAAAATTGTTTTCAGAGGAAGGACACGCGGGCTGTGGTGCTAGGCGATTCGTGCGTCGTGGGCGCGAACCTGACGCCGACCCGTCGATCGGTGTCGTTCCTCAGTTTCTTTTGGACTTTTGAAGTAAAACTACTTTTTGGGTACTTCGTTTTGGTACTTTGGTTACCAATTTAACAAAATACGGTATAAGCGCCAAAGAAATTTGACGTTAGGCGACTGTGTGTGTCAAAAATGCAATGCCCATGTGATAGACCCACTACCCACACCATGGGAAACACCCCGCAAAGCCTTATGCCATCAGGGCTTTAGGGTGATGTAAGTTTCAGAGTCAGGTTTGTCGCCTATTGACGCGAGCGCGTCGTGGCGCTAGGTCGGAGCAGGGCGCGAAAGAGGTTGATACAACTGCGCCCGGACGCAAAAAAAGCGCCTCTTGGGCGCCTTTTCTGGAGTGGAAGGTTATCGAAGCCGGCCTTCGCCGGGTGCTACTTGAGGCTGCCCGACAGGAACTGTTTCAGGCGCTCGCTCTTCGTATTGCCGAACACCGCATCGGGATGACCTTCCTCCTCGATGCGCCCCTGATGCAGAAACACGACATGATTCGACACGTTGCGCGCGAACGCCATCTCGTGCGTCACGACGATCATCGTGCGGCCTTCCTCGGCGAGCGTCTGCATGACCTTGAGCACTTCGCCCACGAGTTCGGGGTCGAGTGCGGAAGTCGGTTCGTCGAAGAGCATGACATCGGGATGCATCGCGAGCGCGCGTGCAATCGCAACGCGCTGCTGCTGGCCGCCCGACAAATGCGACGGATACTGCTTCTCCACGCGCGGCGCGAGCCCGACCTTCTCCAGATACGTGCGCGCGCGATCCTCGGCTTCCTTCTTCGAGAGCCCGAGCACGTTGACGGGCGCTTCGGTCACATTCTCCAGCACGTTCATGTGCGACCAGAGGTTGAAGTGCTGGAAGACCATCGACAACTTCGAGCGCACTTGCCTCAGTTGTTTCTGGTCCGCCGCCTTCAGCGCGCCGGTCTTGTCCTTCATCGTGCGGACTTCGGTGCCGTCGACGAAGATGCGCCCCTGGTTCGGCTGCTCCAGGAAGTTGATACAGCGCAGCATCGTGCTCTTGCCCGAGCCGGACGAGCCGATGATGCTGATCACGTCGCCGGCCTTCGCCTTGAGGGAAACGCCCTTCAGGACTTCGTTGCTGCCGTACTGCTTGTGAATATCGTCGACGAAAAGCTTGTGCATCTGGGAATTCATGAAGTGTCCTTGGCTGACTCGATGGTCTTATTTGCCTTGCGGCCGCAAATAAGCGAGCCAGCGATACTCGGCGCGGCGGAACAGCCACACGAGCGCGAACGAAATGCAGAGATAGAGCAGGGCGGCGATGCCGAACGCCTCGAACGACTGATACGTCGCCGAATTGACGTCGCGCGCGATCTTGAGGATGTCCGGCACGGTCGCGGTGAATGCGACGGTGGTCGCGTGCAGCATCAGAATGACTTCGTTGCTGTAATACGGCAGCGCGCGTCGCAACGCGGACGGCAGAATCACCCGTCGATACAGCGTGAACCCCGACATGCCGTACGCGCGCGCGGCTTCGATCTCGCCGTAGGGCGTCGCCTTGATCGCGCCCGCGAAAATCTCCGTCGTGTACGCGCAGGTGTTGAGCGTGAACGCGAGCAGCGTGCAGTTCATGCCGCTGCGGAAGAACTCGGCGAGCAGCATGTGGTCGCGCACTACCTGCAGGCTGTAGAGACCCGTGTAGCAGAGCAGCAACTGCACGTAGAGCGGCGTGCCGCGAAAGACGTAGGTATAGAGCCACACCGAGCGCGACAGCAGCTTGTTCTTCGACACCCGCGCGACCGCGAGCGGCACCGAAAGACAAAAGCCCAAGCCGATGGAGATGACGAGCAGCCACATCGTGATCGCGAGACCGGTGATGCGGTAGCCGTCGGTGAAGAGGTAGTTCTTCCAGTATTCCTGGATGATTTCGATCATGATCCCTGCCGCTCTTGAATGGACCGATTAGAGGTCGGCCTTGCGCACGCCGATGGAATAGCGCCGCTCCAGCCAGATCAGCACGAGATTCGAGATCGTGGTGATCGCGAGATACACCGCGCCCGCGAGTAGCGTGAAGAAGAAAAAGCGCAGCGTGCCCTTGCCGGCATCCTGCGAAGCCTTGACGACATCCGCGAGACCGATGATCGACACGAGCGCCGTCGCCTTGACCATGACCTGCCAGTTATTGCCGATGCCCGGCAGCGCGAAACGCATCATCTGCGGAAACATGATGCGCGAGAAGGTCTGCCACGGCGTCATGCCGTAAGCCGCGCCCGCTTCGAGCTGGCCGCGCGGCACGGAGAGAAACGCGCCGCGGAAGGTTTCGGTGAAGTAGGCGCCGTAGATGAAGCCGAGCACCAGAATGCCGGCGAGAAACGGATCGATGTCGATCTGATCCCAGCCCATCGCGTCCGTGAACAGGTTCAGCCAGATCTGGATGCTGTAGAACAGCAGCAGCATCAGCACGAGATCGGGCACGCCGCGGATGAGCGTCGTGTAGACGGTGCCGAATCCCGACGCCACGCGGTTTTTCGACAGCTTCGCCGCCGCGCCGATCAGGCCGATCACAAAGGCGAACACGAGCGACAGCACCGCCAGCTTGACGGTCTGCCAGGTGCCCGCGAGGATCAGCGGACCGTAGCCTTGCAACATGGTGATTCCTTAGTGAGGTGCCTAACGTGCATGGAGTGCGACGGGCGCGGCGCGCGATACGAATGTCATCATCTCTTTTCCCGGCCGGCGGCGCGCTTCCCGCGCGTTTCGGCTGTCCTTCTCCGGCACGCTCCTGCTTTGCGTCCAGCGGACGGTATTCTATGTGGTCAAAATTGCGGGCTGCCGTTGCTGCTAACCCTGCCAACGCGCAATTGCTGCGCGGCGACGGGCTCGCGACTGCCGGATTCCCCGGCGCTTCGGCCGATCAGCGTCCGCCGCCACCCCGAAAAGCGCGGTATTTTACCCGAAGCCGACGCGCGCGCGGAGGCGAAGCCGGAAGAGTCCGATTACATGCATGGGTGGAACGATGTAGTGCCGGCGGGCGCGTTGTTTCGAAGCTCCGCCGCCCTTACATTCTCTCCATCGCAAAACAACGCCTTGGGCGGGAGCAAACATCATGTTCGAGATTCGCCGCAGCAACGAACGCGGTCACGCCAACCACGGCTGGCTCGACTCGTATCACAGCTTCTCCTTTGCCGATTACTACGATCCGGAGCATACGCACTTCGGCGCGCTGCGCGTGATCAACGAAGACCGCGTCGCGGGCGGGCAGGGTTTCGGCGCGCATGGCCATCGCGATATGGAAATCGTGAGTTACGTGCTCGACGGCGCGCTCGCGCACCGCGACAGCATGGGCAACGGCTCGACGATCCGTCCCGGCGACGTGCAGCGCATGAGCGCCGGCACCGGCGTGCGTCACAGCGAATTCAACGGCTCACCGACGGACACCGCGCATTTCCTGCAGATCTGGATCATTCCGGATGCGCCGGGCGGAGCGCCGGGCTACGAGGAAAAGCGCTTCGCGGACGACGAAAAGCGCGGCCGGCTGCGCGTGATCGCGTCGCCGGAAGGTGTGGACGGCTCGGTCAGGATCGGCGCGGACACACGGATATTCGCGGGCTTCTTCAATGGCGACGAACGCGCCGACTTCGACGTGCCGGCGGGCCGCCGCGTATATGTGCACGTGGCGCGCGGCGCGGTGACGGTGAATGGCGAGGCGCTCGGCGCCGGCGACGCCGCGAAGCTCGAGGATGTGTCGAAGGTCACGCTCGAAAAGGGCGATAACGCCGAAGTGCTGTTGTTCGACCTCGCGTAAGTCCCGGTTCGCCGATGAAAAAAAGCCGCGGAGCGTCATGCTCCGCGGCTTTTGTTTTGCCGCACCCGCCGCTTACGGCTTCGCGGTGGCCGATGCGCCCGCCGCCGCACCCGGCGCGCCGTCCGGGCCGCCGCGCTTGCCCCAGCGCTCATGCATCTTCTGCTCGTGCTCGTGCATCTTCGCGAAGTGCTTCTTGAGCGCGGTGCTGACGGTCGTCTTCTGCTGATCGTTCAGCGCGTTGTAGAAGTTCAGCCACGCGGTCGTGGTCTGCTCGCGCAGTTGCGCGTTCTGCGCCTCGATCTTCTGGTGCGCCGCATGCATCGCGTTCAGGTCGAGGATCGGCTGGCTTTCCATCGACTTGAACTGATCGCGCATCTGCTTGTGGCTTTCGCGCATGGCCTGATGATTCTGCTTCATCGTCGTGAGCGCGGTCTGCCACAGCTTTTCCTGATCCGCGTTCAGCTTGAGCTGGCCGTGCAGTTCGTCCAGTTGCTTCTGCATGCGCATTTCCATGCGGTGGCCGCCAGGGCCGCCGTGGCCGCCCATCATGGCTGGGCCGCCGGGGGGCGGCGCAGTCGGCGCGTCGCTGGTGGCCGCGTAGGCCGTGCCGAACGTCAGCGCGATTGCAGCAGCGGCGGCGGTGAGGATGCGATATTGCTTGGCCATCTTGATACTCCCTTGATTGTTTTCGATGCCGAAGCCACGAGGCCTTGATCGACGTGTCGGTTGGTGTGTCGAGGTCTTGCGCTTGTCGGTGAAACACAGCGTAGGGGTTCGCGGCGGGGCGCGTGTTACGGGCTGGTTCAGGCTTGTTACGCGGGTTTACGCCCCGCTTTCGTCGTAACACCCCGTAACCCTTATGGCAGGCCTGTCATCAATCGAGGTTCGACTCACGCGCTAAACTCCATCCCATGACTACGCAAATACTTGTCGTCGACGACGACGCCGAACTGCGCGACCTTCTGCGCGACTATCTGGTCCGGCAGGGCATCGAGGTGTCGGTGCTGCATGACGCCGGTGGACTCGAACGCCGCATCGAACGCGAGCGGCCCGATCTCATCGTGCTCGATCTGATGATGCCGGGCGTCGACGGGCTGACCGCGCTCAAACAGTTGCGCGCATCCGGCGACGACATCCCGGTCATCATGCTGACCGCGCGCGCGGACGACGTGGACCGGATCGTCGGCCTCGAACTGGGCGCGGACGATTACCTCGGCAAGCCGTTCAATCCGCGCGAACTGCTCGCGCGCGTGCAGGCCGTGCTGCGCCGCCGCCGCACGATTCCGTCGGCCGCACCGGAGCAGCGCGAGCCGTATTCGTTCGGCCGGTTCCGGCTGGATTTCCAGTCGCGCACGCTGCAACAGGACGACAAGCCGCTCACGCTGTCCGGCAGCGAATTCGCGCTGCTCAAGATCTTCGTGAACAACCCGATGCGCACGCTCACGCGCGAGCGCCTGCTCGAACTGCTGCACGGCCCGGAATACGACGGCACCGACCGCGGCATCGACGTGCAGGTGTGGCGTCTGCGCCGCATCCTCGAGTCCGATCCTTCGGCGCCGCGCTTTATCCAGACGGTGCGGGGGCGCGGCTACGTGTTCGTGCCGGACGGCGGGCAAAATGCGCCGGGCAATTGACACGCTTTTCGGCCGGCTGGTCGTCATCGTCATCGGCATGCTGGTGCTCTCGCATGTCGCGTGGTTCGCGATCATCCGCTTCGAGCGGGACAACGTGCAGACGCGCTTTGCCGTGGAGGAAGCCGTTTTCCTCGTCGAGGCGGTTCGTCAGCACATCGCCAATACGCCGGATCAGCCTTTGCCGCCGCGCGTGCGCGTGGTCGCGCTCGCGAGTCCCGACGTGCCCAGGCAGCCCGACGAGAACATGCCGCCGCCGCTGCAACGTTTCGTCGAGGACCTGAAGGACCGTCTGCCCGATGGCACCGACGTGCGCCTGAGCGAGCCCGGCGGCCCGCCCAGCGTGTGGGTGCATGGCGTGAAGGACACGGGATGGGTCGTTGTGCCGGTGCAGCCGCTGCGCCCGCCGCGCTCGCGCGACCGCATGCTCGTGTGGCTCGCGCTGATTTTCTCGACGGCCGTGCTTGCCGCGCTATTCGGCGCGTGGCAGTTGCAATATCCGCTGCGCTCGCTCGCGCAGGCGGTCGGGCGCTTCGGGCGCGGCCAGCCGACGCCGCCGGTGCCCGAGCGCGGCCCGCGCGAATTGCGCCAGTTGACGCACGGTTTCAATCAGATGGTCCGCGAGGTCTCGCAGACGGAAAGCGACCGCGCCGTGATGCTCGCGGGCGTCGCGCACGATCTGAAGACGCCGCTCGCGCGCCTGCGTCTGCGCGCCGAAATGATGGACGACGAGAAAATGCGCGACGGCGTCGTGCGCGACGTCGATTCGATGGCGCATATCGTCGATCAGTTTCTCGTGTTCGCGCACGACCGCCCGGACGGCAGCGAGCCCGTTCCCGTCGACGAGCAGTGCGAGCGGATCGCGCGGGCGTATCGCGCGGTATCGCCGGGCGCGCAGCCGATTCGCCTGAAACTCGAGGCCGGACCCGCTTTCGCGCTGCCGGCGGCCACGCTCGACCGGCTCTTGTCGAACCTGCTCGACAACGCGCACGCCTACGGCGCGCCGCCGGTCGTCATCGAGACGCGGCGGGAAGCCAGGGGCTGGGTGTTGTCGGTGTCCGATCACGGCAAGGGCATTGCGCCGGACGATCTCATCAAGGCTAGCCGGCCGTTCGTGCGGCTCGATCCGGCGCGCGGCGGCAGCGGACATAGCGGGCTCGGACTCGCCATCGTCGAGCGGCTTGCGCGGCGCGTGGGCGGTGAGTGCGAGATCGGCAATCGTGCCGATGGCGGATTGCAGGTCGCGATGACCTTTCCGTTCGACATCGCCACGCGGCCGGTGGAAGAACGCCGCGCCGGCCCGCAGCACGAAGAGCGCGTGTCGTAACGGCGCGCCAGGTGGCAGAAGCGGCGCGGCCGTCAGTCGAACAGGGTTTCGAGCGCCGACGCCGCTTCGCTGTCCACCGTGTTGTACGTCACCGTCGACGCCTCGAAGATGTAGTGCGTCGTGTATTTGCCGAGGCGCGATAGGATCTCATCCTGAATCACTTCGGGCGCGAGATCGATCTTCAGGAACCACGTCGTCGACGAAAGCCGCGTCTGAAACGAGCCGTACTCGGCGAGCAGGTGGTCGAACGTTTCTGCGTCCTGATCCCGGCACACGATGACCAGATTTCCCTTCATGCAAACCTCCCGATTCACGCCAGCGGCATTCGATTTCGAATATCGATGATACCTGCGGGATGCGTGCGCGTCGCGACATGCGCATGACCGTGCGATGCCACGACGCTCATTTGCCCGCGAGCGTGTCTTCTGTGTGCCGCGCGGACGGGCCGGGATCGGCGGGGCGCACTTCGCTGCGGTCGCGCCCGCGGGACTTCGCCTCGTAGAGCGCGAGATCCGCGCGGGAGAGGATCCATTCGAGGGCATCGTCGAGCGCGAGCTCCGTGATGCCGATGGACACCGACAGCACCGCATCGTCCGGCAGATGCGCGCAGTGCTCGTGATGGAAGCGCTTTCGCAGACGTTCGAGCACGGCTTGCGCATCGGCGAGCGAGGTTTGCGGCAGCAGAATGCCGAATTCCTCGCCGCCGAGCCGGCCGATCGCGTCGCTCGGACGAAGCTGCGCGCGGCACACTTCGACGAAATGTTCGAGCGCACGGTCGCCCGACGCGTGGCCGAAGCGATCGTTGATCTGCTTGAAGTGGTCGAGATCGGCGATCGCGACCGAAAGCGGCGTGCCCACCGAGCGCGCAAGCTCGACTTCGTGCCGCAGCGTGTCGAGGAAATAACGCCGGGAGAGCGCGCCCGTGAGCGCGTCATGGCGCGCTTCGGCCGAAAGCAGCGTATTGGCCGATTGCAACTGCTCGGCGAGATCGCGCGTCGCGCGGTGCAGGCGCCGCTCGCGCGAGTACGAGGTGGCGATCACGATCGCGAGCGTCACGACGCCGAGCATCGTCAGAAACACGAGGAAGCGGTCGCGGCTGTGATTGCGGCTGATCTCCGGCCAGCTCGTGAGCGGATGGACGATATGCGCCGAAAGGCCCGAGTTGAGCCCCGTGCGTTCGTCGTAGAGCGAGGGCACGTTGCTGCCGTTCGCGGCGTAGAAGGTTTGCGCGAGCGCGGGCGCGAGCCAGTGCTCGGACGCGCGCATCTGCTCGCCGATATGCGCCACGCGCAGCTCCGGAAACGACTCGCGCCGGTAGTGCTCGATGCGCTCGCGCTCGGTCATGCGCGCGATGGGCGAATTGGGCATCGCTTCGTATTCGAGCCTGCCGTCGTGCGCCATCACGACGACGCCGTTCTCGTCGGTCACGAAGGTGCCGGCGCGCGAGACCCAGTGCCGCAGCCGGTCGATGCTCACCTTCGCGATCACCGCGCCGACCAAGATGCCGTCCTCGTAAGCCGGCGCCGCGATGAAGATGCCTGGCTCGCCGGACAGACGCCCGACGCCGTACATCTCGACGAAGCCGCCGAGCAGCGCGCGCGCCACGTAACCGCGAGCGCTCATGTCGTAGCCGATGAAGCTGTCGTCGTCGCCCGCGTTGCTCGATGCAATGCAGAAACCCTTTTCGTTGACGAGCCAGATGGAGTCGAGGCCGGAGAAGCCCTGCGCGTCGTGCAGGAAGTGATTGACCTTCGCGAGAGCGGGGCGCGCCGTCCAGTCCTTGCGGCGTTCGAGTTCCGTCCCGGCCGCGTTCGAGGCATAATTCCGCGACTCCGCGAGCGCGCTCTGCGTGAGGTCCATCTGGGCGAGCGTGGCGGGAATGGCGCGCGACATCGCCAGATCGCTCGCGATGATCTGCGCCATGTTGTCGACGATGGACGCCGCCATCTGGCGTTCGGTGCGCACCGTCGAAGTCATCTCCTGTTGTACCATTCGGTCCGACAACAAGCCGGCGGCAATCCAGCACGCGAATGCCAGCGCCGCGAGGCCGAGCGTCGCGATCACACGGTGCAGGATGAGCTTGTTCATCGATCTCGGGCGCAATGGAAGTTCACGCCGTTCGCAGGCTGAACGCGCCGTGCCGCCCGAGCGGTCCGGTCTGCGCGAAGCGGGCTAGGCGGGTGCGCGGATTGCAGCGCATCATGTCAACCGCTTTCCGGCTTTCGCTCGCAACGGGGCGGCGAGTGTGGCTCAGGCGGTTTTCCGGCTCGGATCGGGCGTCTCGCATCGCATCGGCGCTCAAATTATTGTTCGTGATAAGCCAAGATTGGACGATGTTTTCCGCCGCCTATCAAGTGCCTTCTGAAGGCGTGCGACGTGCGTCCAACATAACGGATGCGCGCCGCGCGAAAGCGCCGTTCGCCGGCAATCCGACCTGGGCGCGCCGCAGCCAGACTGAAAGGAAGCGAAAGCACGCGGGCGCAAGGCGCATTCGACGCTGACAGCCCCTTCATTTTGCCCATGCCGTGCCGAAGAGCAACAGAAACATCGCAGGAATGGCGCGCCGGGCCGCATGAAGGTTGTGCCTGTCACACGGGTTGGTGTAGTGTCGCTCGGTTCAGCGCGGGGAAACGTCTGACGCGGCGGCTGCCCGGCGCCGTCATTCGTGCTGAACGTGTCGTCGTATCGACGGCCGCGTGCGTTGAGCATGAGGCCGTTCCGGGCGAAGGCTACTTGCCCGCCGGACGGTTCGTTCGCCGTCTCAAGCAACATCCCGCGCACGCGCGGTCGGAACAAAGCCTTACGGGGAGGGCCTTGCATGGAATTTGGTTTCAATCTGAATCGCACGGCGAATGCGTCGGCCTGGCGGATCCTGCCCAACCGCTGGGATTTCGTCGCGTTCCCGATGATCATCTGCATCATCGCGCTCGCCGCCGTCGGATTCCACGAGACGCTGGCGCCGATCTCGACATTGCAGACCCAGGCGATCTCGCTCGACCCCGCGAACCTTCCCGAATACGCGTTGCGCACGACCTTGCGCATGCTGCTGGCGATGGTCGCCTCGCTCATCTTCACGCTGGTCTACGGCACGCTCGCGGCGAAGAGCAGGCGCGCGTCGATCGTGCTCGTGCCGATCCTCGACATCCTCCAGTCGGTGCCGGTGCTGGGCTATATCTCGTTTACGGTGACGTTCTTCCTCGCGATGTTCCCGGGGCGCGTGATCGGCGCCGAGTGCGCGGCGATCTTCGCGATCTTCACGAGCCAGGCGTGGAACATGACCTTCAGCTTCTATCAGTCGCTGCGCACGGTGCCGCGCGATCTGGATGAAGTGTCGCGCGGCTTTCACCTCACCAACTGGCAGCGCTTCTGGAAGCTCGAAGTGCCGTTCTCGATGCCGGGCCTCATCTGGAACATGATGATGTCGATGTCGGGCGGATGGTTCTTTGTCGTCGCCTCCGAGGCGATCACGGTCGGCAACCGCACGATCGTGCTGCCGGGCGTGGGCGCCTATCTGGCCGCGGCCATCGGCGAGCGCAACCTGAGCGCGATCGGCTGGGTGATTCTCGCGATGACCATCGTCATCCTGGCCTACGACCAGTTGATGTTCCGCCCGCTCGTCGCATGGGCCGACAAGTTCCGCATGGAGAACACGAGTTCGGGCGACGAGCCGTCTTCGTGGCTGCTCGACCTGATCCGCCGCACGCGCCTGATTCACCGTCTGCTCGTGCCGGCGGGCTGGATTCTCGCGAAGGCCGCGCGCGTGCCGATCAAGCTGCCGTCGCTGCAGGGCGCGCTGGAAAACGTGGGCTTGCCGCTGCGCGCGAAAGTGCCGTCCACGCGCGCGGGCGATATCGCGTGGGGCACGGTCGTGGTGCTGATCACGGTGTTCGTCGTGTGGAAAGTCGCGTCGTTCGTCGCGACCGGCGTGAGCTGGGGCGAAGTCGGCCACGTGTTCGTGCTCGGCTTCATCACGCTCTTGCGCGTGGTGGTGCTGATCGCGCTCGCATCGGTGGTGTGGGTGCCCATCGGCGTGTTGATCGGCCTGCGCCCGGCGCTCGCGGAGAAAATCCAGCCGCTCGCGCAGTTCCTCGCCGCGTTCCCGGCGAACCTGCTGTTTCCGGTGTTCGTCGTGGTGATCGTGCGCTTTCATCTGAACCCGGATATCTGGCTGTCGCCGCTCATCGTGCTCGGCACGCAGTGGTATATCCTCTTCAACGTGGTCGCGGGCGCGTCGTCCTATCCGAACGATTATCGCGAGGCCGCGAGCAACTTTCAGATCCGCGGCTGGCAGTGGTGGAAGAAGTGCATGTTGCCGGGCATCTTCCCTTACTACATCACCGGCGCGATCACCGCCTCGGGCGGCGCGTGGAACGCCAGCATCGTCGCGGAAGCCGTGTCGTGGGGGAAGACGGAGGTCGTCGCGCATGGCCTCGGCGCCTATATCGCCCAGACGACCGCCGCGGGCGACTACCCGAAAATCATTCTCGGCATCGCCGTGATGTCGCTGTTCGTCACGCTGTTCAACCGACTGTTGTGGCGCCCGCTATACGCCTACGCCGAAGCCAGGCTTCGGCTGGATTGAGGACGAGTTCCGATGCAGAACCTGAAAAATACGTCGGCGGCGCAGGGCTTCCAGCGCCCGCAAGGCACGCCGCCGCGACTCGGCGCGGAAATCCTGCGCGTGGCGAACGTCAGCCGCGGCTTCAACAAGACGCAGGGCGAATTGCTCGTGCTCGACGATGCCAACCTCTCGCTTCGCGAAGGCGAGATCGTCGGATTGCTCGGGCGTTCGGGCTCGGGCAAGTCGACGCTGTTGCGCATCATCGCCGGGCTGATCGAGCCGACGGCCGGCGAAGTGACCTATCTGGACAAGCCCTTGAGCGGACCCGCGAAGGGCGTCGCGATGGTGTTCCAGACCTTCGCGCTGTTTCCGTGGCTGACCGTGCTTCAGAACGTGGAAGCCGGTCTGGAAGCGCAGGGCGTGGGCGCGCGCGAGCGCCGTGAACGCGCGCTGGCCGCGATCGACCTGATCGGTCTCGACGGCTTCGAAAACGCGTATCCGCGCGAGCTGTCGGGCGGTATGCGCCAGCGCGTGGGTTTCGCGCGCGCGCTCGTCGTCGATCCGACGCTTCTGCTCATGGACGAGCCGTTCTCCGCGCTCGATGTGCTGACCGCCGAAAACCTGCGCACCGATCTGCTCGATCTCTGGACGCAAGGGCGCATGCCGATCAAGTCGGTGCTGATCGTCACGCACAACATCGAGGAAGCGGTGTTCATGTGCGACCGGATTCTGGTGCTGTCGTCGAATCCCGGTCGCGTGATGGCCGAGATCAAGGTGCCGTTCAAGCATCCGCGCAATCGTCTGGACCCGGCGTTCAGGCGTCTCGTCGACGATATCTACGCGAAAATGACCGCGCGCCAGATGGACGAAGCGAAGAAGAAGGGGCTCGAGCTGGGAAGCTGGCTGCCGTCGGTTTCGACCAATCTGATGGCGGGTCTCATCGAAACGCTCGCGGCCGAACCGTATCACGGCCGCGCGGACATGCCTGAGATCGCGCGCACGCTGCATCTCGAAGTCGACGATCTCTTTCCGATCGCGGAAGTGCTGCAGCACCTGGGTTTCGCCGATGTGCGCGAAGGCGACATCTTCCTGACGCCGCAAGCGCGCGTGTTCGCGGAGTTCGGCACGCAGGAGCGCAAGATGATGTTCGCGGAGCACCTGCTGCGGCACGTGCCGCTGGCCGCGCGGATCAAGAAGGTGCTGAACGAGCGGCCGGGACATCGTGCGCCGCGCGTGCGCTTCGAGCAGGAACTGGAGGACTTTCTCTCCGACAAGGCCGCGCAGGAGACGCTCGATGCGGTCATCGACTGGGGACGTTACGGGGAGATTTTCTCGTATAACGACCAGACGGAGATGCTGAGTCTGGAGGATGTGGAGGCTTGAAGGGGTTGGGTTCGGGTTGATTCGAAAGCGCGGTTGCCGGTGACGGGACCGCGCTTTTTCGTTGGCGTTGGCCGATTGGCTGAATGTTCATGCAGCGCGTCGAATCGTAACGTTTTCGTCTTGAAGATCACTGCTGCGTGTGTAAAGCTACACACGCAGTATTCGGAGACGAGATGGATTCATCGCGCTTGATTCGAATGCTGATGGACGACGGCTGGGAGCTCGTGCGCACGCGAGGCAGTCATCACCACTTCAGACATGGAACCAAAATCGGTCGCGTAACCGTGGTTCATCCAAAGAAAGACGTAGCGATCGGAACGGCCAGATCGGTCCTCAAAGGCGCCGGATTGCTCAACCGTCTGTATTCGTCGTAACGGAGCCGGACAATGGAATTTGCCCTCGCCATTCATAAAGATCCTGAAAGCAGCTACGGAGTGACCGTGCCCAACGTGCCGGGCGTTTTTTCAGCCGGAGATACGATCGACGAAGCGATCAAAAATGCGAAGGAGGCCATTTTTTTCCACATCGAGACGATCATCGAGGACGGCGCGGAAGTCTTGATCACGTCGCGAAGCATTGAGGAGTTGATCGCTGATCCGGATTTCGCCACGGCCATCTGGGCCTTCGTCGAAGTGGACCTTTCCAAGCTCGATTCCCGCCCGGAGCGTATCAACATCAGCCTCCCGCGCTTCGTGCTGCGCAAGATCGACAGCTATGTCGAAGCGCGCCACGAGACCCGCAGCGGGTTCCTCGCCCGCGTTGCGCTCGAAGCGATTGCCAACGGCTGAAGTCATGAAAAAAGCGCGGTGTCCGTCAGGAGACCGCGCTTTTCAAAAGGCTCGCCGGGAAACTACTGCAAATTCCCCCACCGCTCGACCGCAGGCTCCGCCGACGCCCATTTCCATCCGCTCGGCTGCTGGCAAGCCGTCGCGACGAACCATTCGGCGGGCGCTTTCGCATCGTCGCCATCGACGACCGAGAACGCGAATTCCTTGCACGTCGCGAGCGCGCTGCCGAACTCGCGCAGCACGCGCACTTCGCCGTGACCGTTCTCGACCGGCAAGGTGTGTTTGACCTTCCACGGCCTCGTCTCGCCGACCTGAGAGATGCCCGCCGTCACCGCGATCATGACCTGCTGATCCTGATGCAGCGATTTGGTGACGCGCTTGACGGCTTCGTCGGTGGCGGCCTGCACGGCGATGCCTACGCCCAGCCCGATGGCCGGATTCGTCGTGAACGCGCCCGTCGCGATGCCGGCCGTCGCGCCGGCCGCGGCGCCGATCGACGCGCAGCCGCTCATCGTCACGCATACGGCCGCGCCCGCCGCGACGATGCCGAGACGCAGCGCCAGAGTTACGTCGAGCGACAGCGTCATTGCAGCGAACCCCAGCGCGGCGTGGCGGGCTCGGCCGAGGCCCACTTCCACTTGTCGCCGTCACGGCACACCGACGCGACGTAGAACGCGCTGTCGGCCGCGCGGTCCTTCGTCGCGTCGCGATCGACGGAAAACACGATTTCCTTGCACTCGAGCACGCCGCTGCTGATCGTGCGGCTCACCGTCACGCGGCCTTTCTCGTCTTCTTCGATCGGCACCGAATGCACCGCCTTCCACGGCGCGACCGCACCGACCGCGAGCGGGCCGGCGGCCGACGCGATCTGATCCTGCGTGTTGGTATGAGCGACGCGCTGCGTGTACTGCACGCCCGCGCGAGCCGCGGCGACCGCGCCCAGACCGATGCCTGTCGCCACCGCGGCGTTGCTGGTGACGCTGTTCGCCACCGCCGCGCCCGCGATACCGGCGCCTGCTGTCGCGCCTTCGCTATAGAGCGAGTTGCATCCACTGAGGCTCATGCAAGCGATGACGCCTGAAATGACCGCGGCGAGCGCGGCGGCGCGCGGGCTGCGCCGATGGACCCTGATCTGCATGTTGCTTTCCTTCGTCTACCGTATCCCGACGCTTGCCAATCGGGGTTCGAGGGCTCGAATCTTCTTGAGGTCTCGCTCTCAAGTCGCCGCCCGGCAACGCAAAGTCGGCACGGTGCGCGGGCTTCGCGCATTTTGAAGCATGCTTCTAATTACCGGTTCGGGAAAATTGCAAGAAATTGCAAGCGCACGAAATGTGCCTCGATCCGCGTTTCGTCGCGGACAAAAAAAGCGAGCGCGGCAGTGCGCGCTCGCTTCTCAAGTCATGTCGATGAAAGCTGGCAGGCGATTCAGCTATCGCTGCCCGATGCCGCGTCGCCGCCTTCGGTATCTTCGTTTTCGTACGCGCCGAGGCGGTTATACAAGGTCTTGAGGCTCACGCCGAGCGCCTTCGCCGCGCGCCGCTTGTCGCCGCCGCAATGCTTGAGCGTGCCGAGGATGATCTGCTTCTGCGCGTCGGCGAGCGGCGTGCCGACCCAGACGTTCATCGCGTCGCCCTGCGTGACGGGCTTCTTCACCCGCGACGCGAGATGCGGATGCGCGATCTCCACCGTCTTCTCCGCGAGAATGAACGCGCGATAGACCGTGTTCTTCAGTTCGCGCACGTTCCCCGGCCATGAGTACGTGCGCAGCACGTCGAGCGCGCGTTTGCTGAAGACCTTGCTCGTGCCTTCCTGCGCATTCATCTCCGAGAGGAAATGCTGCGCGAGCAGTTCGCGGTCCGAATCGCGCTCGCGCAGCGGCGGCGCGCGCAACGGGAACACCGCGAGTCGATACATCAGATCTTCGCGCAAGCCGTTTTCCTTTACGGCCGTGACGGGATCGCGATTGGTCGCCGCGATCACGCGCACATCCGAGCTGATGAGATCGTTGCCGCCGACGCGAAAGAACGTGCCCGTTTCCAGCGCGCGCAGCAGCTTCACCTGCCGCACCGGCGACATCTCCGTGACTTCGTCGAGAAAGAGCGTGCCGCCGTTCGCGTGCTCGAAATAGCCGATACGCCCCTGCACCGCGCCCGTGAAGCTGCCTTTCTCGTGACCGAAGAGTTCGGCTTCGATGAGGTTATCCGGAATCGCGCCGCAGTTCACCGCGATGAACGGCGCGTCCTTGCGCGCGCTGTGGTCGTGGATCGTCCGGGCGACGAGCTCCTTGCCGGTGCCCGACTCGCCGATGATGAGCGCCGTCGCATCGGTGGCGGCGACGCGTTCGATTTGCGCATACAGCTCCAGCATCACGGGCGACGAGCCGTAGAGCAGTCCATAGGACTTCAGGCCCGGCACTTCTCCCGTGTTGCGCTTTCTTTGCGCGGGTGTATCTCCGACCGCGGTGGGCGGCGGATCCAGATCGGTTGACGCCATGTGTCCTGATCGTTCCAGTTCTGCGTATGTCGTGGGCGGGCGGCGGCCTGCGCGGGCGCCCCCGGTCGTGCAGCCGGCGTGGCGCGGTTCGGCGCGCGCGAGCGGCGCAACCGTGGGTGACCGCGCGCATCGGCATGTGACGCGCCCGTGCGCGTTGCCCGTCGTGCTCACGCTAGCCGTGAGCGCTCTTCCTCGTGGTGCGTCGGTCCAGGAACGTCTGCATCGGGTATTTCGCAGCGCCGATTGTTTACAGACGAGCCTATCTCATAAACGCTATTTAACCATTCGCAACGACATTGCGGCAATGCGCTGGCCGGCGCGGGGCGCATTTTGTCTGAACCGCGCGGTGAGTGCGGCGCACTTCCGGAAAGGTTCTCCTTTACGCACCGAGAATTTACAAAGGCACAGCGTAATTGTTACCCGATCATCGCGACGCGGCGTCGCGGGCGAGCGGCAGGCTTCGGTTCAGCGTCACTGGCACGAAAGCTGCGTAAGCTCGGTCATCGTGATACTTGTTCGAAAAGTCGCCGACGAGCATCGCCCTGAGGCGCACACACGAGAATGGGCGAGAGAGGCAAAAGCATCATGGAAGACTTCTTTATTTTCGACGGGCCCGCACAAGAGCGCACCGCGCCCTCACGGCCGCTTCGCACGCGACGCGCGAACGGTTCGGGCGGCGATCGTCAGGAACTCGTGACGGGCGAGCCGATCGACATCTATCACTGGGCCGCCGTCGCGCTCGTCACCGCGCTGATGTGCGCGGTGCTAGGCTATGCGGCGGGCACGCCTGCGCTCGCACGCGCCGCGAACGTGACGAGCCTCGTGTTCGGCGCGATGGGCGGTGCGCTGATGGCAAGCGGCGTCGTGCGCAGCCTGCGCGCGCGTCTCGAAGCGGGCGGGCGCCTTGCCGTGCCCCGCCTTCCCGTCGCCGAAACGCGCTGATCGTCGCATCGGCGCGCTCGGACAAACCCAATTAGGCGAGGACTACATCCTATGAGTCAAACGACTGTCCAGCTTGCGTTGGGCAAGCAAAAGATCATCGAAGACATCAAGGTGCTGCTGAACGATTCGGAGGAATTGCTGCGTTTATCGGCGACGCTGCCCGGGGAGGGCGTCGAAGCGCTGCGGACGCGTTTGCGCGATCACGTCGATTCGGCGCGCGGCGCGCTGGAAGATGCGCAGGCGAACGCGCAAAGCCGTTATCGCGCGGGCGTCGATTGCACCGAGAAATACGTGAAGGACAATCCGTGGCAGTCGCTCGGCATTGCGGCGGGCGTCGGCTTTCTGGTGGGGCTTCTGGTTTCCCGCTGATTTGCCGCGCATTCATCTTGAATGCGCGGAGCCGTCGTTTAAACGCGGCGGCGAATTTTATTGATGATGGGAGAGAACACAATGGCACGGCCCTCGATCGGAATTTTCGGCGCGTTGTTCGCAGTAGGCAGCGTTCTCGCGTGGAAGTGGGTGCAATCGCAGGATCTGGCCGGACGGCGCGCGGCGCGTGACCTGAACCGTTGGGAAGACGAGGGCGGCAAAGTGCTGAGCCCGTCGACCGGCGCAAGCGCGAAGGCCGTGAATGGTCATGGCGTCGTCGGCGGCACTCCGGATGCGTGGCATTTTCCGCGGAGTTGAGCCGCACTGCTTCAACCCGCTATCGCTTTTTAATGATGCGACCAAAGAAACGCGCGCTGAATCAGCGTGCGTTTTTTCGCGTGATAAACGCTTATAATCGGTGAAACTCCGGCCATAAGTTGTCTAAATGGAAAAACTTACGCTGGGTTTGAGCCAAGCGTGCGGATCATCGGAAATTATTCTATTTTTTGCGCATTTCGCGTCGCGCGATTACCTTTAATCGGCGGCCATCGCGAATCGCACCGGCCCGTACGGCGTCCATGCCGCACGGAGAAGACCATGCCACTTCATGGCGTGTGACCCTGAAAACGCTTTGGAAGAATTCGAGACGCAATGCCACACGTATTGATTGTCGATGACGATCCCAGTACCCGCGAGGCGCTAGCCGCGATCATCGGCGAAGACGGATTGACGACGGCCACCGCCGGCGATTTGCGCGAGGCACGCATTCAGCTCGTGCGGCAGACGCCGGACGTCGTATTCACCGATCTCAAGCTGCCCGACGGCACGGGCGTCGATCTTTTCGAGGATCTCGACCCGCGCTCGGGCGTCGAGGTGATCGTGATAACCGGCCACGCGACGGTCGAATCGGCTGTCAGCGCGCTCAAGATGGGCGCGACCGACTATCTCGTCAAACCGATCAACATGCAGCGCGTGAAGGCGATCCTCTCGCGCCTGCCGCGCGCCGGCGACCTGAAAGCGGAAATCGGCACCTTGCGCGGCGAGTTGCGCCGCATGGGCCGCTTCGGCCTGATGCTCGGCAACTCGCCCGCGATGCAAACGGTGTACGACCAGATCGGCCGCGTCGCGCCGACGGCCGCGTCCGTGTTGCTGATCGGCGAATCGGGCACCGGGAAGGAAGTCGCCGCGCAGACGCTGCACGAGCTCAGCCTGCGCCGCAAGCATTCGTTCATCGCGGTGAACTGCGGCGCGATCTCGCCGAACCTGATCGAATCGGAGATGTTCGGCCACGAGCGCGGCTCGTTCACGGGCGCGGATCGGCAGCACAAGGGTTATTTCGAACGCGCGAACGGCGGCACGCTGTTCCTCGACGAAATCACCGAAATGCCGATCGAGCTTCAGGTGAAGTTGCTGCGCGTCCTGGAGACGGGCATGTTCATGCGCGTCGGCACGACCAAGGAACTCGAGACGGACGTGCGCCTCATCGCCGCGACCAATCGCGATCCCGAGCAGGCCGTGCTCGAAGGCAAACTGCGCCTCGATCTCTATCATCGGCTGAACGTATTCCCGATCAACCTGCCGCCGTTGCGCGAGCGGGGCAAGGACGTCGAATTGCTCGGACAGGCCTTCCTCGACGAGCTGAATTCCCGCTACAACACGAAAAAGGGCTTCCCGCCGGCCGTGCGCGAGATGCTGGCGTCGTACAACTGGCCGGGCAACGTGCGCGAGCTGAAGAACTACGTGCAGCGCGCGTACATCATGTCGGCGACGGATTCGGACAGCACGGCCACGGTGCCGCTGCAGATTTCGCTGTCGAAACCATCGGCGGGCACGGCGGTGACCATTCCGTTCGGCACCTCGCTCGCGCAGGCCGACCGTCAGCTCATCCTCGCCACGCTCGACCAGTGCGGCGGCGTGAAGACGCGCGCCGCCGAAATCCTCGGAATCAGCTTGAAAACGCTTTATAACCGGCTCGTCGAGTACGGCGAGGACGCGAACAAGGCTGCTGTCGGAGAAGGCGGCGACATGAACGAGGCAGATAGCGAAAATACCTGAACGTCGCTTATCTTTAGACGAAAACAACGCCTGCGGCTTTTAAAGTGCGCAGGCGTTTTTCATTGGCAGGCGCGTTTTCTACGCCGATAATGTGACAGGAGATGCGCAACGGAGACTCATGAGGGGCATGCCCTTTGCTGCCGATCGAATGACATCCGCGCGTGGCGCGCAGGCGCCGACGGATGGCGAAAGTACGATCACAAGACCGCAAGGAGCCCGCCATGCCACTCAGCCCGTCCCATCGCGCTTCCGATGTTCACCGTATCGAAGCACAGACGCCGCAGCCGCCGGACCCGCCGGTAACGCCGCCCGACCAGCCGCCGCCCACGCCGATTCCGCCCGACACGAATCCGGATCCGACGCGCGAGCCGCCCGAGCCGCCGTCGCAGCCGATTGGCGATCCGCCGCCGGGACCGGGCGAAACACCGCACGTGTATTAGCAACGCAGAAGGACGCAGGACTGCAGACGTTGGACAATGCCCAGAATTCGTGCAAGGTTTGAATAAGTTTCCATCCGCAGCGTAGGGATTACAACGGATGGTGCAACAATGACCGGCGACACGTTCTGTCGCCGGTCGCTTTTTCTGAAGCCGCGCTTGCCCAAGCGCAACGGTCCGACGCCGCCGACGTCACTATCGCGACGGCCTTCTTCTCTGGAGGCATCATGAGGCATCCCGCACTCCGACGCTCCGCGCGTCATTCTTCCAAGCGCGAAGCGCGCGCCGAAGCCGCCAAGGCAGCCGGCGCCCAGGGCGCATCGGCGCCGCCCGCCGATCACGATCCCGCTGGCCAGAACCGCCCCGCGCCTGGCGTGCCGCCCGATGGCGAACACAATCAGGGCGGCGTGCGCCGCGAAGGGATCGACTATCAACGCGACCTGGGCTCCGAGCAGGACTCGTGATTCCGGCCGGCGGAAGCACCCGGCACAAGAATAAAAATTTCTACGCGGCGTGTGTTCGCCGCGTATTTTCGTTCGTCCGTAACATCTCCATACAAACTTTCATTTACAAAAACCCACAAAAAGGCACAGCTTTTGCATACCCTTGATCGCCAATTCGAGCATGCAACGACAACTGATGAGGTGATGCTGTAATGAGCAGATTGATCGTGGTATCGAATCGCGTCGCACCGATCCAGGAAGGCAAGCCCAGCGCGGGCGGCCTCGCGATCGGCGTTCTCGATGCGCTCAAGGAGACTGGGGGCGTGTGGTTCGGCTGGAGCGGCGAGATCGTCGGCGAGGCGGGCGCTCCGGTCGTCGAGAAAGGCGGCAAAGTGACCTACGCGACGGTCGGACTCACGCGCCGCGATTACGACCAGTATTACCGAGGTTTCTCGAACGCCACGCTGTGGCCGACGTTTCACTATCGCAATGATCTCTCGCGCTTCGATCGCGAGGAATACGCGGGCTACATGCGCGTCAACGCGAGCCTCGCCGCGAAGCTGAAGACGATGCTCAAGCCCGACGACATCATCTGGGTGCACGACTATCACATGCTCCCGTTCGCGCAGGAGTTGCGAAAGCTGGGCGTCGCGAATCCGATCGGCTTCTTTCTGCACATCCCGTTTCCGGTGCCGGAGATCATGCGCACCGTGCCGCCGCACGAGGAACTGATCGCGGCGATGTGCCAGTACGACGTCGTCGGCTTCCAGACCGACAACGACAAGCAATCGTTCATCGACTACGTGGAGCGCACGAGCCGCGGCCACTTCAACGAAGACGACGGCATGCTGCAGGCGTTCGGCCGCATGCTGAAAGTGGGCGCGTATCCGATCGGCATCTATCCGGACGCCATCGCGAAGGCCGCCGATCAGTTCGCGAACCGCAAGCAGGTGAAGAGCCTGCGCGACAGCATGCACGGGCGCAAGCTCATCATGAGCGTCGACCGGCTCGACTATTCGAAGGGTCTCGTCGAGCGCTTTCAGGCGTTCGAGCGGCTGCTGCTGAACGCGCCGGGCTGGCATGGCCGCGTGTCGCTCGTGCAGATCGCGCCGCCGACGCGCTCGGACGTGCAGACCTATCAGCGCATCCGCCAGAATCTGGAAGGCGAGGCGGGCCGCATCAACGGGCGTTTCGCCCAGCTCGACTGGACGCCGATCCAGTATCTGAACCGCAAATACGAACGCAATCTGCTGATGGCGCTGTTCCGCCTCTCGCAGGTCGGTTATGTGACGCCGCTGCGCGACGGCATGAATCTCGTCGCGAAGGAGTATGTCGCGTCGCAGGATCCGGCCGATCCGGGCGCGCTCGTGCTGTCGCAGTTCGCGGGCGCGGCGGATCAATTGCCGGGCGCGCTCGTCGTTAATCCGTTTGATCTGTCGCAGATGTCCGAAGCACTGGAGCGCGCGTTGTCGATGCCGCTCGCCGAGCGTCAGGCGCGTCACGCCGACATGATGGCGCCGTTGCGCGAGAACAATCTTTCGGTGTGGCGCGATTCGTTCCTGTCGGACCTGCGCAGCGTCGCGACCGCGACATCTGTGACCGAAAAAACCGTCAATACGGTGAGGCAGGGCGCGACCGGAGCCAAGCGCCCGGCGGCGAAGGCCTGAGCCCGCGCCACACGTCATCTTTCACATGCAGCCCCGCGCCTCGAAAGAAGCGCGGGGTTTTTTCTTGCGCCAAGCCGGGAGAATCGCGGAACGGGACTTGCGGATTCATCATCGATACGATCCCAGGAGGTCATGATGAGCGGAAGTACATTGAACCCGCCCGAAGACGACGGCGCGGAGTACGGCAAGGGGCACGGCACCGGGGCGCTCGGCCCGAGCGACTCGTCGGACAGCGGCTCGGACGTGCAGGGCGAAAAGCGTTATCCAGGCGACATCGAAGATGAACTCGACGCGCACGCGCTCGGCCAGTCCAAAGCGGAGTTGAACAGCGATACGGATCGCTTCGGCACCGGCGAAGCCGCGTCGGCGGACGGCGACAACAACCTCGAAGCCGACGCCGATATCCTGCCCGACGAGATCGAGGATGAAGCCCGCGGCCTCGCCGACGAGGACGCCGACCCGGCCGACGATCGACCCTGAGACCCTGACACGCAGCGGCACAACGCAACATGAACGCGGCGCGCTTCCAGCGGAGCGCGCCGTTTTTTACACACGATTCGCAGCGCGGGGCTAACATCGTCGATTGACACTTCAAGCCGCGCTCACGCTTTCCGCCGATGGATCAGGACGTCTCCGCCACTCAATCCGCGCCTGTCGCTTCCGGCCGCACGTCGCGGTTCGGCTGGTTTTCGTGGATCGTCGATCCGATCACGCAATGGTCGCAGGATCACTGCCTGATGTTCTCGGCGTCGATCGCATTCTTTGCCGCGTTTTCGCTCGCGCCGACGCTCGTCATCGTCATCGCGGTGGCAAGCGTGTTCTTCGGCGCCGATGCGGTGCAAGGACGGCTCTTCGACGAGATCAGCGGCGTCGTGGGCGTGGACGCGGCTCACACGCTGGAGGCGATCGTCGCGAACGCGTGGCATGCGGACATCGCGCGCAGCACGGCGATTCTCTCGCTCGCGGGCGTGCTGATCGGCGCGTCGGCGACGTTCTCGTCATTGCACAGCGCGCTCAACGTCATCTGGCCGACGCCCGCCGTGAGCACGCGCGAAAGCATCGTCACGCTGCTGCGCGTGAGGCTGATGTCGTTCGGGCTCGTGGTCGGCTCCGGTTTGCTCGTCGCGATCCTGCTCGTGCTCGATGCGCTCGTCGAGATACTCGGCCATTGGGTGCTCGGCGACGGCAGTCCGTTCATCGTGCTGTCGGGCCTCACGCGGCGCGCGATATCGATCGGCGTGCTGATGGTCGCCTTCACCGTGCTGCTCAAGTTTCTGCCGACGACGCGCATGCGCTGGGCCGATGCCGCGCTCGGCGCGACCGCCGCCGCACTGCTTTTCGAAGGCGGCAAGCGGCTCTTCGCGTTCTATCTCGCGCACGCGGGCACGGCGAACATGTTCGGCGCGGCGGGGTCGCTCGCGATCATCCTCATGTGGCTTTATTACTCGGCGGCGGTGTTTCTGCTCGGCGCGGAGCTTTCGGCGACGGCGGCGAGAAAGCGCACGCATCGGGCGTCGGGCTGGCGCTGATCGCGGACAAAAAAAGGCCGTCCGCGAACGGACGGCCTGTCGATTACGCTCCTGTCGCTCAGGCGCCTCGCTTGACCGGGTCGTCGCCGAGCGCTTGAGAGCGTGAAACCATCATGCCTGACGCCGCAGTTCCGCGGGCGGCACCTTCATGAGATGTCGATACTTCGCCACCGTGCGCCTGGCGACGATCACGCCCTGATCGGCGAGCATCTTCGCGAGACTCACATCGGACAGCGGATCGCGCGTGTTCTCCTTCGAGATCATTTCCTTGAGCAGCGCGCGCACCGCCGCGGCCGAACATGTGCCGCCGCTTTCGGTGCTCAGTTCGCGCGGGAAGAAGTGCTTGAACTCGAAGATGCCGCGCGGCGTGGACATGTACTTGTTGCCCGTCGCGCGCGAGATGGTCGATTCGTGCAGGCCGAGCTCATCGGCGACATCGCGCAGGACGAGCGGCTTCAGCGCGATCTCGCCGTAGTCGAAGAACGCCTTCTGATGCGAGACGATGCATTCGGCGACGCGCTGGATCGTCGTGAAGCGCTGCTGCGCGTTGCGAATCAGCCAGCGCGCTTCCTGCAATTGCTGCGCGAGCGGCGAGCGGCTTGCGCCGGCCGATTGCGCGAAAAGCTCCGCATACATGCGATGGATACGCGCGCGCGGCAGCACGGCCGGGTTGATCGTCACGACCCATTGCTTCTTCACCGGGCGCACGATGACGTCGGGCACCACGTAGTTGTCCTCGCTCTGACCGTAGTTCTCGCCGGGCTTCGGATCGAGGCGACGCACGAGTGCGCACGCGACGCGCAGTTCATCCGCGCTGCAGCCGATCTTCTTCTGCAGTTCGGCCTGTTCGCGCCGTGCAAGACGCTCCAGATGATGCCCGACGATTTCGAGCGCAACCGCGCGTCCCGGCGTGTCCTCTTCGAGCGCTTCGAGCTGCAATGTCAGACATTCGGAGAGATTGCGCGCGCCGACGCCCGGCTTGTCGAGCGACTGCACGAGCTTGAGCGCGATATTGAGTTCGTCCTCGTGCAGCGCGGGTTCGATCTCGACGACATTCGCGAGCTCGCTCAATTCCTGGCGCAGATAGCCGTCGTCATCGAGTGCTTCGATGATGAGTTGCGCAATCGCGCGGTCGCGCTCGTTCAACTGATAGAGACGCAACGCATCGTGGAGCGTTTCGTGCAGCGACGGCTCGATGCGCACCCAGTCGGCGGGATCGGAGCCTTCGCCGTCGCCGTTGTTGCGCGACGAACCGCGTCCGAACGGATCGGACGAGAACTCGTTCATGGAGTCGTCGCGCGATTCCGAATCGGACCGTTGCTCGCTTTCCATGTTCGTTTCGGACGCGAGCGGGGCTTCGGCGGTGTTGCTGTCCGTGGTCGACGAGGCCGATTCGCCCATCGAGCTGCCGTTGTCGGCACCGAGCGCGTTGTCGTCGGTCTGGGACTCGTCGTATTCGAGAAAGGGATTCGTGTCGAGCGCGTTGCGCAGTTCTTGCTGGAACTCCAGTGACGAGAGTTGCAGGAGACGCACGGACTGCTGCAGACGCGGCGTAAGCGCGAGAGTTTGTTTCGCGCGGAGTTCGAGTGTAGGCGGCATTGCTTGCTAATCCTCGATTGTTCTAGACGTAGTGGGCAGGTTTGCGGATCAGTAAAGCAACAGCCGTGCCATCGTTCGATAAGCTCGCGCCGCGTCTACGTTTTTTGCAGTCTGCCCGGCGTTTCCGGACGGTTCTCCGCGCGGCTTTCACGCAGTTTTTACACGCGCTCAGACAAAAGCGCCGCGCGTTTCGGGCCGCGTCACTTGCGCTGCGGCGGACGGTTTTGCGACCGTCGAAGATTTGTTCGCAGACGCACGAATGCCTTGCCGCGCGGCGTTTTCAGCGCGCCGTTGCGACGCGCAGATAGCGTGTGAGGTCGGTCCGGCACGCAAGTTGCGGTACGAAGTTCACGATCCGCGTGCTACGGCGCGGACGTGATCGCAGAGCCGCCTCGCGCACGAAAAAGGCGAACGGGGCGCCAGACCAAAATCGAAAAAATGGGAGTATTGCCATGAAGACGACTCAAATCCTGAAGGCAGCCGGTGGTATCGCGTGTGTCGTGTTCGCGCTCAACGTCGGCGCGCAAACCACTGCGGCGTCGTCGACGAGCGGTTCCGACACGTCGATGGGCCAGAAGGTCGACGACAGCGCCGTCACCACGAAGGTCAAGGCCGAGTTGCTCGGCGCCAAGAACGTCAAGTCCACGCACATCCACGTGAAGACGCGTGGGGGCGTGGTTTCGCTGACGGGCACGGTGCCGTCGGCGGAGGACAAGACCGCCGCCGAAGAAGTCGTCTCGAACGTGTCGGGTGTTGCTTCCGTGAAGAACCATCTTAAAATTGCCGCCAAGTAATGGCATAGTTCGTATGCCCGGCTTCGCCACGGCGGGCCGCGGTTGAGTGCCAGCAGTACGGAACCCGCGCGGGGTTCGACGATTCGCCATCAGCGGCGATGAATCGGACGAAGCGCGGGTTCTCGCATGGAGGCTAGGGTTCGCGTCGCATCGCCCGATGCTTCAGTCGCACGTTCACGCATGACGCTTCACGCAGTGCGCATCACCTCGCAGCACTTCGAAACTTAAAAACGAGTACGACCGTTCAGGACGGCACTCACACAGGTGGCTCACGAATGCGCAGTAGCCCGGCGTTCAGAGGCCCCGGCAAAACAGGAGCTCTTCATGAAGACGAAAAAGATGGCATTGATCGGCGCGCTCGCGCTGGCATTCTCGACGGCGGCGTTTGCGCAGGCAGCGTCCGATGCGGCCACGGCAGGCGCGGATGCTGGCGCGCATGCGAAGAAGCAGAAGGGCACCTATCTGCATCAGCAGGACAAGGCGCACAAGCTGAAGGGCGCGTCGGCAGCGGCGGCGGCTTCGGCGCTCGGCACCAACGACAAGGGTCAGCCGCAGTAACGTAATGCGCGTCACGCGTTGCGCTTGACGAACAAACGGCCGCATCGCGCGGCCGTTTGCGTTTATGCGGCCCGATCGTCATCGGGCCGCTTTTGCGTCATCGCTTCAGGACTTCGCGGCTGCGTACTGATCGCGCAGATCGCGGATACGGTCGTGATTCTCCAGCACGCCCTGATACTGGCGTTCGACGATCGCGCGGACATCGGCAGGCAGATCCTTGTCCAGCGCCTGACGATAGTTCTTCTTCGCGGCATCCTCGCCACGCTCGCATTCGGCGAGAATCGCGTGATCGCTATGGCCGCTCACGGCCGACTTCACGTCGACCCAGCCGCGATGCAGCGCGCCGGCCACCGATCCGCCGGTTTCGGGCTTTCCGCCCAGTCGCGCGACCACGTCCTGTAGTTCACGCGCGCCTTCCGCGCATTTTTGGGCGCGATTCTGGAACAGCAGTTTGAGGCTCGGATCACGCGTATCCTCTGCGGCCTTGAGAAAACCCTTTTCCCCGTCCTTCGAGGTTTCGACGAGATCGTTGAGTACCGATACGACGTTCGTGCTCATATAACACCTCCCATTGGTTTCGACATTGCCACTGCGCAGCCTCCCTGCGGGATGCGGCTCGCCGATTCAATACGCACGCGGCGTGCCCGCATCGCTCGCGGCGGGGCATGCGATTTGCTGCCGACACGGCACTACAGCGCGCATCCGATACGAGATGCGCGCACGACACGGCAACAGGAGAACGCAGTGAAATTCTTGAACCGGCTCGCGCATCGCGAGTTTCTGATACTTGTGGCGGTGGCGGCGTCCGCGCTGAGCTTGCATGTCCGTCAGCACGTCATCGATACGCAAACCGCGCAGGCATCGCACGCCGACTATGGGCGTATCTGCGAAGCGCCCGCCGTAAGCGAAGGCCAGGCGCGCGTGCTGCCCGCCGAATGCCGTCTGCGCGCGACCATGCCGGCGAATAGAACGCATACGCCCTGGGTCTGATGCGTCGCAAACAAAAACGCCCGCGAGAAGCGGGCGTTTGTCATGGGTGGATCGAGAAATCAGGCGCGCGTGTGCGCGAACTCGCCCACCGGATGCGGCGGCTGCAGCGGATCGAAATCGCTCCAGCGACCTTGTTTCCATCGACCCGACGCACGCTCGATATCGATACCGCCCGCCTCGCGCAGCGCCGCGGCGGCCTGATCCTGCGATTCCGGCGATACGTGCACCGCGACGAGCACGCCCGCATGGCGCGCAGGCTCCTCGGCGTGTGCGGCGTCCTTCGGCTTCTTCGTATGCGACATCGCGCCGACGAGCGATCCCACATAAGCACCGACGCCCGCCGCGATCACCGAGACGAGCAGCGGCGCATGAAACACCGCGAAGATCGCCGCACCCACCACCGCGCCAGCGACCGCGCCGATCGTCACGCCCTTGCCGGCGCCTTTGGGGGCCGCGCTCGCGCCCGCATCGGTGCCGACATCGCCGCCGACGGGATAGCGCGCGTGCTGGCCGCTCGGATTGACGAAGAAGAGCGTCACGTCTTCTTCCACGAAGCCTTTCGCGAAGAGCTTCTGGGCTGCCGATTCGGCCGCGCGAAAGGTCTGAAATCGGCCCGCAATGATCAGTGACATGTTCCCTCCTTGTTGGCTTGGGTCAGTGGGGTGCGTCGCGTTGCGTAAGCGGCTCAGTCCGGCTCCATGCCGGCGACGCGGAACAATCCGCTCCTCAGCACGGCGGGCTGTCCGCCGTTGTCGTCGAGCACTTCGGCGCACACCGCGCGAATGCGCGCCGTGCCGCGCGCGTACGCATCGAGCAGATCCTCTTCGCGAGCCGACGTCGCGCCGAAATGATCTTCGAGCGCTTCGGCGGTGATCGAACAGACGACCGGCTCGCCGTCGATGAGCGCGGCAAAGTGAATGGCGAGATCGTCGCCGTCGAAAACGGGGGCTTCGTCTGCAAACGTGATGTGCATGGTCGAGTCCTCATAGGCCGGACGGGAAGCGGAACGGGAAGCGGCCGCGCGCTGGGCGACATGCGCGACGCTCATGACGCCGCCTTCGCTTTCGCCAGCTGCTGCGCCATCTCGTAGTGATGGCTGATGACCGGCAACGCCTTGGCTGCCGCCGCCTTCAGCGCGGTGTCGATGCCGCTTTCGCTCTCCTTCGTGAAGAGCGCAACGGCCTTCTGATGTCCGTCCATGGCTACCTTTTCAATATAGGCCTTGTCGAACTCCGCGCCCTGAAGATTTTGCAGGCTGCCGATCAGCGATGAATCCGCCGCGGCCGGCGCGGTGATGCCATGACGCTTCGCGAGCACGTCCAGATTGCGCGCGAGTTTCGTGTGATCGACGATCATTCGCTGTGCGAATTCCCTTACCTGCCGGTCGCTCGCGTGCGTGAGCGCGAGCTTGCTCGCGGCAAGCTCGGTCGCGCCCGCTTGTCCAGCATCCTGAAGAAACTGCTGATCGATCGGCGAGAGCTTTTCGCTTTGCGCCTGCGCGACCGGCGCAGACATCGAAATTGCGGCCAGTGACAACGTGAGTGAGATCAATAGTCTCGACATCGGCTTCGCTCCGGTGCGATGGATCAGGCGCGCGCCTTTCCCAGCGCTTCGATCAGCGCCTTGTTGAACCCGGGCAGATCATCGGGCTTGCGGCTCGTGATGAGATTGCCGTCGATCTGCACTTCCTGATCGACCCACGTGCCGCCCGCGTTGCGAACATCGTCCTGAAGGCTCGGCCAGCTCGTCATCGTGCGGCCCGCGACGATGCCCGCCGAAATCGGCAGCCAGCCGCCGTGGCAGATCACGGCAATTGGCTTCTTGGCCTGATCGGCTTCCTTCACGAAGCTTTGCGCTTTCGCATCGAGGCGGATCGCGTCGCTGTTGACGACGCCGCCGGGCAACACGAGCGCGTCGTAGTCGGCGGGGTTGGCGGCGTCGAAAGTGACATCGACATTCACTTTGTCGGCCTTGTCGACGTGCTTGAAACCCTGAATCTGGCCGAGCTTCTGCGACACGACATCCACCTGCGCGCCGGCTTCCTTGAGCGCGCGTTGCGGCTCGACGAGTTCGGCCTGCTCGAAGCCATCGACGGCGAGAATCGCGACCTTGCAACCGTTGAGAGAATTCGCCATGAACACACTCCTGCATTGCTGTTTTCGAAGATTCCGCGCGGGCGGAATCCATTTTCGAAGTTTCAGCAAAGGCTGTGCCCAGCGAACGGCGGGGACCGGGAGAGAAGAGGGCGAATCAGGCGGGCTCGATGCTGCGCTTGCCGGTGAGACGCAGCACGCTGACGACGGCGGCGGCCGCCGCGAAGGCCGCCGCGACGGCAATCGCGATCACCGGACCCTGCTTCGGCGCGACGCCGAAGATCAGCGCGACGAGCGCCGCGCCCAGCGTCTGCCCGGTGAGGCGCGCGGTGCCGAGCATCCCGCTTGCGCCGCCGCTGCGATGACGCGGCGCGGCGGCGAGCATCTGACGATTGTTGGGCGACTGAAAAAGCCCGAAGCCGAGCCCGCAGACGGCCATGCGCCACGCGATATCGAACGCGTCCGGATGCGCGCCCACGCTCGCGAGCAGCACCAGCCCGACGGTCAGGATCGCGAGCCCGATGCCGCCGAGCAGCCCAGCCGGATAACGATCCGCGAGCACGCCCGCGAGCGGCGCGACGAACACGATGACGAGCGGCCACGGCGTCATCAGAAAGCCTGTCTCGACCTGGCTCATGCCGAAATTGTTCTGCAGCAGGAACGGCAGCGAAACGAACGCGAGCATCTGCGCGCAGAACGAACACACCGACGCGCCGACCGACAGCGCGAACACCGGAATGCGCATCAGATCGACGGGCAGAAGCGGCGCGCTTTGCGTCAGTTGCCGCTTGACGAAGAAATAGCCGATGACCGCCGTCACGATGATCTCGCCGATCACATACGGACGATGTTCGCCGTGCCCGAAGCCATCGACCGCGACGATCGCGAGGCCAAAGAACAGCGCGTTCATGATCGCGCTGATGTAGTCGTAGGGCTGCCGATGTCCCGGCGTGCGCGGCATCGATTTCCAGCCGATCGCGAACGCCACGACGCCGATCGGCACGTTGATCGCGAAGAGCCACGGCCAGGTCGCGACGGAGAGCACGCCCGAGGCGACCGTCGGCCCGATCACCGACGAGATGGCGACGACCGTCGCATTGATCGACACGCCGCGCCCGAGCTGATCGTGCGGATAGATGATGCGCACGAGCGCCGTGTTCACGCTCATGATCCCCGCCGCGCCGAAGCCCTGCACGACGCGCGCGATGGTGAGCGCGACGAGCGAGCCGGACAGCGCGCACGCGAACGACGACACCGTGAAGAGCGCGAGCCCCGCCATATACACGCGTCGGTAGCCGATGCGATCGCCGAGCGAGGCGAGCGGCAGGAGCGAGATGGTGATCGTGAGCTGATAGGCGTTGACGACCCAGATGGAATCGGCGGGCGAGGCGTTCAGATTGCGCGCGATGGTCGGCAGCGCGACATTGGCGATGGCGCCGTCGAGCACCGCGAGCGTGATGCCGAGCGCGACGACGGCAATGGCCCAGTATCGCTGGGGCAGCGGCAGACCTTGGTCGGAATCCATCGATGGGCGGGCAGTGGCGAGCGGCGCATTGTAAGACGCGCCGTTTTCAAATGGCTTGTACGCCGGCGCGGCCGCACGGGTCCGCGCCACGTCCTGATGCTTACTTCAGCTCGTAAAGGCCGGTGTAGGTCGCCGAATCGATCTCGTTGAGGTGAGTCATGAAGCGCGCCACCGCGTTGGTCACGTTTCCGTCGAGCGGCAGGCTTTCCGCGGACAGCGCATGGATGCGGAAGATATAGCGATGCGGCTTGTCGCCACGCGGCGGCGCCGCGCCGCCGAAACCGACGGTGCCGTAGTCGTTGCGAAGCTGCAGCGCGCCTTGCGGCAGCAGACTGCCGTCGGCCTTGCCGGCATTGCGCGGCAGCGAGCGCGCATCGGCTGGAATGTTGACGACGATCCAGTGCCAGAAGCCGCTGCCGGTGGGCGCGTCGGGATCGTAGACGGTGAGCGCGAGACTGCGCGTATCGGCGGGCGGATCTTCCCATTGCAGCGCCGGGGAAATGTTCTCGCCCGAACCGCCGAAGGCTTGCTGGTCGAATTCCTGCGCGTGCGTCATGAAGCCGTTCGTGGGAAATTCGTCGGACCAGATGCGGAAATCAGCCATGAGAGTCGTGCCTCCTTCTTATAGCGATGTGGATGGATGCGGCACAGCGCATCGGACCGCGCGATGTCGCGCGCACATCCGAGCGGTGCAGCAAACGTGCCCGAGACTGCGCGGCATGGAACACGCGTGAAACGCGCGCGCGGCAAGGGCATGGCCAATCGAGTGTAGCATCCGCCCCCGATATCCGGCATGAGCGCGAACGCTACGACAAACATGCGCAAAACGGGAGATTCGGCCCCGGAAATACGGCGCGCGCTACAATAATGAGATGAATTCAGGCATCAACCAGGGACCATTTTGAGCCGGCGCGAGCCGAAAGGATGACCATGCCAAACGACCCGCGCCGCGCTGCCGGTCAATTCACGCCGGCGAGCGTGCCGGAGGACGATGCCGACATGTTCGACCTCGCGCCCGTGTCGCTCTGGCTCGAGGATTTCAGCGCCGTACGCGAGCAGTTCGAGCGCTGGCGCGCGGCGGGCGTCGCCGACCTGCGCGCGTTTCTCGCCGAAAACCCTCAACGCATCGCCGAATGTTCGTCGCGCATTCGTGTCGTGAAGGTCAATCAGCGCACGCTGTCGCTGTTCCAGGCAAGCGATGTCGATGATCTCGTGCAGAACCTCGATCGCGTGTTCCGCGACGACATGCTCACCACGCACATCGACGAACTGGAGCAGTTGTGGTCCGGCAAGTCGCGCTTCGTGAGTCAGACGGTCAACTACACGCTGGATGGCAAACGCCTCGACGTGCTGCTCAAGGCGGTCGTCCTGCCGGGCCACGAGGACACATGGACGCGCGTGCTCGTCACCATCGAGGACATCACCGAACTCGAAGCGATGCGTCGCACGGCCGCCGCGAGCGAGCTGTATGCGCGCGGACTCTTCGAGCATTCGCCGGTGTCGCTGTGGGTTGAAGACTTCAGTTCCGTGAAGTCGCTGCTGGACGATGTGCGCGAGCGCGGCATCGTCGACTTTCGCACGTTCACCAACGTTCATCCGGAGTTCGTCGAGCGCTGCATGCAGGAGATTCACGTGCTCGACGTGAATCAGCACACGCTGCGCATGTTCGCCGCGCCGATCAAGGCGACGCTGCTCACGCGCCTGTCCGACGTGTTCCGCGACGACATGCAGCAGCATTTCCAGGAACAGTTGATCGACCTATGGGACGGCAAGCTCTTCCATCAGCGCGAAGTGCTGAACTATTCGCTCGAAGGCAACGAGGTGCACGTGCATCTGCAGTTCTCGGTGTTTCCGGGACATGAGGCGCGCTGGGATCTCGTGCTCGTCGCGCTCACGGACATCACCGCGCGCAAGAAGGCCGAGGCGTATCTGGAATTCCTCGGCAAGCACGACGTGCTCACGAAGCTCAAGAACCGCTCGTTCTATATCGACGAAATCAATCGCCTCGAACGCAAGGGCCCGTTCCCGGTGACGGCGATCGCGGTCGATGTGAACGGGCTCAAGGGCGTCAACGACCAGCTCGGCCACGCCGCCGGCGATGCGCTGTTGCGCCGCGCGGGCGAAGTGCTCGGCAAGGCGGTGGAGAAGCCGTTCCAGGCGGCGCGCATCGGCGGCGACGAGTTCATGATTCTTCTGCCGGGCACCGACGAGCGCGGCGGCGACGCGGTGATCGAGAGCATTCGCCAGTTGCTCGAAGTGAACAACCAGTTCTATTCGGGCAATCCGCTTTCTTTCGCGATGGGCGCGGCCACCGCGCACGAGGGCGAGCGGCTCGAACCGATGCTGCAACGCGCCGACGCCGCCATGTACGCGGAAAAACGCGCGCACTACGACGGCAAGAACGCGTGATTACTGCTGCGTGACTTCGTCGATGCCGCGATTGAGCGCCGGGCACGCCTCGCCGATCTGCTTCTGATACTCCGACGGATTGCTCGTCTTGAGCTTTTCGAAGCGATCGACGGTCGGTTGCGCCTGCGCGAGACCGAGCTTCCATTCGCCATCGAAATCGGGTGCGTCGGGATAGCTCGTATGGACGACGTCCTTGAAGCGCGCGACCTTAGCGGCATCGATATGACAGACATCCGCCGCGCCGCGCGCGATGTTCGCGCTCGTCATCACGCCTTCTGCGGCCATCAGTTGTTTCGACGACGGATGGCCCGGCGGCATCGCGGTCTGCGCCGTCGCGCAGAGACACCAGGTGGCCAGAATGGCGGGAGCCAGAAAGAGCGAACGCTTGATGCGCATATGATTTTCGGTTTGTCTGCGGGGTGAAAAAATTATAGGTGAAGCCCTTCGTATTGAGCGCCTGTTATGGCGAGGATGCGTCGAAAGCGCGTGCTAGAATCGATTTTCAACGCCGTTCTCAGACAGAAAAATGAAGAAAGGAAGCAAGGCCGCGACTGCTGCGCCCTCGTCGACCACGGAGCAAGGGCGGCGCAAGTACGATCCTGAGGAGACCAAGCGGAACATTCTCGACATCGCCACACAGGAGTTTTCGGCGATGGGCCTCGCGGGCGCGCGTGTCGACGCCATCGCGGAGCGCACCAACACCACGAAGCGCATGCTGTACTACTACTTCGGCAGCAAGGAAGGCTTGTACGAAGCGGTACTGGAGCAGGTCTACGGCGATATCCGCGCGCTCGAACAGGAATTGCAGCTTGCGGAAATGGAGCCGGTGGAAGCGCTGCGCGAATTCGTCGGTTTCACGTTCGACTATCACGACAAGCATCGCGATTTCGTGCGCCTCGTGACCATCGAAAACATTCACGGCGCGAAGTACATCGAACAATCGAAGACCTTCAAGGCGCGCAATTCGACGGTCGTGAAGACCATCGAGGATCTCATCGCACGCGGCGTCGAGGCGGGCAAGTTTCGCGACGACGTCGATCCGATCGACCTGCATCTGATGATCAGCTCGTTCTGCTTTCACCGCGTGGCGAACCGTCATACGTGGGGCGCGGCGTTCGGGCGCGATCCGTCGGGCACGCGTTCGCGGGCGCGCCATCGCGAGATGATCGTCGATGCGGTGTCGCGCTACATGCGGCGCGACGGCTGAGCTTTTCCTCGCGCGCATGGCAAAACGGCGGCACTCTCGCGAGGCCGCCGTTTTTTCATGGCTATCGGCGTTTCAGCTTTCCAGCAAGGTCTGGAAATGCGCGAACATGCGCTCGGCATCCGGCTCGCGGCCGGTGAAGATGCGCAGCGCATCGACCGCCTGGCACACCGCCATGCCGCCGCCGCTCACCGTGCGGCAGCCGAGCGCCTTCGCCGCTTTCAGCAGCTCGGTTTCGAGCGGGAAATAGACGATCTCCGCGACCCACAATTCCTTGTGCAGATACTCCGCCGGCAGCGGCAGGCCGGGCAGCTTCGCCATGCCCGTCGGCGTCGCGTGGATGAGGCCGCTGGCGGTGGCGAGCGTTTCGCGCAGGTCGCCGCCGCTTTTCACGACGCGATCCGGGAAACGCGCCGCGAGTTCGGCGGCGAGCGAGGCGGCGCGCGCCGCGTCGGAATCGAACAGCGTGAGCTCGCGCGCGCCCATCGACAGCGCGGCATGGGCGACGGCCGCGCCCGCGCCGCCCGCGCCGAGCTGCACCACGCGTTCCAGCGGCGCGCCGGGCAGGCCGCGCTGGAACGCGCGCGCGAAGCCCGAGCCGTCGGTGTTGTAGCCGATGCGCTTGCCGTCCTTCAGCACCACCGTATTCACGGCGCCGAGCGCGCGGGCATCGGGGTCGAGCTCATCGAGCAACGGGATCACGCTTTGCTTGCAGGGATACGTGATGTTCAGGCCGTCGTAGCCCATGCGCTCGGCGGCGACGAGCAGATCGGGCAGGGCGGACGGCTCCAGCGCCAGCGCCTGAAGATCGATGCGCCGATACACATAGCCGAGCCCGAGGTTGCCGCCTTCCTTTTCGTGCATGGCGGGCGTGAGCGAGCCGGCGATGCCGGAACCGATCAGGCCGATGAGATACGAAGTCTTGTTGGTCATGCGAGCGCGCTCCGGCATGGATGAGCACTGCATGCTGCAGTGCGAGATTGATCAGGCCGCAGTGTGAACGCACGCGCGAGGCTTGTCGGTTCGTGTTTTCACTAATTTGTACGGTCTAGTTAGTTTGTTATTATCTCGCAAACTGACATGGATTGCGCGCGTCCGTCATGCGGACGGCCTACACTGGAAGGCACCGCTTTCGATCCATCCCGCGTTCAATGAATTGCAACGAGGAGGCAGCGATGCTGCGTTCAATCCGGACTTCCATCGCAACGGTATCCATCAGCGGCACGCTTCCCGAGAAGTTGCGGGCCATCAAGGCGGCTGGTTTCGATGGCGTCGAGATCTTCGAGAACGATCTGCTGTATTTCGACGGCACGCCTGCCGACGTGCGCCGCATGTGCGCCGATCTCGGCCTCGAGATCTACCTGTTTCAGCCGTTCCGCGATTTCGACGGCGTGAGCGCCGAGCGGCTCGCAAAAAACGTCGAGCGCGCGAAGCGCAAGTTCGAACTGATGCACGAACTCGGCACGGATCGCATTCTCGTGTGCAGCAATGTGTCGCCCGATACGATCCGCGACGACGCGCTGCTCGTCGATCAGCTCGGCGTGCTCGCGAAGATCGCGGCGGACGCCGGCGTGATCGTCGCGTACGAAGCGCTCGCGTGGGGCCGCTACGTGAACTCGTACAAGCACGCGTGGAAGCTCGTCGACGCGGTGAATCATCCGAATCTCGGCCTCGCGCTCGATACGTTCCACACGCTATCGATCCGCGATTCGGTGGAAGAGATCGCGTCGATTCCGGGCGATCGCATCGCGTTCGTGCAGATCGCCGATGCGCCCGTGCTCGCGATGGACGTGCTCGAATGGAGCCGTCACTATCGCTGCTTTCCGGGGCAGGGCGCGTTCGATGTCGCCGGCTTCACCGCGCGCGTGCTCGAAGCGGGCTACAAGGGTCCGCTGTCGCTCGAAATCTTCAACGATGGCTTTCGCGCCGCGCCGACTGCGATCACCGCGGCGGATGGTTATCGATCGCTGCGTTTCCTCGAAGAGCAGACGCGCGAACTGATGGTCGCGACGGGCAAGGACGTGCCGCCCGAACTCTTCAATCCGCCCGCGCCGCCGGAGCACATCGGCTTCCAGTTTCTCGAATTCGCCGTCGATGACGCCACGCGCGAGCACCTTTCGCAATGGCTCGGCCGGCTCGGCTTCAGGCTCGCGGGCAAGCATCGTTCGAAGGATGTCGCGTTGTATCGACACGGCGCGGGGTCGATCGTGCTCAACGCCGAAGCCGATTCGTTCGCGAGCGCGTTCTTTCAGAAGCATGGCTTGTCGCTGTGCGCATCGGCGTTTCACGTCGATGACGCGAAGCAGGCGTTCGAGCGCGCCGCCGCGTACGGCTCGGCGCCGTTCTCGGGGCAAGTCGGTCCGAACGAGCGCGTGGTGCCGGGCGTGCAGTCGCCCGACGGCAGCCTCGATTATTTCGTCGACGAATCGCCCGGCGGCCCGACGCTGTGGGAGTCCGACTTCATTCTGACGGACATCGACGGACCGTACGAAGTGGGCCCGCTCTCGCGTATCGATCACGTGTGCCTGTCGCTGCCCGCCGATGCGCTCGACACATGGGTGCTGTTCTTCAGAAGCGCGTTCGGCTTCGAAACCGAGGCAGCCGTGCTCGTGCCCGATCCGTACGGCCTCGTGCGCAGCCGCGCGGTGCGAAGCCGCGACGGCTCGGTGCGTATCGCGCTGAACGCGTCGGTCGATCGGTATACGGCGGTGTCGGAGTCGTTATCGACGTATCGCGGCTCGGGCCTGAACCATGTCGCGTTCAGCACGCCGGATATCTTCGATGCGATTCCGCGCCTCGAAGCCGACGGCGTCAAATTCCTGCGTATCCCGGGCAACTATTACGACGATCTCGTCGCGCGCTTCGGTCTGCCCGACGATCAGATCGACCAGATGCGCGAGCACAACATCCTCTACGATCGCGACGAGCGCGGCGGCGAGTTCTTCCACGCCTATACGGAGCAGCTCGATCAGCGCTTCTTCCTCGAAGTGATCGAGCGGCGCGGCGGCTACGACGGCTACGGCGCGGCCAACGCGGCGGTGCGGCTCGCGGCGCACGCGCAACAGCAGCAGCGTGCGCGTCAGGCGGCGTGAAGCGGGGCTGCGCGTGACCTAAAATCGATACATGGCGCCAGGGAAAAGCAGGAGGACGTCATGTGGGATTTTCCGAGCATTTTCGTCGGGCTCGCGTGCCTCGCGACGATCGTCATCGTGCTGCTTGCGCAGGACTGGCGCGATGAACATCGCAGGCGCGTGGCGGCGCGAGACCACGCGCAACGGCATCCGTTGCGCGAGTGGTGGCTGAGGCATCGGCATTGAAGCGCGTTCAGGCGCTTTGAGTTTTCCCGCCGCCGGCCGCGACGGCGGGCGGTTGCTCGTGTTCGCGCGCCGTCGCTTCGAATGCGTCGATATGCAGATACAACCGATGCACGGTCTGAATCTGCGTGTGAGAGAGATGTGACTGACGCGTGATGGATGCGAGCCGCTCGCGCCAGTACGAAGGCGGCAGCAACGGCCCGCCGAGATCGCACGACAATGAACGACGCAGCACCTTTTCGAGGTGCGTCAGGTCCTGGTCGGCCAGCAACGCCGAGAACGCGCCCTGCGGCTTGGTATCGGGGAATGGGTCCATTACTCCGATGGCGGCGCGGTTCGGCGAAACTTGATAGGTGCAAACCCTAGCCGGACGGTTTTTTCCGACGCGCGCCGCCGCGTTCGAATTTCTTCGCGCCGACCCCGATGCCACCGATAGCGTTTGCTATACTCTGCGCTCGCTTGCCGACGCTGTCGGCGACGCGCGGTCCACTCCCCGTAGTTCAATGGATAGAACGAGTGCCTCCTAAGCGCTAGATGCAGGTTCGATTCCTGCCGGGGGGACCACGATCCCACACGCCGCCCTCGCGGCCTTCCTGCCGCTGTCCCATCCCGCTGTCCTCTTCATCCGGTTCACATTGGACCGCGCGCGCTTTCCCGCCGATAATGCGACCACTTCGGTCACGCCATCTCGGCTCGCGCGCTCATGACGGAAATCCAGTCCGCGGTGCTCGTCTTCATTCTTCTGCTGGCCAGCACGGGCCTGGGCGCGATCGTGCGGCCGCTGCTGCCCGAAGAGCACAAGGCGCAGGAGACGGTGCAACTCGTGCAGTTGCTCGTCGGCATGCTGGTCACGTTCGCGGCGCTCGTGCTCGGCCTTCTGACGGCATCGGCGAAAACCATCTTCGACACCACGAACAACGACATGCGCAGCTACGCGACTTCGATCATCGAGCTAGACCGCGCGATGCGCGATTACGGCGCCGATCTCGATCACGCACGCGAACTCCTGCGCTCGTACACGGCGGGCGCGCTCGCGAGCACGTGGCCGAACGAGCCGCACCCGCTTGGCGAATATCCGAACGTCGAGCCATCGAAGGACACCGACAGCCTCGCGAACAACACGCTCGGCGCAATCTTGAGCAAGGCTCAGCGCGAAGTGCGCCTGCTCCGTCCGCACGACGACTATCATCGCCAGCTTGCCGCCGAAGCCGCCGCGCGCTTCGAGCAACTCATCGCGCTGCGCTGGAAGCTGGTGGAGGAGGCGCACGGATCGATCTCGTATCCGTTCGACCGGATACTCGTCGGCTGGCTGCTCATCATCTTCCTGTGCTTCGGGCTGATCGCGCCGCGCAACGCGCTCTCGCTCGTGACGATCATGCTCGGCGCGCTGTCGATCGCATCGGCGGTGCTCGTGATCCTCGATCTCGATACGCCGTTCACCGGCCCGATCATGGTCGGCAGTCAGCCGATGCGCGACGCCCTCGCGTATCAGAGCCGCTGATGCTCTACGACGATCCGCGCCTCGTCGCGCTATACGATGTCCTCAATCCGTTCGCGTCCGATACGGCGTTCTATCTCGCGCTGGCGGAGTCGGCGGAACATGTCGTCGATCTGGGCTGCGGCACGGGTTTGCTCGCGTGCGAACTGGCGAAGCGCGGGCATCGCGTGACGGGCATCGATCCGTCGGCGCAGATGCTGCGTGTCGCGCGGGCGCGTCCCGAAGGCGACAAGGTGACGTGGATCGAAGGCGATGCGAGCGCGCTGCCGTTTGTCGGCATGGCGGATCTGCTCGTGATGACGGGCCACGTCGCGCAGATATTTCTCGACGATGCGGCGTTCCTCGCGACGCTCAGGGCTGCGCGCCACGCGATCCGGCCGGGCGGCGCGATCGCGTTCGAAAGCCGCAATCCGGCGGCGCGGGCGTGGGAAAACTGGACGCGCGAGCGCTCATCGAGATGCGTCGAAGCGCCGGACGGACGAACGGTGGAAGTGTGGCAGGAACTGCACGCGCAACCCGATCCTTCGACGACAGGCCACGCCGCGTTCACGACGTACTATCGCTTCACGTCGGCGCCCGAAGAAACGTTGAGCGCCGCGAGCGAATTACGCTTCCGTACGCTCGATGCGCTCGCGGGCCTGCTGACCGATGCGGGTTTTGCGCGTATCGACTGGTACGGAGACTGGGATCGCGCGCCGGTGACTGAAACGAGCCGCGAGCTGATCGCGGTGGCGCGGTGAACGCCCGCGCCGGAAACAGCAGTGAGTATCAGAACTCGACGACGACGAAATCGGCCTTGCCCACGTCGCACAGCGGGCAGCGCCAGTCGTCGGGGATATCGCCGAAACGGGTGCCGGCGGGAATGCCTTCGTCCGGCAGACCGTCTTCCTCGTTATAGATCCAGCCGCAAATCAGGCAGACCCAGCTCTTGAATTCGATGACTTCGCTCACGACAGACTCTTGATTCGAAAGAAATAAACGGACCGCGTGCGCTCGAAGACGATGCGCGGCGCGGCGACCCGGCATCTTACAGGAATCGGCGCGATCGTCCCCGGACGGACCGTCCGCAGGATGGTCCCGATTCCGCCAAACCGAAAGCCCGGTGTATGCTTTTTGGGTCTCCGGCGCCGCATTCGCGCCAGCGACCGGTTTCACAACATGGAGAAAACGATGAACAAAAAGGTCTTGGGTGCGATGCTGACAGGCGCGATCCTGCTCGCGCAATACGCCGGCGCGGCGCATGCGCAGGCGCGCGTCTATTTCATCGAGCCGAAGGATGGCGCGACCGTCACGAGCCCCGTGCACGTGAAGTTCGGCGTCGACGGCATGTCGATCGCGCCTGCGGGGACGATGACCGATGGCACCGGCCATCACCATCTGCTGATCGATGGCAAGGCGCTGCCGAAGGGCACCGTGATTCCGGCGAACGACACGTCGCTGCACTTTGGCAAGGGCCAGACCGAAGCCGACGTGAAGCTGCCGCCCGGCGATCACACGCTGACGATGCAGTTCGGCGACGGCGCGCACCGTTCCTACGGGCCGGAAATGAGCCAGACCATCAAGGTGCATGTGAAGTAACGCGTTTTTCCGGCACGAGACAAGGGAAGGCCGCCACGGATCGAATCCGGGCGGCCTTGCTGTTTTTTGGGGTGCAAAGGCTCATCCGTTCGGCCTAAGCCGCGTGCGTCGTGCGTTGTCGGGCGCGGCGCCCGGTACAATGGCCGCTTCCATCGGTCGTCGTGTTCGTCGCCGATTCTTCGCCATTCATCCGGTTTTCCCATGTCGCTTTATTCCATTTCGGACGCGCAGCTCGCGTTCGGCCACGTCGCATTGCTCGACCACGCCGACTTCTCGCTCGAAGCGGGCGAGCGTGTCGGGCTGATCGGCCGCAACGGCGCGGGCAAGTCGTCGCTCCTCAAGATCGTCGCGGGGCTCGCCGCGCCCGATGACGGCCTCGTCACGCGCCAGAGCGAGCTCACGACCGTCTACGTGCCGCAGGAGCCCGAGTTCGATCTCGACGCCTCCGTATTCGATGTCGTCGCTTCCGGCCTGACCGATGCGCGCGCACTGCTCGACGAGTACGACGCCGTCGCGCACGCCCTCGCCGATACGCCCGAAGGCGCGCAGCACGACGCATTGCTCGCGCGCATGAACGCGCTGCAATCGGCGCTCGATTTGCGCGATGCGTGGAACTGGCGCACGCGTGTCGCAACGACGCTCGCGCAAATCGGCCTCGACGGCGACGCGCGCGCGGGCGACCTGTCCGGCGGCATGAAAAAGCGCGTGGCGCTGGCGCGCGCGCTCGTCGTGCAGCCCGACGTGCTGCTGCTCGACGAGCCGACCAACCATCTCGACTTCGACGGCATTCGCTGGCTGGAAGACCTGCTCGTCACGTTGCGCACCGGCTTGCTCTTCATCACGCACGATCGCGCGTTTCTCGATCGCGTGGCGACGCGCATCGTCGAACTGGATCGCGGGCGTCTGCTGTCGTATCCGGGCAATTTCAGCGCGTATCAGACGAGAAAGGCGCAGCAGCTCGAAGTCGAAAAAATCGAGCAGGACAAGTTCGACAAGCTGCTCGCGCAAGAGGAAGTGTGGATTCGCAAGGGCGTCGAGGCGCGGCGCACGCGCAGCGTCGGGCGCATCGCGCGGCTCGTGGAAATGCGCAACGAGCGCGCCGAACGCCGCAATGTGCAGGGCAACGTGAAGCTCGATGTCGGGCAGGGCGAGAAGTCGGGCAAGATCGTCGCCGAACTGACCGATGTGACGAAGCGCTACGGCGAGCGCACGATCGTCGACCGCTTCACGGCCACCGTGATGCGCGGCGACAAGATCGGTCTCGTCGGCCCGAACGGCGCGGGCAAGACGACCTTGCTGAAACTCATTCTCGGCGAACTGCAACCCGACGAAGGCCGCGTGCGTATCGGCACCAACATTCAGGTCGCGTACTTCGATCAGATGCGCGCGCAGCTCGATCTCGACAAATCGCTCGCCGATACCATCAGCCCCGGCAGCGAATGGGTCGAAGTGAACGGCGTGAAGAAGCACGTGATGAGTTATCTCGGCGACTTCCTGTTCGCACCGGAACGCGCGCGTTCGCCGGTGCGTTCGCTCTCGGGCGGCGAGCGTAATCGTCTTTTGCTCGCGAGGCTGTTCGCGCGTCCCGCGAACGTGCTCGTGCTCGACGAGCCGACCAACGACCTCGACATTCCCACGCTCGAACTGCTCGAAGAACTGCTCGCGGATTACGACGGCACCGTGTTGCTCGTGAGCCACGACCGCGCGTTTCTCGACAATGTGGTGACGTCCGTGTTCGCCGCGGAGGGCGGCGGCATGTGGCGCGAGTATGTCGGCGGCTTCTCAGACTGGCAGATTCAGCGCGAACGTTCGGAGCGTATCGCGGAAGACGCGGCGCGTCAGACCGCGAAGGAAGCGCCGAAGGACGACACGCCGAAGGAAAGCGCCGCGGGCCGAAATGCGCAGCGCACGGTGAAGCTGTCGTTCAAGGAACAGCGCGAACTGGAAGCGCTGCCGGGGCGTATCGCCGAGCTGGAGCAAGAGCAGAAGGCGATCGGTGCGCAGCTCGAAGACGGCTCGATCTTCGCGAAGGACGCGAAGGAAGGCGCGCGTCTGTCGGAGCGCCACGCGGCGATCGAAGAAGAATTGCTCGTCGCGCTCGAACGCTGGGAAGAGCTGGAAGCGAAACGCAAGTAGGCGCGTTTTATCGGTCCGAGGTGGGCGCGGCGGGCGAAAACCGCTATTCTCCTAGCGCGGCTCGGATCGGCGGGCGGTTTTCCGCCTCGCTCACAGGCATCCGGCCAGGCATTTTCATCAAGCATTCGCCGGCAGATCGGGCGTCACGTTGTGGCATTTCCCGCGAGAACGCCCGAGAGCCGGATCAACGTTCAACTATGTCCACGAAAAAATCCAGCGCAATGGCGACAGGCACTGAACGAGGCAAACGCCTCGTCATGAACGCCAAGGCAGCCGGCTACAGCGAAGCATCGATCAAGGTGCTCAAAGGCCTGGAGCCGGTCAAGCAGCGGCCCGGCATGTACACGCGGACCGAGAATCCGCTGCACATCATTCAGGAAGTGATCGACAACGCCTCCGACGAAGCGCTCGGCGGCTTCGGCAAGCAGATCATCGTCACGCTGCACAACGACAATTCCGTCTCCGTCGAAGACGATGGCCGCGGCATTCCGTTCGGCCTGCATCCGGAAGAAGGCGTGCCGGTCGTCGAGATCGTGTTCACGCGGCTGCATGCGGGCGGCAAATTCGATAAAGCGGCGGGCGGCGCCTATACGTTCTCGGGCGGTCTGCACGGCGTCGGCGTCTCGGTGACGAACGCGCTCGCGACGCGCCTCGAAGTAACGGTCTGGCGCGACAACAAGGTCGCGCAACTCGCGTTTTCCAACGGCGACGTCATCGAAGCACTCACGACGCGCGCAGCCGAGCGCGGCGCCAAGAAAAGCGGCACGCGCGTGCGTGCATGGCCGAATCCGAAATACTTCGATTCCGCCAATCTGCCGCTCGGCGAGTTGCAGCGTCTTCTGCGCTCGAAGGCCGTGCTGCTGCCGGGCGTCGAAGTGGCGCTCGTCATCGAGAAGACGGGCGAGCGTCAGACGTGGAAGTATGAAGACGGCCTGCGCGGCTATCTGCTCGAAGGCATGGGCGGCAGCGACCTGCTGATTCCCCTGTTCGAAGGCGAGCGCTATGCGGAAAGCTCGAAGAACACCGAGGAAACCTTCGCTGAAGGCGAGGGCGCGTCGTGGGTCGTCGCTTGGAGCGAGGAAGGGCCGCTCTTGCGCGAATCGTACGTGAACCTGATTCCGACGCCCGCGGGCGGCACGCATGAATCCGGCCTGCGCGACGGTCTTTTTCAGGCGGTGAAGAACTTCGTCGAGATTCATAACCTGCAGCCCAAAGGCGTGAAGCTGCTCGCGGAAGACGTGTTCGCGCGCGTGTCGTTCGTGCTGTCGGCGAAGGTGCTTGATCCGCAATTCCAAGGGCAGATCAAGGAGCGTCTCAATAGCCGCGATGCGGTGAAGCTCGTGTCGTCGTTCTCGCGGCCCGCGCTGGAATTGTGGCTGAATCAGCACGTCGAGTACGGCAAGAAGCTCGCGGAACTCGTGATCCGTCAGGCGCAGGCCCGCACGCGCGCCGGCCAGAAAATCGAGAAGAAGAAGAGCTCGGGCGTCGCTGTGTTGCCGGGCAAGCTGACCGATTGCGAATCGACGGATATCGCGCGCAACGAGCTTTTCCTCGTCGAGGGCGATTCGGCGGGCGGCTCCGCGAAGATGGGCCGCGACAAGGAGTTTCAGGCGATTCTCCCGTTGCGCGGCAAGGTACTGAACACGTGGGAAACCGAGCGCGACCGTCTCTTCGCGAACAACGAAGTGCATGACATCGCCGTGGCGATCGGCGTGGATCCGCACGGTCCCGACGATCAGATCGACCTCACGAATCTGCGCTACGGCAAGATCTGCATCCTGTCGGACGCGGACGTCGACGGCGCGCACATTCAGGTGCTGCTGCTCACGCTCTTCTTCAAGCACTTCCCGCAACTGATCGAACGCGGCCATGTGTGCGTCGCGCGTCCGCCGCTCTTTCGCGTCGATGCGCCCGCGCGCGGCAAGAAGCCCGCGCAGAAGCTCTACGCGCTCGACGAAGGCGAGCTCGAAGCCATCCTCGACAAGCTGCGCAAGGACGGCGTGCGGGAAACCGCGTGGACCATCAGCCGCTTCAAGGGTCTCGGCGAAATGAGCGCGGAGCAGCTCTGGGACACGACGATGAATCCCGATACGCGCCGCCTCCTGCCGGTCGGCCTCGGCGATCTCGGCTTCGATCTCACCGTGTCGCGCATGACGATGCTCATGGGCAAGGGCGAAGCGGCCTCGCGCCGAAGCTGGCTCGAAGAGAAGGGCAACGAAGTCGAAGCGGACATCTGAGCTCGACTCAGGCAACACACAACGGATATTGATATTCGATGGGAATCACAGACGATCTCTTCGCCGAACAGACCGCACCGGACGGCGAACAACTGACGCTCGGCGATTACGCCGAGCGCGCTTATCTCGACTACGCGGTGAGCGTGGTGAAGGGCCGCGCGCTGCCCGATGTCTGCGACGGACAAAAGCCCGTGCAGCGCCGCATCCTCTACGCGATGAGCGAGATGGGCCTCGCGTCCGGCGCGAAGCCCGTGAAGTCGGCGCGCGTGGTCGGCGACGTGCTGGGCAAGTATCACCCGCACGGCGATCAATCGGCGTACGACGCGCTCGTGCGTCTCGCGCAGGATTTTTCGATGCGCTATCCGCTCATCGACGGTCAGGGCAATTTCGGCTCGCGCGACGGCGACGGCGCGGCGGCCATGCGGTACACGGAAGCGCGCCTCACGCCCATCGCGCGTTTGCTGCTCGATGAAATCGATCAGGGCACGGTCGATTTCATGCCGAACTACGACGGCTCGTTCGAAGAGCCGAAGCTTTTGCCCGCGCGTCTGCCGTTCCTGTTGCTGAACGGCGCATCGGGCATCGCGGTGGGGCTTGCGACGGAAATCCCGTCGCACAATCTGCGCGAAGTCGCGCAAGCCGCCGTCGCGATGATCCGCGATCCGAAGCTCGGTCACGCGGGTCTGATGGAGAAGGTGCCCGGGCCTGATTTCCCCGGCGGCGGGCAGATCATCTCGTCGCCCGCGGAAATCTCGGCGGCTTACGAGACCGGCCGCGGCAGCCTCAAGGTGCGCGCGCGCTGGAAGATCGAAGAACTCGCGCGCGGCCAGTGGCAGGTCGTCATCACGGAGTTGCCGCCGGGCGTGTCGAGCCAGAAAGTGCTCGAGGAAATCGAGGAACTCACCAACCCGAAAATCAAGCTCGGCAAAAAGACGCTCACGCCCGAGCAGGTTCAGACCAAACAGACGCTGCTCGGCCTGCTCGACGCCGTGCGCGACGAATCCGGCAAGGACGCGCCGGTGCGTCTCGTGTTCGAGCCGAAGTCGAGCCGCATCGATCAGACGGAGTTCGTCAATTTGCTGCTCGCGCATACGAGCCTCGAATCGAACGCGACGATCAACCTCGTGATGATCGGCGCGGATGGCCGGCCGCGTCAGAAGGGCATCGTCGAAATTCTGCACGAGTGGATCGGCTTCCGTTTCGTGACCGTGACGCGGCGCACGCAGCATCGCCTCGGCAAGGTCAACGACCGCATCCATATTCTCGAAGGACGGATGATCGTCTTCCTGAATATCGATGAAGTCATTCGCATCATCCGCGAATCGGAGGAGCCGAAGCAGGCGCTGATCGCGCGCTTCAATCTCACCGACCGGCAGGCCGAAGACATCCTCGAAATCCGGCTGCGTCAGTTGGCTCGGATGGAAGCGATCAAGATCGAGCAGGAGCTGTCCGACTTGCGAGACGAAAAGACCAAGCTCGAAGAACTGCTCAACAGCGACGCCGCGATGAAGCGCGTGCTCATCAGGGAGATCGAAGCCGACGCGAAGCAATACGGCGACGATCGCCGCACGCTCATTCAGCAGGAGAAGCGCGCGACGTTCGAGGCACGTGTCGTCGATGAGCCGGTGACGGTCGTCGTGTCGCAGAAGGGCTGGGTGCGCGCGCTGAAGGGTCATGGACTCGATCCGGCGGGCTTCACGTTCAAGCAGGGCGACGGACTCTATGCGGCGTTCCTCGCGCGCACGCCGGATTCGCTGGTCGCGTGGGGCAGCAAGGGGCGTGTGTATTCGGTGCCGGTGTCGGCGCTGCCGGGCGGGCGGGGTGACGGCGTGCCGGTGACGTCGCTGATCGAACTCGAATCGGGCACGCATCTGCTGCACTATTTCGCGGCGAACGCAGAGCAGCAGTTGCTGCTGGCATCGAGCAATGGTTTCGGCTTCCTCGCGAAGCTCGGCGACATGGTGAGCCGTCAGAAGGCGGGCAAGGCGTTCATGACGATCGACGAAGGCGCGGCGCCGCTTGCGCCGATGCCTGTCGTTCACGGCGCGACCTACGTCGCGTGCCTGTCGAGCGTGGGCAAGCTGCTCGTCTTCGGTATGGATGAGATGAAAACGCTGTCGGGCGGCGGTCGCGGCGTCATCCTGATGGGCCTCGACGCGAAGGAAACGCTGCGCCAGGCGCTCGCGTTCGATGCGCGTGGCGTGATGATGATCGGCACCGGGCGTGGCGGGAAGGCGAAGGACGAGAAGCTCAGCGGGTCGCAGTTGCAACTGCATCTCGGCAAGCGCGCGAGGAAGGGGCGCGCGCCGGATTCGTCGTTGAAGGTGATGGAGTTGAGGCCGGTGTTTGAGGGGTGACGGTTTCGATCTGGCCTCCTTTGAGTTCGTTTGCTCCGTGCCTTCAAAGCCCGCTTCGTGCGGGCTTTTGTATTGCACTGTTTCCAGAAGAAGTCGACAGACGGCATCGCAACGCCGAAACCGGACATCGACATCGTTCGGGCGAGGCTGAATGCGGCGCAGGATCTTGCCGCAGGAGAACGCAATGATCGAGATTGAAAAGGGCAGCGGCAACGTTTATGCCGATCTGGGAACGGCCGATGCCGAAGAAATGCGCGTCAAGGCGCAACTCGCCAGCAAGATAGGCGAGATCATCAAGGCGCGCCGCTGGACACAACAGCGCGCGTCGGAGGTGCTGGGCATCAGTCAGCCCAAACTATCGCAACTACTGCGCGGCCAGTTCCGGGGCATCAGCGAGGCGAAGATGCTGGAGTTGCTGGCACGAGTCGAAGTTGCTTTCGCCGCGTGATGGGGAATTCAGGTTTGCGAACGGTACGGTGACGGTGGTGTGCGACATCGCGGTGATTGCGCGTCGCATCATAAAAATCCCCTAAAGCGGGAACTCCCTGCGCGACTCGTATTCTTAGTGTTCTGGGTTCGACCGGCTCGCCTCGTGATTTTGCAGCCGCGATATTCAATCTTCGGCGTAAGTCCGGCGGTGTCTGCCCATGGCTTTCACACGGCAACCCGTCCATCAAGTCTTGAACTGCATCCGGAATCCCCAATGAACAAAGCCATCGAAGCGGCGCTCTTTCTGCATCTGCTCGGCGTAGCCGTTTGGATCGGCGGCATGATCTTCGCGCATTTCTGCCTGCGTCCCGCGCTCGGCGATCTCACGCCGCAACTGCGTCTGCCGCTCTGGGAGTCGGTCTTCGCACGGTTCTTCAACTGGGTGGGCGTCGCGGTGATCGTGATTCTGCTCACCGGCGGCTTCTTGCTCGTGGAGTTCGGCGGCGGTCACGCGGCATGGCCGTTACATGCGATGGCCGGTCTCGGCATCGTGATGATGCTGATCTTCGGCCATATCCGCTTCGCCGTGTTCCCGCGCATCCGTCGCGCGGTGCAGGCGCAGAACTGGCCCGACGGGGCGAGGGCGGTCGGGACAGTGAGACGGCTCGTCGTGATCAATCTCGTGCTGGGCGTCGTGACGATCGGCACAGCGGTGCTGTCGCGCGGGTTCTGAGTCAGCCGTCACCCGCCGCGCTCATCACTGAGCGCGGTGCTCGATTCGCGGCCCGCGTCGTTGCGCGAGCGCGGCGATTGTCCGCGCGGCCATCCGCACACGCCGAAGCGATCGAGCAGCGCCTGCACGCCATCCGCCGGCACGGGGCGTGAAAACAGGAAGCCTTGCGCTTCCACCGGCCCGAGCGCCGCAAGCCACGTAATCTGCTCTTCGCGCTCGGTGCCTTCGACGACCACCGTCAGCCCCAGCGAACGCGCCAGATTGATGATCGCCGACACCATCACGCACACGCTTCGGTCCTCGGGAATCGCCTGGACGAACGAGCGATCCACCTTGAGCGTATCGACCGAGAATCGGTTCAGATACGACAGCGACGAATAGCCCGTGCCGAAATCGTCGAGCGCGATGCGCACGCCCAGGCGCTTCAACGCGACGATCTTCTCCTGCACGAGCTCCGGATATTCGACCATCACCGTCTCGGTGATTTCGAGTTCGAGCTTGTCGGGCGGAATGCCGCTCGCCTCGATCGCGCGCGCGACCGTCTCCAGCAAGTCGCCGCGCCAGAACTGCACGGCCGAAATGTTCACGGCGAGCGACAGCCCGTTATAACCGTCGCGCTGCCATTGCGCGAGCTGCATGCACGCCGTGTAGATCACGAAATCGCCGACCGCGACGATGAGTCCCGTCGATTCCGCCACCGGAATGAACTCGTTCGCCGGAATGAGCCCGTGCTGCGGATGATTCCAGCGCACGAGTGCCTCGAAGCCCGTGATGCAGCGGCGCGTGAGATCGATCTTCGGCTGATAGACGAGAAAGAGCTGCTGCTCCGTCAGCGCGACGCGCAGTTGCTGCTCCCACTTCATCAGATGGTCCGCGCGATGCGACAACTGCGGCGAATAGAACTGATAGCAGTTCCGGCCCGCGTCCTTCGCGCTGTACATCGCGAGATCGGCCTTCTTCAGCAGATCGATCTCGCTTTCGTTCGATACCGAAAAGAGCGCGATGCCGATGCTCGCATGGAGCACGAACGCGCTGCCGCGTACGTCGAACGGCGTGGCGAACATTGTCGCGATGTCGTCGGCGAGCGTGACCGCGCGCTGTTCGACGTCGTCGCCCTTCACGACGACCACGAACTCGTCGCCGCCGATACGCGAGAGCGTGCCGCTTTGCCCGACCGTCTCCGCGAGCCGCGACGCGGTCATCTGCAGGACGATATCGCCGGCGTTGTGGCCGAGCGTGTCGTTGACCGTCTTGAAGTTGTCGAGGTCGATGAAGAGCAGCGCGAGCCGCCCGATGTTCTCCGGCTGCGCCACGTCCTGCCTCAGCGCGCGCAGCGTCGAATAGCGGTTGCGCAGACCCGTCAGCAGGTCGAATTCGACGAGATGCGTCATCTCGCGTTCGCGCCCGAGCAGCTTGCCGATGAGCCCCGTCGCCACCGCGAAGAAGCCGAGCATCGCGAGCGAGATGAAGCTCGCCATCAGGAGATAGACATTGCGCGTGTGGTTGTAGTCGATCATCTCCTCGCGCTCGGAGAGACCGACGAGCACGCCGAGCGGATAGCCGTCGATATGCCGGTACGAGACGATGCGCTTCACATGATCGATCGGATCCACATAGATGCCCGACGCGTGGTCGGTGGTCGGATAGACGCCGCTCGCGCTGAAGGCTGCGTGCGCGCGGTCGGCCGGACCGCTGTGCGTGGCGCCCTTCGCGGCGGAGCTGGCCGCTGCGCTCTCGGCGAGGCTGCCGCCCGTGCTGCGCGCGAGCACGGAGCCATTGTCCGATACGACCGCGATCACGCCTTCGCGCCCGATCGACGCGACGTTGTAGAAATCGCTCGTGAAATAGGCCGGATCTTCCGACACGACCACGACGCCCGCGAACGAGCCGTCCGCATGATTGAGGCGCCGCGTGATCTGCAACGTCCACAGGCCCGACACGCGGCCGCGCACCGGGCGGCTGATGTAGAGCAGGTCGTCGTTCGAATGGGCGTGGACCTTGTAGTGCTCGCGATCAGACAGGTCGATCGGCTTCGGATGCGGGTCGGACGTATTGCCGATCAGCGTGCCGTATTCGTCGATCAGCGAGACCTGCACGAGGGTGTCGCTCTGCACCACGCCTTTCTCGACCGTGGCGATCAGATCGAAATTGTCCGGTGACTTCTCGTACTCGTATTTGACGAAGCGGGTGATCTGGTCGACCTGATGGATCGCCTTGATGGTGTGCTGTTCGAGCGCCGACGAAAGGATCGCGGCGGAAGCCATCGATTCATGTGTCGTCGCTTCACGCTCGACGGAGAGGCGGGCGAATATCACCGCCCACAGCAGCACCAGCACGAAGGTGCCGAGCACGGGAATGGCGAGGAGCGCGCGCCGACGCCGCGCCGACGGCGCGCCGAAGAGAGTGTCGGATAAGGCGTGGGAGCGCGTGCGCTTCATGGCGCATCCGTGCGCGCTTTGTCGCGTAGCGCGTGGCGTGTTGCGAACTGCGCGAGGTGGATGAAGCGATGCATGTTTTGAGGCGTTCAGCCGAAACGGGTGAATATACCGTGCGCGGCGCGCAGCGGATGATCGGCGGCTTGTTTCTCCGAGACCCGATCCACGTCCGGATTCACGTCATGAAGCAGCACAACGGCCGTTCGGCGAGCGATTTTTTGCGGCAGCGCCCGAAGCCCGGCATGAGTGAGACGGCCAGCATTCGATGTCGTCAAGAGCATACGTTTGCGCTGCGGCGCAAGCAGCCCAATCTCGCGACGCCCATTGTCCGCCGATGTGAAACCGCGTTTGCGTTCTGATCCCCGATTGTTCAGATATTAGCGAAGCCTCGAAGATTAAGAAAGGGGCGCCGCTTGGGGGTATACGCGCGCCCACGCGAGCACGCGTAGGTCATTGTTTCAGATGCAGAATGTCCCGTCGATCACAGTTACCGACGAGCCGCCGATCCAGATCGGTGCACCGTCCGCCTCATCGTCGTACTCGATGCTCACGCGGCCGTCGCGGCCAAGCGCGGTGCCCTGGCGCACGGTGTACGAAGCGCCGGGGCGTCTTCCCTGTTGCGTGAGAAGCGTCGCGAGCGCCGCGTTCGCGCTGCCCGTCACCGGATCTTCGATGTTCTCCGCGCCGAGCAGGATCACGCGCAGCTCGAAGGTCGCGGGTCCATCGGCGTCATGCGGTCCGTACACGGCGATGCCGTGCGTATCCACTTCCGCGACGAGCGTCTGTAGCTTTTCGCGCGCCTCGCCGCGCAGCGACAGCGCGAGACACTGCGCTGCGTCGTTCATGCGCACGACGAGCCACGGCGCACCATTGTCGACGGCAGCGGGCGGCGCGCTGAAATCGATTACCGCGGGCGAGAGCGCATCGGCGAGGCGCTGGTTCTGCGCGGTGCTCAGCGGCGCGATGGTGGCGGGCGGCGCGGCGAACGCCCACTCGGCGTTGGCGCGCTCGGCGAGCGTGACGAGCCCGACGCCGCATTCCTGCACGAGCCGGCCGGGCGTCTTCGGCGTGTAGCCGCTATCGATGAGCGCGTGCGCGCTGCCGAGCGTCGGATGTCCGGCGAACGGCAGTTCGACCGCCGTCGTGAAAATGCGCACGCGATAGTCGGCGCGCGGATCTGTCGGCGGCATCAGGAACGCCGTCTCCGACAGATTGGTCCAGCGCGCGATTTCCTGCATGCGTTGGGTCGAGAGACCTTCGGCGTCGAAGATCACCGCGAGCGGATTGCCCTTGAACGGAACCGGCGTGAAGACGTCGACCTGTTTGAACTGAACAGTGCGTGTAGGCATGAATGTCATCGGTTGGATCAGGACACAAAAAAACCCGACGGCCTGAGCGCGTCGGGTTTCGCTGACGAGCGACGGACGACGCGCCTTATGCGACTTCCGCGATCAACTCGATCTCGACGCACGCGCCGAGCGGAATCTGCGCGACGCCGAACGCCGAGCGCGCATGTTTGCCCGCATCGCCGAACACTTCCGCGATCAGCTCCGATGCGCCGTTCGTGACGATGTGCTGCTCGGTGAAGTCGAACGTCGAGTTCACGAGGCTCATCACCTTGACGATGCGCTTCACCTTGTTCAGATCGCCGACGTGCGCATGCAGGGTTGCGATCAGGTCGATGGCGACGCTGCGCGCCGCGGCCTTGCCTTCTTCGGTCGTGATGTTGTCGCCGAGCTTGCCGACATGCACCTGGCCGGCCTTCTTCGCGATGTGCCCGGAGAGATACACGGTGTTGCCGCTCTGCGCGCTCATCACATAAGCGGCGGCGGGCGCGCCGGCGACCGGCAGTTCGATGCCGAGTTCCTTCAGCTTGTCATACACGTTCGATGCCATCGGTTGCTCCTCTAAACGTTGAAATCAGATGCTCGCGCGAATCAGCGCGCCGAGTTTCGCCACGCCTTCGTCGATCGTCGCGGGCGGAACCGTCACGAACGAAAGACGCATCGTATTGTGCTCGGCTTCGTTCGCGAAGAACGGGCCGCCCGGCACGAAGGCCACATTTTGCGCGATGGCCTGCTCGAGCAGCTTCATCGAGTTGATGTGCTGCGGCAGCTTCACCCACACGAACATGCCGCCTTCCGGCCGGTTCCATTCGACGCCCGCGGGCATGTGACGTTCCAGCGCGTGGAGCATCGCCTCGCACTGGTCGCGATAGAGCGCGCGGATGGTCGGCACGTGCCGGTCGAGAAAGCCGTCCTTGACCACTTCGTAGACGATGCGCTGCGTGAGGCTCGGCGTGTGCAGGTCGGTTGCCTGCTTCGCCTGCACCAGTTTGAAGTGCAATTCCTCGGGCGCGATGATGTAGCCCACGCGCAGGCCCGGCGCCAGCACCTTCGAGAACGAGCCGAGATGCACGATGTGCTCGGGCGCCATCGAGAGCAGCGTCGGCAGCGGCGCGCCGGCGTAGTCGAGCGCGCCGTAGGGATCGTCTTCGATCACCGGGAACGGGGCCTTCTGCGCGAACGCGGCGAGCGCGCGGCGGCGTTCGAGCGGCAGGCGGCGGCCCGTCGGGTTCTGGAAGTTCGGCTGCGCGTAGAGCAGGCGCGCGTCGGCGGTGAGCGCGGCGTCGAGCGCTTCGGGGATCAGGCCGGATTCATCGGTCGGCACTTGCACGTAGTGCGGCTCGAAGAGCGAAAACGACTGCAGCGCGCCGAGATACGTCGGCGTTTCGACGAGCACGCGGCTGCCCGGATCGACGAGCGTCTTGCCGAGCAGATCGAGCGCCTGTTGCGAGCCGGTCGTGATGAGCACCTGCGTCGGGCGGATATGCGCGCCGTTCACCGAGTAGCGCGCCGCGACCCATTCGCGCAGGGGCATGTAGCCTTCGGTCGCGCTGTACTGGAGCGCGGCCGCGGGCTGATCGCGCAGGATGCGTTCCGAGGCGTGGCGCATTTCCTCGACGGGGAACGTCGCGGGCGAGGGCAGGCCGCCCGCGAAGGAAATGACCTCGGGCCGCTCCGTGACCTTCAGGATTTCGCGAATCGCCGAACTGGTGAGCTTGCGTGCGCGTTCGGAGAGTTGCCACGGCGTGGCGCGGAGATCGGCTTGATTCATGAAATGCCTCGGTTGTCTCGGGGATGATGTCTCTCGCGGCGCGGGCCGCGAGTTTTTGAGTCTGGGCTGACGAGGAACGGCAAACCCCAATTATCGCGCGAGTGCGTCATCTTGCGTGCGTCGTGCCCGCCGCGACGACCGCGGCTTGCGGCGCGGGACGCACGGCGGTCTTGCGGCCGAGCACGACGGTCGCGATGACGGCGGCCGCATACAGCCACGTCGATGCGCTCACGTGCTCGCCGAAGAAGAGCGCGGAAAACGCCATCGTGAAAAAGATCTGCAGCAGTTGCACCTGCCCGACGCGCGCGATGCCGCCCATCGCGAGACCGGCATACCACGCGAAGAAACCGATGAATTGCGAAAACAGCGTGACATAGCCGAACGCGAGCCACGTCTTGAGCGCGAGCGGTTCGGGATGCGTCGCGTGGCTGCCGAACAACTGTGCCCACGCGAGCCAGCCGACCGGCAGCAACAGGAACGGCGCGGAGAGCACGAGCGCCCAGCAGATCACCTGCCAGCCGCCCATCTGACGCGCGAGCCGCGCGCCTTCCGCATAACCGAGCGCGCCGATGCCAACCGCGACGAGCATCAGCAGATCGCCCGCCTGCAAGCCGCCGCCGCCCGCCTGCAACGCGAACGCGACGACGATCGCGCTGCCCGCGACCGCGCTTGCCCAGAACGCCTTCGACGGCCGTTCGTGCGAGAGCCACGCGGCATAGATGGCGACGCACAGCGGTTGCAGGCCGTTCACGACCGCGCCGTGCGACGCGGGCACGGTTTTCATCGCCCAGGCCGAAAACACCGGAAACGCGATGATCACGCCGAGCGCCACCACCGCGAGACTCTTGACCTGCGGCCACGTCGGCAGCTTCTCGCGCCGCCACACGAGCAGGGCGGCGGCCGGAATCGCCGCGACGAGCGCGCGTCCGAGGCCGTTCAGCAGCGGATGCACCTCCGCGACCACGATGCGCGTCATCGGCAGCGTCAGGCTGAAAATGACGACGCCGATCAGGCCGAGCAACATGCCTTCGGTTTCGCGGGTTTTCATCGTGAGGTGTCTCCTTGTTGGTCCGATGCGCAGGCTCAGTCGGGCTGCGATGGTGTTTCCGGGTCGTCCTGCGTATCCGTTTTCTTCACGCGACGGCGTTTGGATGCCTGCCGCGCGTCTTCCTCGCGCGCCATTGCCGCTTCCGCCGATTCACCGAACGTCAGCGTCGATCCGTCCGGCAGATCGAACTGCGCGACGAGCACCGGCGCGCCCGCCGTCCGCTCGACGCGCATCAGATGCGCCGCGCCGAGCCACGCGAGTTGCTCCGATACGGCATCCGCGTGCGGATGGAAACCCGTCAGCGTGCGCAGCGCGATGCCCGTTTCCGGCAGCGCGTCGCTCGGATGACGCGGCGTGTCCCACTGGATCAGCGATGGCAGCACGCCGTCGCCCGCGCCTTGCCACGCCGGAAACGCGCCGTCGTCCGGCACGGTGAGGCCCCACGTATTGCCGGCGCGCGACATGGCCGCGACAGGCGCGATGCGCGTCGGATACTGCTCACGCCAGCGCACGAGCGACTTCGGCCGATCGACGCGCGCGACCCAGTGAACGAGCTGCGGACCGTCGTCTGCGAGACGACGCTGCATCGCCGGGTCGTCCAGCGCGAAAAGGCGCGGCCGTGGCGACTCGACGCCCGCGGCCGACGGATCGATTGCGATCACTTCCAGATACGCGCCGCCCCACAGATTCAGCAGCTGGTTGTGCGTGCGCATCAGCGGATGCGCGCCGCCGGCTACCGTCTCGACGCCGAATTTCGCGGCGACGAACTGCGCGCCTTCTTCCAGCGTGCGGGCGGCGATCACAAGGTGATCGAGTTTGAGTCGATGATCGGTCATGACGGGGCGATGCGATAAACAGGGGCCGATAGCATAACGCTTCCGTTTCGCGCACCGGAGCGCCCGAAAGCAAAATGTAGCCGCTATCACCATAACAGTAACGGTACAATCGGCCCAATACTATTCGGTACAGTTTTCCTGGCGCGCAGCCGCGCTTACGGTACACCGGAGGCCCGCATGTCCGTTCCGCTCGATCAGATTCCCGCGCCGCACGACGCCGCGCAACTCACGCTCGTCGATCAACTGGTGCAATGGGGCCGCCGCCGCATCGACGAGCGCGTGTTCCGGCCCGGCATGCGCATGCCGTCGATCCGCAAGCTCGCGCTCGACAAGGGCGTGTCGCGCTTCACGGTCGTCGAGGCGTACGAGCGGCTCGTCGCGCACGGCTATCTCGACTCGCGGCGCGGCTCGGGCTTCTACGTGCGCGAGCGCGTCGCGCCGGCGCTCGTCGCGAAAGGCGAGGCGCCTGCCGTCGCGGCCGAGCGCGAGCCGGTGCAGAACACCATCGACGTGGTCTGGCTGCTGCGCAACATGCTGCATACGTCGAGCCCGGAGAAAGGGCCGGGTCTCGGCTATTTGCCGGGTCGCTGGCTCGATGGCGAACTCATCGCCAACGCGCTGCGCTCGCTGTCGCGCCAGAGCGGGGCGCAGATGCTCGGCTTCGGCACGCCGCAAGGTTTTCTGCCGCTGCGGCAGCAGTTGCAGACGCGGCTCGAAGAACTGGAGATCGGCGCGTCGGCGGCGCGGCAGATCGTGCTCGTGTCGGGCATCACGCAGGCGATCGACCTGATCTCGCGTCTGTACGTGAAGCCGGGCGATGCGGTGATCGTCGGCGATCCGGCATGGTTCCAGATGTTCGGGCGCTTCGCGTCGCAGGGCGCGCGGCTCGTCGGCATGCCGTATACGCCCGACGGTCCGGATCTCGATGCGCTCGAAACGCTCGTCGCGACCTGGCGGCCGAAGATGCTGATCATCAATTCGGTGCTGCAGAATCCGACCGGCACGTCGCTCACGGCGGCGCAGGCGTTCCGCATTCTTCAGCTCGCGCAGGAATACGATTTCATCGTCGTCGAGGACGATGTGTATGGCGATCTGTGTCCGGCGGGCTTTCCCGCAACGCGCCTCGCATCGCTCGATCAGTTGAAGCGCGTGATCTTCCTCGGCAGTTTCTCGAAGACGCTGGCGGCGAATTTGCGCGTCGGGTATATCGCGGCGGCGCCGGAAGTGGCGAAGGCGCTGGCGGACCAGAAGATGCTCGTCGGCATGACGAGTCCGGAACTCAACGAACGCGTGGTTTATAAGGTGCTGACCGAAGGGCACTATCGGCGGCACGTCGAACGGCTGCGCGCGCGGCTCGACGGGGTGCGCGACAAGACCGCGCGCATGCTCGAGAAAACCGGTTTGCGGCTTTTCGCGACGCCGGCGGCGGGGATGTTTCTGTGGGCCGACGCGGGTGTCGATTCTGATGGGCTCGCGGCGGCGGGTCACGAGGCGGGGTTTCTGCTGACGCCTGGCAGCCTGTTTTCGCCGCATCAGTCGCCGACTACGTGGATGCGGTTCAATATCGCCAATTGTGGGGATCCGGCGTTGCCCGGTTTGCTTTCGAATTATCTGGAGAAGGCTGCGAGGCGTAGCGCCTAGGGGGTGGTGGCTCTTTTTTTTGCTTGGGCTTCTATGGGTGGCCTGTGTTCTTTTTGGTTTATTAGCGTTGCCCCTGTGCGGGGCGGCAGTCACTTTCTTTGCTGCTGCAAAGAAAGTAACCAAAGAAACAGCTATCCCCAGCCTAAGCACTTCACACCGGCCGCGGCACAGGCGATTGGCCTAATGGCCCGGCTGTAGCGAGTGCCCTCGTAGGTCTCGCGGGGCTTGGACCGCGCACGGTCTGATGCCCTAAACATCCAAGCGCGCTGGTTCAGCACGATAAAGTTCCGGCACAGCGCTACGCGCTGCCGTCGGGTATGTAAGGGAAACCATCGGTATGCGTCGGCAGTGAGATGGTGGCCTCAGAAAAGAAGCGCACGCATCCCCGATTGACCGGTCGGCCGCGAAGCGGGACGGAGCTATTTGGTGCTGAACCAGTTACGCGTGTGGTGCGATGTGGCAGACCGTGCGCGGTCCAAGCCGGGTGAGTTTTGTGGGGGCACTCGCTACTGCCGGGCCATTCAGCCAATCGCCTGTGCCGGGGCCGGCGTGAAGCACTTTGGATGGGGAAAGCTGTTTCTTTGGTTACTTTCTTTGCAGCAGCAAAGAAAGTGACTGCCGCCCCGCACAGGGGCAACGCAAATAGACCGACACGAACACGGGATCCGGCGACCTCTTGAAAAACCCCCGCCCGCCCTCATATGACGCAAATTGCCCGCGTCGGCCAAACACGCCGCCGCGACAATCGCACTAAACGAAATCAACACAGAGGACCCGACCATGGCGCAAGAAACCATGAGCTTTCAGGCAGAAGTGAAGCAACTTCTGCATCTGATGATCCATTCGCTCTACAGCAACAAGGAAATTTTCCTGCGCGAGCTGATTTCCAACGCATCCGATGCCGCGGACAAACTTCGCTTCGAAGCCATCGAAAACAGCGCGCTCTACGAAAACGATCCGGACCTGCGTATCCGCGTGTCGTTCGATAAAGCCGAACGCACCGTCACCATCGACGATAACGGCATCGGCATGAGCCGCGAGGAAGCGATTTCCCACCTCGGCACGATCGCGCGCTCGGGCACCAAGGAATTCTTCTCGAAGCTCTCCGGCGATCAGCAAAAGGACGCGGCGCTTATCGGCCAGTTCGGCGTCGGCTTCTATTCGGGCTTCATCGTCGCGGACAAGATCACCGTCGAGACGCGCCGCGCCGGTCTGCCGGCGAACGAAGGCGTGCGCTGGACGAGCGCGGGCGAAGGCGATTTCGAAGTCGAGGACATCGAGCGCGCGCAACGCGGCACGACCATCACGCTGCATCTGCGCGCCGACGAAGACGAACTGCTGTCGTCGCACCGGCTGAAATCGATCATCCAGAAGTACTCGGATCACGTCGCGCTGCCCATTCTGATGAACAAGGAAGAGTGGGATGCCGAGAAGGGCGAGATGGTCACGAAGGACGAAGACGAGACCGTCAACCAGGCGAGCGCGCTCTGGACGCGTCCGAAGAACGACATCAGCGACGATCAGTACAAGCAGTTCTATCAGCACATCTCGCACGATCACGACGATCCGCTCTCGTGGACGCACAACCGCGTCGAAGGCCGCAGCGAGTACACGCAACTGCTGTACGTGCCCAAGCACGCGCCGTTCGATCTGTGGAATCGCGAGCATCGCGGCGGGCTCAAGCTCTATGTGAAGCGCGTGTTCATCATGGACGATGCCGAGCAACTGCTGCCCGCGTATCTGCGCTTCGTGAAGGGCGTCGTCGATTCGGCCGATCTGCCGCTCAACGTGTCGCGCGAAATCCTGCAGGAAAGCCGCGACGTGAAGGCGATCCGCGAAGGCGTGACCAAGCGCGTGCTGTCGATGCTCGAAGAGATCGCATCGTCCTCCGCCGAAGCGACCGAAGACGCCGACAAAGAGAAGTACGCGACCTTCTGGAACGAATTCGGTCAGGTGCTGAAGGAAGGCATCGGCGAGGATTTCAGCAATCGCGAGCGCATCGCGAAGTTGGTGCGCTTCGCATCGACGCACAACGACAGCGACGCGCAGAACGTGTCGCTCGCCGATTACGTCGCGCGCATGAAGCCCGAGCAGACGAAGATCTACTACGTCACCGCCGATAGCTGGCAGGCCGCGAAGAACAGCCCGCATCTCGAAGTGTTCCGCAAGAAGGGCGTCGAGGTGCTGCTGCTGACGGATCGCGTCGACGAGTGGATGCTGTCGTTCCTCAATGAGTTCGATGGCAAGCCGCTCGCGAGCGTCGCGCGCGGCGACCTCGATCTCGGCGCGCTCGACGACGAGGAAAAGCAGCAGCAGGAAAAGGTCGGCGAGGAAATGAAGCCGCTCGTCGAGAAGATGAAGGAAGCGCTCGAAGGCAAGGCGAAGGACGTGCGTCTCACGTTCCGTCTCACCGATTCGCCGAGCTGTCTCGTCGCCGATGAAGGCGACATGAGCGGCTATCTGCAACGCATGCTGAAGGCGGCGGGGCAGAAGGCGCCGCAAGCCGAGCCGATTCTCGAAGTGAATCCCGAGCATCCGCTCGTGAAGGCGTTGAACGCGGACAGCGCCAATTTCGTCGACTGGTGCCATCTGCTCTTCGATCAGGCGTTGCTGGCCGAAGGCGGCGCGCTGGAAGATCCGGCGAGCTTCGTGAAGCGCACGAACGCGCTGTTGCTCGCGCGATAAGCTGCCTGAGCGTTTCGAATGAACGCGCCGCCGGGAAACCGGCGGCGCGTTTTTTCTTGTGTTCGTGCGCCGTAAGACGCGGAATTTATAATCCGCAGCATGCTCTCGCCCAACGATCCCATCGATGCGCACTGGCGCGTCATCCCGCTTTCATCGCTCACCGATGCACAAAAGGACTGGCTCACGCGCGGCGGTTCGCTGACCGCGCATCTGCGCACGCTCGGCGCGGTGACCGTCGATGTCACGCGCGAAGCCATCGATATGCCCTGGCACGACGAAGCGCGCGCGCTCGATATCACGCCGCGCACGCCGGTGTGGGCGCGTGAAGTCGCGTTGAAAGTCGATGGCGTGCCGTTCGTCGTCGCGCATAGCATCGTGCCGCTCGCGCACAGCACGGGCGTGTGGCAATCGATGCGCCGTCTGCGTACGCGTCCGCTCGCCGAATTGCTCTATAGCGATAGCAGCGTGTCGCGTTCGGCGCTCGCGAGTCGAAGAATCACCGCGCGGCATCCGCTGCATCGGCTCGCGTCGGCGCAATCGGATGAGCAAGCGCATGCGCTCGTCGCGCGCCGTTCGGTGTTCAAACGACACGACGCGCCGTTGATGGTCACCGAATGCATGCTCGATGCGCTCTGGGCGAAGCTCGCCACGATGCACGACCGGCGTCGGCGCGAACATGCCCGCTCTTACGATCACCTGAGCTCTCATGCGAAGCGCGTCGCGCACGGCGAGGCGAAATGAAACTCGACGGTTTTCCGCCCATCGGCGATGAAGGAACGCACACGCTCATTCTCGGCAGTTTCCCGGGCGTCGCGTCGCTCGCGGCGACGCAGTATTACGCGCATCCGCGCAATCAGTTCTGGCGGCTCGTCGGCGCTGCGATCGGCGAGGATCTGCACACACTCGTCTACGATGAACGCATCGCGCGTCTCGTCGCGCACGGCATCGGTCTCTGGGACGTGCTCGCCGCATGCGAACGCGAAGGCAGCCTCGACACGGCGATCCGCAACGCATCGCCCAATGACTTCGCGCAGTTTCACGTGCGCTTTCCGAAGCTGAGCAAGGTGTGCTTCAACGGTAAGACATCGGGCAAGTTCGCGCCGGTCCTGAGCGCCGCAGGCTACGCGACGCTCGTGCTGCCATCGTCGAGCGCGGCCAATGCTATCCTCTCGTTCGATCAAAAATTGCGCATCTGGCGCGACATCCTCACCACACAATGACGAATCTCATCAAGCGCGCATCGGCTGAAGCGCGCGCGTTCAGCCGTAAAAAGGACGACAGCAAGGCGAAGCGCAAGCGCAGCGACGACGATCGGGACGATCTCGCGAACGCGCCGCGCATCGACGCGCCTCGCAAGCCGCGCTTCGCGCCCGTGACGTTCTCGGAAGAGGGCGGCGTGCGCTATCTGCACTTCGGCACCGAATGGGTGCAAGGCGCGATGCGTCTGAAGAAGCCCGATCACATCGAGCTCGAATACGCGCAGCAGATGATGGCCTGGCTGCTCTTCGTCGAAACGCCGGAACGCATCGTGCAGCTCGGGCTCGGCGCCGCCGCGCTCACGAAGTTCTGCTATCGCTTTCTGAAGCACGCGAAAGTGGAAGCCGTCGAGCTGAATCCGGCGGTCGTGATCGCCGCGCGCGCGATGTTCGAACTGCCTTACGACGATGCGCGACTCACCGTCACCGAACGCGACGCGTGGGAGTTCGTCAACGACCGCGCGAATCACGGCACGATCGGCGCGTTGCAGATCGATCTCTACGACGCCACCGCGCGCGGCCCCGTGCTCGACAGCGTCTCGTTCTATCGCGCGTGCCGCGTCTGTCTCACGCAGCCAGCGGGCGTCGTCACGATCAATCTGTTCGGCGATCATCCGAGCTTCGTGCGCAATATGCGTCATCTGAACGAAGCGTTCGATCATCGCGTGATCGCGCTGCCCGAAGTGCACGACGGCAATCGCGTCGCGATCGCGTTCGCCGGTCCCGCGCTCGACGTTTCGTTCGACGCGCTCGACGCGCGCGCGAAGCTCATCGAAGCGCAACTCGGCTTGCCCGCGCGCAAGTGGGTGAAGGGTCTCGCTCAGAGCGCGGGCGTCGCGGCGAGCGGCGCGTTTTCGATCTGATTGACCCGGCGCAAGAAGCCATGGCCAGAACGAGGGTTTTGGCCTATTTACAAGATGCTTTCAAATCAGCGGAATAGTCGGGGTTCCCCCTGCTTGACCGTGTTTTAAGGGTCCATATACTCCCTCTGTTATTTCGGGGTGCTTTCAGCGGCATGTCTACCCGACGACCGGCATCCCGCCGGGCTCGCAATAACGACGCGAATCAAAACAAAGAGGAGACCGTTCATGGCTCACGAAGCTACGACCGGCACCGGACAACCGCGCAACAAGCATTGGCTATGGCTTCTGATCCTTCCGTGGATCGGTGTGGTATGGGTGCCGTTTTACAACAAGATCGAGCCCGTTCTGTGGGGCTTTCCGTATTTCTACTGGTATCAGCTCCTGTGGGTGCTGATCAGCGCGGTCATCACCGCCGTCGTCTATAAGAAGACGAAGGCGCTGCCCTCGGGACGCAAGAACGGAGGTGCGCGATGATGAACGCCACCGCAACTTTCGTCTTCGTTCTCTTCTTCGTCGGCGTCACGATTCTCGGCTTCATCGCCGCGCACTGGCGCAAGGGCGATCTCGCCCAGCTCGACGAATGGGGTCTCGGCGGCCGCCGCTTCGGCACCATCGTCACGTGGTTCCTGCTCGGCGGCGATCTCTACACCGCCTATACGTTCGTCGCGGTGCCGGCGCTCGTGTTCGGCGCGGGTGCGACGGGCTTCTTCGCGCTGCCGTACACCATCCTCATCTATCCGTTCGCGTTCGTCGTGTTTCCGAAGCTCTGGAGCATTGCGAAGCGTCACGGCTATGTGACCGCCGCCGACTTCGTGCACGCGCGCTACAACAGCCGCATGCTCGCGCTCGCCGTCGCGGTGACGGGCATTGTCGCGACGATGCCGTATATCGCGCTGCAGCTCGTCGGCATCGAAGTGGTGATCGGCGCGCTCGGATTCTCGACGCAAGGCTTCGTCGGCGATCTGCCGCTCATCATCGCGTTCGCGATTCTCGCCGCGTACACGTACACGTCGGGCCTGCGCGCGCCCGCGATGATCGCCGTGGTGAAGGACGTGCTGATCTACATCACCATCATCGCCGCGATGATCGTGATTCCGGCGCAGCTCGGCGGCTTCGGCCATATCTTCAGCGTCGTGCCGCCCGAGAAGCTGCTCCTGAAGGCGCCCGATGCCGCGAGCCTGAACGGCTACAGCGCGTACGCGACGCTCGCGGTCGGCTCGGCGCTCGCGCTCTTCCTGTACCCGCACTCGGTGACGGCGATTCTCTCGTCGAACTCCGGCAACACGATCCGCCGCAACATGGCGCTGCTGCCGGCGTATTCGCTCGTGCTCGGCCTGCTCGCGCTGCTCGGCTATATGGCGTTGGCATCGGGCGTGAAGGACATGCCCGAGTTCGCGTCGTACTTCAAGGCCTACGGCGCGAACTTCGCGGTGCCGGCGCTCTTCCTGCACTACTTCCCGTCGTGGTTCGTGGGCGTGGCGTTCGCGGCGATCGGCATCGGCGCACTGGTTCCGGCGGCGATCATGTCGATCGCGGCGGCGAATCTCTACACGCGCAACGTGCATCGCGAGTTCGTCAATACGTCGATGACGCCGGAGCAGGAAACCAACGTCGCGAAGCTGGTGTCGCTGATCGTGAAGGTCGGCGCGGTGGTCTTCATTCTCGCGCTGCCGCTCACCTACGCGATCCAGTTGCAACTGCTCGGCGGCATCTGGATCATCCAGACGCTGCCCGCGCTCGTGCTCGGCCTCTATACGCGCGTGCTCGATCATCGCGGCCTGCTGCTCGGCTGGGCGGTGGGCATCGGCGTGGGCACGTGGATGGCCGTGTCGCTGCAACTGAAGGGCTCGATCTATCCGCTGCACCTGTTCGGCTATGTCGTGCCGGGCTACGCGGCGGTGTGGGCGCTGATCGCGAACCTGATCGTCTCGATCGTCGTGAGCCTGCTCGTGCGGGTGCTGGGCCTCAAGCGCTCGGATGACCGCACGCGTCCGGAAGACTATCTGGATATCGTGGAAGGCTGATTCCGGCCGGTCGCGCACGCGTGCGGCGCGGCGCGCGAAAAGCTGGTAAAACGCCCGTAACAGCCATCTGGCCGTTACGGGCGTTTCGTTTTTCCGACTGCCTGGGTTTGACGGGCGTGCGTGTTCATCGACTTGAGCGAACCATGCTTTCTCCGACATCGACGTCACACAGGCGCGGCCGTTTCGCGCGCTTCTTCCACTCGATCGCGTCGCCGTACTTCCGCTACCGGCACGCGAACATGATCCACGCGGTGCGCGTCGGAATCGCGATGGCGGTGTCGATCGCGGTCACGACCGGCATCGACATGCCGCATGGCGTGTGGGCGTCGGTATCGGTGCTGGTGGTGATCGGCGGATTGCAGCACTACGGCAACATCCGCAAGAAGGCGGGCGAGCGCGCGATCGGCACGATGCTCGGCGCGTTGTTCGGGCTCACGCTCATCCTCGCGCAGATGCTCACCGGCTCCGCGATGGTGTTCTTCGTGCTGATGTGCGTGATCGCGGGCGGCTGCGCCTACTATGCGATCGGCAAGGCCGGCTATGTCGCGTTGCTCACGGCGATCACCATGGTCATCGTCTCGGGCCACGGCGATCTGCCGCTGACCACCGGCTTATGGCGCACGGCCAATGTGATGATCGGCGTCGTCATCGCGCTCGCGCTCTCGTTCGTGTTGCCGCAATACGCGACGTATTCCTGGCGCTATCGGCTCGCGGACAATCTGCGCGAGTGCGCGAAGCTGTACGGCGCCTTGCTCGACGGCACGCCGCTTCACGCGGAGGACACCGCGCGGCGCTTCTATACGATGAGCCAGCGGCTCGTGCAGTCGCGCGGGCTGATGGAATCGGTCGCGAAGGAAACCGATGTGCCGATGGCGCGGCTCGAAGAGATCCAGCGGCTGCATCGCTCGATTCTCGCGGCGCTGGAAATGCTGGTGATGTCGATGCCGGAAGTCGTGAGCGCGACGCCCAGCCGTTTCGCGATCGCGTGTTCGCCGGGCGAATATGCGGTGCGTCAGCAGCTTCTGCAGATGGCCCGCGCGTTGCGCTTCGGGCGCGTGGGCTTGCTGTACCGCGCGGTGGATGCGCCGGCTGTGCCGCCATGCGCCGACGACGATGCGAACATGTCGACGCAGGGCATGCACTGGCTCGCGATGCGCTTCGTGGAGCAGGTGGACCGGCTGCGGCTGCGGCTGTCGGAGATCGAGCGGCAGTGGAATATCGAAGGCGCGCGGCCGCTCAATCCCTGATGTGACGAAGCGATGAAACTCAGGCCGGCTGCGCTTCGCCCTCGTGCACCACGTTGATGAGCCAGGGCACGCCGAAACGATCCGTCAGCATGCCGAAGCCTTGCGTCCAGAACGTGGATTGCCACGGCGTCAGGATATTGCCGCCTTCGGCGAGCATCTTGAAGATGCGCTCGCCGGATTGCGCGTCGCCCGCGGCGATCGAGAGCGTGAAGCCCGAGTATTCCTTGCGCGGCTGATCGTAGCGGCCGTCCGAAACCATGATCGCGTTCTGCCCGACAAAAAACACCGCGTGCATGATCTTGTCCTGCCAGTCGGGCGGTGCGTTGCCGCCGTCCGGCACGTCGCGAAAGCGAACCAGCGTGGCGATCTGCGCGCCGAATGCGGCCTGATAGAGTTCGAGCGCCGCTGCGCAATCGCCGTTATAGAAAAGGTACGTATCCAGTTGCATGACCAGAAACTCCGTGCATTTGAAGCGGACATGCCGCCGAAGCCCGGAAGTCTATTGCAACGATGTCCGACGCCGACTCGGAAATAGTCAAATTAGGTCAAGATGCGGCGAAATAGAAAAAACCGCGGATCGCACCAATGTTCCGGCGCGATCCGCGGCTTTCGTGTCAGGCATGCGTCACTGAAGCGCGGTGATCAGCTTCTCCAGCTTGATCGCATCGGCGGCAAACGCGCGGATGCCTTCCGCGAGCTTTTCGGTCGCCATTGCGTCGTCGTTGACGAGGAAGCGGAAGGTCGGCTCGTCGACGGCGATCTTCTCCACGTTTTCGTTCTTCACCGCTTCCGGCGAGAGCTTGCGTTCGACCGTATCGTTGCTGTCGGCGAGTTTCTTCAGGAGATCGGGGCTGATCGTCAGCAGGTCGCAGCCGGCGAGCTCGGTGATCTGGCTCACCGTGCGGAAGCTCGCGCCCATGACCTCGGTCTTGTAGCCGAACTTCTTGTAGTACGAGTAGATGCGCCGCACCGACTGCACGCCGGGATCGTTCGCGCCGCCGTTTTTCACTTCGTCCCATTCCGCGCCGGCGGACTTCTTGTACCAGTCGTAAATGCGGCCGACGAACGGAGAGATCAGTTGCGCGCCCGCTTCGGCGGCGGCCACGGCCTGCGCGAGCGAGAACAACAGCGTCATGTTGCAGTGGATGCCTTCCTTCTGCAGCACTTCGGCCGCGCGGATGCCTTCCCACGTCGATGCAAGCTTGATGAGCACGCGCTTGCGGTCGACGCCCGCGTTCTCATACAGCTTGATGATTTCGCGGCCCTTGTCGATCGAAGCCTTGGTGTCGAACGAAAGGCGCGCATCGACTTCGGTCGAAACGCGGCCCGGAACGATCTTCAGAATCTCGGTGCCAAACGCGACGAGCAGATTGTCGATGATCTGCGGCATCGGCTTCTTCGCGTGCTCCTTGACGGTATTTTCGAGCAGCGGCTTGTAATCGTCTTTCTGGACGGCCTTCAGGATCAGCGACGGATTCGTGGTCGCGTCCTGCGGCTTGAACTGGATGAATTGCTGGAAGTCGCCCGTGTCGGCGACGACGGTCGTGTATTGCTTGAGCTGGTCGAGAGCGGATGTCATGTCGAGTCTCAGACGCGTTGCGCCTTGTCAAATTGCGGTAACCAACCCGCGGATTGCCCATGATTGCGACGCCGTGCGGCGACTTCGTTCGCGCGGCGCGCCCCTGAATGTCATTCTCCCATTCTAGTCCCGAGCGCGGCGAGCGCGCTGATACCGTGCGCGCCGGTTTTCGACCGTGCGCAGGACTGCGCGTTCAATCGGCCTTCAATCCACCGCGTAGGCGAGTTCGTGCCAGCGCCGCACCGTGCCCGAGCCGAGTTGACCACGTGCAAAGCGCATTTTGCGGACCTCGTCGAGCGCGTGGGCGTCCTTCGCGGGATCCCCGCAGCTCATTTTCAGGACGACGTCCTGGACGTGCCCGGCGTCGTCGAGCAGCACGCGCACGATTGTCTTGCGTTTCTGGGCGGCGCCGGGCGGCGCGGAGCGCGCCAGCAGTTTGTCGATCAAAGCCATGACGGAATTACAAAGTTCTGTTGCGGAAAAACCGGCCGGAAATCGGGGCCGATTCCGTCATTGTAGGCTGCGTCAGGATCTTCTGGCGTTGAGCACGATATGGGTCGCGACGCCCGCGATCAATCCCCAGAACGCCGAGCCGATGGAGAGCAGCGTGAGGCCCGATGCCGTCACCATGAACGTGACGAGCGCGGGTTCGCGCTGACGCGCGTCCTGCATCGCGTTGGCGAGACCGCTCATGATCGAGCCGAAGAGCGCGAGCGCGGCCACGGACACGACCAGTTCCTTCGGAAATGCCGCGAACAGGGCGGCGATGGTCGCGCCGAACGTGCCCGCGACGAGATAGAAAATGCCGCACCAGACGGCGGCCGTGTAGCGCTTGTCGCGGTTCTCGTGCGCCTCGCGGCCGGTGCAGATCGCGGCGGTGATGGCCGCGAGATTCACGCCGTGCGAGCCGAACGGCGCGAGCACGAGCGACGCGATGCCGGTCGCCGAGATGAGCGGAGCGGAGGGCGTCGTGTAGCCGTCGGCGCGCAGGACGGCGATGCCCGGCACATTCTGCGACGCCATCGCGACGACGAAAAGCGGAATGCCGATGCTGATCGCCGCGGCGAGCGAGAACGCGGGCATCGTGAAAACCGGATGCGCGAGCGCGACGTGGAAGTGCGTGAAGTCGAGCAGCCCGAGGCCGCCCGCGATCGCGATGCCCACGATGAGCGTGGCCGGAATCGCGTAACGCGGCACGAAGCGCTTGGCCGTGAGATACGTGAAGAACATCGCGATGACGAGCGCGGTCCGATGCTCGGCGGCGCGGAAAATCTCGATGCCGATCTCGAACAGAATGCCCGCGAGCAGGGCGGCGGCGATGCCTGTGGGGACGCGCTTCATCAGCGTGTCGAACCAGCCGGTGAGACCAACGGCGGTCAGGAGCACCGCGCAGACGATGAACGCGCCGATCGCATCGGCATAGGCGACGTTCGGCAGCGACGACACGAGCAGCGCCGCGCCCGGCGTCGACCATGCGATGACGATCGGCGAGCGATAACGCAGCGACAGCCCGATGGTGCAGACCGCCATGCCCATCGAGAGCGCCCAGATCCACGACGAAATCTGCGCGTTCGTGAGATGCGCGGCCTGGCCCGCCTGGAACATCAGCACGAGCGAACTGGTGTAGCCGGTCATCATCGCGACGAAGCCGGCGACGACGGTGGACAGCGAAGTGTCAAAGAGGAAGCGCGGCGCGGCGGGCGCCGGTGCGGAAGCTTTCATGCGTGTTCTTTTCGGTTACTTCGACAGCGCGCGCATGGCGGTTTCCAGACCGGCCATCGTGAGCGGATACATGCGATTGCCGAGCACATTGCGGATCGCGGAAATCGACTGCCGGTATTCCCATAGCCGCTCGGGCTCGGGATTGAGCCACGCGTGATGCGGGAATTGATCGGCGAGCCGGCGCAACCAGACCGCGCCGGCTTCGGCATTGTTGTATTCGACGGAGCCGCCGGGCTGCAGCACTTCGTAGGGGCTCATGGTCGCGTCGCCGACGAAGATCAGCTTGTAGTCGGGCGTGAACTTGTGCAGCACGTCGAAGGTCGGCGTGCGTTCGGCGTGACGCCGGCGATTGTGCTTCCACAGATAGTCGTACACGCAGTTGTGGAAGTAGTAGAACTCGAGATGCTTGAACTCCGCCTTCGCCGCCGAGAAGAGCTCTTCGACGCGCTTGATGTGATCGTCCATCGAGCCGCCGACATCGAGCAGCATCAGCACCTTCACGTTGTTGTGACGCTCGGGGACCATCTTGATATCGAGCCAGCCCGCATTGGCGGCGGTGCTGCGGATCGTGTCGGGCAGATCGAGTTCCTCGGCCGCGCCTTCGCGCGCGAAGCGTCGGAGTCGACGCAGCGCGACCTTGATGTTGCGCGTGCCGATTTCGACCTGGTCGTCGTAGTCCTTGTACGCGCGCTCGTCCCACACCTTCACGGCGGTGCGATTCCCCGACGATTCCCCGCCGATGCGAATGCCTTCCGGGTTATAGCCGCCGTGTCCGAAGGGCGACGTGCCGCCCGTGCCGATCCACTTGTTGCCGCCTTCGTGACGCTCCTTCTGCTCGTCCATCAGTTCTTTCAGACGGTCCATGAGCTTGTCGAGACCGCCGAGCGCCTCGATGCGCTTCTTTTCCTCCGCGGTGAATTCGCGGTCGAGGCGCTTCTTGAGCCAGTCGAGCGGAATGTCGAAGGCTTCGTCGGGAAGCTGCGTCACGCCGTGGAAATACGCGCCGAACGCGCGATCGAACTTGTCGAAGTACTTCTCGTCCTTCACGAGCGTCATGCGCGAGAGGAAGTAGAACTCGTCGAGCGACGGTGATATCACCTGCGCCTTCAGCGCTTCGAGCAAGGTCAGATATTCCTTCACCGAGACGGGCAGCTTCGCGTCGCGCAGCGAGTAGAAAAAGTCGATCAGCATGGCGCGCTCTCCATCGTGACGGGTTTCAGCGGTCGAGCCGGTAGTTCAGGTTGGCGCGCACCGCCGGCCATTCCGACTGGATGATCGAGAACACGACGGTGTCGCGCAGCACGCCATCGCGGCCCACCTGATGATTGCGCAGGATGCCGTCCTGCTTCGCGCCGAGCCGCGCGATCGCGGTGCGCGACGCGTGGTTCATGAAATGCGTGCGGAACTCCACGGCGATGGCATCGAGCTTGTCGAACGCGTGCGTCAGCAGCAGCAACTTGGCTTCGGTGTTGAGCGCGGTCTTTTGCACGCGTCTCGCGTACCACGTATGGCCGATCTCCAGCCGCCGGTTTGCTTCATCGACGTTGAAGTAGCGCGTCGAACCGACGACATCGCCCGTCTTCGCATCGATCACCGCGAACGGATGCGCGCCGAGTCGATCGCGCATGTCGAGCGCCGTGTCGATATAGCCGCGCGTCTTGTCGGGCGAGGGCACGAAGGTGTACCAGAGCTTCCACAATTCACCGTCGCTCGCTGCGGCCGTGAGGGCCGCTTCGTGTTCGCGCGTGAGCGGCACGAGCCTGACATGCTCGCCTTCCAGTGTGACGGGTTCGATCCAGCGGCTCATTTCTTTTTAACGATGGTTGCGATTCATGAAGAGCAGACGCTCGAACAGCGCGACGTCCTGCTCGTTCTTCAGGAGCGCGCCGTGCAGCGGCGGAACGATCTGCTTCTGATCCGACGAGCGCAGCGCTTCGGGCGGAATGTCTTCGGCGAGAAGCAGCTTGAGCCAGTCGAGCAGTTCGGAAGTGGACGGCTTCTTCTTGAGGCCCGACACGCCGCGCAACTCGAAGAAGCTCTGCATGGCGGCGGCGAGCAGGTCCTGCTTGATGTTCGGGAAGTGCACCTCGACGATCGCCTTCATCGTCTCGGCATCCGGGAACTTGATGTAGTGGAAGAAGCAGCGGCGCAGGAACGCGTCCGGCAGTTCCTTCTCGTTGTTCGACGTGATGATCACGAGCGGCCGGTGCGCGGCCTTCACGAGTTCGCGCGTCTCGTACACGTAGAACTCCATGCGGTCGAGTTCGCGCAGCAAATCGTTCGGAAATTCGATATCCGCCTTGTCGATCTCGTCGATGAGGAGCACGCTCTGCCGGTCCGACTCGAACGCCTGCCACAGCACGCCCTTGACGATGTAATTGCCGATGTCCTTCACGCGCTCGTCGCCGAGTTGCGAATCGCGCAGGCGCGAGACCGCGTCGTATTCGTACAGGCCTTGCTGCGCCTTGGTCGTCGACTTGATATGCCATTGCAGGAGCGGCATGCCGAGCGCGAGCGCGACTTCCTCCGCGAGCATGGTCTTGCCGGTGCCGGGTTCACCCTTGATGAGCAGCGGCCGTTGCAGCGTCATCGCGGCATTCACCGCGAGCTTGAGATCGTCGGTTGCGACGTATTGCGATGAGCCTTCGAAACGCATGACGAAGATCCGGTTGGCAAAAAAATCCCAGTATAAGTCAGAAGAACTTTCGATATTGAGGCGCGCCGGGTATCGTTTGAGCCGCTCTATCGGCGGGTTGCCGAAGCGAGTCCGAATGCTGCGCAGCGTGCGCGCAAGCGGGCTCATCGCTTGTACAGGGGCGAATTGTCGCAGGCAAAACGGCTGCTTTTCAGCCGATTCCCCTTGCCAGCAGGGCTTCGGCGCGGTTCGCGTGTGGACGGGGGGTAGGTCGCGCGGTACAATTAGCGCGATTTTTTTGGCCTGCGTGGCGACAAACCCTGTAGCAGCAAACAGTCCCGAGAAGGTTGTAATGCGCTCGGCGCGGGCCGCGGCCTTTTGAGCGCCGGATTTCCCCTCAAGCCAGGTTAGAAGAGCTATGAACAATTTCGTCGGCAAATGTGCCGTGATTGCAGCGCTGTCCGGTCTCGCCGGCTTCGCGACCGAGGCGTCGGCCGACGTCGTCGGCAACGCGAAGGCCGCAGAGGGCAAGGTCGCGATGTGCATCGGCTGCCACGGCATCCCCGGCTATCGCACCGCGTACCCCGAAGTCTACGAAGTGCCGATGCTCGGTGGCCAGAACGCGCAGTACATCGCCAATGCGCTGCACGCCTACAAGAAGGGCGACCGTCATTTCGACACGATGCGCGCCATCGCGACGACGCTGTCGGATCAGGATATCGCCGATATCGCCGCGTACTACGCCGCGCAGACTCCCCAATCGAAGAACAATCCCGACAAGTGATCCGCGCGTGACACGGCAAAGCGATAAACGGGAAGGAGAATTCATGAAGCCGTCCAAGGCACTTCACTCAAGCTTCAAGGCAGCATGCGCGGCAGCGGCGCTCATCGGCATGACGGTCGGCGGCGCGCACGCGGCCGACGTGAGCAACGGCAAGGCGCTCTCCGACAGCCACAACTGCGCGGCCTGCCACGGCCCCGGTCTCAACAAGCCGGTGAGCGGCGAGTATCCGCGGCTCGCGGGCCAGCATGCGACCTATATCTACTGGGCGCTGCGCCAGTATCAGATCGGCGGCAACAATCCGAACTTCGGACGCAACAACGCCATCATGGCGGCGCAGGTGCAGAGCCTGTCGCAGAGCGATCTGAAGGATCTCGCGGCGTATATCGAATCGCTCGACGGCAGTCTCGTGCTGAAGAAGTAAGCGCGCGGCTTTCGAAGATTCGTCAGCAGGCAACACCCCGCTTTCCGAGCGGGGTGTTTTCATTTTGACGGCGTGTATTTCGGATGCTTAGTCGCGCGAAGCACGGCGCTCGATCAGCGCGAGATAGGCATCGGTATCGGGCGGCGTGCCCGTGCGCTGCGCTTCCCAGATCACCTGTCCGAGACAATCCATGATCGCGTGCTGCGCGTCGTGCGGCGAGCCGAGGCGCGCGACCAGCTTGTCATGCGCGCGGCGGATGCCCGGCGGCTGATCGATCGACAATTGCTCGCTGATCGCGAGATGCATCGACAGATGCAGAAACGGATTGGTCTGGCCGCGATCGGGCGAGTAATCGGCTTCGCGCGATTCGGGTTTCGCGAGCGCGTCGTGATATTCCGGATGCTCGCCGATCCAGTCGGCGGCCATGCTTTCGAGCGGCGTCAGAATCTCGCCGGCGCGCTCCTTGCGCCAGGTTTCGGTAAAGAACTGGCGGACTTCGTCGCGGCTAGGGTTGAACATAAGGTATTGATTCGATTGCGGGTTTCTGAACCCGCTATTGTAGACCGTGGCGCGTGCGGTCTGCCCAAACCGCTCATTCGACCGGCGCGGGCGTCTTCGGCCGATATTCGCAGAGCGGCTCGATCGCGCAATGCCAGCACTCGGGCACGCGCGCCTTGCACACGTAACGCCCGTGCAGGATCAGCCAGTGATGCGCATCGTGCAGAAACTCTTTCGGCGTGAACTTTTCGAGCGCGGTCTCGACGGCGCGCACGTCCTTGCCGGGCGCGAGTCCCGTGCGATTCGCGACGCGGAAGATGTGCGTATCGACGGCGATGGTCGGCTGCCCGAACGCCGTGTTCAGAATGACGTTCGCCGTCTTGCGTCCGACGCCCGGCAGCGCTTCGAGCGCCTCGCGCTTGTCGGGCACGTCGCCGCCGTATTGATCGATGAGAATGCGGCACGTCGCGATCACGTTCTTCGCCTTGGTGCGATAAAGCCCGATCGTGCGGATGTATTCCGACACGCCTTCCTCGCCGAGGGCGAGCACCGCCGCCGGCGTGTTCGCGACGGGAAACATCTTGCGCATCGCCTTGTTGACGGAGACGTCGGTCGCCTGCGCGGAGAGCATCACGGCGATCAGCAGTTCGAAGGGCGTCGTGTATTCGAGCTCCGTCGTCGGATGCGGATCGATGCTTTGCAACGTCTCGTAGATGGCGCGGCGCTTCGTGGCGTTCATGGTTCGATGTCCGTTCTCACGCGGGTTTGTCGCTTCGATCGCCCTCGCCGGGATGGGACGCGTTTTCGTCGTCCTTCAGCCCGAGACGGCGACGGCGCTGCTCGGCGCTGTCGATCTGCGCTTGCACCGCGGCGCTCACGTGATCCGTGTTTTTCGGACCTGCGCCGAGCTTCGCCATCTCTTCCTTCTTCTTGCGCGCGCGCTCCAGCGCGGCCTGAATGATCGCGCGTTTCTTTGCCTCCGGATCGTCGCTCGCGGCTTGCGTGGCAGCCGGCGCGACCGGTTGCGGCGACGGCGTTTGCGGCACCGGCTGGTCCTCGTGCGCCGCGCGCGCGGCCTGACGCGCGCTTGCCCGCGCCTCGGCGGCCGCGCGTTCGCGTTCGAGACGCGCCATGCGGCGGTCGTGCCGTGCGCGGGCCGCATCGGCTTCGTCCTGGCTCCATGCTTCCCAGCCGGTGCGCGTGCCGGTGACGGGCACCATCGCAATGCAATCGACGGGGCAGGGCGGCACGCACAGATCGCAACCCGTGCACAGTTCGGCGATGACCGTATGCATCTGCTTCGCCGCGCCGACGATCGCATCGACCGGACACGCCTGCATGCACAGCGTGCAACCGATGCATACGTTCTCGTCGATCACGGCGACGGGCCGCGCGCGCTCCAGGCCATGCGTCGTATCGAGAGGAATATCGGGCTTGCCGAGGAGCGCGGCCAGGCGCGCGACACCTTCGGCGCCGCCCGGCGGGCACTGGTTGTAGTTCGCCTCGCCCGCGGCGATGGCGTCGGCGTAAGGCCGGCAGGCGGGATAGCCGCACTTGGTGCATTGCGTCTGCGGCAGCAGATCTTCGATGCGCTCAGCGAGCGTCTTGGGAACGGTTGCGGTCACGGGGAATTGCGATGATGCCTTGGGGACTGGCGCAGCATGTGCGCGACATAGGCGAAGCGCGTGGCTGTGATCACGTCCACAACGACGACGGCGGCACGCTGCCTGTTCGGCGCGTGTCCCGCTCTTTCGGTCACGCGCTCGGCTTTAATCGACATTATCGCCGAAGTCATCAAGAGTCGTGCCGAATGGCTTTCAATCCTAATTGCCAATGTGCTTCGATGTGCGCATAATCGAAGCGCTTTTCCGTTTGACCGCAGGACGGTGTTTCCCAATAACCATGGGCAGCGCCCGTTCACGTCATGTACCCCAACGCGGGCCGCGTGACGCTAATCCGGCAACGCGGCTCCCGAGTCATGCCACCATGAATCAGCCGAAAATCAAAAGAGATCCTGAAGGCACCCGGCGCCGTATTCTGCTTGCCGCCGCAGAGGAGTTCGCTGCAGGCGGTCTGTTCGGCGCCCGCGTCGACCAGATTGCGCGCCGGGCGGAGACCAATGAACGCATGCTCTACTACTACTTCGGTAGCAAGGAGCAGTTATTCACCGCGGTGCTCGAACATGCTCTTTCGGCGCTCGTCGAAGCCGAACGCACGCTCGAACTCGACGGCATCGCGCCCATCGAAGCGATGACGCGTCTCGCGCATTTCGTCTGGGATTACTACCGGGATCACCCGGAATTGCTGCGCCTCATCAATAACGAAAATCTGCATGAGGCGAGATATATCAAAGGATCGAATCGAATCCGCGAACTCATTTCGCCGATCGTCGCGACGCTCACGGCTATTCTCGATCGTGGCCAGAAGGCCGGATTGTTTCGCACCGACGTCGATCCGCTCAAGCTCTACATCGTGCTGTCGGGACTCGGCTATTACATCGTGTCGAACCGCTTCACGCTCGAAGCCACGTTCGGGCTCGATTTCAGCGAGCAAGGCCAGCGCGAGCAGATCGTCCGCATGAACACCGAGTTGCTGCTGGCTTATCTGACGCGCCGCTGATCGGACGCTTTCGCGTTCGCGCCGTCTGAAGAAAAAAACGTCGCGCCTTTTGCAAGGCGCGACGTTTTCGTTTGACGCGATGGAATCGGTCCCGGCGCGTTCCTGCTTATGCGGGCACAGCTTCCGTCTTCGGCGTCTTGTCGTGTTCGAGAATGAACTCGCGCAATTGCGGATACACCATCGTGCGCCAGCGGCGGCCCGAGAAAATGCCGTAGTGGCCGGCCTTCTCCGCCGTGAAATGGCGCTTGTGCTTCGGCGGAATGCCGGTGCAGAGATCGTGCGCGGCGCGCGTCTGGCCGCTGCCGGAGATGTCGTCGAGCTCGCCTTCGATCGTGAAGAGTGCGGTGTGCTTGATGTCCTGCGGACGCACGAGTTCGTCGTTGACTTCCCACGTGCCTTCGGCGAGCCGGAACTCCTGGAACACGACGCGGATCGTTTCGAGGTAATACTCGGCGGCCATGTCGAGCACGGCGTTGTATTCGTCGTAGAAACGGCGATGTTGCTCGGCGTCGTCATCGTCGCCGCGCAGCAGATTTTGATAGAAGTCCCAATGGGCCGTGAGATGGCGTTCGGGATTCATCGCGACGAAGCCCGCGTGCTGCAAAAAGCCCGGATAGACCTTGCGGCCCACACCCGGATAGTTCGCGGGCACGGTGTAGATGACGTTGTTCTCGAACCACCCGTACGAGTGCTCGTTCGCGAGCGAGTTGACGGACGTGGGGCTGCGGCGCGCGTCGATCGGGCCGCCCATCATGGTCATCGTGCGGGGCGTGTCTTCGCCGCGGCTCGCCATCAGCGAAATGGCGGCGAGCACCGGCACGGTCGGCTGACACACCGAGATCACGTGCAGGTCCTTCGCGCCGATATGGCGGATGAACTCCTGGATGTATTCGACGTAATCGTCCAGATGGAACGGACCGTTCTCGGTCGGCACCATGCGCGCGTCGATCCAGTCGGTGATGTACACCTTGTGGTCCTGCAAAAGCGTCTTGACCGTATCGCGCAGCAGCGTGGAGTGGTGCCCGGAGAGCGGCGCGCACACGAGCACGATCGGCTCGTTCTTCAGCTTGGTGACGGTGGCGCTGTCGTCGGCGAAGCGCTTGAATCGCAGGAGACGGCAGAACGGCTTCTCGACCACCGTCTGCTCGACGATCGGAATGTTGTGTCCGTCCTTGACGATCTGATGAATGCTGAACTCGGGCTTCTCGTAGTCCTTGCCGAGCCGGTAGAGCAACTCGTAACCCGCGGCCAGACGGCTCGAACCGGGAATATAGGCGAGCGGGCTGGCCGGGTTGACGAACGACTTCGATGCAGCTTCGGCCCATGCTGTGAGAGGAGACAGCATGGCTCGCTGAAATTCGTGAATTTGATAGAGCATGGTTGCCCCAGTAACTCCGGTGGAAACCGGCACGCCCGTTGATCCCGGCAAAGCATCCGGCGATGAGGCTCAACGGCATTCGATGACCCCCGGCGGCGCGGCGGGCTGTCGCCATGCTGCCGGGGCACTGTCTTTCCTGAAATGCTTCCTGCCTGCCTTTCCGTGCTGCCACCCGCGCAATATCGACTCTTGTACGACGAACCTTGAGCGGAAGCAAGATTTTCCGCGTACTAAGCGTTCAATTCAATAAATCGGTCGGAATTGCCTGCGTGAAAACAACACATCCCGACATCCTACGTTTTGTGCATTGCACCAATATTACCGGGAAACGCCAATTTCATCAAACAAAACATAGATTTATGACTTTCCTGTTGCAGCATCGATGGCAGCTTGCGCGTCCGGCTCGTCGTGGTTTTCCGGGCCGGATGGCTGGCCGATCGCCTTTGCCATCTCCTCTTCGTGCCGCATCAGATTCATTCCGGTATGCACTAGCGCCACGTGGGTAAAGGCCTGCGGGAAATTCCCGACCATGCGCCTGGCCACCGTGTCGTACTCCTCGGCCAGCAATCCGACATCGTTCGCGAGCCCGACGAGGCGCTCGAACATCTCGTGCGCTTCATCGATCCGGCCTTGCAGCGCCAGATTGTCGACCAGCCAGAAGCTACAAGCCAGAAACGTGCCTTCTCCGGGCGGCAAGCCATCCGCGACTTCGGCGGTGTGATAACGCTTCACGAGCCCATCGTGCGTCAACTTGGTCTCGATCGCATGTACGGTTCCGGTCACTCGCGGATCTTTAGGCGGCAAAAATCCGAGCAACGGGATGAGAAGCAGGCTCGCATCGAGCGCATCGCTGTCGTAGGCCTGCGTGAAGGAGTTCAGTTCGGCGTTCCAGCTTTTCTTCAGCACCTCGGCACGGATGCGCGCGCGCATCTCGCGCCAATGGTCGATCGGCCCCCGCAGATCGAACTTTTCCGCCGATTTGATTGCGCGGTCGTAGGCGACCCACGCCATGACCTTCGAGAACGTGAAGTGCTGGCGTCCGCCGCGCACTTCCCAGATGCCTTCGTCGGGCTGTTCCCATATCGTGTCGAGGTGTTGCAGCATGGCGCACTGGATCGACCAGGCGGTTTCGTCGCTCTGCAGACCGCCGACGCGCGCGAGATGCAGCGCGTTCATCACTTCGCCGTAGACGTCGAGCTGCAACTGATCGACCGCGCCATTGCCGATACGCACCGGCGATGCGCCCTCGTAGCCGGGAAGCCACGGGATCTCCCACTCGGGCAGGCGGCGCTCGCCCGCGATGCCGTACATGATCTGGATCTGCGCCGGCGAGCCCGCCATCACGCGGCCCAGCCACGCCCGCCACGCGCGGGCTTCGTCGTAGTAGCCGCCGCGCATCATCGCGAGCAGGGTGATGGTCGCATCGCGCAGCCAGCAGTAGCGATAGTCCCAGTTGCGCGTGCCGCCGAGCTGCTCCGGCAGCGAGGTCGTGGGCGCGGCGACGATGCCGCCCGTCGGCTCGTAGGCGAGCGCCTTCAGCGTGATGAGCGAGCGGCGGATCGCGCTCGCCCAGCGGCCCTTGAGCTCGCTTTGCCCCGACCATTCGCGCCAGTGGTTTTCGGTGCGCGCGAGTTGCGTGTGGGGATCGGACGCGTGCGGCAGACGCAGATGGGATTGCGAGTAGCACAGCGAGAAGGGCACGCGTTCGCCCGCGCTCACGTCGAAGCTGGCGGCCGTATGCATGTTTTCGCCGACGAGGTCGACCGGCGTGCGCAGCACCGCGAGATCCGGTCCGGCGATCGCGCGAATGCCGCTGTCGTCGGGCAGACGGCTGACCCAGGGTACGGCCGAGCCGTAATCGAAGCGCAGCACGAGCTCCATCTTCATGCGCACCGTGCCGCGCCGTCCGATCACGATGCGCACGAGTTCCGAATGTCCGTTGCGCAAGGGCATGAAGTCGACGATCGTCACGGCGCCTTGCGATGTTTCGAAATCCGTTTCGAGGACCAGCGTGTCCTCGCGATAGCGACGGTTGACGACGGGCGTTTCGCCGTCGGGCATCTCGGGCGCGATGAGCCATCGGCCGTGCTCGGGCGTGCCGAGCAGCGCCGCGAAGCATGCGCCGGAGTCGAAGCGTGGCCAACAGAGCCAGTCGACGGAGCCGTCGCGGGAAATCAGGGCTGCGGTGTGGCCGTCGCCGACCATCGCATAGTCTTCGATCAAAGCTGGCATAAGCGAACATCTTCCTGCTGGCGGCGCGGACCGAATCGAAACGCGCCGCGGGTTGAGCAAAAGATTCGGGACGCGGCGCGCCCCGAGCGAAGCGCGGCGTCAAGGACAAAGGAAGCGACCGACGCCACGCATGCTTTCTGGCCGCATTCTGCCGCAATCGTTCGTTGCAAGCAGAAAACCGGGCCGCGTGTGATCACGGCGCGCAACGGCCGATGCGACGGCAGTCCTGCCGCGATTGGCGGAAAAGCGCTAGCGATGCGCCGATCGCGCTGTTGAAAAAGCATTCGACTGATGTTTAGAATGAAGTTTCGTGAAAGGTCGAAGCGCCGTTTCCTTTGTTATTCGCGGCGCTGAAACTCTTGCGCCTTTCGCGCGTCTTTCATGCATGACCCCGGCGCGTGACGCGCGAGCCATGCAACGGCCTGCGCGCTCCCGGCCGGTCCCTAACGTAGCGTTTTCGAGGAACGGAACCCATGCTCTATCCGTCGAAAGCCGACTGCATCGCCATTCTTTCCGCAGCAAGCCGCGTCTCGGATGCCGAGGCGCTTCTCGCGCTCGATCACAAGCATCTCGGTCTGTCGCGCAACGCGATGGAAACCGCCGCCGCATTCCTCACGGAGCGCGGCTGCTTCAGCCGCTACACCTTCGGCGTCGCCGGCGTTTCGGTCGGTGCGTTGTCGTTGCAGGGACGCCTGCGTCTCGACCAGCTCGCGAACGGCTGACGATACACGCTCGCCCCACGCGGCCCATCCGCGTGTCCTTTTTTCGTGACACTTTGCGCACGCGCACGGCTCAACCCGTGCGCGTGCGCTCGCGTTTGCGTTCGCATGTCCGGAACCGCCGGGATGAATCGGCGTCACAACGACAGTCTCGCGTCCGTCAGAAATGGGCCGATCCCATGCCGAACAGCCCGATCAGCCCGATCACGATCAGATAGATCGCGACGATGAAGTTCAGCAACCGCGGCATGATGAGAATCAGGATCCCGGCGATCAGGGAAACGAGCGGGCCAAGGCTTAGGTGAATAGTCATCGCGGCAACTCCTGTTGTTGGTTCGAATCGTGTCGGTTGGCCTGTCGTGCGTGGTGTATCTTGGCTGCGAACCCCGTCGCTCATGATGGCGGTCCACGCCGTTTGGAGCGAAATTTGCTCCCGCACGTCCTTGGGCCTTGCGATGCCGGCGAACTCGCGCGTCGCCCCCGATAACAAGCAGCAAAGAGACGATGAGGAGGTTTCATGCACCCGAGCCATCCCTGCGGCGCGAATTCGCTCGCATCGATGTTGCAAGACGCGCGCCCGATGCGCGCGAGGCCCATCGCGTGGGCGAGAGGGGTCGCGCTGATGCTGTCGCTGGCGGCGGCGCAGTCCTTCGCGCAGACCGCCACGATGCCCGCCGCGCCGGGCGCAGCGAGCGGCGCGGCCACGACGGGCGCGCCGGGCAAAGAGGTCTACGATCTGCTGATCGGCACCTACACGGGCGGCGGAAAGAGCGAAGGCATCTATGTCTATCGTTTCGACACGGCCAGTGGAGAACTGTCCCGCATCGCATCGGCGCAGACGGTCAATCCGTCCTATCTCGTCGTGAGCCGTGACCGGAATTACGTGTATGCAGTGAACGAATTGCCCGGCGACAATGGCCCCGCGACCCAGCGCGGCGGCGTGAGCGCCTTTCGCTTCGATCGCGCGACCGGCCAGTTGAGCTTCCTCAACCGCGTTTCGTCGGATGGCAATGATCCGTGCTACCTCGCGCTCTCGCCTGACGGCAAATATCTGCTGACCGCCAACTACTCCGTCGCATCGAATCCGGGCGGCAGCTTTGCGGTCTTTCCGCTTTCCTCCGATGGCCACGTCGGCAACTCGGTGCTGACCGTGCATCACGAAGGCGGCGGCCCGGTGAAGGGACGGCAGGACAATTCGCACGTCCATTCGACCGTGTTCTCGCCCGACGGCAATTATCTCTTCGCGCAGGATCTCGGTGTCGACAAGGTCTTCGCGTATCGCTACACGCCGGATCCTTCGGCATCGGGACGCGGCCTCTTCGGTCCGACCGAAGCGCGCTACGCGTTGATCAAGCCGGGTTCCGGGCCACGCCATCTGATCTTCGACGCAGGCGGCAGGCACGCCTATCTGACGACCGAGCTGAACGCGTCGGTGCTCGTGTTCGATTACCGCGACGGCAAGCTCACGCAGGTTCAGACCAATTCGATGATCGCGCCGGGTTTCAGAGGCAAGATCGGCGGCGGGGCGATCCATATGTCGCCGGACGGACGTTTCCTTTACGCGACCAATCGAGGCGACGCCAATGAGATCGTCCAGTTTTCGGTCGATCCGAAGACCGGCCATCTGAAGTACGTCAAACGCTATCCGACGCTCGGCAAGACGCCGCGCGAATTCGCGATCGATCCGACCGGGCGCTGGCTCATCGTCGGCAATCAGGAGAGCGACAGCGCGTACTTCTTCCGCCGCGATCCGCAGACGGGCGAGCTCGCGTCGGACCCGAAGCAACTGTCGATCGGCTCGCCAGTCGATTTCAAGTTCGTATCGCCGTCGTGACGGTCTGATCGGAGCGACGAGAGCGGCCGACGAGCCGCGTTTCACACAGCGACACGCTGTCCGATGACGATGAAACAGAAACTGCTCAAGGCGGTCATGATTTCGACGTTATGCGCGCCGCTCGCGGCGCGCGCGGACGACAGCAAGGAATGCGATTTCAAGCGGGACTGGATGTCGTCGGCGTGCCAGCGTGTGATGCGCGTCGTGCACGAAGGCACCTGGGATCTCTACGTGACGGGTTACGGCTGGCATATCGACGGCTTCAACGATCGCAGCGAACTCAACCCGTGGTCGTACGGCGGCGGCGCGGGCAAGCACTGGATCGACGCGAACGGCAACGAGGACATTCTGTTCGCGTTCGCCTTTTCGGATTCGCATCACAACTTCGAACCGATCGGCGGTTACGCGCGACAGTGGTACACGAAGCCGGTGCTCGGCGGATTGCAGGCGGGCGGCGGGTTCTTCGTCGGCGTCACGGCGCGCAGCGATATCGGCCATTACGTGCCGTTGCCGCTCGCGCTGCCGATCGGCTCGGTGCGCTACCGGCGCGCGTCCGTCATGGCGACGATCATCCCGCACATCCCCGGCCTGAACGACGGCGACGTCGCGTTCTTCTGGGGCCGCTACGAGTTCTAGTACGATGCGCTTCCGAGGCGCTTTTCTTTCGCATCGACTGAAAGGTGTACTGAGGAAATCGAAAGGCAACAGCAGGGAATGCAAGATTGAACACGACTCAACCATTCGACGCGCGCGAGCGTCCGCTCAAGCGCACTGAACCGGCGCCGCCGGGATTCATCAGCGCGTTCAGCTTCGCCGGCGGCGAGGCGCTGCGCCTGACCTGGGACGAAGCGCGCGAATCCGTCGCGGGCGATGGCCCGACGTGGCTGCATCTGTCGGCGAACGACGACGCCGTCGAGGGCTGGCTCGAAGGCGTCACGTCGATGCCGGATGTCGCGCGCGAGTTCCTGAACGGCGAGGACAAACGCCCGCGCGTGCATATCGGCTCGAACTTCATGTACGGCGTCGTCGCGGACCTCGAACTCGTCGCGAAGACGCCGGACGCCGCCGCGCCCGGCGCGCGCGAGGCGAACCGCGCGACCGGCGCGCTGCGTTTTTACGTGGACAAGCATCGCATGATCACCGTGCGCGCGCGGCCGCTGCAATCGACCGACCGCTTGCGCCACGCCGTCCTCGAAGGCGCGATGTTCCGCGATACCGTCGATCTCTTCGCCGGGCTGATTCGCGCGCTGAACGATACCTTCGCGGACCGTATCGATGAAATCGGCGACTGTCTCGACGATGTCGAGGAAAGCGTGCTCGAAGGAGGCCATTCGAAATGCCGCGCGATGCTGGGCGGCGCGCGGCGGCGCATCGTGGAAGTGAAGCGGTTTATCGATCCGGAGCGCAACGCGCTGACGCAACTCGTGTTGCGCCGCCTGGAATGGGCCGAACCGCGCTCGATGGAAGCGCTCGTGCAGGCGATTCAGGTGCTGAACGGTCTGGGCGGCGGGCTGGAAGGACTCTACGAGCGCGCGAAGCTATTGCAGGATGAAATCGCCGCGGCGCTGTCGGAAGACATCAACCGCAAGCTGCTCTGGCTCGCGATCATGTCCGCGTTGCTGCTGCCCGCCACGCTCGTGACGGGCATTTTCGGCATGAACGTGGCGGGCTTGCCGGGGACCAAGGATCCGGCGGCGTTCTGGATCGTGGTCGGCGTGATGACGGGCTGCGCCGCCATCACGATCTTTCTGCTGCGCCGCCTGCGGCTCTGGTAACGCTCACTCCGCCGGGCCGGGCGGGGCGAGCACTTCACGGTTGCCGTTGTTGCTCATCGACGAGACGAGGCCGGCCGCTTCCATCTGTTCGACGAGGCGCGCCGCGCGGTTATAGCCGATGCGCAACTGCCGCTGCACCGACGAAATCGACGCGCGCCGCGTGCGCACGACGAAAGCCACGGCTTCGTCGTAGAGCGGATCGGCTTCGGCATCGGGTGTTTCGCCGAAGAGGTCTTGACCGCCGCCGCCATCGGACGTCGGGCCGGACAGAATGCCTTCCTCGTACTCCGGTTCGCCGAACTGCTTGAGATGCTCGACCACGCGATGCACTTCGTCGTCCGCGACGAACGCGCCGTGCACGCGTTGCGGATAGCCCGTGCCGGGCGGCAGGAACAGCATGTCGCCTGCGCCGAGCAGCGATTCCGCGCCCATCTGGTCGAGAATCGTGCGCGAATCGATCTTCGACGACACCTGGAACGCCACGCGCGTCGGAATGTTCGCCTTGATGAGGCCGGTGATCACGTCGACGGACGGCCGCTGCGTCGCGAGAATCAGATGGATGCCGGCCGCGCGCGCCTTCTGCGCGAGACGCGCGATCAACTGCTCGATCTGCTTGCCCGCGACCATCATCAGGTCCGCGAGTTCGTCGATGACCACGACGATGAGCGGCAGCGTGGACAGCGGCTCGGGCGCGTCGGGCGTGAGCGAGAACGGGTTCGTGAGCTTCTTGCCCGCGGCCTCGGTGTTGCGGATCTTCTGGTTGAAACCTTGCAGATTGCGCACGCCGACCGCCGACATCAACCGGTAACGCTTCTCCATCTCGCCGACGCACCAGTTGAGCGCGTTCGACGCGAGCTTCATGTCGGTGACGACCGGCGCGAGCAGATGCGGAATGCCTTCGTACACAGAAAGCTCCAGCATCTTCGGATCGATCATGATGAGGCGCACGTCCTCGGGCTTCGCCTTGTAGAGCAGCGAGAGGATCATCGCGTTGATCGCGACCGACTTGCCCGAGCCCGTCGTGCCCGCGACCAGCATGTGCGGCGCGCGGGCGAGATCCGTCACGACCGGATTGCCGACGATGTCCTTGCCCATCGCGATCGTCAGATTCGACTTCGACGTGCGATACACGTCGTCTTCGAGAATCTCCGAGAGGCGGATCATCTGGCGCTTCGCGTTCGGCAGTTCGAGGCCCATGCAGGTCTTGCCGGGAATCGTTTCGACGACGCGGATCGACGTGAGGCCGAGGCCGCGCGACAGATCCTTCATCAGCCCGACGATCTGGCTGCCGCGCACGCCGAGCGCCGGTTCGACTTCGAAGCGCGTGATGACCGGACCGGCCGACGCGCCGACCACCGTCACCGGCACCTTGAATTCCTGAAGGCGCTGCTCGATCAACTGGCCGGTTTCGTTCAGATGCGCCTCGGAGACGGGCTCGATCTCGTCGGAGGCGGCTTCGAGCAGATCGAGCGTCGGCAATTCCACCGCCGACGCGTGCGGCGCATGGAATTCGAACTCGGTCGGCGCGGAGCCGCGTACCGGCGGGCGCGGTTCGGGCGGCGCCGCGTTCGGTTGACTCGGAGCTTGCGATACGGCGGGCGGCGCGGCCGCGATGCCCGGAAAGCGCACGACGTTCGACGGCGAAGCGAATTCGTCGCCCGCAACCTGGCGCTCGGCGATGGGCAGCGGTTCTTCCTCGGGCGTATCGAGTACGTCGTCCGGCTCGTCGACGACGCGCAAGAGCGGCGGGGCAGAGGGCTCGCTGTCGGTATCGCGCGATGTGGGTTCATCTAGCCACGGCGGCGTCGGCGCGAGATCGCGCGCGTCCGGTTCGTGTTCCGGTTCCGGCTGTCGCGCGGCGGGCGGAGGCTCGGGCGTCTCGCTCGGCGAGTCGATGCGCGCGGGCTCTTGCGTCGCGTTTGTGTCGAACGCAGAGGCAGG
>JFHF01000036.1 GCA_000648925.1 Caballeronia jiangsuensis
GGGCAACTCGCTGTCTCGCCGGTCGCTTTGGATACGTCGATGTTCTGGGTCGACGTCCCAGTCTTGGCCTTGGCGCTCGTGGACTTGTCGGTCGCGCCTAGAAACTATCCAGTCTGCACGAAGCTGCGCGATCTGCTCGCGGAGCATATCAACGCGTGCCAGGCAGAAGGGCGGCCTCTCTTCACATGGCCGCGGCAGAACACGCTTGATCGCGCTGCACGCTATGAAGCAGTGAATGCCGATGCGCCCATTGCGCTGGCCATGCTTTACACGCCGAACGTCAGCGAGTACGGCGAGATCGCGGAAGCCAACCTGCGGCGTTATTGCGCGCGTCACGGCTATGCCTTGCATGTTTATCGCGACATTCCGGATCAGGCCGGCTGGAATGCAGCGGGCAACTGGTTCAAGCCATGGGTGCTGCGTCATCATCTCGAACAGCATCAATGGGTGTTCTGGATCGATGCGGACGTGCTCGTCGTCGATCAGAAGAAGCCGTTGGAACCAATGTTGCAGAACGCCGATCGGGTGTTGGCGGCGGATATCAGTTGGCATTTCAACTCGGGTGTCATGGGATTTCGTAACACGCGGGAGAATGCTCGGTTGCTCGAAGAAGTCGCGCAGACGGTGAGCGAAATGTCGGACAAGTCGACTGTGTACGCGAACGGCGGCGACCAGGACATCTTCATCAAGGTCATGGAGCGCCATGGAAAAGCCACCTATGACGAGCTGATCGACTGCACAGCGCTAAACACGCCTTATCAGCTTCAAACGCGCAATACCTTCATGGTGCATTACATGGGGATGCAGCCGGCCTTTCGCACGCTTGCGATGCGTCATGGCGAGCAGCTCAGTCGGGAACTGGACGCGAGCGGCGTCTAAACTGCGGGCGCGGCAAGGCGAGCGTGGTCGACGAGGGGCAGGAAGGGCTCGACTGCCCCCGAAGCTCAGGCGGGTTATTCAACTACGACGACCGCCAGGCACCCCGTTCCAGTTCCACGACCACGCGTGCCAACACCTCGTTCCAGTCGCCGCGTTCTTTCTGGTTGAAGATGCGCATGTTCGGGTACCACGGCGTATCCTCACGATCGCGCATCCAGCGCCAGCACCCCTGATACCGATTGAGCAGCCATACGCGCTTGCCCATTGCGCCGGCGAGATGCGCTATGGATGTGTCCACACAGATCACGAGATCCAGCGATGCGACGAGCGCGGCGGTATCGGCGAAATCGTTCATCTCGTTCATCCAGTCGACGATATGCACGCGCTGCCGGCGTTGCAATCTCTTCTCGTCGTTCGCTGGCTTCTGCACACTGATCCAGAGCGCATGGGGCCAGGCGATGAGCGCGTCGATCGTCTCGACCGGCATGCTTCGTCTCGCATCCACTTCCGGCACCAGCCCGCCGCCGGCCCACGCAAGACCGATACGCGGCCGCGCCGGGTCGTGCAGGCCAGCGAGCCGTTTCGACCAGCGCTGCGCTGCGCGCGGTTCCGCGTGCAAGTACGGAATCGCGGCCGGGATGGAGTCGGCATCCGTGTCGAACGCCATCGGCAGTGACAGCAGCGGGCTGTACATGTCCCACTGTCGCAAGTCAACGCGCGTCGCATCGAGGTACACGAACTTGGATGACGTCGAACCGAAAGCGCGGCTCAACAGGCGTCGAAGAGGTTCGGGGCCGGCAAAGCCCACCTGGGAGAAACGCTCCATCGCCATCGGGATATATCGGCAGAAGTGAAGCGTGTCACCCAGCCCTTGCTCGTGCAGTATCAGCAGACGATCCCGATCCGCTCGCGTGCTTTCGCCTTTCCATTGAGGCATCGGCAGATTCGGCGGATTGACGTTCCTGTTGCCGCTCTCATCCTGAAACGTGGACCACCGATGTTCGAAGTGCGGCCACGCGTCCCTGTACCGACCCAGCGTGAGCAACGCATGACCGAGGTTGCCTTGAGCCTCCGGATTCGCCGGCTGAATCGACAAAGCGCGATGGAGTTGCTCGACTGCCGCGTCGAGGTGGCCCAGCGACTTCAACGATGCGCCGAGATTGCTGTGCGCCTGAAAATGACGAGGGCTGAGATCGATCACCTCGCGATATACCGCCGCCGCTTCCGCGAAGCGCAAATCCAATTGCAACGCGCGACCAAGGTTATAGAGCAGGACGCTCTTATCGATATCCGGGTGCCCTTGCGTTGCGATGTCGAGTGCGGTTCGCGCGCTTTCGGCGGCGCGGGCAAATGCGCCCAGGTGCGTCTGAATCACGCTGAGCGAATTGAGGAAAACCGGATTCGGCGAACGCTCGATTGCTTTCAGAACCCAGCGTTGCGCGTCTTTTGGATCGTCGAGCGCAAGCGCGGCGATGCCACGCAAATGGAGCGCTTCCGCGTTATCCGATTCGATGCTCAAACATCGTTCACTCCAGAACACCGCGCCTTGCCATTGGCCAGCGTTATAGCATTCGGCCGCCTGCTTATACATCGACTGAAAATCATCCTGCATCCCTGAAACGACTCCGAATGTTTTACCAACCGCGTCACCGATTCTATCGATCGGTTTCGATTCGCCAATCGTCAGATTGGAAAATTGAGTGTTTCCATCGGGAGATTTGCAGGCGTGTCGTCGTGCCGAGTTCGCCGCTTGTAGCTATCCCGAAGCAATCCTCTAACGAAAGCAAAGCCTTATCCCACAAGGCTTCGAGGCCGATTCACGTGCTCACGCACCGATCAGGGGCACGTCGATTGCTCAGTGCGAACGCCCGTTCCGCCGAGTCTTCGAAATCAAACTTCGTTGCAAGCGGGCAGGGAAGGTCAACAAGGGAGAGTCTCAGGCCGGGCATCACGCACGCGCGCCACGGACTCGAATAGAAAAGAACCAGAGAAAAAGGTGGAACCATGAAGCTCATCCGCACCGCTGCCGCGCTCGCCGCCGTTGCCGCTTTGCTCTCCGCTTGCGGCGGAAGCTCCGACGATGTCGGCAAGGAAATCGGCGTCACGCCGGCGCAGGTCCATTTCATCCACGCGATTCCGAGCGGCCCGAACGTCGACTTCTACGACAACGCCAAGGTCCTGCAGCCGAATCTCGCCTACAAGGCAGTGACCAACTTCGCGAACATCGACACGGGCCAGCACAGTTTCTCGTACGCAGCCGTCAACACGACGACGCAACTCGCCACCGACACGAGCATCTCGAATGCCGCGAAAGGGCATGAGTACACGGTGATCGCGCTGCCGGACGCGGGCTTCCTGCCGTCGATCGCGGTCATCGACGATCCGTTCGACAAGGGCTTGCTGTCGAGCAGCGCGCGCGTGCGCGCGTTCAACGCGTCGACGAACGCGCCGAACCTCGATATCTATCTCGTCGCGCCGGGGACGAACATCGCGAGCGTCAGTCCGACGATGGCGGGCGTCGCCTACAAGAACGCCGTGCCCGCGACGACGCAGGATTCCATCTACGTCTCGGGCGGCACGTACCAGTTGATCGCGACGCTTCCGGGCACGAAGACGCCGGTCTACACATCGGCCTCGTTCACGCTCGTCAACAACGCGGACTGGCTCGTGACGACGCTGCCTTCGGGCAATGCGGTCTCGCAACTCGTGCCGGAGAAGATCCGTATGCTGGTCGCGCAGGGCGGCAACACGCAGCAACCGGCGCTGGAATTGCCCGACACGCAATAAAGACGAGCGCCTGAAGCAACGAAACCCGGCCGCGCAGCATCGGCCGGGTTTTTTGCATTTGGCGCGCGCCGCAGCGACGCAAAAAAAATCCCGCCACGCGAACGTGGCGGGAAGACAGGGTCCTACATCAACGCTATGGAACGCCTGAGCGCGTGCGCCGCAACGATGCGGCGCACGTCGCCCGTTACTTGTGCTCCTCGGCGGAATTCGAAATGGCCTGACCGCCCTTCGAAATGTCCTGGCCAGCGCCCGAGACGGTGTTGCAGCCCGCGAGAGCCGCCGTGCCTGCAATCAGCAGTAGAGCGATGAGTCGAGTCATGTTTATTCCCCTTGGAGTTGAAATGCGTGACTGGAATCGGGTTCGCGCATCATTGTCTGGTGACGGACCTCTTCGACGCCCCGCATACCGGTGTGAACAATCATAAAAAAATCGGTCGGTCTCAGGCTGTAGGCACGCGTGCGATTTTGCTGTCGGCGGCGTCTGCATTCGATGTCGGCATCGTCCTACGCGGATGGCGCGACGACGGGCGCATCCACGCTGCGCTCACGCGGCATCGATACGCTGATCGACGTGCCATGCGGCGACGCGCGCTCGATCTCGAAGCGCCCGCCGCGCGCCGAGACGCGCTGGCGCATCCCGACGAGCCCATGCGTCTGCGTGCGCTTGAGATCCTGCGGCCGGATGCCGATGCCGTCATCGATGATCGAGAGCGACACGTTCTCTTCATCGACGTCGAGCGTCACTCGGATGCGGCTAGCGTGCGCGTACTTCGCCGCGTTGGTCAGCGTCTCCTGCGCGACGCGAAAGAGCGCGATTTCGATCGCCTCGCCGAGCTTCACGTCGTCGCCCGGCAGATCGAACTCGACGCTCCAGCCGTTGCGTTGCGCGGCTTCGTCGGCAAGCGAGCGCAATGCGGTCACGAGGCCGAAGCTGGCGAGCACGGTCGGCCGCATGTCCTCGATGATGCGTCGCTTCAACGCGATGCCCTGATCCAGATTGCCGAGCGCGCGCGCGAGTTTTTCGGCCATCGCGGGTTCCGTGTTCTTGAGCTTGCCGCGCACCCACGCGACATCCATCTTGCTCGCGGTGAGGATCGAGCCGAGCTCGTCGTGCAGTTCGCGCGCAAGCTCCGTCTTCTCGTTTTCGCTGACCGATTGCAAGTGCCAGGCGAGCGCTTCGAGCTGGCGCGTGCGCGCGAACACGAGTTGATCGAGCTCTTCCTGTTGCGTGATGAGCGCCTTCTGCACGCGCGCCTGCTTGTCGAGCTGGATGCCCAGATTGCGAAAGAGCAGGATGAACAACACGATATTGAGCGCGCACAGTGCGCCGACACAGAGCGTCGAGATGCGCTGGTCGGCACGGCTCGCGTCGAGCGCATGCTGCGCGCGTTGTTCCTCGTTCAGACGCAGGAGCGATAACGCCGCGTCGAGCGTCGCGCTCGTGTCGGGCGGCGGCGCGAGGATGCGGTCGAGTGCGGCCGCGTCGGCCGGCGGGTCGGCGAAGCGCACCGTGCCTTGCGCGATTTCATCGTCGGCGGCGGCGCGGATCTGCGCGAAGCTCGCGAGCGCGGTGTCGTCGCCGATGCGACGGTAGTACGCATCGAGCCACGCCAGCGTGCGCCGCACGCGCTCCGCCGTCTCCCTGAAGTGCGCCGGAAACGCGCCATCCGCTTTCAGCGCGAAGCCGCGCTCGTCGGCGGTGAGCGTGGCGAGATCGGCGGCGAGCATCGAAAGCTGCGCGGTCGCGCCCTTCGCTTCGAGCGCGGTTTCATATTCCGACGCGATGCGCATCCGTCCCGATTCCAGAATGATCAAGCCGCCCACGGTGATGACGATCGCGACTGTCATCGCGACCGCCCAGCTATAGCGGCGCATCCAGTCGTTCAAACGCGCCGCGCGGCGCGCGATGCCGGCCGGCGCGGGCGGCGTGGACGCTTTCGGCATGGCGGGCTCGTCGGCTGCGAAGAGGGGCGGGTCGTCGGGCAGGATCGCGGCTCGCGGTACGTGGCTCATGGTGTCGGTGGTTCGGCGTTTCACTTCGGCAGCCGGCTTGAAAGCGAGTGTCGGTGGATTCCCACAGCAAAAAAGGAGCCTGCCCGAATGCGCCGCGCGGCGGGCATCGCTAGCATGGTTCCGTCATTCATTCTTTACGGGGAACGATCATGCTGAAGTGGGCCTTGTTTTTCGCGATCGTGGCCGTGATCGCCGGGGTGCTGGGCTTTACGGGCGTCGCTGCGGGCGCGGCGGCCATCGCCAAGTTCCTGTTCGTGCTCTTCCTGATCCTGTGCGTCGTGTTCCTGGTGCTGGGCTTCGTCGTCACGAAAAAAGCCATCGATTAGCGGCGCTTGCGTCGGCTCGCCGGACCGTTCTCAACCACTTAGGAAGGAGCTCACATGCTTCACTACGCCGCTGTCTTCTTCGTCATCGCCATCATCGCCGCCGTGTTCGGCTTCACGGGCATCGCGGCCGGCGCGGCGGAAATCGCGAAGATTCTTTTCTTCATTTTTCTCGTCGTGTTCGTGGTCACCTTGCTGCTTGGCGTGTTCCGCACATGACGCCCGCATCAGGGCGAAAGCCATGAGCCATCAAGCCGCGCGCCGGACTTACGACCGTCGCGCGGCTTTTTCGAGGGGCAGGCATGACACATGCATCGGAACCTCTGATTGGATAGCAGGGTTCTATGCACGCGGCATCTGCAAGGACCTGCTCCAGCGAACAGTCATCTCATCCCGTACAGAGGAGCGAACCAAATGTCCAAATCGTCTGCTGTGAAAGCCGAGTCGAACCAGTCCTCCGGCGCTTTTGTTCTCGATGTCGAAAAAATTCGCGCCGATGCGCGTCAGCACATGGACGAAGGCGCGGTGACGGAGGGATACGGCGCCGACCGCGAGACGGTCCTGAAGCTGCTCAACGATTCGCTCGCCACCGAAATCGTCTGCACGCTGCGCTACAAGCGTCATTACTTCATGGCGAAGGGCATTCACTCGGAAGCCGTCGCGCAGGAGTTCCTGGAGCACGCGAACGAGGAGCAGGAGCACGCCGACACGCTCGCCGAGCGCATCGTGCAACTGGGCGGCGCGCCGAATTTCGCGCCCGACGGCCTCTCGTCGCGCTCGCATTCCGAGTACAACGAAGGCAAGGATCTGATCGACATGATCCGCGAGAATCTGATCGCCGAGCGTATCGCGATCGATACGTACCGCGAGATCATCCGCTATCTCGGCGACAAGGACGTCACGACGCGCCGCATCTTCGAGGACATTCTGGCCGTCGAGGAAGAACACGCCGACGATATGGCGGATCTGCTGGAAGGCCGTAACGGCTAAGGGCGACGCGGCCGGATACGCTTCGGGCGTATTCTGGCCGCTGCATGAAATGACCGATCAACTACTACAAGAGCGTCCGGCAGCGCGGACGACGCGAATGATTCGAGTCTTGATAGCCGACGACCACGCGATCGTGCGCAGCGGATTCAGGCAGTTCGTCGTGGACGAGCCCGATATGGAAGTCGCGGGCGAGGCCGCAACCGGCGACGAAGCCATCGCGCTCGTGCGCGCGCAGGCGTTCGACGTCGTGCTGCTCGATATCGCGATGCCGGACAAGAACGGCGTCGACACCTTGCGCGTGATCAAGCAGATCCGCCCGGAGCAGGGCGTGCTGATGCTCTCGGGTTTTCCGGAGAGCCAGTACGCGATCAACCTGCTGAAGGCGGGCGCGAACGGTTATCTGAACAAGGACGCCGCGCCCGAGGAGATCGTGCGCGCGATCCGCACCGTGGCGCGCGGACATCGGTATCTGTCCGAGTTCATCGCGGATGCGCTCGCCGACAAGCTCGACAAGCCTGCCGCCGAACGGCCGCACGAACTGCTGTCGGAGCGCGAGTTCCAGATTTTCTGCAAGCTCGCGGGTGGGCGGATTCCGACGGAAATCGCGCAGGAACTGCATCTTTCGGTCAAGACGGTGAGCACGTATCGCGCGCGCGTGCTCGAAAAAATGCGGCTTTCCAATAACGCCGATCTCACGTATTACGCGATCAAGAATGGCCTGATCGAATAGCGGCGCATGGTTTGAAATCCGCGAGCACTGCCGGAGGGCGCCCGACGTGGGCAATCACATCACCACTGACGACCGAAGCGGGCAGCCGGGCGCGCGGCGCACGCCGCTTGCGGTGCTGTTGATCGAGGACTCGCCGCTGATCCGCCGCAGCCTGACCGAGGCGATCGATGCGCTCGGGCCGTGGCGCGTGAGCGCGTTCGCCGATGCGCCGGACGATGCGATCGCGTTGCTGTCGGCGCAGGCGTTCGACGCGGTGATCGTCGATCTGCAACTGAAGCGCGGCTCGGGCATCGACGTGCTCGCGTGGCTCGAGGAATGCGGCGCGGCGCGCTCGCCGGGCGCGTTCGTCGCGGTGCTCACGAATCACGCGCTGCCGACGTATCGTGAGCGTTGCCTGCAATACGGCGTGCGTCACTTCTTCGACAAGTCGCTCGAATTCGATCGTGTGCTTGACGCGTTGTGCGATTACGCACGCGGGCGCACCTGAAGCCGCTATCGCTTATCGCGCCCTCGCCAGTGGCTGAAGCCCGCGAGACCTGTCGCCGCGATACCGGCGAGACAGACGCCCGTCCAGCCCATCGCCTGCCACGCGAGCGACGCGACCCCTGATCCCAGCGCCCCGCCGATGAAATACGCGACCATGTAGACCGTGTTTACGCGGCTGCGCGCCTCGGGCTTGAGCGCGTAGATGCGCGACTGGTTCGAAATCTGCGCGGCCTGCACGCCGATATCGAGCACGATCACGCCGACGACGAGCCCCGCGATGCTCTTCGCCGAGAACGCGAACACGACAAACGACAGCGCCACGAGCCCGATGCACAGCGAGATGACGGCGCGCGGGCCGCGCTTGTCGGCGGATTTTCCCGCGAGCGGCGCGGCGAGCGCGCCCGCCGCGCCGACGATGCCGAAAAGACCCGCCGCCTGCGGACCCATATGAAACGGCTCGCCCGCGAGCAGCAGCGTGAGCACCGACCAGAAGATGCTGAACGCGGCGAAGAGCGCGCCGCCGGTGAACGACGCCTCGCGCAGCGCGCGGTTTTCGGCCGCGAGATGCCACATCGAGCCGAGCAGTTTGCCGTAGGTGAGCGTCGAGGTCGGGCGGCTCTTCGGCAGCCGCGCGATCACGACGACCGCCAGCGCGATCGTCGCGAGCACGGAGGCGCCGAACACGGCGCGCCAGCCGAAGTACTGCGCGACGAAACCCGATACCGTGCGCGCGAGCAGGATGCCGAGCAGGAGCCCGCTCATCACCGTGCCGACGGCGTGGCCGCGTTCGGCGGCGGGCGCGAGCTCGGCGGAGAAGGGCACGGCTTGCTGCGCGATCGTCGATACGATGCCGATCGCGAGACTCGCCGCGATCAGAACGGCGAGCGTCGGCGCGCTCGCCGCGGCCACGAGCGATACGCCGAGCGCCGCGAGTTGCAGCAGGATCAAAAGACGCCGGTCGAAGCGGTCGCCGAGCGGCGCGAGCACGAGCATGCCGAGCGCGTAGCCGAGTTGCGTCGAGGCGGGCACCGCGCCGATCAAATGGGCGTCGCCGGGAAAGCTCGCGCGGAAATCGCCGAGCAGCGGCTGGTTGAAATAGATGTTCGCGACCGAGACGCCCGCGATGGTCGCGAGCAGCCACAGCGTGGCGCGCGAATAGTGCAGATGGCGCGCCGGAGGATTCGATTGCGGCGAATTGGGCATGAACCGAAGCCAGTGAAGATCAGCCGCCGATCATACTGAAGACGCGCGAGCGCCGCAGCGCGCCGTCAGAAAGGCTGCGGGCCGCCGCCCTGATCGACGCTCATGCAATGCGTGACGAGTCCGAGATCGGCGCGCCACAGATGCAGCCCGAACGCGGGCGGCTCCATGACGAACGCCTCGGGGCCGTCGGGTTTCAGTTGCAGCGCCACCTGATGCGCGGTCGACGGCGCGCACCAGACGAACGTGCCGCCGAACCGCGCGCCGATGGCCCGATGCACATGACCGCACACGATGCGCTCGACGTTCGGATGGCGGCGCACGAGCGCGTCGAGCGCGCGGCTGTCGTCCGGCGCGAGGCGGATTTCGTCCATGAAGCCGATGCCGCATGCGATCGGCGGATGATGCATGCCGATGACGACGGGCCGGTCGCGGCAGGCGTCGAGCTGCGCTTCGAGCCAGGCGAGGCGCGCGGCGCACAGACGTCCGCCGCCCGAGCCGGGATCGAGCGTGTCGAGCGCGAGCACGCGGACATCGCCGACATCGAATGCGTATTGCACGAAGCCGTCGTGGCCCGCGAGTTCGGGGCGATCGCTGAAGACCGTGCGCAGGTTCGCGCGGTCGTCGTGATTGCCGACGATCACGTGCCACGGCATCGCGAGCGTATCGAGCAGCGTGCGCAGATGCCGGTATTCGTCGATGCCGCCCGCATCGACGAGATCGCCCGTGACGAGCACGGCGTCGGGGCGAGGATCGAGCGCGTTGAGCACGCCAATCGCGCGGGCGAGGAAAGCGGCTGTATCGACGCGGCCGTAGGCGAGCGTGCCTCGCGCCGTGATGTGCAGATCGCTGATCTGGGCGAGCAGCATGCGCGTGAATCTCCTCGTCGCGGGCGGTTTAGAGGCTCAATCGTCGGATGCGGCGACGGGCGGCTTCGGCGCGAGCTTCGCGGGAACGAGCCACTGGAAGCCGGTCATCGACGTTTCGCTGAACGTGCATTCGGCAGCCGCGGGCACCGGCACCGCCTTGGTGGCCGGCGGCTTCGGCGGATTCTGGATCGTGCCGTGCACGACCACCCGCGAGCCATGATAACTCGCGCCGGAGCCCGTGATTTTCAGCGGCGCGCTCGCGGCGTCGGGATAATCCGCGCGCACCTTGTCCTTGCAGGCTTCGACATTCTTGTAATAGGACGTGCAGCCCGCGAGAAGAGCGAGCGGAATCGTGAGCAAAACGAGCGGCAGATGGCGGGTGCGATGGTTCATCGATGAATTCTGTCGGTGCCCGATGCCGCGAAGGGCTCGGAGCGGAAAGAGGACGGGGCGAAACTTTATATCATGCGCGCCCCGCGAGGGTTTGGCCGGGCGCTTGTTTTCTCGCGCGATGCGGTAGCACAATCGGCTCTGTCATTCGACCGCGCGTTGCGCACCGATGGAGACCACCGCCATGCAGAAGGACATCGAAGTAGGCGATTACCTGCTCGCCATGCAGGCCGTATCCAGGCCGATCGAAGCCGACGGCGACGAGGAGGCGGCTCCGTCCGAGGGTTACGCGATTCGCGTGCGCGTGACGCGGCTCGACCGCAAACCTGTGCACGGATCGACACTCGCCGACGACTCCGGCGAAATGACGGGCGACCACGGTCCTTTCGAGACTGTCGCCGAGGCGATCGCGCACGGCGAGGCGTGGGGACGGCATTACGTCGCGCGTGTGCTGGGGCACGCGGTATAGCGGCGAGGGCTGCGAAAGAGGGGAAGCGTTCCCCGCGTCAGGCGGGTGCAGCGCGAAGGCGGGCATCGCTAGACTCTGGTTCATCGACCGGACCATTGCCGAGGTTGCCATGACGCCCGTTGCGCTCTACATCACCCCGAACTACATCGCGTCGGTGCGCGGCGGCAAGACGCGCGACTGCTTCGGCGGAACGGTGCGGTTCATCGGCGTGGATGCGTTGCCGTTCGATATCGAGCACGTGTGCCTGCTTGATCGCGATACGGCGATCGAGGCGCTGTTCGATGCGGTGAGGGACGCGGAGCGGTTGTTGAATGCGGTGTGAGGGGGCTCAAGATTTCGGAAGGCGGGTCGTTATTGCGGTGACCCTATCCTTTACCGAAAACTTGGACCACGAATGGCACTGAAATCCCTTGCAAGCGCAGTCGCGTTGTCCTTGTTTCTTTCCGGATGCCTGACGACAGTACCGGATATCCCATCTTCCAGCGCGGGCAGTGTCCAGACGAGGCAGCGAATCGTCGATGGCATCCAGTCCCCGACGATCGACAGTAACGGTGTTCTTCTCACGCCATGGGTTCGCAGCGCGATGATGTCCGCATTCGCGATGCGCGCCGCTCATCTCGGACTTCGAATCGATCCGAACGGGGTCCCGGTCAGGATCCGCATCACCAGCGTTCGATCGAAGTCCGACGCGGCGCGTATCGCCTTCAATTTCCTCGATGGTGCGGAGTGGGTGTCGGGAACGGTGACGGTGGGTGACGCCAGCTTCGACGTTCAGGAGGACACGTGGCTGCACTGGATGCCGACGGGCTATCGCAGCATCCAGGAAGTCGCGGATGCGGTCGGGAGGCAGGTGGCCAACGGCGTGGCGCTGGTTGGCGGGATGCCGCTTAACGATTGAGGGGAGTGCGAATCGCGTGCCTGGTGCCGGGGACCGGACTCGAACCGGCAAGCCGTTAGGCGGCGGATTTTAAGTCCGCTATGTTTACCAATTTCATCACCCCGGCAGGGCGGACGCGATTCTACCATTGCCCGACACCGCGCCAAAGCCGCGCCGGCCACCACCATGCACGCCGTTCGACAAGTTTTCGGCCCTCCCGCATAATCGGCGGCACCGATTTCGGCGCGAGGACACACGATGGGCAAGACCCGGCTCGAAGCATTCAGCGATGGCGTGATCGCCATCATCATCACGATCATGGTGCTGGAGTTGAAAGTCCCGCACGGCGAAGACTTCACCGCGCTGACGCCGCTCCTGCCCGTTTTCTGTGCATACGTGCTGAGCTTCATCTACGTCGGCATCTACTGGAGCAATCATCATCACCTTTGTCACGCGATCCAGCGCGTGAACGGCCGCGTGCTGTGGGCGAATCTGCATCTGCTGTTCTGGTTGTCGCTCTTTCCGTTCACGACGAACTGGATGGGCGAAAATCATCTCACCGCCGTGCCGACCGCCTGCTACGGCTTCGTGCTCTTCATGACCGCCGTTGCGTGGTACATCCTCACCCGCGCGCTCATTTCGATGCACGGCGAGAACGTCGCCCTCGAACGCGCGGTCGGCGCGGACCGCAAAGGCAAGCTCTCGGTGCTGCTCTATCTCGTCGCCATCGCCGTGTCTTTCTGGCAGCCGTGGATCGCCGCGACGATCTACGCGCTCGTCGCGGCCGTATGGCTCGTGCCCGATCGACGCATCGAGCGCATCCTCGCGAACGAGGAAACGTGATGCGCGTCGGGCTCATCTCCGATACCCACAATCTCGTGCGCCCCGAGGCCCTCGACGCATTGCGCGGCTGCGCGCACATCGTTCATGCAGGCGATATCTGCAAGCGCGACGTGCTCGATGCGCTCGCGTCCCTCGCGTCGCTCACCGTCGTGCGCGGCAATAACGATGTCGGCGATGACGTCGCGCGACTGCCCGAACATGCGCGCATCGAGCTCGACGGCGCGACGATCCACGTCGTCCACGATATCGCCGATGTCCCGAAGCAACTCGACGGCATCGATGTCGTCGTGACCGGTCATTCGCACAAGCCGCTCATCGAGCGTCGCAACGGCGTGCTCTTCGTGAATCCCGGCAGCGCGGGGCCGCGTCGATTCAAACTGCCGATCACGCTCGCGCTGCTCGATATCGACGATGGGAAACTGCAAGCGCATCTCGTCGCGCTCGTGACATAAAAAAGGCCGGCGCTCACGCACCGGCCTTGCTCCATCAGACAGCCCGACGCTTTATGCGCGCACCGTGCCTTCCGGGAACGTATCGTCCATTTCGGCGGCTTCGCGATGGCCACGCAGGATCGCGTGCGCTTCCGACTTCGACGCCACGGCCGGCGGCGAACCCTTCAGCGGCTTCTTCGCCGTTTCGTGCAGCGCGAGCACCGACACGATACCGATCAGCGACGCGCCCATCAGATAGTACGCGGGCATCATCAGGTTGCCGGTCTTGTCGACGAGCCATGCCGTGACGAGCGGCGTCGTGCCGCCGAACAGCGACACCGACACGTTGAAGCCGATCGCGAGCGCGCCGTAGCGGATCTTCGTCGGGAAGAGCGCCGGCAGCGACGACGGCATCACGCCCGTGAACGTCGACAGCAGCGCGCCGAGAATCATCATGCCCGCGAAGATCGACGGAATCGTGCCCATGCGGATCAACGAAAGCGCCGGAATCGACAGCACCAAGAGGCCGACACAACCCGCGAGCATCACCGGCTTGCGGCCGATCGTATCCGACAGGCGGCCAGCGAAGAGCGTCAGCGGCATCATCAGCACCATCACGACGAGCACGATGAAGAGGCCGTGCGTCTCGTTGAACTTGAGCGTCGCCGACAGATAGCTCGGCAGATACGAAAGCGCCATGTAGTCGGTCACGTTGAAGATCAGCACGAGGCCCACGCATTGCAAAAGCGGCTTCCATTGCTGAATCAGCGTCTCGCGGAACTGCTCCTTGGTCGTTTCGTGCGACACCGCTTCCGCCTTCTCGGCTTCACGCTGGAACGCAGGCGTTTCTTCGAGCTTCATCCGGATATACAGACCGATCAGGCCGAGCGGACCCGCGATCATGAACGGAATGCGCCAGCCCCACGAAAGCAGTTCGCGCTCCGACATCACCGCGGTCAGCACCGCGACGACGCCCGCGCCGAGCACATAGCCGACGAGCGTGCCGAACTCCAGAAAGCTCGACATGAAGCCGCGCTTCTTGTCCGGCGAGAATTCGGCGATGAAGGTCGCCGCGCCGCCGTATTCGCCGCCCGTCGAGAAGCCCTGCACGAGACGCGCGACGAGCAGCAGCACCGGCGCCATCACGCCGATCGACTCGTAGCTCGGAATCAGGCCGATACAGAACGTGCCGACGGCCATCATGATCATCGTCATCGCGAGCACGCGCTTGCGGCCGATGCGGTCGCCGAGCGGGCCGAACACCATGCCGCCGATCGGGCGCACGAGGAACGCGGCCGCGAACGTGCCGAAGGTCGCGAGCAACTGCGCCGCCGGGCTGCTCGACGGAAAGAACACCTTGCCGAGCGTCACGGCGATGTAGCTGTACACGCCGAAGTCGAACCACTCCATCGCATTACCGATGGCCATCGCGCCGACCGCGCGCTTGAGCAGGGATTGATCGACGATGGTGATGTCGTCGAGGGTGAGATCGGACTTCCGACTCGATGAATCGTGTTTGCGCCAAAGGCCCTCTTGAAGAGAAGACATAGTCTGAAAAACTCCGTATTCGATCCCGAGAACTCGAGCAGAGCTTCGGGCGCGCCGTCGAAAGGACAGCGCGTATTGCCGGGACAGTGCAGTTTCGCGACGGCGCCGCTTTGCATCGCGGGAAACGGACGCCAATGGCTCCGCGCAGCATCGTGTTCGAAGCAGATGCTGAAGAATCGAGTAGCAAGCGCGGTGCCGGTGCTTCGCGGTGGGTCGCGAAATTGCACTCGGATGAAACAAACGAATTTGACGTGCGGACGGCGAACCCGGCGTTGAACCTGAGTTGCCGCGGGTGGAGCCGCGACGTCGGCGAAAAAACAACCTGAGACGAAAAAGGCCGGCGTGAGGCTGGCAAGACCAGCTAAAAAACCGACGCGCCTCTTTGTATGAAAACTGTCACTACCGCGATGCGTCCGAGAAGCGATGCGCCGGACTCATGCGCGTGAATGATGGTGAATTACTGTTGATAACGAACAGATGATAACACGATGACAGAAGATGTGCAAACCGGGCCGTCTGCGCATGCCTCGGAGGCCGGCTCAATCCCTTGCCTGGTCTAGGATTGCGCCGAATCCCATGAGATTCGTCTGATGGTCCATTCGGAACATTTTGCACCGTTGCGGGCAACAAAAAACCGGCCGCATGGGCCGGTTCTTGCAGTACATTCGAGCCGCGATTTCAGCTTTGCGGCGGGACGTAGCCCGTAGCCGTATCGGCGCCTTCGCCGAAGAAATATTTCTCGGTCTGCTTGATGAGGTACTGGCGCGCGCGCGGATCGGCCATGTTCAGTCGATTCTCGTTGATGAGCATCGTCTGCTGCTTGAGCCAGCCTTGCCAGGCTTCCTTCGAGATCGTTTCGTAGATGCGCTTGCCGAGCTCGCCCGGCAGCGGCGGAAAGTCCAGTCCTTCGGCTTCCTTGCCGAGCTTCGCGCATTGAACCATTCGAGCCATTGTGAGTTTCTCCTCTGTATCGGGGGAGAAGCGCGGTTCGCGCTTCTCAAATCGTGTTCAAAGCTGTTTCATCAGGACGAGCGACTTGCGCTGCCAGTTGTAAAGGCGCCGGCGATCTTCGGGAAGATCGTCCACGGTCACCTTCACGAAGCCGCGCTTCAGGAACCAGTGCTCGGTGCGCGTCGTCAGCACGAAGATACGCGTGAGGCCGCGCGCCCGCGCCCGCTGCTCGATGCGCTTGAGCAGGCGCTCGCCGTCGCCCGAACCTTGCGCTTCCGGCGCGACGGTCAGGCACGCCATCTCGCCGATGCGCTCCTGCGTGTACGGATAGAGCGCCGCGCAGCCGAACAGCACGCCATCGTGCTCGATGACGGAGAAGTGGTCGATATCGCGCTCGATCTGGTGACGTCCGCGCCGCACGAGCGTGCCATCGCTTTCGAGCGGCTCGATCAGCGTGAGAATGCCGCCGACGTCGTCCGGCGTCGCTTCGCGCAGGCTTTCGAGGTTCTCGTACGAGATCATCGTGCCGACGCCATCGTGCAGGAACAGTTCGAGCAGCACGCTGCCGTCGAGCGAATACGGAATGATGTGGCCGCGCGCGACGCCGCCGCGGCACGCGCGCACCGTATGCTTCAGATAGAACGCCGTGTCGCCTTGCAGCTCGCCGCTTTCCTGCAGGCGATAGGCGTCGTCGAGCGACATTTCGCGGATGAGTTCGTTTTCCGAATCGACGAGGCCCGGAATTTCGGTCACGAAGATGATCTTGTCGGCGCGCAGCGCGATGGCGGCGGCGGACGCGACATCTTCCATCGACAGATTGAACGCCTCGCCGGTCGGCGAGAAGCCGAGCGACGACAGCAGCACCAGCTTGTTCGATGCGAGCGACTGGCGGATGGAATCGCCGTCGATCTTGCGCACGACGCCCGTATGCTGGAAATCGACGCCATCCAGGATGCCGACCGGCCGCGCCGTCACGAAGTTGCCCGACACGACGCTGATGTGCGCGTGCGCCATCGGCGTGTTCGGCAAGCCCTGGCTGATCGCGGCCTCGATGTCGAGACGCACTTCGCCGGCGGCTTCCTTCGCGGATTCGAGCGCGCGGGCATCGGTGATGCGCAGGCCGTGCGAGAACGACGATTCCACCCCGTGAAGGCTCAACTGCTCGTCGAGCTGCGGGCGCGAGCCGTGCACCAGCACGACATGGATGCCCATCGCGTGCAGCAGGCCGACGTCCTGCACGAGCGCGTTCAGGCGTCCTTCCTGCACCAGCTCGCCGCCGAACGCCACGACGAAGGTCTTGTTCCGGAACGCGTGAATATACGGCGCGACGGAGCGCATCCAGTCGACGAACTGGGCGTGGAGATCGGGCGCTTCGGGCTCGGCTGCCGGCTGCGACGCGGTCATCGTGAGGTCGGTTTGGGAATTCATCCCGGGATTATAATGCGACGCTATGCCGAATGTTTCTCGTCCATCACGTCCCGATCAGGCGGGCAAGTCTCAGTCCGCCGATAAATCCCTCGATCCTCAGGAGCAGTTGCGACAACTGCGTGAAAATCTGCTGCGCGAGGCGCGGGAGGGCGGGGGCGCGTCCGGCGATTCCGGCGAAGCGGGGTTGAGCAAGAAGGAACTCGCAGCGCGGCGCTTCGCGGCGGGCGCGCCTGCTGCGTCGGCGCCGCCGCAGCAGAAAAGCGCCGTGCACAGCAAGGCCGCGGAAGTGACGCGCGGGCAGAGTGGCGCTTCGGCTGCGAAACGTCCGCCGCCGCCTCGGCCGCCCCAGCCTGCGGAGCCTATCCGCGATCGGGCGAAGCAGAAGCCTGCGCTTGCCGCGAAAACGGATCGCGTTCAGGCGCCCGCGCCGCTCGCCGCACCCGAGCAGGCCGCGCCCGTGAAGCGCGACGACACCCGTCCGCCTCGCGACGGGCATCGCGCCGAACGGCAGGACGGTGGCGCGCGCACCAAACCAGCCGACACACGCAAGCCAGAGGTTCAGCGCGCCGAGCGTCGAAGCGAACGGCCTGCGCCCGATGCGCGACGCGAGCGCGAACCGCGTGAACAGGCCCGCGAACCGCGTCCACCGCGCGCTCCGCGCGTCGTCACACCGAACCCGATTCCGCCGATCGTCTTCCCCGAAGCGCTGCCAGTCTCCGGCCGGCGCGAGGAAATCGCACGCGCGATCGCGGCGAATCAGGTCGTCATCGTCAGCGGCGAAACCGGCTCGGGCAAGACCACGCAGCTTCCGAAAATCTGCCTCGCGCTCGGACGCGGTCTCGGCGCGGGCGGCAGCGGTCTCATCGGTCACACACAGCCACGGCGGATCGCCGCTTCGGCGACGGGACGGCGCATCGCGGAGGAACTCGGCACGCCGTTCGGCGAAGTCGTCGGCTACAAGGTGCGTTTCACGGACAATCTCGCGCCGGGCGCGTCCGTCAAGCTGATGACCGACGGCATTTTGCTCGCCGAAACGCAGACCGATCCGCTGCTCAACGCGTACGACACGATCATCATCGACGAGGCGCACGAACGCAGCCTCAACATCGACTTTCTGCTCGGCTATCTGAAGGAAATCCTGCCGAAGCGTCCGGATCTGAAGCTGATCGTCACGTCGGCGACCATCGACGCCGAGCGTTTCGCGCGCCATTTCGGCAGCGACGAAACGCCCGCGCCGGTGATCGAGGTGAGCGGACGGCTGTATCCGGTGGAAGTGCGCTATCGGCCGATCGAAGAGGAAAGCGAGGCGATCAAGAACGCGCAGGGCACGCTGTCCCGGCGCAACGATCGCAAAACCGACCGCGATCTGATGGAAGCCATCGTCGATGCCGTCGATGAACTGTGCCGCGTCGGCCCCGGCGACGTGCTCGTGTTCCTGCCCGGCGAGCGCGAAATCCGCGACGCCGCCGAGGCGCTTCGCAAGCACCATCCGCCGCACACGGAAATCCTGCCGCTTTTCGCGCGCCTCTCCGCGCAGGAGCAGGAGCGCGTGTTCAGGCCGTCGAACGCGCGGCGCATCGTGCTCGCGACCAACGTCGCGGAGACGTCGCTGACGGTGCCGGGCATTCGCTACGTCGTCGATACCGGCATGGCGCGCGTGAAGCGCTATTCGTATCGCAACAAGGTCGAGCAGTTGCAGATCGAACCGGTGTCGCAGGCGGCGGCGAATCAGCGCGCGGGGCGCTGCGGGCGCGTAGCGGACGGCGTGTGCGTGCGGCTCTACGACGAAGCGGATTTTCAGGCGCGGCCGCGCTTCACCGATCCGGAAATCCTGCGCTCGTCGCTGGCTGCCGTGATTCTGCGCATGAAGTCGCTGCATCTGACGGCGATCGAAACCTTTCCGTTCATCGAGCCGCCGCCGGGCCGCGCGATCGCGGACGGCTATCAGTTGCTGAACGAACTCGGCGCCGTCGATGACGACAACGCGCTCACGCCGCTCGGCCGCGAACTCGCGCGCCTGCCGCTCGATCCGCGCGTCGGCCGCATGATCCTCGCCGCGCGCGATCATCATGCGCTCGCGGAAGTGCTGATCATCGCGTCGGCATTGTCGGTGCAGGATCCGCGCGACCGGCCGATCGAGGCGCAGGAGCAGGCGGATCAGGCGCACCGGCAGTTCGTCGACGAGCGCTCGGAGTTCCTGCAATGGACGCGCATCTGGAAGTGGTTCGAGGAAGCCGTCGCGCACAAGAAGTCGAACAAGCAGCTCGCCGATGCGTGCCGCGCGAATTTTCTGTCGCACCTGCGGCTGCGCGAATGGCGCGACGTGCACTCGCAATTGCTGACGGTCGTGCGCGAGCACGGCTGGCGTCTGAACGAATCGGAGGCGACGTTCGAGCAGGTGCATCTGTCGCTTCTGACCGGTCTTCTCGGCAACGTCGGACTGAAAGCCGACGACGAGCCGCATTATCTCGGCGCGCGCGGCATCAAATTTCATCTGTGGCCGGGCTCGGCGCTCCTGAAGAAAGCGGGGCGCTGGGTGATGGCGGGCGAGCTGATCGAAACGAGCCGGCTGTACGCGCGCACGATCGCGAAGATCGAGCCGGAATGGCTGGAAACCGTCGGCGCGCATCTGCTGAAGACGTCGCTTTCCGATTCGCATTGGGAAAAGAAAGCCGCGCAGGTCGTCGCCTACGAGCGCGCGACGCTCTACGGGCTGACCGTCTACGCGCGCCGCCGCGTGAGCTTCGGCAAGCAGGACCCGAAATACGCGCGCGAGCTGTTCATCCGCGGCGCGCTCGTCGAAGGCGAATTCGATACGCGCCTGCCGTTCTTCGCGCACAACCGCAAGCTGGTCGCGGACATCGAGCAACTGGAGCACAAGTCGCGCCGCCAGGACGTGCTCGTCGACGATGAACTCATCTACGGCTTCTACGATTCGCTGATTCCCGAAGGCATGTGGACGGGCGCGGCGTTCGAGCGCTGGTATCGCGACGAGCAGAAAAAGGAGGGCAACGAAAAGCTCCTTTTCCTCTCGCGCGACGACCTGATGCGCCACGAAGCCGCCGGCGTCACGACCGACCTGTTCCCGAAGCGCATGACGATGTCGGGCATCGAGATGTCGCTCACGTATCACTTCGAGCCGGGTTCGCCGCGCGACGGCGTCACGCTCGCGGTGCCGCTCTACGGGCTGAATCAGGTCGATGCGCGCCGCGTCGAATGGCTCGTTCCCGGCATGGTCAAGGAAAAGGCGCAACTGCTGCTGAAGTCGCTGCCGCAGAAATTGCGCCGTCACGTCGTACCGTTGCCGGAGTACGCGGCGGGTTTCGCCGAGCGTCATGCGGGGCCGAAATTCGGCGCGGGCGCGCTCGTCGATTCGCTCATCACCGATATTCGCGAGCAAACGCAATTCGCCGTGAAGAGCGCGGATTTCAAGCTCGAAACGCTGCCCGCGCATCTGTTCATGAACTTCAAGGTGATCGACGAGCACGGCCGCCAGCTCGCGATGGGCCGCAATCTCGCGCAGTTGCGCACGGAGCTCGGCGCACAGGCGCAGCAGGTGTTCCAGAAGCTGACGTCGGCGGCGGCGTTCGACGCGCTCTCGGGCGAGTCGGAATCGGCGCCGCAAACGCAACCGGCCGGCGTCGGCACCGCGCTTTACGAGAATCTGACCACGTGGAATTTCGGCAAACTGCCGGAATTGCTGGAAATCCGCCGTCGCGGGCAGACGCTCTTCGGTTATCCGGCGCTCGTCGATCGCGGCACGCATTGCGACGTCGAAGTGTTCGATTCGCCCGAGGAAGCGGCGCGCATCCATCGTGCGGGATTGCGGCGGCTGTTCGCGCTGCAACTGCGCGAGCCGATCCGTTATCTGGAGAAAAACCTGCCGGGCCTGCGCGAAATGTCGATGCAGTACATGGCGCTCGGCACGGCGGATGAATTGCGCGACCAGATCGTCGAGACGGCGCTCGATCGCGCGTGCCTGCAAGACCCGCTGCCCGACGACGACGCCAGTTTCCACGCCCGCCGCGACGCCGCGAAGGGCCGTCTGACGCTGCTCGCGCAGGAAATCGCGCGGCTCGTCGGCGCGATTCTGGCCGAATATGCCGCGCTCGCGAAAAAGCTGGCGCAGGCGAAGGCGTTCACATCGGCGTATGCGGACATGCAGGCGCAACTGGGCGCGCTCATCGGCAAGCGCTTCGTCATCGATACGCCGTATGCGCAGCTCGCGCACTTTCCCCGCTATCTGAAGGGGATCGGCCTGCGCATCGACAAGCTCAAGGCCGATCCGGCCCGCGACGCGCGTCTTTTCGGCGATCTGCAGCCGCTCGCGCAGCATTATCAGCGCGCGATTTCGCAGCGCGGCGGCGTCGCGGACGCGCGGCTTTCGGAGTATCGCTGGTTGCTGGAAGAACTGCGCGTGTCGCTGTTCGCGCAGGAATTGCGCACGCCGATGCCCGTTTCGGTGAAGCGGCTCCATAAGGTCTGGGAATCGATGCAGCGCTAGACCGTGACCGAAAAACTTGCCGCAACACGCCGTTTCTTGCGCCCTCGCAGCGTATTGCGCAAAAAGCCGCAGCCGGTCAACCCGCCGCGCGAGGCAAACGTTCTACAATGACGCCTGCCTTCCGAAGCCTATTTTCCATGCGCAATATTTTCTGTTCCGGCCGTTTCCGTGCGGCCGCCGCACGCGCGGCGCTTGCTACCGGCGCCGCTCTCGTCGCCACCGCAGCGTTCGCCAACAATGTCATCGTGCTCAACTCGGCGGAAGCCACGCTGAGCCTGATCGACGAAAACACGCATCAGGTCGTCGGCACCGTGCCTACCGGCAAGGAACCGCACCATCTGATGCCGACGCCCGACAGCTCGTCGCTGATCGTCGCGAATTCGGTGTCGAATAACCTGATGTTCGTCGATCCGAAAACCGGCGCGTTCCAGCGCTGGGTGCAGGACATCGAAGATCCGTATCAGCTCGGCTTTTCGCCGGACCGGAAATGGTTCGTGTCGACGGGGCTGCGTCTCGACCGCCTCGACATCTACCATTTCGACGGCAAGAACCTGAGCCTCGCGAAGCGCCTGCCGCTCGCGACGATGCCGAGCCACATCGCGTTCACGAACGACAGTTCGACTGCGTTCATCTCGCTGCAGGTGTCCGGTGAAATCGCCGCGATCGACCTGGCGACGCAGACCGTGAAATGGAAGATGAAAGTCGGCAAGGTGCCCGCCGGCGTCTGGCTCACGCCGCAGGACAAGTATCTGCTCGTCGGCATGACGGGCGCGGATTACGTGGCCGTGGTCGACTGGCGCAACCAGAAGATCGTCAAGACCATCACGACGGGCAAGGGCGCGCACAACTTCCGTTCGATGGTCGACGGCAAGCACGTGCTGGTGTCGAATCGCGTGGCGAACACGATCAGCATCATCGACGAGGACACGCTCACCAACGTCGGCGATATCACCGGTCTGCTGCCGGGCCCGGACGATATGGAACTTTCCGCCGACAAGAAGTATCTGTGGGTTACGTTCCGCTTCGCGAAGCACGTCGGCGTGATCGACCTCGCGAATCGTAAGCTGATCGAAACCATCAAGGTCGGCCGCTCGCCGCACGGCATTTATTTCTTCAACCGCGCACCGGTGACGGCGCCCAACGGGGCGTAAGCGGAGCAGCAGAGGGCGCCTGGCGCGCCCTATACTAGGATTGAGGAAAGGCCGGCGCACCGGACGGCCGCAAGCACCACGGAGCACCATGTTTCATTCCATTCTTTCGTCGCTGGACGGTCTCGTTTCCTGGCTGCAGACGCTGCTCTATGTCGATGTCGTGCAGCCGGCGCTGTTCAAGATCGGCCTGATGGACTACGACGAGGACACGTACGACGCGCTCTACTGGGTGATCGTCGGCGTGCTGGAAGTGCTCGCGATGTACGCGATCCTGCGCCCGCTCGAAGCCTTCCGCCCCGCGGAGGAATGGAAGGACCGCAAGGGCGTGCGTGTGGACGTGCTCTACACGTGGATCGTCAAGCTCGGCATCCTCAATCTGTTTTTCTTCTTCACGTTCCAGCCGCTCTTCGATTCGATGCAGAGCTGGCTGCGCATCCATAACGTGCCGAATCTCGAAATCGACAATCTGTGGCCGGGCGTCACCACTCAGCCGCTCGTCACGTTCGTCATTTATCTGCTGATCCTCGATTTCGCGGGCTACTGGTATCACCGTCTGGAGCATCGCTTCGGCATCTGGTGGGAACTGCATGCGGTGCATCACAGCCAGCAGAAGATGTCGCTCTGGACGGACGATCGCAACCATCTGCTCGACGACATTCTGCAGGCAAGCTTTTTCGCCTGCGTCGCGCTCGTGATCGGCGTGGAGCCGTCGCAGTTCGTCGTGCTCGTCGCCATCACGAATTTCATGCAGAGCGTGCAGCATGCGAACATCCGCCTGCACTTCGGCTGGCTCTTCGATCGCATTATCGTGAGTCCGGCGTTTCATCGGCGTCATCACGCGATCGGCTTCGGTCACGAAGGCACGACCTACGGCTGCAACTTCGGCGTGCTGTTCTCGTTCTGGGATGTCCTGTTCCGCTCGGCATCGTTCGACCGCACCGTCGAGCCGACCGGCATCCGCGACCAGCTCGGCGCGCCGGGCGTGAAGCCGGTTCATTATGGCGACGGTTTCATCGAGCAGCACTGGCTCGCGTTCAGGCGCATCGCCGCGCGCGTTTCCGCGCGTCGCGCGGGCGCGTCCCCTTCGGACAACTCGGCGGCCGTCTGAACGTTCCGCCACGACCAACGGCCGCGCGCGGCGCTGGTTTATCCTGTCGGTTCTTCTTTCTCTTTCTTCTTCGAATCACGCATGAGTGACCTGCTGCGTTCGTTCGTGCGCGCGCTCGCGAACGTCTTTCATCCGCGCATGCTCTGGCTGACGCTGATGCCTTTCGGCGTCGCCACAGTGCTATGGGGCGCGCTCCTCTGGTTCTTCTGGCAGACGCTCACGGGCGCCGCGAATAGCTGGCTCGACGGCTGGGCGCTCACGTCCGCGATGTACCGCCTCTTCGATACGGTCGGCTTCTCGTCGCTGCACGCGGTGATCGCGCCGTTCCTCGTCGTCATCATGACGGTGCCGCTGATCGTCGTCACGGTGCTCCTGCTGATCGCGACGCTGTCGATGCCAGGCGTCGTCACGCTGCTCACGCGCAAACCGAGAGGGCATTATTCGTCGCTCGAAGAACGGCGCGGCGGCTCGTGGTACGGCAGTCTCGGGCACTCGGTCGTGACCACGCTCGTGTGTCTCGTATTGCTGGTCGTCACGCTGCCGTTTTGGCTGATCCCGCCGTTCTTCGCGCTGATCCCGCCGCTGCTGTGGGGCTGGCTGACGTATCGCGTGATGACTTACGACGCGCTCGCGCTGCATGCCAGCGCGGAGGAGCGCCGCGCGATCGTGCGTAATGCGCGGTGGCCCTTGCTCGCGATCGGCATCGTGAGCGGACTTCTGAGTTCCGTGCCGACGATGCTCTGGGCGTGGTCCGTATGGCTCTTGCCGCTTTTCCCGGTCGTTGCGGCCGTGACGATCTGGGCGTATGCGTTCATCCTCGTGTTTTCCGCGCTGTGGTTCGCGCATTACTGTCTGCACGCGCTCGAGCGCCTGCGCGCGAACGAGCCGCATTATCCAGCGATCACGGTCGAATCCCGCGACGTTTCACTGTAAGAACAAAGGGGCACTCATGGGCATTGGCGTCATCATCATCGGCGACGAGATCCTGTCCGGCCGACGCACCGACAAGCATCTGCCGAAAATCATCGAACTGCTGAGTGCGCGCGGCCTGTCGCTCGACTGGGCAGAGTACGTCGGCGACGATCCCGCGCGCATCACCGCGACGCTCGCGCGAACTTTCGCGTCCGGCGACATCGTTTTTTCGACGGGCGGCATCGGCGCGACACCGGACGATCACACGCGCCAGTGCGCCGCGCAGGCGCTGGGCGTGCCGCTGGCTTTGCATCCGGAGGCGGCGGAGCTGATCCGCGCGCGCATCCGCGACACAGCGGCTCAGGCGGGCGACAAACCGGTCGATCTGGAGTCGCCGGAGAATCTGCATCGCCTGAACATGGGCACGTTTCCGCAGGGCGCGGAGATCATTCCGAACAGCTACAACAAGATTCCCGGCTTCACGGTCGGCGATCATCACTTCGTGCCGGGCTTTCCGGTGATGGCGTGGCCGATGATCGAGTGGGTGCTCGACACGAAGTACGCGCATCTTCATCATGCGACGCCGCATGTGGAGCGCTCGCTGCTCGTGTTCGGCCTGCCGGAATCGCGCATCACGCCGCTGATGGTCACGATCGAGCGCGATTTCGACGGCGTGCGAGCGTTCAGCCTGCCGAGCGTCGGCGATGCGGCGCGCGGGGCGCTTTACGCGCGGTCGCACATCGATCTGGGCGTCAAGGGCGATCCGGAGCAGGCGAATGCGGCGTTCGAGGTGCTGCGTGAAGGCGTGATCGCGCTGGGCGGCGAGGTCGTCGAAGTGCCGCCGGAGGAAACGAAGTGACGCTGCTGGAAGTTATCGCGACCACGGTTGCCGATGCGCGCGCGGCGGAACGCGGCGGCGCGAACCGGCTGGAGCTCATCACGGCGATGGGCGAGGGCGGACTGACGCCGAGCATCGGGCTGATCGAAGCGGTGGTCGACGCGGTCGGCATTCCGGTGAACGTGATCGTGCGGCCGCACAGCCGCTCGTTCGTCTACGATGCCGACGATTACGCGGTCATCATCCGCGACGTGCGCGCGGTGGCGAAGGCGCGGGCGAATGCGATCGTCGTGGGCATGCTGAACGCGAATGGCGATGTGGACACCGACGGCCTCGCGCGCGTGATCGAAGCGGCGGATGGCTTGCAGCTCACGTTTCACCGCGCGTTCGACGAAGCACGCGATATTTTCGCTGCGTTCGATACGCTGCTGACTTTCAATGCCGTGACCAATGTGTTGACGTCGGGCGGCAAGCCGTCGGTGCTGGAAGCGCCGACGACGATTGCGAAGCTCGTCGAAAGGGCCGCGGGAACGCGCTGCACGGTGCTCGCGGGCGCCGGACTGACCGTCGATGCCGTGAAGCCCTTCGTTGCATCGACGGGTGCGCGCGCGGTGCACTTCGGCTCGGGTGTGCGCGTCGACGGGAAGGGGCTCGCGCCTGTCGATGAAGCGAGGGTCAGGCGCGTGCGGACGTTGCTCGACGCGCCGGACTAAACAACATCAAGCCCCAATCCACGGCAGCTTCCGAAAACACCATCCCGACACCGTTTTCCGATGCCCCTGCCCATCCTTATCGCCTTCGAACCCTTCCAGCAGGTCATACGCCTGCGCATAACCCTCCTTCTGCGCAGCAACCGCCGCGAGCTTCGAGCGCGCGGCGCTGCGGCACAAAAACACGACAGGCGTATCCGGGGTGGCGACCTGTCGCAATTGTTCGATAAACTCGGCATTCGGCACGGAGCCGGGGTAGCGGATCCACTCGATATGCGCGTACTGCGCGCCATCGATGGCCGGGCGGCCGACCCAGTCCAGCTCGGCGCGCGTGCGAACATCGACGAGGCGCACGCGCGGATCGAGTTGCAGAAGTTCGAACGCTTCGGCAGGCGAGAACGCCCCCGCATAGGTGAGGCCGTTCTCGGCGGCGCGTTTGCTGGCCTGGCTATAGAGTTGTTCGAGCGTGCTCATGGCGTATCGGTCTCCGTTAAGCGCAAAGAATCATTCTAGCGCGCGGCATAAGCCGGACAGACCGATGCGCGATACTGGTGCAAGACGGGCGTGATGCACCGAAAACGTGCTTTGATATTACTGGACAACCGTGTGCGCACCGAAAAGGTGCGTATCCGATTCGCAGCGCAACAAGGATCGCTTCAAAACGCGCGCTGCTTCAAGCGCTTAGCGCAAAGATGGTGCGCTTGGCACGGAAGCTGCTTTTCCATCCTCGATTGAATCGATGTACAGAATTGGTCGGGGCGGCGAGGTGATTCGCCGACTTTTGTTAATCAGGAGATAGGTAATGAGTAAATCCGTGGCCGACGTCATGCAACTCGTCAAGGACGAGGACGTCAAGTTCGTCGACTTCCGTTTCACCGACACGCGCGGCAAAGAACAACACGTATCCGTGCCGGTTTCGGCATTCGACGAAGACAAATTTGAAAGCGGCCACGCTTTCGACGGTTCGTCCATCGCAGGCTGGAAGGGCATCGAAGCGTCGGACATGCTGCTCGTGCCGGATGCGGACACCGCCTTCATCGATCCGTTCTTCGAAGAATCGACGCTGGTTCTGACCTGCGACGTGGTCGAGCCCGCCGACGGCAAGGGCTACGAGCGCGACCCGCGTTCGCTGGCACGCCGCGCGGAAGCCTATCTCAAGAGCTCGGGCCTGGGCGACACCGCGTTCTTCGGTCCGGAGCCGGAATTCTTCATTTTCGACTCGGTGCAATGGAACACGGACCAGTCGGGCACGTTCCTGAAGATCGGTTCGGAAGAAGCGCCGTGGTCGTCGGCGAAGGAATTCGAAGGCGGCAACACCGGTCACCGTCCGGGCACGAAGGGCGGCTATTTCCCGGTCGCGCCGGTCGACACGTTCCAGGACATCCGCTCGGAAATGTGTCTGCTGCTCGAACAGATCGGCATTCCGGTCGAAGTGCACCACCACGAAGTGGCGGGCCAGGGCCAGAACGAAATCGGCACCAAGTTCTCGACGCTGGTTCAGCGCGCGGACTGGCTGCAGCAGATGAAGTACATCATCCATAACGTGGCGCACACGTATGGCAAGACGGCGACCTTCATGCCGAAGCCGATCGTCGGCGACAACGGTTCGGGCATGCACGTCCACCAGTCGATCTGGAAAGACGGCCAGAACCTGTTCGCGGGCAACGGCTACGCGGGCCTGTCGGAATTCGCGCTGTTCTACATCGGCGGCATCATCAAGCACGCGCGCGCGCTGAACGCGATCACGAACCCGGGTACGAACTCGTACAAGCGTCTCGTGCCGCACTTCGAAGCGCCGGTGAAGCTGGCTTATTCGGCTCGTAACCGTTCGGCATCGATCCGTATTCCGCACGTGTCCAACCCGAAGGGCCGCCGTATCGAAACGCGCTTCCCGGATCCGCTGGCGAACCCGTACCTGTGTTTCTCCGCGCTGATGATGGCGGGTCTCGACGGCGTGCAGAACAAGATTCATCCGGGCGAAGCCGCGGACAAGAATCTGTACGACCTGCCGCCGGAAGAAGACAAGAAGATCCCGACCGTGTGCGCGGGCCTCGACCAGGCACTCGACGCGCTCGACGCGGATCGCGAGTTCCTGACGCGCGGCGGCGTGTTCACGGATTCGATGCTCGACGCATACATCGAACTGAAGACGAACGAGCTGCAGCGTTATCGTCAGGCGGTGCATCCGATCGAGTTCGAGATGTACTACTCGCTGTAAAGCGACGCACGCCCGCATGATCCGAGCGCGTTTCGTGGTGAGCAGTCAGGCGAAGCGCGCGACGCATGCGATGCAGTGAAGAAAAGGGACGGCGCGCCGTCCCTTTTTTAATCGCCGCAATGTCATAGAACGAGAAGAAGATCGGTGTCACGAACGACCTCAACCATTGCACGATGGTGCTAAAGAACCTCATCAAGGCGCGCAAGGGTCACGCCGATGCGCTGACAGACGACTCGCGACTCGCGGGAAGCGGGCTTCTCCCGGGATTCGAAGCGCTGCCCACGAACGTGCTCGTTCTGGACATACGCAATCTCAGGATCGCGTACGCGAACCCTTCGGCCGAAGCGATGCTGGAGATGTCGCGCAAGCAACTGACGCAGATGAACTGGCCCGAGCTCTTCGCGAATTCGGACGAGCTGGCGACCACGATCGCGTCGATCGCGGAGAACCGCTTCAACGCGACGCGGCTCGATGCGGTCCTCGAACGTCAGAGCCGCGAGCCGGTGCATGTGCATGCGATCGTCGGCTATCTCGAAGCGGCGCCCGAGTACGTGCTGCTCGAACTCTTCGAGAACGAGCGCCATCTGCGCACCGATCGCGAAGAGCGCATCCATGACCTCACCGCCGTCAACAAGCAACTGATCCGCAATCTCGCGCACGAGATCAAGAATCCGCTCGGCGGAATTCGCGGCGCGGCGCAGTTGCTCGAATTCGAGCTCGGCGCGCGCGAACGCGACGAACTGCGCGAGTACACGCAGGTCATCATCAAGGAATCGGATCGGCTGCAGACCCTCGTCGATCGCTTGCTGGAGCCGCACCGGCATCCGCATATCGTCGGCGACGTGAACATCCACGAAGTATGCGAGCGCGTGCGGGCCGTGATTCTCGCGGAGTTTCCGCGCGGCCTCACGATCGAGCGCGACTACGACGTGAGCGTGCCCGACTTGCGCGGCGACAAGGAGCAATTGATTCAGGCGCTGCTCAACGTCGTGCGCAACGCGGCCGAAGCGCTGAAGGAGCGCATTTCACAAGGCGATGCGAGGATCGAACTGCGCACGCGCATCGCGCGCAAAGTGACGATCGGCAAGAAGCTGCACAAACTGGCATTGGACTTGCATATCACTGACAACGGTCCCGGCATCCCCAGCGAAATCCGCGACCGGATCTTCTTCCCGCTCGTATCGGGCAGGGAAGACGGCAGCGGTCTCGGTCTCACGCTCGCGCAATCGTTCGTCCATCAGCACGATGGCCTGATCGAAGTCGAGAGCCGGCCGGGCTGCACCGAATTCGCCATCCTGTTGCCGTTTGAGAATTGATCACGATCGACCAGCGACGTCACGCGAAGCACGTGACCCATCAGGCATCGAAGCCTGACCGTTTCGACGGGCTCACACCGAACCATACGAAGACTTCTCGCCGAACGATATGAAGCCGATCTGGATAGTAGACGACGACCAATCCATCCGCTGGGTGCTGGAAAAAGCGCTCGCACGAGAAAACTTCACGACGCGCAGCTTCTCCGGCGTGCGCGATGCGCTCGCCGCGCTCGAAGGAGAAAGCCCGCAAGTGCTCGTCTCCGACATCCGCATGCCGGGCGGCTCGGGGCTTGAACTGCTGCAGACCGTGCGCGACCGCTTGCCGGGGTTGCCCGTCATCATCATGACGGCGTTCTCGGACCTGGACAGCGCCGTGGCGGCGTTCCAGGGCGGCGCGTTCGAATACCTCGCCAAGCCTTTCGATGTCGACAAGGCCGTCGAGCTGATCCGCCGCGCCGTCGACGAAAGCATGCGCGGCGAAGCGGCCGTCGACGAGCGTGTGACGGAGACGCCTGAGATGCTCGGCCAGGCGCCGGCGATGCAGGATATGTTCCGCGCGATCGGCCGTCTGTCGCATTCGGCGGCGACCGTGCTCATCACGGGCGAATCAGGCACCGGAAAGGAGCTTGTCGCGCGCGCTTTGCACCGACATAGCCCACGCGCGAACGGACCATTCATCGCGCTGAACACGGCGGCGATTCCGAAGGATCTGCTGGAGTCCGAACTGTTCGGTCACGAGCGCGGCGCGTTCACGGGCGCGCAGGCGATGCGCCAGGGCCGCTTCGAGCAGGCCGAGAACGGCACGCTCTTTCTCGATGAAATCGGCGACATGCCGTTCGATCTTCAGACGCGTCTGTTGCGCGTGCTGTCGGATGGGCAGTTCTATCGTGTGGGCGGGCACAATCCGCTGAAGGCGAACGTGCGGGTGATCGCGGCGACGCATCAGAATCTCGATGCGCGCGTGCGGCAAGGCCTGTTCCGCGAGGACTTGTATCACCGTCTGAACGTGATTCGCCTGCGTCTGCCGGCGTTGCGCGAGCGCAGCGAGGATATTCCGCTGCTCGCGCGCCATTTCCTGCAGAAGAGTGCGCGCGATCTGGGCGTCGAGCCCAAGCGCGTGTCGGACGCGGCGCTTGCGTATCTCGCGTCGCTGCCGTTTCCCGGCAACGTGCGTCAGCTTGAGAACCTGTGCAACTGGCTCACGGTGATGGCGCCCGCGCAGGTGATCGAGCAGAAGGATCTGCCGCCCGATCTCACGCCGCGCCAGGACTATGCGGCGGAGGCCATCGCCGTATCGTCCGATGGCGCGGTGGCGCCGGCTCCCGCGGCACAGAACGGCGCGGCGGCATCGGCGCCTTCGGTGGCGGGCGTTGCGGCCAGCGTATGGGAGAACGGCTTGCGCACCGAGGTCGCGCGCCTGCTGCGCGAAAACTCCGCCGACGTGATGGACGAACTCGCGCGCCGTTTCGAAGCCGCGGTGATCCGCGAGGCGCTCGATTTCACGCGCGGACGCAAGGTCGAGGCGGCGGAGCGGCTGGGCATCGGCCGCAATACGATCACGCGCAAGATTCAGGAATTGCATCTCGACGCGTGAGCGTCGGTTGGGCAGGGATCAGTCGATGGTCGCGATCACGGGCGCGTGGTCCGACGGCTGATCCCACTTGCGCGGCACCTTGTCCACTTCGCACGACGTGCAACGCGCCGCGAGTTGCTCCGACAGCAGAATGTGATCGATGCGCAGCCCCGCGTTGCGGCGGAACGCCATCATCCGGTAATCCCACCACGTGAAGAGCTTCTCGGGCTGCTCGAACTTGCGGAAGGCATCGGTGAGTCCCAGTTCGACGAGTTGCGCGAAGTGCGCGCGCTCCTCCGGCGAGACGAGGTTCTGTCCTTCCCAGGCTTTCGGATCGTGCACGTCGCGGTCTTCAGGCGCGATGTTGTAATCGCCCAGTAGCGCGAGCTGCGGGTGACGCGCCATGTCCTCGCGCAGCCATTCGCGCAGCGCATCGAGCCAACGCATCTTGTAGGCGAATTTCTCGGAGCCGGGCGCCTGACCGTTGGGGAAATAGGCGGAGATGATGCGCACGCCGTCGATCGTCGCGGCGATCACGCGCTGCTGCAAGTCCTCGAAACCGGGGATGTTGCGTACGACGCTGATTTCATCCACTTCGAAGCCCGCGTCGGACCTGACCAGAATGCCGACGCCGTTGTAGGTCTTCTGTCCCGCGAACCAGCTTTTGAAGCCGGCGGCTTCGAGCTCGGCGCGAGGGAATTTCTCGTCGGGGAGTTTGAGTTCCTGAAGACACAGCACGTCGACTTGTGAAGCGGCCAGCCAGTCGATGACGTGTTGCTGGCGGACTTTGAGGGAGTTGACGTTCCAGGTGGCGATTTTCATGAATTTCGGTCTTCTTCGGGGAGCGCGGCCGTGCGCTGAAGTTTAGGATTTTAGCGGAGCGTTGGGGGGTGGTTTCGCTGCGCGGGTGGCGTTGGGGGGCTTTCGCCGGATCCCGTTATCGTGGTGGTCTATTAGCACTGCCCCTCCCCGGGGCGGGGGTCACTTTCTTTGCTGCTGCAAAGAAAGTAACCAAAGAAAGCAGCTCGTTTAAGCCCGCGGTCACACGCAGTTTGGCCATGCTTGCCAGCCCGCGGTGGCACTCGCCTAAGTGTCGCCCCCAAAGGACCAACCGGGCTCGGCTCGCGCACGGTCTGACGCGCTAGTTGTTTTAGGGCGCTGGTTCAGCACGAAAGAGCTTCGGCACAGCGCTGCGCGCTGCCGCTGGGGATGCGAGGGAAACCGACGAAGAATAAGCGCGCGCAGACCCGATTGACCCATCGGCCGCGTAGCGGGTCGGAGCTATTTTGTGCTGAACCAGTGACGCCAAACATTTGGTGCGGCAGACCGTGTGCGGTCCAAGCTCTTGTCTGCTTGTGAGGGCACTCGCTACAGCCGGGCCATTAGGCCAATCGCCTGTGCCGCGGCCGGTGTGAAGTGCTTAGGCTGGGGATAGCTGTTTCTTTGGTTACTTTCTTTGCAGCAGCAAAGAAAGTGACCCCCGCCCCGGGGAGGGGCAGTGCCAATAGACCGACACGAAATCAGGATTCCACAAAACCAAGCCAGCGCAGCGAATTATGATGTCGTCTGACCACAAACCTGCAAAACGATCGATGAACCTACCGACCCTGAACGGGCAGCGCGTGCAGCTTCGCCCGCTGCAAAGCGAAGACCGCGCCGCCTTGCTCGATGCCGCCGCCGATGGCGAGCTCTGGAGTCTCAACGTAACGGTCGTACCGAATGAAGACACCATCGACCGCTATCTCGAAACCGCGTTCGCAGGCCGCGACGCCGGCACGGTCATGCCGTTCACGATCGTGCGAACCGATGACGACCGCGTGGTCGGCAGCACGCGCTACTGGAAGATCGATCGCGCGAACCGCAAGCTCGAAATCGGCCACACATGGCTCGCGGCATCGACGCAACGCACCGGCATCAACACCGAAGCGAAGTATCTGTTGCTCGCGCACGCGTTCGAAGCGATGAACTGCGTACGCGTGCAGTTCACCACCGACGAACTCAACGAGAAATCGCGCGCCGCGATCCTCGGCATCGGCGCGAAACAGGAAGGCATCGTGCGGCACGAGCGCATCATGCCCGATGGCCGCAAGCGCAACTCGGTGCGCTTTTCGATCATCGACGACGAATGGCCCGCAATCAAAGCGATGCTGCTCGCGAAGCTCAACCGTCGAGCGTAACCGAAGCCTTCAGCGCTTTCACGCGCGCTTTCATGAACGCGACGAAGCCGCGCGTGACGGTGTCGTCGCGTTCTGCTTGCCATGCGAGACCGACGCGCCATCGCGCGGGGTGATCGCGCAAGGTCAGCACGCGCGCATCGCGCAGCAGATATTGCGCACGCGATGGCAGGAACGCGGCGCCCACGCCGCCCGCCACGGATGCGAGTACGGACTGGATATCGTCCGTTTCCTGAATCACGCGCGGCACGAACGCGTGCTCGGCGCACCAGCGATCGATCTGCGCCGCGAGACCCGGCCCGCGCGTGCGCGACAGCGCGATGAATCCCGGCTCGTTCAACTCGTTCAGGTCCGCGGGCAGACGCTTGTAGCGCGTGTGCTCGGGCACGGCGAGCGCGAGCGTTTCGTCGAGCACCGTGAAGCCCGACAGCCCGGCGCTCGCGGGCATCCGCATGAATCCCACATCGAGCTTATTGGCGAGGATGCGGCGCGTCTGCTCATGCGACGAAAGATCGTGCAGCGTGATGCTCACGCCCGGATTGAGCGCGCCGAATTCCGCGATCAGCCTGGGCACATGCGTGAGCGTCGACAGGCACAGGCCGACACGCAGAAACCCGCGCGCGCCGCTCGCGGCTTCGCGTGCGCGGGCGAGCACGGTGTCGGCGTCGCGCACCAGCGATTGCGCATCGGCGATGAAGCCCGCGCCGAACGCCGTCAGATCCGCGCCGTGTCGCCCGCGTTCGAACAGGCGCGCGCCGAGGCTCGCTTCGAGCGCGGCGATCTGCTTGCTGAGCGCGGGCTGGCTGACATGCAAGGCTTCGGCTGCACGGCCGAAATGGCGCAAGTCCGCGATGGTGAGGAAGGCGCGCAGGAGTTTCAGTTCCATCGGATATTCGATTCCATTTGGCGATCGAATCGATCAAAACATTCATTTTACTTATCGATACGCGAGCGGTTCAATGAGGTCATCTACCCGTTTATTCCGGAGCCTCGCTTGGACGCCACCTCGTTTCGCATCGCTGTCAGCACGCGCGTGTCGCAAGGCGATGCCGCACGCCATTGCGCGCTGATCGCCGACGCCGCATGTCAGGGCGTACAACTGGTGCTGTTCCCGCAATTGAGCGTCGGCGCACCGGACGACGCATCGCGTGGCGAATCGTTCGATGGCCCGTCGATCCGCGCGATCGCCGCCGCCGTCGACGAAACCGGCGTCGCGGCAGGCGTCGGCTGGATCGAGCGCACGGAAGACGCACGCCTCTACGACAGCTACGCGATTCTCTTCCCCGGCGGCGCGCGCGTGCGTCATCGCAAGCTGCATGCGTCGCATCGCGGATTGCGCAGCGGCGAGCGCTTCACCGTGTTCGATGCGCCGCTCGGCGCACGCATCGGCATTCTGATCGGCGATGACAACGATGTCGTCGAGAACGTGCGGATGACGGCGCTCATGGGCGCGACGCTCCTCATCGCACCGATGCGCGGCGATCGCACGCAGCGCGCGACGCTCGCCGCGCGCGCCGCCGACAACGGCATGTTCATCGCGTGCAGCCATACATCGGGCGACGAAGCGCTGATCGCCGGACCCGATGGCCGCATGCTCGCGCGTCGTACATCGGCGGATTGCGGTCTCATCGTCGCGGATGTGAAACCGTCGTTGGCCGAGGCTAGCGCCGGGCGTCGGGCGCTATCCGCGCGCCGTCCCGATCTCTACGAACCGCTCGCGCGACAGGGCGACGCCTATCCGCTCAGGATCGAACCGGAACGCGCAATGTCGCGCGGTTCGCTGCCGCTCAGCTTCGCGGTGGTCGGACGCCATCGCGTGCTGCGCTGAATCGAACTCCGCACGGCCTTTCTGTCCCGATACAATCGAACGGACACATCGGACGAAAAGCCTGATACGGAGGTTTCGCACATGGATTTGATCATTCGCCGCGCGGCGCTCGCGGACTCGCGCGGGCTCGTCGATATCGGTATGGAAGCGGGGCGTATCGTCGCGATCGAGCCGCATCTCGCGGCCACCGCGCGAGAGGAAATCGATGCGAACGGCTCGCTCGTCACCGCGCCTTTCGTCGATGCGCACTTTCACATGGACGCGACGCTGTCCTACGGCTTGCCGCGCGTGAACGCGTCGGGCACGCTGCTCGAAGGCATCGCGCTGTGGGGCGAGCTGAAGCCCGATCTCACGCAGGAAGCGCTCGTCGAGCGCGCGTTGCAGTACTGCGACTGGGCCGTCGCGCGCGGGCTGCTCGCGATCCGCTCTCACGTCGATGTATGCGATCCGCGCCTGCTGGCCGTGGAAGCGCTCGTCGAAGTGAAGCGCCGCGTGAAACCGTATCTCGATCTGCAACTCGTCGCGTTTCCGCAAGATGGCGTGTTGCGCAGCGCGGGCGCGTTCGAGAACCTGAAGCGCGCGATCGCGATGGGCGTCGATGTCGTCGGCGGCATTCCGCACTTCGAACGCACGATGGCCGACGGCGCGGCATCGGTGAAGCTTTTGTGCGAATACGCGGCGGAGCAGGGCTTGCGCGTGGACATGCACTGCGACGAATCCGACGATCCGATGTCGCGCCACATCGAAACGCTCGCGGCGGAGACGCATCGGCTCGGACTGCACGGACGCGTGACCGGCTCGCATCTAACGTCGATGCACTCGATGGACAACTACTACGTCAGCAAGCTCATTCCGCTGATGCGCGAGGCGGGGGTCGCGGCGATTGCGAATCCGCTCATCAACATCACGCTGCAAGGGCGCTCGGACACGTATCCGAAGCGAAGAGGCATGACGCGCGTACCGGAACTGATGGCGGGCGGCATCACGGTCGCGTTCGGCCACGATTGCGTGATGGACCCGTGGTACAGCCTCGGCTCCGGCGACATGCTCGAAGTCGCGCATATGGGTTTGCACGTCGCGCAGATGACGGGCGTCGATGCGATGCGCGCGTGCTTCGATGCGGTGACGAAAAATCCCGCACGCATTCTCGGGCTGGAAGGATATGGCATCGAAGTGGGCTGCAACGCGGATTGCGTCGTGCTCGATGCACGCGATCCCATCGAAGCGATTCGCCTGCGCGCGGCGCGCACGGCTGTCGTTCGACGCGGCAAAGTGGTCAGCCGAAGCCCCGCCGTGCGCGCGACGCTGGCGCTCGAAGGGCGGCCATCGGAAGTCGATTTCAGGATCGACAGGCGATAAAAAACCCGGTCCCTTGCCTGCGGACCGGGTTGTCGAGCCGGCTAAAGATCAGTGCGCCGCTTGCCCGGACATGCCGTTATGACGCAGCAATGCGTCGATGTCCGGCTCGCGTCCACGGAACGCCTTGAACGAATCCATCGCCGGGCGGCTGCCGCCCACTTCGAGAATCTCGCGGCGATAGCGCGTGCCCGTCGTCGCGTCGAGCACCGAGCCGTTGCCGGCCTTCGCGGCCTCTTCGAACGCGGCGTACGCATCGGCTGACAGCACTTCGGCCCACTTGTAGCTGTAGTAGCCCGCCGCGTAGCCGCCCGCGAAGATATGGCTGAACGTGTTCGGCCAGCGCGAGAACGGCGCCTGCGGAATCACATGGAACTTCTCGTTGATCGAGCGCGCGAGATCGTTCACGTTCTGCGTCGCGTTCGCCGGATCGTAGGACGTGTGCAGCACCATGTCGAACATCGAGAAGACGATCTGGCGCAGCGTGCCGAGACCGCTCTGGAAATTCTTCGCGGCGAGCATCTTGTCGAACAGCTCGCGCGGCAGCGGCGCGCCGGTCTCGACATGCGCGGACATGTCGGTGAGCACGTCCCACTCCCAGCAGAAGTTCTCCATGAACTGCGACGGCAGTTCGACCGCATCCCACTCCACGCCGTTGATGCCCGACACGCCCAGCTCGTCGATGCGCGTCAGCATGTGATGCAGCCCGTGCCCGAACTCGTGGAACAGCGTGATGACTTCATCGTGCGTGAAGCAGGCGGGCTTGCCGCCCACCGGCGCCGAGAAGTTGCACGTGAGATAGGCGACCGGCGTCTGCACGCCGCCTTGCGTGCGCTTGTGGCGCGAGCGGGCGTCGTCCATCCAGGCGCCGCCGCGCTTGCCTTCGCGCGCGTAGAGGTCGAGATAGAACTGCGCGACGAGCGTGCCGTCCTTGTTCTCGACGCGGAAGAAGCGCACGTCCGGATTCCACACGGCGGCTTCGTCGCGGCGGATCGACACGTTGAAAAGCGTTTCGGTGACCTTGAAAAGGCCCTTCAGCACGGCTTCCTGCGGGAAGTATTGCTTCACCTCGTTCTCGGAGAACGAGTAGCGCTTCTGGCGCAGCTTCTCGGCCGCATACGCGATATCCCAGGGCTGCAGTTCAGGCATGCCGAGTTCGGTCGCGGCGAACGCGCGCAGTTCCATCCAGTCGTTTTCGGCGTAAGGGCGGGCGCGTTTGGCGAGATCTTCGAGGAACGCGATGACTTGCGCGGGCGATTCGGCCATCTTCGGCGCGAGCGACACTTCCGCGAAGTTCTGATAGCCGAGCGTCTTCGCTTCTTCCTCGCGCAGCTTCAGGTTCTCGACGACGTTCGCCGTGTTGTCCCATTCGGCCTTGCCGTCGCCGTAGGTGCCGCCCAGTTCCGACGCACGCGTGACGTACGCGCGATACATCGCTTCGCGCATCGGCCGATGTTCGGCATATTGCAGCACCGGGAAATACGACGGGAAATGCAGCGTGAACTTCCAGCCTTCCTTGCCGTCGCGTTGCGCGGCTTCGCGGGCTGCTTCGATCACGTCATCGGGCAGGCCGGCGAGATCGCTTTCCTTCGTGACGATGTACGCGTACGCGTTGGTCGAATCGAGCACGTGATCGGAGAACGCCTTGGAGAGCGCTGCCTGCTCCTCCTGCAACTGCGCGAAACGCGGCTTGCGATCCTCGGGCAATTCCGCGCCCGACAGGCGGAAATCGCGCAGCGAGTTCTCCAGAATCTTCTTGCGCTCGGCCGACAGACCGGCGAATTCCGGGCCTGCGGCGATCGCCTTGTACTTCTCGTAGAGCGCCAGATTCTGACCGACGCTCGCGGAGAATTCGGTGACGCGCGGCAGGTTTTCGGCGTGCGCGGCGCGCAGTTCGGGCGTATCGGCGACGGCGTTCAGATGGCCGATGACGCCCCACGCGCGCGACAGTTTTTCCGATTCCTGCTCGACCGTCTCGACGATGTCCTTCCAGGTCGCGGGCGTGTCCGGCGCGCTCGCGCGATCGACGGCGGCTTTCGCATCGGCGAGCAGCACGTCGAGCGCGGGCGTGACGTGCGCGGGCTGAATCTCGCCGAAACGCGGAAGATCGGAAAAATCGAGCAGCGGATTGGCCGCTGCCGGGGTGGACGTGGTATCGCTCATGACTCTCCCGTTCTGATGTTGGACGAAGCCGGGAACGGGACGCGTGCCGCGCCGGCTCTCTCCGAGATTATTGGGGCGGGCGGGGCAAATTCCAATCGATTGTTTTTAAGGGGCCGATTAATGCCGCCCCGCGCCGATGTTCACGCCTGCGCCGCGCGCTCGGCCGCTTCGATCGTGTTGACGAGCAGCATCGTGATGGTCATCGGGCCGACGCCGCCCGGCACCGGCGTGATGAATCCGGCCACTTCGCTGACGCCCGCGAAATCGACGTCGCCGCACAGCTTGCCTTCGTCGTTGCGGTTCATGCCGACGTCGATCACGGTCGCGCCCGGCTTCACCATGTCCGCGGTCAGGATGTTGCGGCGGCCGACCGCGGCGACGATGACATCGGCGTCGCGCGTGTGCTTCGCGAGGTCGCGCGTCTTGCTGTGGCAGATGGTGACGGTTGCGCCGGCTTCGAGCAAGAGGAGCGCCATCGGCTTGCCGACGATGTTCGAGCGGCCGATCACCACCGCGTTCGCGCCTTTGAGGCCGATGTCGTGCGCCTCGAACATCTTCATCACGCCGTACGGCGTGCACGGGCGAAAGAGCGGCTTGCCGGTCAGGAGCGCGCCCGCGTTGGCGACGTGAAAGCCGTCGACGTCCTTCTCCGGCGCGATGGCTTCGATGACCTTGTGGCTATCGATATGCGCGGGCAACGGCAGTTGCACGAGAATGCCGTGGATCGAAGGATCGGCGTTGAGCTTCGCGATGTGCGCGAGCAGCTCGTTTTCGGCGAGCGTCGCGGGAAAGCGGTCCATCACCGAGTGCAGGCCGTTGTCGTGGCAGGCCTTCACCTTGTTGCGCACGTAGACCTCGCTCGCGGGATTGTCGCCGACGAGCACGACGGCCAGGCCCGGCTTGTGTCCACGGGCGGTGAGTGCGGCGGCGCGCTGGGCGACGTCGGCGCGAAGGGTCTTGGAAAGGGCGTTGCCGTCGATGAGTTGGGCGGTCATGGCGAATCGGATCGAGGATGGGCGAGGGCGCGCGAGGGCGTAAAGCCGACGCCGTGCCCGCCGCTTTCGTGCGGCAGCGGTGCGCGGCGCTCGCGCATGGTGCTGGGCGCCTGCTCGGCAAATGCGTGGCAAATGCGCCCCTGGGAAGGGCGAAATTATACCGCCGGGCGCTATCGCGCGTTCCGGCCCGCCATCTCCGCCACGTCGCCGCGACTCACGGCGTCACCACCTGCCACGACGAATCCGGATTGAACGACCTGATCGCCGCGGCCGCGCGTGTGGACGCCGGGCCGAGATCCTTCTCGTAGATCTGCCCGTCCTGATTGACGATGAAGGTCATCACGCCGGTCTGTCCGTAGCGCGCGGGCGTCGCGATCACGCCGAAGCCGTTCGTCAGTTTGCCGTCCTGCAGATAGTTCTTCGCGCCGCCCTGCGCGTTCGCGCCCTGCGCCGTCAGGATGCGGTAGTGGTAGCCGTAGTAGCCGTCCTTGTCGGTGGGCTTGTTGGGCATCGTCGCGGCGAGCGGGCCGAGCGGGCTTTCCGGATCGCCCGGCGCGGTGTCCCAGTAGAGGCCGTCGTGCTTGCCGGGCGTGCTCACGAAACGGTCGGCGTAGCGGCCGGCCGTCTTGCGATAGTCGCTTTGCGCGGCGACGACCGCGAGCGCGACCTGCATCGCCGAACGCTCGTTGCGGCCGATACGCCGCGTGAACACTTCGTCGCGCGCGGCGGGCATGTCGAAGCGCCAGCCTTTCGCTACTTTCACGAGCGGAATCGGCAGCGTCCAGCCGCTCGTGCCCGCTTCGATATGGGCGGCCGGACGGCCATCGAGCGGCTGCGCATCCTCGACGATGCGATGCTGTTGGGCCCACGCGGCGAGGTACGCGTAGATGTCCTCTTCGCCGATGCTGCCTTCGGGCACGTAGCGCCCGTGGTCCTTGCCGAGGACTTTGGCGAGCGCGGTTTCGTCGTTGGTCGCGATGGCGTCGGTGAACGCCTGCGCGGCGGCTTCCGCGGTGGGATACACGGCCTGCGCGTACGCGAACGATGCGCAAAGCGCCAGCGACGCGGCGGCGAGTGCGCGAAGCAATGGCTTCTTCGATGAGGCGAGTGTTTTCATGTCGGGCTCCTGGATCTGGCGTTCGCCGCGTGAGCGGCGTTTGACGATGGACTCGATCATCACCGGCGGAATCCTCCTCCGCCGCCGCCGCCTCGATGGAACCCGCCGCCGCCTCCGCCGCCACCGCCGTGGAATCCGCCGCCACCGCCGCCGCCGCGTTGCACGCCGCCGCCTCCGCCTCCATGGAATCCGCCGCCGCCACCACCGCCGCCGCCGAGACCGCCGCCCGCCTGTCGCTCGACACCGCCGCCGCGGTTATGCGACTGATTGGCGAACGACTCCCGGCTCGCCTGTCCGCGCTGCATGTCCTGCCGCGCACCGTTGCCGTCGCCCGCGCCGCGCAGCGCGTTATCGCGATTCACGTTCTGCGAGCGCTGACGCAGATCGTTGGTGTTGCGCGCGTTCTCGCCGCCGCCCTGGCGGATGCTCTGCACGCGCTGGCTGGCCGGCTCGTTGAGGTTTTGCCCGGTGCGCTGCTGCAGCGTCTGGGCCGCCTGCGCGCGCCCGTCCTCGCGGCCGCGAAACTGGTTGGCGTTCGCGCCGCGATTCGCGTTGTTCAACGTGTTCTGCCGGTTCTGGACGTTGGTCCGGTTGAACTGCGGATCGTTGCGGTTCCAGCGCACGTTGTTGCTGTTCGCGTTGATGCGGTTGCTCGTGTTGATGTTGTTGTAGCGATTCACGTTGACGTTGACATCGCCGTGACCCCAGTTGCAATTGCCCCACAGCGAATTCACGACGGCGACGCCCGCGCCGAACGCGAGGCCGCCGACGAACGCCGACGCCATCGCATATCCCGGAGGCGGCGGCACGTAGACCGGCGGATAGGCCGGATAAGGCCATGTGCCGTACACGACCGTCGGGTTGTAGGTCGGCACGTAGACCACTTGCGGATTGGCCGGCTCGATCTGGATCACGGTGGTGCTGGTGGTCGTGCTGCCCGCCGGCGGCGGCCCGCTCGTGACCTTCTGCTGCTCGTTCGTCTTGAGATTGCCCGCGCTTTGCGCCGCGCGCCGCAGACGCTGAACCGAGTCCATCACGTCGCTCGGCTGGGCGATGAAGGCGTTGCCGAGCTGCGTCACCCAGTCGATCTTGGAGGCCATCGTCGCGAGCGCCTGGGGGAACGCGACGAGCGATTGCACGCTCGGGTCCCACGGCTCGGATTGCACGGCCTTGACCGCGTCGTCGCCCTTGACGTTCGGATTCGCCTTCGACCACGCGGCTGCGTCGGTGATTTGCGACGGATACGTCGACGCCATCATCACCTGCGCCAGCAGCGCGTCGGGATAGAGCGCGACCGGCGCGGTCAGCGCATCGAGCTGCTGGTTCGTGAGCTTCGGTGCGGTGCTCGCGGCGTCCTGCGTCTGTGCGTGCACCGGTCCGGGATGAAGCGCCGCGAGCGGCAGCGCGAGCGCAACGCTCGTCGCGATCATGCGCAGCGCGCGATGCCCGACGACGATGTAAGGATTTCGTTTCAAGATCAAGTCCTCCGGTGCACGCGCGATGCGCACGTTGTTTGCTGGCAGGCAGCGAACTGATGCGCAGTGCTTGATGAAAGCGAAGGGAACGATGCGAGAGAGCGCGCTGGTCTCGAAGGTATCGACACCAAACGTTTGACCGTCGAGCAAGTACGTGGCAGACGCCTTGTCGCGCATGACCGTTGTCCGGTAGTGGGTCCGGCCAAATTACGGGCGGGCCGCGATGTGTGTCAACGTGATTCAGGAAATATCACGTTTCACTCTCGCCGACAACGGGGGTTTCGGAAGGGGACGGGCGGCGCGATGCGGACATCGGGCGCGCCATGAAAGCGCGGCCGGCATGACGATGCCGGCCGCGAACGGGAGAGCGAAGCCGTTACTGCTGAGGCTTGTTCGACAGCGCGAGGCGCAGCAGATCGGCGACGGTGTTCACGGAGAGCTTCTCCATGATGTTCGCGCGATGCGCTTCCACCGTCTTGATGCTGATGCCGAGATCGTCGGCGATCTGCTTGTTCAGGCGTCCCGCGATGATGCGTTCGAGCACCTGATGCTCGCGCGCGGTCAGCTTGCCCAGACGCTCGGCGGCGGCGCGCTGCTGCTGCACGCTGGTGCTTTCGCTGCGCGCCTTCTCCAGCATGCGCTCCACGAGCTTGCGCAGCTCGGCCTCGTCGAAAGGCTTTTCGATGAAATCCATCGCGCCTTTTTTCATCGTCGAGACGGCCATCGGCACGTCGCCGTGACCCGTCACGAAGATGATCGGCAGAAGCGAATTCTCGGCGATGAGTTTCTCCTGCAGCTCCAGCCCCGTCATGCCGGCCATCCGCACGTCGAGGATCAGGCAGGAAATCGCGCCGGAGTGCGAGATCGGCAGATAGACGTCGAGAAACGATTCCGCGCTGGAGAAACACTGAACGCGATAGCCGTTTGCTTCGAGCAGCCAGCGCAAGGAATCACGCACGGCTTCGTCATCGTCGACGACGAAGACGGTTTCCTGAGTGGTGACTGTGCTCATAGTTCTCCCGTAACTGTTTGTTGTCTCGTATGTTCGTCCTGCGCATCCGTGCCGCTCGTGCCCGAGCTGCCGTCCACTGCGCCGATCGGCAGGCTGCAGTGGAAGGTCGCGCCGGTCACGTGGCCGTCCGCTTCGACGTTGTTGACGACCCAGAGGCGTCCGCGATGCGACTCGATGATCGAGCGGCAGATGTTCAGCCCCATGCCCATGCCATCGGACTTGGTGCTGTAAAACGGTTCGAAGAGGCGCTCGGCGGTTGCCTCGTCCACGCCAGGACCCTGATCGACCACGCTGATGCACACGAAGCCGCCGTCCATGCGCTGCACGACGACGCGAATCACCGGATCGATGGCGTTTGGTTTCGCATCATGCATCGCCTCGGCCGCGTTTTTCAACAGGTTGACCAACACTTGTTCGATCAAAACCGGATCGACGTAGATCACCGGCATGCGCGAGCGGATTTCGGTGACGATGCGGATCTTGCGTTTGCGCGCCTCGATCTCGGCGAGACCGACCGCGTCCGCGACGATATCGGCGACGCGCGCGGCCTGGCGCTTGGGTTCGCTGCGCTTCACGAACTCGCGGATGCGCTTGATGATCATGCCTGCGCGCACGGCCTGCTGCGCGGTCTTTTCGAGCACGGGAAGCAGCGTTTCCTGCGTCACGCGGCCGGATTTCACCAGCGCGACGCAGCCCGAACAATAGTTGTTGATCGCCGCGAGCGGCTGATTCAGCTCGTGCGCGAGCGACGACGCCATTTCGCCCATCGTCATCAGGCGGCTCGTGAACTGGAGCTTTTCTTCCTGCTGATGCGCGAGTTCCTGCGCCTGCTTGCGCTGCGTGATGTCGGTCGCGATCTGCATCTGCGCGAGATGGCCGTCGACCCACTGGATGTACTGGCGGCGCACTTCGAACCACTTCTGGATGCCTTCGACATAGACTTCCTGCGCGTCCGCCGAGCTTTCGGTGAGCGCGGTGGCGGGCAGGCCCGCGTAGGTGTCGACCATGTCGATGGTGTCCGACGAGCTTTGCGAGCCGCCGTCGAACGCGGCGCCCGCGAGCTCCAGATGCCCGTCCGGGCGGATGCCGAACAGATGCCGGTAATAGCGATTGGCGAAGAGCAGCTCGGCTTCGTCGGCGGCGAGCACGGAGACGGCCGCGTCGAGGCTTTCGAGCACGGTGGTGAAGCGCTCGTGCGCGGCGGCGAGTTCTTCGCGCGCGCGCTTGGGCTCTGTGATGTCCGTCATCGACGACATCCAGCCGGTCTGCCGGCCCGAACTGTCGATCAGCGGCGACACATACAGCCGCGCGTGGAAGAACGAGCCGTCCTTGCGGCGCACGCGCAGCTCGAAGCCGGACGAGGGGGCCTTGCCGCGCAGTGTCATGTCGAGCTGGCGCTGCATTTCGGGATACGCGTCGCGCGGCCAGTACGGGAACGGCGCGTTCTTGCCGACGAGATCGCTCTCGTCCCAGCCGGTCATGCGGCAGAACGCGGGATTCACGTGCGTGATGCGGCCGTGCATGTCGAGCACGCGCATGCCGATCAGCACCGAGTTTTCCATCGCGCGGCGAAAAAACGCTTCGGCGTACAGCGCCTGTTGCGCCTCGAAGCGCTGGCGCGTGTGCTTCCAGAGACTCCAGAGACTCCACAGCACGAAGCATGACAAACCCGCGACGAGCCAGACGAGCGTGTTGTTGGTGAAGTTGGTGAGCTGCGGATACGAATACACGCGCACCGACAGACCTTGTCCCGGCGGATCGAGCGGCAGGTCGTAGAACATGTCGCGCGGCAGGCGCGGGCGGCTCGACGTGGTCGCGAGCTCGCGGTTGTTCAGGTCGGTGATGGAAATCTTGTACTTCGCCGACAGTTCGCTGGGAATGTCGTGCTTCAGGACGCCTTCGATCGAGAACACCGCCGCGATCGAGCCGAGGAACTCGCGGTCGCGGAAAACCGGTGTCTGCAAGGTGATATAGCCATTGCCGAGGTCGTCGTAGAGCAACGGCGAGTAGACTTGGCGGCGGGTGGTGCGCGCTTCGTCGAATGCGGCCTGCACGGCCTCGTCCATCTGCGTGTCGTTGGGCTTCGCGAGACGCGATCCGAGCACGGGCAGCGGCGTATTCGGCCAGCGGGGCTTATGCTCGCTCGTGTACCAGTTCATGTAGAGGATCTCGGGATGCCCCTGCATGATGTCGGTGGACGAGGTCTGGAAGGTTTGCGGGTCGCCGTGGCCGGTCGCGATGTCGCGGGCGAGCGCCTGGATCTGCTCCTGCGCGCCGGTCATCGAAAGACGGATTTGCTGCTGTGCCCACGCGACATTCCGGTAGAGCGTGTCTTCCTGCTGCTGTTGCTCGCGCCGGTTCAGGCTCCATAGGATCAGACTCATCACGACCAGGAATACCAGGATCGAAATGAGCGGCGTGAGTAAATAGGAGTTCGACCACCACGGGCCGTGGTGCCAGCGGGAGGGCGAGGCGTCGGTCGGCTTTCGCGCGACCCTCGCCGAGCGTTTGATCAGCCGTTCGGTCAACATGGAAGCGATTGTAACGCAGCACCTGATTGTTAATCGGCGTAAAAAGACGGTAAAGAAGTATGGATTGTCGCAAAAGGAGGAGAAACATCTGAACAAAAAAGTCTTATCGGACGGTGCGTTGCAGCAATTTTTCGCATGGTGAGATTAACTCTCATGATTTGAAAAATTCCTTGCATCATGGTCTGGACCCTCTTTAGAATTGCCGGCACGCGGCCAGTGCCCGCCTTCGATCGGGCGTGCGCCGGCGGTTCTCAGAGTGTTCCTCACATCAGGAGACGAGCATGTCCGCTGTACCCGACGAAGTTCTCAAATATGTCGCCAACGCCAAGGACGACGATCCTCAGGAAACCGCCGAGTGGCTCGACGCGCTCGATGGCGTAATTTCCGCGGTCGGTCCTGATCGCGCGCACTACCTGATCGAGAAACAGATCGAATTCGCTCGCGTGCATGGCGAGCACCTGCCGTTCTCGGCGAACACGCCGTACATCAACACGATCCCCGTCGCCGCGCAGGCGAAGAATCCGGGCGATCAGGACCTCGAACACCGCATCCGCTCGTACACCCGCTGGAACGCCATCGCGATGGTGCTGCGCGCGGGCAAGGACACGAACGTCGGCGGCCACATCGCTTCGTTCGCGTCCGCCGCAACGCTCTATGACGTCGGCTTCAATCACTTCTGGCACGCGCCGTCGAAAGAACACGGTGGCGATCTCGTGTTCGTGCAGGGCCACTCGTCGCCGGGTGTGTACTCGCGCGCGTTCCTGCTCGGTCGCCTGACCGATAAGCAACTGAACAACTTCCGTCAGGAAGTGGGCGGCGAGGGCATCTCCTCGTATCCGCACCCGTGGCTGATGCCGGACTTCTGGCAATTCCCGACCGTGTCGATGGGTCTCGGCCCGATCATGGCGATCTATCAGGCGCGCTTCATGAAGTACATGGCGGCGCGCGGCATCGCGAAGACGGACGGCCGCAAGGTCTGGGCGTTCCTCGGCGACGGCGAGACGGACGAGCCGGAATCGCTCGGCGCGATCGGCATGGCCGGCCGCGAGCGTCTGGACAACCTCGTGTTCGTCATCAACTGCAATCTGCAGCGTCTGGACGGTCCGGTGCGCGGCAACGGCAAGATCATCCAGGAACTGGAAAGCGAATTCCGCGGCGCGGGCTGGAACGTCATCAAGGTCATCTGGGGCAGCCGCTGGGACGCGCTCTTCGCGCGCGACAAGACCGGCGCGCTGATGCGCCGCATGATGGAAGTCGTCGACGGCGAATACCAGACGTACAAGTCGGAGTCGGGCGCGTTCGTGCGCGAGCACTTCTTCAACACGCCGGAACTGAAGGCGCTGGTCGCCGACTGGTCCGATGACGACATCTGGAACCTGAACCGCGGCGGCCACGATCCGCACAAGATCTACGCGGCATTCGACGCCGCGACCAAGACGAAGGGCGCGCCGACCGTCATCCTCGCCAAGACCATCAAGGGCTATGGCATGGGCGAGCACGGTCAGGCGATGAACATCACGCACCAGCAGAAGAAGCTGCCGATCGACACGCTGAAGAAATTCCGCGACCAGTTCCGCCTGCCGCTCACCGACGAGCAGATCGCCGACGTGCCGTACCTCACGTTCGAGGAAGGCTCGAAGGAGCTGGAGTACATGCGTCAGAAGCGCATGGACCTGGGCGGCTATCTGCCGTCGCGTCGCGAGAAAGCCGAATCCCTGCCGGTGCCGGCGCTCTCCGCATTCGAGCCGCTTCTGAAGGGCACGGGCGAAGGCCGCGAAATCTCCACGACGATGGCCTTCGTGCGGATCCTGAACATCCTGCTGAAGGACAAGGCGCTCGGCAAGCGCGTCGTGCCGATCGTGCCGGACGAGTCGCGTACCTTCGGCATGGAAGGTCTTTTCCGTCAGATCGGCATCTGGAATCAGGAAGGCCAGAAGTACGTGCCGGAAGACTCCGACCAGCTGATGTTCTATCGCGAATCGGAGACGGGTCAGATTCTGCAGGAAGGCATCAACGAAGCGGGTGGCATGTGTGACTGGATCGCGGCCGCGACGTCGTACTCGACGCACGGCGAGATCATGATCCCGTTCTACATCTTCTACTCGATGTTCGGCTTCCAGCGCATCGGCGATCTGGCATGGGCCGCGGGCGACATGCGTTCGCGCGGCTTCCTGCTGGGCGGCACCGCGGGCCGCACGACGCTCAACGGCGAAGGCCTGCAGCACGAAGACGGCCACTCGCTCTTGTGGGCGGCGTCCGTCCCGAACTGCGTGAGCTACGACCCGACCTTCGGCTACGAGCTCGCGGTCATCATGCAGGACGGTCTGCGCCGCATGGTCGCGGATCAGGAAGACGTGTACTACTACATCACCGTGATGAACGAGAACTACGAGCATCCGGCGATCCCGCAAGGCGATGCCGTTGCTTCGGACATCATCAAGGGCATGTACGCGTTCAAGAAGGCCGAAGGCGCGGGCAAGGCGCACGTTCAGCTGATGGGCGCGGGCACGATCTTCAACGAAGTGATCGCCGCCGCCGATCTCCTGAAGAACGACTGGAACGTCACCGCCGATCTCTGGAGCGTGCCGAGCTTCACCGAACTGGCGCGCGACGGTCAGGCGTGCGAGCGCTGGAACCTGCTGCACCCGACGGAAGAGAAGCGCGTGCCGCACGTGAGCGCGCTGCTCAAGGGCGCGAAGGGCCCGGTGATCGCATCGACGGACTACATCCGTGCGCTCGTCGACCAGATCCGCGGCTATGTGCCGAACAAGTTCGTGGTGCTCGGCACCGACGGCTACGGCCGCTCGGATACGCGCGAGGCGCTGCGCCACTTCTTCGAAGTCGACCGCTACTGGGTGACGCTGGCCGCGCTGAACGCGCTGGCCGACGAAGGCACGATCGAGCGCAAGGTCGTCGCCGAGGCGATCAAGAAGTACAACCTCGACCCGTCCAAACCCAACCCGATGACCGTCTAAAGGCATCGCCCCCGTGCGTTGTGACGCAGCCTCCTTCCGAAGCGGAAGGAGGCCCGCGTGCAACCCAGGAGACACTAATAATGAGTCAAGCGATCGAAGTCAAAGTGCCGGACATCGGCGATTTCAAGGACATCCCCGTGATCGAAGTGCTGGTCAAGGTGGGTGATACGGTCGAACCCGAACAGTCGCTCGTCACGCTCGAATCCGACAAGGCGACGATGGACGTGCCGAGTTCGGCGGCGGGCACCGTGAAGGAGGTCAAGGTCAAGGTCGGCGACAACGTGTCGGAAGGCACGCTGATCGTCGTGCTGGAAGGTGGCGCATCCGCTGCCGCGCCGGCCGCCAAGCAGGAAGCGGCCGCACCGGCACCGGCGGCGGCGCCCGCTGCGGCGCCCGCGGCGAGCGGCGGCGGTTCCATCGAAGTGAAGGTGCCGGACATCGGCGACTTCAAGGACATTCCGGTCATCGAGATCGGCGTGAAGGTCGGCGACAAGGTCGAGAAGGAGCAGTCGCTCGTCACGCTCGAATCCGACAAGGCGACGATGGACGTGCCGAGCCCCGAGGCGGGCACGGTGAAGGAACTGAAGGTCAAGATCGGCGACACGGTTTCCGAAGGCACGCTGATCGTCGTGCTGGAAGGCGGCGCTGGAGCGGCTGCGCCCGCGGCGGCTCCCGCGCCCGCGAAGCCGGTCGAAGTGCCGTCCGATGCGCCCGTGAAACCCGCTCCCGCGAAAGAGGCGCCGTCCGCGCTCGCGCAGGCGCCCCTGATGCCTGCCGGCGACGGCACGCGCACGTCGAGCCACGCGTCGCCGTCGGTGCGCAAGTTCGCGCGCGACCTGGGCGTTGATGTGTCGCGTGTGCGCGGCAGCGGTCCGAAAGGCCGCATCACGCAGGGCGACATCACCGCGTTCGTCAAGGGCGTGATGTCGGGACAGGGTGCGGCGCCCGCAGCGGCTGCACCGGCTGGCGGTGGCGGCGGCGAGCTGGGTCTCCTGCCGTGGCCGAAGATCGATTTCACGAAGTTCGGGCCGATCGATCCGAAGCCGCTGTCGCGCATCAAGAAGATCTCGGGTGCGAACCTGCATCGCAACTGGGTGATGATCCCGCACGTCACGAACAACGACGAAGCCGACATCACCGAGCTCGAAGAACTGCGCGTCAAGCTGAACAAGGAACACGAAAAGGCGGGCGTGAAGTTCACGATGCTCGCGTTCGTCATCAAGGCCGTGGTCTCGGCGCTCAAGAAGTTCCCGGACTTCAACGCGAGCCTGGACGGCGACAACCTCGTGTTCAAGAAGTACTACCACATCGGTTTCGCGGCCGATACGCCGAACGGCCTCGTCGTTCCGGTGATCCGCGACGCGGACAAGAAGGGCCTCGTCGATATCGCCAAGGAAATGGCGGAGCTGTCGAAGCTCGCGCGCGACGGGAAGCTCAAGCCCGATCAGATGCAGGGCGGCTGCTTCTCGATCTCGTCGCTGGGCGGCATCGGCGGAACGCACTTCACGCCGATCATCAACGCGCCCGAAGTCGCGATTCTCGGCCTGTCGCGCGGTCAGATGAAGCCGGTGTGGGACGGCAAGCAGTTCGTGCCGCGCCTCACGCTGCCGATGTCGCTGTCGTACGACCATCGCGTCATCGACGGTGCGGCCGCCGCGCGCTTCAACGCTTATCTGTCGGCGATTCTGGGCGATTTCCGTCGCGTCATTCTCTGATCTTCGGATCTGGCCGACGGCGGGACCTCGGGGCTTTGCCCTGAGGTCCCATCCGCACATCTCTTAGGGGACAACATGAGTCTCGTCGAACTAAAAGTACCCGACATCGGCGACTTCTCCGATGTCGATGTCATCGAAGTCAATATCAAACCCGGCGACAGCATCGAAAAGGAACAGGGCGTCATCACGCTCGAAACCGACAAAGCCACGATGGAAGTGCCCGCCGATGTCGCGGGCACGATCAAGGAAGTGAAGGTCAAGCAGGGCGACAAGGTCAGCCAGGGCTCGGTCATCGCGATGATCGAAACGCAAGGCGCAGGCGCTGCCGCGGCACCCGCTGCCGCGCCGGCTCCCGCCGCTGCGCCCGCGAAGGCCGCGGGTGGCGCCGTGCAGGACGTGAAGGTGCCGGACATCGGCGACTTCAAGGACATTCCGGTCATCGAAGTGCATGTGAAGCCGGGCGATACGGTCGAGAAGGAGCAGTCGCTCATCACGCTCGAATCCGACAAGGCCACGATGGACGTGCCTTCTCCGGCTGCGGGCACGGTGAAGGAAGTGAAGGTGAAGGTCGGTGACAACGTGTCGGAAGGCACGCTCGTCCTGACGCTCGAAGCCGGCGACGCGGCTCCCGCGGCCGCGCCGCAGAAGGCCGCTCCGGCAGCCGCCGCAGCCGCTCCGGCGTCCGCGTCCGCGCCCGCGCCGCAGGCGGGCAGCTACTCCGGCGCCGCCGATGTCGAATGCGACATGCTCGTGATCGGCGCCGGCCCCGGCGGTTACTCGGCGGCCTTCCGGTCCGCCGATCTCGGCATGAAGACGGTGCTCGTCGAACGTTATTCGACGCTGGGCGGCGTGTGTCTGAACGTCGGCTGCATTCCGTCGAAGGCGCTGCTGCACACCGCGCTCGTCATCGACGAAGCGGCGGAACTCGCGGCGCACGGCATCAGCTTCGGCGAGCCGAAAGTCGATCTCGACAAGCTGCGCGGCTTCAAGGAAGGCGTCGTCAAGAAGCTGACCGGCGGTCTCGCGGGCATGGCGAAGGCGCGCAAGGTGCAGGTGGTCACGGGCGTCGGCAATTTCGTCGATCCGAACCATATGGAAGTGCAGGGCGCGGACGGCAAGAAGGTCGTGAAGTTCAAGCAGGCGATCATCGCGGCCGGCTCGCAAGCCGTGAAGCTGCCGTTCTTCCCGGACGATCCGCGTGTCGTCGATTCGACCGGCGCGCTCGAACTGCGTCAGTTGCCGAAGCGCATGCTCGTGGTGGGCGGCGGCATCATCGGACTGGAAATGGCGACCGTTTATTCGACGCTCGGCGCGGACATCGATGTCGTCGAAATGCTCGATGGCCTGATGCTCGGCGCGGACCGCGATCTCGTGAAGGTGTGGGAGAAGTTCAATTCCAAGCGCTTCACGAACGTGATGCTCAAGACCAAGACGACCAAGGCCGAGGCCAAGGAAGACGGCATCTACGTGACCTTCGAAGGCGAGAAGGCTCCGAGCGAGCCGCAGCGCTACGACCTCGTTTTGCTCGCGGTCGGACGCAGCCCGAACGGCGGCAAGGTCGGCGCGGACAAGGCCGGCGTGGCGGTGACGGATCGCGGCTTCATCAACGTCGACAAACAGATGCGCACCAACGTTCCGCACATCTTCGCGATCGGCGATCTCGTCGGCCAGCCGATGCTCGCGCACAAGGCCGTGCACGAAGGCCATGTCGCGGCGGAAGCGGCGCACGGCGAGAAGGCGTATTTCGACGCGTTGCAGATTCCGTCGGTGGCGTACACCGATCCGGAAGTGGCGTGGGCCGGCAAGACGGAAGACCAGTGCAAGGCCGAAGGCATCAAGTTCGGCAAGGCAGTGTTCCCGTGGGCCGCTTCGGGCCGCGCGATCGCGAATGGCCGCGACGAGGGCTTCACCAAGCTGATCTTCGATGAAGAGACGCATCGTGTGATCGGCGGCGGCATCGTCGGTCTGAACGCGGGCGATCTGATCAGCGAAGTGTGTCTCGCGATCGAGATGGGCGCGGACGCAACCGATATCGGCAAGACGATCCATCCGCACCCGACGCTCGGCGAATCGGTCGGGATGGCCGCCGAGCTGTACGAAGGCGTGTGCACGGACCTGCCGCCGCAGCGCAAGAAGTAAGCGTTCGCGCTTCGGGAAGTGCAAAGGCGCGCTCCTTAACGGGGGCGCGCCTTTTTCATTTGCAGCGTAAACGGCGGACGACAAACGACAAAAAACCCGGCACGTTGGCCGGGTTTTTCGTCATGCGTGCTGCATCAAACCGGGCAGGGCCCGGCAGCAAACTTACGCAACCGACTTCTTGGCAGCGCGCGAAGCTTGCTCGGTCGCTTGCGTAGCGGCCTTCGTCGCAGCCGTAGCGGCAGCGTTGAAGTTGCTTTCAGCGATTTCGACAGCTTGCTTCGTTGCCTTGTGAACCGTTTCGTACGTCGTGTTGGCAGCGGTGATAGCCGACTTCATCACTGCGACAGCCGTTTCCGAACCGGCCGGTGCGTTCTTCGCGACGTTGTCGACGAGCGTTTGCACCTTGCGGTTTTGCTCTTCGTACTGCGCTTCCGCGACGCGGGCGAATTCAGCTTGCGTGGCCGACGCGATTTCATACAGGTGACGGCCATACGACAGCACCTTTTCCGCGACCGGCTGCGTCAGGCTGGCTTGCAGCGCGAGCAGTTCTTGCGCGTCCTTCACCGACAGCGCGCGTTGCGCGTTTTCCTGGCTTTCGGCCAGCGTCGACTTCACGACTTGCAGGTTCAGTTCGACCAGCTTCTCGACGCCTTCGAATGCCTTGTTCGTCAGACCGAACAGCGTGTCGAAGTTAGCTTTTTGTGCAGCGGCGATTTGCTCGGGGGTCAACAGCGTCATCTCAGGCTCCTGATGGCCGACCCATCAAACGCGGGTCGTGGTTTGGGTAGATCCGGCGCGATGAACCTGGCCGGCTAGGTGCAACTGCAATTGGTGCGTCGCAACATGAGACCCATTTTAGAGATATTCCGATGGATGTCAAGCACTTTTTGTGCGCCGCACAATGAATCGAAATTGTATGTTAAACAAGGACTTAGTTGCTAGAAAAACGTGTGGGGGACGCATCCGTGGAAACCCTGAGCATTCAGGCTGCACATGGGCTTCCAGAGCTTCTGTTGCTCTTTACTGAAGTAGATGAGAACACGCCCGGATGAAGATTTGATGTTGCCCGCGCGCCCGAAGTCTGAGTCTTATCGCGATGCAAAACGAGAAGTTTCTGAAGATTGTCTTAATTTTAAGATGTTGCCGTACACCAAATTGTTGAAGAAACGTTAACATTTCGGCTGTCCGATCTGTCGCGTGTTTGTTCGCGGCATCCGACCGCTCCCTCCGTCGATTCGAAGTTCTGCGTTTTGTCCGACTCGGTTCACACGTTTAACTAAAGTCGTGGAAAGTTTTGCCGATAGTGCGTTTGCCGTCGTGTAGAAAAGCGCGCTTTTGGCAGCACGGTTCCGCCGGGACGATCGTTTTTTCCGATCGAGGCGCGCTGTTGATCGGCAATATGCAATCCAGGCTTACAACTCAGTTTAACGAGTGCCGATAAGTGCTTAATATTGCTTAAATTTCGTTGCTTCACTACACTTGGCGGTACCCTCCAGCCGCCCAACAGAACACTAATGAAAACCGAAATGTTTTCGTCGTTGAAGGTGGTGCATGGCGTGGCAGTGCGCTCGGCATTGTCCATCGCTGTCTCCATCGCAGTAGCGACGTCCTTCGCAGCGGCTCCGGCTGAAGCCCTTGCAAAGACCGCCACGGCAACCAAGACCGCAAAGAAATCCACCGCGCAAGCCGAAAAGCCCGCGCGCGTGGCGAAAACCACGCTCAAGGCGCCGAAGGCCGCGAAAGCCGCCAAGGTCGCCGCCACGGATGACGACGACGATGCGCCCCGCGCGTCGCGCAAGCGTCGGGTGTCGTATCGCATGGAACCGCATGCGCGCCGCGGCGCGGTGCACGCGGTTGCGTTCCAGCCGCGCGCGACGTCGGTCGGCCAGGCGTTCGGCCTCCATGACACGCCCGACAGCCTCGCGCTGCGTTCGAGCGTGGCCTATGTCGTCGACCAGAACACGTCCGAGACGCTCTTCGACAAGAACTCGCGCGCTGTCGTGCCGATCGCGTCGATCACGAAACTCATGACGGCGATGGTCGTGCTCGACTCGCACATGCCGCTCACCGACGCGATCAGCGTCACCGACGAAGACCGTGACTACGAGAAGTTCACCGGTTCGCGCCTGGCGGTCGGTTCGGAACTGAATCGCGAGGACATGCTGCACATCGCGCTGATGGCGTCCGAGAATCGCGCGGCGGCTGCGCTGTCGCGTTATTACCCGGGCGGCCGTCCGGCGTTCATCGCCGCGATGAATGCGAAGGCGAAGTCGCTCGGCATGACCGACACGCACTTCGAGAACTCGACGGGTCTGACGAGCCAGAACGTGTCGAGCGCGCGCGACCTCGTGAAGATGGTGAACGCGGCGTATCAATATCCGCTGATCCGCAAGTTCTCGACCGATCGCAGCTACGACGTCTTCACCGGCAAGCGCAACATTGCCTACAACAGCACGAACGCGCTGATCCGCAATGCGTCGTGGGATATCGGCTTGCAGAAGACGGGCTTCATCAACGAAGCGGGCGAATGTCTCGTGATGCAGGCGAACGTGAACGGCCGCCCGGTCGTGATCGTGCTGCTCGACTCATACGGCAAGTACTCGCGTTTCGCCGATGCGGGCCGCCTTCGTTCGTTTCTCGATACGCTCGGCGAGCCGCACATCATGAGCGCCGATATGGGCAGCGGCGCGAATCCTTGAGCGTCTGACTTTCGCCGGCTCGAGCAGCCGACTCAAAAGAAAACGGGATTCGTCGAAAGACGAATCCCGTTTTTTTCATGCAGCGCGGTTCAGCGGTGCGCGTGCGGCGCTTCGGCGGCCGCCTGTTCCGGGTGATACCCGAGCGACTGCGAGATTTCGAGCGCGGTGTGGCTCAGTTGCTTGAGCCAGGCGTCCTGCAGACGATCGGCGGGCGCCGACAGCGACAGACCCGCCACCAGCCGTCCGGTGTCGTCGTAGATGCCGGCGGCGATGCAGCGCACGCCGAGCTCCAGTTCCTCGTTGTCGCGCGCGCAGGCTTGCTGGCGCACCAGCGACAGTTCGCGCTCGAGCTTCGACAGATCGGTGATGCTGTTCTGCGTGTGGCCGGAGAGACCGGTGCGCATCGCATAGGCGCGCACGCGCGTGGCTTCGTCGGCGGCGAGGAACAGTTTTCCTACGGACGTCAGATGCAAAGGCGCACGGCCGCCAATCGCCCGCACGACCTGCATGCCCGAGCGCTCGGAATACGCGCGCTCGATATAGACGATTTCATCGCCTTGCCGTACAGACAGATTGACGGTCTGGCCGGTCTGCCGATGCAGCTCGCGCATCGGCGGCATCGCGGCCTCGCGTACCGAGAGACGCGCCTTCACGAGATTGCCGAGTTCCAGCAACCGCATGCCGAGCCGGTAGGTGCCCGGATCGGAACGATCGACGAGACGGCACAGCACCATGTCGTTCAGGATGCGATGCGCGGTTGACGGATGCAGTTCCGTGCTCTGGGACAGCTCTTTCAGGCTGACGGGGTCAGTGTGGTCGGCGAGGGCGTCGAGAAGACGCATCATGCGCTCGATCACCTGAATGGACGTTTTGGATTCCGGGTTCGTATCGCTCATCGTGAAAAATCGGTTGATGCGTCAAACAGCGGAATGGCGATTGTATCTCATAATGTGAAAAAAGCGAACGCCGGTCAAAAAGATGCCCTTCGTCAATGGTGCTCGCGGACCTGCGCGAGCCCGACGGGCGGGACTTTCGCGGATAATCGTCGGTGCGTTCAATCACTTCTACAAAACAGGAAACGCCCCCAATGCGAGTCGGACTTTTCGTCACGTGTCTCATCGACATGATGCGCCCTGAAATCGGCTTCTCGGTGATCAAGCTGATCGAACGGGCGGGTTTCGAAGTCGTCGTGCCGCCTTCGCAGACGTGTTGCGGCCAGCCCGCCTACAATTCGGGCGATCGTCCGCTCGCCCGCGATCTCGCCGAAAAAACGCTGCGCGAGTTCGAGCAGTTCGACTACGTCGTCGTGCCGTCGGGTTCCTGCGGCGGCATGATCCGCGCGCATTACGGCGATCTCTTTCGCGACGATCCGCAACTGATGGGCCGCTTCGCGCGCCTGCAGCCACGTGTTTTCGAGCTGACCGATTTCCTCGTGAATGTCGCGAAGGCGCGCATGGAGCCCGGCGCGTTCGACGGCATGGTGACCTATCACGATTCCTGCTCGGGTCTGCGCGAACTCGGCGTGAAATCGCAGCCGCGCGAACTACTCGCGCAGGCGGGCGTACCGGTCACGGAGATGGCGGGCTGCGAGCATTGCTGCGGCTTCGGCGGCACCTTCGCCGTGAAGTACGGCGACATTTCGACCGCGATCGTCGATGAAAAGTGCGCGAACATCAAGGCGAGCGGGGCGGACACCGTCGTGCTCGGCGATCTCGGCTGCATGTTGAACATCGAAGGGCGCCTGCGCCGCACCGGCGATACGTCGACGCGCGTGCTGCACATCGCGCAGGTGCTTGCCGGCGACGCGCAAGGCCGCGCGTGAGCGCATCCTGACAGAGAGACCGCACATGCAAGTCCAGACGATGCATTTCAAGGCGCGCGCTACAGCCAAGCTCGCCGACGAGCGCCTGCAGCAGAATCTCACGAAGCTCTCGACCAAGTTCGTCAGCGCGCGCGCGAGCGCGGTGCGCGACATCGACTTCGAGGCGACCCGCGCGGCGCTGAAGGAGCGGCGCGATCGTGCGCTCGACAATCTCGACGTGTGGCTCGAAACCTTCGAGCGCGAAGCGACCCGGCGCGGCGCCACGGTGCTCTACGCCGAATCGACGCAGGACGCAGCCAGGCTCGTCGCGGATATCGCCCGCAAGCACGACGTGAAAAAGGTCATCAAGACCAAGTCGATGGTGTCGGAAGAGATGCAGTTGAATCGCGTGCTCGGCGAGATGGGCGTGCAGTCCATCGAGACTGACCTCGGCGAATACATCCTGCAGATCAACGACAACGAGCCGCCGAGCCACATCATCGCGCCGGTCGTCCACAAGGATAAGGAACAGATCGCCGATCTCTTCGCGAAGACGCACAACAAGCCGCGCCTGACCGATATCCCCGAGATGACGCGCGAGGCGCGCGAAGTGCTGCGCCCGCATTTCATGTCGGCGGACATGGGCGTGACGGGCGGCAACTTTTTGATCGCGGAGACGGGATCGGTGGCGGTCGTCACGAACGAGGGCAACGAAGGCATGTGCACCGTGATGCCGCGCGTGCATGTCGCGGTGACGGGCATCGAAAAAGTGCTGCCGACGCTCGAGGATCTCGCAACCGCAATGCGCCTCCTGCCGCGCTCGGCGACCGGGCAGACGATCTCGAACTATTTCTCGCTGCTGACCGGGCCGCGGGCGGCGGACGAATCGGACGGGCCGGAGCACATGTATTTCGTGCTCGTCGATGGCGGGCGCACCGGGCTCATCGGCGGGGAATTTCAGGAGATGCTGCGCTGTATCCGCTGCGGCGCGTGCATGAATCATTGCCCGGTCTATCAGAAGATCGGCGGACATGCGTACGGCTGGGTCTATCCGGGCCCGATGGGATCGGTGCTGACGCCTGCGTATGTCGGGATCGACAAGGCGCTCGACTTGCCGCAAGCCGCGACGCTCTGCGGCGAGTGCAACAGCGTGTGCCCGGTGGGCATTCCCTTGTCGGACTTGCTGCGCAAGTTGCGCGAAAAGCAGATGGAACGCCGCCTGCGGCCCTGGAGCGAACGCGCCGCGCTCGCAGCCTGGGGCTATCTCGCAAAACGACCAGTTGCGTACGCGCTGTTCACGAAGCTCGCCGTGCGTGTGCTCGAACGCATGGGTGGCAACAAGAAAGCGATTTCGCGTTTGCCGTTCGGCAGTGGATGGACCGGTACGCGCGACATGCCCGCGCCGGTCGGGCGGACCTTCAGAGAGTTATATAAGGCGCAGCACTCGCATCTCGGATAGAAAAAGGCCAAGGCAATCTGCCGTGGCCCGTATCGATGAGTGCGCTTTTCGCCTTATCCGCCGTAGCGTCCGAGGAAGCCGCGTGAATTTCCGCTCTCGCGGTTGCCGCCATTCGCGGATGGCGGCGGGGCGCGATTCGGCCCCGGTGGTTGACCGCCGACAGCCTTGGGCATCGGCGCGCCGCTCGCCTGCGGAGGCGGAGGGGCTGGCGGACGACCGCCGCCCGCCTGTGGCGGCGGTCCGTTCGGGTGTCCGTTGCCGCCCGCTTGCGGCGGCGGCCCGCCCGGACCGCGATCGCGCGGTTGCTGGTTACCATGCCAGCCACCGGGCGGCGGCCGGCGCCAGCCCGGACCGTCATCCCAATAGCGGCTTCGACTAGGACCGTAATACGCAGGCCCCGAGTAATAACCGCCACCGACGACGACGCCCGGCTGAACCACCGGCGGTCCGCCGTAATATCCCCCGTAGCCCGGATCGTCGTAGACACCGGGATAGCCGCCGCCATAAGACGAGCCATCGGGATAAACCGCGCAGCCGCCTAGAAACGCTGCGGATGACGCGATAAGAAGACCAGCAACTGCGGATTTCATGATCTTGAGAGAACCTGTCGAACCATTACTGTATGAGACAACATCGGTGAGTGGATGTCCCCAACAACTTTGTAAGCTTTTATGACGGCCAGGCGTCATAAAGACGCGAGTCTGAGCATGCATTCACCGGACATGCTTGTTGTCGCGAACGCAACAATCCTTTGCTTTTCAATGGCTTTTTAAGATCGGGACGATTCCGTAAAATTCGAAGTGTCCGGCAGTGGGTTACTAACGCTTGTAACCCGCTGCGACATCTCGACCAAAGGCAGTCCCATGAAAAAGACAATATCGACTTACTGGCCCGTCGCCATCGTGCTTCCGATCGCGCTGGCTTTCTGCATGCACGCCGGCGAAAGCGGCAGCGCGGCCATGCGCCACGAGGAAACCAGCGTCGCGGGCGTGAGCGCGGAGCTCGCGCGCGCTATTTCGCTAGGCTTCGTCGAGGACGACGACGCGACGCCCGCTGTGACGTCCGCGCAAAAGACGCTCTGAATCGCCGGTTTCGACGCGCAAAAAAATGGCGCCCCGCGAAGGGCGCCATTTTCATTTGGAAGCTGCCGGACCAGCTTACTTCAGGACGGCGGCGACGGCGTTAGCAACGGCGTCGAGGTTGCGCGTGTTCAGCGCGGCCACGCAGATACGGCCGGTGCTCACGGCATAGATGCCGAATTCGTCGCGCAGACGATCGACTTGCGCCGCCGTCAGGCCCGAGTACGAGAACATGCCGCGCTGCTTGCTAACGAACGAGAAGTCGCGATCGACGCCGCTCGCCTTCAGGCGCTCGACGAGACCGTTGCGCATCGCGCGGATGCGATCGCGCATTTCGCCCAGTTCCTGTTCCCAGGTCGCGCGCAGTTCCGGCGACGCCAGCACGGCCGCGACGATCGAGCCGCCGTGCGTCGGCGGGTTCGAATAATTCGTGCGGATCACGCGCTTGAGTTGCGACAGCACGCGGGCCGATTCTTCCTTGCCCGTCGTGATGATCGACAGCGCGCCGACGCGCTCGCCGTACAGCGAGAACGACTTAGAGAACGACGACGAAACGAACACGTTCAGATCGGCGGTGGCGAAGAGACGCACGGCGGCGGAGTCCGCGTCGATGTTGTCCGCGAAGCCCTGATACGCCATGTCGAGGAACGGCACGAGGTTCTTTGCCTTCACGACTTCCACGATCTGCTTCCACTGATCGTCCGACAGATCGACGCCCGTCGGGTTGTGGCAGCACGCGTGCAGCACGACGACGGTGCCCGGCGCGTAGCCGTTGAGCGCCGCGAGCATGCCGTCGAAGTTCACGCCGTGCGTGGCGGCTTCGTAGTACGGGTAGTTGACCACCTCGAAACCGGCGCCTTCGAAGAGCGCGCGATGGTTTTCCCAGCTCGGATCGCTGATCGCGACGATCGCGTTCGGATTCAGGCGCTTCAGGAAGTCCGCGCCGATCTTGAGCGCGCCCGTGCCGCCGAGCGCCTGCGCCGTCACGACGCGGCCCGCGGCGATCAGTGGCGAGTCGTCGCCGAGCAGCAGTTTCTGCACGGCCGAGTCATAGGCGGCGATGCCGTCGATCGGCAGATATCCGCGGGGCAGCGCGGCGTCGACGCGCGCTTTCTCGGCTTCGCGCACGGCGCGCAGGAGCGGAATCTTGCCTTCCTCGTTCGTGTACACGCCGACGCCCAGATTGACTTTGGTCGTGCGCGTATCGGCGTTGAAGGCTTCGTTGAGGCCCAGGATCGGGTCGCGGGGAGCGAGTTCGACGGCAGAGAAAAGAGACATGATCTATCGGCAGTGAGGGAAGGACGTGCGGCAGGATGCAAACGGATGATGTGTGGCGATAAGCGGCTCGAAACCGTTATGCCAGTCGCACATTGTAGCGAATCCGGTGTGGCTTTTCGGACGAATATGGTGCGAATGCGCGTGCTTTTCGGCCCTTTTTTATATCGATGCACGCGAAATCGACGATAAAAAAGGGCGCGAAGATGCGCGCTTGAGATCGCCGATCCATGCCCAATCTGACGACGATAACCCTCCCGAATCCCCGTCACGTCATGGCGAGCGCGCGCATTGCGTACGACGCTAGAATGCTTGTTTGCGCCAGACGTTGACTCTCTCGATCTCTCATGTCCGACACTCTCATCGAATCACCCGAAGAACTGGACGAATCGAAGTTCGTCACGTTCGAAGGTTCGCCCTTCCAGCTCTATCAGCCGTATCCGCCCGCGGGCGATCAGCCGGAAGCCATTTCGACGCTCGTCGAAGGCATCGAGGACGGTCTCTCGTTCCAGACGCTGCTCGGCGTGACCGGTTCGGGCAAGACCTTCACGATGGCGAACGTGATCGCGCGCATGGGCCGCCCGGCGATCGTCTTCGCGCCGAACAAGACGCTCGCGGCGCAGCTTTACGCCGAGTTCCGCGAATTCTTTCCGCGCAATGCCGTCGAGTACTTCGTCTCGTACTACGACTACTATCAGCCGGAAGCGTATGTGCCGCAGCGCGACCTTTTCATCGAGAAGGATTCGTCGATCAACGAGCACATCGAGCAGATGCGGCTTTCGGCCACGAAGAGCCTGCTCGAACGGCGCGACGTCGTGATCGTCGCAACCGTGTCCGCGATCTACGGTATCGGCAATCCGTCCGAGTATCACAAGATGATTCTCACGCTGCGCACGGGCGACAAGCTCGGCCAGCGCGACGTCATCGCGCGTCTGATCGCGATGCAGTACACGCGCAACGAAGCCGATTTCCAGCGCGGCTCGTTTCGCGTGCGCGGCGACACCATCGATATTTTCCCGGCGGAGCACGCGGAAATGGCGGTGCGCGTCGAGCTTTTCGACGATGAAGTCGAATCGATGATGCTCTTCGATCCGCTCACCGGCCGCGTGCGCAACAAGATTCCGCGCTTTACCGTCTATCCGTCGTCGCACTATGTGACGCCGCGCGATACCGTGATGCGCGCGATCGAAACCATCAAGCTCGAACTGCGCGAGCGGCTCGAATTTTTCCATGGCGGCGGCAAGCTCGTCGAAGCGCAGCGCCTCGAGCAGCGAACGCGCTTCGATCTGGAAATGCTCCAGGAGCTCGGCTTCTGCAAGGGCATCGAGAATTACTCGCGGCACTTTTCGGGCGCGGCGCCGGGCGAGCCGCCGCCGACGCTCGTCGACTATCTGCCGCCCGACGCGCTGATGCTGCTCGACGAGTCGCACGTCTTGATCGGCCAGTTGAACGGCATGTACAACGGCGATCGCGCGCGCAAGGAAAATCTCGTCGACTACGGTTTTCGCATGCCGTCCGCGCTCGACAACCGGCCGCTCAAGTTCAACGAGTTCGAGCGCAAGATGCGTCAGGCGATCTTCGTCTCCGCGACACCCGCCGATTATGAAAAGCAGAAGGCGGGGCAGGTGGCCGAGCAGCTCGTGCGGCCGACCGGTCTGGTCGATCCGGAAATCGAGGTGCGTCCGGCGCGCTCGCAGGTCGACGACGTGCTCTCGGAGATCAACGCGCGCGTCGCCGTGCATGAGCGCGTGCTCGTCACCGTGCTCACGAAGCGCATGGCCGAGCAGCTGACCGAGTTTCTCGCCGATCACGGCGTGAAGGTGCGCTATCTGCACAGCGACATCGACACCGTCGAGCGCGTGGAAATCATCCGCGACCTGCGGCTCGGCACGTTCGACGTGCTCGTCGGGATCAACCTGCTGCGCGAAGGTCTCGATATTCCCGAAGTGTCGCTCGTCGCGATTCTCGACGCCGACAAGGAAGGCTTCCTGCGCGCCGAGCGCTCGCTGATCCAGACGATCGGCCGGGCGGCGCGTAACGTGAACGGCAAGGCGATTCTCTATGCCGACAACATGACCGACTCGATGAAGCGCGCGATCGGCGAAACCGAGCGACGCCGCGAGAAGCAGATCGCGCACAACCTGAAGATGGGCATCACGCCGCGCGGCGTCGAGAAGCGCATCAAGGACATCATCGATGGCGTCTACAACGCCGACGAAGCCCGCGCCGAACTCAAGGAAGCGCAGACGCGCGCGAAGTTCGAAGACATGTCCGAGAAGCAGATCGCGAAGGAAATCAAACGCCTCGAGAAGCAGATGATGGATCACGCCAAGAATCTCGAATTCGAAAAGGCGGCGCAGACCCGCGACCAATTGGCGCTGCTGCGACAGCGCGTGTTCGGCGCGAACGTCGGCGATCATGTGAGCGGCATCGGCGGAAAGTAAGCTATATGTAAGTAAAATTGCGCTGGAACCCGGTAGCGCGGCGAAACGAATGTTCGCCGCGCTTTTTTATTGCTTTGAGAAATCGCGTGATTCCGCGAAAAGCCTTACCGCGCCTAGGTCTGTAAGCTCGCCCAAATTGTTGTGAGTGTCGAACGATGCTAAACTGACGAACATTGAGAATGGTTCGTATTAACGTTCACAGAGTTGTGCTAATGCGCCTCTGCGACATGTCGATTGCGGACGTTCCAACGGGAGGTATTGCCCCGGCCGACGCTTCTCTTCGAGGCGTCCGGCGCACCGGTCCGGTACTTCAGTGACAAGGCTCGCGTGGCACGCGCGCTAGTCGATAACAACAAGGAGTTTCTGATGGGTTCAACGTTGATGCGCGGCCTCGTCGCCGCCGCAGGTCTCACGGCGATGATGGCAGCATCGGCCGCCGAATATCCGATCGGCAAGCAGCACATCGAAGGCGGCATGGAAACGGGCGCGGTGTATCTGCAGCCGATCACGATGGCGCCGGAAGGCATGATGCGCAAGGCTTCGGATTCGGACATCCACCTCGAGGCGGACATCCACGCGGTCAAGAACAACCCGACCGGTTTCGCCGAAGGCGACTGGATGCCGTATCTGAACGTCACGTATGAACTCACGAAGGTCGGCACGACGCAGACCCTCAAAGGCGACCTGATGCCGATGGTCGCGAGCGACGGCCCGCATTACGGCGACAACGTGAAGCTTTTCGGCCCGGGCAAGTATCACCTGAAGCTGCACATCTCGCCGCCTTCGCAGGAAGGTCACATGGCGTTCGGCCGTCACACCGACAAGGAAACGGGCGTGGGTCCGTGGTTCAAGCCGTTCACGATCGAATACGACTTCCCGTTCGCGGGCATCGGCAAGAAGGGCGGTTACTGATCGTCGCAGGCGCCCGGCATCCCGGACCGGGCGCGTTCATCCTCAGGAAGTACGCATGAAACTGAAAATTCAGGTGGCCGCGCTCGCGATGTCCGTGTTCGCCTCCGGGACCGCGCTCGCCGCCGACCTGCCGACGTTCAAGCTCGAGATGAACGACGGCAAGCTCAATCCGGCGCGCATCGAGGTGCCGGCGGGGCAGCGCATCAAGATCGAAGTGCACAACATCGGCAAGGGCGCCGCCGAGTTCGAAAGCGTGCAGTTGCGCAAGGAAAAAGTCCTCGCGCCGGGCGCCGATTCGTTCGTCGTGATCGCGCCGCTGGACCCGGGCGAATACAAGTTCTTCGACGACTTTCATCAGTCCGCGCAGGGCGTGATCGTCGCGAAATAAGTGTCGTGCCGACGCGAGGCGTCATGTCGCGCGCGGCCGATCGAAGTGGAATTGCTGGAGGTTTGGAATGGGGCAGGTACTTTTCATCGTGTGGCGGGAGAGCGTCGAAGCGTTGCTCGTCGTCGGCATTCTCTACGCGTGGCTGAAGAACGGCGATCATCAGGCGCGCCGTGGCCTGCCTTATCTGTGGGCCGGTGTCGTCATCGGCCTGCTTGCGGCGGTGGCGCTGGGCGCCGCGCTGATCGGCTTCACCGAAGTGCTGTCGGGCAATGCGCAGGATTACTTCCAGACCGCGATGGTGCTGGTCGCGTGCGTGCTGATCGTGCAGATGGTTCTGTGGATGAAGCGCCACGGCCGCACGCTCAAGCGCGACATGGAGTCGTCGCTGCAAAAGAGCACGCAGGACGGGCACTGGTGGGGCATCGCGCTGCTCGTCGCGCTCGCGATCGCGCGTGAGGGCAGCGAAACCGCCGTGTTTCTGTATGGCGTCGGCTTCGGCCAGTCGGGGCACGTCGACGTGTCGCAGTATGTCGCGATCATCATCGGCTTCGGCCTCGCGCTCCTGACGTTCTATGTGCTGCAACTCGGCGGCAAGATCTTCTCGTGGCGCACGTTCTTCCGCGTCACCGAAATCATGCTGCTGTTCCTCGCGGCGGGTCTGTTCGAAACCGGCGTCGACAAGCTGATCGACATGGAAGTGCTGCCGGTCATCGTCAATCAGGTGTGGAACACGTCGTGGCTGCTCGACGATTCGAGTACCTTCGGCTCGCTCGTTGCTACACTCACGGGTTATCGCGCGCATCCGGCGGGCATGAACCTCGTCGCGTATGCGCTGTACTGGATCGTCATCTATCTCCTGATGCGCCATTCGAAAAATCAGATGGCGCAAAAACAAAAGGCGGCAAGCCGTCCAGCATGAGTTCTGTGATACCTAGACCGGGCCGGCTGCAACAAGCCGGTCACTGGATGCAACGTCACGGCAGCGCGATCCGCATGATTCAGTGGGTCGTCGTTGCCGTGTACGCGTTTCTGATCGCCGTTCCCGCCGTGATGCCGCTGCCCGATGGCTCCGCGCATTTGTGGAGCAATCTCACGCTCGCCGCGCAGTTCGTGTTCTGGGGCATCTGGTGGCCGTTCGTGCTGCTGTCGATGGTCATGCTCGGCCGCGTCTGGTGCGGCGTGTTGTGTCCCGAAGGCGCGCTGTCGGAGTTCGCGAGCAAGTTCGGCCGCGGCTGGGCGATTCCGCGCTGGATGCGCTGGGGCGGCTGGCCCTTTGTCGCGTTCGGACTGACGACGATCTACGGCCAGATGGTCAGCGTCTATCAGTATCCGAAAGCGGTGCTGCTCGTGCTCGGCGGCTCGACCGTGGGCGCGATGATCATCGGCGTGCTGTATGGCCGCGAGAAGCGCGTGTGGTGCAAGTATCTGTGCCCGGTAAACGGCGTGTTCTCGCTGCTCGCGCGGCTCGCGCCGTTCCACTACAAGGTCAGCGAAGACGCCTGGCGCCGCTCGTACAAAGAGGGCGAGCACGGTCATCGCGTCATTCCGATCAACTGCGCGCCGCTTGTCCCGCTGCGCAACATGAAGGGCGCCGCCGACTGCCACATGTGCGGCCGATGCAGCGGCCATCGCGATGCAATCGCGCTCACGTGGCGCTCGCCGTCGGAAGAAGTCGTGACGCTCGGCGACAAGGCCGCGAATCCGTGGGACACCGCGCTGATTCTGTATGGCCTGCTCGGTATCGCGATCGGCGCGTTCCACTGGACCGTGAGCACGTGGTTCGTCGACCTGAAGCAATATCTCGCGGCGTGGCTCATCGATCGCAATATTCTCTGGCCGCTCGATACCAACGCGCCGTGGTTCCTCTTCACGCATTATCCGGAACAGAACGACGTCTTCTCGTGGCTCGACGGGACGATGGTGATCGGCTATATCGTCGTGACAGGAATCGTGTATGGCACCGCGTTGCTCGCGCTCCTCGCGATCGGCACGCGCATGCTCGGCAAGATGAACGCGACGCGCCTGCACCATCTGACGCTCGCGCTGATCCCGATTGCGGGCGTCGGCGTGTTTCTCGGCCTGTCCGCGACCACGGTATCGCTCCTGCGCGCGGAGCATTTGCCGTTGTGGTGGGTGCCGGGACTGCGCCTCGGTTTGCTCGGCGCGGCGAATCTGTGGAGCGCGTGGCTCGCGTGGCGCGTGACCGGCCGCTATGCGTCGACGCTTGTTCCCCGCGTGCTCACGATGGTATGGTTTGTCGCTGCGCTGGCCGTCGCGGACAGCGCGTGGTACCTGATGTTCTGGGGCTTCAGTCGATAAACCGTCCACGCCGTCACGCGCGGCAACGAGAGCGAGAAGTGAGAACCAAACCCGTACTGACCGATGAAGACGTCAAGGCCATGGCCGCCGCCGCGGAGGCGCATGCCAGGGAACACAACTGGAACGTGACGATTGCGATCGTCGACGATGGCGGGCATCTGCTGCATCTGCATCGTCTGGACGGGGCGGGCGCGAGCACCGTCGAAATGGCGACGGGCAAGGCGCGCACCGCCGTGCTCGGCCGCCGGGAAACCAAGGTCTACGAAGACACCATCAAGCAGGGCCGCACGGCCTTCCTTAGCGCGCCCATGACCGCGATGCTCGAAGGCGGCGTGCCGATCTTCGTGGGCGCGGATATCGTCGGGGCGGTGGGTGTGTCGGGCGTGAAGTCGGATCAGGATGCGCAGATCGCGAAAGCGGGTATCGCGGCGCTGGGTATCGAGAACGTCTGAAGCCTTCGCGCGATGCGCGCAATAAAAATGGCACGTCTTCGTCACGAAGGCGTGCCATTCTGTTTCCGATGCGGCTCTCGTCGGCGCGCATCGTGTGAACCCAGGCAGGAACCAAAAAAAGCGGCTTCGCTTGCTATCGACGACTGGCTGGTATTTGCACGAAGGGGTCTAAATTCTCGCGTGCAAGTCGTCCTCGCTGGCTAAGGCCAAACACCTCTTGGCGAGGTGGTCCCCACAATACCCGGTACGTACCGCTGTTTGTTGCCTGTCCTGCGCGTTACTTCGTCAAGATCAGTTTGCCCAGACGCGTCGCGCGCAACTGATAGGTCTCCCCGTTATGCACGATGCTTACGTGGCTGCGTCCCTGCAGCAGCGCGTCGCTCTTGAGCGAGCGCTCGGCGTTGCTTTCCGCTGCGTGCGCGACGTGAACCGTCGTGACGGTCGTCGCCTTCGGGCGGGTGATCGCGGCGTCGCGGACAGCCGGGCGGCGCAGCCTGAGCGTGGAGGATCGCAGCGTGTCGGTCATGTCGGAAGTGTGCGTTCGTTGATTCGATGGGTCTATAGTAAATGATAACTATTCCTATTTGCAACTAGACTTTCCGATTGAAGCGCAACTTTTGATAGCCAATCTCGATGCGGCGGCGAAGCATTCGTCGCAGCATCGGCGCTACGCTCAGTGCAGCGGATTTTCGTCCTTGCGGCCGTGCACGAACTGGCGAATCAGCCGCACGGTGTCGATATCCGACTCGCGATAAGCCGACTTCACGATCTCCTGCGTCTGACGCTCGTCGGGCGTGGCGTTTTCGTTCTCCGGCAGCGTCGTGCTGTAGGTGAAGCGCAGGAATAGCTGAAGCGAGTCGGGCTGCACGATCGCCATCGTGAGCGAGCCGCCGACGTAATCGGCAGTCGGCAGGATGTCGTAGCGCACGCTCGACCCGGGCGTCAGCGTCACGCGATCGCGCACGGTGGCCTGGCCGTAGTGCAGTTCGCGCTCCATCGTGTCGCCATCGCGCGAGAGGATGTCGCAGCTATCCAGCCCCAGCACGAACAATTGCGGCTGCTCCGCGCGCAGGACGAGCCCTTCCCAAAGCTGTTCGGGCGTGAGCGAATCGACGAGCGGGTTGAGCGGATCGTTGATCTGGATCAGGTGTTCGAAATTCAAGACGACGTTTCCTTGGACGTTCGTGGTGCCCGCGATGTATCACTGCGGCGTGAGACCGGAGTCGATGCGAATCGCGCCGGACAGAACCTTGTGGATCGGGCACGCATTGGCAATTTGCAAAAGCCGTTCCCGCTGTTCATCGGACAGCGCACCCAGTAGCGAGATGCGGCGATCGATGTTCGTGCCTTCCGCGGTGCTCTTCATCGACAACTCGACGTGGACGCCTTCCAGCGGCCATTCCTTGCGCTTCGCGTACATCTTCAGCGTGATGGATGTGCACGCGCCGAGACTCGAAAGCAGCAGCGACGCCGGTTCCGGTCCCGTATCGCCGCCGCCGAGGCTGGCCGGCTCGTCGGCGATCCATGAATGCGTGCCATCTGCGAGACGGACTTGATAGTCGATATTGCCGATGTCGGCGGTCACGGAAGGTCCGGCCATGCGTTGCTCCTTGTTTGAGAGGGACTGCAAGAATGACGAAAAACGGCGCGGCAAGAACGGTCATTGTGACGCAATGTGTCCGTTCATGCCGCACCGTCTCGTCGATTACGCGCCGGTACGCGGGCGAGGGCGCTCAGTGCGTGATCGCGCCCATCCGGCCCGCCTGATAGTCGACCACCGCCTGACGGATCTCATCCTCCGTGTTCATCACGAACGGGCCGTAGCGCACGACCGGCTCCTTCAGCGGCACGCCGCCGATCAGCAGCAACTCGACGGGCTCATCGCTCGCGGCGAGCGCGATCGTATCGCTGTCGTCGCGAAAGATCACCATCTGCTGCGCGCGCACCGGCTGGCTTTGCGGACCATACAGCGCGGTGCCCGACAGCGGATAGGCGAACACGCGGTAATCGCGTGGCACGGTCAGCTCGATCCGCGCGCCCGGCTTCAGCGAAAAGTGCTGATACAGAATGGGCGTGCGCGTTTCGATCGCGGCCTTCACGCCGAGCGCCTCGCCCGCGATCACCTTCACGCTGACCTTGCCGTCCTCGCTGGTCGCGACAGGAATCTGCGCCGACGGAATCTCCTGATAGTGCGGCGCGATCATCTTGTCGCGCTGCGGCAGGTTCACCCAGAGCTGCAGGCCGTGCACGCGGCCGCCACGGCGCGTGAACTCCTCCGCCGGCATTTCGCTATGCACGACGCCCGCGCCGGCGGTCATCCATTGCACGTCGCCGGGGCGCAGCGTGCCCGAATGGCCCGCCGAGTCCTTGTGGCCGAACTCGCCTTCGAGCATGTACGTCACGGTCTCGAAACCGCGATGCGGGTGATCGGGCGCGCCCTTCGCCTCGCCGGGCGCGTAATCGGCGGGGCCCATTTCGTCGAGGAGAAGGAACGGATCGAAATCCATCAGAAGACGGGTCGGAAACGGGCGATGCACGACAAATCCGCCGCCTTCGACAGTGCGGGTCGCCGGAATGATGCGTTCGATACTGCGGCTGGTGGACATGGTTGCCTCGTGTCGCGTATGCGGAAATAGGGGAATAGCGATAAATTTGAAACACAGGTCTATTATATGGGCCGCGTTTCACGGTAAAAGACGCTGCCGCGCAATGGATTGTCGCGCTGGCGATAACGAACCGCGTCAACTCGATTCCCTGTCTCCCGAGCGACCATGAAAGCCGACTCGCATGATTTGAACGATCTGATGTATTTCTCGCACGTCGTCGAGCACGGCGGATTTTCGGCTGCGGAGCGCGTGCTCGGCATCTCGAAGTCGCGATTGTCGCGGCGTGTATCGGAGCTCGAGGCGTCGCTCGGCGTGCGCCTGTTGCAGCGCTCGACACGCAAGCTCGCGCTCACCGAAGCCGGACAGCTTTTCTACCAGCATTGCCAGGCGATGCTCGCGGAGGCCCAGGCGGCCGTCAACGTCGTGCAGAGCCTGCGCGATTCGCCGCGCGGCACCGTGCGCGTGAGCGTGCCCGTGACGATCGCGCAGACGTTTCTCTCCGCGGTGATGCCGGATTTCATGCATCGGTATCCGGAAGTGCGCGTCGTGCTGCGCGTGACCAATCGCGTCGTCGATCTGTTCGAGGATGCCATCGATGTCGCGCTGCGCGTGCGCTCGGAGCCGCCCGCGAGTTCGAACGTCGTCGCGCGGCCGCTCTGGCGCACGGAACAGATGCTGGTTGCGGCGCCGTCGCTCTTGAAGTCGAACGCGCCACCGATGACGCCCGCCGAGCTCGCCCAATACGACACGATCGACACGCCCTCCGCCGATGGCCGCCACGTTTATCGCCTGATCGCGCCGGACGGCACGCGCCACGAGTTCGAGCACGAGCCGCGGCTCGTCACGGCAGACCTGTCGATGATCCGCGAAGCGGTGATGCGCGGTGTCGGCATCGCGGCGTTGCCCGAGATGATGTACGGCGCGCCGCTGCGAACGGGGCAACTCTCGCCGGTGATGCCGGGCTGGACGTTTCCGTCGCCGCAACTCTATGCGGTCTTTCTGTCGCGCCAGGGCATGGTGCCCGCCGTGCGCGCTTTCGTGGATTTTCTCGTCGAGTCGATAGGTAGCGGACAGCGCTTCCCCGGAGAATGTCCTGTTCAGGAAGCGCCGGAACGGGAAACAGTTTGACCGCATCCGCGTTTGTCATTGGTTTATGACATTGAAGTGCGCGTTTGCGATGGTCAGATTCAATTGAACGTCCCTCATGGCGGCGGTATATTGAAACCTCCTTCGCTAAGGAGCTCCTTATGCGAAAACTCACGGCTGCTCTGATAGTTAGCCTGATAGGGTTGATTGCGCTGTCCGTGTCGACCACGGCTGCCGCATGTGACGGGACTTCTGGTTCTGGCTATTCGAACCCAAAGTGACCGCCTCACCCGAATGCGCCGAGTGCGCACGAAAAAAGGCCTTCATCTGACGATGAAGGCCTTTTACTTTTTAGGCTTGCTTGCTGCCTTATTTGCCGTTTTTGGGCTCCGTGACGAAACCGATCTTCGTCAGTCCGCCTGCCTGCGCCGCCGACATCAGATCGGCGACTTTCTCGTATGCCACCTGACGGTCCGCGCGCAGATGAATCTCCGGCTGCGGATTCTGCTGCGAGGCCTGCGCGATGCGCGCGTTGAGCGTCGCTTCGTCGATCGGCTGATCGTCCCACAGCGTCGTGCCGTCGGCCTTGATCGCGATGTTCACATGCGCGGGCTTCTCGTCCTGCGGCTGGCTGCTCGCGTGCGGCAGGTCGATCTTGACCGCGTGATGCATGGCCGGAATCGTGACGAGGAAGATGATCAGGAGAACCAGCATGACGTCGACGAGCGGCGTCATGTTGATCTCGCTCATCATGCCGTCGTCTTCGTCTCCGGCGAAAGGGCTCATGGCCATTGCGAGTCTCCCGGACTTACGACGCGCGCGTCGCGAGACGCAGGCTGTCGGTCGAGCCGTTCGTCGCGCGCTTGGTCGACGAGAGCTTCGAGCCCGTGACGAAGAATGCGTGCAGGCCGTGCGCGAAGCGGTTCAGTTTCGTGACGATGCCCTTGTTCGCGCGGGTGAGGGCGTTGTAGCCGAGCACCGCCGGAATCGCGACGAAGAGGCCGAACGCGGTCATGATGAGCGATTCGCCGACCGGACCGGCAACCTGATCGATCGAGGTCTGGCCCGTCGCGCCGATGGTCAGCAGCGCGTGATAGATACCCCAGACCGTGCCGAACAGGCCGACGAACGGCGACGTGGAACCGATCGACGCGAGAATCGCGAGACCCGATTGCATGCGGCCGACGCCTTCGTCCATCACGTCCTTGAGGCACCGCGTGATCCAGTCCGACACATCCATGCGGTCGTGCAGATGCGGCTGCGTCTGGTGATGATGGTCGGCGGCTTCCTGTCCGGCGAGCGCGAGCGCGAGGAACGGATTGTCCGCCGGGCTCGACGACTGGCTGCCGAGCTTCTTGATGCCGTCGCTGAAGTCGTCGGAATGCCAGAACGCCTGTTCGGCGTTCTTGGTCAGGCGCTTCAGGCGCACGACATTCCACGCCTTCACGACGATCACCGTCCACGAAAGCACCGACATGATGACGAGCGCGAGCGCGATGCCCCGCGTCACGAAGTCGCCTTGCGCCCAGACGTGCGCAATCCCGTAGTTTTCCATTTTCTCTTTCCTTCCTTGTATCTAAAAAAATCGATCAGTCGTTCAGACTGAAGACGAATGGCACCGTGGCGGTCGCGCGAATCGCTTCGCCATTTTCCTTGTACGGGCTGCACGCGCTGCCGCGTACCGCCTCGAGCGCCGCGTCGTCGAGCCGCGACGAACCGCTGCTCTTTTGCAGCGTGATGTTTTCGATCTTGCCCGACAGCCCCACCGTCAGACGGATGACGGCCGTGCCGGTTTCGCCGCGGCGCTTGGCTGTCGCCGGATAGTCTGGCTGCGCGATGTTACAGCTGAGGCGCGCAACGTTCTTCGGCGCGGCGAGATCCATGCTCGGCTTGCCGATGGCGGGCGCGGCGGGCGGCGGCGCGGGTTGAGCCGGTGCGGGCGGCGTCGGTTCGGGCGCGGGCGCGGCAATTTGCGACGGCGCTTCGGTGACTGGCATCGGCGTGGGTTTCGGCTCGATCTTCGGCTTGACCTTCGGCTTGGGCTGCGGCTTCGGAACGGGCTGCGGGACCGGTTTGGGCGGCGGCGGCGTTTCGACGGCGACCGGCTGCGGCGCCGGTTGCGGCGTTTCGCTGATCAATTGCGCGGTGATCGATTTGGCTTCGATTGGGCGCGGCAGCGGCTCGTGGCGCATCGTCAGCGCGACGCCCAGAAGCGCGGCGTGAATGACGACGACAGCGGCGCACGCCGCGATGACGCGCGGATTGGCGTTCGATGCTGGCGCTGTCTGAAATGCGGCGGGAGTAGTGGTCGGGGACTGCATTGTTATTGGCTGCTTGCAATACTGCGTGAATGCTTGCTGAAAACGCTGCTTTCCAACTCGAGGTCCAGCGACTGCGCAGGCACGGTGCGGAAGAAACCAAGCGACGTCATTTTCGGAAAATAAGCAGGGAGATAAACAGGGTGGCCACGAAGCCGATCAGCAGTTCCATCTTTCCCTCCAGGGGTAAAGGGGTGCGCGGCTGGCTAAAAGTGACCGGAACTTCGAAGGTAACCTGGCTTGCTGGAGGCGAGAAAACGACCTGACGGCGCCGCTGGAAGAACAACGGGCGCCGCCGGTGGTGCGCGGCGCAGCGGCTGCGCGAGTTGCTTCAGGCGGCTTGACGCTCGTAGAACGTGAGCGGCGCGACATGCTCGCGATGCTCGACGCCGCAGCGCGAGGCGCAGACGCCGCTTTGTGCCATCACATCGCGAACGCTTTCCTCACACTTGCCGCAGCACAGCGCGACGCCGAGCTCGAATTGCAACTCGTCGAAGGTATCCACTCCTTCGGCGATGGCGGTTCGAATCTTTCGGTCGGACACTGACTTGCAGACACAGACAATCATGATCGTTCGCAATAGTTAGCGTTAATGCGAATTATTATCATTCGGTATTGACGCGTTTGCAAGCGAGGCTCGGTGTTTTTTGTAACAGAGCGCGCAAGTTAGCGGGGTTATTGCTCGAGAGCCTTGCCTGGCGGGGGAAAGCGCGCGAAGGAACCGCCGGCGCGCGTGAAAAACCCTCAGGCGATGTCGGGTTCAGCGAGGCGCGTGCGGCGCGAAGGGATATCAACGTGCTCGACCTTGGCGTCGAGTTGCAGCAGAGCGGCGGCGAGCTGGCGCTGGGAATCGCCGTCGGCGGTGGAATAGAAGCGCGGCAGGGTGTCAGGCGGCGCGGCGAGGTTCTTCAGCGCGTGGGCGTCCAGCAGGCGATCGAGCTGCCGCGCGATCGCGACGCTCGTATCGACGATCTGCAGCCGCTCCCCGGCGATATCGCGGATCGCGCGATCGAGAAAAGGGTAGTGCGTGCAGCCGAGCACGAGCGTGTCCGCGCCAGCGTCGAGCATGGGTGCGATATAGCTTTCCAGCAGCGCCATCAGCGCCGGCGACGATGTATCGCAGCGTTCGACCGCCTGAACCAGCCCGTGTCCTGCCTGACAGATGAACCGGCAGTCGCCCGCATAACGGTCGAGCAGCGACTGAAAGCGCGCGGAGCGCAATGTGGCGGCCGTGGCGAGCACGCCGACCACGCGCGACTCCGACACCGCCGCCGCAGGTTTCACCCCCGGTTCGACGCCGACGAGCGGAATCGGCAGACGTTCGCGCACGAGCGCGATCGACTGGGCGGTCGCCGTGTTGCACGCGACGACGAGCGCCTTCGCACCTTCTCCGACGAGCCATTCGCCGATCGCCATCGCGCGGTCGACGATGAAATCGTCGTCACGCTCGCCGTACGGCGCATACCGCGAATCGGCGACGTAGATCAGGCGTTCGTGCGGCAGCGTCGCGCGCACGGCGCGCAGCACCGACAAGCCGCCGAGACCGGAATCGAAAATGCCGACCGGCGCGCTCGCGTCTGACGCGGCACGCTCGTTCGGCTTCAGGGAAGGCACTGCGCCGGACATGCGATTATTCGTGATCGCCCATCATGGTTTGCTGGTAATTCTGGATGCCGACCTTGTCGATCAGATCGAGTTGCGTTTCCAGCCAGTCGATGTGCTCTTCGGTGTCGTGCAGAATCTTTTCGAAGATTTCGCGCGACACGAAGTCACGCACCGACTCGCAATATGCGATGGCTTCCTTGCAGGTCGACTGGGAAATCTGCTCGAGCTTCAGATCGCATTCGAGGATTTCCTTGGTTTCTTCGCCGATCAGCAGCTTGTGCAGATCCTGCAGATTCGGCAGGCCGTCGAGCATGAATACGCGCTGGATGAGCCAGTCGGCATGCTTCATTTCGCCGATCGATTCGTCGTATTCGTGCTTGTTGAGCTTCTCGAGGCCCCAGTGCTGATACATCCGGGCGTGCAGGAAGTATTGATTGATCGCAGTCAGTTCGTTCTTCAACTGCGAATTCAGATATTCGATGACTTTCGCGTCGCCTTGCATGATTTCGTGTCCTGTTCTTAACGTGGGGCTTCTGAAAAGATAAACCTTGAGCGTGACAATGCCAAGGTTGAGTAGAAATTTTTTGTTTCAGACGAAACTGAGAATGAAAACCTTTCTCGACTAGCGGCGTTCGAAAGAAAAGAGCCGGGCGGATTGCCCGGCTCCTGACAGTCTCTAGCGGTAATAAACCGCCATTAAGCGGCGATCAAGCCGTCGCGACCGGAATCTTGCCGATCTTCGCCTGCCATTCCGCGGGACCGGTCTTGTGGACCGACGTGCCGCTCGAATCGACGGCGACCGTCACCGGCATATCCTGCACGTCGAATTCGTAGATCGCTTCCATGCCGAGATCCTCGAACGCGAGCACTTTCGCCGCTCGAATCGCCTTCGACACGAGATACGCCGCGCCGCCGACCGCCATCAGATACGCGGCCTTGTGATTCTTGATGGCCTCGATCGCGACCGGGCCGCGCTCGGCCTTGCCGATCATCGAGATGAGGCCGGTCTGCGCGAGCATCATCTCGGTGAACTTGTCCATGCGTGTGGCCGTGGTCGGGCCCGCCGGACCGACGGCTTCGTCGCGCACCGGATCGACCGGGCCGACGTAATAGATCACGCGGTTCGTGAAATCGACCGGCAGCTTTTCGCCCTTGGCGAGCATGTCGGCGATGCGCTTGTGCGCGGCGTCGCGGCCCGTCAGCATCTTGCCCGACAGGAGCAGCGTCTGGCCCGGCTTCCACGACGCGACTTCTTCCGGCGTCAGCGTGTTCAGGTCGATGCGCTTGCTGGTTTCCGTGTTCGGCGCCCAGGTGACCTTCGGCCAGGCGTCGAGCGGCGGCGCTTCGAGTTTCGCGGCGCCCGATCCGTCGAGCGTGAAATGCGCATGGCGCGTGGCCGCGCAGTTCGGGATGATCGCGACCGGCTTCGATGCCGCGTGCGTCGGCGCTGCCATGATCTTCACGTCGAGCACGGTCGCGAGGCCGCCGAGACCTTGCGCGCCGATACCGAGCGCGTTCACTTTCTCGTGCAGTTCCACGCGCAGCTCTTCGATCCAGTCCTGCGGTCCGCGCGCGATGACGTCCTGAATGTCGATCGGGTCCATAAGCGATTCCTTCGCCATGACCATCGCCTTTTCAGCCGTGCCGCCGATGCCGATGCCGAGCATCCCCGGCGGGCACCAGCCGGCGCCCATCGTCGGCACGGTCTTCAGGATCCAGTCGACGATCGAATCCGACGGATTCAGCATCGCGAACTTCGACTTGTTCTCCGAGCCGCCGCCCTTGGCCGCGACCTGCACGTCGACCTTGTCGCCTGGCACGATCTCGTAGTGGATCACGGCCGGCGTGTTGTCCTTCGTGTTCTTGCGGCCGCCTTCGGGCGGACTCACGATCGATGGGCGCAGCACGTTGTCCGGGTTCAGGTAACCGCGGCGCACGCCTTCGTTGATCATGTCGGTGACCGACATCGTCGCACCGTCCCAGCGCACATCCATGCCGACTTTCACGAACACCGTGACGATGCCCGTGTCCTGGCAGATCGGGCGCTTGCCTTCGGCGCACATGCGGCTGTTGGTCAGGATCTGCGCGATCGCGTCCTTCGCGGCGGGGCTCTCTTCCAGCTCGTAGGCGCGGCCGAGCGCCTGAATATAGTCGAGCGGATGGTAGTAGCTGATGTACTGCAGCGAATCGGCGATGCTCTGAATCAGGTCTTCCTGCTTGATGACTGTCATGGCTTGGGCTCTGGGGGACGAAATTATTTGTGCGCGTTCTCTCGGACGCTTCAGTCGAGCGCGCTGCGGGGCGCGACGGTTTCGCTGTGAAAGTGCGTCGGATGCGTATGCGTGGTCAGCCGGTCGACATACGCCATGATGAGCGCGGAAAGGAGGAACGCGACATGGATGATCACCTGCCACATCACCCCGTAGAACGTGTGCTGGTCGGGGTTGATGAAGGTTTTCAGCAGATGGATCGACGAGATGCTGATGAGCGCCATCGACAGCTTCACTTTCAGCACGCCCGCGTTGACGTGATCGAGCCATTCGGGCTCGTCGGGATGGCCTTCCACGCCGAGGCGCGACACGAAGGTCTCATACCCGCCGACGATCACCATGATGAGCAGATTCGAGATCATGACCACGTCGATCAGGCCGAGGACGACGAGCATGATGTTGGTTTCGTCGAGCGTCATCGCGTGCGTGACGAGGTGCCACACTTCCTTCAGGAACAACACGACGTAGACGGCTTGCGCGACGATCAGGCCCAGATAGAGCGGTACCTGGAGCCATCGGCTCATGAAGATGACTTTTGGCAGCACTTTCATCGAGCCGGGCTGAGAGGGCGAGGCGGAAGAATGCTTCGGAGCGGACATGGGCGGCTTTTCAGTCGAGGTGGATCGGACCGGAAATGATGACGGGCGAATATGACGAAGAAAAACGTACGATGCGCCGGCAAACGCGCGTTTGAGCGCAATTGCGGTGTCAGGAAGCCCGCTATTGTAGCGCGTCGCCGCGCGGGCCTGCCGAAAGCTTTCAGAATGCGCTGAGGAACGGCCGAGCCGCTGCTAAACACCCGTTTCCCTCGGCACGGTGCCGGTAGCGCGCGACTTGAAGCTCGCGAGCGCGATGCCCGTCACGACGCACGCGAGCGCCACGCCATGCGCGAGCGTCGGCCGCTCGTCGAGGAAAGCGATGCCGTAGAGCGCCGCCGCCACCGGCAGCACGGCGCAGAACACGCCGGCGAGACTGCCGTCGACGTGGCGGATGCCTTTCATCCATAGCCAGAACGAGAAGATGCTGGCGGAGAGTCCATACCACAGGACGAGCGCCCACGTGTCCCAGGCGACGCCGGTCCAGTCGAACTGCGCGAGCGAAGCCGCCCCGACGGGCAGCATCAGCAGCAGACCGATGGCGTGTGTGTACGCGCAGATGTCGATGGCGGGCAGCGTCTGCGTGAGACGGCGCGACAGGATCACATAGAGCGATTCGCAGCACACCGCGCCGAGCACCATCAGATTGCCGGGCAAGGAGCTCGCGCCCGTGTCGCCGGCCTGAGCGACGTTGATGACGAGCACGCCCGCGATCGCCAGTCCGATGGACGCGAACGCACGTCCGCCCGGCTTCTCCTTCAGGAAGATCCACGCGAAGAGCGCGACCACGGCCGGAATCGTGCTCGTGATGACGCCCGCCGCGACCGCGCTCGTGCGCGCGACGCCGCCCAGCATCAGCAGCGTGAAACCGAATGTGCCGAACAATGCCTGCAGGAAAAGATTGACCCACTCGCCGCGCGCGACGCGCTTCATCTTCGACCAGCGCAACAGCGGCCAGAGCACCGCGAGCGCGATCACGAAGCGCAGCAGCGCGAAGAGCGGAACGGGAACGGAAGCGACGATCGACTTGCCGATGCCGACGTTGCTTCCGACGAGCAGCATGGAGCCGATGAGTAATAGGGCGTAGCGATTCAAGCTGGATACCGCGCGGGTAGTTCAGTTACGATTGTGGGGACGCATTGTAGAAGCCGCGTGGACTCCGTGTATACCCCGTGCTCGTTGGGCGGGCCACGTAAGAAGCGGGTAAGTTGAACGGCTTATCTTGAATTCAATGCAGGATGTCATGGGCGGCGGAATATGCCCTGACATGCTTTTCGTGCCGCCCGGCACGGTTCAACGGAGACAAGGTTGGAAACGGGAACGCCGCGCGCTTCCCGCGTTCGAACCTCATAAACATGCGGCGCACGCAGCCCATTCAGCGATGCGCGCGCCGCCGGATTTTGGAAACACCATCAGGAGAGGTTGTCGATGTCTGCGATCGAATCGGTTCTTCAGGAAAAACGTGTGTTCCCGCCGTCAGCCAAGGCAACGTCGGGTGCGGCAATCTCCGGCATGGACGCCTACAAGGCGCTGGCAGCGGAAGCAGAGCGCGATTACGAAGGCTTCTGGGCACGCGTCGCACGCGAGACGCTCACCTGGCACAAGCCGTTCAGCAAGGTGCTGGATGAATCGAAAGCGCCGTTCTATACGTGGTTCGAGGACGGCGAACTCAACGCATCGTACAACTGTCTCGACCGTCACGTCGAAGCGGGCCGCGGCAACGAGAACGCGATCATCTTCGAAGCCGACGACGGCACCGTCACCAACGTCACCTATCAGGATCTGCTCGAACGCGTCTCGCGCCTCGCCAATGCGCTCAGGAAGCGCGGCGTGAAGAAGGGCGACCGCGTCGTGATCTATCTGCCGATGTCGGTGGAAGGCGTGGTCGCGATGCAAGCGTGCGTGCGCATCGGCGCGACGCATTCGGTCGTGTTCGGCGGCTTCTCGTCGAAGTCGCTCAATGAACGTCTCGTCGATGTCGGCGCGGTCGCGCTCATCACTGCCGACGAGCAGATGCGCGGCGGCAAGGCGTTGCCGCTGAAGAGCATCGCCGACGAAGCGCTCGCGGCCGGCGGCTGCGAGAAAGTGAAGGACGTCATCGTGTATCGGCGCACGGGCGGCAAGGTCGCATGGACCGAAGGCCGCGACGTGTGGCTGCACGAGATCGTCGAAAACGAATCGGCGACGTGCGAGCCGGAGTGGGTGAGCGCGGAGCATCCGCTCTTCATCCTCTATACGTCGGGCTCGACGGGCAAGCCGAAGGGCGTGCAGCACAGCACGGCGGGCGTCCTGCTCTGGGCCGCGCAGACGATGAAGTGGACCTTCGACATGAAGCCGGGCGACATCTTCTGGTGCACGGCGGACATCGGCTGGATCACGGGACACAGCTATATCGCGTACGGGCCGCTCGCGATCGGCGCGACGCAGGTCATGTTCGAAGGGGTGCCGACGTATCCGCACGCGGGCCGTTTCTGGGAAATGATCGACCGCCACAAGGTCACGATTTTCTACACGGCGCCCACGGCCATCCGCTCGCTCATCAAGGTATCGGAAGCGGACGAGAAGGTGCATCCGAAGAGCTACGACCTGTCGACGCTGCGCATTCTCGGCACCGTCGGCGAGCCGATCAATCCGGAAGCGTGGATGTGGTATCACGAGAACGTCGGCAAGGGTCAATGTCCGATCGTCGATACCTGGTGGCAGACGGAAACCGGCGGCCACATGATCACGCCGCTGCCGGGCGCGACGCCGCTCGTGCCGGGTTCGTGCACGTTGCCGCTGCCGGGCATCATGGCCGCGGTCGTCGACGAAACCGGTCAGGACGTGCCGAACGGGCAGGGCGGCATTCTGGTCGTCAAACGTCCGTGGCCGTCGATGCTGCGCAACGTGTGGGGCGATCCGAAGCGCTATCAGACGAGCTACTTCCCCGAGGAACTCGGCGGCAAGCTGTATCTCGCCGGCGACGGCGCGGTGCGCGACAAGGAAACCGGCTACTTCACGATCATGGGCCGCATCGACGACGTGCTGAACGTCTCCGGTCACCGTCTCGGCACGATGGAAATCGAGTCGGCGCTGGTCGCCAATCCGATGGTCGCCGAAGCGGCGGTCGTCGGCCGGCCGGACGATACGACGGGTGAAGCCGTGGTCGCGTTCGTCGTGCTGAAGCGCACGCGTCCGGAAGGCGACGAAGCGAAACAGATCGCGACCGAGCTGCGCAACTGGGTCGGCAAGGAAATCGGCCCGATCGCGAAGCCGAAGGACATCCGCTTCGGCGAGAATCTGCCGAAGACGCGCTCGGGCAAGATCATGCGCCGTCTCTTGCGCTCGCTCGCGAAGGGCGAGGAAATCACGCAGGACGTCTCGACGCTCGAGAATCCCGCCATCCTCGATCAGCTCGGCGAAGCGCGCTGATCCTGCGCCGGCCGCGGCCCGCTGCGGGCGCGGTCGATCCTTATTGCCGATGCCATGCGGTTTTGTTAAAAAGCCGCATGTCCGATTTCTCCAGCCCGACGCCCGCCTCACCGCCGCCCGTATCGGCGGCGATGGCGCGTGCGCATCGGCGCTACTGGCGCTTCAACCTCGCGCTGATCGCCGTGCTGATGACGATCGGCTTCATCGTCTCGTTCGGTCTGCCGCTCTTCGCGCAACGCTTCGAGCACGTGCGCGTCGCGGGCTTTCCTTTGCCGTTCTACTTCGGCGCGCAGGGCGCGATTCTCGTCTACGTCGCGCTGATTCTTATCTATATCGTGCTGATGCAAGTCGCCGATGCGCGCCTTCTGCGTGCCGCCCGGTCGGAACAGGGCGATGAAGCATGAAGCTCACGAACCGGCTGATCGTCTACTACACGCTCTATACGCTAGGCTTTCTGCTTTTCATCTTTCTGATGGAGCGCATCGAGCGCACGACAGGGCCGGGCATGTGGATCGGCTATGTGTTCCTGTTCGTGCCGATCGCCGTGTATGCGGTGATCGGCCTCTTGTCGCGCACGTCCGATCTCGTCGAATACTACGTGGCGGGGCGGCGCGTGCCGTCCGCGTTCAATGGCATGGCGACCGCCGCCGACTGGCTCTCGGCCGCGTCGTTCATCGGTCTCGCGGGTTCGATCTATGCGAGCGGCTACGATGGCCTCGCGTACGTGATGGGCTGGACGGGCGGCTACTGTCTCGTTGCTTTCCTGCTCGCGCCCTACGTGCGCAAGCTCGCGCGCTACACGATTCCCGATTTTCTCGGCACGCGCTTTTCCAGCAATCTGGTGCGCGCGCTCGCGGCCGTCGCGGCGATTCTCTGTTCGTTCGTGTATCTCGTCGCGCAGATTCAGGGCATCGGGTTGATTGCGTCGCGCTTCATCGGCATCGAGTTTTCGATCGGCATCTTTTGTGGCCTCGCGGGCATTCTCGTGTGCTCGTTTCTCGGCGGCATGCGCGCGGTGACATGGACGCAAGTCGCGCAATACATCATCCTCATCAGCGCGATGCTGATTCCCGTGTCGATGATCGCTCATCGCGAAGGGCTCGGCTGGTTTCCGCAATTCAACTATGGACGCGTAATGGAGCGAGTCGAAGCGCTCGAACGCGAAGTCGCCGTCTCGCCCGATGAAGCGCGCGTGCGCGCCGATTTTCAGCGTCAGGCCGCGCAGATTCAGCAGCGCATCGATGCGTTGCCGCGTTCGTTCCACGACGAGCACGCGCGCCTCGTCGCCGAAATCGCCGAATTGCGCCGGCACAACGGGCCGCTGCGCGAGATCAACGAACGTGAGCGCGAGCTTGCGGCCTTTCCGCGCGATCCCGCCGACGCGCAAGCCAAATGGTCCCGCGAACGCGATGCATTGATCGAGCGCGTCGCCGCGCCGGTGCCGATGACCGAGGCGTTCGCGCCCGGCTCTTCCGGCGACGAGAGTCCGCGGCTGCATCAGGTGAACTTTCTGTCGCTGCTCCTGTGCCTGTCGATCGGCACGGCGAGCCTGCCGCACATTCTCACGCGCTACAACACGACGACGTCGGTGTCGTCTGCGCGGCGTTCGGTCGGGTGGACGCTGTTCTTCGTCGCGCTTTTCTATTTGACGGTGCCGGTGCTCGCGGTGCTGATCAAACACGAGATATTGACGGGACTCGTCGGTCATCGCTTCGCGGATCTGCCGCAGTGGGTCACGCAGTGGCGGCGCGTGGAGCCGTATCTGATCCGCATCAGCGACGTGAACGGCGACGGCATCGTGCGCTGGGCCGGCATCCAGATGCAGCCGGACATGGTGGTGCTCGCGGCGCCCGAGATTGCCGGATTGCCGTATGTGATCTCCGGCCTGATCGCGGCGGGCGCGCTGGCGGCTGCGCTCTCGACGGCCGACGGCTTGCTGCTCACGATCGCCAACGCGCTGTCGCACGATGTGTACTACTGCATGGTCGATCGCCGCGCGTCCAGTCAACGGCGCGTGACGATCTCCAAGATTCTGCTGCTCGGCGTCGCGTTGCTCGCGTCGTATGTGGCGTCGCTCAATGCGGGCAACATTCTTTTTCTCGTCGGCGCGGCGTTTTCTCTTGCGGCGTCGAGTCTCTTTCCGGCGCTCGTGCTCGGCGTGTTCTGGAAGCGCACGACACAGCGTGGCGTCGTCGCGGGGATGATCGCGGGGCTCGTCGTGTGCGTGTACTACATCGTGTCGACGTATCCGTTCTTCGTGCAACTGACGGGCTTCGCGGGGCCGCGCTGGTTCGGCATCGAGCCGATCAGCTCGGGCGTGTTCGGTGTGCCAGCGGGGTTCGCGGTGGCGATCGCGGTGAGCCTTGTCGATCGCAAACCGGATGCGTACACGCGGGCGCTCGTCGATTACATTCGTCATCCGTAGGGGCTGGCGCACGCGCGGGAAGTTGGTATAATCGCGGTCTTCCGGAGAGATGGATGAGTGGTTTAAGTCGCACGCCTGGAAAGCGTGTATAGGGTAAAACCTATCGGGGGTTCGAATCCCCCTCTCTCCGCCAGAATCTCAAGCCCTTGATCTTCAAGGGCTTTTTTCATGCGCAATTGATATTCGATGTTGCGCAAGATCAATCGACGTAGCGCGAAACGTCGAGCGCTGCCGTTTCGATGCTCGTGTGGTTCCGACTTCAAAGCCCCGCGCACTTTCATCATTTTCCTAAGCCGTCACCGCAGTCGCGAACCTGGTTCATCGACGATTCACGCAGTAAAAATTTCGGATAACTATATAACGCCGACCGCGCAAGATCAGCAGCACGGCAGCGCGCGAGTGAAGGAAAGGGGGGAAAGGCAGGAAGGGATGTCGTAAGAGTAGTGGGTGCCGGTATGGCTGCGCCTCTAATAATGCTCGATGAACTCTCGCACATGGCAGGGCGCAGCGGCCCATGCAACCCACCTCTTACGACATTCAGAAGGATAGTCGATACGCGCCAGAAAGGAATCGGATAAGTCGCGTTATGCGAGCGATAAACCTTTCAATTTCGAGACCGCTCAGCGTCGTACCGGCTTTCGGGCGAATGCGGCGATAGGATCATCGTCAGCCGTTGTGATCGCGGTCTGAACCGGAGCCTTATGCGGCGCCTTCGCGCTCTTCTGCAGTGCAGCAGACTTTGGCTGAGTGTGAGCGATCTCGGCGCTCGACATCCACTGCTCGGTGTATCTCGCGCTGGCGGGCGAGGCGCTCGAAAAGAGCGCAACGGCGACCGTCGTCAGAATAACGCTGGGTGTTCGCATGGTTGTGAAGTCGTTCTGGAACAGCGATCTCGCTCGCGGCACGGCGGCATGCGAGCGAGACGAAAACTCAGTGCGAGGAGATCATCATCGGAGCGTTCTGATTTTCCGCGTCGTAGTGCAGGGCCGAATTGGCCGCCTGCTCGTGAACCAGAACTTCGCGCGCGGCCTGAGCGCCTCGCTCATACCCCGACTTCGTCGCGTGTTCCTCGAGCGCGCCGATGAGCGGCAACTGTTCCTCAGCGACCGAGCGCATCAGATTCAGAATGTCGCGACGCATCGATTCGGAATACCCGCAGAACTGTTCGAAACCGCCCGGCGCCGCAACCATATTCACAAGCGACATGAGCAGGCGAGCGCGGGTCGCGCAATGCTCGCTGACTTGCACCGATTGCGAGAGCGTCGCGTAGCCGTTTGCGTCGACGGAAATCTGCAGTTCTTTCATTCTTGAGCCTCTTGTAAAAATAGAAAGGTTGTA
>JFHF01000037.1 GCA_000648925.1 Caballeronia jiangsuensis
CATCGCAAGAGCGCTACCACCTCAACTTCCGTCTTGCGTCGCTGCATCAGCAGCAGAGAAACGAGATTATGAACAACGTTTCGGTTCGTGTCAACAAGATTCGAAGCGTTTTCTTATTGACTCAACCTACTGACCCTGCCGACTCAAAGCAAACGGGTCGTGCGGACATCGCACGACCCGTCGGCGTAAGTCTTGGTGCCGGCTGCAGGACTCGAACCCGCCACCTGATGATTACAAATCAACTGCTCTACCAGATGAGCTAAGCCGGCGAAGAGCGAGATTCTACTTCATTTAACGACTTTGAGGTGAGACCTCGCGGGTGATTTCGAAGCGTCGTCGTCATCTGTGGCGGCCTGCGACTCATCCTTCGGCGCGGACTCCGCACGCTCACCAGCGGGCTCCTCGATCTGCCGTGTCTCACGCTCGGGTGATCGCGCCCCGACAGGTGCACTCGCCAGTTCCGAACCGGAATGCGTCTGCTCGACCGGGAACGCCATCCCCTGTCCGTTTTCGCGCGCGTAGATGGCGAGCACGTTCGCGACCTGCACCTCGATCTTGTGCGACTTGCCGGAGAACCGCGCGCTGAACTCGATCCACTCGTTGCCCATCTGCAGCTGGCTCGTCGCCTCGAAACTGATGTTCAACACGATCTCGTCGTTGCGCACAAACTGACGCGGCACGCGCGTGGCGGCATCGACCCGCACGGCGATATGGGGCGTGAAACCGTTGTCCGTGCACCACTCGTACAGCGCGCGCAACAAATACGGCTTGGTGGAAATCTCTTGCATCAACTTTCCTCTGTCGGAATGCGGCCGCGCGAAACCGCGCCGCCGCGTCCCAACGCACTCAAACTATCGACGCATCACCTTTTCGGAAGGCGTCAGCGCTTCAATATAAGCCGGGCGGCTGAAAATCCGTTCGGCGTACTTCATCAACGGTGCAGCGTTCTTCGAGAGTTCGATGCCGTAGTGATCCAGACGCCACAGCAGCGGAGCGATCGCGACGTCGAGCATCGAGAACTCTTCGCCCAGCATGTACTTGTTCTTCAGGAAGATCGGAGCGAGTTGCGTGAGGCGATCGCGGATCGCGCCGCGCGCCTTTTCGTGATTCTTCTCGGCGGCCTTGCCCTTCTCGTTCTCGAGCGTGCCGACGTGAACGAACAGTTCCTTCTCGAAGTTCAGCAGGAACAGGCGCGCGCGGGCGCGCTGCACCGGATCCGCCGGCATGAGTTGCGGGTGCGGGAAACGCTCGTCGATATATTCGTTGATGATATTCGACTCGTACAGGATCAGGTCGCGCTCGACGAGAATCGGCACCTGTCCGTACGGGTTCATCACCGCGATGTCTTCCGGCTTGTTGAACAGGTCAACGTCGCGAATCTCGAAGTCCATGCCCTTTTCGAACAACACCAGCCGGCAGCGCTGGGAGAAGGGGCAAGTAGTGCCGGAATACAGAACCATCATGTTTTTAAAGTTCCTTCAGTAAACTCGAAGGGCCGGCCGCGGCGTTTTCTCGAGGAAAACGTCGTCGCGCCGACCCACGCCGTCGAAGGCGCGCTATTTGATATCTTTCCAGTATGCCGCGTTCAGGCGCCACGCGAGGAAACTCAGGAGCGCCAGGAACAGCAGAACCCAGACACCGAGCCGCTTGCGCGTCTGCTGCGCGGGTTCCGCCATCCACGACATGTACGAAACGAGATCGGCCACAGTTGAATCATAATCCACGGATGACATGGCACCAGGCGTAACCTGAGTGTAACCGACGAATCTTCTTACCTTTTCGCCCGTCTTTTCGTCCGTATCGGTCTCGAATTTCGCATCGCGAATGCCCTGAAGCGTCCAGAGCACGTGCGGCATGCCGACATTCTCATACACGCGGTTGTTCCAGCCGGTCGGCCGCGTCGGATCGCGATAGAAACTCCGCAAGTATGTATAGAGCCAGTCGTTGCCGCGCGCCCGCGCCTCGACCGACAGATCCGGCGGCGACGCGCCGAACCACGCTTTCGCGTCTTCCGGGCGCATCGCGATGGACATCGTGTTGCCGACCTTGTCCGTCGAGAAGAGCAGATTCTCCTGAATCTGCTTCTGACTGATGCCGAGATCGGTCAGCCGGTTGTACCGCATCAGGTTCGCGCTGTGGCAGTTCAGGCAGTAGTTTACAAAAACTTGGGCGCCATGCTGCAAAGACGCCAGATTGTCCGAACTGTCAGGTGCGCGATCGAGCACCGCTTCTTCCTGCGCAAACGCCGGCACCGCACCGAACGCGAGCAGCGCCGCGCCAATCATCGCTATTGTAGAGAGCCATTTTTTCATCGTATTTGTCTCCGGACGTGCGCTCAGTGAGGTTTGTAGTGCACTCGCTCAGGCGGCGTCTTGAATCTGCCGCGCGGCGTCCAGAAAGGCATGCCGAGGAAGAACGCAAAGTAGATCAGTGCGCAGATCTGCGCGATCAGCGTCGCGGCCGGCGATGGCGGTCGCGTGCCGAGGAAACCGAGCATCAGGAACGCGAAGATGAAGATCGCGTAAAAGACCTTGTGGAAAAGCGGCCGATAGCGGATCGATTTCACCGGACTGCGGTCGAGCCACGGCAGGAAGAACAATGACACGACCGCCGTGCCCATCACGACCACGCCCCAGAACTTCGATTCCGTCAGCGCCATGAAAATCAGCACGAGGGCCGCAAGCACGGGAAGGCCGAGCCGCCACTTGCCGCGCCCCTTCACCAGTGCGAGCACGCCGAGCAGCGCTATCACGATCATCAGCACGATCTTGAACGGATCGGTCGTCGCGCGAAGCATCGCGTAGAACGCGGTGAAGTACCACACGGGCGCGATCTCCGGCGGCGTCTGCAGCGGGTTGGCTGGCACGAAGTTATTGGCTTCGAGGAAGTAGCCGCCCATTTCCGGCGCGAAGAAGATGATCGCGGCGAAGATCAGCAGGAACACGCACACGCCCATGAAGTCGTGCACCGAGTAGTACGGGTGGAACGGAATGCCGTCGAGCGGAATACCGTCAGGGCCCTTCTTCGCCTTGATCTCGATGCCGTCCGGATTGTTCGAGCCGACTTCATGCAGCGCGACCAGATGCGCGACCACGAGCCCGATCAGCACCAGCGGAATCGCGATCACGTGGAATGCGAAGAAGCGGTTCAGCGTGACATCCGACACGACGTAGTCGCCGCGAATCCACAGCGACAGATCCGGGCCGATGAACGGAATCGCCGAGAACAGATTCACGATCACCTGCGCGCCCCAGAACGACATCTGCCCCCACGGAAGCAGATAACCGAAGAACGCTTCGGCCATGAGGCAGAGAAAGATTGCGCACCCGAAGATCCAGACGAGTTCGCGCGGCTTGCGATACGACCCGTACATCAGCCCGCGGAACATATGCAGATACACGACGACGAAGAACATCGACGCGCCCGTCGAATGCATGTAGCGAATGAGCCAGCCCCACGGCACCTCGCGCATGATGTACTCGACCGATGCGAACGCGAGCGTCGCGTCGGGCTTGTAGTTCATCGTCAGGAAAATGCCGGTGACGATCTGATTCACCAGCACCAGCAGCGCGAGCGAGCCGAAGAAGTACCAGAAGTTGAAATTCTTCGGCGCGTAGTACTCGGATACGTGCTTCTTCCAGGTCGAGGTCATCGGAAACCGGCGGTCGATCCAGCCGGTCAAGCCCGTTGCCTCCACTTCCTTGTCTGCGGTCGCCATTTACGCCTCTCCCTTTTCGTCCTTGCCGATCACGAGTTGCGTCGCGGAAGTGAACATGAACGGCGGAATGTCCAGGTTCTGCGGCGCGGGCTTGTTCTTGAAGACGCGGCCGGCCATGTCATAGGTCGAACCGTGGCACGGGCAAAGGAAGCCGCCCGGCCAGTTATCGGGGAGATTGGGTTGCGCACCCTCCTGGAAGCGCGGTGTAGGCGTGCAGCCCAGATGGGTGCACACGGCGACCGCTACGAAAATGTTCTTGTGATCGGCGCGCGAGCGGAACTCGTTGTTGCAGTACTCCGGCAACGGCATCGAAAATTCCATCTTCGATTTCGGGTCGGCTACTTCGTTGTCGGCCTTCTTGACGTCGGCCAGCATTTCGTCGGTGCGGTTGACGATCCACACCGGCTTGCCGCGCCAGGCGACGGTCATCATTTCGCCCGGCTTGAGTCCGCTGATATCGACCTCGACAGGCGCGCCCGCCGCCTTGGCCTTCTCCGATGGAGCAAACGAACCTACAAAAGGAACTACGGTTGCCACAGCTCCGAAACCACCTGCTGCGGTCGTCGCAATCAGCCAGGAACGGCGGCCGCCGTCGACGCGTTTTTCATCCTTGTCTCGCATCACACGCCCCACTTCTGAGTTGGATTTATACCGTCACATCAGTTGTTCGCCGTTAGTGTGCGCGAATGGAGTTAGCATTTACAAGGGCTGACTAGCAAAAATCACTCGAAGTGATTGATGCTTCAGGGTTTTCCCCACGTTTTTCGCGCAATCTGGTGAAGCTTCATTCAGGCAGCTGCAAGGACCAATAATCGACACGCCGGCTTAACAACGTATTAAACCGGATTATCGATGTCGATAAAAAGATGTTCGATATCGAACTGCTCTGACAGATGCGCGCCGACGGCCTGCACGCCATAACGCTCCGTCGCGTGATGGCCGGCCGCGATGTACGCCACGCCCGATTCCGCGGCGATGTGCATCGTCTGTTCCGAGACTTCGCCGCTCAGATATACGTCCGCGCGCGCGCCGATCGCGTCTTCGAAATAGCCCTGCGCGCCGCCCGTGCACCACGCCACGCGACGCAACTCTTTGTCCGTATCGCCGAACACGAGGGGCTTCCTGCCGAGCGCGTTCTCGACCATCGCGCTGAAATGCTCGAGCGAAAGCGGCATCGCGAGCGTCGCGGCCCAGCCGAGATCCTGATCGGCGAAACGGCTGTCTGCGATCAGCCCGAGGCGCGCGCCGATCTGCGCATTGTTGCCCAGCTCCGGGTGCGAATCGAGCGGAAGATGGTAAGCGAAGAGATTGATGTCGTTGGCGATCAGCGTGCGCAGCCGCCGATGCTTGCGTCCCGTGATCTGCGGCGCCTCGTTGCGCCAGAAGTAACCGTGATGCACGAGCACGGTGTCCGCGCCCCACTCCAGCGCGGCCTCGAGGAACGCCTGCGAGGCCGTTACGCCGCTCGCGATCTTCTGCACGCGGCGCGCGCCTTCAACCTGCAGACCGTTAGGGCAATAGTCCTTGAAGCGGCCGATTTCCAGCAGATTGTTCAGATACAATTCGAGTTCGATCCGATCCATGAAATCCTCTATCCCTTCAAATGCTTAGACGCTTCTGGCTATTTTTTGCCCAAGCGGTCACCGTGCTTTTGGCCCTGATGTTCATCATCGCGACCTTGAAACCGCAGTGGCTTCAACGTCAGGGTCAATTCGGCAAGCAGCTTGCCGAGCCGATCGTCGCGTTGCAGGAGGTGGCGCCGAGCATTGGCTCGCGCCCGGTTCAGTCGTCCTACTCGGAAGGCGCGCAAAAGGCGATGCCGGCCGTCGTGAACGTCTTCTCCAGCAAGGACGGCAACCTGCCGCCCGACCCGCGTGCGAAAGACCCGCTGTTCCGCTATTTCTTCGGTGACAAGAACAAACGCAAGAGCGACGAGCCGCCTGCATCGAATCTCGGCTCCGGCGTCATCGTCAGCTCGGAAGGTTACATTCTAACGAACCAGCATGTCGTCGACGGGGCGGATCAAATCGAAGTCGCGCTCGCCGATGGTCGCACGTCCAGCGCGAAAGTGATCGGCGTCGATCCGGAAACCGACCTCGCCGTGCTGAAGATCAACATGACCAATCTGCCGAGCATCACGCTCGGCCGCATGGATCAGACGCGCGTCGGCGACGTCGTGCTCGCGATCGGCAATCCGTTCGGCGTAGGCCAGACGGTCACGATGGGCATCGTCAGCGCGCTCGGGCGCAATCACCTCGGCATCAACACGTTCGAGAACTTCATCCAGACGGACGCGGCGATCAATCCCGGCAACTCGGGCGGTGCGCTGGTGGACGTGAACGGCAATCTGCTCGGCATCAACACGGCGATCTATTCGCGCAGCGGCGGCTCGCTCGGCATCGGCTTTGCGATTCCCGTGTCGACCGCGCGCAGCGTGCTCGAAAGCATCATCACGACGGGCACGGTCACGCGCGGCTGGATCGGCGTGGAGCCTCAGGACGTCACGCCGGAGATCGCCGAATCGTTCGGGCTGGATCAGAAGTCCGGCGCGATCGTCGCGGGCGTGCTGCAAGGCGGCCCGGCGGACAAGGCGGGCATCAAGCCGGGCGACATCCTCGTCTCAATCAACGACGACACGATCACCGACACCACGCGCCTGCTCAACGTCGTCGCGCAGATCAAGCCGGGCACGTCGGTGAAGGTTCACCTGATGCGCAAGAACAAGGAACTGGACGTCAACGTGATGATCGGCAAGCGTCCCGCGCAACCACGCGCGCCGCAGATGCCGGATGAAGATCAAGGCGATCAGGGTGACCAGGGCGACGAATAAAACGACGCATCCGTGAAAGCAAAAAGGCAGCTTCGATCGCTCGAAGCTGCCTTTTTTGTTTCCATGACGCCGACTCCCGCCGCGACAATACGCCGCACTTACTCTGCCGCCGGCTCCTCGTTCTTGACCTGTTCCTTGCCGACTACCAGCCGTGCCGCGATGATGCCCGCCTCATAAAGAATGATGAGCGGAATCGCGAGAATCAGCTGCGAGAAAACGTCAGGCGGCGTAACCACCGCCGAAATAACGAACGCGCCGACGATCACGTACGGACGGATCTGCTTGAGCTTCTGGATCGATACGACGCCCATGCGCGCGAGCAGCACGACGACGATCGGAACCTCGAATGTCACCCCGAACGCGATGAACATCGTCAGCACGAAGCTCAGGTAATTGTCGATATCCGTCGTCATTTCCGCGCCCAGTGGCGCGTTGTAGTGCGCCATCACGCGGAAAATAGTCGGGAACACGACGAAGTACGCGAACGCCATGCCGCACAGAAAGAGCGCGTAGCTGCTGAATACGAGCGGCCCGATGAGCTTCTTCTCATGCTGATACAAACCCGGCGCGACAAAGGCCCAGACCTGATACAGCACGATCGGCAGCGCGATCACGAAGGCGACGAGCATCGTCACCTTCATCGGCACAAAGAACGAACCGGTGACGTCGGTGACGATCATCTTGCCGTCGGCTGGCAGGTTCTGCATCAGCGGACGGGCGAGCAGCTTGAAGATGTCCGGCGCCCAGTACACCAGCGCGATGAATACGACGATGACCGAAGCGCCCGCGCGAATGATGCGATCGCGCAATTCGACCAGATGCGAAATGAACGTCTCTTCGACGGGCTCTTCTTTAATGTGTTGCGGGTCGCTCACGCCGGCCCTCGGTAGAAATCATCGATGAAGGAATCGCGGCTCGCTCAGAAGAACTTCGTCTGCCGGCGCAGGGTGGCGGGCGTATGACGAGCGACGCGCGCCGCGCCCGATTGGACCCGCGTGCGACGCGAAGTCGTGCGCTTGTACCAGTTGGGAATCGCGGCCTGTTTCACGCGCCAGTTCTTGCGCCTGGTTGACGTCGATGAAGACGTGTTTGCCCAGGGCTTGTCCGACGCGGCGCTGTCCGCCGATTCGCCCGCGCTGCCCGCAATGCTCGGTGTGACCGACGTGCCCTCTTTCCATGCATCGTTCAAATCGGATTCATGGCGACGCAGCGTGTCATGAATCGTCGATTCGACATTCGACGCAGCGGTTTCGAACTCGGTGCGCATTTTCTTCAGCTCATCGAGTTCCATCTCGCGCGCGACTTCCGATTTGACGTCGTTGATATAGCGCTGCGCGCGCCCGAACAGCGCCCCCGCCGTGCGAGCGACGCCGGGCAGGCGCTCCGGCCCGAGGACCACCAGCGCCACGACGCCGATGACCGCCATTTTGGTCAGACCGAGATCGAGCATTGAACGAAAAGTGGAGGGTTACCGTCGGCGGACGGATTAGCGATAGTCGCCCGAACGGGACTTGTCCTTCGCCTCGACGTCCACGGCGCCGTTACGCGGCAGCTCGCGCTGATCGGTCGAATTTGCCGGCGTCTCGCCTTCGCGCATGCCTTCCTTGAAACCCTTCACCGCGCCGCCCAGATCGCCGCCGATATTGCGCAGTTTCTTCGTGCCGAACACGAGCGCCACGATCAGCAGAACAATCAACCAATGCCAAATGCTTAACGAACCCATGAATGAAAACTCTCCGTGATTCCGCCCCGAATTGGGTACCGAGGACGGAAGACTGGCCTTGCGGCCTCAGCCGAGGCCGTCCCGCCTCAACTTCAACTATCGATTTTGCTCGCCCAATATTTCATTGGAAAGGAGAATGCGAACTTAGATTGCCGCATTACCCCATTCGGCGCCACGGGCGCTCGCCGGCCAACAAATGCGCGTGGATGTGATACACCTCCTGCCCGCCGCCCGGCCCGGTATTAATTACCGTGCGAAAGCCGGTGTCGCCTCCCGTGTAAGAGACACCCAGATCTTTCGCCAAACGTCCGACGAGACTCACCATTCTACCAAGCAGCGGACTGTCACTTTCTGTGCAGTGGGAAAGTGTTTCAATATGCTTGCGCGGGATCACCAGCACATGCACCGGCGCTGCCGGATTGATGTCGTTGAATGCGACGAATTCTTCATCCTCATAGACTTTCGTGCTCGGCAGTTGACCCGTGGCGATCTTGCAAAAAATGCAGTTGTCTTGACTCATGTATGTCCCGTGTCTCCCTGTGCTGGCCTGTCCGATCAAAGCAGAATCAGAACCACGCACGCGGTTGAATCGTCTTGTTCTCGTAGAGATACAACCAGCCTTTGATGATGCGATAAAGCGTCCAGATGCTGACCGCGGCGAGAATCAGGAAGCCGATGCCGATCCAGATCGTCGCGAAACCGATCAAGTGCCCCAGCACTGCCCACCAGAAGGTGCGGATCTGCCAGGTGAAGTGATCTTCATACGGCGTTCCGGCGGCATCGCCACGCTTGATGTAGTTGAGGATGATGGCGACGAGGCCGGTAAGCCCGCCGGTCAGCCAATAGAAGGCATACAACGCGTACAGAACATGCGTGAACGTGCGAATGCTGCGCAGACGTTCAGGGTCATCAGAGTTCTGAACGACAGGCGGCGGATAGGGTTCGTACTGCCGGTTCATGCTTGCCCTCCTTCGCTCGAAAGCGAGATGCTCGTCAGCTGCCGCTTTGTTCGCGCTCGCGCGACTTGCGCAGCGCTTTCTCTTCGATCCCCGACAACCCTTCCCGACGCTCCAGTTCAGCGACCACGTCGGCGGGGCTCAGGTCGAAATGCGACAGCATCACGAGACAATGAAACCACAAATCGGCGACTTCACTGACGAGCGCTTTCGGCGCGCCGCCATGACGCGCATCCTTCGCGGCGAGCACGACTTCCGTCGCTTCCTCGCCGATCTTTTTCAGGACCGCATCGTCACCCTTGTGAAAGAGTCGGGAAACGTAGGATTGTTCCGGATCGCCCCCCTTGCGACTGTCGATGACCGCGGCGAGGCGCAGCAGCGTGTCCAGCGTATTGGCTTGCGTCATTTGTAGATGCTTTCTGGGTCTTTCAGGACCGGCTCGACGGCGACCCACTCGCCGCTTTCCGCCGTGCCTTCGAATTTCTGGAAAAAACAGGAGTGGCGGCCGGTGTGGCACGCGATGCCCGACACCTGCTCGACCTTGAGGAGCACGACGTCTTCGTCGCAATCGAGGCGCACGTCGTGGACGTGCTGCACATGACCCGATTCCTCGCCCTTGAACCACAGGCGCTGACGCGAGCGCGAGAAGTACACCGCGCGCTTCAGTTCGATCGTCTTCGCGAGCGCCTCGCGATTCATCCACGCGAACATCAGCACGTCGTTGGTCGAAGCTTCCTGCGCGATCACCGGCACCAGGCCGTTCGCGTCCCACTTCACCTTGTCGAGCCAGGTCATTTGATCGCTCACCGCTTACGTCCTCACCGAAATGCCGTGATCGGCCATGAAGCGCTTCGCCTCGCCGACCGTGTGCTCGCCGTAGTGAAAGATGCTCGCGGCAAGCACCGCGTCCGCATGGCCTTCGACGATGCCGTCCGCGAGATGCTGCAACGTTCCGACGCCGCCCGAGGCGATCACCGGCACCGGCACCGCGTCCGATACGGCACGCGTCAACGCGAGATCGAAGCCGGCCTTGGTGCCGTCGCGATCCATGCTGGTCAGAAGAATTTCGCCCGCGCCGTACTCGGCCATCTTGCGCGCCCATTCGATCGCGTCGATGCCCGTCGCCTTGCGGCCGCCGTGCGTGAACACTTCCCAGCGCGGCGTCTCGCCCTCGGCCGACACGCGCTTGGCATCGATCGCGACGACGATGCACTGCGAACCGTGCTTGTCCGACGCGTCGCGCACGAGTTGCGGATTCGCGACCGCCGACGAATTCATGCTGATCTTGTCCGCGCCCGCGTTGAGCAGACGCCGCACGTCCTCGACCGCGCGCACGCCGCCGCCGACGGTCAGCGGAATGAACACCTGCGACGCCACCGACTCGATGATCGGCAGAATCAGATCGCGTTGGTCGGACGTTGCGGTGATGTCGAGAAACGTGAGTTCGTCGGCGCCTTGATCGTCATAACGACGCGCGATTTCGACGGGATCGCCCGCGTCGCGCAGTTCGACGAAATTGACGCCCTTGACGACGCGACCGGCGGTCACGTCCAGACAGGGAATGATGCGTTTTGCGAGAGCCATGTTCTTGCCACTTACGAAGTAAGGGCGGCGTCGCGGCCGCCCGGTGTGCTGCTCAGATGTGCTCGCGCTCTGGCGTCGTCAGGCGCCGTCGGCTTCGCGCAGCGCGTCGGCGCGCGTTTGGGCAGCCTTGAAATCGAGATCGCCGGAATAGATCGCGCGACCGCAGATCACGCCTTCGATGCCCTCGCTCTCGACCTCGCAGAGCGATTCGATATCCGCGATGCTCGACAATCCGCCGCTCGCGATCACCGGAATCTTCACCGCCTGCGCGAGGCGCACGGTCGCGTCGATGTTGATGCCCTGAAGCATTCCGTCGCGGCCGATGTCCGTGTAAATGATGGATTCGCAGCCGTAGTCCTCGAACTTGCGGCCGAGATCGACGACCTCGTGGCCCGTGAGCTTGCTCCAGCCGTCCGTGGCGACCTTGCCGTCCTTCGCGTCCAGCCCGACGATGATGTGCCCCCCGAACGCGCTGCACGCGTCCTGAAGAAAGCCCGGATTCTTCACCGCCGCCGTGCCGATGATGATGTACGACAGGCCGTCGTCCAGATAACGCTCGATGGTTTCCAGGTGGCGAATGCCGCCGCCGAGTTGCACTGGAATCTCGCTGCCGACCTCGTCGAGGATCGCGCGGATCGCGTCGCCGTTTCTCGGCTTGCCGGCGAACGCGCCGTTCAGATCGACCAGATGCAGCCGACGGGCGCCGCGATCGACCCAATGTCGGGCCATCGCTGCAGGATCTTCTGAAAAAATGGTCGCCTGGTCCATATCGCCTTGTTTGAGGCGCACGCACTGACCGTCCTTAAGATCGATGGCCGGAATGAGCAGCATAGGTATCGCGTATTTTCTGGGTAGAGTTGATCAAAACGGCGCACGTGCGGTCTTTCGTGCCTGCGCCGCGAGCCGTCTCGCTAGTGTAGTACAAGTCTTGCAACGGTCATGGGCCCGTCGTAATAGGCGAAAACGCTAGCGCGCGAGCCTTTTCACGGGTTCCAGTGCACGAAATTCCGGTACAGGCGCAAACCGGCATCCGCGCTCTTTTCCGGATGGAATTGGGTCGCGAAGATATTGTCGCGCGCAACCGCCGACGTAAATGCGCTGCCGTACATGGTTTCGCCAGACGTGTGAGCCGGATTGTCCGGCACCACGTAGTAGCTATGCACGAAGTAGAAGAACGCGCCGTCCGCGACGCCGTCCCAGATCGGGTGCGCCTGCGTCTGACGAACGCGGTTCCAGCCCATCTGCGGCACCTTGAAGCGCGAGCCGTCGTCCTGCAACAGGCCGTCGAGCTGGAAACGCACGACCTTGCCGGGCAAAAGGCCCAGGCCCTTCGTATCGCCTTCCTCGCTCCAGTCGAAGAGCATTTGCTCGCCGACGCACACGCCGAGCATCGGCTTTTCGCGCGCCGCCTGCATCACCGCTTCCTGCAGGCCGGATTCGGCCAGATGCGCCATGCAGTCGCGCATCGCGCCCTGTCCCGGCAGCACGACGCGATCCGCCGCATGGATGCCTTGCGGCTGATCGACGATCGCCACGTTCGCTTCGGGTGCAGCCTTTTTCAGCGCCTGGTAGACCGAGCGCAGGTTGCCCATTCCGTAATCAACAATCGCAATCGAAGTATTCATTTCAAAGATGGCATCAAGGCCTTCAACCCGTTGACGATGAATTCCACCGCCAATGCGGACAACATCAAACCCATGAGACGCGTGCCAATGTTGATTCCCGTGCGGCCGACCCAGCGCGCGATCGGCTCGGCGAGATTCAGTGCGCCGAAACACAGCCCCGCGATGATCGCGCCCAGCACGACGAGTCCGAAGCGGTCGTACCAGTGCTGCGCATTGGCAGCATAGACGATCACCGTGCTGATCGAACCCGGGCCGGTGAGCAGCGGTATCGCGAGCGGCACCACCGCGACGTTGTTGCGCTCCTCGGCTTCCATGCGTTCTTCAGCCGTCGAGCGCGCGTTACCCACCTGCGCGTTCAACATGCTGATCGCCATGAGCAGCATGATGATGCCGCCACCCACTTCGAACGATCCGACCGATATGCCGAAGAACGCGATGATCTGCTGCCCGAGCAGCGCCGTCACCGCGATCACGCAAAACACGGAAATCGACGCAACGCGAATCGTGTTGCGCTTTTCGATGTCGGATTGCTGCGCGGTCAGGCTCAGGAAAAACGGTATCGCGCCGACCGGATTGATCAGCGCGAGCAACGATATGAACGACTTGAACAGATCCATCTTGTTGTCGACGCGCGCGCCGAATCAGCGTGAGTCGATCAGAGACTGCCCTTGGTCGACGGAATCTGCCCCGCCGCGCGTTCGTCCATTTCGACGGCCATGCGCAGCGCGCGGCCGAACGCCTTGAACACGGTCTCGACCTGATGATGCGCATTGATGCCGCGCAGGTTGTCGATATGCAGCGTGACGCCCGCGTGATTCACGAAGCCGCGGAAGAATTCGATGGTGAGGTCGACGTCGAACGTGCCGATGCGCGCGCGCGTGAACGGCACGTGGAATTCGAGACCCGGACGGCCGGAAAAATCGATCACGACGCGCGACAGCGCCTCGTCGAGCGGCACGTACGAATGACCGTAGCGGCGAATGCCCTTGCGATCGCCGATGGCTTTCGCAACCGCCTGCCCCAACGTGATGCCGGTGTCTTCGACGGTATGGTGATCGTCGATATGGAGGTCGCCATGCGCTTCGATGTCGAGATCGATGAGCCCGTGACGGGCGATCTGGTCGAGCATGTGATCGAGGAACGGGACGCCGGTGGCGAGCTTTTGCTTGCCGGTGCCGTCCAGATCGAGCTTCACACGGATCTGCGTTTCGCTGGTGTTGCGAACGACTTCCGCAATGCGCATGGTGATTCCTTGAGACTTTCGAAAGTGGGGTTCAGTTCGGTGCGAGCTTTTTCAGCGCCGCGACCATGTGTGCGTTTTCTTCGGCCGTTCCGACCGTCAAACGCACGCAATTGACCAGCAATGGATGCATTTTACCCACGTTTTTTATCAAAACCCGCGAAGTCAGAAGGGTTTCGAAAGCGACGGCGGCGTCCGGCACGCGCACGAGCAGGAAATTGCCCGCGCTCGGAAAGACCGTCATGCCGGGCAGCGCGGCAACTTCCCGCACGAGCGCGGCGCGTTGCGCGCGCAGATCGGCGGCCTGGGCGTCGAGCACGTCGAGGTGATCGAGCAGGAAATCGGCGGTCGCCTGCGTCAGCACGTTGATGTTGTACGGCGGGCGCACCTTGTCGAACTGCGTGAGCCACGAAGGACGGCCCGCCATGTAACCGAGGCGGATGCCCGCGAGCCCGAGCTTCGAGACGGTCCGCATCACGACGACGTTATCGAACTCCGCTGCGCGCGGCATCCAGCTCTTCCCGGCGAACGGCTGATACGCCTCGTCGATCACGACGAGACTCTTCTTCGACGCGGCGATCACGCGCTCCATGTCGGTGTCGTCGTAGAGCGTGCCGGTCGGGTTGTTCGGATACGCGAGATAAACGAGCGCCGGCTCGTGTTCGTCGATGGCGGCGATCAGCGCGTCGGCGTCGAGCGTGAAGTCCGGCTTCAGCGGCACGCCGATGAACTCCAGATGCGCGAACTTCGCCGACATTTCGTACATCACGAAGCCCGGCACAGGCGCGACGACCTTCGCGCCCGGCTTCGAACACGCGACCGACATCATGCTGATCAGTTCGTCCGAGCCGTTGCCGAGGAGCACGTCGCATGCGTCGGGCACCTTCATCGTGCGCTTGATCTTCGCGAGCAAATCCACGGGGCGCGGAGCCGGATAGCGATTGAGCGCGACGCCCGCGAGATGCGCGCCGAGACGTTCGGCGAGATCGGCGGGCAGGCTGTAGGGATTTTCCATCGCGTCGAGCTTGATCAGGCCCGTGGCGTCGGGCACGGGATAGCTCGTCATCGCGAGGATGTCGGGACGAATGATGTCTTGTGTTGTGGTCATGTTTTCCCGGCGTCTCGCTCGCCGGTCAGGCGGCGGCTCTCAGGCCGCCTCGTTCATTCGGGCCGGCTCGATGTCAGCCGACGTTTTTCATCCGGTATTCCGCACTGCGCGCGTGCGCCTGCAGGCCTTCGCCGTACGCCAGTTCCGCCGCGATCTCGCCGAGCGTCTGGGCGCCGTCCGCGCTCACTTCGATCACGCTCGAACGCTTCATGAAATCGTACACGCCGAGCGGCGACGAAAAGCGCGCGGTGCGCGACGTCGGCAACACGTGGTTCGGACCGGCGCAATAGTCGCCGAGACTTTCGCTCGTGTAGCGGCCGAGGAACATCGCGCCGGCATTGTGAATCTGCGCGGCCCACTGATGCGGATCGAGCGCCGAAATTTCGAGGTGCTCCGGCGCGATCTCGTTCGCGATCACGCACGCTTCGGCCATGTCCTTCACCTTGATGAGCGCGCCGCGATCTTCGAGCGAACGCTGAATGACGTCGCGGCGCGGCATCGACGGAAGCAGTTCGACGATCGCATCCTCGACACGCTGGATGAAGTTGTCGTCCGGGCACAGCAGGATGGATTGCGCGAGCTCGTCGTGCTCGGCTTGCGAGAAGAGGTCCATCGCAACCCAGCGGGGATCGGTGGTGGCGTCGCAGATGACGAGAATCTCGGACGGCCCCGCGATCATGTCGATGCCGACGGTTCCGAACACGCGACGCTTCGCCGACGCGACATACGCGTTGCCCGGACCGCAGATCTTGTCCACCGCGGGCACGCTCTCCGTGCCGTACGCGAGCGCGCCGACCGCCTGCGCGCCGCCGATCGTGAACACGCGATCCACGCCGCCGAGCAGCGCCGCCGCGAGCACGAGCGGATTTTTCACGCCGTCGGGCGTCGGCACGACCATGACGATTTCCTTCACGCCCGCGACGCGCGCCGGAATCGCGTTCATCAGCACCGACGACGGATACGCCGCCTTGCCGCCCGGCACGTAGATGCCCGCGCGATCGAGCGGCATGACTTTCTGGCCGAGCACGGTGCCGTCGGCTTCGGTGTATTGCCAGCTATGGCTGCCGCACTCGATGCGCTGCTTCTCGTGATAGCCGCGCACGCGCGCTGCCGCCGCTTCCAGCGCCGCGCGACGCTTCGGCTCGAGACCTTCGAGCGCGGCTTCCATTTCGGACAGCGGCAATTCGAGCGCCGCGACGCTGTCCGCCTTGAGACGATCGAACTTGTTGGTGTATTCGAGCACGGCCTGATCGCCGCGCGCCTTCACATCCGCGAGAATCTGCGCGACCGAGCGCTCGATTGCCTCATCCTCGCTCGCTTCGAATGCGAGAACCGCACGCAACGCCTTGTGAAAACCATCGGTGCGTGAATCGAGTTTGCGAATCTTGATAGACATGCTGGTTTTCCGTTTTGCTGGTGGCGCGCCGCGGCGTGCGGCTCGCCTAATTTCCTATTGCGGCCGTGGCGCGCTCGAACGCGTCGAGGTACGGCTTGAGCGCCGCGCGCTTCAGCTTGAGCGCCGCCTGGTTCACGACGAGGCGCGATGAAATCTGCATGATCTCTTCGACTTCGACGAGATTGTTCGCTCGCAGCGTGCCGCCCGAGCTGACCAGATCGACGATCGCATCCGCGAGCCCGACGAGCGGCGCGAGTTCCATCGAACCGTACAGCTTGATCAGATCGACGTGCACGCCCTTCGCCGCGAAATGCTGACGCGCGGTTTCGGTGTACTTCGTCGCGACGCGCAGACGCGCGCCCTGGCGCACCGCGCTCGCATAATCGAAGCCCGCCTTCACGGCCACCGACATCCGGCAACGCGCGATGTCCAGATCGACCGGCTGATACAGGCCACTGCCGCCGTGCTCGATCAGCACGTCCTTGCCTGCGACGCCAAAGTCCGCCGCGCCGTATTCGACGTAGGTCGGCACATCGGTCGCGCGCACGATGATCACGCGCAGGTTCGGGTTCGTGGTCGGCAGGATCAGCTTGCGCGAGCTCTCCGGATCTTCTGCCACCTGCACGCCGGCGGCGGCGAGCAACGGCAGCGTTTCCTCGAAGATACGCCCTTTGGACAGCGCGAGCGTGAGGGGCGCGCTCGGCTCCACCGACGACGACGTCTGCGGCAGCGAGCTCATTGCTCGCTCCCGCTGCCCTTGATGCGGCGCACGTTCGCGCCGACTGCCGTCAGCTTCGATTCCATGCGGTCGTAGCCGCGATCCAGATGGTAGATGCGGTCGATCAGCGTTTCGCCGTCCGCGCACATCGCCGCGATCACGAGACTCGCGGACGCGCGCAGATCGGTTGCCATGACCTTTGCGCCGGAAAGCTTCTCGACGCCGCTGATGAGCGCCGTGTTGCCGTCGATCGTGATGTGCGCGCCGAGACGGTTCAGTTCCTGCACGTGCATGAAGCGATTCTCGAAGATGGTCTCGACCACTTGCGACGTGCCGTTCGCGATCGTGTTGAGCGCCATGAACTGCGCCTGCATGTCGGTCGGGAACGCGGGATATTCGGACGTGCGGATATTCACCGCGCCGGCGCGCTTGTCCATGCGCACGCGCATCCAGTCGTTGCCTTCTTCGATCGACACGCCGGCTTCGCGCAGCTTGGCCGTCACGGCGTCGAGCAGATGCGAGCTCACGCGACGCAGCGTGACATCGCCGCCGGCGGCCGCGACCGCGCACAGGAACGTGCCGGCCTCGATGCGATCCGGCACGACGTCATGCTTTGCGCCGTGCAGCTTGTCGACGCCCTGAATCACCAGACGATCGGTGCCGATGCCGTCGATCTTCGCGCCCATCTTCACGAGCAGATGCGCGAGATCGCTCACTTCGGGTTCGCGCGCCGCGTTCTCGATGACCGTCTCGCCTTCTGCCAGCACCGCCGCCATCAGCAGATTTTCGGTGCCGGTGACGGTGATCATGTCGGTGATGATGCGCGCGCCCTTCAGACGCTTCGCGCGCGCTTCGATGAAACCGTGCTCGATATTGATCTCGGCGCCCATCGCCTGCAGGCCCTTGATGTGCTGATCGACCGGACGCGCGCCGATCGCGCAGCCGCCGGGCAGCGACACCTTCGCCTCGCCGAAGCGCGCGACGAGCGGCCCGAGCACGAGAATCGACGCGCGCATCGTCTTGACCATTTCGTACGGCGCGATCAGCTTGTCGACCTTCGATGCATTGAGGCTCACGCGGCCGTCGCCGGACACTTCGGACTGCACGCCCATCTGGCGCAGCAGCTTGACCATCGTGCGCACGTCCTGAAGATTCGGCACGTTCGACAGATGGACGTCGTCGGCGGTGAGAAGACTTGCGCAAAGAATGGGCAAAGCCGCGTTCTTCGCGCCCGATACGGTGATTTCGCCAGAGAGCTTCGCGCCCCCCGTGATGACCAATTTATCCATTGCTTGTCCTTCGACCGAGCTTCCTGCTGCGGAGCCGTTTTCAGCGCCGCGGTTATCTTGAATGAATCGCACTCTTACTGCCTTTGTCTGCCGGTGATGCCGGTGTTACGTGAATTGAGTCGTGTGACCTGATTGGCTTCGCCGGGTGGACTCAGGCCGATTTCCACTCGTCGGGGGTGAGGGTCTTCATGCTCAGCGCATGAATCTCCTCGCGCATGCGCTCGCCGAGCGCCGCATAAACCAGTTGATGACGCGCGATCAGCCGCTTGCCGACGAACGCATCGCTCACGATGGTCGCGAAAAAGTGCTGGCCGTCGCCTTCCACTTCGAGATGCTGGCAGGACAAGCCGCCAGCGATGTAGTCCTTCACTTGCTCCGGAGTCGGCAACATGGAAGTCTCCTTGAATTAGTGACGCAGCTTGTAGCCGCTCGCGAGCAATCGCACGGCGATCAGCGCCAGCACGGCCAGAAATCCGCCGACGATGCCGAGACTCACCAGCGGATTCACGTCGGACAGGCCGAAGAAGCCGTAACGAAAGCCGTCGATCATGTAGAAGAACGGATTCAGATGCGACACCGCGCGCCACAGGGGCGGCAGCGTATGTGTCGAGTAGAACACGCCGGAAAGAAACGTGAGCGGCATGATCAGGAAGTTCTGGAACGCGGCCAGCTGATCGAACTTGTCGGCCCAGATGCCCGCGATCAGACCCAGCGTGCCGAGAATGCCCGAACCGAGGATCGCGAACGCAATGATGTAGAACGGCGCGGAAAAAGACATCGGGATGAACCATATCGTCACGATGAACACGCCGAAGCCCACGCACAGCCCGCGCACGACCGACGCCAGCACGTACGCGAAGAACATTTCCCAATGCGCGATCGGCGGCAGCAGCACGAATACGAGATTGCCGGTGATCTTCGACTGGATCAGCGACGACGAACTGTTCGCGAACGCATTCTGCAGCACGCTCATCATCACGAGGCCGGGCACGAGGAAGCTCGTGTAGCCGACGCCCGGATACACCTGCACGTGCCCCGACAGCGCGTGACCGAAGATGGTCAGATACAGCAGCGCCGTGACGACCGGCGCGAGCACGGTCTGAAACGAAACCTTCCAGAAGCGCAGCAGCTCCTTGTAGAACAACGTCTGGAAACCGCTCATGAAAGCCCCTCGACCACTTCCGGCTCGTTCATCACCTGCACGAACACGTCTTCCAGATCGGCCTTGCGCACGTCGATTTCATCGAACGTGCAGCCTGCCGCGCGGCATTTCGCGAGAATCGGCTCGACGTCGTCGTAGCTCGCGAGGCGCAGCAAATGCTGCGCGCCCGACACCGCGTGCGGATCGACTTCGAGCGCGCGCAAGTCGGCGGGCAACGCACCGTTCGACAGACGCAGATACAACTGCATGCCCGAGAAACGCTGCAACAGCGTGCTCGTGCGCTCCAGCGCGACGACTTCGCCGCGACGAAGCATCGCGAGCCGGTGGCACAGCGATTCGGCTTCTTCGAGATAGTGCGTCGTCAGCACGATCGTGTGACCTTCGCGATTCAGACGCGAGATGAACTTCCAGAGCGTCTGACGCAATTCGACATCGACGCCGGCGGTGGGCTCATCGAGCACGATCACGGGCGGACGATGCACCAGCGCCTGCGCGACGAGCACGCGGCGCTTCATCCCGCCCGACAGCGCGCGCGTGTTGACGTCGGCTTTTTCGGTGAGATCGAGATTGGCCATGACCTCGTCGATCCAGTCGTCGTTGTTGCGCAAGCCGAAGTAGCCCGACTGGATCTGGAGCGACTCGCGCACGGTGAAGAACGGATCGAACACGAGTTCCTGCGGCACGACGCCGAGTGCGCGCCGCGCCGCCCGGAAGTCGCTGACGACATCGTGGCCGCGCACGGAGATCGTGCCGCTATCGGCACGCGCCAGGCCGGCCAGAATGCTGATCAACGTGGTTTTGCCCGCGCCGTTGGGGCCGAGCAAGCCGAAGAACTCGCCCTCTTCCACCGTGAGGCTCACGCCTTTAAGCGCCTGGAGATCCTTGTAGCGCTTCCTGACGTTTCGGATTTCTATGGCTGACATGTAGACAGTGCGCGCGCCGCGCACGGCCGCGCCTCAAATGTGCGGATTTTTTCGCTTGACGGACCGGACTCGGACCAAAAAGGGCCGGGTTGAGGCCCGAAAAAAACGTTTGATTATAGGGCAAAGCGGCTGGGGCCGACTTCGGAGCGATCCTGATTGCGGCAGCGAAGCGCGCTGCCGCGTTCTGCATGGGGTGTCAGAACAGGATCAATGTCGGAACGAGAGAAGCGTATCGACGCCGTAGGCTCGCGCGAGACTGACGAGCCCGGAAGGAAGATTGACGACATCCAGTGCGGCGCCGCGCGCGGATGCGGCGCGCTGCCATGCGAGCAGCACGGCGAGCGCGGAGGAGTCGAACTGCGTGAGCGGCGCGCAATCGACTTCGGTCGCGCCTGCCGCGATGCGCGACAGACCCGAGTCGAGCGCGGCCTTCGCGCTCTCGTGGGTCAGGGTCGCGGCCGTCTGGAAACGGCCGCCCGTGGCTTGCGTGCTCACGATGCCTTGCCGCTCGCGAGTTGCTGGTTACGCTGCGTCAGGAACTGCAGCAGACCGCCCACGCCGTTCTGCGAGATCTGCTCGTTGAACTGCTGTTGATACGCCTGGATCAGCCATGCGCCGAGCACGTTGATGTCGTACACGCGCCAGCCTTGGGCCGTCTTGTACAGGCGATAGTCGAGTTCGACCGGCGAGCCGTTGTTCATCACGACCGAGCGGACCACGACGTCGGTGTCGTCCGGATTCGCGCGGAACGGCTTGTACTGCACCGTCTGGTTGCGCACCTGGGCGAGCGCGCCCGAGTACGTGCGGATCAGCAGCATCTTGAACTGCTCGACGATCTGCTTTTGCTGCTCAGGCGTCGCCGAGTTCCAGTTGCGGCCCATCACGAGGCGCGTCGTGCGCGTGAAATCCGTGTACGGCAGGATCTTCTGGTTGACGAGCTCGGTGATCTTTGCGATATCGCCCGACTGAATCTTCGGATCGGACTTGATTTCGTCGAGGACCTGTTGCGTCACCGTCTTGATCAGCACGTCAGGCGAACTCGAATCGACGCTCTGCGCCGACGCCGCGCCGCAAAGCGCCATGAACATCGCGAAGATGGGAAGAAGGAGAAGTTTTTTCATCACAGACCCTGCAAAAGTAGAGGCTTCGGTTTGAGCGCGCCGCCTGAATCGAGTTCAGGCGGTGCAGCATCCAAAGCGTAAGAAATGTCGTTAGATATGTTACCGCGCGTTAGCGAAAAGCCGCTCACCGCAAGCGGAATGAAGGGAAACCGGACGGCGGGACATACTGGTTGCCCGGCACCGTATTGCTCGGTCCGCTCGCCGGAGCAGGCGCAGCGGCCGTGCCCGAAGCCGGAGCCGGAGCCGCTGTGGCCGATGCACCCACCGCGGGAGCCGCGCCCTCGTCGCCGTAATTCGGCAGCGGCGCTTCGCCGTAATCCGGCATGTTGCTGTCGCCGCCGGAGATCAGATACTGACGGCGTTGCAAGTACGCGTTACGCACGAACGAGTACTTGTCGAGAGCGGCATCGGCGAGTACGTCGGTGGCGCCGAGCAAATTCGCGCGCACGTTGATGAGATTCACGCCATAGAGCGCCCAGCTCACCGAATCCGGACTCACATAGGTGAGCGGATTGCCGAAATAATCCACGACGAGACCCGCCGAATCCCGCACGGTGCTCGGCCCGAGCAACGGCAGCACGACATACGGGCCGGCCGGCACGCCATAGTGCCCGAGCGTCAGGCCGAAATCGCCCGAGTGCTTGGGCAGCTTGGCGATGGTCGCGACGTCGAACAAACCGCCGACGCCGAACAATGTGTTGATCGCGACGCGCATGATGTCCGACACGCCATCCGCAATCTTCAACTGCAACAGATTGTTCGCGGCGATGTAGACGTCACCGATATTCGAGAAGAAGTTGGTCACGCTGTTGCGCACCGGCTCCGGCACGGCCCACACGTAACCCTTCGCCACCGGCTTCAACGCGTACTGATCGACGGTATCGTTGATCGTGAACATCGTCCGGTTGTAGCTCTCGAGCGGATCCCCTTTGGTTGGTGTCGTCACCGTCGTGCAGCCGGCGAGCGCGATTGCGCCCGTCACGATGATTGCGCGCCGCATCCCCATCGCCTGCATGCTGTTCTCCTTATTGAGCCGGAGCCGAGGCGGCATTCGCCCCGGCCGCGCCCGATGCGCCCATCGCGCTCGCCGCGCCCGGGAAAGCCGGTGCGGGCGCAGGCGCTGCCGGCGCTGCCGATGATTTCGAGGCGCCGGAATCCGCCGCCTTGTTGTAGAGGAACTGGCCGATCAGGTTTTCGAGGACCACGGCCGATTGCGTCATCGTGATGGTGTCGCCGTTCTTCAGCATTTGATCGTCGCCGCCCGGCTCCAGGCCGATGTACTGCTCGCCGAGCAGACCCGACGTCAGGATCTTCGCCGACGAATCCTTCGGGAACTGGTACTGCTTGTCGATATCGATCGTGACGACAGCCTGGTACGTGTTCGAGTCGAAGCCGATGCCGCCCACGCGCCCGACCGTCACGCCCGCGCTCTTGACCGGCGCGCGCGCCTTGAGCCCGCCGATGTTGTCGAACTTGAGTTTCACCTCGTAGGTTTGCTGGAACGACAGCGAGCTCATGTTGCCCGCCTTCAGCGCAAGAAAGAGCAGCGCCACGAAACCGAGCACCACGAAGAGGCCGACCCAAAAGTCGAGAGCAGTCTTTTTCATCGTCTTCCCAAAGAGAATCTTTTCGCAGATGGCGCGTGACGGTCTGTGCCCTTCACAACGCCCGCGCCTTGCCCGGCGCCTGCGCCTGGTCCATTAGCTGAACATCAATGCGGTCAGCAGGAAATCGAGCCCGAGTACGGCGAGCGACGCGTACACGACGGTCTTGGTCGTCGCTCGCGACACGCCTTCCGGCGTCGGCTTTGCCTCGTAGCCCTGGAACAACGCGATGAACGTCACCGCGAAGCCGAACACGATGCTCTTGATGACGCCATTGCCGACATCGCGCCACACATCCACGCCGCCCTGCATCTGCGACCAGAACGCGCCCGGATCGACGCCGATCAGGATCACGCCGACGACGTAGCCCCCGATGATGCCGACCGCGCTGAAAATGGCCGCCAGCACCGGCATGGCGACGATGCCCGCCCACATGCGCGGCGCGACGACCACCTTGAGCGGATCGACCGCCATCATTTCCATCGCGGTGAGTTGCTCGCCCGCCTTCATCAGCCCGATTTCGGCGGTGAGCGACGTGCCGGCGCGCCCCGCGAACAACAGCGCCGTGACGACCGGCCCGAGCTCGCGCACGAGCGACAGCGCAACAAGCAGACCGAGCGCCTGTTCCGAGCCGTAGCGGCTCAGCGTGTAATAGCCCTGCAAGCCGAGCACGAAGCCGACGAACAATCCCGACACCGCGATGATCACGAGCGAATAATTGCCGACGAAGTGGATCTGTTTCGTGACGAGCCGCGGGCGCCGCAACAGCGAAAAGAATTCGAGCACGAGGCGCAGGAACATGCGCGTCGCGTAGCCCGCGGTGCCGAAACCATCGAGCACCCAGCGTCCGAGCGCGCTGATCATGCCTGCCCTCCGATGCCGAAATCCGCGGCGAGCGGCGTGTTCGCGTAATGGAACTTGAACGGGCCATCCGGCGTGCCGTCGATGAACTGCCGCACGGTCGGATCCTGCGACGCGCGCAGCTCCGCCGGCGTGCCTTCGGCGTGGATGCCGCCGTTCGCGATGAAATACACGTAGTCGGCGATGGCGAACGATTCCGGCACATCGTGCGTGACGAGAATGGAGGTTGCGCCGAGCGCGTCGTTGATCGTGCGGATGAGTTGCGCCGTGATGCCGAGTGAGATGGGATCGAGGCCGGCGAACGGTTCGTCGTACATCATGAGCTGGGGATCGAGCGCGATGGCACGGGCGAGCGCCACACGGCGCGCCATGCCACCCGAAATCTCCGACGGCGCGAGATCGCGCGCGCCGCGCAGACCGACGGCGTTCAGCTTCATCAGCACGAGATCGCGGATCAGCGCTTCCGGCAGATCGGTGTGCTCGCGCAGCGGAAACGCCACGTTCTCGAACACGGTCTGGTCAGTGAACAGCGCGCCGAACTGAAACAGCATGCCCATCTTGCGGCGCAACGCGTACAGACCGTCGCGCGTCTGCGTGCCGACGTCCTGTCCGTCGAACATGACCTGGCCGCGGCTCGCCTTCACGAGGCCGCCGACCAGGCGCAAGGTCGTGGTTTTGCCGCAGCCTGAGCCGCCCATGACCGCGACCACCTGCCCACGCGTGAAACGCATGTTCAGGTTCGACAGTACGAGCCGGTCGCCGTAGCCGAAATCGACGTCGCGTAGCTCCAGCAGAGTCTCGGAAGAAGCAGGCACTGGGTAAGAGATTCCGTAGACGCAAAACGCCGAATTATAGGGCCTGCGCGCAATCGGTGCTTTGCCTAGGTCTGCGTCCCTTCGTTTTTGGGATTTTTCACCATTGACTTGCAAACATTTGTTGCAGCAGCGAGACCGCGGCCGCCGTGTCTGCCGCTTCAGTGACCGCGCGCACGACCGCAGCGCTGCCGACGCGCGTCGCGAGGACGTCCGGCATCACCTTGGCGTCGATTCCGCCGATTGCCACGAGCGGCACGCGTCCTGACAGAAGCTGCACGTAGCGCGTGAGCCGTGCGAGCCCTTGCGGCTTGGTCGGCATGACTTTCGTCGTCGTCGGGAAAACGGCGCCGAGCGCGAGATAGCTCGGCTTGAAATGCAGCGCGCGCAGCATCTCGTAATAGCCGTGCGTCGAGAGTCCGAGTCTCACGCCGGCCTTCGCGATCGCGTTCAGATCGGCTGTCTGCACGTCTTCCTGGCCGAGATGCACACCGTACGCGCCCGCCGCGATCGCCTCGCGCCAGTGATCGTTGATGAAAAGCTGCGCATCATGCCGACGCCCCGCCTCGACCGAGCGTGCGATTTCGCTGCTCAAATCGGCGGCGTCGGTCGATTTGCGGCGCAATTGCGCGGTCCGCACGCCGAGGTCCAGCACGCGTTCCACCCAGTCCGCGCTCGGCAGCACCGGATACAGGCCGAGGCGATCGGGACATGCCGGGAAGCCGCCATCGGGAGCGGGCGGCAAATCGGCGACGCGCGGGAAAGTAGCGAAATCGACGGGCCAGGCGTCGGCCTTGTTTTCGTCGCCCGTACGCCAGGCGAGCGCGAGCGTGAGCGCGTCGTGCGGTTCGAAGTTGCAATCGAGGAAGGCGGCGAGCGCGGCCAGCCAATCATCGGACCATTCGCCTTCCAGTGCGAAACGTTCGTCGCCACGATGCAGTGTCACGCGGCCGTCACGCGCGTCGAGCACCGCCGCGCCGCTTGCCAGGAGCCGCTCGCTGTCCGCGTCGTGCGACTCCGCCGAGACGATCAGATCGCCGGCCTTCGGCGATTCCGGCGCGGTCAGGCAGATACGCCAGCGCGTTTCGGCCGCGGGCCATTCGCCCAGACGGGCGCGAATCCGCTCGGCGACTTCGATCAGCTCGTCGGCCGGCGGCCAGAAAACTTCGCGATTCAGCAAGCTCATGCCGCGCCTCCGTCCTGATGCCAGAACGGCATGCCGACGACCGGCGTGCTCGCCTGCGCGCTGTCGCGCTCGGCCATCGGTCCGGCGAGAAATGCGGTGCGCCCCGCTTCGACGCCCAGCGCAAAGGCCCGCGCCATCTGCGGCGGGAAAGTCGCCTGCGATACGGCAGTATTGAGCAGCACGCCGTCGAAGCCCCATTCCATCACCTGGCAGGCGTGCGACGGCACACCGAGACCGGCATCGACGATCAGCGGCACGTCCGGCAGCCGCTCGCGCAGCGTGCGCAGCCCGTACGGATTGGTTACGCCCTTGCCAGTGCCGATCGGCGCGCCCCACGGCATCAGCGCTTCACAGCCGACATCGAGAAGGCGCCGGCCGATCACGAGGTCTTCGGTGCAATACGGCAGCACCTTGAAGCCTTCGCGGATCAGCTTCGCGGACGCTTCCACGAGGCCGATCGGGTCGGGCTGCAGCGTGTAATCGTCGCCGATCAGCTCCAATTTGATCCACGGCGTTTCGAATACTTCGCGCGCCATGTGGGCGGTGGTCAGCACTTCGTCGACGCTCTGACATCCGGCCGTGTTGGGGAGCAGCGCGACGCCGTGGCGCTTCAGCACATCGAAAAAGCCGGCTTCGCCAGTTTCCGACTGGCGGCGCAGCGCGACCGTGACCATGCCGGGCCGGGCGGCATCGATGGAGTCGGACAGCGATTGCAGCGACGGATAACGCGAAGTGCCGAGCAGCACGCGGCTCGGAAAGGTCTCGCCGTAGAGCGTGAGAACGTCGGCGGTGGATATGGTCATGATTCGATCCTTCGGTTCGGAATTCAGCCGCCCGCGACGGGCGACACGACGTCGAGCTTGTCGCCCGCGGCGAGCGTTTTCGTGGCGTGCTCGCCGCGCCCGACGAACTGGCCGTTCAACGCAACCGCGAACGGCGGCTTCGCGCCGAACGCGGCGAGCGCTTCGGTAACGGTGGCGGTGTCGGGCAAATCGAAGACGCGCTGATTGATGTGGATGTTCATCTCGTTTGTCTCTTTCTCAATGCGAAAGCGCGGGCGCGACCGAGAACTCGCCGTGCAGCAGCTCGGGCCAGCGCGCGGTGCCGCGGAAATCGGAGAAGGTGTCGGCATCGGCGACGTCGCCTGAAGCGAGCGCTTCCGCCAGATGGCTCGCGGCATCCGCGACTTCCGGCGCGATCATGAAACCGTGCCGGTACAGGCCGTTCACGCGCAAGGTCCGCGCCCCGTCCCAGACGATGGCCGGCCGATGATCCGGCAAGGTCGGCCGGCAGTGCGAATTCAGTTCGAGGATGCGCGCCTCGCCGAAGCCCGGATGCACGGCGAAAGCCGCGCTCAGCAGTTCGAGCGCCGAGCGCACGCTGACGGGCGACATGTCTTCGCCTTCCACTTCCGTCGCGCCGATCACGTACAGATCGTTCTCCTTCGGCGCGATATAGAGCGGATAGCGCGGATGCAGCAGCCGCACCGGTCGCGAAAGCCCGATGCCCGGCGCATGCACGCGCGCGACCTCGCCGCGGATGCCGCGCAGCGCGGGCCACGCGGGCTTTCCGCCCAGACCACGGCAATCGATGATCCAGCGGGCGTCGGGCGTTGCGTCGACCGGCGTGTTCCAGTGCGTGCGCACGCCGCGCGCAGCGAGTCCGGCCGCGAGCGCGCTCAGGGCCTGGCGGTTATCCAGTTGGCCTTCGTTCGGCAGCAGCCAGCCCTGTGCGAAGCGCGTTCCGAGCGCGGGCTCGGCCTGCGCGACCTGCGCGCCCGCGAGCTTGACGAACCCGCCATCGAGCAGATCGGGAGGCGAATTGGCGCGCAGACGCCGCTCGAAAAGCGGCGCCTCGGCGCGATCGGCACCGTGCCACACGACGAGCGTGCCGTTGCGCTGAAAGAAGACCGGCTCGGGCAATTGCTCGATGAGATGCGGCCAGCGCGCGAGCGACGCCGCGCCGAGGCCGACCACGAGCGGCTCCGCGCTCGCCGCTTCCGCGAGCGGCGCGAGCATCGCGGCGGCGACCCACGCAGCCGATTGCGTGCCCGCCGCATCGCCGCGTTCGTAGAGCGCGACGTCATGGCCCGCGCCCGCCAGTTGCCAGGCGACGAGCCGCCCGACGAGCCCGCCGCCGACGACGGCGAAGTCCTGCCGGCGCGGCGCGCCCTGTTCGATCCTGTTCAATTCGATGTCTCCAAAGGGCGTGACGCTGCACTGGAAACGAGGAGACGGAGTACGCGTTCTCGACCGTGCTGGCGCGGCGCCACATCACAAGGACGAAATCAGCGGAGAGACCGGCTCGGCATCGGATGAAACGCGCCGGGCGGAAGAAAAATACTGGAAGAGACTGGAGGAATGGCGCGGGATTCGCGCGTTCTCCGGAAACTTCCCTCGCCGGTATTACCCGGATCGGGTGCAAAGGGTCTCTCTCAGCCTCGCCGCGCTGCCGACCGTTCCGGCCGCCGATGCACGCGAAGCACCCCTGTTTCGTCGAGGATCATTAAAACATGAAAGGCGAAGCCGCTGCAAACCGGGATTGCCCGCCTTTTATCGCGCGCGTCGGCACTCTGGCACAATGCCGCGAACATGGTTCGCCGGCCGATCGCACGAAATTAAGCGAGCGTTAAGAGAATCCCGGAACAATTTACGGGGCCGGAAAACGCCGCGCGCGGCCCGGCCGCGGACGTCACAATCGGGCGCCACGGGGCGCATCAGCAGGAAGCTCATGACCAACACTCGTACCGAAAGCACGCAACAGAAGGCCGACGAAGTCTCGGCCTGGAGCCTCATCAAGCCCTACTGGGTCTCGGACGAGCGCGGTTTCGCGTGGGGCCTGCTCGTCGCGATCATCGCGATCAACATGACGGTCGTGTGGATCAACGTCCGGCTCAACAGCTGGAACGCCGACTTCTACAACGCGCTGCAGAACAAGAACGTCAAGGACTTCCCGCATCTGCTGCTCATCTTCACGGGCCTCGCGTTCGCGTACATCCTGCTCGCGGTGTACGGGCGCTATCTGCGGCAGATGCTCGCGTTCCGCTGGCGGCAGTGGCTCACCAACCGGTTTCTGGAGCAATGGCTCGGCGACAAGGCGTTCTACCGCATCGAGCGCGATCGCCTCGCCGACAACCCCGACCAGCGTATTTCCGACGACCTCCAGTCCTTCGCCACCACCACGCTTTCGCTGTCGCTCGACCTGCTTTCGACGCTCGTCACGCTCGTCACCTTCATCACGATTCTCTGGACCATCGCGGGCGCGCTCACGTTTTCGCTTGGCGGCACACCGATCACGATTCCGGGCTACATGGTGTGGGCCGCCGCGCTCTACGCGATTCTCGGCTCGCTGATCATCCAGAAGGTCGGCCATCCGCTCGTGTCGATCAATTATCAGCAGCAGAAAGTGGAAGCGGATTTTCGCTTCGGGCTGATTCGCGTGCGCGAAAACGCCGAGCAGATCGCGTTCTACGACGGCATCTCCACCGAGACCGCCAACGCAAAGACCATCTTCCAGCGCATTCGCGACAACTGGTGGCTCATCATGAAGTACACGAAGCGCATGACCTTCGTGTTGAGCTTCTACGGGCAGATCGCGATCATCTTTCCGATCATGGTCGCCGCGCCGCGCTACTTCGCGGGCGCGTTTTCGTTTGGCGTGCTGATGCAGATTTCATCGGCGTTCGGCACGGTCAGCGATTCGTTCTCATGGTTCATCAATAGTTATTCGACGTTGGTCGAATGGCGCGCTACCGTCAACCGTCTGCGCGAATTCAAACGCGTGATGCGCTCGACCCATATCCGCGAGGAAACGTCGCCGGCGACGGAACACGGCGGCATCAACCTGCATTACACGAGCACGCCTTCGCTCACGACGAACGGCCTGATACTCGCGCTGCCCAACGGCACGCCGCTCTCGCGCGTGGCGAACGTGTCGATCGAGCCAGGCTCGCGCTGGCTCGTCGTCGGGCCGTCCGGGTCGGGCAAGAGCACGTTGATGCGCGCGCTGGCCGGGTTGTGGCCGTTCGGCGACGGCACCATCGACGCACCCGTCGACGCAAAGATGATGTTCATCCCGCAGATGAGCTATCTGCCGATCGGGACGCTGCGCGCGGCGCTGTCGTATCCGTCGCCCGGCGGCACGTTCAGCGATGACGAATCGCGCGAAGCGCTGCGTCTGTGCAATCTCGAAGCGTATGCGGACCGGCTGGAGGAAAGCGCGCACTGGGCGCGGAGTCTGTCGCCGGGCGAGCAACAGCGTCTCGCCGCGGCGCGCGTGCTGCTGCACAAGCCGGACTTCGTGTTCCTCGATGAAGCCACCAGCGCGCTCGACGCGGAAAACGAGCTGCATATCTACAACACGCTCGTCGAGCGGCTGCCGAAAGCGGCGATTCTGAGCGTGGCGCATCGCGAGTCGGTGGCGATGTTCCATGATTACAAGATCGAGATCGAGAGGGCGATGGCGGAGGCTTGAGGTCCTGGCATCGATGGCTCGAAGAACCGCACCGCGAGCAATCCGGTGCGGTTTTTCTTATTTGTCGATAGGGCTGATTCGATCGACTTGCTGCGTCCTAGACTGTCGCGTGTACCAGGCACATGGACAGCAAATGGACTTTCAGCTCTTGACCGACGAGGATCTCGAAGCAATGCGACGCACGCCGAAGATCATCGTCAATCCGCGCGCGCGGTGGGTGCCGAAAGGCGCGCATCGAGAGAAGAACTTCTCGCTTCACGACGCGCGCGATGCGACGCAAACGTATCGGCTCTTTCTTCGCGTCTCGGCAACAAACCAAACCGTGTTCTCGGTAGGACTCGCGCGCGTCTGGGCCCCGGAAGCCACACTGATCCTTGCGCGCTACAACGGCCCGTATCACCCACACAGAAACGTTCTCGAGCGCACGAAGGTTCCGGCTGCTTGCCACAGGCATCTCGCCACCCGTCGATACATCGCCGCGGGTCTCGACGCGGATGGATACGCTGAATCAGTCTCCGACTACAATTGCGTCGAAGGCGCGTTCCACTGTCTGTGCCGCGATTGCGGTATCGCGTCGCCTGAGCACAACCCTTTTCAACCTGAACTCGAGTTCTGACATGCTGCACAACACTCCGGACGCCGTGAGGCGACTGCTGTGCGAATCGTGGTGCTCCGAACTCGACGTCGCACAAGATGGCGATGCCCTGCGACTCTCCATGCCGCTACTCGAACCCGACGGCGACTATGTGACCGTATGGCTTCGGCAGACGATGGGCGGGTGGCGAATCGAGGACGCCGGCTCCACGCTCATGCGTATCTCATACGATTCGGACACTTCCGCCCTGATGCGCGGACCGCGCCGCGTGCTGCTCGACAAGATGCTCGCAGAGTACGGCGCGCGACTCGCCGATGACGGGCAAATCGTGTCCGAATCGGATGAACAGTTTCTCGGCATTTCGCTGCTTCGCTATGGACAAGCGATGCTTCGCGTCAACGACCTCAGAAGCTGGAGCAAGGCGCGCGTCGCATCGACGTTCTTCGACGATCTGAAGCTGAATCTGACCGAAATCGTCGGCGCCGACAATATCGTCGAAAACTATCTGGCGCCGGAAGTCCCCGACGCCGTCGACTATCCCATCGACTTTTCGCTCAAGGGCACACGCACACCGCTCTTCGTCTTCGGCGTGGCGAGCCAGGAGCGCGCGCGGCTCGCGACCATCGTGCTTCAGCACATCGACCAGTACATCGAGCGCTTCGATTCGATCGTTGTGTTCCAGGACGCGAGCGCGATTCCGAGCAGCGATCTGCGCCGTTTGATGAACGCGGCCAACGACATGGTCGATTCGATCGACGCAAAGGCAGCGCTCGCAAAGAAGATTCATCATCGGATGCGCGCCGCGTAGACGCAAAAAAGGCCACGCAACTGCGTGGCCTTTTCATCAAGCATCGCCGAAACCTACCGCGGCAACTCGCTCGACCCCATCAGATACGCATCCACCGAGCGCGCACACTGACGTCCTTCGCGAATCGCCCACACAACCAGCGACTGACCACGGCGCATATCGCCCGCCGTGAACACCTTGTCCGCCGACGTGTAATACGCCTTGTCGCCTTCGGTCGCCGCGCGCACGTTCCCGCGCGCATCCTTCTCGACGCCGAACGCCTCCAGCACCGGCGACACCGGCTGGGTGAAACCCATCGCGAGCAGCACGAGGTCGGCCTTCAGTTCGAATTCGGAATTCGGCACTTCCTGCATCTTGCCGCCCTTCCACTCGACGCGCACCGCGATCAGCTTCTCGACCTTGCCGTTCTTGCCTTCGAAGCGCTTCGTCGCCACCGACCAGTCGCGATCGCAACCCTCTTCATGCGACGACGACGTGCGCAGCTTGATCGGCCAATACGGCCACACGAGCGGCTTGTTTTCTTCCTCGGGCGGTTGCGCGAGCAGTTCGAACTGCGCCACGCTCTTCGCGCCATGACGATTCGACGTGCCCACACAGTCCGAACCCGTATCGCCGCCGCCGATCACGACGACATGCTTGCCCTTCGCCAGCAGTTGATCCGTCAGCTTGTCGCCGGCGTTGACCTTGTTTTGCTGCGGCAGGAATTCCATCGCATAGTAGATGCCTTCCAGCTCGCGGCCAGGCACCGGCAAATCGCGCGGCGTTTCCGAGCCGCCCGCGATCACGACCGCGTCGAACTGTTCCTTCAGCTCGTCCGGCGTGACCGTTTCCTTCGCCGTGTTGCCGATGTACGCCGGCAACGCGTCCTTGCCGATGAACACGTTCGTGCGGAACGACACGCCTTCGGCTTCCATCTGACGCATACGACGGTCGATCAGCCACTTCTCCAGCTTGAAGTCGGGAATGCCGTAACGCAGCAGACCGCCGATGCGATCGTTCTTCTCGAACACGACGACTTCATGCCCCGCGCGCCCGAGCTGTTGCGCGGCCGCGAGTCCCGCAGGACCGGAACCGACGACAGCGACCTTCTTGCCCGTCTTGTGCTTCGGCGGCTGCGGCACGACCCAGCCTTCGGCGAACGCCTTGTCGATGATCGCGTGCTCGATCGACTTGATGCCGACCGGATCGTCGTTGATGCCGAGCGTGCACGCCGCTTCGCACGGCGCCGGACAGATGCGGCCCGTGAATTCCGGGAAGTTGTTCGTCGAATGCAGCACGTTGATCGCGCTCTTCCAGTCCTGCTGGAACACGAGATCGTTGAAGTCCGGAATGATGTTGTTGACCGGGCAGCCGTTGTTGCAGAACGGAATGCCGCAATCCATGCAGCGCGCGCCTTGAACCTTGGCGTCTTCATCCGTCAGCGCGGCGACGAATTCCTTGTAATGCTTGACGCGGGTCAGCGGTGCTTCGTACGCCTCGTGGCGGCGTTCGAATTCGAGAAAACCGGTTGCCTTGCCCATTTCTTTCTCTGTATTTGGTGAGGATCGCGCTCCCCGATGCACACGCACCGGAGAGCCTTTCTAAACGTTGCGATTCGGGCCTTAAGCCGCGATGGCGTCCTTCGACTTCTTCGCGCCGAGCTCGGTGAGCGCGCGCTTGTACTCGGTCGGGAACACCTTGACGAACTGACGGCGAGCCGAATCCCAGTTCTCGAGCAGCGACTTCGCACGCGGCGAACCGGTGAACTGGAAGTGACGCTCGATCAAGCCCTTGAGCAGCGCTTCGTCGGTCTTGCCGGTGTGCCACAGCGCGCGATCCACCGTGCGCTCCTGTTCGGCCTGCTGCAGCACCGGATCGAGCGCGACCATCGACTTGTTGCACTTGCCGGCGAACGTGCCGTCCGGGTCGTACACGAATGCGATGCCGCCCGACATGCCCGCCGCGAAGTTGCGGCCCGTCTCGCCGAGCACGACCACCGTGCCGCCCGTCATGTACTCGCAGCCGTGATCGCCGGTGCCTTCGACGACCGCCGTCGCGCCCGAGTTACGCACGCAGAAGCGCTCGCCCGCGACGCCGCGGAAATACGATTCGCCTTCGATCGCGCCATACATCACCGTGTTGCCGCAGATGATGTTTTCCTCGGACTTGCCGCGGAAGTCGTTCGTCGGGCGAATGATGATGCGCCCGCCCGACAGGCCCTTGCCGACATAGTCGTTGCCGTCGCCGACGAGGTCCAGCGTGACGCCCTTCGCCAGGAACGCGCCGAAGCTCTGGCCCGCCGTGCCCTTCAACTGGATGTGGATCGAGTCGTCGGGCAGGCCGTCGTGACCGTGCTTCTTCGCGATCAGACCGGACAGCATCGCGCCGACCGTGCGGTTCACGTTGCGCACCGGCTGGATGAACGACACATGTTCGCCCTTCTCGATCGCCGCCTTCGACTTCTCGATCAGCACGTGATCGAGCGCCTTGTCGAGACCGTGATCCTGCACGTCGACATGCTTGCGCGCGACGTCTTCGCCGACCGGCACCTGATAGAAGATGCGCGAGAAGTCGAGACCCTTCGCCTTCCAGTGCTCGATGCCCTTCTTCATGTCGAGCAGATCGACGCGGCCGATCAGATCGTCGAACTTGCGGATGCCGAACTGCGCCATGATCTCGCGCACTTCTTCAGCGACGAAGAAGAAGAAGTTGACGACGTGCTCCGGCTGGCCGGAGAACTTCGCGCGCAGCACCGGGTCCTGCGTCGCGACGCCGACCGGGCACGTGTTCAGATGGCACTTGCGCATCATGATGCAGCCTTCGACGACGAGCGGCGCCGTCGCGAAGCCGAATTCGTCCGCGCCGAGCAGCGCGCCGATCACGACATCGCGGCCGGTCTTCATCTGACCGTCGGCCTGCACGCGGATCCGGCCGCGCAGGCGGTTCAGCACGAGCGTCTGCTGGGTTTCGGCGAGGCCGAGCTCCCACGGCGTGCCCGCGTGCTTCAGCGACGACAGCGGCGATGCGCCCGTGCCGCCGTCATGACCCGCGATCACGACGTGATCCGCCTTCGCCTTCGCGACACCAGCGGCAACCGTGCCGACGCCGACTTCCGACACCAGCTTCACCGAAATGCTCGACGCCGAATTCACGTTCTTCAGATCGTGAATGAGCTGCGCCAGGTCTTCGATCGAATAGATGTCGTGGTGCGGCGGCGGCGAAATCAGGCCGACGCCCGGCACCGAATAACGCAGCTTGCCGATGTACTCGGAAACCTTGTGGCCCGGCAACTGACCGCCTTCGCCCGGCTTCGCGCCCTGCGCCATCTTGATCTGGATCTGATCCGCCGACGACAGATATTCCGCCGTCACGCCGAAACGCCCGGACGCGACCTGCTTGATCTTCGAGCGCAGCGAATCGCCGTCTTTCAGCGGGATGTCGCTGACGACTTCCTTGCCGATGATCGATTGCAGCGTGTCGCCGTTCTTGATCGGAATGCCGCGCAGTTCGTTGCGATAACGCGTTTCGTCCTCGCCGCCTTCGCCGGTGTTCGACTTGCCGCCGATGCGGTTCATCGCGACAGCCAGCGTGGCGTGCGCTTCCGTGCTGATCGAGCCGAGCGACATCGCGCCCGTTGCAAAGCGCTTGACGATGTCCTTCGCCGATTCGACTTCGTCGAGCGGAATCGCCTTCGTCGGCTCGACCTTGAACTCGAACAGGCCACGGAACGTCATGTGACGCTTCGTCTGGTCGTTGATGATGTGCGCGTATTCCTTGTACGTCTGATACGAGTTGCTGCGCGCCGAGTGCTGCAGTTTGGCGATCGCGTCAGGCGTCCACATGTGCTCTTCGCCGCGCACGCGGTACGCATACTCGCCGCCCGCGTCGAGCATGTTCGCGAGGACCGGGTTGTCGCCGAATGCGTCGCGATGCAGGTGGATCGCTTCTTCCGCCACTTCGAAAAGGCCGATGCCGCCGACCTTGGTCGCCGTGCCCCGGAAGTACTTCTCGACCAGTTCCGACGAGAGGCCGACGCCTTCGAAAATCTGCGCGCCGGTGTAGGACATGTACGTCGAAATGCCCATCTTCGACATGACCTTCAACAGGCCCTTGCCGACCGCCTTCGTGAAGTTGTAGATGACCTTGTCGGCCGAGAGGTCGCCCTTCAGGCCGTCGGCCATGTTGGCGAGCGTTTCGAGCGCGAGGTACGGGTGAACGGCTTCCGCGCCGTAGCCCGCGAGCAGCGCGAAGTGATGCGTCTCGCGCGCCGAGCCCGTTTCCACGACGAGACCCGTGCTCGTGCGCAGACCGTGCGCGACGAGATGCGAGTGGATCGCGGACGTGGCGAGCAGCGCCGGAATCCCGACGTTATCGCGGTCCATCTTGCGATCGGACACGATCAGGATGTTGTAGCCGGACTTCACGGCATCGACCGCTTCAGCGCACAGCGACGCGATGCGCGCCTCGATACCTTCCTTGCCCCACGCCACCGGATAGCAGATGTTCAGTTCGTACGAGCTGAACTTGCCGCCGGTGTACTTGTCGATCGCGCGGATCTTCGCGATGTCCTTGAAGTCGAGCACGGGCTGCGACACTTCGAGGCGCATCGTCGGGTTGATGTTGGTCGTGTCGAGCAGGTTCGGCTTCGGTCCGATGAACGAGTTCAGCGACATCACCATGTTCTCGCGGATCGGGTCGATCGGCGGGTTCGTCACTTGCGCGAACAACTGCTTGAAGTAGTTGTAGAGCGTCTTGCTCTTGTTGGACATGACCGCGAGCGGCGAGTCGTTGCCCATCGAGCCGACGGCCTCTTCGCCCGACTGCGCCATCGGCGCCATCAGGAACTTGAGGTCCTCCTGCGTGTAGCCGAACGCCTGCTGGCGATCGAGCAGCGCGGCGGCTTCGCGGCGTTGCGTTTCGACGTCTTCGGCCTTCGGCTCGATTTCGTCGAGCTTGATGCGCACGGCGTCGATCCAGCTCTTGTACGGCTTCGCGTTGGACAGGTTGTCCTTGAGCTCCTTGTCCTCGATGATGCGGCCCTGCTCCATGTCGATCAGGAACATCTTGCCCGGCTGCAGACGCCACTTCTTGACGATCTTCGATTCGGGAATGGGCAGCACGCCGGACTCCGACGCGAGGATCACGAGATCGTCGTCGGTGACGAGATAGCGCGCCGGACGCAGACCGTTACGGTCCAGCGTCGCGCCGATCTGGCGGCCGTCCGTGAACGCGATCGCGGCGGGACCGTCCCACGGTTCCATCATCGCGGCGTGGTATTCGTAGAACGCGCGGCGGTTGTCGTCCATCAGTGTGTGCTGTTCCCACGCTTCCGGGATCATCATCATCATCGCGTGGACGAGCGGGTAGCCGGCCATCACGAGCAGTTCGAGACAGTTGTCGAACGACGCCGTGTCCGACTGGCCCGGATAGATCAGCGGCCAGAGCTTCGGCAGATCGTCGCCGAGCACGTAGGACGCGATTGCGCCGGTCCGCGCGTTCAGCCAGTTGACGTTGCCCTTCACGGTGTTGATTTCACCGTTGTGCGCGATCATGCGATACGGGTGCGCGAGTTCCCACGCCGGGAACGTGTTGGTCGAGAAGCGCTGGTGCACGAGCGCGAGCGCCGACACGACACGCTCGTCCTGCAGGTCGCGGTAGTACACGCCGACCTGACCCGCCAGCAGCAGACCCTTGTAGACGACGGTGCGCGACGACATCGACGGCACGAAGTATTCCTTGCCGTGCTTGAGCTTGAGCGCCTGAATGCGATGGCTCGCCGTCTTGCGGATGATGTAGAGCTTGCGCTCGAGCGCGTCCGTCACGACGATGTCCTTGCCGCGGCCGATGAAGATCTGGCGGATCAGCGGCTCGCTCGCCTTCACGGTCGGCGAAATCGGCATGTTGGAATCGACGGGCACGTCACGCCAGCCGAGCACCACCTGGCCTTCGGCCTTGACCGTGCGCTCCAGTTCCTGCTCGCACGCGAGACGCGACGCGTGCTCCTTCGGCAGAAAGATCATGCCGACGCCGTACTCGCCAGCCGGCGGCAACGTCACGCCCTGCTTGGCCATTTCTTCGCGATAGAAGCCGTCCGGCACCTGGATCAGGATGCCGGCGCCGTCGCCCATCAGCGGATCCGCGCCGACCGCGCCACGGTGATCGAGATTTTCGAGAATCTTGAGACCCTGCTGAATGATCTCGTGGCTCTTTTTCCCCTTGATATGGGCGACAAAGCCGACGCCGCAGGCGTCATGCTCGTTCGCAGGGTCATACATGCCCTGCGCGGCGGGAAGCGAACCGGCTGCCGGTTGCTGATGATCGTTCATGGGGACACCGTCTCTACTGTGAGGGGCCGACTCGGCCGTTGAACCATTTTCTTGTCGCTTGCGACCGTTTTTTCAACTTGGAAAGCGTCACGAAGCACGGTCGTGCGCGGCACGCTGCACCGCGGCAATCGCCGGAAATCGAAATATACGCGACGAATCAAAAAGATGGCAAATAAAACTTGATGATATGGCACCAATTATCGATATGGTGCAAACACGCACCGATATATTAGGGGCGCATCACTGTTGACGAAAAAGAAACGGCGATCCCCGAAATTTCGAGACGCCGTTTCATTTCTGCTTCAGGTTTGCCGTGGCGCGCCGTTATTGGGTTTGTGGGGTTTCGCGGATCTTGCGCGGACGTCCGCGCGGCAGCGGCGACACCCGTCGGTTGGCAGCATGCGATGCCCATTCGCGATAGGCATCGCTGCCCAGCACCCAGCCTTTGAGTGTCGCTTGCAGGAGACGGTTGGCTTCGCGCTCGTCGAGCGGTTGCTCGCACAATTCCTTATAGGCGTGCTGGCGTTCGAACGGCGTGTTGCCGAGCGACCAGAAGAGCGGGTGGTCGGTGATCAGCCCATCCAGGGTGAGCCCGATGTGATGACGGAAGCTGGACCACTTGTAGTCCTGCGGCGCCGCGACGAGTTGCGCGCGCACTGGCGCCATTTCGACGACACGTGTGGCGAGCAAAAAGTAACGTTCGCCCTCGATGACCGTGGCACGATAGCGGCCTTCCCACAGAGTGCCGCGTCGCGTGTAACGGCGATTGAAGTGCGCTACGTAACGACGTCCTACTGCCTGCATCGCTTTGGGCAAGCTGGACTCGTCGCGAGGCGTGACGAGCAGATGCACCGCTTGCGGCATCAGCGCGTAGGCGTGGATGGAAAGGTGATGATCACGTGAAGCAGTCCTCAAGCAGTCGATGAAGAGCTCGTAGTCCTGGTCGTCGACGAAGGCGGGTTGTTGGTCGAGACCACGCAGGATGACATGCTGCGGCTGTTCGGGAACGTAGAGTCGTGCAAGCCGTGCCATTCTGGATATTCCGTTGGTCGCATTTGTGTTACCCCAATCGGGGGCCTTTCGGAGCCGTTACGGTAGCGCGGACAAACACATGCAAGTGCCGTGCAACGAGGCCCCAAAGCCGCTCTTTGCCCTAGGGAAAATGCTCTACGGCATCGCTATGGTTAATGTGAAATGTTGTGTTCATAATGAGCGTGCTTTTTTGGAGGAGCACAAATTGAAAATAAAACAAGTCATCACGGGGATCGCGGCATTAGCGTGTGTGTCTACCGCGGCACATGCGCAATCTGCTGGGTCCTTCTATGCAACAGCAGGCTGGTTTCACTTTGCCCCGCAAGACAGCAGTGGTCCGCTCAAAGAAACCAGTGTAGGCGGATCTCCGGTCAATATCGATGTTCCCGGCACCGGCGCCGGCATTTCGAGCGCTGACACGGCCGGCTTCACATTCGGCTACTTCGCTACCGACCACATCGCAGCGGAACTCGAAATGGGCGTGCCGCCCACGTTCGATCTCGAAGGCACAGGCAGCTTCTCGCAGTACGGCAAGCTCGGTAGCGCGAAGCAATGGAGCCCGACGCTGCTGTTCAAATACTTCTTCAATGCTCCTACGGCGAAGTTCCGTCCGTTCGTCGGTCTTGGTGTGACGCGCACCTGGTTCACCGACGCCCAGATCACGAATCAGCAATTCGAAGGCTCCGTCCTGCATGGTCCGACCACAGTCGACACGGATAGTTCGTGGGCGCCCGTGTTTAACGTCGGTGCGACTTACAATTTCACAGAACACTGGTTTGCCGGATTTTCGGTGTCGTTCATTCCTTTGAAGGCCACGGCAAAGCTGAACACGCAGGCTCAAACGCCTGTCGGCACGCTCAATGTCCAGTCGCAAGCGAAAATCACGCTCAACCCGATCGTCACATATTTGCGCGTTGGCTATCGTTTCTAAAGTCAAACTGCGCATCGGCATGTAACGTCGATATAAGCGTGATTGTTGAAAAGAAAGAAAACGCCGGCATGATTAACTCGTGTCGGCGTTTTGTTTTGCGCGTGCTTGTAAATGTGACCTTCGATTGAAGAAATCGCATGCAGTTCTTACGTGTGAACGCGAGCGCAAGATCGATCACGGTCGCGCTTACCGATGCGTTGCGCAACGTCGAGGCACCGGCATCGAATTTGCTGCATGATGAGTTTCCCGCCATCTCGGGCGGGCTATCCACGACTCATCCATCGGAGCGATCTATGAACGCACTGCCTAATACGCGAGACGCCATCGGAGATTCATGGAGCACGACGAGCCGCCGCGCACGCCGCATGGCGCGCCATGGCCGTGAAGCGGCCGAGGATATCGGCTCGGAACTCCGCACGCTTCTCAGCGAACTCGAAAGCACGCTGTCCGAAGGCACCTCAGCCGATGCCGCTGCGTTGCGCGCGCAGATCAGCGAACGTCTCGACAATGCCCGTGCACGTCTGAACGATACCCACGCGGCACTCCGCGAGCGCGCCGGCGCTGCGTTTGGAGACGCGGACGCCTATCTTCACGAAAAGCCCTGGCAGACGATCGCGCTCGTCGGCGGGTTGGCGCTTGTCGCGGGCGTGTTGCTCGCGCGTGTGCGCTGACGTTTCAGTCGGACGACGCTTCCAGAAAATCCGCGCCAATGATGTCGATGCGATCCGTACAGATCGCGTCGACGCCCCATTGCGCGAGCAGACGCGCGCGCGCCGGATCGTTCACCGTGTAGGCGAGGATGCGCAAGCCTGCATCCTTGATTTGCTCGACGAGCGTTTCATCGAGCGCGCGATGATTCGCGTGCAGCGACACGCACGATAGCGCCGAAGTCTGCGCGCGCCAGTTTTCCGGAACGCGCTCATACAGCATGCCGCGCGGCAGATTCGGTGCGACATCGCGTGCGGCTTCGAGTGCCGCGTATGAAAACGATGACAACAGCGGCGCAGTTTCGGCATCCGCCCACAAACGCGCCGCCTCGCGCGCGACGAGCACGCCTGTTTCCACGTCGCGCCCCTGACTCGGCTTGATCTCGATGTTCGCGGCAAGGCCAAGCTTCGCGCATCGTTCATACACTTGCGCGAGTGTCGGCATGTGCGCATCGGCGAACTCGGCGCTGAACCATGTGCCCGCATCGAGCGCGCGCAGTTGCGCGTAGGTCATCGCTTTCGCCGCGCCGCGCCCGTTCGACGTGCGGTCCACCGCGTCGTCGTGCAGCAGGAAGACGATATCGTCGGCGGAGACTTTCGCGTCGAATTCGATCATCTTGTGACCGAAGCGCGCGCCCACGTCGATCGCCTCCAGCGTGTTCTCCGGCGCGAGCTTGCCGCCGCCGCGATGCGCGACGATCGCGGGATAGGGCCAGGTTCTCATCGCGTGTGCTCCATTCAATTGGTGCGAAGTCCCGACGCCGGATCGAAGAAATGCAGATGCCGCGCGGGCAGCGACACGCTGAGCCGCTCGCCGCGCTGCGGACGATGCTCGTGCGGCAAGCGCGCCGCCACGTCGTGCTTGCCCCATTTGCCGTGGGCGAGATTGTCCGCGCCGAGCAGTTCGGCCGAATCGACTTCGAGCGTCGCGCTCGGTGCATCGACGTTGCCGGGCGTCATATGCTCCGGACGAATGCCGACGATCCACTCGCGTCCATGCATCGCGCTATTCACATTGGATACGGGCAATGCAGGTCCGTCGCCTGCAACGATAAAAGTCGCGCCGTCTTCGGACAGCTTGCCTCCCAGCAGATTCATCGCCGGCGAGCCGATGAAGCTCGCGACGAATACCGTCGCCGGCCGCTCGTACACTTCAGTCGGCGCGCCGATCTGCTCGGCGTGGCCCTTGTTCATCACGATGACGCGCTGCGCGAGCGTCATGGCTTCGATCTGGTCATGCGTGACATACAGGCTTGTGGTCGCGAGCCGCGCGTGCAGGCGCTGAATTTCGAGGCGCATCTGCACACGCAGTTTGGCGTCGAGATTCGAAAGCGGTTCGTCGAATAGAAACACCGCCGGCTCGCGCACGATCGCGCGGCCCATCGCGACGCGCTGCCGCTGCCCGCCCGACAGTTCGCGCGGCTTGCGCGCGAGCAGATGTTCGAGCTCCAGTATGCGCGCGGCATTGGAGACGCGGGCCTCGATGGTCTTCCGGTCCGCGCCGCCGATCTTCAGCGCATACGCCATATTCTGCGCGACGCTCATGTGCGGATAAAGTGCGTAGTTCTGAAAGACCATCGCGATATCGCGATCCTTCGGCTCCAGTTTGTTCACGACCTTGCCGCCAATTTCGATCGCGCCTTCCGACACACTCTCGAGTCCCGCGACCATGCGCAGCAGCGTCGATTTTCCGCAACCGGACGGGCCGACCATCACGACGAACTCGCCGTCCTCGACCGCGACATCGATGCCGTGAAGCACGTAATTCGAGCCGTCGTACGTTTTCTTTACGCCTTTGAGATTCAATGCGGCCATCGATCAGCCTTCTCCGTTATTTCTCTGAGTCCACGAGTCCGCGCACGAACCAGCGCTGCATCGTCAGCACGACCGCGAGCGGCGGCAGCATCGCGAGCAGCGTCGCCGTCATCACCAGATGCCATTCGGTCGCGGTATCGCCCGACGCGATCATGCTCTTGATGCCGACCACCGCCGTCTGCAGCGACACTTCGTTGGTAATGAGAATCGGCCAGAGATACTGATTCCAGCCGTAGATGAACGTGATGACGAAGAGCGCCGCGATGTTCGTCTTCGAAAGCGGCAGCACGACGTCCCAGAAGAATCGCAGCGGACCCGCGCCGTCGATGCGCGCCGCTTCCATCAGCTCGTCGGGCAGCGTCATGAAGAACTGGCGGAAGAGAAACGTCGCCGTCGCGGATGCGATCAGCGGCAGCGTCAATCCCGCGTACGTGTTCGACAGATGCATCGACGAGACGACCTGCACCGTCGGGAAGATGCGCACTTCGACGGGCAGCATCAGCGTGATGAAGATCAGCCAGAACGCGAGATTTTTCAGCGGAAAGCGGAAGAACACGATCGCGTACGCGGAGACGATCGACACCGCGATCTTGCCGATCGAAATCACGAGCGCCATCACGAGGCTGTTCATCAGCATGAGACCGAACGGCGCCGCCGCATTGCCGCTGCCGTGCGTCCAGATATTCGCGACGTTCTCTAAGAGATGCGTGCTCGGAATCAGCGAGAGCGGCACGCTGAACACTTCCTTCGAATTCATCGTGGCCGCGCAGAACGCGACGTACACCGGAAACACGATCAGCACGACGCCGAGCAGAAGCACCGCGTGACAGAAGATATCGAAGCCGCGACGGTTTTCGATCATGAGTATTGCACCCTGCGTTCGACGAAGCGGAACTGGATCACCGTCAACGCGACGACGATCACCATCAGCACGACCGACTGCGCGCCCGAGCTGCCGATATCGAGTCCCTGAAAGCCTTCCGCGAAGATCTTGTAGATGAGCGTCTTGGTCGATTGCGCGGGGCCGCCGCCGGTGGCGGCATCGATGACCGGGAAGGTATCGAAGAACGCGTAGACGAGGTTCACGACGAGCAGGAAGAAAGACGTCGGCGACAAGAGCGGCAGCGCGATGCCGAAGAAGCGTCGCACGGGGCCGGCGCCGTCGATGGCCGCGGCTTCGATCAGCGATTGCGGGATCGCCTGGAGGCCCGCGTAGAAGAACAGGAAGTTGTAGCTGACCTGCTTCCACACCGACGCGAGCACGACGAGGAACATCGCCTGCGTGCCATTGAGCGCGTGATTCCAGACGATGCCCTGCTTCGCGAGCGCATACGTCACGAGCCCGATGCTCGGGTTGAACAGAAACGACCACAGCACGGCGGCGATCGCGGGCGCAACCGCGTACGGCCAGATGAGCAGCGTCTGATATGCCTTCGCGCCGCGCGTCACGCGATCGGCGCAGGCGGCGAGCAGCAGCGAGATCACGAGGCCCGACACGGTGACGAGCGAGCAGAAGATCATCGTCGTGTTGAACGACGAGAGATAGAGCGGATCGGCGAACAACTGCCTGAAGTTCGCCAGCCCGACGAACTCGCTCGACGTGCCGAACGCGTCCTGACTCTGCGTGGCCTGCCAGAGCGCTTCACCGGCCGGCCACAGAAAGAACAGCGCGGTGATCGCGAGCTGCGGCGCGACGAGCAGATACGGCAAGACGCTCGTATCGAAACGAGACCGTTTTTCCATGCGTTGATGTCCCGAACGGAAGCGCCCGCGATGAACGCGGGCGCACGCGTTTTAGTTGCCGGTCTTCTCGAAGCGGCGCAGCAGTTCGTCGCCGCGTTGCACCGACGCGTCGAGCGCTTGCTGCGGCGTCTTCTTCTCCGCCCAGACCTGCTCCAGTTCTTCATCGACGATCGTGCGGATCTGCGGCATGTTGCCCAGACGCAGGCCCTTGGTGTAGGGCAGCGGCGGCTTGTTCAGCATCTGCTTGATCGCGATGTCCGCGCCGGGATTCTTGTCGTAGAAGCCCTGTTTCTGCGTGAGCTCATACGCGGCCTGCGTGACCGGCAGATAGCCCGTGTCCTGATGCCACTTCGCCGCCACTTCCGGCGTCGAAAGATACGCGAGGAATTTCGCGACGCCCTTGTAGGCAGCCGGGTCCTTGCCCGACAACACCCACAGACTCGCGCCGCCAATGATCGCGTTCTGGGGCGCGCCCTTCACGCTCGCGTCGTAGGGCATCATGCCGACGCCGTAATCGAACTTCGCGAACTTGGCGATGGTCGCGCGCGAGCCCGACGAGTTCGTGATGATGCCGCAGTCGCCGCTATAGAACTTCGACACGGGCTCGTCCTTGCGGCCGACATATGTGAACGTGCCTTCCTTCGCCATGTTCTGTAGGAACTGGATGTGCGCGACCTGCAACGGCTTGTTGAATTCGAGCTTGGCGTCGAGACCGTCGAAGCCGTTGTTCTTCGTCGCGAACGGCGCGGCATGCCACGCGCTGTAATTCTCGAGCTGAATCCAGCTTTGCCAGCCCGACGAGTAGCCGCACGAATAACCGGCGGCCTTCAGCTTCTTCGCGTCGGCTTCGACATCGGCCCAGGTCTTCGGCGGCTGGTTCGGATCGAGACCGGCTTTCTTGAACGCGTCCTTGTTGTAGTAGAGAACGGGCGTCGAGCTGTTGAACGGCATCGAGATAAGATGGCCGGTCTTCGCGTCGCTGTAGTAACCGGCGATGGTCGGCACGAACGCCTTTTCGTCGAGCGGAACGCCTGCCTGCTTGAAGACATCGGAGACCGGAATGACGGCCTTCTTCGCCTGCATCATCGTCGCGGTGCCGACTTCGTAGACCTGCAGGATCGCGGGCGCATTGCCGCTGCGATACGCCGCGATGCCCGCCGCGAGCGCCTGGTCATACGTGCCCTTGAACACGGGAACGATCTTGTAATCGCTCTGCGACTTGTTGAAGTCGTTGGCGATATCGTTCACGCGTTCACCCAGCGCGGCTTCCATCGCGTGCCAGAACTGGATTTCCGTCGCGGCGTGCGCCGCGGTGCTGGCGCCGAAGGCCAGAACGGCGGCGGCCGAGATCGTGCGGAACAGGGGCTTGCAGCTCATCGATGAGTCTCCTTTCGAGGATTCGCGCTTGAAACGCGCGATATTAGTTGTTGTCGATGACAAACAGGCGTTGATACTCTTTCAATGCATAGCGATCGGTCATGCCCGCGATGTAATGCGCGATGAGCCGCGCCTGCGAGCTGTCGTGGCTCGATGAAGGCGCGTCGTTCGCGGATTCCTCCGTCACCGGTCCGCGCGCCTGATAAGCGGGCGGCAAGAGACGCGGATCGTCGGTGAAGGCTTCGAAGAGGCCCGTCACCACGCGCTTCGCCTTGTTGGCCATGCGCATCACGCGGTAGTGCCGGTACAGGTTCTTGAACAGAAAGCGCTTGAGTTGCGCCGCCTGCGCCGCGACTTCATCGCTGTGCGCGACGAGCGTCGGCGCATTGCGCACGGCGTCGAGCGATTGCGGCGCGACGCGTTCGAGATTGCGGCCCGTTGCCTCGATCAGATCGACGATCAGCGTGTTGATGATGCGGCGGATCGTTTCGTGGATGAGCCTGCGCCCCTCGATGTCCGGGTAGTCGGCACGCGCGGCATCGAAATGCGTGTGCCAGAGGCTCACTTCGGAAAGCTGATCGAGCGTGATGAGGCCGGAGCGCAGGCCGTCGTCCACGTCGTGATTGTTGTACGCGATTTCATCGGCGACATTCGCGATCTGCGCTTCGAGCGACGGCTGCTTCCCCGTGAGAAAGCGCTCGCCGAGCTCGCCGAGCTTGCGCGCGTTTTCGCGCGAGCAATGTTTGAGGATGCCTTCGCGCGTCTCGAAGCAGAGGTTCAGGCCGTTGAACGCGCCGTAATGCTCTTCGAGCTGATCGACCACCGCGAGGCTTTGCAGATTGTGTTCGAAGCCGCCGTGGTCGCGCATGCATTCGTGCAGCGCGTCCTGTCCGGCGTGACCGAACGGTGTGTGACCGAGATCGTGCGCGAGCGAAATGGCTTCGACGAGATCCTCGTTCAGCCTCAGATTGCGCGCGACCGAACGCGCGATCTGCGCGACTTCGAGACTGTGCGTGAGGCGCGTGCGGAAGAGATCGCCTTCGTGATTGACGAAGACCTGTGTCTTGTATTCGAGCCTGCGAAACGCGGTCGAATGCACGATGCGATCGCGATCGCGCTGAAATTCCGTGCGCGCCGCGGGCGGCGGTTCGGCAAAACGCCGCCCGCGCGATTGCGACGCGTGCGCGGCGTACGGCGCGAGATGCGCCTCGAACGCGAGCGTCGGCGGCATGCCCGGCGGAAGTTGCTGTTCTTTGTCGCTCACCGGCTGCTCCGAATCGTGGTTCTGGCCGCCGCTCGCGCGGATTAGACGCTGGCTGCGAGCGTCGCGCGCACGGCTTGATCGGGCGCGCTCGTGATCTCGGTCGCGCCGAAGCGGGTCAGCAGAATGAATTTGATCTCGCCGGCTTCGGCCTTCTTGTCGATCTTCATCAGATCGACATAGCGGTCGTCGCCGAGTTGTGGTGCCGTGACGGGCAGTTTCGCCGCTTCGATCACACGCACGAGACGCCGGCGCGCGGCTTCGTCGAGCTTGCCGAGGCGCACCGACAGATCCGCCGCCATCACCATGCCGCAACCGACCGCCTCGCCGTGCAGCCATTCGCCGTAGCCGAGGCCGGCTTCGATCGCGTGGCCGAAGGTGTGGCCGAAATTGAGAATGGCGCGCCGGCCGCCTTCGCGCTCGTCCGACGCGACGACCGACGCCTTGATCTCGCACGAACGCTTCACGGCGTGCGCGAGCGCTTCGTCGTCACGGCGATTCAGCGCGTCGATGTTGGCTTCGATCCATTCGAAGAATTCGGCATCTGCGATGGCCGCGGTCTTGATGACTTCCGCGATGCCCGCCGCGAGTTCGCGCTCCGGCAACGTGTGCAGCGCGCCGATATCCGCGATGACCGCTTGCGGCTGATAGAACGCGCCGATCATGTTCTTGCCGAGCGGATGATTGATGCCTGTCTTGCCGCCGACCGACGAATCGACTTGCGAAAGCAGCGTGGTCGGCACCTGGATGAACGGCACGCCGCGCATGTAACTCGCCGCCGCGAAACCGGTCATGTCGCCGACGACTCCGCCGCCGAGTGCGATCAATGTCGTCTTGCGATCGGCGCGTTCGGTGAGCAGCGCATCGAAGATCTGGTTGAGCGTTTCCCAGTTCTTGTGCGCTTCACCGTCCGGCAGGACCACCGTGGTCACTTTCTTGCCGAGCGGTTCGAGCGCGGCGCGCAACTGGTCGCCGTAGAGCGGATCGATGGTGGAATTCGTGACGATCGCCACGGACGCGCCCTTGATATGCGGCGCGAAGAGTTCCGTGCGGCCGATCAGGCCCGCTCCGATATGAATGGGATAGGCGCGCTCGCCCAGTTCGACGTTGACGGTGATCGTTGGGGTAATCATGGCGGACATTATGACTCAGCCGACTTGACGACGCCGGCGACCTCCAGTTGCATCAGGACCATATTGACGAGCGCGTTGACGGTCGGCCGCCCCGTTTCCACGACGAAATGCGCGCATTCGTGATACAGCGGATCGCGCGTCTGAAAGAGTGCTTCGAGCTTGCCGCGCGGATCATCGGTCTGCAGGAGCGGACGATTCTTGTCGCGCCGCGTGCGCTGCCAGAGATCGTGCGGATTGGCGCGCAGATATATGACGATGCCGCGATTCTTCAGATGTTCGCGATTCTCGGGCCGCAGCACCGCGCCGCCGCCCGTCGCGAGCACGATGCCGTTTCGCTGCGAAAGCTCGTCGATGACGTTCGCCTCGCGCTGACGAAAACCCGCCTCGCCTTCCAGTTCCCAGATCACCGGGATGCGGGCGCCCGTGCGCGCTTCGATCTCCTGATCCGAGTCGATGAACGAGCGCTGCAGACGGCGCGCAACCGCACGGCCCACGGTGGTCTTACCCGCCCCCATGAGTCCGACGAAAAAAATGTTCGCGTTCGCGTGCCCTTCCTGCAACCTGGATCCTTTTACAGTATCGAATTTCTTCGTGCGGCAGCTTAAGGGCAAACCGCCCGCTTTGTCGAGTCGCGCCGCCCGCGAGCCGGCGTTCAGCCGCTCGGCGCGATCACACGCGGCGTAATCAATATGACGAGTTCGCTCTTCGAGCTGCGCCGCGCGTCGTGACGGAACAGCCAGCCGATCACTGGCAATTTCGACAGTCCCGGAACGCCGGTCGTGTCCTGTCGCTCGTCGTCGGAATAAATGCCGCCGATCGCCACGGTGCCGCCGTTTTCCACCTCCACGCGCGTCTGGACGTGCTTGGTCTGGATGGCCGGCCCGTTCGCCGTCTGTTCGCCGAGGCTGTCTTTCGTGATGTCGAGATCGAGAATGACGTGGCCATGCGGCGTGATCTGCGGCTCAACCTCCAGTTTGAGCGTTGCGCGCCGAAACTGCACGCCCGACACGCCATTGCCGACCTTCGCCTGATACGGCACGTCCATGCCCTGCTCGACGATGGACTTCATCCGGTCCGCCGTCACGACGCGCGGACTCGATACGATTTGTCCGCGCCCTTCCGCTTCCAGCGCGCTCAGTTCGACATTGAGCAGCCGGGTCGCCTGCGCGACGAACAACGTGAGCCCGGCGGTCGCCGCGTCGAAACCGTTGATCGGCCCCGCCGACAGATCGTATACCACACCGTCCTTGCCGCCCGTCAACCCGGTCGAAGGATCGTTCTGCGACGCGACGCCCAGCTTGACGCCGAGATTGCGCGACAGCCCCGCCTCGCCCTCCACGATCTTCGCCTCGATCATCACCTGCGGCGTCGCCTTGTCGATCAGCGCGATCAACTCGGCGATCTGCCGGACGCGCGCATCGAGGTCGGTGACGAAGAGCAGGTTCGTGCGCGCATCGGCGATGGCGGAGCCGCGTTTCGACAGCACGCGCTGACTGCCCGAGCCGGTCAGCATCTTGCGCAGGTCTTCCGCGCGCGAATAGCGCAGCACGAACGTACGGCTCGCGAGCGGTTCGAGATCCGCGGCGCGCGCATGCGCTTCGAAGCGCAGCTTCTCGCGGGCGGCGAGTTCGGCGAGCGGCGCGACCCAGATCACGTTGCCGTGCTGCTCCATCGCGAGACCGTTGACTTCGAGGAGCGTGTCGAACGCGCGGCGCCACGGCACGGCTACGAGATTCATCGACACCTGTCCGCGCACCTTTTCGCTCGCGACGATGTTCAGCCCCGTGAAGCGTGCAAATGCGTGCAGCGCAGCGCTGAGGTCGGCGTTTTTGAGATCGAGGGTGATCGGCTTGCCGTCGTCGTTTCCGTCGTGCTTTGCGCGGCTCAATCGTTCGAGTTCCGGCAAAGGCACCGGCGGACCCTCCAGTGCGTCCGCTGTTTCGGCTGCGGGCTTTTCGGGCGCGGCGGCTTCCGCGCTCTGAGGGACGACAGGCGCGTCGGGTACGAGCGGATCGACAGACTGTGCGTCGAACGATGCGGGCAGCGGCGGCACGGGCGCGATGATCGCATCGGCGCTTTCGGCTGCGAGCGCCACGTGCGCGACCAGCAGCACGGCCGCGCCCGCTGTCGCGAATCTGCGTGAAAGCTTCGCGAACTGGCTCACGTGCGATCCTCCGCGAATGTCAGCTTGCGCGAAATGCCATCGGTACGAGCGAGTTCGATCGCACGCGGCACGACGCGCCCGAGCCATTCGTCACCGATCTTCTGCCCCGGCGCAAAGCCATCGACATCGCGGCCGCTCTGCAACAGCGCCATCGCGCGACGGCGTCCGACGAAGGTGCCCACGAGCAGCATGTCGCCGCCCTGCGTCGAGGCGTCCGCGTTGCCGAACGGATCGACGACGAACGCATCGGCGCGCGACGCCGTGGCGGGCGATATCGCCGGCAGCGTCTCGAAGATGCGCAGCGTCGCTTCGATGACGAGCGTGCCCGGCTGTCGTTTGATCTGCACGCTTTCCGGCACGACGAGCCGAGGCAGGCCGGCGAGCGCTTCCAGGAAGCGTCGGATTTCGGGGAAGGCGCCTTCCGCGCGCAGTCTGAGTGCGCGCTCCGGCATCGGCTGAGCCACCTTCGGCTCGCCGACCTTGACCGCAACGGGCTCGATATCCGCAACGCGCAGACCGCTCTGCGCCGCCAGATCCGCGATGGCGCGCAACGCGTCGGCGGCGCTCCAGTGCTCCGGCTCCATGCGGCCCGACGCCGCCCGCGCTCGCAGATCGGGCAGTTCCGCCGCGATGCGCCCCGCGTCATGCACCTTCGCTTGCGTCGCCGCCCACGCGACTCGGCCCGCATCGAGCCGGTTCGCGTCGAACGTTCGCCAGGCTCGCAGACCGAACATGAAGACGAGCAGACCCAGCGCAATCGCAACGCACGCGGTCCGGCGCCGCGACCATTCGTCGAGCGGCTGCAGGATGGACGGCGCGCCGCGCGAACGCGTCTTCGCTGCGAAGTTCATCGGAATCGTGCTCATGGCCGTTTCTCCTGCGTCGCTGTCAACATCGGACGCGCCTGACGCAACGCGGCTTCATCGCGCGAATGATCCGGCGCGTATCGCACGAGGGCGACGAACTCGAAGCGCGCGGAATGCTCTCCGACAATTGGCAACGCGCCGCGCTTGCCCGACGGCGCCGGTTCCGCGCGCCGCTTCATCTCGACTACTTCGACCGCCTGCACGCCGCGCACGCGTTCCAGTCGCTTGAGCCATTGCGCGGCCGCCTGCGAATCGGGAGCGAGCGCGGCAAGCTCGACTTCGTTCGTCCGCTGCGACACTCGTTGAAGCGCGACGCCGCGTTGCAGCGGCGCGTCCGCGAGCGCTTCGAGCAGTGCGATAAAGCGCTCGCGCGGCAGGGCCAAAGGCTGTGCGGCTTCACGCGCGCGCCGCCGATCCGATTCGGCGCGAACGAGCCGCGCATGTTCGTCGATCTGCGCGCCCGATGTGCGCAGCGACGCCTCCAGCGCCATGCGTCGCTCGTCCAGACGAGCGCGCTCGAACATATCCCACCCGGCCACGGCACCGACGGCCGCGCAGCCCGCCAGCGTCACCGCGCCGAGCAGCGCCAGCCGCTGACGCCGTACTTCGCGGCGTTTTCGCGCGCGATACGGCAGAAGATTGAAACCGTCGAGCATGGCGGCGCTCATTGCAGCACCTCGCGCAAGGCCAGCCCGAACGCGGCCGCAAAGCGCGGCGAATGCCGGTGCGCGGCCTGAATGTCGGAGGCGCCGTTGCAGTACGGCGCGGCTTCGAAAGGCAGCGCCGGGCAGCCGAAGGTCTTGCCCAGAACGGGAAGCGCAAGGCTCGCGTGCGCCAACAGCTCGATCTGTCCGCCGACGTAGATGCAGTCGAGCGGCGCCTCCTGCCCGGCGAGTTCGTGCAGCGCGTCGGAAATACTCCGATGTTCCGGCGCGGGATATCGGATTTCGTTTTCGACGCCGCGCCCGCCGACGAGCCAGCCATGCAGACCGGTGCTTTCCAGCCAGCAGACGAGATAGCGCGCATCCGCGTCCAGTTCGACCGAGCCGGCATGGCGCATTGCGCGCAACGCTGCGGCCGGTTCGCCGTCGATGGCGGATAAAGCGATGCCTGCCTCCGCCGCCGTTTCGACGCGCGCCTCGACATGCCGCCGCGCCGTGGCTGCGATCGCGACCTGCGCCTCGCCGTCCTCGCGGGCCTGTACGGACCAGTCCACCGCCAGCGCGCCGCGTTCGATTCCCGCCGCGCGCTCCGCTTCCATGAGCACCGCCGGTTCGAGCATGCCGCGCGGATCGCCGCCGATGGCGCCCGCGAGCTGCTCATCGGTATCGATCAGACGCGCGAGCGGAATCTGCATCGTGAGCGTCGCCGACGCGGGCAAGCCCATCGCGCAACGCAGCGCCCGCCACGCACCGCTTTCCGGCAAGCGCCCGAACGCCTCGCGCAAAGCCGCGACGATCGCCTCGCGATCGACGAAATCGCCGTCGATCACCGCGCCCGACGGCAGCGCCACCGAATCCAGATGTTCGACGCACACCGCCGCATTCGCTCTCAGCCGCCGGCTCACGATGGCGAGCCGCACCGCGTCCTCGCCCACGTCGATGCCCGCCGCGTAGCGCCGCGTGACGGTCAGCATCGTGCCGCGCAGCGTGTTTTCCTTACTCATCAGCCACTCCTTCCATTCACTCGCGCACCGAACCGTTCGGGCGCTTGACGTGGAAAGATTGTCGCGAGCGTGATCGGCGGCGAACACTCGGCCGAATGGCCAACGCTCACGATAGAAGGATGCTTCCCCGCACGATCGCGCGTATCTTGAAGACAGCGGCCAGAAGGCGCGACCGGCGCGCCGAAAAGCTTCGGAAAAGTCGAAAAACCGGACAGCTATAATCGCGTGACCGTTTTTGGTGGTGCCAATGCAATCCTCTTCCTCGTCTAACCCGCCGTCCACGCCGCCCGAGAGGCCCAAAAAAGCCAAGCGCCCATGGTGGGCGCGGCTCATGCTCGGATTTTTCGTCAGTGTGTTCGCGCTCGTCGTCTGCGCGGGCCTCGTGCTCGGCTACGCGCTCGTCGTCGCGATGCCGAATCTGCCTTCGCTCGAAGCGCTCACCGACTACAAGCCGAAGGTGCCGCTGCGCATCTATACGGCGGATCACGTTCTGATCGGTGAATTCGGCGAAGAGCGCCGCAGCGTCGTGCGCATTCAGGACGTGCCCGATCATCTGAAAAAAGCCGTGCTCGCCATCGAGGACTCGCGCTTCTACGATCACGGCGGCGTCGATCTCACCGGTATTCTGCGGGCGGGATCGGTGGCGCTGACCAACGGCCACGCGTCGCAGGGCGCGAGCACGATCACGATGCAGGTCGCGCGCAACTTTTTCCTGTCGAGCGAGAAGACCTACACGCGCAAGATTTACGAAATGCTGCTCGCATACAAGATCGAGCGCGCGCTGACGAAGGATCAGATTCTCGAGGTCTATATGAATCAGATCTATCTCGGCCAGCGCGCGTACGGTTTCGCGAGCGCGGCGCGGGTCTACTTCGGCAAGGATCTGAAGGATGTCACGCTCGCCGAGGCCGCGATGCTCGCGGGCCTGCCGAAGGCGCCGTCGGCGTATAACCCGGTCGTCAATCCGAAGCGCGCGAAAGTGCGGCAGGAGTACATCCTGCAACGTATGCGCGAGCTGAATTTCATCACCCAGGCGGACTACGACCAGGCCGTGAATCAGCCGCTCGTCGTGAAGGGACAGGGCCGCGAGTTCAGCGTGCACGCCGAGTACGTCGCGGAAATGGTGCGTCAGATGATGTACGCGCAATACCGCGAGGAAGCGTACACGCGCGGTCTGAACGTCGTGACGACGATCGATTCCGCCGATCAGGACACCGCCTATCGCGCGTTGCGCAACGGCTTGATGGACTACGAGCATCGGCATGGGTATCGCGGGCCGGAAGGCTATATCGATTTGCCGAAGGATGCCGATGACCGCGAGCAAGCCATCGACGACGCGCTCGCCGAGCATCCCGACAACGGCGAGATCGTCGCGGCGGTGGTGACGTCGGCGAGTCCGAAGGAAGTGAAGGCGAGCTTCATCGACGGCAACACGGCCACCATCACCGGCAACGATCTGCGCTTCGTCCAGTTCGCGTTGAGCTCGCGCGCGCAGCCGAATTCGCGCATCCGTCCGGGCGCGATCGTGCGTCTCATGAAGAACGACGACGGCAACTGGATCATCACGCAACTGCCGCAAGTCGAAGGCGCGTTCGTCTCGATGGTGCCTCAGGACGGTGCGATCCGCGCGCTCGTCGGCGGCTTCGACTTCAACAAGAACAAGTTCAATCACGTCACGCAGGCATGGCGTCAGCCGGGTTCGAGCTTCAAGCCGTTCATCTATTCGGCGTCGCTCGAAAAAGGTCTCTCGCCCGCCACGATCATCAACGATGGCCCGCTCTTCTTCAGTGCCGCCGAAACCGGCGGCCAGGCGTGGGAGCCGAAGAATTACGGCGGCGGCTTCGACGGCCCGATGTCGATGCGCTCCGCGCTGCAACGCTCGAAGAACATGGTGTCGATCCGCATCCTGAGTCATATCGGGACGAAGTACGCGCAGCAGTACATCACGCGCTTCGGTTTCGATGCGGACCGCCATCCCGCTTATCTGCCGATGGCGCTCGGCGCGGGCCTCGTCACGCCGCTGCAAATGGCGGCGGGCTATGCGGTGTTCGCGAACGGCGGTTATCGCGTGAATCCGTATCTGATCGCCGATATCACCGATCCGTACGGCCGCGTCGTGTCGCATCCGCAGCCGCTCGTCGCGCAGCAAAGCGCGCCGCTCGCGATCACGCCGCGCAACGCGTTCGTGATGAACAGCCTGTTGCAGAGCGTCGCGCAGCATGGCACGGGCTCGAAAACGAATCAGTTGAAGCGCGGCGATCTCGCCGGCAAGACGGGCACGACGAACGATTCGCGCGACGCGTGGTTCGCCGGTTATCAGCGCACGCTCGTCGCGATTGCGTGGATCGGCTATGACAATCCGCGCACCCTCGGCGACAAGGAAACCGGCGGCGGCCTCGCGTTGCCGGTATGGATGGATTACATGAGCCGCGCGCTGAAGGGCGTGCCCGAGTACAAGCCGATGATGCCGCCCGATATCACGCCGCTCGGCAACGAGCTGTACTACGACGACATGACGCCGGGACACGGCTTTGTCGCGACCATCGGCGTGAGTCAGGCGCCGCCGCAGGACGGCGTGTCCGGCGTGACGGCGCCGGCGCCCGAAGTCGGCGAGCAGGAGAAGCAGGACATCATGAATCTGTTCAAGGGGCAGTAGTCCTGCCCTGCGACATTCGAAGCGAGCGGACCACTCGGTCCGCTCGCTTTTTTTACGCCTTGAACTTGATCGGCTCGCCGGCCTGTTCGCTCGAATACTTGCTCAGCGTGGCAAAGAATTCGCTGTTGTCGCGCGTGTCGCGCCAGGCGCCGTCGACGTACTTGTAGTGAAAACCGCCCGCCTTCGCCGCGAGCCAGATCTCATGTTTCGGCGGTTGCAGGTTCACGATCACCTTCGTGCGATTCTCGAACTCCAGCGTCAAAACATTGCCGCTGCGTTCGAATTCGATATCGGCTTCGGCTTGATCCACCGAGCGTTCGATGGCGGTCAGCGCGGCCTCCGCCAGCGTCAGGTATTCCTGGTCTGTCATGCTAAACTCCATCGATTCAACGTTTAGGGACGGTCATGCGAGTCGTTTTCAGGATGAGCGCGATTGTAGCGGCTTTGAGCATCGGCGCCGCGGCAACGATCACGCTGGGCGGTTGCGGGCAACGCGGTTCGCTCTATCTGCCGAAGGTGCCCCCGCTACCGCAACGTCCAAACGATCTCCAGAATACGCCGCCTTCGAATGTCACTCCGGGCAGCGAAACCGCGTCGCGTGCGGGCAGCATTCCGGATACGTCGGGTCAGCCGCTGTCGCTCTCGCCCGAGACGGACCTGAAGACCAGCCCCAACGCCGCATCGGCGCCGAAAGCCGCGTCGTCCGCTTATTGATCCCCAAGCCTTCACGGCGCATTTTCGATTCCACGCATGAGTGATTCCGCATTCCACTACGTCGACGGCGTGCTGCACGCCGAAGGCGTTTCAGCCGCGTCGCTCGCGGAGCAGTTCGGCACGCCCCTCTACGTCTATTCGCGCGATGCGATAACACGCGCCTATCGCGCCTACGCCGATGCATGCGCGGGCCGTCACGCGACGGTCCACGTCGCGGTGAAGGCGAACAGCAATCTCGCCGTGCTCAACGTGTTCGCGCGCATGGGTTCGGGCTTCGACATCGTGTCGTCGGGCGAACTCGCGCGGGTGCTCGCGGCGGGCGGCAAGGCGGAGAATACGGTGTTTTCGGGCGTCGGCAAGTCGGCGGCGGAAATGCGCGAAGCGCTCGAAGCAGGCGTGAAGGGCTTCAACGTCGAGTCGATTCCAGAGCTGCACGCGTTGAACGAAGTCGCGGCATCGCTCGGCAAGACAGCGCCGGTTTCGTTGCGCGTGAATCCCGACGTCGATGCGAAGACGCATCCGTACATCTCCACGGGCCTCAAGTCGAACAAGTTCGGCGTCGCGTTCAGCGATGCGCGCGCGACTTACGCGCAAGCGCATGCGATGTCGAACCTCGATGTCGTCGGCATCGACTGTCACATCGGTTCGCAGATCACCGAGATCAGCCCGTATCTCGATGCCGTCGACAAACTGCTCGAACTCGTCGAGCAGATCGAAGCGGACGGCATGCACATTCATCACGTCAATGTCGGCGGCGGTCTCGGCATCACGTACGACGACGAAACGCCGCCCGATATCGGCGAGTTCGTGAAGACGGTGCTCGATCACATCGAGAAGCGCGGCCACGGTCAGCGCGAAGTGTATTTCGAGCCGGGACGTTCGCTCGTCGGCAATGCCGGCCTGCTGTTGACGCGCGTCGAGTTTCTGAAGCCGGGCGAGGAAAAGAACTTCGCCATCGTCGATGCCGCCATGAACGATCTCGCGCGTCCCGCGATGTACGAGGCGTTTCATCGCATCGTGCCGGTCGTGAAGCGCGACGCGCAGGCGCACAAGTACGACGTCGTCGGTCCGGTCTGCGAAAGCGGCGACTGGCTCGGGCGGGACCGTGAACTGGCCATCGAACCGGGCGACCTGCTCGCGATCTGCTCCGCGGGCGCGTACGGCTTCGTGATGAGCTCGAACTACAATACGCGTCCGCGCGCCGCCGAAATCATGGTCGATGGCGAACGTGCGCGTCTCGTGCGCGAACGCGAAGACGTGAAGCAGTTGTTTGCCGGGGAATCGATTCTTCCGGACTGAAACTTCGTACGCTTCAACAAAAAAGCGATGCCGAGGCATCGCTTTTTTTATGCGCGCCGCCGTGTCGCTCGCGTTCGAAGCCACGCGATCACGCGCCAGCCGAGCAACACGATCACGATCGAGCCGTAGATCTTCGGCAGTTCGAAATCGTGCTTGCCCGCCTTCATCCACCAGAAATGCAGGATCGCGAGCGCGGCGATCAGATAGATTGCGCGATGCAAGGTCTGCCAGCGTCGGCCGAGTTTTCTGACCATGACTTTCGGCGACGTGACCGCGAGCGGAATCAGCAGCACGAACGCCGCGAAGCCCACCGTGATGAACGGCCGCTTGCCGATGTCCTTCAGCATCGCGGCGACATCGAACCATTTATCGAACCAGATGTACGTCGTGAAATGCAGCACGGCGAAGAAGAACGCGTACAGGCCGATCATCCGGCGAAAGCGCGCGAGCGCCGTGATGCCGGTCATGCGGCGCACCGGCGTGATCGCGAGCGTGATGCACAGATAGACGAGCGTCCAGAGACCGGTCGATCGCGTGATGAATTCGATCGGATTCGCGCCCAGGCCACCCGTCACGCCGAGCAGCACGAGGCGCGCGAGTGGAAACAGCATCGCGATGAACACGACGACCTTCGCCGGAACGATCCAGCGAACACCCGCGCTCGCCCGCGTGCCTTTGATATCGGAAGCGGTCGGCATCGTTCAGAAATTCTTCTTGAGATCCATGCCCTGATACAACGACGCGACCTGATCGCCGTAGCCGTTGAACATAAGCGTCTTGCGCTTCGGCGCAAAGAAGCCGTCCTCGCCGATGCGCCGCTCCGTCGCCTGACTCCAGCGCGGATGATCGACGTTCGGATTCACGTTCGAAAAGAAGCCGTATTCGCTCGGCGCGTAGAGATTCCAGCTCGTCGGCGGCTCTTTCTCGACGAAGCGAATCTTCACGAGCGACTTCGCGCTCTTGAAGCCGTACTTCCACGGCACGACCACGCGCACGGGCGCGCCGTTCTGGTTCGGTAGCACCTGGCCGTACAAGCCGACGGTCAGGAGCGTGAGCGGATTCATCGCCTCGTCCATGCGCAGCCCTTCGGAATACGGCCATTCGAGAATCGGCGTCGAGAGTCCCGGCATCTGCGACGGATCGGCGAGCGTGATGAACTGCACGTACTTCGCACTGCCCGTCGGCTCAGCGCGCTTGATGAGCTCGGACAATGACACGCCGATCCACGGAATCACCATCGACCAGCCTTCGACGCAGCGCAGCCGGTACACGCGTTCTTCGAGCGGCGCTAGCTTCAGGATATCGTCGATGTCGTAGACCTTCGGGTTCTTGATCGCGCCTTCGACCGACACCTTCCACGGACGCGGACGCAACGTGCCCGCGTGCTCGACGGGATCGCCCTTGTCGGTGCCGAATTCGTAGAAGTTGTTGTAGGTCGTGATGTCCTTGAACGACGTCGGCTTGTCCAGCGCGACGAACTTCGGATTGGTCTTCGCCGATGCGAGCTTCTGGCCTTTGGCGTCCGGCGACGTGAGCGTCGCGTGGGCGAGGCTGCTTGCGCCGGCGAGTCCTGTCGCGGCGAATGCGCCGATCGAGCGCAGCGCGCGCCGCCGATTTTCGAACACGTCGCGCGGCGTGATCTCATGACCCGCGATGTCGTCGCCATACAGATGACGATTTCGTTTGATCCACATTTGCGTTCCTTCCATTGCGACGCTCAGGATGTCGCCGCTGAATGCTCATAAAGGGAAAACAGCAGTCCCGACGCCAGTATTCCACCGAAAAACCAAAAAAAAACCGCCAGCGTGATGCATGGCGGTTTTTTAACAGTCGAAACAACCGATCAGAGCTTGCCGTAACTATGCAAGCCCGACAGGAACATGTTCACGCCGAGGAAGGCGAACGTCGTGACGATCAGGCCGGTGAGCGCCCACCACGCCGCCGCCGCGCCGCGCAGGCCCTTCATGAGACGCATGTGCAGCCACGCCGCGTAGTTCAACCAGACGATCAGCGCCCACGTTTCCTTCGGGTCCCAGCTCCAGTAACCGCCCCACGCTTCCGCGGCCCACAGCGCGCCGAGAATCGTCGCGATGGTGAAGAACGCGAAACCGACGGCGATCGACTTGTACATCACGTCGTCGAGGACTTCGAGCGACGGCAGGCGGTCCGCCATGAAACCGCGCTGCTTCGCGAGGTACGCGACGGAGACCATCGCCGAGAGCGCGAAGCTGCCGTAGCCGATGAAGTTCGCCGGAACGTGAATCTTCATCCACCAGCTTTGCAGCGCGGGTACGAGCGGCTGGATTTGCTGCGCGTCGCGGGCGATCGAGTACCACATCAGGAAGCCGACCGCCGCGCTGATCACGAGCAGCACGAACGCGCCCATCTGCCGCGTCGAGTAATGCTGTTCGTAGTAGAGGTAGAACAGCGCCGTGATCAGGCAGAACAGCACGAACACTTCATACAGATTCGAGATTGGAATATGGCCGACGTCCGAGCCGATCATGTACGACTCGTACCAGCGCACCATCAGGCCGGTGAAGCCCATCAGCACCGCGACCCATGTCATGCGCGAACCGATCGCGCCGCCGGTCTGCGAGCGTGTCACGAGTCCGATCCAGTAAAAGAGCGTCGCGAGGATGAAGAGCGCGCTCATCCACAGGATCGCCGATTGACTCGACAGGAAGTATTTGAGGAAGAAATTGGTGTCGGCGCGGGCGAGATCGTGCTGATAAAGCTGGATCGACGACAGCGCGAGCAGCGCGATCATCGCGATCAGCAGACGCACCGGTTTCCAGCGCCAGCCGAGCACGACGAAAGTCGGCACTGCGCCGACCAGTACCGCCGTGTCGTACACGTCCATGTACGCGTGATAGCGGTTCAGCGCGAAACCCGCGCCTGCGACCATCGCGAGGGCGAAGAGCCAGTCGATCAGCGTCAGCCGGCGCAGGAACGGACGATCGTCGAACACGGCGACATCAGGAAGGCTCGATGCCGGACGTTCCGTCTTGGCGGAGGCGTGGGAGGAAGTCTGTGTGAGGTCCATGATCTTACCGTGTCGAAACTTCCGAGCTCGGAGTCTCGGATTGCGAGTGCTGGGGCGCACTGGATGCCGGGGACGGATCAGCCGGTTCTGTCGGCTTCGCGTCGAGCGCTGCCGCGATCTGCGCGCGCGTGCGGACGAACTCCTTCTCGAAATCGAACGTCCGGCGCGCCGTGGACATCGCCATCAGCACGCTCGCGCCGCCCTGCCCTGCATCTTTGAGCCAGAACCAGAGCCGGCGTTCGCGGACGTAGAACATCGAGAAAATCCCGACCACCAGCAGAAGGCTGCCAAGATACACCAGATTTTTACCCGGCGCGCGCGTCAACTGGAATACCGAAGCTTGCACCTGCTTGAAGTTGTCCAGTTGCAGAAAGACGGGCGAACCGTACAGAAAGCTGTCGGAAAGCGCGTTGATGGACGACTGAACGAATGCGGAGTTCTTTTCATCCACTTTAGCGTCGGGCTGGCCGTTTTGCTCGCGGGAAATCTGCCATACGTCCCACATCGCGCCTTCGAGCATGCGCATCAAGAGGCCCGCCGCTTTTTCCTGCTCGCCCTTCGGCACCGAACGGTCGATGAACGTCGCGATGCTCTGGAAACCGCCAATCATCTGCGGATTCGTCGTCGCCTTGCCCGTTTCGTCGACGCCAGCGAAGAGATTCAGCACGCGAACCGCGCTTTCTTCCAGATGCTTCTGCAACTCGCCGTTTTCCTGCGGAACCGAACGCACCGCAAACCGGTGCGCGGCTTCGACGCGCGTCGCGGGCGTGGCGAGCGCAGCGCGCAAGTCCATCCACTGTTTCATCGTGCCCTGTTCGTCGGCGGGAATGCGCAGGTAGCGGAACGGATCGTTCGGGCTCACGCGCATGCCTGCGAGGAACATGCGCTGGCCGCTCACATCGACCGGCAGCATGTAGTTGCTGTACTCGCGCGCCTGGCCGTCCGTGCCGCGCACCTTGTATTGCACCGATGGACCGATATTGCGCAGATCCGTCGGCTTCGAGGTTTTCGCGCCGGAGCCGAGACGCTCGTCGAATGCGTCGCGCAGCGTTTCCGTCTTGCCGACACCGCGCGCATCCGGCGCACCGCTGCCATCGGTCATGTTTTCGACGTTGATCGCGCGGAAATCCGTGAACTCGACGGTTTCACCTTGCGCGCCGGTGAACTGCGTGCCGATCGGCGACGTGCCGCCGATCGTGCCGTTGAAAGGCGAGGTCTTCGCGCTGCCGCCGGTCATCGGCCATGCGGTCATTTCGAGCTTCGAGCCGCCGTCCTGGAAACTCGACTGATAGATCGAGATGCCGTCGTACGTGAACGGCTTGTTCACTTCGACGCGCGCCGGAATGCGCTTGCCCGTCTTGTGATCGATCACGACGATATCGCTCGCGAAGAGCTTCGGCATGCCGGTCGAGTAGTAATCGACGATGAACTTGTTCAACTGAATCGAAAACGGCAGATCCTGGATGATCGAGCCGTCCTGCTGATTCAGGATCGCCGTGCCGACGTTCTGCCCTTCCGGCACCCACGCGTAGCCGCGGAACGTCGGGTTCGACGTCGAAAGACGATGCTCGGGCGGAATGTCGTTGATGACGGCGTTGCTGACGATCGGCGTCTTGTTGAACATCCACATCTGCAATTTGATGGGCAGATTGCTGTCCAGCAGCCCGCCGATGCAGATCACCACAATTGCGACGTGCGCCGAGATATAGCCGATCTTCGTCATCGCGCCGCGCTTGGCGGTGATGAGCGTCGCGCCGTTGTCGGTCTCGCGCGTCTTGAAGCGATAGCCCATCTTCGCGGCGAGCCGCTCGAGCGTTACGGCTGTCTGCGCGCGATTCGTCGATACCGCGAACTCGCCCTTGTGATGGAACGCGCGCAGGCCGCCTTCATGCACCCGATCCTTCCAGCTCTTGAGGTCCGCGATCATCTTCGGGCTGTTGCGCACGACGCACAGCGACACCGAGATCACGAGGAAGATCAGGATGAGCATGAACCACCACGCGCTGTACACGTTGTAGAGGCTCACGCCGCGGAAGATGTCGGCCCAGAACGGACCGAACTGATTCACGTAGTTGGGATACGGGTCTTCTTGCGTGAGCACCGTACCGATGATGCTCGCGATCGCCAGAATGACCAGCAACGCGATGGCGAAGCGCATCGAACTGACGAGTTCGACGAAATGCCTGATGGCCCGACGGCTCGACTTCGACTGCAAACCCGATGTGGTGACGCTCATTCAAACTCCGACTGGACAGCAAAAAAGGGTGGAGACGCTGGCGGTCTCATCGACCGACGTCCCACCCTTTTCTTGTTCTCGCGCCGGTCTTCTCGGATCTGCCCGGGACCGGCTTCGTAGTATGGGCGACCCCGGCGTGTGCCGCCGGGAACCGCTGGACGCTGACTGCTTTACGCTTAATGCAACCCGGCGATGTAGTCGGCAACCGCCTTCATCTCCGCTTCGTTCAGGCGCGAGGAAATCTGGTGCATCGGCTCGCTGTTGGCGCGCTGTCCCGATGCGAAGGCGTTCAACTGCGCCACCGTGTAATCGCCCCACTGCCATGACAGCCGCGGATACTGCACCGGGATACCCATGCCGGTCGCGCCGTGGCAGGCGGCGCACGCCGGCACGCCCTTGTCCGCGATTCCGCCGCGGTAAATCTTCTGACCCAGCGTGACGTCGTTCTTGTCGCGCGCGAAATTGGGCTTGGCCTTCTGCGACGCGAAGTACGCCGCGACGTTCACCATGTCCTGATCCGACAGCGCGCCCGCAATGCCCGCCATGATCGGATTGTTGCGCGCCGGCGCCTTCGCACCCGGCTGCGTCTTATAATCCTTCAATTGCTTGACGATGTATTCGGCGTGCTGGCCAGCGAGCTTCGGAAACGCGGCGCCGGCGCTGTTGCCGTCCGCTGCGTGACACGCCGCACACACCTGCGTCGCGATGGCCTGCCCGCGCGCCGCATCCGGCTTCGCCGCTTGCTGCGCGGGCTCCGCCGCGTTCACTGACATCGATACTGCTAGACCACTCAAACCCGCACCGAAAGCCGCCGCTGCCCGAATCACCACCAGAGACCTGTACAGTCGGTTCATTCGCGTACCCTGTTTTTCGTCTTGTGAGAATGTGAGGTTCTGCAAAAAACGACGGCGACCGATTATCGCCGCAAGATACCCGAACTCACTGAACGAAGAGGCTCAAAAAGTGCCCCGAAAACTGTCTCGCTCCTCTGTGGGTGCCGCCTGCGGCTTGGGTCTTGCGTGCCCGTGCTGGTCTTTAAAAATCCGTCGTATTGTACAATAACCCGCTACACGCAAAGACGCCAGTCGGGGCATGCCCAGTATTTGCCGGGTTCTCAAGGCTTGAAGTTTTCGCAGCTCTTTCGATTGGGCCCGCCATGTCATTTCTGCTTCACCAATCCCGCTTCTTCACGACCGTCAATCATCTCCGCGATCTGCCGCCCACGCCGCAGCCCGAAATCGCATTCGGGGGGCGCTCGAACGCGGGAAAATCGACGGCCATCAATATTCTGTGCAACCAGAAGCGGCTGGCGTTCGCCAGCAAGACGCCGGGACGCACGCAGCATATCAACTACTTCTCGGTCGGGCCGGAAGCCGCGCCGACCGGCTATCTCGTCGATCTTCCTGGTTACGGTTATGCCGAAGTGCCGGGAGCCGCGAAGGAACACTGGCAGCGTTTGCTATCCACTTATCTTCAGAGTCGCGCGCAACTGCGCGGCATGATCCTGATGATGGATTCGCGTCGCCCGCTGACGGACCTCGATCGCATCATGATCGACTGGTTCGCGCCGACCGGAAAGCCGATTCACACGCTGCTCACGAAATGCGACAAATTGACGCGACAGGAAATGACCAACGCCCTGCGCGCGACGAAGAAATCGCTGGCCGAGTACAAGGATGCGGGCTATCGCGGCGAACTCACCGTGCAGCTCTTCTCCGCGCTCAAGCGCACGGGGCTGGAAGAAGCGCACGAGCAGATCGAAAGCTGGCTGATGCCCGGGGAAGCCGGCGAGAACGCGTCAGAAGACGCAGCCGGGTGAGCCGTCGCGCGCACGCGCCGGCATGAAAAAAACCCGCCGCATGACGGCGGGTTAACAGCCTAATCGAACATCGACAGGCACCCGCTCAGGGAGGAGAAGCGGGGAGTCTGGCGGCAAGCGCCTCGCTCGATCGGTATGATATACCATTGTCTCAAAACGGTTTCAGACGCGTCCAAGTGCTTGTTCGGCAAGGATTTACGCATTCCGGAAGCCGTTTCGACCGCCCCGAAGACCACTCCAAATTCGAGTCAAGACATGAGCTTCTATCCCCACCATCGCCCGCGCCGGATGCGCCGCGATGACTTCTCGCGCCGTCTGATGCGCGAAAATCTCCTCACGACGAACGACCTCATTTATCCGGTGTTTATCGTCGAAGGCGCGAATGTGCGGCAAGCGGTGCCGTCGATGCCCGGCGTCGAGCGCACGTCCGTCGATTTGCTGATGAAAGTCGCCGAACAGTGCGTGGAACTGGGCGTGCCGGTGCTGTCGCTGTTTCCGGCGATCGAGCCGTCGCTCAAGACGCCCGACGGCCGCGAAGCCACGAACCCCGAAGGTCTCATTCCGCGCGCCGTGCGCGAGCTGAAAAAGAACTTCCCGATGCTCGGCGTGCTGACCGACGTCGCGCTCGATCCGTACACGAGCCACGGCCAGGACGGCGTGCTCGACGAGGAAGGCTACGTGAAGAACGACGAAACGAGCGAGATCCTTGTCGAGCAGGCGCGCGTGCAGGCCGAAGCGGGCGTGGATATCGTCGCGCCGTCGGACATGATGGACGGGCGCATCGGTGCGATCCGCGAGATGCTCGAAAGCGAGAGCCACATCCACACGCGCATCATGGCGTACGCGGCGAAGTACGCGTCGGCGTTCTACGGTCCGTTCCGCGATGCAGTCGGCTCGGCCGCGAATCTCGGCAAGAGCAACAAGATGACTTATCAGATGGACCCGGCCAACTCCGATGAAGCAATGCGCGAAGTGCGCATGGACATCGAGGAAGGCGCGGACATGGTGATGGTCAAGCCCGGCATGCCGTATCTCGACATCGTGCGTCGCGTGAAGGACGAATTCCGCTTCCCGACGTACGCGTATCAAGTCAGCGGCGAGTACGCGATGATCAAGGCCGCCTCGCAAAACGGCTGGATCGATCACGACAAGGTGATGATGGAAGCGCTGCTCGCGTTCAAGCGTGCGGGCGCGGACGGCGTGCTGACGTACTTTGCGCTGGATGCTGCACGAATTCTGCGAGCTTCGAAGTAAAGCTTTTTGCTCGCGATATGAAGAGGGCGATGCTCGATGCATCGCCCTTTTTTATCCGTTCGACGGCCCGACCCGGTCGAGGCTCTTCAGGAAAGTATCGGCTGATTCGTACCCGACCACACGCGCGACTTCATTGCCTTGCGCATCGAAGAAGATGATGCCCGGCGGCCCAAAAAGCTTGAAGCGCTTGAGCAGCGCCTGATCGTCGGCGTTGTTGGCGGTCACGTCTGCGCGCAGAAGGTTCAGTTGCGCGAGCCGCGCCTGTACGCGGGCATCGGAGAAAGTCAGCTTCTCCATTTCCTTGCAGGACACGCACCAATCGGCGTAGAAGTCGAGCATCGCAGGACGCGCGGCGGCTTTCACCGCCGAATCCAGTTCCGCCGACGAACGCACTGGCGCGAACGTCGGTCCTTCCGCTTGTGCATTCGCAGCCGCGGACGACGCGCCTCGGGACGCGAGGACCGCGAGCGGGCGCAGCGGATCCGTGGACCCCGCAGCCAGGCCGACGAGCAATGTCGCCGCCCAGATAGCGAACGCCGCTGCGAGACCGCGTCCGAGTCGCTTCCAGACCCCGACAGCCGCCGATGTGCCGGATGAGAACAATCCGAGCGATGCTGCCGCGATCAACAGCCACAGCGCGGCGAGCAGCATCTGCGCGACGCCGCCGATAACCGGCCACACGATCCACAGCGCGGCCGCGAGCAGGACCACGCCGAAAAACACCTTCACGCCGTCCATCCACGCGCCCGCGCGAGGCAGGATCGATCCCGCGCCCAGGCCGATGATCAAAAGCGGCACGCCCAGTCCAATACCCATCGCGAAGAGCGCCGCGCCGCCGAGCACGGCGTTGCCGGTATGCGCGATGAACGCGAGCACCGCGAACAGCGGCGCCGTCATGCACGCACCGACGACGAGCGCGGATAACGCGCCCATCACCGCGACCGCAGCGAACTTGCCCCCGCTGCGCTTCTGCGAAGCCTCATTCACCCCGCTTTGCCAGCGTTGAGGCAACTTGATGTCGACACCCGAAATCAGCGCGACGGCGAACGCCGCGAGCAGCAGACCGAACGCGCCGAGCACCCACGGGTTCTGCAGCCACGCGCCGAGGCTCTGCCCGATCAGCGCGGCAACGATACCGAGCACGGTATAAACGAGCGCCATGCCGATCACATACGAAACCGACAACGCGAATCCGCGCGAACGCGTCACGCGCGAACCCTCGCCGACGATGATCGCGGACAATATCGGGATCATCGGATACGAACACGGCAGAAGGCTCAACACCATGCCGGCAAGAAAATACATGCCGACGACCGCGAAAAATCCACCGCCTTCGAGCATGGACTGCGCGTAGTCCGCGCTGGTCGCGCGCTCGAACCATGAACTCCCGGTTTCCGGCCTGACGGCAGCCGGCGCGGCGCCCGCCGCTTGCAGCGCGTCGCCCTTCACGCGATAGGTCTTCTCCATGGGCGGATAGCAGATGCCCTGATCCGCGCATCCTTGCGACGTCACGGCAAGCTCAAATGGTCCCTTCGCCTGCGTGACGGGAATGCGGATGTGCAGCTCGCCGCGATAGGTTTCGACGTCCTTGTTGAACGTCTGATCGAAGTGGACTTTGCCCGCCGGCAGTTGCGCGGCGCCGATGGTCGCATCGCCGCTCTTCACCGCGAAGGCGAAGCGCTCCCGGTACATGTAGTAGCCGTCGGCGATCTTGTAGCGCACGTCCACTTCGCCGGGCTTTTCCGACGCGCTGAATTTGAATGCGACATCGGGATCGAGGAAATCGTCGGCTGCGCGCGCGGCGCCCGCCAGCAGTGCCAACGCTGCGAGAAACAGGAACGCGCCGAAGAATCGCCGCGCGAAAAGACGGGAAAACTCACACATGAAGAGGACGCTGCGTTTCTGCGTTGACCCATTGACCATAGCCCGGAGATGCATCCACCTGCCAGACGAGGATTTCGGGTGTTTCGTACGGATGTCGAGCCTCGACGAAACGCTGCAATTCTTCGCTGCGCGCGATGCTCGTCTTGAACAACAATTGCACTTCCTGCGACGACTCCAGCACGCCCTTCCAGTGGTACTGCGAGGCCACCGCGCCGAGGCTCGTCACGCAGGCGGCGAGCCGCGCGTCCAGCGCCGCTTGCGCAAGCACATCGGCCGCGGCGGCGTCAGGCAGCGTGGAAAGCATCAAAACGACGGGGACATTCACGCGGATACTCCGGAAAAACGGCAGGCCAATTGCATATCGTAGCATCGGCGACCGACACACACTTTTACGCATCGGCGCGCTGAAACGTCGCAGGCAGAAAGCAAAAAGGCCAAGCTTTGAGCCTGGCCTTTCTGTGAACAACTGGAAACGGAATTTATTCCGCTTCTTGCACTTCTTCCGTCTCTTCAACTTCCGGGCGATCCATCAACTGGACCAGCGCCATCGGAGCGTTGTCGCCGACGCGGAAACCGAACTTCAGGATGCTCACGTAGCCGCCCGGACGGCTCGCGTAACGCGGGCCGAGGACGTCGAACAGCTTCGCGACGGAATCACGATCGCGCAGGCGGTTGAACGCCAGACGGCGGTTCGCGAGCGACGGCTTCTTGCCGAGCGTGATGAGGGGCTCGACGACCTTGCGCAGTTCCTTGGCCTTCGGCAGCGTCGTCTTGATGACTTCGTGCTCGATAAGCGAATTCGACATATTGCGGAGCATTGCCAGACGATGGCTGCTCGTGCGGTTCAGTTTCCGCAGACCATGCTTATGACGCATTTTTAGTTCCTTTAACGAGTTTTGATCCAGCTCTTCTATTGCGCCCTACATCAGCGCACGGGCCGGTCGAAAATAAAGCAAGACGCGGATTTTAAAGCAGAATCCGCGTCTTTGCAAAGTTACGCAGCGACTTCGCCTGTTACTTGTCGAGACCAGCCGGCGGCCAGTTTTCGAGCTTCATACCAAGCGTGAGACCACGCGAAGCCAGCACTTCCTTGATTTCGTTCAGCGACTTGCGGCCCAGATTCGGCGTCTTCAGCAACTCGTTTTCCGTGCGCTGAATCAGATCGCCGATGTAGTAGATGTTCTCGGCCTTCAGGCAGTTCGCGGAACGCACCGTGAGTTCGAGGTCATCCACCGGACGCAGCAGAATCGGATCGATCTGCGGCGCACGCGACGGCGCTTCTGCTGCCGCTTCCGTGCCTTCGAGCGCTGCGAATACCGACAACTGATCGACCAGAATACGAGCCGACTGACGGATCGCTTCTTCCGGCGAAATCACGCCGTTGGTCTCGATGTTCATCACGAGCTTGTCGAGGTCGGTACGCTGTTCGACACGCGCGCTTTCGACGGCGTAGCTCACACGGCGAACCGGCGAGAACGACGCATCCAGCACGATGCGGCCGATGATCTTGGCCGAATCTTCGCCGTAACGACGCACGTTGCCCGGCACATAGCCGCGGCCCTTTTCGATCTTGATCTGAACGTCGAGCTTGCCGCCCTTCGACAGGTGTGCGACCACGTGTTCCGGGTTGATGACCTCGCAATCGTGCGCGAGTTCGATATCGCCGGCCGTGACAAGTCCTTCGCCTTCCTTGCGCAGCGTCACCGTGACTTCATCGCGGTTGTGCAGCTTGAAAACGACGCCCTTCAGGTTCAACAGCAGGTTGACCACATCCTCTTGCACACCATCGAGCGTCGAATATTCATGCACGACGCCTGCGATCGTCACTTCGGTCGGCGCATAGCCGATCATCGACGACAGCAGCACGCGCCGAAGCGCGTTACCCAAGGTGTGGCCATAGCCGCGTTCGAACGGCTCCATAACCACTTTCGCATGGTTTTCACCAAGCGATTCAACAGCAATGATCTTGGGCTTCAACAAACTGGTTTGCATAGGTTTTCCTTTTCAATACCCTCGGCTCGTTACACCGATAAGGCTGACCGGTAACAACCTGAAAATAAACAGCCGAGGCCACCCCTTGCCACGAGCAATCAGGCTCCCCGGCTGTCAATCCATTACCGCCGCGATTAACGCGAATACAATTCGACGATCAGGCTTTCGTTGATGTCGCCAGCGATATCGCTGCGCTCGGGCATCGACTTGAACGTGCCTTCGAATTTCTTCGCGTCGACCGACACCCAGCTCGGCATTCCGCCTTGCTCGGCCAGCGACAGGGCTTCGACGATACGAGCCTGCTTGCGCGACTGCTCGCGCACGGACACGACGTCGCCCGATTTCACCTGCATCGACGGGATGTTCACGACCTGGCCGTTCACCACGATCGACTTGTGGCTCACGAGCTGACGCGCTTCGGCGCGCGTCGAGCCGAAGCCCATGCGATAGACGACGTTGTCGAGACGCGACTCGAGCAACTGCAGCAGGTTTTCGCCCGTCGGGCCCTTGCGGCGGTCGGCTTCAGCGAAGTAGCGGCGGAACTGACGCTCCAGCACACCATAGATACGCTTCACTTTCTGCTTTTCGCGCAACTGGGTGCCGTAGTCGGACGTACGCGCGCCCGAGGTGCGGCCGTGTTGGCCGGGCTTGCTGTCGAGCTTGCACTTGTCGGCGAGGGAGCGGCGTGCGCTCTTCAGGAACAGATCAGTGCCTTCACGGCGGGACAGCTTTGCTTTGGGACCGGTATAGCGTGCCACGTTGCATCCTTAAATATTGATCACGCACACTTTCGTCTGCGCTAGTCCGAACCCTTCGGGTCGAACGGTGGGCTTAGTCAAAACTTCATAACGCACGAAACCCGCCGATACTTGCGCATCGACAGGAAACATGCGGTCGCGTCGTCGGACTTTAGATACGACGGCGCTTCGGCGGACGGCAGCCGTTGTGCGGGACCGGCGTCACGTCGGAGATCGCGGTGATCTTGATGCCAAGACCATGCAGCGCGCGCACCGCCGATTCACGGCCAGGACCGGGGCCCTTGATCCGCACTTCGAGGTTCTTCACGCCGTATTCCAATGCCACGCGGCCAGCCGATTCGGCTGCGACCTGAGCTGCAAACGGCGTCGACTTACGCGAGCCCTTGAAGCCCTGACCACCCGAGGTCGCCCATGCCAGCGCGTTACCTTGACGGTCAGTGATCGTGATAATGGTGTTGTTGAACGACGCGTGAACGTGAACCACGCCCTCGGCGACGTTCTTCTTGACCTTCTTGCGAACGCGTTGCGCCGCGGAGTTGTTCGAAGCCTTAGCCATTACGTTTTCCTGTAACTGTCAGTTCCGCTTACTTCTTCAGCGATTGCGCTGCACGACGCGGACCCTTGCGCGTACGGGCATTCGTGCGCGTACGCTGGCCACGCAGGGGCAGGCCCTTGCGATGGCGCATGCCGCGGTAGCAACCCAAGTCCATCAGGCGCTTGATATTCATCGTCACTTCACGGCGCAGGTCGCCTTCGACGATGAACTTACCCACTTCGTCACGCAGCTTTTCGAGGTCTGCGTCAGTGAGGTCCTTGACCTTCTTCGAAAATTCCACACCAGCTGCCGTGCAAATGCCGCGGGAACGCGTGCGACCGATGCCGAAGATTGCCGTCAGGCCGATCTCGGTATGCTGGTGATTCGGGATGTTAACCCCTGCGATACGAGCCATTGTTTTTCCTCAAACAAAAAGCGCAAGCAAAAGCGCGGCGTTCAGCCTTGACGCTGTTTGTGGCGCGGATCAGAGCTGCAAATCACGCGCACAACGCCCTTGCGCTTGATGATCTTGCAATTGCGGCAAATGCGCTTAACCGATGCCATCACTTTCATGATATTACCCTTTTTTCAAATCACTTCGCCCGGAACACGATCCGTGCACGAGACAGATCGTAAGGCGTCAATTCAACCGTAACCTTGTCGCCCGGTAGGATGCGGATGTAGTGCATCCGCATCTTTCCGGAAATATGCCCCAGGACGACATGGCCATTTTCCAATTTCACCCGGAAAGTAGCGTTGGGAAGGTTTTCGATGACCTCACCCTGCATCTGGATAACATCGTCTTTGGCCATAGTCCTTATTAACGCATCGGGACGTTGCCACCCTTGAAGTTTGCCTTCTTGAGCAGCGATTCATATTGTTGCGACATAACGTACGACTGCACCTGAGCCATGAAGTCCATCGTGACGACGACAATGATCAGCAGCGACGTTCCACCAAAATAAAACGGCACGTTCCAGCGCAACACCAGAAACTCAGGCAGCAGGCACACGAATACGATGTAGATCGCACCAGCCAGCGTAAGACGCGTGAGGATGCGGTCGATATATCGTGCAGTCTGATCGCCCGGACGGATACCCGGAACGAAAGCACCGCTCTTCTTCAAGTTGTCGGCAGTTTCCCGGCTGTTGAACACCAGTGCGGTGTAAAAGAAGCAGAAGAAAACGATCGCCAACGCATACAGCAACACGTACACGGGCTGACCAGGCTTAAGCGCCTCGGCCACGTTGTGCAGCGTGTTTGCGAACCAGTTGGTGCGCGTACCCGAACTGAACCAGTTCAGGATGGTTGCCGGGAAGAGAATGATCGACGACGCGAAGATCGGCGGAATCACACCCGACATGTTCAACTTCAGCGGCAGATGAGACGACTGTCCGCCGTAAATCTTATTACCGACCTGGCGCTTCGCGTAGTTCACGAGGATCTTGCGCTGACCGCGTTCGATGAACACGACCAGATACGTGACCGCCGCGATCAACACGACGATGATGATCGCCGAGATGATGCTCATCGAACCGGTGCGAACCAGCTCGAACAGACCACCGATTGCGTTCGGGAAACCCGCCGCGATACCACCGAAGATGATGATCGAGATGCCGTTGCCGAGACCGCGCTCCGTGATCTGCTCACCCAGCCACATCAGGAACATCGTGCCCGTCACCAGCGTGACGACCGTCGTCAACCGGAACACCATGCCGGGGTCCAGAACCAGAGCCGGCTGGTTTTCCAGCGCGACTGCGATACCGAACGCCTGGAAGGTCGCCAGAACCACCGTGAAGATACGCGTGTACTGCGTGATCTTCCGTTGTCCCGCCTGCCCTTCCTTCTTCAACGCCTCCATCTGCGGCGACACGATCGACAGCAACTGCATGATGATCGACGCCGAAATGTAGGGCATGATGCCCAGCGCAAAGATCGTGAATCGCGACAGCGCGCCACCCGAGAACATGTTGAACATGCCCAGGATGCCGCCAGACTGGCTTTGAAACAGCTTGGCCAGTTGATCCGGATCGATGCCGGGTACCGGAATATGCGCACCAATGCGGTAGACGATCAGCGCCAGCAGCAGGAACACTGCACGCCGACGCAGATCGCCGAATTTCGCCGCGCTTCGACCGGTTTTTGCGAGACTCGGGCTGTTAGCCAAGTACCTTCTCCGATGCTAGTGCTAGTAACGGCGAAAGCGCGTTACTCGGCGAACGAGCCGCCAGCGGCTTCGATTGCCTCACGGGCGCCTTTCGTTGCCGTCAGGCCCTTCACCGTGACCTTGCGCGTGATCTCGCCGGTCTTGATGATCTTTGCGCTCTTGATGAGCTCACCGACCAGACCCGCTTGCTTCAACGCCAACAGATCGATTTCGTCGACCGGCAGCTTTTCGAGATCAGACAGGCGCACTTCACCGACGAATTCCTTCGTCAGCGACGTGAAGCCGCGCTTCGGCAGACGACGCTGCAGAGGCATTTGACCGCCTTCGAAACCGACCTTGTGGAAGCCGCCCGAACGCGATTTCTGACCCTTGTGGCCGCGGCCAGCGGTCTTGCCGAGGCCCGAACCGATACCGCGACCGACGCGACGCTTAGCGTGCTTCGCGCCTTCTGCCGGCTTCAGGTTATTCAATTCCATGTTCAACTCCTTGGATCCTAGGGTCAGCCGCTTAGCCGATGACCTTAACGAGGTACGAGACCTTGTTGATCATCCCGCGCACTGCCGGCGTGTCCTGCAACTCGGAGACCGAGTTGAGGCGGCGCAGGCCGAGGCCACGCACCGTTGCGCGGTGCGTTTCGCGAGTCCCGATCAGGCTCTTGACGAGCTGAACCTTGACAGTTTTATCAGACATGGTGCCCACCTTAGCCCAGAATGTCTTCGACGGACTTCCCACGCTTCGCCGCGATGTCCGCCGGGGTCGACTGCTTGCGCAGACCATCCAGCGTTGCGCGAACGAGGTTGTACGGGTTCGTCGAACCGTGGCTCTTGGCCACAACGTTTTGCACGCCCATCACGTCGAACACTGCGCGCATCGGGCCGCCAGCGATCACGCCGGTACCGTCCTTCGCCGGAGCGAGGAGAACCGCCGATGCGCCATGCTTACCATGCACTTCGTGTTGCAGCGTGCCGTTCTTCAGGGGCACCTTGAACATGTTGCGGCGGGCCTGTTCCATTGCCTTTTGAACAGCAACCGGAACTTCCTTGGCCTTGCCCTTGCCCATGCCGATACGGCCGTCACCGTCGCCGACCACGGTCAGTGCGGCGAAGCCGAGAATACGGCCACCCTTCACGACCTTGGTCACGCGGTTGACCGAAATCATCTTTTCGCGCAGGCCGTCGTCGCGTTCGTCAGCCTGAACTTTCGCTTGCATCTTTGCCATGACGAATTCTTCCCTTAGAACTTGAGCCCGGCTTCACGCGCCGCATCAGCCAGCGCCTTCACGCGGCCGTGGTAGCGGAAACCCGAGCGGTCAAAGGCGACGGATTCGATGCCGGCAGCCTTGGCCTTTTCGGCGATACGCTTGCCGATCAGGGTCGCAGCGTTGACGTTGCCGCCCTTGCCCGACTTGTCGGCGAGTTCAGCGCGCACTTCAGCTTCGAGCGTCGAGGCGCTTGCCACGACCTTCGTACCGCACGCCGAGAACACTTGCGCGTAGATATGCGTATTCGTGCGATGCACGGCCAGACGCGGAACCTGCAGCTCAGCGATCTTGATACGCGTCTGACGAGCGCGGCGCAGGCGAGATTGAGTCTTATCCATGATTGCGCACCCTTACTTCTTCTTCGTTTCTTTGAGGATCACGACCTCGTCGGAATAGCGCACGCCTTTGCCCTTGTACGGCTCAGGCGGACGATAGCCGCGCACTTCTGCTGCGGTCTGTCCGACTTTCTGCTTGTCGATCCCCTTGATCACGATTTCGGTTTGCGACGGAGTTTCAGCCTTGACGCCTTCCGGCATCTGGTGCACCACGGGGTGCGAGAAACCCAGCGACAGGTTCAGCTTGTCGCCTTGCGCTTGCGCACGATAACCAACGCCAACCAGCGTCAGCTTGCGCTCGAAACCCTTGGTGACGCCCTGCACCATGTTCGCCACCAGGGCGCGCATCGTGCCGGACATCGCGTTTGCTTCGCGGCTTTCGTCGGCCGGAGCGAGCTTCAACGTGCCGTTGTCGTTCGTCACGGTCACCAGCTTGTTAGCCGGTTGCGAAATCGTGCCGAGCGGGCCCTTAACGGTGATGACGTCGCTCTTGATGGCCACTTCCGCGCCTTGCGGCAGCGCGATCGGGCTTTTACCTACTCGAGACATGTTTCTTCTCCTTAGGCGTTAAGCGACGTAGCAGATGACTTCGCCGCCGACGCCGTTCTGGCGCGCCTTGCGGTCGGTCATCACACCCTTCGGCGTCGACACGATGGCAACGCCGAGGCCGTTCATGACCTGCGGAATGTCGTTGCGACCGCGGTACACGCGCAGACCAGGCTTCGAGACGCGCTCGAGGCGCTCGATCACCGGACGGCCAGCGTAGTACTTCAACGCGATATTCAATTCGATCTTCGCGCCTTCAGCCTTCACTGCGAAGTCGTCGATATAACCTTCGTCCTTCAAAACCTGCGCAATCGCAACCTTGACTTTCGACGAGGGCATAGTCACCGAAACCTTCTCGACCATCTGCGCGTTGCGGATGCGAGTCAGCATATCGGCGATAGGATCACTCATGCTCATTTATGTTTCTCCTATTACCAGCTCGCCTTGGTCAGGCCAGGAATTTCGCCGCGGAAAGCGATTTCACGAATCTTGCCGCGCGCGAGTCCGAACTTGCGGAACGTGCCACGCGGACGACCCGTGATCGCGCAGCGGTTACGCTTGCGAGTGGGGTTCGAGTTACGCGGCAGTTGTTGCAGCGCCAGACGCGCGAAGTAGCGCTCTTCGTCGGACTTGCTTGCGTCATCGATCACAGCCTTCAGCTCAGCACGCTTCGGAGCGTACTTGGCTGCCAGGCGCGCGCGCTTCTTTTCACGTTCGATCAGTGCCAGTTTAGCCACGGTAACCTCAGTTTCTGAACGGGAACTTGAAGCCGGCGAGCAGCGCCTTTGCTTCGTCGTCAGTCTTCGCGGTGGTCGTGATGCTGATGTTCAGCCCACGCAGCGCGTCGATCTTGTCGTAGTCGATTTCGGGGAAAATGATCTGCTCTTTCACACCGATGTTGTAGTTGCCACGACCGTCGAATGCACGGCCCGACACGCCACGGAAGTCACGCACACGCGGGAGCGCAACCGTCACGAAACGGTCGAGGAATTCGTACATCGCTTGGCCGCGCAGCGTGACCATCGCGCCGATCGGGTAGCCTTGACGAATCTTGAAGCCTGCGATTGCCTTGCGCGCCTTCGTGATAACCGGCTTTTGGCCAGCGATCTTCGTCAGGTCGCCCACGGCGTTTTCGATGATCTTCTTGTCGGCGACGGCTTCGCCAAGACCCATGTTCAGGGTGATCTTGGTGATGCGCGGCACTTCCATGACAGACTTGTAGCCGAACTTTTCGACGAGTTGCGGCACAACCTTTTCTTTATAAATCTCTTGCAGACGAGCCATTTTTTAACTCCGCGTCAGGCGTTAAGCGTGGCGCCGGTCGACTTCAAGAAGCGAACCTTCTTTCCGTCTTCGACCTTGATGCCCACACGCGATGCCTTGCCATTCGCGTCGACCAATGCGACGTTCGAAATATGCAGCGGCATCGTTTTGGCTTCCACACCGCCCGTCGTACCCTTCATCGGGTTCGGCTTCACGTGCTTCTTGACGAGGTTGATGCCCTCGACCGTCACACGATCTTCCGCAACGACCAGCACGGTGCCGCGCTTGCCCTTGTCCTTGCCGGTGATGACGACGACTTCGTCACCCTTGCGAATCTTGTTCATCGCGACTCCTTACAGCACTTCCGGCGCGAGCGAAACGATCTTCATGAATCGTTCGCTACGCAGTTCACGCGTAACCGGCCCAAAAATACGCGTGCCGATCGGCTCGAGCTTGGTATTCAACAAAACGGCGGCATTGCCGTCGAACTTGATGAGCGAGCCATCCTGGCGACGCACGCCCTTGGCCGTACGAACGACCACGGCGTTGTAGATTTCGCCCTTTTTCACGCGTCCGCGCGGCGTCGCTTCCTTGACGGTCACCTTGATGATGTCGCCAATGCTAGCGTAACGACGCTTCGAACCGCCGAGCACCTTGATGCACATGACTTCACGCGCACCCGTGTTGTCGGCCACTTCAAGCCGAGTTTCGGTCTGGATCATGGTTTATCTTTCCCAACTTAATCCGGTCGCACCACCATGGCACAGCCGGTCAGTCTTGGTCCCGTCAGCCAACTGGCTGCTTGGGTTAGAACAGGCAGCGAGGGCAGACGAAACCCGCCATCGCAATCCGGTGAATCTGTCGACTCAGGCTGGCGCCCGAACCGGCTTCCCCCACCAGTTTCGCCCGCGACGGGGCTCCCACAAAGAGGGAAGACCGAGATTATAACAAATAATCTCGGTCTTGCAAGCGAAACTTACTGCGACACGATTTGCTACTGCATCGCGGTACTACTACTTCTGCTTCAGATCACGCGAGCCGCTTCAACCAGCTTCGACACAACCCAGGCTTTCGTCTTCGAAATCGGACGGGTTTCCTGGATTTCGACGAGATCGCCTTCGTTGTACGTGTTCGCGTCGTCATGCGCGTGGTACTTCTTCGAACGCACGACGTACTTGCCGTAGATCGGATGCTTCACGCGGTGCTCGACCAGAACGGTGACCGTCTTGTCCATCTTGTTGCTGACGACCTTGCCGACCAGCGTCCGCTTGAGCGAGGTTTTTACGCTATCGTTCATTTCTGGTTCGCCTTCTCAGTCAGGACGGTGCGCACACGTGCGATGTCGCGACGGACCTTCTTCAGCTGGCTCGTGTTCGTGAGCTGCTGGGTCGCGAGTTGCATACGCAAGCCGAATTGCGCCTTCAGCAGGTCCGACAGCTCTTTGTTGAGCGCGGCCTGGTCTTTCTGGTGAAGTTCAGATGCCTTCATCATTTACTCCTTAGGCGCCGAGCTGACGTACGACGAAGTTCGTCTTGAGCGGCAGCTTGGCTGCAGCCAGACGGAACGCTTCGCGCGCCAGTTCTTCGGAGACACCGTCCATTTCGTACAGCATCTTGCCCGGTTGAATTTCAGCGACGTAGTACTCCGGGTTACCCTTACCGTTACCCATACGCACTTCGGCCGGCTTCTGCGAAATCGGCTTGTCCGGGAAAATACGGATCCAGATCCGGCCACCACGCTTGATGTGACGCGTCATTGCACGACGTGCCGCTTCGATTTGACGCGCGGTCAAACGGCCGCGACCGATAGCCTTCAGACCGTATTCACCGAACGACACCGCGTTGCCGCGCGTCGCCTTGCCGGTGTTACGACCCTTCTGCTCTTTGCGATACTTTCTGCGTTTCGGTTGCAGCATCGTTATTCTCCAGTCTTCGCGTCACCGCCAGCGCGACGGGGTGCACCACGACGCGCACCAGCCGGAGCGCCTTCACCATCACGGCGCGGACGGCGATCGCCACCCGGACGTGCGTTGCGGCGCGGACGCTTTTCTTCCGCCACTTCCTCAACCACCGGCGCTTCGTTGCGGCCCAGGGTGTCGCCCTTGTAGACCCACACCTTCACGCCGATGATGCCGTACGTGGTCTTCGCTTCCGACGTCGCGTAGTCGATATCCGCACGCAGCGTATGGAGGGGCACGCGACCTTCGCGATACCACTCGGTACGAGCGATTTCGATACCGTTCAGACGGCCCGCGCTCATGATCTTGATACCCTGGGCACCAAGACGCATTGCGTTCTGCATCGCGCGCTTCATCGCGCGGCGGAACATGATCCGGCGCTCGAGCTGCTGCGTGATGGAGTCAGCGATCAGCTGAGCATCGGTTTCCGGCTTGCGGATCTCTTCGATGTTGACGTGAACCGGAACGCCCATGCGCTTCTGCAGTTCAGCCTTCAGCGATTCGATGTCCTCGCCCTTCTTGCCGATGACGACGCCCGGACGCGAACTGTAAATCGTGATGCGCGCGTTCTTCGCCGGACGCTCGATGACGACGCGGCCGACCGAAGCGTTCTTCAGCTTCTTCTTCAGGTATTCACGAACACCGATGTCTTCCTGCAACATCGCCGCGAAATTGTTGTTGTTCGCATACCAGCGCGAAGCCCAATTGCGGCTGACGGCCAAACGGAAGCCAGTCGGATGAATTTTCTGTCCCATCGTATGGCTCCTTAATTCCCGACCGTCACAGTGATGTGACAGGATTGCTTCTCGATGCGGTTACCGCGACCCTTTGCGCGTGCGGTGAAACGCTTCAGCGAAGCAGCCTTGTCGACGTAGATGCTCGTGATCTTGAGCTCGTCGATATCGGCGCCTTCGTTGTGTTCCGCATTCGCGATCGCAGACAGCACGACCTTCTTGACGATACCCGCCGCCTTCTTCGGCGAGAACGTCAGGACGTTCAGCGCCTTGTCGACCGGCAAACCACGAATCTGGTCAGCCACAAGGCGCGTTTTCTGCGCCGAGATGCGGGCACCGCGATGAATTGCTTTCACTTCCATCTTGATAGCCCCTTATTTCTTGGCCTTCTTGTCGGCCGCGTGACCCTTGAACGTACGGGTCAGTGCGAACTCGCCAAGCTTGTGGCCGACCATGTTTTCCGTGACATACACCGGAACGTGCTGACGGCCGTTGTGAACAGCGATCGTCAGGCCGATGAAATCCGGCAGAATCGTCGAGCGACGCGACCAGGTCTTGATCGGCTTCTTGTCGCGCGTAGCTGCTGCCGACTCAACTTTCTTCAGCAAATGAGCGTCGCAGAACGGACCTTTTTTAGCAGAACGTGTCATTGCCTACTCCTTAACGCTTGTGACGGCGCTGGACGATCATCGTCGTCGTGCGCTTGTTGCTGCGGGTGCGATAACCCTTCGTCGGCGTGCCCCACGGGCTCACCGGATCGCGACCTGCAGCCGTCTTGCCTTCACCACCGCCGTGCGGGTGATCGACCGGGTTCATTGCAACACCACGCACCGTCGGACGAATACCGCGCCAGCGGTTTGCACCGGCCTTACCGATTTGACGGAGGCTGTGCTCTTCGTTACCCACTTCGCCGATCGTCGCGCGGCACTCGACGTGCACGCGACGGATTTCGCCCGAACGCAGACGCACCTGAGCGTAGACGCCTTCGCGAGCCAGCAGCATTGCCGACGTACCAGCCGAACGCGCGATTTGCGCGCCCTTGCCCGGCAGCATTTCGATGCAGTGGATCGTCGTACCGACCGGAATGTTGCGGATCGGCAGCGTGTTGCCTGCCTTGATCGGCGCTTCCGAACCCGACATCAGCGGCGTACCAACCGTCACGCCCTTCGGCGCGATGATGTAGCGACGCTCGCCGTCTGCGTACAGAACCAGCGCGATGTTCGCGCTACGGTTCGGGTCGTACTCGAGACGCTCGACCTTTGCCGGGATGCCGTCCTTGTTGCGACGGAAATCGACGATACGATAGTGCTGCTTGTGACCACCACCCTGGTGACGCGTGGTGATACGGCCGTTGTTGTTACGGCCCGCCGACTTGGATTGCGAGTCGAGCAGCGCTGCGTGCGGCGCGCCCTTATGCAGATCCTTGTTGACGATCTTGACCATCGCGCGGCGACCCGGCGAGGTCGGCTTAACTTTCACGATTGCCATGATTACTTGGCCTCCGCTTCAAAGTTGATTTCCTGGCCGGGCTTCAGGCAGACGTACGCCTTCTTCACGTCCTTGCGCTTACCGTTGAAGCGGCCAAAGCGCTTGGCTTTGCCCTTCGTGACGAGCACGTTGACGGAATTGACTTCGACCTTGAACAGCAGCTCGACAGCAGCCTTTACTTCCTGCTTCGTGGCGTCCGGCGCGACTTCGAACACGACTTGCTCGTTCTTGTCGGCAACCAGCGTCGCCTTTTCGGAGATCACCGGAGCGAGCAGAACTTGCATCAAACGATGATCGTTTTTGCGAATTTCGCTCATGACAGCAACTCCTCGATCTGAGCGACCGCAGCCTTCGTGATCAGAATCTTCTTGAAATAGATCAGCGAGAGCGGGTCGGCGTAACGCGGCTCGACAACTGCCACGTGGGCCAGGTTGCGCGACGCGAGGTACAGGTTCTCGTCAACCGTATCGGTAATGACCAACACGGATTCGAGACCCATCGCCTTGAATTTATCGGCCAACAGCTTGGTCTTCGGGGCTTCGAGCGCGAGGTCTTCGACCACCGCGATACGGCCTTCGCGAGCCAGCTGCGAGAAGATCGAGCAGAGGCCTGCGCGATGCATCTTCTTGTTGACCTTGTGCGAGAAGTTTTCTTCCGGCGAGTTCGGGAAGATACGACCACCGCCACGCCACAACGGGCTCGACGACATACCGGCACGAGCACGGCCCGTACCCTTCTGACGCCACGGCTTCTTGGTGGTGTGCTTGACCTGCTCGCGGTCCTTCTGCGCGCGGTTGCCGCTACGTGCGTTCGCCTGATAAGCGACCACGATCTGGTGAATCAAGGCTTCGTTGTAATCGCGACCGAACACGACGTCCGATGCGTTCACGCCAGCGCCTTCCTGACCATTGGCATTCAGGAGCTTAAGTTCCATTATTTCGCTCCTTTCACAGCACGCGCCTTGACGGCCGGGGTCACGAAGACCTTGCCGCCCTTCGCACCCGGAACTGCACCGCGGACGAGCAGCAGATTGCGCTCAGCGTCGATGCGGGCGATTTCGAGATTTTGAACCGTGACGGTTTCGTCGCCGAGGTGACCCGTCATGCGCTTGCCTGGGAACACGCGACCCGGATCCTGCGCCATACCGATCGAACCCGGAACGTTGTGCGAACGCGAGTTACCGTGCGTCGCGCGACCCGAGGCGAAGTTGTAGCGCTTGATCGTGCCGGCGTAGCCCTTACCGATCGACGTGCCTTGCACATCGACCTTCTGGCCGACTTCGAAAATGTCCGTACCGATCACGGCGCCGTTCGACAGTTCACCTGCCTTGGCCGTATCGATATGGAATTCCTTGAGGATTTCACCGGCTTGAACACCGGCTTTGGCGAGGTGACCCGCCAGCGGCTTCGTCACGCGAGATGCGCGGCGAGCACCGAATGCAACCTGAACGGCGGTATAACCATCCGTTTCAACGGTCTTGATCTGCGTCACGCGGTTGTCCGACACGTCCAGCACGGTGACGGGGATCGAATCCCCTTCAGGCGTGAAGATACGGGTCATGCCAACCTTGCGACCTACGAGTCCAAGGCTCATCGTTTTCTCCATTCCCAACTGCGATTGGTCGGGGCTGATTTACAAATGCCGGCTTCGTTACGAGAAACTGGGTCGGCTTTCTTGCGTCTCTTTCGTGCGAATAGGCGCGAAAAGCCTTGGAGTATAACAAGGCTTTTCGAATCCCGCAAGCAATCAAAGACTTAGCACTTTCTGGCGCACCCGCAGGCACGCCAGACAGCTTTCGGGACTTACTGCAGCTTAATCTCGACGTCGACGCCAGCGGGCAGATCGAGCTTCATCAGCGCGTCGACGGTCTTGTCCGTCGGATCGACGATGTCCATCAGGCGCTGGTGCGTACGGATTTCGAGCTGATCGCGCGACGTCTTGTTGACGTGCGGCGAACGCAGGATGTCAAAACGTTGAATACGCGTCGGCAGCGGCACCGGGCCACGGACGATCGCGCCAGTCCGCTTCGCGGTATCGACGATTTCGGCTGCCGATTGATCGATCAGGCGATAGTCGAAAGCCTTCAGACGAATACGGATTTTCTGATTCTGCATGACGATTCCTTGAAAAGAGCGAGGCGGTATTGCACCGCACATCTGGCAAAAGAGCGTGGGACCGGGCGCTCGCTGAGGTCGAGCGTCCAGTCCCTGTTTTTACAGCATTACTGCAACTTCAATCGAGCAAGCCCGATATCTTACTCGATAATCTTTGCCACGACACCGGCGCCGACGGTACGACCA
>JFHF01000038.1 GCA_000648925.1 Caballeronia jiangsuensis
CAGCCCGCGCCGACGATTGGCGCAGCCGCCAGCGCCGCATCCCGCGCAATCACGCGCGCGAGATTCGTCTCCAGCGCGCGCAACTGCTCGTGCCGCCAGTTCTGCGCAAAGCGCCGCCATTCGGCATCGCTCGCATCGGCGGCGTCGCGGCCGATCATCCGCGCGATACGCGCGCGGCTCGCGGCCTCCGTCTTCGGCCCGTTGTCGGCGCTCGGATGCTGGTCGTGCTCGGGCCACAGTTCGCCCGTCAGTCGATACACATCCGCTGTCGTCGCGAACCATTCGTTCATCACGCTGCTCGTCTCGCCGCGAAACGCGATGCGATGCGCGACCCCGCACAGCGGCGTGCGCACGATGCCCTGATAGACCAGTTCGCCGCTGATGAGCCGCTCGGCGTCGTTCGCGCCGCGCGCCGCGACACGGCCGCCGACGATCGGAATGATGTCCGTCGTCGTGCTGCCGATATCGATGAGCACCGCGTCCGGCACGCACGTCGCGACCCATTGCGCGGTCGCGAGCCAGTTCGCCGACGCGACCTTGCGCCAGCCGTCCGCGCACGCCGAGCGCGCGAGCCAGCCGCCCTCGCCGGCGAAGAACATCGTGCGCGGGCCGAGCCGCTGCGCGAGCGTGCGCGTCAACGTGCGCACGCCCTCCGCGCGGTCGGCGAAGAGATCGACCATTTCGCCCGTCATCGTGACGGCGTGACGCGCGGACGCATCGGCGGCGGCGGGCCAGCGCTCGAACATCGCGTCGATCACGCGTTCCAGATGCGGGATGCCCTGCCACAGCGGACACGCCCATTGCGCGACATCGGCGAGCACGCCCGCGCGCGTCGCCATCGACACCTTGACGTGCGCGCCGCCCACGTCCCAGCCGAACACCGGCGCATCCGCTGATGTCGATGCCGTCATGACGCCGCTCCGCCGCACGCGCGCAGCAAACCGGCGTCGCCGTCGAAACCGGGCACGCGATGCGCCGCGAGCAGTTCCGCCGCGAGATTCCGGCCGCCGCGCCGGCTCAACTCGGCATACGCGACCGTCAGACGCGGATTCACCTCGATCACGACCGGCCCGCGCTCCGGATGCCACACGACATCGATGCCCACGAAGCCGCGCAAACCCGGAAACGCTTCTGCGACGCGCAACGCGAGCCGTTCGAGCGCGCGCCCTTGGGGACCATGCCGGTCGATGCGATCGACATCGACGCCATCGAACTGCACGATGCGCGCGCGCCGTTCCGATCCCGCCGCATCCGACAAACCGATGCGCTGACGATTGATGCTCACGAGCCGCGACAGCCGTTCGCGGCAGATCAGCGAAAGACTCAGCGGCTCGCCATCGATCCATTCCTGCAGCACGGGATTGCGGCCCGCTTCCGCGCGCGCCGCGTATTCGTTGCGCGCGGCGGCGAGGTCGTCGTAGACGTAGGTGTCGAGGCCGCCCGCGCCGTCGTCGGGCTTGACGACCCAGCGCCGCCCGATTCCGGCGGACGCGTTCTCGGGTTCGAGCGCGGGCGTCGCCGGAATGCTGCGCGCGGCGAGACACGCGGCCGTCGCGCTCTTGCTCGATGCCGCGCGGATCGCTTCCTTCGCGCAGCCGAGCCAGCGCGCCTGGCCGACCGCATCGTACAGTTTGAGCAGCAGACCGTCGCACTCCGGCGCGACGATGCAGGCATAGTCGTGCTCGCGCGCCACGCGGGCGACGAAGCGTATGACCGGCTCGCCGGGCTGCGCGCGCACGTAGCCTTGTGCGTCGTCGAGCTGCTCGAAGCGCGAGCTGGCGACGGTCACTTCGATGTCTGGCAGCGCGCGCAGATCGGCGGCGATGGCGTCGCGCATCACGCGGCCCTCGACGATCAGCGCGGAGAGATCGGCGAGGCTGCCTGCGCCCGCCGCGTCCGGATCGATGCCGCCGCCGGTGAGATACTCGAATACAAAGATCTTGGTCAAAGGAAAGCCATCCATGCAGGTGATACCCGTTCTCGATCTGCTCGACGGCCACGCGGTGCGCGCAGTGCGCGGCGAGCGTTCGCGTTATCGGCCGATCCAGTCCTCGTTGTGCGCCACGAGCGATCCGGTTGCGATCGCCCGTGCACTCGTCGCCGCGACCGGCGCACGCACGTTGTACGTCGCCGATCTGGGCGCGATCCTGCAGCGCGGCGCGCACGACCATGCGCTCGCCGCGATTTGCGATGCCCTCGGCGAGGGCTTTCGCATCTGGCTCGACGCGGGCTTCACCGCGTTCGCGCCGATGCGGGCGCTCGTCGAACGTATCGCGCGGCTCGCGCGGTCTGCGTCGCCCGCGGCGATCGTGCCCGTGTTCGGCACTGAGACGCTCGTCGACATCGGCGCGGTCGCGGAGGCATCGGCTTGCGGTTTCGAGCCTATCCTTTCGCTCGACTATCGCGGCGGGCTCGCGCTCGGTTCGCTCCATGCCGAGAGTTCGTGGTGGCCGTCGCGTGTGATCGTGATGACGCTCGATCACGTCGGCGCTTATGCCGGGCCCGATCTCGATACCTTCGCCTCCGTGCGGGCGCTCGCCGGTGCGCGTGAACTGATCGGCGCAGGCGGTATCCGCAATGACGATGATCTCGCTCGGGCCGATGACAGCGGCGCACATGCGTGGCTCGTGGCCTCCGCGATTCACGATGGCACCGTGGGTCGGCGCGATGTGCATCGCGGAGCTTTCGGGCTATGAACTCAATATCTATGCCAAGGGGGGTGGGCTTTGATTGCGCTTGTAATCCTTTGGCAAGCACGTGTTGCATTCAGTGATGCATAGGTGACAGTGTGTTGCATTGCGGAGCAGTTTTTTTTGGGGTTTTTTTTTGGTTTCTCGCCGGATCCCGGTTTCGTGTCGGTCTATTAGCACTGCCCCTGTGCGGGGCGGCAGTCACTTTCTTTGCTGCTGCAAAGAAAGTAACCAAAGAAACAGCTATCCCCAGCCTAAGCACTTCACACCGGCCGCGGCACAGACGATTGGCTGAATGGCCCGGCAGTAGCAAGTGCCCTCACAAGCAGACAAGAGCTTGGACCGCGCACGGTCTGACTCATCGCACCACACAACAAACTGGTTCAGCACCAAATAGCTCCGGCCCGCTTCGCGGCCGATCGGTCATTCGGGTCTGCGCGCGCTTCTTCTTCGGTTTCCCTCGCATACCCAACGGCAGCGCGTAGCGCTGTGCCGAAGCTCTTTCGTGCTGAACCAGCGCCCTCAAACATTTGGGGCGGCAGACCGTGCGCGAGCCAAGCCCGGTTGGTCCTTCGAGGGCGACACTTAGGCGAGTGCCACGTGCGGCTGGCAAGCATGGCTAACGTGCGTGTGACCGCGGGCGATGAGAAGCTGCTTTCTTTGGTTACTTTCTTTGCAGCAGCAAAGAAAGTGACCCCCGCCCCGGGGAGGGGCAGTGCTAATAGACCGACACGCTAACGGGACCCAGCGAAAACCAAAAAACGGCATAGACCTTGCTTAGAAGCACGACCATGCCCGAGTCCTCAACAACACCGAACCCACAGGCCACAGCAAGAAACCCCTGGACCTGTCCGTTCTGCCCCATGCTATGCGACGACATAACGCTCGCACCCACCGCCGATCGACGGCTCGAAGCACCGTCCACCGCCTGCCCGCGGCTAAAAGCATCCCTTGCCAGCTACGGTCCGCAAGATGCAAACCGCAAACCCGCGCTCAACGGGCAAGACACCGACCTCGCGTCGGCGCTCGCTCATGCCACAGCGATCCTGTCGAACGCACATCGGCCGCTCTTCGGCGGCCTCACAACCGACGTGGCCGGCGCCCGCGCGCTTTATGAACTCGCCGCGCACTGCGGCGCGATCCTCGACCACCTCCACGGCGACACCCTCGCCGACAGCAACCGCGCGCTGCAAGATCGCGGTTCCTTCTTCACGACGCTCTCCGAAGTGCGCTCGCGCGCCGATCTCGTCATCGTGTTCGCGTGCGAGCCCTCGCGGCGCTATCCGCGCTTCTACGAACGCGCCATCCGCGAAGGCCGCGACGTAAGCGTCGTATTCGTCGGATGTGACATCGATAAGGCAACCACCGCGCGCGCCGAATCGATCACGCCGAGCACCGATCCCTTCGATACGCTCGCGCTCTGGTCCGCGCACGTCGAAGGCGGCCGCCCGATTCCAGTCGCGGAACTCGTCGCGCTGACAGAGCGCATCGCAAAAGCGCAATACACCGCGTTCATCTACGAGCCTGCGACGCTGCCAACGCAACACGCGGCGCTCGCGATCGAGGCGCTGCAACGCATCGTGAAGGCAATCAACCGCACCGCGCGCGCAGGCGCACTCGCGCTGACCGGCGACGACGGCGCCGCATCCGTCAATCAGACGATCGCATGGCTCTCGGGCTTCCCGCCGCGCACGCGCGTCGCATACGGCCTGCCGCTCGATCACGACGCGCATCGCTATCGCACCGAAACGCTCCTGAACCGCGGCGAAATCGATGCGCTGCTCTGGGTATCGAGCTTCGCGCCCGAGCCGCTGCCCGCATCGCTCGACGACGACGTGCCCGCCATCATCCTCGGCCATCCATCGACGCAAGTGCCCGCGCGCAAAGGCCCGACCGTGTTCATTCCGGTCGCGACGCCCGGCATCGACAGCGGCGGGCATCTGTTTCGCGTCGATACATCCGTGGTCGCGCAACTCTCCGCCGCGCGCGATATCGCCCTGCCGACCGTCGCCGCGATCGCCTCGCAACTCACGCAGGCGCGGAGGCCGTCATGAGCCTCGCGCGTCTCAAGGGCGGCACGCTCTACGATCCGGCGAACGGCGTGAACGGCGAGAAGCGCGACATCTATATCCGCGATGGACGCATCGTCGATCACGCGCAAGGAGAAAGCATCGAACACGATTTCGATGCAAGCGGCATGATCGTGATGGCGGGCGGCATCGACCTGCATTCGCATATTGGCGGCGGCAAGACGAATCTGTCGCGCCTGCTGCTGCCCGAAGATCATCGCGACGATCCGCGCGCCGTGCCCGATCGCCCGAACGAAGGCCGCTATATGCGTCTGCCTTCGTGCGGCGTGTGCGCGCCGGGCACGCTCGCCGCAGGTTATCGATATGCGGAAATGGGCTACACGGCCGCGTTCGAGCCGGCGATGATCGCGTCGAACGCGCGCCACGCGCATCTGGAAATGGGCGACACGCCGATCATCGATCACGGCGCCTACGTGATGATGGGCAACGACGAGCTATTTCTCCAGATGCTCGCCGCGAACGAAGACTTCGAGCGTCTGCGCGATTACGTCGGCTGGACAATCGATTCGAGCAAGGCGCTCGGCGTGAAGGTCGTGAATCCCGGCGGCATTTCGGCGTTCAAGTTCAATCAGCGCTCGCTCGATGTCGATGAAAAGCACGTGCATTACGGCATCACGCCGCGCGATGTATTGAAGACGCTCACGCGCGCACTCACCGATCTGCGCGTGCCGCATCCGCTGCATGTTCACGCAAGCAATCTCGGCGTGCCGGGCAATATCGAATCGACGATCCGGACGATGGACGCAGCCGATGGCCTGCCCATTCATCTGACGCATATCCAGTTTCATAGCTACGGGACCGAAGGCCCGCGCAAGTTCTCGTCGGGCGCGCGTGCCATTGCCGAAGCGGTGAACGCGCGGCCCAATGTGACGATCGATGTCGGCCAGATCATCTTCGGTCAGACTGTCACGGCATCCGGCGACACGATGATGCAGTTCAAGAACGCACCGATGGCCCGCCCGCGAAAATGGGTGCTCGGCGATATCGAATGCGATGCGGGCTGCGGCGTCGTGCCGTTCAAGTATCGCGAACAGAGCTTCGTGAACGCGCTGCAATGGATCATCGGGCTGGAAATCTTTCTGCTCGTCGACGATCCGTGGCGCGTGTCGATGACCACCGATCATCCGAACGGCGCGCCCTTCACGAGCTATCCGCACCTGATCCGCCTGCTGATGGACAAGTCCTTTCGCGACGAGCAACTCGACAAGCTCCACGCCGATGCGAAGACCGCGAGCGCGCTCGGTGAAATCACGCGCGAATTCTCGCTCTACGACATCGCGATCATCACGCGCGCCGGTCCCGCGAAACTGCTCGGTTTGAAGGATCGCGGCCATCTCGGCGCGGGCGCGGCGGCGGATATCGCCGTGTATCGCGACGATGCGGACCGCGAGCGCATGTTCACATCGCCCGCATACGTGTTCAAGGACGGCGAGCTGATCGCGCGCGACGGCACGCTGCTCGCCACGCCCACCGGCGGCATCCACTACGTGAGCCCGGAATACGACCGCGCGATCGAAAAGCGCGTGCGCGAATATGCGCAGGCGAATCTGGCGACGCGCTTCGAAAACATCGCGATCGGCGACGACGAAATCTGCGCGTGCTGCAACGGCGGGCGGCTCTTGCCCGTCGCGTGCTTCGCGGCGAGCGGGAGTTGACGCATGCGCATCAACGACACGCAGATCGACGACACATTCGCCGAAGCCTTCCCGATGAAAGCGACGCGCCTCGTCATCACCGCGCATACCTCGACGTGGGCGCGCCATGCGGCCAATTCGCTGACGGGCTTCGCCACGTCCGTTATCGATTGCGGCTGCGAGGCGGGCATCGAACGCGATCTGATGGGCGATGAAACGCCCGATGGCAGGCCGGGCGTCGCGGTGCTGATCTTCGCGATATCGTCGAAGGAATTGGCGAAGCAGATCGCGCGGCGCGTCGGGCAATGCGTGCTGACGTGCCCGACGACGGCGGTCTATGGCGGCATCGATCCCGCGACCACGCGCGCGCCGCTCTCCGACAACGCGCCGCTCGGCGCGGGGCTGCGCTTTTTCGGCGACGGCTGGCAAATATCGAAAGTGCTCGACGGCACGCGATACTGGCGCGTGCCCGTGATGGACGGCGAGTTCGTCTGCGAGGAATTCACCGCGACCGTGAAAGCGGTCGGCGGCGGCAATCTGCTCTTTCTCGCGCGCGATATCGACAGCGCATTGCATGCCGCCGAATCCGCCGTCGCCGCTATGCATCGTTTGCCGAACGTCATCACGCCGTTTCCGGGCGGCGTCGTGCGCTCGGGATCGAAGATCGGCTCGAAGTACGCGGGCGCGACCGCATCGACGAACGATGCGTTCTGTCCGACGCTGGTCGGCTTGTCGAAGAAGAGCGAGCTGACGCCCGATGTCGCGTGCGTGCTCGAAATCGTGATCGACGGCTTGACCGACGCCGATGTCGGCGCCGCGATGACGGCCGGCATCGCCGCGGCCACGAAGATCGGCCGCGCGGGCGGCGTGCTGCGCGTTTCCGCGGGCAACTATGGTGGCAAGCTCGGGCCGTATCACTTCAAGCTGCATGAACTGTCGAAGGACATCGACGGGAGCCGCGCATGAACGCGATCACGTTGCGCGTAAAAAATGCGCCGGGCTTTCGCGTCGATGGGTCGAAATTGCTGCCTGTCGAACTTGCGGCTGCTTCGCGGACCGAATTGCCGCGCATCGTGCTGCAAGGCGCGGGCGAAACGTGCGCGCTCGGCGATCTCTTCGATATCGCGCTGATCGAGAACGAAGCGCCGTCGCTCACGATCGAAGGTGATGCGCACTGGCTCGATCGCATCGGCGCGAACATGACCGAAGGCACGCTCACGGTGCACGGCAACGCAGGCGATTACGCGGGCATAAAGATGTCCGGCGGCGAGTTGCACATACAAGGCGACGCAGGCGCTTTCGCCGCGTGCGAGATGCAAGGCGGCCGTCTCTCGATTCACGGCGACGCCGGCGATTTCGCCGCGGGCGCGTTGCCCGGCGACATGGAAGGCATGACGGGCGGCACGCTCACGATTCACGGCAACGCGGGCGCGCGCCTCGCGGACCGCATGCGGCGCGGCACGGTGCTCGTCGCGGGCGATGCGGGCGATTTCGCGGCGTCGCGGCTGATCGCGGGTTCGGTCTGCATCGGAGGAAAAGTGGGCGCACACTTGGGATACGGCATGCGGCGCGGCACGGTGTTGCTGACAAGCGCGCCATCTCGCATTCCGCCGACCTTCACCGAAGGCGGCCGCGGCTTCGACGTGTTCTGGCTGCTGTTCACCCGCATGCTCGCCCGTGAAATCGCGCCCTTTTCGACATTCGCCGGTCATGTGTTGCCGCGACGCTACGCCGGCGACCTCGCGGTGGATGGACGGGGGGAATTGCTGATCGCCAATTCATAGCCTGGAGATGAACAATGGATTGTTGGCCATTCATAGGAGAGATGCGATGAGCACCGCGCGGACATCCGCGACCTCGCGCGACGGCGGCATCGGTGCCGCGAGCGAGCGTTACGCACGCCCGATAATCGCGTTGCACTGGCTCATCGCGATCGCGATCATCGCGATGCTGTGCATCGGCTTCTATATGGTCGGCCTGCCGCGCGGGCTGCCGTTCAAATCGGACCTCGTCAACTTCCACAAGTCGCTTGGAATCACGGTTTTCCTGCTGGTGCTGATCCGCATCCTGGTACGCCTGGCTTATGGCCGGCCGCCTCTGCCGCCGATGCGAACGTGGCAACGCGCCGCCGCGAGCATTACGCAGGCTCTTTTATATGCAGGCATGGTGGCGATGCCGCTCACCGGTTATCTCGGCTCGTCGTTCAACAAGTTCGGCACCAAGCTCTGGGGCATCGCACTGCCGCAATGGGGCTGGGACGACAAGCATTTGCGGCAGATCTTTTTCGGCATCCACGAATATCTCGCGTGGATCATGGCCGCGCTGATCATCCTGCATTTTCTCGGCGCGATGAAGCATCAACTGATCGACCGCGACGGTCTCTTGCGGAGGATGCTGCCTTGAAAATACGCGTGCTCGGTTCATCGGCGGGCGGCGGCTTTCCGCAATGGAACTGCAACTGCCGCAATTGCGACGGCGTGCGGCGCGGCACCATTGCGGCGCGTGCGCGCACGCAGTCGTCCATTGCCGTTACCGATAACGGCGAGGACTGGCTGCTCGTCAACGCATCGCCGGACATTCTGGCGCAGATCGCGGCGAATCCCGAACTGCAGCCCGCGCGCCGCGTGCGCGACACGGGCATCGCGGCCGTCGTCACGATGGATGCGCAGATCGATCACGTCACGGGCCTCCTGATGCTGCGCGAGCGCGGCACGCCCTTGCCGCTCTACACGACCGACGCCGTGTGGCAGGACCTCTCGACAGGTTTCCCGCTCACGTCGATTCTTTCGCATTACTGCGGCGTGGAGCACAGGCGCATCGCGCTCGACGGCGCATCGTTCTCCGTGCCCGAGCTGCCGCGCGTCACCATCGACGCATTGCCTCTGTCGAGCAAGGCGCCGCCTTATTCGCCGCATCGCGATGCACCGGAAACGGGCGACAACATCGGCCTGATGTTCACGAATACCGCGACCGGCAAGCGCGCATTCTATGCACCGGGCCTCGGCGCACTGGAACCGCATGTGCTCGATGCGATGCGCGAGGCGGACCTGCTGCTCGTCGATGGCACGGTTTGGACCGACGACGAAATGATCGCGCTGAAGCTCACGAAGAAGACCGGCAAGGACATGGGCCACCTCGCGCAGAGCGGCGCGGGCGGCATGATCGAAGTCCTGGATTCGATCGATCGCGCGGACGTGCGCAAGGTGCTGATCCATATCAACAACACGAATCCGATCCTCATCGAGGATGGACCCGAACGACGCATTCTGTCGGAGCACGGCATCGAAGTCGCGCACGACGGCATGACCTTCGAGCTATGACATTCGCACTGGATACTGGAGACCGCCCGATGTTCGACCCGATGCTCAACCCGACCACAGGCCCGATCTTCACGAACGTGAAGGACGATGGACCCGCGTGGACGCGCGAGGAATTCGAAGCGCAATTGCGCGCGAAGGGCACGGCGTATCACATCCATCATCCGTTCAACGTGACGATGAACAGCGGCGGCTGCTCGAAGGAACAGATACGCGGCTGGGTCGCGAACCGTTTCTACTATCAGATCAACATTCCGCTCAAGGATGCGGCGGTGATGTCGAATTGTCCCGATCGCGAAACGCGCCGCCGCTGGGTGCTGCGCATTCTCGATCACGACGGCTACGGCGATCAGCCGGGCGGCATCGAGGCATGGGCGCGCCTTGGCGATGCAGTGGGTCTTTCCCGCGACGATCTGTGGTCGCTGAAGCTCGTGACGCCGGGCGTGCGCTTCGCCGTCGATGCCTACGTGAACTTCGCGCGGCGCGCGCCGTGGCAGGAATCGGTGTGCTCGTCGCTTACCGAAATGTTCGCGCCGCAGATTCACAAGGATCGGCTCGCGACATGGCCCGAGCATTACACATGGATCGAGCCGGAAGGGCTTTCGTATTTCCGCTCGCGCGTGTCGCTGGCGCAGCGCGATGTCGAGCACGGGCTCGAAGTGACGCTCGCGCATTTCACGACGCGCGAGGCGCAGCAACGCGCGCTCGATATCCTGCAATTCAAGCTCGATATTCTCTGGACCATGCTCGATTCGATCGAAAAGGCGTTCCCGCAATGAGCGACACGAATCCGACTCAACGCAAGCAGGAAGCCGTCGTTGCGCCCGACGACTCCTTGCATCCGAAACTGAAACGCCTGTTCCGGCTGCAATGGGAGCCCGCGCAGGATGCGCACGTGCTGCTGTATCCCGAAGGCATGGTGAAGCTCAATCAGAGCGCCGCGCAGATTCTCCTGCGTTGCGACGGCACGCGCGATATTCCCGCGCTCGTCGCGGATCTGGAGCAGGCGTTCAATGCGAACGGCCTCGGCGACGACGTGCGCGCGTTCATCGCCGGTGCGCGTGCGCGCGGCTGGCTGGAGTAGCGTCATGACCGACTTGTCCGAACCGATCGCAAAGCCCGAGCACGAAGGCGCGCCGATAGCGCCGCCGCTGTGGCTGCTCGCGGAGCTGACGTATCGCTGTCCGCTGCATTGCGTGTTCTGCTACAACCCGGTGAACTACGCCGACCACACGCGCGAACTCGATACCGATCAATGGATCGACGTATTGCGTCAGGCGCGTGCGCTGGGCGCGGCGCAACTCGGATTCTCGGGCGGCGAGCCGCTCTTGCGCGACGATCTCGAAACGCTCGTCGGGGAAGCGCGCAAGCTCGGCTTCTATACGAACCTCATCACGTCGGGCATCGGTCTGACGGAGAAGCGCATCGGCGCATTGCAGGAGGCCGGGCTCGATCACATCCAGCTTTCGTTTCAGGATTCGTCGCAGGAACTGAACGACTTTCTGTCCAGCACCAAGACCTTCGACTACAAGAAGCGCGTCGCGAGTCTCATCAAGGCGTACGGCTTTCCGATGGTGCTGAACTGCGTGCTGCATCGCTATAACCTGCCGCATATCGGACGCATCATCGATATGGCGCTCGCGATGGGCGCCGAATATCTCGAACTCGCGAACACGCAATACTACGGCTGGGCCCATGCGAACCGCGCGCAACTCATGCCGACGAAAGCGCAACTCGACGAAGCCGAGGCGGTCGTCGAGCGCTATCGCAATGAGATCGGCGACAAGTGCAAGATCTTTTTCGTCGTGCCCGATTACTACGAGCGCCGGCCCAAGCGCTGCATGAACGGCTGGGGCTCGGTGTTTCTCGGCATCGCGCCCGATGGCGCCGCGCTGCCCTGCCACACCGCGCGCTCGCTGCCGGGCCTCACGTTTCCGAACGTCACCGAAATGCCGCTCAAGGACATCTGGTACGAGAGCGATGCCTTCAATCGCTTTCGCGGCTTCGGCTGGATGAAGGAGCCGTGCCGCAGTTGCGACGAGAAGGCCATCGACATGGGCGGCTGCCGCTGTCAGGCGTATCTGCTGACGCAAGACCCCGCGAATGCGGACCCGGTGTGCGACAAGTCCCCGCATCACGAGCGCGTGATCGAAGTGGTGCGCGCGGCAACGGCAAGGCAGGAACCGCAGGAGCAACCCATCATGTTCCGCAACGATGCGAACTCGAAGCGCATCGCGGCCCTTGCTCGCGATAATGGTTCAGAAGAAGGAGAAGACAAGCCATGATTGCCGATATCTCCGTGCTGCTCGTGGACGATCACGCCGTCGTGCGTGAAGGCTACAAGCGTCTGCTCGAACTGAGTCCCGACGTGAACGTCGCGGGCGAAGCAGCGGATGCCGCCGAGGCGTATCAGAAGTTTTGCGCGTTGCAGCCGGATGTCGTCGTGATGGATCTCGCGCTGCCCGGCGCAAGCGGCATCGAGGCGATGCGGCGTATGCTGGCGCGCGAGCCGCATGCGCATGTGCTCATCTTCAGCGTGCACGAGGAAGCGATCTTCGTGCGACGCGCGCTCGATGCCGGCGCGCGCGGCTATGTCACGAAGGCGAGCGCGCCCGATGTGCTCGTCGAAGCGGTGCGTTCCGTCGCGCGCCGCGCGTGCTATCTGAGTCCGGATATTTCGCAGGCGCTCGCATTGCGCGCGACGATTCAGGAAGGGCCGCCGGGACGGCAACTATCCGCACGCGAGTTCGAGGTGCTGCGTCTGCTGGTGCAGGGTTATACGCTGCCGAGCATCGCGGAGAAGCTGGGCCTGAGTCAGAAGACGGTCGCGAATCATCAATCGGTGATACGGCAGAAATTCGGCGCGGACAACGGCGTGCAGCTTGCGCAGATCGCGAATCGCCTGGGCCTTCACTTCGCCGATTTCGCGTCGTCGGCTGCTGCTTCGTTCGGGCCTGAAGTCGGCAACGGCAGCCCCGCCTGAGCCGGCACGCGCGCGCAAAAAAGGAAGCCGCCGCCCGGCTCGCTGGCGATATGAAACTCGCCGCCGAGCGCTTCGACGCGTTCGCGCATGCCGATCAGTCCGAGCCCTTCGCGCGGCTTCGCGAGATCGACGCCCGGCCCGTCATCGGCCATCGTCACGACGATTTCCTGCGGCGCGCGCGCCAGATAAATCTCCACGCGTGAGCGCCGCGCGAACTTCGACACGTTCGTGAGTCCTTCCTGCACGAGCCGATAAAGCGTGATGTTGAGCGCATCGCTCAGATTGTCGAAGTCGCCTTCGACGGCGAGCGTGAAGGTCGCATCGGGCAAACGCTCGCGCCAGCCATCGACGCAATGTTCGAGCGCGGTCGGCAAGCCGAATTCATCGAGCCCGATGGGACGCAGCCTGCGAATCATCCCGCCGATCTCGCGATACACATGCGCCGCGCTTTGCATCAGCGACAGCGACAGCCGATGAACCTCCGCCTCGCGTCCTGCCGACAGATCGCGGATGCGCCCGGCATCGAGCGACATCGCGTTGAGATACTGGCCGAGCTCGTCGTGCAGTTCGCGTGCGAGATGGCGGCGCTCGGTTTCCTGCGCGGCGAGCGCCTGGCTCGCGAGCCGCCGGTTTTCCGCGAGCAGATGCTCGGCCTCTTCCTCCAGCACGCGTCGCCGGCGCACTTCCGACTGCGCCTCGCGATAGCGCCGCCATGCGAACCACGCGAAGCCGATCGCGAGCACGACGAGCGTCGGCGGCAGTTCGTCGAGCTGGAAGCGCTCGGCGCTGCGCGTCAGGCGAAACGCGTACTCGCTGAAATCGAACCGTGCGAAGAGCGCGCCGGCGACGAGCGTGACCGCGATCACGCAGGCCAGATCGCGCCATGCCGGCGAGCGCGGCGCGCGACGGTCTGCGTCTTTTGCGAGAGAGGGCAGGGATTCGGATGGCATCACGGAATGCATTCTACGCACGGGGTCATCGTGCTGCGGGGTAGCCGGAACGCGATTGGGAGCGCTTCCCTGCAAGATCGGGAAAAGCTCCCGGTCCACGCGTTCATTCTTATGCGACGCTTTCATTGAAAGAAACATACTCGAAGCGTGGATCGAAATATAAGAGGAGACGACGATGAGAAGCATGACGCGCTTGCCCGCGCCCGCGCATCCGTTCAAACCCCGAGCAGGGATGCGGCTCGTATTCGGCGGCGCGTTCGCGAGCATCACGGTGGCCGCGTGGGCGCAAACGCCGCCTTCGACCGATGCGGCCGAAGCGCCGCCGGCAGCCTCGGCAACACAGGCGCAAACGCCGCCGAACACGGAGTTGCCATCGATCATCGTCGTCGGGACTACGCCGCTCGTCGGCGTCGGCACGCCGCTCGAAAAAGTGCCGGCGAACGTGCAGACCATCAAGGGCTCGGAGATCGAGGCGCAGCATTCGCCCACGATCGGCAATTACCTGGAGAAGAACGTCGTCAGCGTCGATACCAACGACGCTCAGGGCAATCCGTGGCAGACCGACATCAACTATCGCGGCTTCACCGCCTCGCCGCTGCTCGGCACGCCGCAGGGTTTGTCAGTGTTCATGGACGGCGTGCGCATCAACGAGCCCTTCGGCGATGTCGTCAACTGGGATCTGATTCCGCAGGCCGCGATCCAGACGATGCAGATCATTCCCGGCTCGAACCCGACCTTCGGCCTGAACACGCTCGGCGGCGCGGTCGCCGTGACGACCAAGAACGGCCGCAGCAATCCGGGCGGCAATGTGGACGTAGGCTTCGGCTCCTTTGGGCGCAAGTACGCGCAAATCGAGCAAGGCGGCGTGATCGGCGATCATCTGGATTACTACTTCACCGCGAACATCACGAACGACAACGGCTGGGCCGATCACAATTCGAGCCGCATCCGCCAGGCATTCGGCAAGATCCGCTACACCGATGCCGATACGACCATCTCCGTGTCGATGGGCGGCGCGGACAACACGCTGAACGGCTCGCAGACGATCCCGCGCTCGTTCATGGACAATTTCCGTCAGGCCTATACGTTCCCCGACACGAACGAAAACCAGGTCGGCTATCTGACGATCAACGCCGAGCATTACTTCTCGCCGAACGTGCAGTTGAGCGGCAACGTGTACTACCGGCACTATCGCAACAAGAACGTGAGTTCGAACGTCAACGACGATTTCGATCCGGACGGCGACGATGCCGACGAACTCACGCAGGCCTTCAACGATCAGTCGGTGATCGTGACGGACAGCTACGGCGCGAGCCTGCAGCTCACGCTGCTCAACAATCTGTTCGGCCATGACAATCAACTGGTCATCGGCGCGGCGGGCGACTTCGCGAATTCGCACTTCAGCCAGGCCGAGCAGCCGGCCACGTTCGAAGACAATCGCGCGACCATCGGCACCGGTCCGTTCGTGCCGACCACGGACGCGAAGACGCACAATTCGAATCTGGGCATCTACTTCGAGAACACGTTCTCCTTCAACGAGCAATGGTCGATGACGCTCGCCGGCCGCTACAACTGGGCGAAGGCGACCATCGGCGATGAAAGCGGCGTGCAGCCGCTGCTCGACGGTAATCACACGTTCTCGCGCTTCAATCCGGCTGTCGGCTTCAACTGGAATCCGACGCCCTACTTCACCGCCTACGCGACGTACAACGAAGGCATGCGCTCGCCGACCGCCATCGAACTGGCGTGCGCGGACCCGGCCGCGCCCTGCTCGCTGCCCAACGATTTCATCGCGGACCCGGACCTGAAGCCCGTGATCTCGAAGACGTTCGAGATTGGCGCGCGCGGGCGTATCGGCAGCCATACGCAGTGGAGCGCCGCGGCCTACAGCACGACGCTGACCGACGATATCCAGTTCGTCAGCAGCCAGGGCGCGGCGAGCACGCTCGGGTATTTTCAGAACGTCGGCAAGACGCGTCGGCAAGGCTTCGAACTCGCGGGCCGCACGCAATGGGGACCGGTGGGCGTCGCGGCGAGCTATAGCTATGTGAACGCGACCTATCGCTCGACGTGGACCGAGAGCAGCGCGAGCAATTCGAGCGCCGACGACGACGGCAACATCACCGTGCATTCGGGCGACCGCATCCCGGGCATTCCGGCGAACACGGTGAAGATGCGCGTGGACTACAACCCGTTCGCGCGCTGGAACATCGGCGCGAATCTCACGTATCGCAGCAACATCTTCGCGCGCGGCGACGAGAACAATCAGGACGTGAATGGCAGCGTCGCGGGGTATTTCCTGATCGACCTCGACACGACCTACAACGTGACCAAGCAGCTACAGGTCTATGCGACGGTGAAGAACCTGTTGAACAAGCGCTATGCGAACTTCGCGATTCTCGGCGAGAACTTCTTCGACGGACCCAATCACACGTTCAACAACGGAGCGACGGTGAACGAGCAGTTCCTCGGCGTGGGCGCGCCGCGCGGCATCTGGGTGGGGATGCGTTACGCGTGGAAGTGAAAGCGAAATGGCCGCACGCGCAGCCATTTCCCCGATCTGAACCACGCATCCGCTCAACGTCCGACGATCGACCCCGCGCTCGGCGGATACGTGACGATGCCCCACGCGAGCGGCAGATCGCCGATCTGCTTGACCTCCTTGTAGTCCGAGCCGTCGAGCACGTAGACCGCGTTCGAGCGCCCGCACGCGAGCAGCAGCTTCGAGCCGTCCGGCGTGAAGCTGAAGTGCCAGCAGCGCTGACCGACGGGCACATCCTGCACGTGCTCGTAGGTCGAACCGTCGAACACCTGCAAGGTCTTGTCGCGCGACGCCGCAACCAGGAGCCGCTTGCCCGAAGGATCGAACGAGACGCCGTACGGGCCCGTTTTCGTATCGACGGTCTTCACGGTTTTCAGGCTCTTGCCGTCGAGCACGACGAACTTGTTCGCGTTTTCGAGCGTGACGACATATTGCTTGCCGTCGGGCGACGCCTTGATGCCGCGCGGACGCGAGCCCTTGTCGAGCTTCACCGTGCGCACCGGCTTGCCCGTGCCGACGCGATACACCGACACCGTGTCGTCGCCCTCGTTGGTCACGAGCATCAGCTTGCCATCGGGCGAGAACTCGACGCCTTCCGTCTCGTGGCCGCTCTTGACCGAATGCGTGACCTTCATCGTCTTCAGATCGACGATGGCGATTTCGGCGGGCGGCGAGTTGGCGTCGTCATCCTTTTCGGGTTCGCCCGGCTTCGGCGGGCCGCCGCTCTCGCCCGGCTCGTAGGTCACATACGCGTAGCTGCCGAACACGCGCACGAACTCCGGGTTCTTGCCGATCTTCACGCGCTGCACGACCTTGCCCGTCGATGTATCGATCTCGGACAGGTCGCTCGTCGCCTTGTTCGCCACGTACAGGCGCGTGCCATCCTTGTTCAGCGAAAGGCCGCGCGGGCCGTCCTTGCCGACATCCCAGGTTTTCGACAGCGAGAGGCTGTCGAGATCGATCACGCCGACCCCGGCGTTCTCGGTCGTCACGTAGGCGGTCGGCGCGGCGGCGTGCGCGAGGCTCGCGGCGAGTGCGAGCGATGGCGCGAGCACCGACGCGCAGGCGATGCGCGCCGCCTTGAATCTGACTTGCATGGTCGTCTCCAGCGGTTTCGTTTGGCTTGTTCGAGTTCACGGGCGCACGCGCGCGGCGCATCGCACGGCGCGCATGCCTGCAAATCCAACTTAGCTTAATCGGCGCCGCCGTGGCAACGGCATCGGCCGGGAGAAATTCCCGAATTCGGCGGGAAAAGCCGCATTGCGGGATTCAGCGCGTCGCGGACGGATCGCTCGCAAGGAGATCGACGAGCGCTTTCGCCCCGCGCTTCCAGGAGAGATCGGTGTTGCCGCGTATGTCGACGGAGCGCTGAAAGAGCATCGCGCCGCTGTCCGCATCTTCGACACGCAGGTTCATGTTGAGAATCAGGTTGCTGATCTTCTGCACCCAGCACACGCCGACGCGCGACGCGCCCAGCTCTTTCGCCACGCGCCGTTCGCAGCCGTTGCACGCGTTCATGTCCTGCGTGCTTTTCAGCGACGCGATCAGATCGCTCGCCCGCGCATTGTCGGCGACGCGAAAGAGCGCGCGCTCGCGCAGGTCGTCGCGCAACGCGCCGCTTACGACCGCGAGTCGCTCGGTCTGAATGCGATCGATCTCGGCGTCGTTGTAGGCGGCGTTGTCGTCGATGAGCGTGCAATCGAGCATCGCGATCGATTGCGGCGCCTGCTGCGCGAACGCGCCGCTCATGAAGAAGGCAAGCGTGATCGCGAGCATCGCGCGAAACGTGGGGATCATGATCGTGGCCTCGTCGATGTGCCCTTCAACATACCGGTCGATGAAGCAACGATCAAGAGGCCGCGCGCAACGCTTCATCCGCGACGGCGAGCCGCGAAGCCATCATCTTCACGACGAAGCGATGCCATTCCTGCGCGGTCAGGGGATCGTCGAGTTCGAGCTTGCGCAAGGCGGCGAGCGTGAGACGCCTTAGGCGCGCGGGCTCGTCGGCGAAGACATCCGCGCTGCGCGGCGCGTTCGTGTACACCGCCATTTCGCCGATGATCGTTCCCGGTCCGAACGAGCGCAGCCTCACCGAGCGGCCGTCCGCGAGCGGCAGCGACACGGTCACGCGCCCTTCCTCGACGATATACAGCGCATCGCCCGCATCGCCGCGGCGAAAGAGCGCCTCGCCCGCGCCGATGTCCCACACGTCGAGCAAATCGGCCAGCCCTTGCAGCGCGCGCGCCGTGAAGTGCGGCGCGAGCATCGCCCGAAAATCGCCCGCCGGCACGCGCGGTTCGAGCGCGTGCGTCAGCTTGGCGAGCTGCTGCGCTTCGATCCATTCGAGGCCTGCATCGAGCGTCTCGAACTCGCGGATGCCGAGCGAGAGCGCGCCGGTGCGCTTGAGCAGCGCGCGCGAGTTGCGCGGCAGCGCGGTCAGCACGAGATCGGCGCCGATCGCCGCGCACGCCTGACGCAGCTTCACGAACGCGAGCGACACGGAGGCGTCCATGCCGTTGGTCCAGCCGAAATCGAGCACGACATGCCTGACCGGACGCGGCCCATGCGAGCGAATGCGTTCGCGCACGCGTTGCAGCATCGAGTTCGCCGAACCGAAGAAGAGAAAACCTTGCAGACAGACGCCGCAGATTTCATCGCCGCGATCGATCAGAAAGCGCGTCTCCTCGATACTGCGCTCGACATTCGACGTGCGCGTGCGGCCGTCGAACTCCATGCGCACGCAGCCGGCGCGTCCGTAGAGCAGCGCGAACGTCACGCACGCCGCGACCACGCCCGCGACGACGCCCGCGATCACGCCATAGAACGCGATCACCGCGAGAATCAACGGCACGAGCAGATATTCGTGCCACGTGAGCTTGCGATACGCGCCGACGAGCCAGTCCATCATGAGCCGCAGGCCCATGTAAATCTGCATGCCGACGAGCACCGGCACCGGAAACAGCGAGACGAGATCGGGCGATGCGATCAGCACGAAGAGGCACGCGAGCGCGGCGAACACGCCCGCCGCGCGGCTCGTCGCGCCGGCGCGCGCGTTGAGCATCGAGCGGTTGTACGACTGATAGCCGACCATGCCGCCGAGCAGACCGCTCGCGATATTCGCGAGGCCCGCGGCGCGCATCTCGCGGTTCAGGTCGATGTCCTGCCCGGTGGCCGCGCCCATCGCGGTCGAGTTCATGATGATCGTGACCGCCGACACCGACGTGACGATGAGCGTCTCGGGCAGATGCGCGACGATCGCATGCCAGTCGATCTCGCCGCGCGCAAGCGACGACGGCAGATGCAGCTCGGGAATATGCAGCGCGTGCGTCGGCACATGCTGGAGCAGAAGGCCCATGTCGCGCGCATCGTCGGGCGAGATGCCGGCGACGCTTAGCAGCACATAGAAGAGCGCGATGCCGATGGCGAGCGTGATCGGCAATGCCGCCGCGTGCCGCCAGGTACGGGCGAGGATCGTGGCGAGCGCGCCGACGAAGAGCGCGGGCGCCCACGCGAGCCAGTGCAGTTGCAGGAGCCGCGGCAGCGCGTGCCAGTCGAGCGCGACGCCCGTCAGCACGCGAAACGCGCCCGCGATCAGCAGATAGCCGGTGCCCGCGAGAAAGCCGCCCATCACGGGATAAGGCAGGAATTGCAGCGAGCGGCTGCGCCTGGATGAACCGATCGCGAAGAGAATGAGCCCCGTCACGAGCGAGCACAGCGCGATGGCGACGAGCACCGTCAGCAGGATTTGCGTCGGCGACCCGCCGTTCGCGCGCACGCTGCTCGCGACACCCGCCGCGACGCCGACCAGAAACGCGGTCGCATTGCTGTCCGGGCCGCCGATGTTCATGCGCATCGAACTCGTCAGCGCGATGACGAACGCGGTGACGATGCAACTTACGAGCGCGGTCGGGACGCCGAGTTCGGCATAGCGCGCGAGATCGGCGCTGAAGATGAGCGTGCCGAGGCTCATCGCGTAGCACAGCATCATGAGCGTGGACACGGTGCCGGCGGTGACGTCGCCGACGAGCGCGGCTGCGCGCGGCATGGCGCGCGCGAGAACCGTGCGATGTGTCGTAGCTGGCTTCACGGCGCCTCCCGGAGCGGGAAAACGGCAGACGTATGCGCGCGAACGCAAAGCGCGCCGAAAAGTATCCGCTGCGCGCGAAGACGATGTCAAATCTATGTGAGCGCGCTTTTCATCTGACGTGAACGACCTTCGCGGTGGATTCATCGCGCCAACTGGAGTAACGTTGATCGACGCGAGCGAACACTACACCAAGGAGGCGATCATGCCTGACGATCCCGCTCAGTGGCACGTTTTCGACTACGAAGGTTTCGAGATTCACGTGCAGCCGCAATTGAAGCCGACGCCCGAACACGCGGCGTCTAGCAAGGCGGATCGCTACGTGTATATCGGGCATGTGTGCCGGCCCGGCGCGAATGCGGACATACCCGGCGAAGCGGTGCATTTTCACGCCGACGGCGAAGACGCCTACAAGAGCGCGCAGGATGCCGTCGATGATGCGCGGCATATCGGCAAGAGCATCGTCGATGGCACGCATCCCGATCTTTCGGTGTTGCCGCTCGTGTCGCATCAACATCATCCGGGATGACGAACGAAAGCATCGCATCGCCCGATGACGACGCGCACGTCGAAAGCCTGAGCGCGATCACGCTCGCGACGCACGACATGCCGCGCGCGGTGCGCTTCTATGAAGCGCTCGGCTTGCGCATCCTGCATGGCGGCGCGAACGACGCCTTCACATCGTTCGCGCTCGGCAGTTCGTTTCTCAATCTCACCAGCGAGACGCACGGCCCGATTCAGTTCTGGGGCCGCGCGATCATCTACGTGTCCGACGTGGACGCGTTCTACCGGAAGGCGCTGGCGCACGGCATCGAGCCGCAATTCGCGCCGCGCGATGCGCCCTGGAACGAGCGCTATTTCCATCTCACCGATCCCGACGGCCACGAACTGAGCTTCGCGCGTCCGCTCTGATACGCACGCACACGCACAGGCACGACATTCGCTTCAAAGCGAGTGACGGGTAGCGTACGCATCGGCCATTTCATATGACCGATCGCGCACATACCCCGGCATCGCGTTGCACGACGATGAGTTCACGGCGTTACGCGTTTTTCATGAACGGGGCATGGCGGAAGGCGCGTGAAAGTTCGCTGTTGCTATTTCGCAAAAACGGGCACTGCTCTGAATTCAAGGCGTAGAGTTCAAGTGCTTTATGAAGAACGTGATGCGTTGCGGCAGGGTTTTCATGGATTGGGGCTTTAAACATCGGCAGGTTCGGCCGTTAACCCTTCTATGAATGCCGCAGGAGACTGAAATGAAAAACGCGAATGAGCGGTCCCTTCGTTACCAGGTCGAAAAATGGCTCGCGCCGGGCAGCATGCCGGTGCATGTGAGACAGTTCAGCCGCACGCGTGCCGACAGGCGTCGTTATGTGTGCGTCGAAGCGTTGCACGGCGCGGCGGCGAGAGCGCTGTTCTTCTTCCGTCACGATGACGGTCACTGGTGCGTCTACCCGCCCGCACCGAAGCAAAGCAATATGCGCAGTGAAAGGCTCGCGGCCTGATTTCCCGCGTTGCGCGATCAGAAACGAAGGTTGTTGAGGAACTGAAACCACATCGCGCCGAGCGGATTCGCTGCATCGGCGCTGACAGGCTCCTTCTCTTCCTTCCTGTTCGTTGCAGATTCTTCCTCTCGTTCCTTATTCTCTTCTCTGGCTTGTCGCGATTCATGCAGCGCAATTGCGCTGTCCGCGATCTGGCGCGCCACGGATTCCTCGCACTGCGCACCGAGCAGCACGCCGAACACGACATCGCGGTTATGGCCTTCCGATGCAAAACGCATCGCGAGCGATACGCGCTCCGCATAGAGCGCCTCGCGTGCCTCGCGCTCCTTTACCTCACGTGCCTCGCGCTCGGCTTCTTCCTGGCGCACGCGTTCTTCCCAGCGACGCATCTCGTCGGCATAGATGCGGTCGTAGACCTCGCGCTGCGCGGGGTCGGACAGAATTGCGTAGGCTTCCTTGATCTCCAGGAATTTCGCGCGGGCGGTATCTTCGTTGCCCACGTTGCGGTCGGGGTGGCAGCGCATCGCGGCCTTGCGATACGCGCGCTTGATTTCTTCTTCGGTGGCGTGCTCGTCCACGCCGAGCGTCTGATATAGCGTTGCCATCTTGCCTTCGGAGGACACGGATCGCCGATCATCGTAACACGCTAAAAACGGGGCCCTTTCGCTGGATGCGGCATTGCAACACGAACGGTTAGCGGCCTGTGATCCTGCCGCCGAGCACGTCGTACATGGCGCGTGCAGGCTTCAGATAGCGGGAGATGTGAAGGCGGATATTGACCACCGCCAGCACGAAGATCGCGAGTGTGATCAGCAGATAATCGCGCCGCTCGGGCGCGACGTGATAGCGCGTATGCAGCAGCACGAAGACGATCCACACGAACGCCGGCGCATGCAGGGTCCAGTGGCGCTGAGCGAATTGCCACGCGAGGCGGCGCACGTCGCGGCGTGCGCCGCGATCGAGTCCGGCGAGTTCGGGGCGTCGGCTGAAGTAGAAAGGCATGGTCGAATCGATTCTGCGCGTGGCCATCGTCGCGTCACACAATCCTGCGACGATGGCGCGTTATCCCGCTTCAGCATACCCGCTCGACCCTTTCCTTACGATGGCGCTTACACTCGACGACATCCGGCATCTCTTCGACAAGCACGGCTCGATCGCCTATAGCGGCGAGCCGGTCACGCAGTTGCAGCACGCATTGCAGAGCGCCGCGCTGGCCGAAGCGGCGGGCGCGAGCCCCGAGTTGATCGTCGCGGCATTGCTGCACGACCTCGGGCACCTGCTGAATCTGCAGGGCGAAACGCCGAGCAAGCGCGGCATCGACGATCTGCACCAGTACTACGCGCTGCCCTTCCTGCGCCCGCTCTTTTCCGACGCCGTGCTCGAACCGATTCGCCTGCACGTCGATGCGAAGCGCTGCCTGTGCGCGATCGATGCGTCGTATCACGCGCGGCTTTCCGCGGATTCCGTGCGCAGCCTGCAACTGCAAGGCGGCGTGTTCGACGATGAAACCGCGCAAGCGTTTCTGGCAAAGCCCTACGCACGCGACGCCATCGCGTTGCGCCGCTGGGACGACGAAGCGAAGGACGCGCATCGCGTGACGCCTGCGCTGCCGCATTTCATGGAGATGGCCGCGAGCATCGCGCTCAGTTAGCCGCCGAGCCAGCAGGCACGCCCGTTTGCGGATCGCGCTAGACTGTGCGCCATGCAAACCTTCCCATTCGGCGCGCGAGCGAGCCACGCATCGTGAAAGGCGGCAACTTTCGCATCACCGCCGCCGTCGTCGCGAGCGCGCTCTTCATGCAGAACATGGACGGCACGATCGTCGCGACCGCCATCCCGACGATGGCCCGCGATCTCCAGGTCGACCCCGTCCATCTTTCCAGCGCGATCACCGCGTATCTCGTCGCGCTGACCGTGTTCATCCCCGCGAGCGGCTGGATCGCCGACCGCTTCGGCGCGCGCCGCGTGTTCATGTGGGCGATCGCAACCTTCACGCTGGCGTCCGTCGCGTGCGCCGCCGCGATGAATCTGCCGCAACTGCTGGCCGCGCGCGTCGTCCAGGGTCTCGGCGGCGCGATGATGGTGCCCGTCGGCCGCCTGATCCTGTTTCGCGGCGTCAAGCGCGAAGAACTCCTGCTGGCGACAACCTGGCTCACGATGCCCGCGCTCGTCGGTCCCTTGCTCGGGCCGCCGCTCGGCGGCTTCCTCACCGACGCGCTCTCGTGGCGCAGCATCTTCTGGGTCAACGTGCCGGTGGGCATCGTCGGCCTGTGGCTTACCTGGAAGCTGCTGCCGCCGTCGCCGCCCGAGGATCGGACGTCGCCCGATCTGCGCGGCATGCTGCTGTCGGGCGCATCGCTCAGTCTCTTCATGATCGGCATCGAGAGTGCGGGGCGCGGCGTGCTGCCCGTCGGCGTGCCGTGGATCTGCGTCGCGGTCGGGCTGCTCCTGTTTCGCGTGACGGTGGTGCATTGCCGCCGCGTGCCGAATCCCGCCATCGACTTCTCGCTGCTGTCGATTCCGACCTTCCATGCGGCGACGGTCGCGGGCAGCCTGTTTCGCGCCGGCGCGGGCGCGCTGCCCTTTCTCGTGCCGCTCACGTTGCAGACCGGCTTCGGCTACAGCGCGACCGCGAGCGGTCTCGTCACGTTCGCGAGCGCGCTCGGCTCCTTCTGTATGCGACCGATGACGGCGCTCGCGCTGCGGCGCTTTTCGGTCCGCACGGTTCTGTGCACGGGCAGCGTCGTGTTCGCGGCCGTGCTGCTCGTCTGCTCGACGATGTCGCAAGCCTGGCCCGCCGTCGCGATCTTCCTGCTGCTTCTGCTCGGCGGACTCGGCCGTTCGCTCAGTTTCGCGACGATGGGCGCGCTCGCCTTCGCCGATGTGCCCAAGGCGCGCCTCGCCGCCGCGACCTCGTTCCAGGGCACGGCGCAGCAGTTGATGAAGGCGATCGGCGTGACGGTCGCGGCCGGCACGATCCAGGCGACGATGCTCGTTTCCGGCAGCGCGCACACCGAGCGCTGGCAACTCGCGTGCGGATTCATCGTGACGGCGCTCGTCGTGCTGGCCTCGTTGCCGATGTTCGCGCGGCTCTCGAATGATGCGGGCGAAGGCATTTCAGCGCCCTCGGCGAAGCGCGCGGAACGCACGTAATTCATTCCGATGCGCGAAACGAAACATCATATTTAAGACAAGTGCATGATCCACAAGGATTTTTTATGCGGCTATAATGCGATTCCGCTTTGATCCGTGAGTCCGATGCGCCGTTTCCTTCCTATCTTTGCCGCCCTGACCGTAACGCTGAGCGCAGCGCAGCCTGCGCTCGCGCAGGAAAACCCGGTCGCCGCAAGCGACGCGGCCGCAGAGTCCGCCGCTCAGGCGGACCCGAAGACCGAGCAGGCGAGTCACAAGATTTCGGAAATGCTCACGCGGAAATTCGGCGTGGCGCGGGAAAAGGCGCAGACCATCGCGGCGGCGGTGATGTCGTCGGCGTCGAAGTATTCGCTCCCGCCGGCGCTCCTGCTCGCCATCATTTCGATCGAATCGCGCTTCAAGGAAACGGCCAAAGGGCCGAACAATGCGACGGGATTGATGCAGGTGGTGCCATCGGCGCACAAGAAGCTCGTGCGTAACGTGGATCTCACTGACCCGGAAGACAACATCGAAACCGGCTCGGCAATCCTGCACGGCTACGTGAAATCCGCTCAAGGCGATGTCGATGCCGCGCTGAAAAGCTACGGCGGATCACGCGCCTACGCTGAAAAGGTCAGTTTGCGCGTCAAGACGTTCGAGCCGGCTGCATCCGTGGATGCGGCATCGGCGAGCGGACAATAAAGTCTCGTTAAGCTACGCGCGCCGCCGCCAGACGGATGCCGGTTCCGCGTCTCGATGACGCCACGGCGATCGCACCCGCAAGCGCGCTGACATCGTTTTATATTCAATAGGCCTTCTGGTTGCCGCTGCCGTCCGACTTCATGCCGCCGGAATTCATGTTGCCGTTATTCGGCGCGCTGCGCTTCACGGTGCCCTGATCCTGGCTCATGCCGTTGGTCGCATCGTTGCCCATGCCGCTCTTCACGCCGGTGCCGGTCGAGCCATCCGCCGCACCGCCCACGCCAGCGCCGCCCATACCGACTCCGCCGCCCTTGCCGCCCGCCGCCGAGCCTGCACCCGCCGAACCATTGCCGCCTGCGCCCGCCGAGCCGCCTGCCGCGCCGCCACCACCGCCCGCTTGCGCATAGACACCGCCGGACAGGCCCAACACCAGCGCGGAAACAACCAACTTCTTCATAGTCGCGTTCATTGCAAGTCTCCCTGATTTGCGTATCGGTCGTTGCGCATTGAATGCAACGACCGTGTTCGCATTAGCGCAAGGGACGTGCCGCGCCCGACACTGGATCAATAGCCGCACGGCACATACGCGCCACGGTAGTTGTCGTAGCAGTAGCCGGGCGGTTGCGCAGGTTGTGCATAGACCGGTTGCGCATACGCGGGTTGCTGATAGACGGGCTGCGCATACGTGGGCTGCGCACTCGCCACCGACGTCACCAGCGCGCCGAGCACCGCGCCGCCGATCAGCGCACCGACGATCGCACCGCCATCCCCGCCGCCGCCACGATGACCGCCGCCGTGTCCGTGCGCCGACGCCTGGCCTGCCACAGTCAAACTACCGATCATCAACAAGACAAGTGCTGCGCGTTTCATGAGCTTCTCCTTTTCCCGTTTGGCCGGGTTTATGGAGTCCATCTTAAGCAGACAGCTAAGAAATAACTGCAGCAGTTGGTAACCGTGCATTTCAACGATTACAAATTGCGCGTCGGGAAGTAGCCCTGGGAAGAATTCGATTCGGATACCGAACTTCCCTAAGCGCCGTTACAAATGGAATTGAATTCGCTAAACGGTAACAGCTTTTCCGACGCAGTCGGTAACGCGCTTCGACTTCGATGAAACGATGCAGCCGCTTTTACCGCACGCAGTTTCATTTGCTCGCCACTGGTTACCGTTTGTCACCAGAACGACGTCAACTGGATCGATGGGCGCGGCGTTTTCATCGTCAACGCGGCGCACTGCGTGCCACGTGTCCTCAAAGCAAAGATCAAAGGGAGTTTCAAACCATGAAGAAGATCGTCGCTGCTCTCGCATCCGCCATGCTCGTCACCACCGTATTCGCGCAGACCGCCGCAACCGATGCCGGCAAAGCGCAATTGAAGGCAAACAACGAAAAAGCCGAGGCTCAGGCAACCGCCAACAAGAAGAAGGCCGATGCGCAGCACGATGCCGCGAAGGCGCAGGCATCGGCGAACGAGGACAAGGCATCGGCGCAAGCCGACGCCAACAAGGAAGCCGCGAAGGTAGCGCAGGCGACCACGCCGGAACAGGCTTCCGACGCCCGCGGTGATGCCACCAAGGCACAGGCGAAAGCCAACAAGAAGAAGCACGCTGCACAAACCAAGGCCGACAAGAAGAAGCAGGACGCAGCGAAGGATGCCAACGTGGCGCAAGCGAAGGCCGATAAGGAAAAAGTCGAGGCGCAAAGCGACGCTAACAAGACGGCCGCCGATGCGAAGGTAGACGCGGCGAAGAAGTAAGGGAGGCCAGCGTCATCGCATCGCGCACTGGGCATTGCATATAACCAATCCAGTGCGTTCGATTCAGGCGAGCCTTCGGGCTCGCCTTTTTGCATTTCCTTTGGTCCAACGTTTTCCATGCGACTAAAGGAAATGCTCTACTTGCCGATATCGACGAGCGGCTTATCATTCGTGAATTAAAAGAACACGAACGGAGACGCCCGACATGCGCACGCTGACCGATCAGTTGTCGCAATACGCCGAATATCATCGCGACAGGCGCAACATCGCCACGCACTTCATCGGCATTCCGCTCATCGTGCTCGCGATCGCCGCGTTGCTGAGCCGTCCTGCATGGCCCGTATTGTCGGGCGCGTTTCTGCTCACACCCGCGTGGGTGCTGTTCGCGCTCGCCACGCTCTACTATCTCTGGCTCGATGTGCCGCTCGGCATCGGCATGGGTATCGTGTCCGCGTTGAGCGCGGCGTTCGGGCAGTGGGCCGCATCGCAAACCACGTGGAGCTGGCTCGCAATCGGCATCGGCATGTTCGTGATCGGCTGGGCGTTTCAGTTCGTCGGGCATGTGCGCTATGAGCATCGCAAGCCGGCTTTCGTCGACGATATCATCGGCTTGTTGATCGGGCCGCTCTTCATACTCGTCGAGCTGATGTTCGGTCTCGGCCTCATGCGCGATCTGCACGATGCCATCGAAACGCGCGCCGCGCGCTGATCAGTCCACGCGCTCGATTTCCTCCGCGACGGTTTCATGCTCGACGCTCGCGTGGTGCTCGCTCATCGGCAATGCCTGCTTGAGCGACCGCTCGCGCATCAGCAGACGCGCGCTGTGCACGCCGGTCAGCACGACGGCGATCCAGATCGGCACATAGGTGCCGAGTTGCCGCGCTGAAAACGGCTCGCCGAGCAACAGAACAGCGACGCCGACGAGCAGCACCGGTTCCACGTATCCGAGAATGCCGAAGAGCGCGATCGGCAGATGACGGCTCGCGCGCAGGTACGACGCGAGCGCAATCGTGCTCAACGCGCCGAGTCCGGGCAGAAGCAGCAGTCCGAGACGCGGCTCGCCCGCGACATCCGCGAACGAGCCGCGCACGACCAGCATGATCGCGGCGACGGGCGCAATCAGCATGATTTCGACGGCGAACGACACGAGCGGATCGGCATTGAGCCGGCGGCGCAACACGAAGTAAGGCGGATAGCCGAGCATCACGACGAGCGTCGGCCACGCGAACGCATGGGTGATCACCAGCTCATGCGCGACGCCCACGGCCGCCGCGGCGACGCCCGCCCACTGGAAACCGTCGAGACGCTCGCCGTAGTGAAAGCGGCCGAGCAGCACCATCGCGAGAGGCAGAAGAAAATAGCCGAGCGATACTTCGAGCGCGCGACCGTGCAGCGGCGCCCAGAGAAAGATCCACAACTGCACGCCGAGCAGCGCGGCGGCAATAGCGAACGCCAGCAGCAGTTGCGGCGTTTTGGCGAGCCTCGCGACGAGCGCGCATAATTGCGGCCAGCGCTTGCGCAGCGCAACGAGCGCGAGCGCGCCCGGCAATGTCCACACGATTCGCCACGCGAAGATGTCGAGCCCGTCGAGCGGCGCGAGCCATTTCGTATAGCCGGACATGAGCGCGAAGAGCGCGGAAGCGGCTACGGACAGCGCGATGCCGCGCCCCAGGTCATGCTGATTCATCGAAAGAGGCGCTACGCGCTGAAGGTGACTGCAAGCCGAACGAAACTTGAACGCGCATTCTAACGGTGCACGCGCGCAATTTTCAAAACCCGCTTCAATCGAAATTCCCGGACGTGCCCGCTTTTTGCTTCCTTCATGCTTCGCATTTCCGCATGAACTCCGCTGCCTGATCGCTGTCACTTGCGGTTGTCTTTAGCCGGTCACGATGATCGGCGACCCTTGTCGGTCCGGCATGTGCCGGTCCGGTCCCGAAGTCCGGGCGGCGCCGCGTACGAACATCCGCCGCTCACGTCATTGCATCCGCAGCAACACGCGCCGTGCCGTCATGTTCGACGATGGCACGCGAAGAAAACGCCGCATCGATGGAGACGTCATGACTCAACCTGCCTTGTCGCCCCGCTTTTCCAACGCCTTCGCAGAGGCCGTGTACGTAGGACTCAGCAAGCGTCCGCAGAAAGAACTGCCTTCGATGTATCTGTATGACGAAGTCGGCTCGGCCCTCTTCGAAGTGATCACCGCGTTGCCCGAATACGGCGTGACGCGCGCCGAAGAACGCGTGCTGAAGGCTCATGCGGCGGACATCGTCGCGGCCATGCCGGGCGATATCCAGGTCGCCGAACTCGGCAGCGGCAGCGGCCGCAAGACGCGCCTCATTCTGGAGGCGCTGTGTAAAAAGCAGCCCACCGCTTACCATCCGATTGAAATTTCTCGCACCGCCTTGCAGTTGTGCCGACGCGAATTGAGCGATATCGAGCGCGTGTCGATCGTCGGGCACGAGCGCGACTACCTCGCGGGATTGTCCGAAGTCAGCGCGAAGCGCAAGGACGGCGAAAGGCTGCTCGTGCTGTTTCTCGGCAGCACCATCGGCAACTTCGCGCGGCTCGCGGCGACGAAGTTCCTGCGCTCGATCCGCGGCATGCTCCAGCCCGGCGACGCGCTCTTGCTCGGCACCGATCTCATCAAACCGCTGCCGGTGCTCGTCGCCGCGTATGACGATCCGATCGGCGTCACGGCCGCGTTCAATCTGAACATGCTCGCGCGCATCAATCGCGAACTCTCCGGCGACTTCCCGCTCGATGCCTTCGAGCACGTCGCGCGCTTCAACCCGGATGCGCGCAGCATCGAAATGCATCTGCGCGCGAAGCGTGCGCTGTCCGTGCGCGTGCGCGGCGCGGACCTGCGCGTCGAGTTCCGCGAAGGCGAGACGATCTGGACGGAAAGTAGCCACAAATATGCGGCCGATGAAGTCGCGCCGATCGCCGCCGATGCGGGCTTCGAATGCACGCATCAGTGGCGCGACGAGGAATGGCAGTTCGCGGAGAGCCTGCTGGTCGCGAAGTGATTCAGTGCTGCTCGAAGCGCTCGTAACGTTTTTCGATGTGGCGCTCTTCGCTGTGGAAATCGGTGACGCGGGCATGCGGCGGCCCGCGTCGCAGCCATTCGAGCATCAGATCGACCTGATTGGCCGCGCCCTGCACGATCGCTTCGACGGAGCCGTCGTCGAGATTGGCGACCCAGCCGCGCACGCCGAGCGCATGCGCCTTTCTGACCGTGTAATGCCTGAAGCCGACGCCCTGCACGACGCCGCGCACCCGCACGTAATAGGTTTCGATTCTCGTATCCAGATCCGGGCCTGGCATCGTGCTCACTCCTTTCAGATGTCGATACGCCGCATTGTAGCCACGCTCTTCAACTTAGTCGGAAAGGCTGCGCCATGTCCGCGCGCTCGCCCGACCGCGGATGCGGCACGCGCGGCAGCGTCACTTCGAACACCGTGCCGGCTTCGGCGGTGGAGTGCGCCTTGACATCGCCGCCGTGCATCTGCGCGATCTCGCGCGTGATGTAGAGTCCGAGCCCGAGACCGCTCGATTCGTGCTGGCGCCGGCCCGAGCGATACGGCGCGAAGATCGTCGGCAGGACCTCGGCGGGAATTTCGCCCGCGTTCTGCACGGTGATGATCACGTCGTCGGCGTTGCCGTCGAGGCGCACCTGAATCGCGGAGCCTTCGAGACCGTGTTGCAGCGCGTTGCCGATGAGATTCGAAAACACCTGCGAAAGCAGATCGCCGTCGCCCTGCAAAAGCGTATCGCCCTGACGCAGCACGAAGATGCGCCCTTCGCCGACGCGCGCCTCGTATTCGTCGACGATATTCTTCGCGAGCGTCATCAACTCCACCGCACGCGGCTGCAAGGTCACGCGTCCGCCGCGCAGACGCGCGAGATTCAGCAACTGATCGACCATGCGCACCATGCGCATGCCGCTCGACTTGATGCGCGTGCCGATATTCGCGACGTTCTCGTCCGGCACGAAGCGCGCGAGGTATTCCGCCGACGCGATCACCGCCGAGAGCGGCGTGCGCAGATCGTGGCCGAGCACGGCCATCAGCATCTCGTTCGCATCGAGCAGTTGCTGCACGGTCGCGAGTTGCGTCGCGAGCTGCTGCTTCTGGCGCTCCATCTGGATGAACACATCGACCTTCGAGTTGAGGATGCGCGAATCGAAGGGCTTGTAGAGAAAGTCCACCGCGCCCGCTTCATAGCCGCGGAAGGTGCGGCTCGCGTCCTGCGCCGTCGCCGTGAGAAAGATGATCGGCACGTGCGCGGTGCGCGGGCTGCCGCGCATCAGCTCGGCGAGTTCGAAGCCGTCCATGCCGGGCATGTTGACGTCGAGAATGGCGAGCGCGACTTCGTGCTTGAGCAGAAGCTCGAGCGCGGCCGGTCCCGATTCGGCTTTCAGCACCGACAGATCCGGCCGCGCGAGCGACGCTTCGAGCGCGGTGATGTTGTTGCGGATGTCGTCGACGATCAGCACGTGGATGGGTTGCGTCATCTGGTGACTCCTTGCCTTGCTTCCTTCATTGCCTGTAGCCGATGCACTGCGTGAGCCGCATCGCCATGTGATCCAGCGTGAGCACTTCGTTCGCTGCGCCTTGCGCGATGGCCGCGAGCGGCATCGCCGGCGCGCTCGCCGTCGCGGGGTCCTGCGCCCAGCATGCGCCGCCCGCATCGCGGATCGCGCGTGCGCCGCGCGCACCGTCGTCGTTCGCGCCGGACAGCACGATGCCGAGCAGCCGCTCGCCATACGCATGCGCCGCAGATTCGAACAGCACATCCACCGATGGCCGCGAAAAGCGCACGGGCGGATCGACGGACAGCGCGATCGCCGGCGCCGCGCCGCCCTCCGCCTCGACGAGCATGTGATAGCCCGGCGGCGCGAAATACACGGTGCCCGGCGCGATTTCGTCCTTGTCGAAAGGCTCGACGATGGTCAGCTCGCAGCGCGTCGCGAACAATCCGGGCAGAAGGCTCGGCTGCCCCTGACGCACATGCACCACGACGAGCACCGGCGGCGCGAACGCCTTCGGCAACGCGGGCAGCAACTGATTGAGCGCCTCGACGCCGCCCGCCGATGCGCCGATCACGACTGCCCCGATGCGGTTCGCGTCGATCATGGTCACACCTTCTGATAAAGCCGCTCGCGCGGATTGAAGTCCGCGAAACGGTCTGCGTACGTGGAAAAGCGCAGGCTCTCCTTGCTGCCGAGACCGAGAAACCCGCGCCGCACGAGCGAATCGCTGAAGAGGCCGAGCGCGCGATCCTGCAGCGCGCGATCGAAATAGATCAGCACATTGCGGCACGACACCAGATGCGCTTCGAGAAACACGCTGTCCGTCGCGAGACTATGATCCGCGAACACGACGCGCGACTTGAGCGTCTGCGAGAACTTCGCCGCGCCATAGGCCGCGTGATAGTAGTCCGAGAGCGAGCGCTTGCCGCCCGCCGCCAGATAGTTCTGGCTGAAGCCCGCCATGCGCTCCAGCGGATAAATGCCGCTTTCCGCCTGGCGCAATGCTTCGGCGTTGATGTCGGTCGCGTAGAACACGGTGCGGTCCGCTATCTTCTCCTCCGCGAACAGCACCGCGAGCGACCACAGCTCCTCGCCGCTGCTGCATCCCGCGACCCATACCTTGATCGACGGATAAGTCTGCAGAATCGGCACGACCTGCTCGCGGATCGCGCGAAAATACTGCGGGTCGCGGAACATCTCGCTCACCTGCACGGTGAGGTACTGAAAGAGCCGCGCGAACAGAGCCGGGTCGCGCAGAATGCGCTCCTGAAGATGCGACAGCGTCGGCAGGCCGAAATCGTGCACCGCCTGCGCGAGGCGGCGCCTCAGCGAACTCACGGAGTAATGCCGGAAGTCGTGCTGATAGCGCAGGTAGATCGCTTCCAGAATCAGCCTCAGTTCGATGTCGAACGTCGCTTCTTCGTCCTGTCGGCCGTCATTCATCTGAGAGATAGGTCCGTTCATCGCTGGCGCAGCCATACACGGCACAGCGACACGAGCTTATCCACGTCGATGGGCTTGGATATGTAGTCGTCCGCACCCGCTTCGAGACATTTCTGGCGATCGCTCGGCATCGCCTTCGCCGTCAGCGCGATGATCGGCAGACGCGCATGTTCCGCGCGCTTGCGGATTTCGGTCATCGCGGTGAGGCCGTCCATCTCGGGCATCATGACATCCATGAGAACGAGGTCGATATCGCCGCGGCGCGCGAGCGCTTCGAGCGCCTCGCGTCCGTTGCGCGCGATTTCGAGCGTCGCGCCGAGCGGCTCGATCACGCGCGAGAGCGCGAAGATATTGCGCACGTCGTCTTCGGCGAGCAGGATCGTGCGGCCCTCGAACACGTCGTCGCGCTGACGCGCCGCGCGCAGCATGCGCTGCTGCTCGGGCGGCAACGCGCTTTCCACGCTATGCAGGAACAGCGTGACTTCATCGAGCAGACGCTCCGGCGATTTCGCCCCCTTGATGATGATCGATTTCGAGTAGCGGCGCAGGCGCTGCTCTTCGTCCTGCGACAACAGCCGTCCCGTATAGACGATGACCGGCGGCGACGCCTGCCCGCCGCCCGCCGACACGCGTTCGAGCAATTCGTAGCCGGAGCCGTCGGGCAGCGCGAGATCCATCACAACGCAATCGAACGGCGCGCGCTGCATTTCCTCGATGGCCTCCGCGATCGATCCCGCTTCCACGATACCGACGGTCTCGCTCGCGAGCAGCGCGTGAATGCTCTGGCGCAGCGCCGGATCGTCCTCGACGACGAGCACGCGACGCATGCCTTGCGACGAGCGCGCTTCGAGCTTGCGGATTGCGTGGGCGAGATCGTCGCGTGCGCTCGGCTTGAGCGTATAGCCGATCGCGCCGAGATGCAGCGCGACATCGGCGTGATCGGTCGCGGAGACGACGTGAATCGGAATGTGGCGCGTGAGCGGATCGTGCTTCAGCCATTCGAGCACCGTGAGACCCGACTGATCCGGCAGACCGATGTCGAGCAGAATCCCGTTCGGCTGGAGCGAACGCGCGAGCTCGACGCCTTGCGTCGCCGTGGCGGCGTGCACGCAGTCGAAGTCGAGTTCGTGAGCGAGATCGTAGAGAATGCGGGCGAACGGCTGATCGTCCTCGATGACGAGAATCACGCGGCCCGGACGCTTGCGGTCGGCGCGATCATCGGCGATGGCCATCGGCTCGGGCATCGCGACCGGCGGCTGAACGGGCTGCGGCCGCACGGGCGCGGGTGCGGACGCCGGAGCGGCGGCCGGCGCCGGCTCGCTCGCTTGGGCGATCGTATCGAGCTTCGCGGTGACGGTGCCTTCACGCACGGCGATGGGCAGCGTCACCGAAAACACGCTGCCGTGCCCGAGTTCGCTCGACACCGACACCGAACCGCCGAGCAGACGCGAGAACTCGCGTGAAATCGACAGCCCGAGGCCGCTGCCGCCGTATTTGCGGCTCGTGGTGCCGTCGGCCTGCTGGAAGGCCTGAAAGATCATGTCCTGCTTCTCGCGTGCGATGCCGATGCCCGTGTCGCGCACGTCGAAGCGCAGCGCGTTGTCGCCCGCGCGCTCGACCGCGACCGTCACGCTGCCGCGCTCGGTGAACTTGAACGCGTTCGACAGCAGATTGCGCAGCACCTGCAGGAGCCGCTGGCTGTCGGTGACGAAATACTGCGGCACGTTCTCGCCGTGCTGCGTAATGAATTCGACGCCCTTGCTGCCGGCAACCGGCGCAAAGGATTGCCGCAACGTCTGCAGGATCGAATCGACGGACGTGGGCGCGAACTGCACGTCCATCTGTCCCGCCTCGACCTTCGACAAATCGAGAATGTCGTTGATGAGCGAAAGCAGATCGCTGTTCGACGAATGGATCGTCGCCGCGTAGCGCACCTGTTCGTCGGTCAGGTTGCCCTGCTTGTTGTCCTGCAGGAGCTTCGCGAGGATGAGCGAGCTGTTGAGCGGCGTGCGCAGTTCGTGCGACATGTTCGCGAGGAACTCCGACTTGTACTGGCTCGCGCGCTCCATTTCCAGCGCGTTCGCGGTCAGTTCCTGCTGCGCCTGCAGAAGCTCGGCTTTCTGCCGCTCTAGATGCTGCGTGTGTTCTTCGAGCTGGACGTTGGTCTGTTCGAGTTCCGCCTGCTGCTGTTCGAGACGCCCCTGCGAATCCTGCAGCGCGCGGCCGCGCTCTTCGAGTTCCTCGTTCGACACGCGCAGCTCTTCCTGCTGCACCTGCAATTCCTCGCTCTGGCGCTGCGTTTCTTCGAGCAGTTCGACGAGACGCGCGCGATAACGCGCCGAACGCAGCGCCATGCCGATCGGTTCCGACGCCATGTCGAGCAGCGCGCGGGCATCGTCGAAACGTCCTTCGTTGCCGACGAAGCCGAGCTCGATCGCGCCCGCGACATCGCCATCGGCGAAGAGCGGGGCGATCAGTACGCGCGATGCCGTCGCCGAGCCGAGCGCGGAACCGGCTTTCAGATAATGCGACGATGCGTCGCGCAGTTCGAGCACGCGCGCTTCCTCGATCGCCTGACCGACGAGCCCTTCGCCGCGCGCGATCCTCGCCGGCGCGCCGCCTTCGTCCGGCAGCGCCCACGCGCCGACGCGCACGAGCGCATCGCCGTCGAGCGCATAGACGACGCCGACTTTCGCTTCCACGTACGGAATGATCGAACGCAGGATGCTCACGCCGATCGAAGCCGGTGACTGCTCGCCGCGCAACTTGACGCCGAGCTGCACGATGCCCTGCTGCAGCCAGGTCGTGCGTTGTACGGCCAGCCGCGATTTGATATATAGATGCGCCACCGCCGCGAGCGCGAGCAGCACGACGATGCCCATCGCGCGGTTGATCTGGAGCACGTCGCGGCTCGTGTTCGGGTCGGCGGCCGCGAGTGCGTATCCTGCGATCATCAGCACGGCCGATGCGCCCGCGGTGACGATCGGCACCGACGGCCGGTCGGCCCAGACGCACAGCACGACCGGCAGCACGTAGAAGATCCAGATCGCGACGCGCATCGGCGTGAGCACATCGATGCTGAACACGACCGCGAGCGAGAGCGCGATGGCGAGGTAAATCCAGGAGCGTAGGTTTCGAGTGTCTAGAGGCATCGTCCACCGGTTCTGTTCATGTTTTGCGCGGGCCTCGCGCCGGCAGCAGGCACGGACCTTAGCATGACGCGCAAGCCCTTGTCACATCGGGCTTTGCAGCCGATCGGCGCATGCTTTCCCGCGCGGCAGTTGTTACGAAAGACGGCCGCGCCAGTATTTTCAACGAGGTAAGAATGACTGATTTTTCCGGCTCTCGCGTGCTCGTCACGGGCGCCTCGGGGTTCGTCGGGTCCGCGGTCGCGCGGCTCGCCATCGAACGCGGTTTCGACGTGCGCGTGCTCGTGCGCAAGACCAGCCCGCGCAAGAACGTCGAATCGCTGAATGCGGAGATTGTCGTCGGCGATATGCGCGACGAAGCGTCGATGCGCGCGGCGCTCAAGGGCGTGCGATTCCTTTTCCACGTCGCCGCCGATTACCGCATCTGGGCGCCGGACCCGAGCGAGATCGAGCGCGCGAATCTCGAAGGCACCGAGGCGACGATGCGCGCGGCGTTAGCGGAAGGCGTAGAACGCATCGTTTATACCAGCAGCGTCGCGACGTTGAAGGTGACGAGTTCCGGCGCGATCGCCGACGAGACCAAGCCATCGGACCCGGCGAGCACCATCGGCGCGTACAAGCGCAGCAAGGTGCTGGCCGAGCGCGCCGTCGAGCGCATGGTCGCGCAGAACGCGCTGCCCGCGGTGATCGTGAATCCGTCGACGCCGATCGGCCCGCGCGACGTGCGTCCGACACCAACCGGGCGCATCATCGTCGAAGCGGCGACGGGCAAGATCCCCGCGTTTGTCGATACGGGCCTGAATCTGGTGCATGTCGACGATGTCGCGAACGGGCACTTTCTGGCGCTGGAGCGCGGCAACATCGGCGAGCGGTACATCCTCGGCGGCGAGAATCTGCCCTTGCAGCAGATGCTCGCGGACATCGCCGGGTTCGTCGGACGCAAACCGCCGACCATCAAGCTGCCGCGCGGCCCGCTCTATCCGGTGGCGCTGGGCGCTGAACTGATCGCCAAGCTGACCGGCAAGGAACCGATGGTCACGCGCGACGCGCTGCGCATGTCGAAGAACAAGATGTACTTCACGTCGGCGAAGGCCGAACGCGAGCTGGGCTACAGCGCGCGGCCGTACCGGCAGGGATTGAAGGATGCGCTCGACTGGTTCCGGACGAACGGGTATCTCGCAGGATGAAGCACGGAATCATTTCATGAAACGTTCCGGCCGGAGCAACGAGGCGCAGTAGCGCAACTCTTGTATAAGACTCGAAAAAAGTTAAGTCCTTGATATAGCAAGAAAAACGTCCGTTTTGACCCGTTTCGCACGGCGAGATTCACACGCGCGCCCCGCAAAAATCAGGCAGAATAGCGGTTTGTTGCCGGAGGGGTGCCGAGGCCGGCGGTTTTTTCCAACCTGTTTTCGGATGTCGAGACAAGCGATGAGTAATCAGCAACCCACCATCATCTACACCCTGACCGACGAAGCTCCGCTGCTCGCGACCAGCGCCTTTCTGCCGATCATCCGTGCCTTCACCGCGCCGGCGGGCGTCAATGTCGCGACGAGCGACATCTCCGTGGCCGCGCGTATCCTCGGCGAATTCCCCGAATTCCTGACCGACGAGCAGAAGGTCCCCGACAACCTCGCCGAGCTCGGCCGCCTCACGCAACTCGACGACACCAACATCATCAAGCTGCCGAACATCAGCGCGTCCCTGCACCAGTTGACGAGCGCGATCAAGGAGCTTCAGTCGAAGGGCTACAAGCTGCCCGACTACCCCGAAGAGCCGAAGAACGACGAAGAGAAAGCCATCCGCGCGCGTTATGGCAAGTGCCTCGGCTCGGCCGTGAACCCGGTTCTGCGCGAAGGCAACTCGGACCGCCGTGCGCCGCTCGCCGTGAAGAACTACGCGAAGAAGCATCCGCACAGCATGGGCGAGTGGAGCATGGCTTCGCGCACGCACGTCGCGCACATGAAGCATGGCGACTTCTATCACGGCGAAAAATCGGTCACGAACGACAAGGCGCGTGAAGTGCGCATGGAACTCGTCACGAAGCGCGGTGAGACCATCGTGCTCAAGCCGAAGGTCAAGCTGCAGGACGGCGAGATCGTCGACAGCATGTTCATGAGCAAGAAGGCGCTGGTCGAGTTCTACGAAGAGCAGATGGAAGACGCGCGCAAGACCGGCGTCATGCTGTCGCTGCACGTGAAGGCGACCATGATGAAGGTCTCGCACCCGATCGTCTTCGGCCACGCCGTGAAGGTGTTCTACAAGGATGCGTTCGAGAAGCACGCGAAGCTCTTCGAAGAACTCGGCATCAACGTGAACAACGGCCTCGTCGACCTGTACACGAAGATCGAGACGCTGCCGGAATCGCAGCGCGATGAAGTCATCCGCGACATGCACGCGTGCCACGAGCACCGCCCGGCGCTCGCGATGGTCGATTCGGCCAAGGGCATCTCGAACCTGCATGCGCCGAACGACGTGATCGTCGATGCCTCCATGCCCGCGATGATCCGCGCCGGCGGCAAGATGTGGGGCGCCGACGGCCGTCCGCAAGACACGAAGTGCCTGATTCCGGAAAGCACGTTCGCGCGCATCTATCAGGAAATCATCAACTTCTGCAAGACCAACGGCGCGTTCGATCCCAAGACCATGGGCACGGTGCCGAATGTCGGCCTGATGGCGCAGAAGGCCGAAGAGTACGGCTCGCACGACAAGACGTTCGAGATTGCGGAAGACGGCACGGCGCGCATCGTCGATAACGCGACGAACGAAGTCATCGAAGGACTCACGCAGGAAGTCGAGAAGGGCGACATCTGGCGCATGTGTCTCGTGAAGGACGCGCCGATCCGCGACTGGGTGAAGCTCGCCGTCACGCGCGTGAAGAACTCGGGCACGCCGGCGGTGTTCTGGCTCGACCCGTATCGTCCGCACGAAGCCGAGCTCATCAAGAAGGTCGAAACGTACCTGAAGGACTACGACACCGAGGGCCTCGAAATCCACATCATGTCGCAAGTGCGCGCGATGCGTTACACGCTCGAGCGCGTGATCCGCGGCATGGACACGATTTCGGTCACCGGCAACATCCTGCGCGACTACCTCACCGACCTGTTCCCGATCATGGAACTCGGCACGAGCGCGAAGATGCTGTCGATCGTTCCGCTGATGGCGGGCGGCGGCCTGTACGAGACGGGCGCGGGCGGTTCGGCGCCGAAGCACGTGCAGCAGCTCGTGCAGGAAAACCATCTGCGCTGGGACTCGCTCGGCGAATTCCTCGCGCTGGCGGTATCGCTCGAAGAGCTCGGCATCAAGAACGACAACGCGCGTGCGAAGCTCGTTGCGAAGGCGCTCGATGCCGCCACCGGCAAGCTGCTCGACAACAACAAGAGCCCGTCGCCGAAGACCGGCCTGCTCGACAATCGCGGCAGCCAGTTCTATCTCGCGATGTACTGGGCGCAAGAACTCGCGTCGCAGACGGACGACAAGGAACTCGCGCAACTGTTCGCGCCGCTCGCGAAGACGCTGGCTGAAAACGAGCAGAAGATCGTCGACGAACTCGCGGCCGTGCAGGGCAATGCGGCGGACATCGGCGGCTACTACAAGCCGGACGAGAAGAAGCTCGAAGCGGTGATGCGTCCGAGCAAGACGCTCAACGCCGCGCTCGCGGAGGTGAGCGCGAAGTAAGGTGGCACGGGCGCGTCATGCGCCCCGATGAACCGGCATCTCTTCGGGGATGCCGGTTTTGTTTTGCGCCATCGGCGTCGAAGAAATCTGTCGTGTAATCCGCAGTTTCGGTGCAATTGGTTACAACCTGTGCCGACCTCGCCAAATTCGAGCGGGTAGAATCGTTGCCTCGCCGCCCGCTTGCCAGACACAGACACACTCGCATGAATCTACAAGACCAGCTCGGCGCGCTTGAGTCGAGCCTCGACACGCTCCTCCAGACCGCCGCCGCATCTGTCCGATCATCCGTTGAATCGACCGAAACCGCTTCGACGTCGGTTGCGGCTTCGCCGGATGAACCGCCCGCGTTGGGCGACGTGAGCGAACCGGCGGATTCCGCCGCGCCCGCCGAACCGCCCGGTTTGAACGAGCCGCCCACGCTTGTCGTCTCGCGTCCGGACCGCGATGCCGTTGAAATGACGATTGCGGGCAAGACGGTGAAGTTGAGCCCGGAAGGGGTGTCGGAGCTGATCGAGGAATTGTCGAACGTGCGGGCTTCGATGTCGCCGGAGCAGCCTGGGGGTATCGCGCCTGGGTGGCGGTTTGCGGCTACCAAGAATCCCGTCATGGCGACGCAGAAATATGCCAACGGCGATCGGCTGCTGGTCATGCGTCATGCCGGGCATGGTTGGGTGCCGTTTACGTTTTCGCCCAACATGGTCATTGAGTTGTATGCCATGTTGACTAAGAAATAGGCGTCGGTTTTTTCTTCGCTGGGTCCCGTTATCGTGTCGGTCTATTGGCGTTGCCCCTGTGCGGGGCGGCAGTCACTTTCTTTGCTGCTGCAAAGAAAGTAACCAAAGAAACAGCTTTCCCCAGCCTAAGCACTTCACACCGGCCGCGGCACAGACGATTGGCCTAATGGCCCGGCACTAGCGTGTGCCCCCACAAGCAGACAAGGGCTTGGACCGCGCACGGTCCGACTCATCGCACCGCTTCACTGACTGGTTCAGCACCAAATAGCTCCGGCCCGCTTCGCGGCCGATGGGTCAATCGGGTGCGCGTGCGCTCCTTCTTCGATGGTTTCCCTCGCATACCCCACGGCAGCGCGTAGCGCTGTGCCGAAGCTATTTGGTGCTGAACCAGCGCCCTAAAACAACTAGCTTGTCAGACCGTGCGCGAGCCAAGCCCGATTGTTCCTTCGAGGGCGACACTTAGGCGAGTGCCGCCTGCGCCTGGCAAGCATGGCCAAACTGCGTGTGACCGCGGGCTTGAACGAGCTGTTTCTTTGGTTACTTTCTTTGCAGCAGCAAAGAAAGTGACTGCCGCCCCGCACAGGGGCAGTGCTAATAGACCACCGCGAAACCGGGATCCGGCGAAATAAAAAACAAAAAACCCTCACAACACCGGCACACCCAACGCCTCCCGCCTCGCCAGCAGCCCATGAATCTGCGACACAACCGCCGCCCCCTCCCCCACCGCAGCCGCCACACGCTTCGTCGAACTCGACCGCACATCGCCGATAGCGAAAACCCCCGGCACGCTGGTTTCCAGCGCCATCACGCCTTCCGTGCGTCCCTCATGCGCCTCGGGTCCGGTCTGCACAAACCCCTTGCCATCGACATTCACATTGCAGTTGCGCAGCCAGTCGGTATTCGGATCCGCGCCGGTGAAGAGAAACAGATGCCGCGAGTCGATCGTGAGCGGTCCATCCGGCGTCTTGCAATTGACGGCGGTCAGCGCGCGACCATCGCCATCGAGTGAAGTGATCTGCGTATGCGTGCGCACCGTGACGTTCGGCAACGAGCCGATGCGCTCAACCAGATAATGCGACATGCTCGCCGAAAGCCCCGCCCCGCGAATCAGCACATGCACGTGCTTCGCGTGCGTCGCGAGATAAACCACCGCCTGTCCCGCCGAATTGCCGCCGCCGACCAGCACGACTTCCGAGTTCTTGCACAGCTTCGCCTCGACCGGCGACGCCCAGTAATACGTGCCGTGCCCTTCGTAACGCTCTAGCCCGGCGATGTCCGGCCGCCGATACGCCGCGCCCGACGCGATCACCACCGTCTGCGTCGTCACGCGCTTGCCGTTCTCCAGTTCGATCTGGATCGGATTGCAATCGCAATGCAGCGCCTTGATCTTGGTCGGAATCGCGATATGCGCGCCGAACTTCTGCGCCTGCACGAACGCGCGCCCTGCGAGCGCCTGCCCCGAGATGCCGGTCGGGAAACCGAGATAATTTTCGATGCGCGAACTCGCCCCCGCCTGCCCGCCCGGCGCGCGGCAATCGAACACCGCCACCGACAAGCCTTCGGACGCCGCATACACCGCCGTCGCGAGACCCGCCGGCCCCGCGCCGACGATCGCGACATCGTAGACATGCGCCGGATCGAACTCGGGCAGCCAGCCGAGCTGCGTCGCGATCTGATTCTCGGTAGGCGCGCGCAGCACCGTGCCGTCCGGACAGATGACGAGCGGGAAATCGGACGTCGATGCCGAGATGCGTTCGAGCAGCGAGATCGCGTCGGGATCGGTGCAGGCGTCGATCACCGTATGCGGATAACCGTTGCGCCGCAGAAAGCCTTGCAGCGAAACCAAACGGCCATCGTCCGACTGGCCGAGCAGCACCGGCCCGCTGCCCTTTTCGATCAGCCCGACGCGCCGCAGGATCAGCGCGCGCATGATGCGCTCGCCCAGTTCCGCTTCGGCGACGAGCAGCGCCCGCAGCCGCTCCGGCGGAATCACGATGCCGTCGACATCCTCGGCGGCGACGCCATCGACGAGACAGGGCTTGCCCGAAAGCTGCGCCACTTCCGCCAGAAAATGTCCCGGCCCGTGCTCGACGACGAGATGCTCCTGCCCGAGCGCGTTACGCCGCGTCACGCGCACGAGCCCCTTCAGGACGATCACCATGCCGCGCCCGGTCTCGCCCATACGGAACATCCATTCGCCCTGACGCCAGTGCGACGCAGTGCCGAAGCGGCTCATGCGCTCGATCTCGTTGTCCGTCAGGCGCGGGAACATCTGGTGCGCGCGCGTTTCGAGCGGCGAGAACGGCGCGCTGTCGTCGGACGCGGCGGCAGCGGCCGGCGATGCCACGACGTTCGGATTGGAACTCTCCAGCGGCTCGCGCGCGCTCCACGCGACGACATTCGGCATGCCTTGACCAGGCTCGTTGAACGGCGTTGTGCTCATGCGCGATCTCCGTGTGGATAACCAGCTTCATGCAGGGATGCCGAACCCGCGGACGATGCCGCCGCCGATTTCACCGGCCAGGGGCACATCGCCGCCATTTCCGCGACCTCCTCGGGCGTGGTCGCCGCGAGTTCGCCGAACTCGGTCAGCGTCGCGACATCGAAACCGGCGAGCCGCCAGGCGTCCAGCCCGCCCGTGAGCGGCACGACGTCCCGGAAACCCGCGTTGCGCATCGTCTTGGCCATCCACGCCGCCGACACTTCGTTCGGACACGAGCAGTAGATGACGACCTTGCGCGACTTGTCGTAGTTCTCGATGATCCTCGCGAGATCGCGCTCGTCGGCGAAAAGTGAACCGGGAATCGCGGCCGGATCGAGCATGCGCTTTTCCGGCGAGCGGATATCGAAGATCACGGGAAGCGGCTGGTCGTTCATCAGCGCATAGAGCTCGTCCACGCTGATGCGCGCCTTTTCCAGCGTCGCCATGAGCGCGCGGCGCCGCCACCAGCGATACGTGACATAGATCGCGAGCAACACCGCGAGGACGACCACCGCCTGCCGCCCGAGCTGCGAGATCATCGCGAACACCATTTCGAGCTGCGCCGCGAAGATGACGCCGACGGTCAATCCGACCGCGCCCCACAGCGCGACGCCGCCGCCGTCGTGCGCGATGAAGCTGCGCAGCTTCACGCCCATCGCGCCGGCGAGCGGCACGGAGACGAGCGAGAGACCGGGGATGAACTTCGCGACGAGCAGAATGCGCACGCCCCAGCGGCCGAAAAAGCGCTCCGTCTTCTTCACGCAGGTATCGCGCGAAAGAGACAGCTTGCAGATGGTCTTGAGCGTCTTGTCGCCGTACTTGCGCCCGCCCTGGAACCAGACGAGATCGCCGAGCACGCCGCCCGCCACCGCGATGCACAGCACGCCCAGAAGCGGCGTCCAGAACGCGCCGCCGTTCACCGCCATCAGCGCGATGGACGCGCCGACGATGATCATCGTCGGCATCGCGGGCACGGGCAGCCCGAGTGCCGAGCCCATCACGTTGATGAAAACGATCGCCGGGCCGAATCGATCGACTAGCTGATGCAACAGCATGGGAATCTCCCGCGCGGGAAGGGTGTGTTCACAGGACGACGGGACGCGCGCCGGGAAACCGGCGCTGCGAAGGCGCGAAAAGCACGAAAGCGAAAGAGATACGAGCTTGCGACCGCTCGTGGTTCAACGCGGTGCACGCGGCGCCCGGCCGACGTTCGTCACATTTAAGGGATAAGTGTAGCCCGGAAATGCGTATGTAAGCATGACCGGCGCGCGAGCCGCGGGCATCGCGCGCGCGATGCCCGGTGCGGAAGGGATCGACCGCGCAAAGTGTGGGATTCAGCCGCGCTCGTCGGCGATATAGGCGCGGATCACATCGGCGAAATTCTTGTCGCCCGCGAGGCCCAGTTGCTCCGCGCGCGCCGTGTTCCACGCGCCCGGCCAGCTTCCGACGATCTTCTCGATGCGTTCGTCGCGCTGCCAGTCGATGCGCTGCACGGCTTCCTCGCCCGCCACTTCGCGCAGCGCCGCGACCATCTCGTTCACGCTCACCGACAGGCCCGGCAGATTGATGACCGGCCGCAACCCGAGCTTCGCGCGATCGATCTCGCAGCCCGCGATCAGCGCCTCGATCGCGCTCTTCGGCGAAAGCAGCCAGACGCGCGTGTCGCCATCGACAGGGCATGTCGAGCGCTCGCCGTTCAGCGGCTCGCGAATGATGCCGCTCGCGAACGACGAAGCCGCCGCGTTCGGCTTGCCAGGCCGCACGCTGATGGTCGGCAGGCGCAGCACGCGGCCATCGACGAAGCCGCGCCGCGCGTAGTCGGAGAGCAGCAGCTCGGCGATCGCTTTCTGCGTTCCGTACGACGATTGCGGATTGAGCGCGGTGTCGTCTTGCACGATATCGGGCAGCACGCCGCCGTACACCGCGACCGAGCTCGTGAACACGACGCGCGGCTTGTGGCCCGCCGCGCGGCACACTTCGAGCAGCGCGCGCGATGCGTCGAGATTGATCTTCATGCCGAGATCGAAGTCCGCTTCGGCCTGGCCGCTCACGATGGCGGCGAGATGGAAGATGGCTTCGGTCTGCGTGTCGATATGGCGTTGCAGCACGGCGGGATCGGAGATGTCGCCGGTTTCGGCGCGCACGCGTTTGTCGGCGAGCAGGCGTTCGTCGTTCGGGCGCGCGACATCGAGCAGCACCAGTTCGGTGACCGGCTTGCCGTTGAGTTCGTTGCGCTCGAGAAGGCGTTTCGCGAGACGCTGGCCGAGAAAGCCGGCGCCGCCGGTGATGAGAATCTTCATTGGGTCGCTTCCTCACAGATAAGGTTTGAGCCAGCCGAGTCCTTCGGACGTGCCCGCCTTCGGCTTGTATTCGCAGCCGATCCAGCCTTCGTAGCCGAGCGAATCGATCAGCTCGAACAGATACGGATAGTTGAGTTCGCCGATGTTCGGCTCGTGGCGCTCCGGCACGCCCGCGATCTGGATATGGCCGATGCCCGCGTTCGGGCGCTTCATGTCGCGCTTCAGCTTCATCGCGATATCGCCTTCGACGATCTGGCAGTGGTAGATGTCGAACTGTACTTGCAGGTTCGGCGCGCCGATTTCGTCGCAGATGGCTTGTGCGTCGTCCTGACGGTTCAGGAAGAAGCCGGGGATGTCGCGGGTGTTGATCGGCTCGATCACGATGCCGATGCCCGCCTTCTGCGCTTCCCTCGCCGCGTATTCGAGGTTCTTTTTGTAGACCGCGCGATGTTGCTCTCGCGGTTGATCCGGGGCGATCAGGCCCGCCATCACGTGCAGTTTTTTGTTGCCCAGCACGGCGGCGTATTCGAGGCCTTTCGCGACGCTCTGTCTGAACTCGTCTTCTCGTCCCGGCAACGACGCGATGCCGCGCTCGCCCTTCGACCAGTCGCCCGGCGGGGCGTTGAAGAGCGCCTGGGTCAGGTTGTTGTCCTTTAGGCGCTGCTCGATGTCTTTCGCTGCGAATTCATACGGGAACAGGAATTCAACCGCCCTGAAGCCGTCTTTCGATGCTGCTGCAAAGCGGTCCAGGAACGCGTGTTCCGTGTACATCATCGTCAGGTTTGCGGCGAATTTTGGCATTTGCTTTTGCTCCTTTTGTTCGGTTCGATTCGGCTTCGGGTGGATCCTGGTTTCGTGTCGGTCTATTGGCTCTGCCCCTGTGCGGGGCGGCAGTCACTTTCTTTGCTGCTGCAAAGAAAGTAACCAAAGAAACAGCTCTCTCACGCCCGCGGTCACACGCACGTTAGCCATGCTTGCCAGCCGCCCTTGGTACTCGCCTAAGTGTCGCCCTCTCAAATCTCACCGGGCTTGGCTCGCGCACGGTCTGACGCGCTATGACTTTTAGCGCGCTGGTTCGCAGTCATTCATCCGGCACCGCGCTTCGCGTTGCCGTCGGGTTTTCTTTTTGGTGCTCTTGCCTTTACCAGCGGGCGCCGAACGTCTTTCTCAAATCTTCTATCGCCGCTTCCTGCAACGGCTCGGGGCGCGGCATTGTCGATAGGTATAGCCGCGCCGTTTCCTCCAACTCCTCCAGCGCGTAGCTCGCGTGCGACACCGATTTCTCCCATACCACCGGTCCGAGTCGCTCCAGCAGCACCGCGCGCACGCTCGACGCCAGCGCCGCCACTTCCTCCGCCACCGCCGCATCGCCCGGTCGGCGATACGCAATCAACGGAACATGTCCAACCTTCATCACGTAGTACGGCGTGATCGGCGGCAACACGTCGTCGTTTTTCCAGACGCCCGCGAGCGTCAGCGCGACCAGATGCGTCGAATGCGTATGCACCACGCCACGCGCTTCAGCATTGCTCTCGTAGATACGGCGATGCAGCGCCAGCGTCTTCGATGGACGTCCGCCCGACACGTGATTGCCCTCGAGATCCACCTTCGCGATGTCGTTCGGATCGAGGCGGCCAAGGCACGCATCCGTCGGCGTAATCAGCCAGCCGTCATCGAGCCGCGCGCTGATATTGCCCGCGCTGCCCACCGTGTAACGACGCTCGTACAGGCTCCTGCCCGTGATGCAAATCTCTTCGCGAATGGAGTTTTCAGTCGTCGCCATCACAGTGCCTTCAACGCCTTCTCGAAGAAATCGGTCGCGCCGAAATTGCCGGACTTGAGCGCGAGAGCGAGCGACTCTTCAGCATTCGCGCCGATGGACTGCGTCGCCGGCACGCCCGGATCGATCTGCGGACCGATGCGCAACGAACGCACGTCGAGCGCCTGCACCACCGCACCCGACGTTTCCCCACCCGCGACGACGAACTTGCGCACGCCATCGTCACGCAACTGACGCGCGATCGACGCGAGCGCATCTTCCACCAGTTGTCCCGCTTTCTCGACGCCCAGTTCCTTCTGCACCGCCTTCACTTCATCAGGCGATGAAGTCGCGTAAATCAGCACCGGCTCGTCGTGTTTGCGCGCGAATTCGACGGCGTTCTGCACCACCGGTTCGCCGCGCGAAAGCGCCAGCGGATCGACACGGAATCCCGGCTTCGATTCACGCCAGCGCGCAACCTGCGCGTTCGTCGCCTTCGATGCGCTGCCCGCCAGCACCACCGACTTGCCCTCGATCTTCGACAGATCGGCGGCATGTTCCGCATGCGCGAGCAGATTCGCCGCGCGGAAGTTCTCCGGAAGCCCGAGCGCGATGCCCGAACCGCCCGTAATCAGCGCGAGATCGCGGCACGCAGCGCCCAGCGTGTGGAGATCGGCGTCGGACACGGCATCGGCGATGGCGAGGCGCACGCCGTCCTTCTTCAACTCGTCGATGCGCGCGCGGATCGCGTCCGCGCCCTTCGCGATCGTGTCGTAGCGAATCAGCCCGACCTTCGATTGAGTCTGACGCTGCAACACGCGCACGAGGTTCGGATCGGTCATCGGCGTGAGCGGATGATTCTCCATGCCCGACTCGTTCAGCAGCACATCGCCGACGAACAGATTGCCGCGAAAGATCGTGCGGCCATTCTCCGGAAACGCGGGACAGGCGATCGAGAAATCGTCCTTCAGCGCGTCGAGCAACGCATCCGCAACCGGGCCGATGTTGCCGCGGTCGGTGGAATCGAAGGTCGAGCAATACTTGAAGAAGAACTGGCGGCAACCCTGCGCGCGCAGCCATTCGAGCGCATCGAGCGACTGGCGCACGGCGTCGTCGGCGGGAATCGTGCGCGACTTCAGCGCGACGACGATCGCGTCCGCGTCGATCCGCGCGCCCGCTTCGGGAATGCCGATGGTCTGCACCGTTCGCATGCCGCCGCGCACGAGCATGTTGGCGAGATCGGTCGCGCCGGTGAAATCGTCGGCGATACAGCCGAGCAGTGCCTGCGCCGCTTGCGTCATTGCTTCGCTCCCTTCGGAATGTCGATGCCCGGAAAGATCTTGATGACCGCGGAATCGTCCTCGCCGCCGTGGCCCGCCGTGGACGCCATCATGAACATCTGATGCGCCGCCGCCGAAAGCGGCAGCGGGAATTTCGACGTGCGCGCAGTATCGAGCACGAGGCCGAGATCCTTCACGAAAATATCGACGGCGGACAGCGGCGTGTAATCGCCCGAGAGAATGTGCGGCACGCGGTTCTCGAACATCCACGAGTTGCCGGCGCTGTGCGTGATGACGTCGTAGAGCGCATCGGGATCGACGCCCTCGCGCAGGCCGAGCGCCATCGCTTCGGCAGCCGCGGCGATATGCACGCCCGCGAGAAGCTGATTGATGATCTTCACCTTCGAGCCCGCGCCGTGCGCGTCGCCCAGGCGATAGACCTTGCCCGCGATCGCATCGAGCACGTCCTCGCACGCGGCGTAGGCGTCGGCGGGGCCGGAAGTCATCATCGTCATTTCGCCGGAATTGGCCTTGCCCGCGCCGCCGGACAAGGGCGCGTCGAGCAGCAGCACGCCTTTTTCGCCGATGCGTTTGCCGAGGTCCGCAGCGAATTGCGGCGATACCGTCGCGCACGCGAGCACGACGCTGCCGGGCTTCATCGCGTCGACCGCGCCGTTCTCGCCGAACAGCACGGCTTCGGTTTGCGCCGCGTTGACGACGACCGTCAGCACGACGTCGCACTTGCCGCCCAACTCCGCCGGCGATGCGCACGCGATGCCGCCTTCGGCCGCGAACGCGTCGAGCACGGGCTTTCTCACATCGCACGCATGCACGGCGAAGCCCGCGCGCAGCAGCGAGCGCGCGACGCCCATGCCCATTGCGCCCAGACCGATGACTCCCACGTTTCTCGTCATAGCGTTTCTCGTCCCGATGAATTAGCAGATGCCGGCTTCCGCCAGACGGCGCGCGGCGTTGATGAGATGGGTCTGCGCGGCGTTGCGCGCGGCGGCGGGATCGCGCAGGCGGATCGCCTCGACGATCGCCGCGTGCTCTTCGCGCACCTGCCGCATGAAATCCTCGCGCAGCGCCTCGTTGCCGCGCGTGACGATCGTGCCGGCTTCGAGATACTGGTTCAGAAAGGTGAGGGTTTTCAGGAAGTACGGGTTGCCCGTCGCGTTCGCGATCTCGCGGTGGAACGCGACGTCTTCCTCGACGCCATCCCTGCCCGCACGCACCGCTTCGTCGATGCGCTCGAGTGTGTCTTCGATGACGGCAAGTTGTTCGTCGCTGCGACGCTGCGCGGCCTCGGACGCGACTTCGGCTTCGATCGCCCGGCGCAGCGCGAGAATCTGCACGACCGCGCCCGGCTCGATCGCCTGCGCGTAATCGATGCGCAGCGGCCTGATGCCCGCCCGCTCCACGATGAACACGCCGCTGCCCTGACGCGGCTCGACCATGCCTTCGTTCTTCAGCCGCGAAATGGCCTCGCGGATCACCGTGCGGCTCACGCCGAATTCCTGCGCGAGCACGGCTTCGGTCGGCAGCTTGCCGGTCGCGGCGAAACTGCCCTTCTCGATCAACTTCTGCAATTGCTGCGCAACCGTGTCGGACAGCGCGCGCGGCGGAATCTTCTCGAACATTCGACTCGACGAGGCTCGTAAGGTCATCGGGTCATCATACAAGTTTCGAGAAAGACGTCGACCGGGGAGTAACCCTCGGTGCGGTGCTATTGCGCGAGCGGCTCGTCGATGAGCGCGAGCGCGTCGCGGATTTCGGAGACGTCGCCGGGGCGCACGAGGCGCGCGACTTCCTTGCCGCCGAGCATGAAGACGAGCGTCGGCCAGAGCTTCACGCGAAACGAGCGGCCGAGCGGGCGGCCGCTGCCGTCTTCGATTTTCATGTGCTTCACCGCGCCGTGACCCTGGAACGCCTGCGCGATCAGCGGCTGCGCGGCGCGGCAGAAGCCGCACCAGTCGGTGCCGAATTCGACGACCATCGGGCCGCTCAGCGCATCGATTTCGGCGCGCCCCGGCGCGGTCTTCGCGTATTCGGTATTCATGCTCATAAGGTCGTCCTTGCTCGCTTTCGTGCCGATGAAATTAGCAGAAAGCTTGCCCGCGTGCCAAAGCGAGCGGACGCGGAGCAGGGATATTACGATCCGATCGCGATCCCGGTCACCTCCTGATTGGCGCCGCCCGTGATCGTCACCGGTATGTTCATGCGCAGCGCCATCATGAAAAGGCTGTTCCGGTTGTCGTAGTTGTCCCGGTTGGGCCACATCTGCGCGCAGTACCGCGAGCCATCGCTCGTCTGGAGCACATAGGTGATCGCCGAGATCTGATCCTTGTCGACGATTCTCGTCACCATGCCCGTGCGGCTGTCCTGCAATTTCAGAAACGAGCAACTCAGGGACGGTATCGCCGAATCGCTCGGCGCAACGGCGAGTCCGGTGATGGTTCCGGAATCGTCGCCGGAGAGCGCGACAGGCAGTCCGTAATCCAGCGCCATCATCAGGAGTTTGTTTCTGTTCTCGTGAGTGACGATATTCAACTGCCCACAATACAAGACGCCCTCGCCTGTTTTGAGAACGAAGCTGACTTTATCGAGATCATTTGAATCGATAATGCGGGTGAGAAATCCGCCTCTGACACCCGTTAGCGGAATGCCGCCTTGAACGATGCTGAGATCGACTGAGCTATCAAACTGTCGCACGTGTAACCTTTCTCATTTATGAATATTGATTCGCGCGCGCCGGGATTATCGCACGACGCGGCATCGACATAATTACGGTCGATCCGTGCGCGCTTCGTTCGGCTGAGAATCGCCGCCGCCCTCGACAAGCGCATGACCGAAAGCACCGACGACCGCTGTTCTCACATAACTGTTTATTCCGCCGACCAGCATCACGAAACGTCCCGATTCAAGCGCGAGGCGCATGAGCGCATCTCGGTTGCGCCGCCGCCGGACGTCCATCTGGGCGCAGTATTGGGTGCCGTCACGCGTTTGCACGAGGTAATTAACATAGGCCGAGGCATCGGAGTCGATGATACGGACGATCACGCCGATCTGCGCGCCATTCAATGGCATCCCCGGGCAGATGAGCGAGGGAATCACCGGCGAGCTTTTGCTTTTCATTTGAAGGTTTCCTGACATGCAGCGCCGCTCCTTGAAATCGAATTAAAATCCCGGTTATCCAGTTCTTCGTTTTCTCGAAAGATTCTTCTCATTGTTTTACCGATCGACATATATCACCATTATTATGTAAGCCTTGAAACACAAATTAAAACGCAAAGCGTCACCGCGCACATTGCTGAAACGATGCGCGATCGAAACACCCGGTTTTTAATAATGATAATCGAATCGGACTGATTTATCGACGCCGATCGCCTCGACTGTCAGCTTCAATCTACGTCAATATTTGGGCAATCAATAATGCAAATTGTCATTTTTTGAGATGTCCACGACACAAAAAAGCGCCGCCTTTCCGGCGGCGCTCGAATGCGAGAAGTGGGTGCTCAGGCGCGCGCCATGCGCGTCCGGCGTGCCTCGTAGGCCTTCAGATGCGCATAGGCCACCGCCAGCGCCGACACGCCGCCGACCGCCGTGCGCCGCCGCGCCAGCAAGTCCCCGACGATGTGATCCGCCTCGATCGGCGCGCCGTTCTCCAGATCTCGCAGCATCGACGCGGTCATCAGCGAGCCGCGCTCGGAGAAGAACGCACGGGCGCGCGCGACGACCGGCTCGCCCGGCGCGTGCGCGTTGTCGGCGGCGATGCCCGCGCATTCGTCGAAGAGCTGAACGAGCAGCGCTTCGCCGCCGGGGGCCGCGAGAATATCGCCGATGGGCGCGCGCATCAGGCACGTGCCGGTTGCGAGCGTCGCGAGGAACACCCACTTGTCCCACATCGATTGCAGGATGTCCTCGCTCACGTTCAGATCGAAGCCCGCGCCGCCGAGTTGCGCGGCGATCGCGTCGATGCGCGTTGAACGGCCGCCGCCGCGTTCGCCGATGGTCATCGAATGCATGTTGTTCAGATGCAGGATCTCGCCTTCGGCGTCGAGCGTCGCGGCGATCACGCACTGGCCGCCCAGCACGTTCGCCGGATCGAATCGCGCATCGAGCGCGTCAAGATGGCCCATGCCGTTCAGAAGCGGCAGGATCGCGGTGCCGGGACCGACCGCGGGCGCGAAGGAATCGATCGCGCCTTGCAGGTCGTAGGCCTTGCAGCTCAGCAGCACGAGATCGTATGGCTGGTCGATGTCCTTCGCGAGCACCATCGGCGGACAGGCGAACGCGAGATCGCCCTCCGGGCTCTTCACTTTCAGGCCGCATTGCCGCAGCCGCTCGGCGCGCCGCTCGCGCACGAGGAAGGTCACGTCCCTGCCCGCTTCGAGCAACCGCGCGCCGAAATATCCGCCGATGGCCCCCGCGCCCACTACCAGAATCCGCATGTCTTGCTCCTTGTTGGTCAGATGCACCGCTTCACGCCTGCCACACGCCATAGCCCGCTTCGCGCAAGCCGATCGCCAGTTCCACTTCCATGTCGCGCGCGCCGTCGTAGGGCATCGGGTTGTACATCTCGTACAGATGCGGCAGGAGCCGCAGCCCGAACTCGCGCACGTAGCGGTTCGACTGGATGCCCGCCTTGTGCTTGTCGAAGCGCACGTCGGGATCGATGCCCGTCATGCCCACGTAGACGAACGGCATGCCGATCACGTAGTCCGGATTCGCGCGGCGAAAGCGCGCTTCGTTCCAGACGGTGCCGGCGAGTTCGATCACGTAGACGGAGTAATGATGGCTGCGCGCGCGCCGGGAGGGCGGCATGTTTCAAGTGGCCTTCGCGGCGTGCTCGTTGCGGGCGTTCATTCTAAGACGGCGAGGCGCCACGCGCTCGATCGTCCTGCGCGCGCCCTGCCGGATGCGGCTCGAAGTGGTAAATTCGGGGCGGTCTGCGCTCGCGCAAGACGATTGGATCGCCGCACGGCCCGTCGAGCCGCCGATCGAACCCGAGACGACCTCTCACGCGAGCGCCGCTCCCATCGACACGTTTTCATCCCGAAGCCGCGCCACGAGCCGCGTCCGCTTCGGTCATCCGGAGATCAAGCATGAGCAAACAAGCTATCGGCGTGGTGGGCCTCGCCGTCATGGGCCGCAATCTGGCCTTGAACATCGAGAGCCGCGGTCACGCCGTTTCGGTCTACAACCGCAGCCGCGCCAAAACCGACGAACTGATTGCCGAACATCCCGACAAGAAGCTCGTACCGACCTATACGCTCGAAGAGTTCGTCGAGTCGCTCGAAAAGCCGCGCCGCATTCTGATGATGGTGAAGGCGGGCGCCGGCACCGACGAGACCATCGCTTCGCTGCGTCCGCTGCTGGAGAAGGGCGACATTCTCATCGACGGCGGCAACACGCATTTCACCGACACCATCCGCCGCAATCAGGATCTCGCGAAGTCGGGCCTGCATTTCATCGGCACGGGCGTGTCGGGCGGCGAGGAAGGCGCGCTGAAAGGCCCGTCGATCATGCCGGGCGGACAGAAGGAAGCCTACGAACTCGTCGCGCCGATCCTCACAGAGATCGCGGCGAAGGCGCCGGATGGCGAGCCGTGCGTCGCCTACATGGGTCCGGACGGCGCGGGCCATTTCGTGAAGATGGTGCACAACGGCATCGAGTACGGCGACATGCAACTGATCGCCGAGAGCTATGACGTGCTGAAGCGCGTCGCCGGTTTGTCGAACGAAGAACTCGGCAAGGTGTATGTCGAGTGGAATCAGGGCGAGCTGGACAGCTATCTGATCGAGATCACGTCGAAGATCTTCGCGAAGAAGGACGATGAAACCGGCAAGGATCTCGTCGATGTGATTCTCGACCGCGCCGCGCAAAAGGGCACGGGCAAGTGGACGAGCCAGAATGCACTCGATCTCGGCGCACCGCTGCCGTTGATTACCGAAGCCGTGTTCGCGCGCGTGCTTTCTTCGCTGAAGGATCAGCGCGTGGCGGCAAGCAAGGTCTTGAGCGGCCCCGCGCCCAAGTTCGATGGCGATCGCGCGGCGTTCGTCGAGTCGGTGCGGCGCGCGTTGTATCTCAGCAAGATCGTGTCGTATGCGCAGGGGTTCGCGCAGTTGCGCGCGGCATCGGAAGAATACAAGTGGGACCTGCATTACGGCGAGATCGCCAAGATCTTCCGCGCGGGCTGCATCATCCGCGCGCGCTTCCTGCAGAAGATCACGGATGCATATGACAAGAACGCGCAGCTCGCGAATCTGCTGCTCGATCCGTATTTCAGCGATATCGCCGCGAAGTATCAGGACGCATTGCGCGATGTGGTCGTCGCGGCGGTGAAGGCGGGGATTCCGGTGCCCGCGTTCTCGTCGGCGATTGCCTATTTCGATGCGTATCGCTCGGAGCGGCTGCCCGCGAATCTCGTGCAGGCGCAGCGGGACTTCTTCGGCGCGCATACGTTCGAACGCGTGGACAAGGCGGGGAGTTTTCACGCGAACTGGGCGTGACGGTCTGACGGTGTGAATGAAACGGGGCAACTCATCGAGTTGCCCCGTTTTGTTTTCAGATCACCCCAGCGTCACCCACTCGGCATTCCTCTCGCTGCTCCTCAACACCGCATCCACGAACCTCAATCCCGCCACCCCGTCCTCGACAGTCGTAAGCCAGTCATCCCCTTGCGTAGTCCCGCTCGCGATGCACGCCGCCGCATCCGTATAAACCTGCGCGAACGCTTCCAGATAACCTTCCGGATGCCCGGCCGGCACGCGCGTCGCGTGCAGCGCTTCGGAGCTTTGCACGCGGCCGCGCGTAATCCGCTCCGACGCGCCTCCTATCGGCGTGAACCACAACTCGTTCGGCGTCTCTTGATCGAATGCGATGCCCGCCTTCGTGCCGTAAACACGCAGGCGCAGCGCGTTCTCCTCGCCCGCCGCGACCTGGCTCGCCCACAGCATCCCGCGCGCGCCGCCGGCGTAGCGGAACATCGCCTGCACGTGATCGTCGACACGGCGATTCGGCACGAACGTCGTCACGTCCGCCGACAACTCCGCCGGCCTCATGCCCGTCACGTACTCCGCGAGCTGATACGCGTGCGTGCCGATATCGCCGAGACAGCCCGCCGGACCGGCCAGCGCCGGATCGGTGCGCCACACCGCCTGCCGGTTCGCCTGCGTCTCGACGGGCAGCGACAGCCAGTCCTGCGCGTACTCCACCTGCACGACGCGAATATCGCCGAGCAACCCACGCCGCACCATCCCGCGCGCGTGACGCACGAGCGGATAGCCCGTGTACGTATAAGTCACCGCGAACACACGATCCTTCTCGCGCGCGAGTTTCGCAAGCGCCTCGCCTTCATCGAGCGACACGGCGAGCGGCTTGTCGCAGATCACGTGTATGCCGGCTTCGAGAAACGCGGTCGCGATCGGCGCATGCAGATGATTCGGCGTGACGATCGCCACCGCCTCGATGCCGTCCGAGCGCCCGGCCTCGATGCGCGCCATCTCGCGATAATCGTCGTAGCTGCGCGTCAGCCCGATCGCCGCCGCGCTCGCAGCCGCACGCCGCGCATCCGACGACAACGCGCCCGCCACCAGCTCGTAGCGATCATCGAGCCGCGCGGCCATGCGATGCACCGCGCCGATGAACGCGCCCTCGCCGCCGCCGACCATCCCCAGTCGCACGCGGTTCATCGCGTCTCTCCCGCTTTGTCGCCGATGCCAAGCACGTCGCGCATCTGCTCGCGGCTTGCGCCGCTGCCGGCGAAGTCATCGAACGCACGCTCGGCCACGCGAATGATGCGATCGCGGATGAACACCGCGCCCTCGCGCGCGCCGTCTTCCGGATGCTTCAACGCGCATTCCCATTCGAGCACGGCCCAGCCGGGAAAATCGTATTGCGCCATCTTCGAGAAAATCGCCTTGAAGTCGATCTGGCCATCGCCCAGGGAACGAAAACGTCCCGCGCGCTCGGTCCATCCCGAATAACCGCCGTACACGCCCTGCTTCCCGTTCGGCCGGAACTCCGCGTCCTTCACATGAAACGCCTTGATGCGCGGATGATAGATATCGATGAACGCGAGGTAATCGAGTTGCTGCAGCACGAAGTGACTCGGATCGAACAGGATATTCGCGCGCGGATGATCGTCCACCGCCGCGAGAAAGCGCTCGAACGTGACGCCATCGTGGAGATCCTCGCCGGGATGCAGTTCGTAGCAGACGTCGATGCCCGCGCGATCGAACTCATCGAGAATCGGACGCCAGCGTTTCGCGAGCTCGTCGAATGCGGCTTCCACCAGACCCGCCGGACGCTGCGGCCACGGATAGACATACGGCCACGCGAGCGCGCCCGAAAACGTCACGTGCGCACTCAGGCCCAGTCGCTTCGACGCGGCCGCCGCGAGCTTCAGTTGCGATATCGCCCATTGCGTGCGCGCCACGGGATTGCCGCGCACGTGCGGCGCGGCGAAGCCATCGAACAATGTGTCGTACGCGGGATGCACCGCGATCAACTGCCCTTGCAGATGCGTGGACAATTCGGTGATCGCCACGCCCGCATCGTCCACCGTGCGGCGGATGTCGTCGCAATAGGCATCGCTCGATGCGGCTTGTTCCAGATCGATCAGACGCGGATCGGCGGGCACCTGGATGCCCTCGTAACCGAGCGAACCCGCCCACGACGCGAGGTTCTTCAACGTATCGAACGGCGGCCGATCGCCCATGAACTGCGCGAGAAATATCGCCGGCCCCTTGATGGTCTTCATCGTTCGCCTCCAAGAGAAAGAAGGCCGGGTGAACGGCCTTCGCGCATCAGAACGGCGAGTTCGGGAAGTAGAACTGCTTGGCGTTGTCCTTCGTGATGAGCACCGACGGGATGATCGTCGTCGGCGGCAGCTTGTCGCCCTTCAGGCGCGCCTCGGCGGTGAGCTTGATCGCGTCGTAGATGAACTTCGGCGAGTACGACACGTCGGCCTGCACGCGCTTGTCGCCATCCATGATGCGCTTCACGGCTTCCTTCGATCCCGCGCCGCCGAAGACGATCTTGATGTCCGTGCGCTTCGCCTGATCGATCGCCTTCAGCACGCCGACCATCATGTCGTCGTCGGCGGCCCAGACGGCGTCGATGTGCTTGAAGCGCGTGAGATAGTCCTGCATCACCTTGAAGGCGTCGTCGCGGTTCCAGTTCGCGTATTTCGCATCGAGAATCTTCATGTCCGGATGCTGCTTGATCACGCCTTCGAACGCAGTCCAGCGCTCGTTGTCGAGGGTCGTCGGAATGCCGCGCAGCGCGACGATATCGCCCTTGCCGTTCATCGTCTTCGCGAGATACTCGGCCGGAATCTTGCCGAACGCGGTGTTGTCGCCGGCGACATAGGCATCCTGCGCGCTGGTGTCGGTGAGACCGCGATCGACCACCGTCACATACACGCCCTTCTTCTTCACCTGCGCGACAGGCTGCGTGAGCGACGCCGATTCCTGCGGGAAGATCACGAGCGCGTTGATCTTGTTGACCGTCACGAGATCCTGCAACTGGTTCGCCTGCTCGGGCGCGGTGCCGGCCGTCTTCACGATCACCTTCAGGTCCGGATGCGCCTTCTCCAGTTCCTTCTTCGCCTCGTTGGCCCACCACACGATGCCGCCCGTGAAGCCGTGATCCGCGGTCGGAATGGCGACGCCGAGCACGACCTTCTCGTCGGCATGAGCGGACGACGATACGGCGGCGAACGCGCTTGCCGCGAGCGTGAGCGCGCCGAGCGCGCGAAGCATTTTATTCATGACGATGTCTCCGGATTTGTAGGCATTAACGACGACCGCGCTGCAAAACTGCTACGAGGATGATCACGGCGCCCTGCACCGCCGCATTCAGATACACGCTGATGATGCTCGTCAGGTTCAGGATGTTGTTGATGACCGAAAGCAGGATCGCGCCGATGACCGTGCCGATCACGCGCCCTTCGCCGCCTTTCAGCGCGGTGCCGCCGACCACGACGGACGCGATCGCTTCGAGTTCCCACAGGAGGCCCGTCGTCGGCGTGGCAGAGCCCAGGCGCGGCACGTACAGAATCGTCGCGACGGCCACGCACAAGCCCAGCAGCACATACGTGACAATCTTCACGCGATCCACGCGAATGGCCGCATAACGCGCGACCTGCTCGCTCGAACCGATCGCCTGCACATGACGTCCGTACACCGTGCGATTGAGCACGAGCGCGCCGCCCGCAGCGACGATCAGAAAGATCCAGATCGGCACCGGCACGCCGAACAGGCTCGCGTAATAGACCGGCCCGTACAGATCGACGAGCGAGTTGTCGAGCGTGAGCGCGCCGCCGTCCGCGAGCCACGTGAGCAGCGCGCGAAAGATGCCGAGCGTGCCCAGCGTGACGATGAACGGCTCGATGCGCCCCTTCGTCACGAGCACGCCGTGCGCGAAGCCGAACAGCGCGCCCAGCACGAGCGCGAGCACGACGCCCAGCGCGATGATCAGAAGCGGCGGCACCGCGTGCCCATGAAAGCCCTGCATGAGCGCGTTCATCATGTAGATCATGCTGCCCGCGATCAGCGCGGCCATCGAACCGACCGACAGATCGATGCCGCCCGAGATGATCACGAAGGTCATGCCTACCGCGATGATGCCGATGAACGACGTGCGCGTGAGCACGTTCATCGCGTTGTCGAGGGTGGCGAAATCGCCGTTGAGCAGCGTGCCGCCGATGCACAACGCGATCAGCCCGATCAGCGGCCCGACGCCGAACAGAAAGCGTGCGGCGGCGGAAAGGCGGCTCTCGCTTCCGATGTCTTCAGTGTGTGCCGGTCGCATGCGCGATCAACCTCTCTTCGGTCAAAAGATCCATGCCGAGCGTCGCGACGAGCTCGCCCGCGCGCATCACCGCGACGCGATGACACAAGCCGATCAGTTCGATCAGTTCGGATGAAATCACGATCACCGCGCGGCCCTCGGCGGCCAGCCGGTGAATCAGAAAATAGATGTCGCGTTTCGCGCCGACATCGACGCCGCGTGTCGGTTCGTCGAGCACGATCACGCGCGGATCGGGATTCAGGAACTTCGCGAGCGCGAGCTTCTGCTGATTGCCGCCCGACAGCATGCGCGCGCGAATCGACGTGTTGCCCGTGCGAATGCCGAAATCGTTCACCGCCTTTTTCAATGCATCGCGTTCGGCGTGCATGTCGATGAACGGATGCGCATAGCGCTCCAGCGTCATCATCGTCAGGTTGTCTTTCAGCGCCATGTCGACGTGCAGTCCGCGTCCTTTTCTGTCCTCGCTCAGGTATGTGAGGCCCTGTCGCATCGCTTCGCGCGGATTTTTCAGGTTGACGGTTTTTCCGTCGATCACGACGCGGCCCGCACTCAATGGCCGCAAGCCGACGAGCGCCTCGAACAATTCCGTGCGTCCCGCGCCGACGAGCCCCGCGAAGCCGAACACTTCGCCCTTCTTCACCGAAAAGCCGATGCCCTCCGCCCAGCCGGGCACCGACGCGCCTTCGACCTCGAATGCGACCGGCGCATCCGCGGCCAGCGAAGGTTTGTCGGGAAACATGTCGGAGACTTCGCGGCCGACCATCAGGTTCGCCATCTGCTGACGCGTGAGTTCATCGGTCGGCGCGCGCGCGACGAAGCGGCCATCGCGCATCACGATCACTTCGTCGGTCACGCGCTCCACTTCGTCGAGCTTGTGCGAGATATAGACGATGGTCGTGCCCGCCTCTTTCAGACGCGCCATCAGGCCGAACAGACGCTGTGTCTCCGATGGCGTCAGCGTCGCGGTCGGCTCGTCCATGATGAGCAGCCGCGCCTCGCGCAGCATCGCCTTCGCGATCTCGACCAGTTGCTTCTCCGCGACGATCAGGTCGCGCACCTTCGTATCCGGATTCTTGTGCAGGCCGACGTCGCTCAGTCGTGCACGCGCGGCTTCGCGCATCGCGGGTTCGTCGAGAAAGAAGCCTTTCTTCAGCTCGTGCCCGAGGAACATGTTCTGCGTGATGCTCAAATGGTCCGCGAGATTCAGTTCCTGGTGAATCAGCACGATGCCCGCGTGCTCGGCATCGCGTGAGCTCGCGAAGTCGCGCTGGCGCTCATCGATATAAAGCTCGCCGGCATTCGCGCGCTCGTAGCCCGCGAGAATCTTCATCAACGTGGATTTGCCCGCGCCGTTCTCGCCGAGCAATCCGTAGATGCGGCCCGGCGCGATATCGAAGGTGACGCCGTGCAGCACGCGCACCGGCCCAAATTGCTTTTCGATGCCCTGAAAGCGCACGGCGAGGCTCATCGTCACGCGCTCCTTCGGCGAATCAGCCGATGCGGCAGCAGCACGCCCGGCACCACGGCGCGCGGATCGCGCAGGCGCTGGAGCAGGAGATCGGCGGCGGTTTCGCCGAGCAGTTGCATCGGCTGCGAGACGGTGGTCAAAGGCGGATCGACATGCGCGGCGACGGCGATATCGTCGAAGCCGACGACCGCGACATCGTCCGGCACCGCCAGGCCCGCGCCGCGAAAGCCGTTCATCACGCCGATGGCGAGCGTGTCGGAGACGGCGAAGGCGGCGGTCGGTCTCGCATCGCCGAGTGCCGCGAGTTGCGCGGCCGCGCGTTCGCCGGCGTCGTAGTCGAGACTGTCGAGTTCGATCAGCCACTCCGCACGCGGCTCGATGCCCGCGTCGATCAGCGCATCGCGATAGCCCGCGAGCCGCTGACGTCCGTACAGATAGCCTTGTCCCGAGTTGATGAGCGCGATACGTCGATGACCCTTGGCGGTCAGATAGCGCACGACATCGCCCGCGGCGAGATGGTTGTCGATGCCGACATACGGCACGCCGGCGGCAGGATCGAACTCGCAGCACGCGACCCACGGCAGCGCCGACGCTTCTTCGGCGAGCGCCTTTTGCACGGCGGCGGGATCGAGGCAGATGGCGCCGTCGGCGCGGCGGCCGCGCAGGAGATCGAAATAGCTTCGCTCGCGCAGCGGGTCCGCGCCGGTGTCGCACAACAGCATGAAGTAGCCGTTCTGGCGCGCGACGCTATCGATGCCGCGCACGATCGCCGCGTAGAACGGATTGCCGAAGTCGGGGACCATGGTGAGCAGCAGACGGCTTTCCGCCGTGCGCAGATTGCGCGCGAGCTCGTTGATGCGATAGCCGCTCGCTGCGACCGCCTCGCGGACTTTTTCGCGCGTCGCCTCGCGAACGTTCGTGTGCCCGTTGAGCACGCGCGATACCGTGGCGACCGACACGCCCGCGCGCTCGGCGACGTCGGCAATCGATACTTCCTCACGTGGACGAACCGTATCTGACATTGCGGCGTCGCTCGCGGCGATCGAGATGTAATGGATTACATTATTTGATCGGACGAGCGCGATGGCAACAGCAATCGACTAGGGACAAACGCTTAAGACAGAATTTCACACGCATGTGTCGATCCCGTGCGATGTTGCTCGTCGTAATGTGCGAGCGGGCCGATGACGCCCGACACCAATACACTCTTTTGAAGGAGCGATCCACATGCGATTCATGATGCTGATGATCCCGCGCGGCTACGAAAGCGCGCAACCGGGCACGATGCCGAGCGCGGACGCCGTCGCCGCCATGATGAAGTACAACGAGGAATTGCAGAAGGCCGGCGTGCTGCTCGCGCTCGACGGACTGCATCCGCCGTCGATGGGCGCGCGCGTCACGTTCGAAGGCGGCAAGCCGCGCGTCACCGACGGACCGTTCGCCGAGGCGAAGGAAGTCCTCGGCGGCTACTGGATGATTCAGGTGAAGTCGCGCGAGGAAGCGATCGAATGGGCGAAGCGTTGTCCGGGATCGGACACGGAGATGATCGAAGTGCGCCAGGTGATGGAGATGGACGACTTCCCGCCGGACGTGCAGCAGGCCGCGGCGGGATTCGATGAAATGCAGAAGGCGGCGAAGCCCTGACGCGCGTTACGCGATCGTCTCCAGCGCGAGCGCGATGCCCTGCCCGCCGCCGATGCACAGCGTGACGATCGCGCGCTTCACGCCGTCGCGGCGCATCGCGTGGGCGAGGCGCGTCGTGAGCACCGCGCCGGTCGCGCCGATCGGATGCCCGTGCGCGATCGCGCCGCCCTCCACGTTGACGATGTCTTCCGGCACGCCGAGCGTCCTCGCCACCGCGATCGGCACCGCTGCGAAGGCTTCGTTGATCTCGAAGCGCTCCACATCGCCAAGCTTCCAGCCTGCGCGCTGCAACGCCTGTTGCACGGCGGGCACCGGCCCGAGCCCGAACATGCCCGGTTCGACCGCCGCCACGCCGAACGCCGCGAGCCGCACGAACGGTTCGATGCCGCGCGCCTCGGCTTCCTTTCGGCTCGTCACGATCATCGCGGATGCGCCGCTGTTCAGCCCCGGCGCATTGCCCGCCGTGATCGTGCCGTCGGGACGAAACGCCGGGCGCAGCTTCGCGAGCGTCGCGAGCGTCGTGTCCGGGCGCGGCTGCTCATCGCGCGCGAACGCGACCGTTTCGCGGCCCGCCTTCACATCGACGCCGACGATTTCCGCATCGAAGAGACCGTCCCGCTGCGCGGCCGCGAAGGACTGCTGCGAACGCTCGGCCCAGCGATCCTGCGCTTCACGCGTGATATCCAGCTTCGTCACGAGGTCTTCGGTGTGCCAGCCCGAATGCTCGCCCGAGAAGGCATCGACGAGGCCGTCGCGCAGCATGCTGTCGTATATCTGCGCATTGCCCATGCGATAGCCGCGCCGCCCGCCGTCGAGCAGATACGGCGCGCGATCCATGTTCTCCATGCCGCCCGCGATCGCGAGCGTGGCGACGCCCGCCGCGATTTCGGTCGCGGCTGTCGCGATGGCCTGCGCGCCCGAGCCGCACACGCGATTCACGGCGAGCGCGGGCACCGAAACCGGCACGCCGCCGCCGACCGACGCCTGCCGCGCCGGATTCATGCGATTGCCGGCCTGGATCACATTGCCGAACACGACCGAATCGATCGACGCGGGATCGAGCGCCTTGCCTGCGCGCCGCAGCGTTTCGGCGATGGCCGCCGCGCCGAGATCGACGGCGGGCGTGTCCTTCAGCGCGCCGTTGAACGCGCCGATCGCCGTGCGCACCGGATGACACAAAACGATGTCTTGCACGAACATGTCCTTGCCTCGCTTAACGGGGAATGCCGGTGAGATAGATGGGCTTGTCGGTCGAGAGCGACTGCTTGACCTGGCGGCCGGTTTCATCGACGAGCACTTCTTCCTGGTTCTTTTCCAGCGCGGCGAGCACTTCGTTCACCACATGCTCCGGCGTGGACTTCGGCGCGGTGACCTGCGCGGTCATGTCGGTATCGATATAGCCGGGGTGCGCCGCCACGACGAGCGTGCCCTGCTCGCGCAGTTCCTCGCGCAATGCGTTCGTGGCTGCCCACGCCGCCGCCTTCGAAATGTGATACGCGCCGCCCGCCGGCAACGAGACCCAGCTCAGCACCGAAAGAACATTGACGACCGCGCCGCCGCCGTTCTTCTTCAGCGCGGGCGCGAATGCCTGCGTCAGCGCGATGGGGCCGAAGGTGTTGATTTCCAGAAGATCGCGGATGCCTTGCGTCGATGCCGGATCGACGAGCAGGCCGCGCGTCGTCACGCCCGCGTTGTTGACGATCACCTGCACGTCGGTATAGGTCGCGGCGGCTTCCGCGATATCGGCGGCGTTGGTCACGTCGAGGCGGATCGCTTCGACGCCGGGAATATCGACGCTCTTCGGATCGCGAGCGGCGGCATAGACCTTCGCTGCGCCCGCTTCGACGAGCGACTTCGCGAATTGCTTGCCGAGGCCGCGGTTGGCGCCGGTGACGAGAACGACTTTTCCTTTGATCTGCATGGTGTGCTCCATCAAACTGTGCATATGCACTGATATCGATACGAAAAAGGCCCGCGCACGGCGAGCCTGCTCTATGCCACTCACTCCATCGTCGTCAGTTCGAACAGCGATTGGCGCAGCGCCTTTGCGCGCTTCTCGCCGAACTTCGCTTCGAATTCCGCCTGCGCGGCGCGCCATTGCGCCGACGCCTTCACGAGCGTGTCGCGCCCGGTTGCCGTCAGCCGCAAGCCGACCGCGCGCGAGCTGGCCGATTCCTGCGCCGCTTCGACCAGCCCGTCACGCTGCAAAGGCTTGAGCGCGCGCACGAGCGTGGTACGGTCCATCACCATCGAGTCGGCGAGCTCGGCCATCTGCACGCCGGGCTTGCGCCCGATCGCCGCGAGAATCGTGAACTGCGCCGCCGTGATGCCGACCGCGGTCAGATGCCGCTCGTACATCTGCGACACATAACGCGCCGCCTGACGGATCGCGAAACAGTTGCAGTCGAGAGGAGAAGAGTTGGAAGTCATGTCCCGCAGAATATGAGTGCATATGCACTTTGTCAAGCGAGGGATTCTCAATCGTCGCGATAGACGCGGCTTCGAGATCGTCGGGAATCGTCGCGCGCGGCGTGGCGGCGAAACGCGCCAAGCCGCTCCGGGCGTGCGATCGGGGCGAATCGGGCCTATGCCGAAATCCGCATCGGACGCGCGACTTAACACCAAGACGCGGCCAAATTGGTTTTCTACATTGCGCATGTCCGCTGCCTGTGCCGGGCCGCGCGCGAAGCGGCTGCTTTCATCGCCAGATTGCCGGCCTTTGAGGGCAAGTCCGTCTTGCCGGCACTGAACCGGTCGTGTTCCATTCGATTGCCAAATCAAAAAGGAGAGCAAAACCATGCGCATCCGTACCAAACCTCTGGCGTGGCTCGTGGCATGCGCCACGGCTGCATTCGCCGCCGCGCCCTTCGCCGCGAGCGCAGACGAACTGACGGTGAAAGTGGGTTTTGCCGCGCCGCTGACGGGCGCGAACGCGGGTTACGGGAAGGACCTCCAGAACGGCGTGCAGCTCGCGCTCGACGAAGCCAACGCGAAGAAGATCACGATCGGCGGCAAGACGGCGAAGTTCGAGATCCGCGCGGAAGACGATCAGGCCGACCCGCGCGTCGGCGTGCAGGCGGCGCAGAAGCTCGTCGATGATGGCGTGGTGGTCGTCGTCGGACACTTCAATTCGGGCACGACGCTGCCCGCCTCGCCGATCTACAACAGCGCCGGCATCCCGACCATCGACCCCGCCGCGACCAATCCGACCATCACGACGCGCGGTCTGGAGAACATGTTCACGGTGATTTCGAGCGACGCGCAGAACGCGGGCAACGCCGGCGTCTACGCGGTGACGACGACGAAGGCGAAGCGCATCGCGATCATCGACGACCGCACGGCCTTCGGTCAGGGCGAGGCCGACGAGTTCGAGAAGGCGGTGAAGGCGAAGGGCGGCACGATCGTCACGCGCGAGTACAGCGACAACCAGACGGTCGACTTCAGCGCGCAGCTCACGCGCATCAAGGCGACTAACGCGGATCTGATTTTCTTCGGCGGCCTCGACCGGCAGGCGGCGGCGGTCGTCAAGCGGATGAAGCAGCTCGGCATGAACGCGCAGTTCGTGGGCGGCGGCGGCGTGATGGACGCCGATTTCCTCAAGCTCGCGGGCGATGCCGCCGAGGGCGCGCAGGCGTGGGAATACGGCAGCCCGCTCGACAAGCTGCCCGAAGGCAAGGCGTTCGCCGACAAGTTCCAGAAGCGCTTCGGCGTCGCGATTCTTTCGTATGCGCCGTTCGGCTACGACGCCGCGTGGGCCGCGATCAACGCGATGCAGAAGGCCAATTCCATCGATCCGAACGTGTACCGGCCGGTGCTGAAGTCGAACTCGTTCCAAGGCATCACCGGGCCGATCGCGTTCGACAGCAACGGCGCGCTGAAGAACGCATCGTCGACGCTGTATCAGGTGAAGAACGGACAGTGGGCGTCGGTCGTCACCAAGCACGGCATGTGATGACGCTTCAGGCCTGGGCCGCGTGCGTCCGGGCCTCCAGCCTTTTGCGCGTGTGCGCCGCCTCGTCGCCCAGCCACTGCACGAATTGCTGCAATGCGGGCGACGGCGCGGGCCGCTCCGGATACGCGAGGTAATACGCCGCGCCACTCGTCACGCACAGCGGGAACGGCGCGATCACGCGCTTCGCGCGCAAGTCTTCCTCGATCAGCGAGACATCGCCGATCGTCACGCCCAGACCCTGCATCGCTGACGACATCGCCAGATCGAGCGTGTCGAAATGCTGCGCTTTCGTCGACGGCAGGCCCGTGTAGCCATAAGCGCCTAGCCACAGAAGCCAGTCGCGGCGGTCGCGCGTGGGGTGCAGCGGCGTCTTGCCGGCGAGATCGCCGGGCGTGGGCGCGGCGTGCTTCTTCGGCTTCCACAATTCGGGCGCGCAAACCGGCGTCAGGACTTCATCGAAGAGATGATCCGCCGTCACGCCCTTGAGCGACGGCGCGGCGCCGAAGACGATCGCCGCATCGAACGGCTCAGCGCCGAACTCGACGCCGTGCGACACCGACGCCGTCACCTCCACCACCAGCTCGGGCCGCTCGTTCTGCAAGCGGATGACGCGCGGCAGGATCCAGCGCATCGCGCAGGTCGGGCACTTCACGCGCAGAATGCCGGATTGCGCGCCGCCTTTCGCCAGTGCATCGTCGATATGCGCGAACGCCTGCTGCAACGGCGCGACGAGCAGCGCGCCGTGATGCGTCAGCGCGAGCCCGCGCGCCTGCCGCGTAAAAAGCGCGTAGCCGAGATGCGCCTCCAGTCCGGCGATCTGCCTGCTGACCGCGCCCTGCGTCACGTTCAGCACCTCGGCCGCGCGCGTGAAATTCAGCTTCTGGGCGACGACCAGAAAGGTTTTGAGCACGTCGAGCGAGGGCAGCGGTTTCATCGGAGGCATCGGGTTTTTGGCATGTAGCCATGATCTGCAAGCATGGCTAGTATGACAAAGTTTCGATTGTCCGCGCTTTATTGCTGCGGTTGAATCGACGGCAATCATCGCCGAACCGCAATTCCGGAGACACTTGCCGTGCATAGCGCCTGCATTCCCGAGTCGAAGCTGCCGAATGTCGGCACGACCATTTTCACCGTCATCGGCCAGTTGGCCGAGGAGCATCACGCGCTCAACCTGTCGCAGGGCGCACCGAACTTCGCCTGCGACCCGAAGCTGATCGAAGGCGTCGAGCGAGCCATGCGGGCAGGACATAACCAGTATTCGCCGATGTCCGGCGTGCTCGCGCTGCGCGAAGCGATCGCCGCGAAGACGCACAAGCTGTACGGCGCGCAGTACGATCCGGGCACGGAAGTCACCGTGGTCGCGAGCGCGAGCGAAGGCCTGTACGCGACGATCAGCGCGCTCGTGCATCCCGGCGACGAGGTCATCTACTTCGAGCCTTCCTTCGACAGCTATGCGCCGATCGTGCAGTTGCAGGGCGCCACGCCCGTCGCGATCAAGCTCTCGGCCGAGAATTTCCACATCGACTGGGACGAAGTCGCCGCCGCGATCACGCCGAAGACGCGCATGATTCTCGTCAATACGCCGCACAATCCGACCGGCAGCGCGTTCACGGACGCCGACATCGCACGGCTGACCGCACTCACGCGCGACACGAAGATCATCGTGCTGTCGGATGAAGTCTATGAACACGTCGTATTCGATGGCGCGCCGCATCACGGCATGGCGCGCTATCCCGAGCTGGCGGAACGCAGCGTGATCGTGTCGTCGTTCGGCAAGTCGTATCACGTGACGGGCTGGCGCGTCGGCTACTGTCTCGCGCCCGCCGCGCTGACGGCCGAGATTCGCAAGATCCACCAGTTCATGACCTTTTCCGCCGATACGCCGATGCAGATGGCGTTCGCCGAAGCGCTCGCGGACGAATCGAGCTATCTGAATCTCGGGCCGTTCTACCAGCACAAGCGCGATCTGCTCGCCGAGTCGCTTAAGGGCTCGCGCTTCGAACTGTTGCCGAGCGCGGGCAGTTTCTTCATGCTGGCGCGGTACGACGCGATCTCGAACGAATCCGACAGCGACTTCGTGCTGCGCCTGATCCGCGAGGCGCGCGTCGCGACGATTCCGCTGTCCGCGTTCTACACCGACGGCACCGATAACCACCTGATCCGTCTTTCGTTCGCGAAGGACGACGACACGCTCGTCGAAGGCGCGCGCCGCCTTTGTTCGATCTGACGACTTTTCTGGAGACCAACACGATGAAACTCAAACACATCGCCAGCGCCTTGTTCTTCGCATGCACGTTCGCGAGCGGTGCGGCGCTCGCCGCCGATACGCTGCGCTTCGGACTGGAGGCGCAATATCCGCCGTTCGAATCGAAATCGTCGACGGGCGAATTGCAAGGGCTCGACATCGACGTCGGCAACGCGGTCTGCGCCGCCGCGAAGATGCAGTGCAAGTGGGTCGAGACGTCGTTCGACGGCCTGATTCCCGCGCTGCAGGGCCGCAAGTTCGACGCGATCAACTCCGCGATGAACGCGACCGAGCAACGTCGCCAGGCGATCGACTTCACGACGGTCGTGTATCGCGTGCCGACGCAACTGATCGCGAAGAAGGGCAGCGGTCTGGAACCGACGTCGGCATCGCTGAAGGGCAAGAGCGTGGGCGTGCTGCAGGGCTCGATTCAGGAGACGTTCGCGAAGGCGCACTGGGAGAACGAAGGCGTGAAGGTCGTGCCGTATCAGGACCAGAATCAGGTGTATGCGGATTTGAAGTCCGGCCGTCTCGACGGGACGCTCGTGCTCGCGCCGGCGGGACAGAGCGGGTTCCTGTCGAAGCCGGATGGCGAGGGCTTCGCGTTCGTCGGCGCGCCGGTTCGCGACGACAAGATTCTCGGCAGCGGCATCGCCTACGGCGTGCGCAAGGGCGACGATGCGCTGAAGACGAAGCTCAACGCGGCGATCGAGAAGGTCAAGGCGGATGGGACCATCGACAAGTACGCGAAGAAGTATCTGGGGAATATCGATATTTCGACGAAGTGAGGCGGCGGGCGCGCGGCGGCGGGCTCAGCAGCTTTTTCTGAGCACAGGCAAACTGGCGGCTTGACCTTCTTCGGCCGCGGCGCGTTCATCGCGATACTGTGGCCCCGAACATGGGAGCCGCATGAGCACGCCGACGACGTCCAGCCCCGCCGCCGCACCGTCGCCGCCCCCGCCGCTCCAGGGCGGCAAGCTCGTCCTCGCCACTTTCGCGGTGGCGCTCGCGACCTTCATGAACGTGCTGGATTCGTCGATCGCCAATGTCGCGATCCCGACGATCTCCGGCAATCTCGGCGTGTCCGTCAACGAGGGCACGTGGGTCATCACCGTGTTCGCGGCGTCGAACGCCGTCTCCATTCCGCTGACCGGCTGGCTCACGCAGCGGCTCGGCCAGGTGCACCTGTTCGTCGGCGCGATTCTGATGTTCGTGCTGTCGTCGTGGCTGTGCGGCCTCGCGCCGAATCTGCCGGTGCTGCTGTTCGCGCGCGTGTTGCAGGGCGCGGTCGCCGGGCCGCTGATTCCGCTGTCGCAGGCGATCCTGCTCGGCTCGTATCCGAAAGAGAAGTCGTCGATGGCGCTCTCGCTCTGGGCGATGACCGCGACCGTCGGCCCGATCGCCGGTCCCGCGCTCGGCGGCTGGATCACCGACAGCTATTCGTGGTCGTGGATCTTCTACATCAACATTCCGGTGGGCATCTTCGCGGCGGGCGTGACGTGGCTCATCTACCGCGATCGCGAATCGCCGACGCGCAAGGCGCCGATCGACGTAATCGGTCTCTTGCTGCTCGTCTCGTGGGTCGCGTCGCTGCAGATCATGCTCGACAAGGGACGCGACCTCGACTGGTTCTCGTCGCCGCTGATCGTCGTGCTGGCGATCGTCGCGGTCATCGCGTTCGCGTTCTTCGTCGTGTGGGAGCTGACGGACCCGAATCCGGTCGTCGATCTGCGGCTTTTCGCCGGGCGCAACTTCTTCGGCGGGACGGTGGCGATTTCCGTCGCGTACGGCGTGTTTTTCGGCAATCTCGTGCTGCTGCCGCAATGGATGCAGCAGTATCTGAACTACCGGTCGATCGATGCGGGGCTCGTCACTGCGCCGCTCGGCATCTTCGCCGTGATCCTCGCGCCGGTGATGGGCAAGGTCTTGCCGCGCAGCGACGCGCGCATCATCGCGACGATGGCGTTCGTTGGCTTCGCGTTCGTGTTCTGGCTGCGCTCGAAGTACGTGATCGAGATCGACACGTGGCATCTCGTACTGCCGACGCTCCTGCAAGGCATCCCGATGGCGATGTTCTTCGTGCCCCTCACGGCGATCGTGCTGTCGGGACTGCCGCCGTCGAAGATTCCGGCGGCGGCGGGGCTATCGAATTTCGCGCGGGTGTTTTGCGGCGCGGTGGGCACGTCGCTCGCGGGCAACGAGTGGGATAACCGCATCGCGCTGCATCACGAGCGGCTCACCGAGCAGGCGAATGTCTACAACCCGGCGTTCCTGCAATCGCTCGGGCTATCGCGATCGACACTCGATGTCAGCGAGGCGCAAGCACGCGGCATGTTCAATTTCACCGTCAACACGCAGGCCGCGATGATGGGGCTCAACGATATCTTTCTGATCTCGGCGGTGATCTTCATTCTGATCATTCCGCTGATCTGGATTACGAAGGTGGCGAAGGGGGGTGGTGGCGGGGCGGCTTCGGGGGCGCATTGATTTGTGCGACACCCGCGCCGCAGCCACAATCAGTTTTGAGGAGTCAGAAAATAGATGGGCGTCAATGGCATGCGTGCTCGCGCCTGGTCGTCGAGTTTCCCGTAGAACTCGATCCATAATTCGATCAAACGCTCGCAGTCGATCAGCGTGATTTTCCGCCGCTCCTGATCACGCGCGAAAGTTTCGGCATCGCGAGTAAAGCCGCCCAGAGAAACGAAAAGTCCAACATCGTCATCGTTGATGATGGCGATAAAAGACTTCAAACCGTCTTTGTCGACGCGATGGCTGATACGTTTCACTTGCACTTTGATACGTGGTGAGCGCGTTCCAAGCGGATCCGTATTGGCGATGATGTCCACGCCGCCGTCTTTACCGGGCGGAGAAACCCAACCGATGTGATAGTTCATGGCCCGCAGCAAATCCGCAACAAGGTCCTGAAAATCGTACGGCGGCATCTTCCGCAGGTGCTGTTCGATTTCACCCCAAGCCTGCTCCTCGGCTTGCTCGTAGGTGACACTGGCCGTTTCGGCGTCGACTTCGAATGACAGATCGACCTGCTCGCCAAGCTTGGCCGACACGCTGGCGAGCCCAACCGGTTCACGCGACTGCGCTGCCTTCCATTGTCCGTAGAGACGCCCGGATTCACGACAGAATGCAGCAGGTTCCTTGAACCTTTCGTACGCCGCCAGACCTTCGTCGGTAACGGCCCAAATTCCCTTATGCTTGACGATCCAACCGCCCTTGACGCATGCGACGGTGGCGAACCGGACAATCTTCTCGAAGCGCCTCAGGCCAGAGCTTTCGTAGATGCCCGCTTCATAAGGTGTAAGCGTGACGCTGTTCGCCAGTGCCTCTAACGCCCGCGCTGCCGGCATGCCATCGGGATGTGCCTTCAGGATTTCGAACAGTTTTCTAAGAAGCTCGCCGGTGCGCTGTCTCGTAACTTCAGCCATTGCAAATTAAATATCTTATTCGCGCACGGAATTGAGCGCGACAGGTAATTATTGCAATTGCCAATGAGAAATCAAAGTGCGAAGCGCGAAACTCGGATTTCCTGCCATTCGGTGGACGAATGTGCTCTGCTCAGTCCGGCAAAAATCCCTCCTCCAGCACCGATGAAACCGGCCACGGACAGACTTCCGGAAACGTATCGAAGTCGATGCCCGTCTCCGCTTCGGCCTGCTTACGCGCTTTCGACCAGACCAGATCGAGCCATTGGTCGTCATCGAAATGTCGCCGCAAGCTCGGCGCTTCTTTCAACACGAACAGCGCCTCTCTTCGCTGCACGCGGATCGTGCTCGTCCAACTTCTGCTTCGGCGTTCCGGCTGAAACATCCACTTCAGCAGATGCGCCAGCAGAACGCCTAGCCTGCTTCGCAACTCGCGTGATTCAATTTTCGCCACGTCCTCGATTTCCTCAGCGATATGCTCGATATCGATGGACGCAAGCTTCCCTGCACGCAGCAGCGCGGCCTGTTCATAGGCCCACGCCACCACGTCCTTCTCATAAGGTGTTCCCATCGGCGGATTCCCGTTTTCATTCGAATTTTCGGTATCGCCCATGCTAGTTTGCATTCCTTTGTTCATCCAGATCGTCCAGACGGCTAACGCCGCTCACTTCAACCCGAGTTCCACGCGCGAACCCGCGCCCTTGTCCTTGATATCGTCCGCCGACATCTTCGGCGCGACGACGAATATCCGCTGGCTGTCGATCTTCCCGTCGAAGTACTCCTGCACCGCCTGCGCGCGACGCTGCGCCAGATCGCGCAACGAGCCTTCGTCCACCGGTGCGTTTTTCGTCAGCGCGGCCTTCATGTCGCCATCGGGTACGGACTTCGTCATGCCGATGAAGTTGGTCGGCTTCTTGAAATCCGCCGACTTGTACACCTTCGTCAGATACTTGTCGTAGTCGGCATCGGATATCTTGATCGCGTTCCAGTCCACGTTCTCGCCGTTGCCCGACATGTCGCGCACCTTCGCACGCTTCACCTGGTTGTCGAGCCACGCGGCGCGCAACGCCGGCTCGTCCGTCTTCGGATCGACGCGGCCCGTCACGTCCACCCGCACCGACGGCTTGTCCACCAGCGCCTTCGCAATCGTATCGAGCTTCTTCTGCGCGGCATCGTTCAACGTGGCCGAACCCGCGTCGAACTCGATGTAGTTGAGATCCTCGCCGCCGCCCCCGCCGAACGCGTGCGCGAGCAGCGTGAACGGCGCGGTCACCGCCTTCTGCACGAGATTCACGATCGCCTGCCACACGAGCCCGCCGATCGAAAACTCGGGATTGTCCAGCGACCCGGAAATCGGAATGTTCACGTCGATCTCGCCGCGCGAGTTCTTCAACAACGACACCGCGAGCCGCACCGGCAGCTTGGTCGCCGTCGGATTGTCGATGTGATCGCCGAACGTCAACTGATCGATGAACAAGTGGTTGTTCGCCGTGAGCTTGTTGTCGGCCAGCATGTAATGCAGATCGACGTTGAGCTTGCCCTTCGTGATCGGATAGCCCGCATATTTCGACGAATACGGCGTGAGGTTCGTCAGTTCGACGCCGTGCGCGCTCGCCGTCAGATCCAGCGCGGGCTTGTCGATCAGCGGATTGATTTGCCCCTTGATCGACACCGGCCCGTTCGCCGCCAGCTTTGCGGAGACATCGACGGGCGCGGGCGTCGTCGAATGCGTGCCGAATGCACCGATCGTGCCGTTGATCGCGACGAGATTCGCCGTGTAGTTCGGCTTGATGAAGTTGTCGGTGTAGGTCACGCGGCCGTCCTGCAACACGAGCTGGCCGAAGCGCATATTGACCGGCGGTCCGGAATTCGGCGCGGTTTTCACCGGCACCGTCGCGGTCGCGCTCGCCGCCGCCGGCGCGGACGCGCCCTGCTCCTTCGTGCTGCCGCGCGTCACCGATTGCGGTCCGCCCTCGCCCGCCACCACGCTCTTCAGGTTCAGCTTGCCCTGCGCGTCGAGCAGCACGCGGCCGTAGAACTTCGCGAAGGTCACGCGCGCCGCGTCGACATCGGTGCCGCGCTCGCTGTAGTTCACCTTCACGTTGGTCAGGCCGAGCAGCTTCCAGCCGGCGAAACGATCGGACGTCGCCTTGTCGAGCATACGCACATCCGACAGCGACACATCGCCCTTGTACGACGCCGCGAGCGTCTTGCCGCTGCCCGACATCGCGACATCGCCGTTCGCGCTCAGATACGCGCTCGCCACTTCGATGTTGAGCTTGTCGCCGAAATACGGCTCGAACGCCGAGGCATCGACCTGATCGCCCTTCACGTGCAGCGCGAGCTTGAGCGGCGTGACCGTGACATTGCCTCCGATCGCGAGCGCGCCCTTTCCGTTCAGCGTGAGCTTGCCATCGACGGCGAGCGGTTTCGTCAGATCGTCGCTGAACTGCTTCACGTTCACCGCGAGCGGCGCGACGCGCAGCTTGACCGGCTGCGCCGTGGTTTCGTCGGTGATATTCGCCGACGTATCGGCGAGCGAGATTTCGCCGATGCGATAGCGCCACGCCGGGCCGGCCGCCTGCGCCTTCTGGATCTTGTGCGTCGCCGTCTGCTCGGGCGCGGCCTCGTGCGGCCCCGCGAGCGCGGCGAGATCGATGGTGCCGTCCTTGCGGCGCGTCGCATCGAGCGCGAGACCGCTCACTTGCACGCTGTCGAGCGCGGCGTTGCGCGCGGATACATCGACCTTGTCGATCTTCGCCACCGCCGACGCGAGCTTGATCGGCGCGCCGCCGCCCGCGTTCGGCACGAGCGTGAGCGCGTCGAGCTTCACGTCGCCCGCGCCGACCTGCACGCCGCCATCCGGCTTGCCCCAGTCGACCGACACCGGCAGGTTCGCGCCGAGCGTGCCGCTCGTCACCCGCGCGGCCATCAGGTTCGCGAGATACGGCTGCAGCGGCGGCAGCGCGAACGCGTTCAGCGCGAGCTTCGCGTCCGCCGTCTTCGCGGCGAGCGTCACTTTGCCCGATGCATCGAGCGCGCCGCCTTTGTCGAACGCGGTCTTGAGCGTGTATTTCGCGGGCGTCTTCGCGAGCGTCGAGAAATCGTCGAGCGTCACGGCGAGGCCGGTCAGCGCGCCCTGCACGCGTTCCTTCAGCAACTGGTCGTCGAGCGCGATCTTGCCGTCGTTTATCGCGAGATGACGGATCGTCAGGTCGAGCGGCGGCGCTTCCTTCTGCGCTTCCTTTTGCGCTTGTGTCTGCGCCGGTTCCGCGGACGCCTTCGGCGCGGGACCGGCCAGTTTCTGCACATTCAACTGCCCCGACGAATCGCGCGCGAGGTGCACGTCGGGATTGCTCAGCGTCACTTCGTCGAGGCGATAGATATCGCGCAACGGCTCCGCGCTCGCGATCTTCACATGCAGCGCACGGGCCGCGACGAGCGGCGCGTTCGATTTGTCGGTGACGGCGAGATCGGCGAGATCGGCGGTGCCTTCGATGCGGATCGTCGGGGTATCGCCCGAGATCGCGAAGTTCACGTTCAGGTCCGTGGAAAGCTTGCCGCTCTTCACGGCGACCGGCACGGAGGCTGGCGCGTAAGACGCCATCTGCGGCACGTCGAGGCCATCGAGCGTGAGCGCGATCTCCGATTCGCGCGACTCCGAGAACGGCTTGGTGCGCCCCTTCACCACGAGCGGCGAACCGTCGATGCGCGCCTGTAACAACGGCGTCACGAAGATATCCGTGGCGGAGGGCAAGGTCGCGATGAACGGAATGCCGAGCGCGAAGCGGTCGATCACGTGCTTCGCCTTCAGCAGCCTGTCATCGAACGTGATCTGGCCGTTTTCGAGGCGGATGTTCGACACCGAGAAGCGCGCGGGCTTGTCCGAGGGCGTCGGCGACGGCTTCGAGAATTTCGCGATCAGATCGGAGAAATTGAAATGCTCGCCGTCGAAGCGCACGACATTGATGCGCGGCGAATCGATTTTCAGTTCGTTGACGACCGGCGCGAGCTTCAACACCGACGCCCACGAGGTGCGCACGACGAGCCGCGACACATCGACGAAATCGGCCGACGCGCCCGGCGTCTTGGCGAGATTCGCGGGCGCTTCGCCGATATGCACGCCATCGGCTTCGAAATCGAGCGTGTAGGGATTGAGCGAAATGCGCCGGATGCTGACCGGGCGATCGAGCTGCTTCGCGAGTTGCTGCTCGGCAATATGCCGGATGACCGGCGGCGCGACGAAGAAGCCGAGCGCGCCGATCACGAGTAGCGCGATCAGCAAGCCGATGAAGATGCGCCGCGTGCGCCGCGCGTGCACGACGCCGCGCAGGGTTTGGCCGGCGGAAGCAAGAGAAGACTTGGTGATGCTTGACATTCGATGCGCGGCGACGAGCTGTCCGTAGGAGCACCGCCCGAGCTTCGCCGTCCCGGAAAGATGATGTTCGAGTATACGACGAGGCGGCCCGCAAACGTTCGCCAAACCGTGCATCAAAACATAAAGGCCGCGAAAAAATCGCGGCCTTTATGTTTCCGTCCGGTTGCTTTCGCGCGGCTGACTCACCGGCGCTGGACGCGCGGCGGCGCCCATGAGCCGTCGCTCGCTTGCGGCCTCGGCGCATAGAGACGCATCGCGAGCTGGAATTCGCCATCGGGCGCGGGCAGCCAGTTCGCGTCGCGTGCGCGTCCCGGCGACTTCGCCGACACGATCACGTCGATGGAGCCATCGCGATTCTTCTTCAGCCGGTCGCGGTCGGAGAGCGAGAGGCGCGGCAGCTTTTCGTCCGCGAGTGCGCCGTCCTTCGTATAGGCGGTGATCGTCCAGAAGCCGCGCACCGGCGGCAACTGGTCGGGCGTGAAGTGCAGCGTGTACGCGTTCGCGCCATTGAGCGCATGGCCTTCGCTGTCCACGCGCGTCACCGGCTTCACCTCGCCTTCCTTCGTGCTCGTCGCGGTCTGACGGCGTGCGAGATATGCGCGCAGCGTGTAGTCCGTGCCGTAGATGCCGACGCCATCGCCGAACCAGGTCCAGCCGTTCTTCGTGATCGCGTTCGGCGGCACCGTCGCGAGCCGCTCGCGCGCATCGGCGAGACCAGAATCGAGCAGCGGCGCATCGGTCTTCTTGAACTGCACCGGCTCGCCGGGCTTCACGCCGAGATCGGCGAGCTGGCTCATCGCGTGGGCATCGTCGGTGGCGGCGGGGTTGTCGTCGAGCGAGCGGGCAAGGCGCGCGAAGAACGCATTCGCGTCGAGCGCCTCGGCCTGCGCGCCCGGCGCGACTGTCGCCAGCGCGGACGGCAGCGGCGGCACCGCAGGCTGCCGCGCGCCGTTCGCGGGCCACGCGCCGGCCACCGCCGGCGTCGGATCGGCCGCCGAGCCTTTCGCGGGCGTCTGCGTGTCGATGTGCATCGCCGTCTGGAGCTTGCGCGCCTCGGGCACATCGCGCGGACCGTTCACGCGCACGCGCACCGAAAGCCATACATAACGCGTGCGCGTCTCGACGCGCGTCGCGTTGGCGGGCAGCGTGCCGGTCCAGCCCGCGGGCACGAACGCGATCAGTTGCATTTTCGGATACGGCGTCGTGTCGGCGCTGGAATAGAGCGCGTTGGTCCACGCATCGAATGCGCGGGCGTCGAGATAGCGGCCGCGCGGCGCGGCGGGCAGCGAGACGATCACCGGATCGGCGGAGACATCGAGCCAGGCGGTGGATTCGAGCGTGTCGACGCTCGGCCAGCCCGCCGCGCCGGCAGGCGGCAACGCGCTCGCATGACGGAAGGTGTTGAGCGGCGTCTGACCCGGCTGGCCGGGCTGGCCGGTGCGGCCGCTCGCACGTTCGCGGGCGATATCCGAGGCGACGAGCGGAAAGCCGAACGTATAGGAGTCGGCGACCTGATTCTTCACCCAGCCCGTGGTGGTCGGTTTCACCTCCGGCTGCCTGGTCGCGCAGCCAGCCAGGACCGCCATGCCGGCGAGACTCACGCTCATCCAGATCGCGGGGTTGAGCGGAAAAGTCCAGCGTCGGTTGTTCTTCATTCGAATGGAAATCCGGTTCTTCTTTCGATTTGGGTTCTCGCGCGACTCGATCCGGGATCGATTCACGGCACGCTCGCGAACGGCTCGATGCCGCTTCGAATCCCCGCGCGGCGCGCCACGAGCATTATCTCGAAATTCGGGTTTTAACTTATCCGCTGACTATAGGCAAGACGAAGCGTATAAAAGCGCTCCGGCAAGTCGAAGAATGCCCTAGATGCTGCCTAAAAGCACTGAATGACGCGCGTTTCGTCCTTCGAATACGATTATTTCCGATGTGTTCCACGATCGCACGACGCCGTTCATTCCGCCCTTGACCTTCCAATCATTGGAAGGTCGATACTCGTCTCGTGAGGGATCTTCGCGATCCCAGCCAGACCGGAGCGTTTCACCATGTCCACAGCAACATCCGAGAAACCGAGAACCGCGGAATTGGCCGTCAGCGGCATGACGTGCGCGTCGTGCGTCGCGCGCGTCGAGAAGGTGCTCAGGCGCGTGCCGGGCGTCGAAAGCGTGGCGGTCAATCTCGCCACCGAGAAGGCGACCGTGCACGCGAACGGCGCCGTGACCGACGATCAGCTCGTCGCCGCCGTCGCGAAAGCCGGCTACGAAGCCGCGCCGATTTTGCCCGAAGCCGCGCCCGCCGCCGCGCAGCCCGCATTCGATCGCGAGCTCGCCGCGGTCTTCGCCGCAGCCGTGCTCACCGTGCCGCTGCTCGCGCCGATGTTCGGCCTCGCGCTGAACCCGTGGCTGCAACTCGTGCTCGCGAGCGTCGTGCAGTTCGGTTTCGGCGCGCGTTTCTATGTCGGCGGCTATCGCGCGGTGCGGGCTTTCGCGGGCAACATGGATCTGCTCGTCGCGCTCGGCACGTCGGCGGCCTGGGGCTTGTCCGTCTATCAGATGTTCGCGCATGGCGGCATGACGGAGCATCTGTTCTTCGAGGCGTCGGCGGTGGTCATCACGCTGGTGCGCTTCGGCAAGTGGCTGGAAGCGCGCGCGAAGCGGCAGACCACCGACGCGATCCGCGCGCTCAATGCGCTGCGTCCGGACAAGGCGCGCGTGCGCGACCGCGACGACCCGGCGCGCGAACGGGAAGTCGCGCTCGCCGATGTGCGCGTCGGCGATATCGCCATCGTGCGGCCGGGCGAGCGCGT